>NZ_JAAGNZ010000001.1:0-1334253 GCF_010747415.1 Spirosoma agri | reverse complement strand
CTCAAAGGTAAATAAACTATTTACAAATTAGTATATACTAAACAGTAGATTGCGTAGTTGTACTTTTGCAGAATACCCTTGCCTGATTTTATGGATACATTTTCGCAGAAAGTCGTTTGGATCACGGGAGCTTCATCGGGTATCGGCGAGGCACTTGCCCTTCATCTGGGAAAACAAAACGCGAAACTCGTGTTGTCAGCCCGTCGCGTTGACGAGTTGCAACGGGTAGCGGCTCAAACGGGCCTTCCCGAATTCGATTTACTAGTATTGCCGATGGATATGACCGACGTTGATCGCTTGCCTGATCATGTAGACACCGTACGTCAACGGTTTGGGCGAATCGACTACGTTTTTCAAAACGCCGGAATTACTCAGCGAAGCGCGGTTGCTGACACGGCGTTTGCAGTGTATAAGCAATTGATGGACGTGAATTTCTTCGGCGTCGTGGCAATGACGAAAGCCGTGTTGCCAACGATGCTAGCCCAAAAGAGCGGGCACTTCGTCGTGACGAGTAGCGTAGCAGGGAAACTGGGCACAAAACAGCGTTCGGGCTACTGCGCGAGTAAACACGCACTGCACGGATTTTTCGACTCATTACGGGCCGAAACCTACAACGCAGGTTTACACGTCACAATCGTTTGCCCCGGTTATATTAAAACACCGATTTCACTTCACGCACTCAATGCTGATGGGCAGGTTCACAATAAAATGGATGCCAATCAGGCACAGGGCATGAACGTCAATACATTTGCGCAACGGCTTTTGCGGGCAGTGGCCAAGAGAAAAGAGGAAGTCTATATTGGCGGGTCAGAAATCTACGGCATTTACCTCAAACGATTCCTGCCAGGTCTGCTTTCGCGCATTCTGCGCAACCGGGAAGGTGCTTAAAAGTGAGGTCCCAACGAACACAAGACTGATTATCGCCATTGTGTTCGTTGGGACCTCGTGTTCAATCAGACTTATTTACCGCTAACGGCAACACCTTTGCTTTTTCCGGCCTGATCCATGTAATCTACGGTCAGGTGGCAAAGCGATTTCATACCCAGCACAAAGCAACCTTCATCAATTTGAAAATCGGGGGTGTGGTGGGGCGCAGCGTCTTCAAGCTTTTTGCCCTTCGTCATCCCTCCCAGGAAATAGAAAAAGCCCGGAATTTTTTGCTGGAAGAATGAAAAGTCTTCGGCACCCGTCTGAGCAGGCGTCAATTTGATGTTGTTTTTTCCGGCTATTGCTTCCAGCGTCGGTACCATCTGATCCGTCAGTTTAGGGTCGTTGTACGTAACCGGATACATCACATCGATCTTAACCTCTGCTTTTGCCCCGGCACTCTCGGCAATGTTCGTAGCAATTTCATTGATCCGGCGGTGGATCGTTTTCTGCATTTCATTGTCCAGCGAGCGAATGGTGCCAATCATGTTCACCTCTTCCGGAATGATGTTCTGCCGGATACCGCCGTGAATGGCACCGACCGTCACGACAGCCGCATTTTCGGTAAGGGGCAGGTTCCGGCTAACGATGGTCTGTAAACCCATAACGACCTGCGCCGACGTTACGATGGGGTCAACGCCTGACCACGGCGCAGCACCATGTGTTTGTTTCCCTTTGATCTTAATGGCATACGAATCGACAGCAGCCATCGTTGCGCCAGGCCGGTATTTGATCGTACCGACTTCAGTTTGCGAGTTGATATGCAATCCGAAAATAGCATCTACTTTGGGGTTTTCGAGCACGCCTTCTTTGATCATCAGATAAGCGCCACCTTCTTCACCCGTTGGTGCGCCTTCTTCGGCAGGCTGGAAAATAAACTTTACCGTTCCTTTCAGTTCACTTTTCACCGACGCCAGTACTTCAGCCGCACCCATCAGCATGGCTACATGGGTATCGTGTCCACACGCGTGCATAACGCCCGTTTGCTGTCCGTTGTACTCCGTATGTGCTTCCGACTTAAACGGTAAATCGACACGCTCAGTTACGGGTAATCCGTCCATGTCGGCTCGTAGCGCAACCACGGGACCGGGCTTACCACCTTTGAGCAATCCGACAACGCCCGTTTTACCAACGCCGGTTTTTACTTCGATACCGAGCGACTGTAAGTGAGCGGCAATTTTAGCGGCTGTCTGAAATTCGCGGTTACCCAGTTCAGGGTGCTGGTGGAAATCACGGCGCCAAGCGACTACTTTTTTTTCAAGGCTTTCCGCTGTTTTATCCATTCGCGCATTTAAGGCTGTCGTCTGTCCTGAAACCGTGTGCGTGGCTAAACCACTTAATGCCATAGCGGCTACAAATAATGGATACTTTGTCATCAAATTGTTCAATTTTTATAATTCCTACGCTAAAAATGCAATTTATGGTTAATCCATATATACTATCAAATTTTCCTCCTGATTAATTCTTTTTAATAGACAATATCAAAAATAACAAAATAATTCATCCCTCAACTAACTATCTTGATGGTTATAGTATCAGTATTCTATCGTTAGTATTTTTCAATTTCGTTTTAAAATAATGATGGCGTACATAGATATACGATGGACACTTAGTCGGTGTTAGTTGGAAAGGAACCATAGCGTGTATCGACGACTAACAGAGGCAATCCAAACTGGTAGTGATACGTGATGTCACTTCATTTGCTCCGGCTTTCGATTAACATGAGTTGGGTATAAATTCTCAGAACAAGCGGGGCCTTGCGCAACAAAGTAGACAGAATTCTTTCATTCAAAGCAGCCGATCATAGCTGTTTATAACTGAGATAAGCAGTCAGGCATGAACTATAGGTACAGTGCACAGACCTGCATAAAATAAAACAGAGGGGTAATACCGGTCAAATTCCATCCAAGCAATTTGTAGTCTTCTAATTGATAGTTACTTAAATACACAACAAGGCATCGTCCTTAAAATGTACAATTAATAACCCAATGAACATGTAATAATATACACTTATTTGAAGAATATTATATTATTTTTTTTATCTTTTACCAATATATATTCTAATATATGTGTAAATATTAGAATAAAATAAAATTAAATATACATTAAAAATTATGCTTATTGTTTTTCGCTTCTTGCTCCCTAAGTGTTTCTATCATTTTATCGAAAGTCAATTAGTGCGTGGGCTCGTAAAAAAGAGAGCACAACAAGAAACACAGCTCACTTCGTCAATCAACTGCTAACCAGCCTATTATAGCAGGTAGTCACTGTAATTCCGTTCGAATTTTCAGCCATCCACGCTAACTAATTGGTATTATATCGTATCGATGTCAGCAAGAAACAGCGTGCTAAAAACTTTGAAAGACTACATTTTATCCTGTTTTACAAGGCATATTAAGTAACCAAAAAATTTCATTAATATCTTGTACGACACGAATTTCAACTTTTTAATCAAATTCGCTTCGGCAAAGATGATTTATCGGAATATTACAAAAAAAAGCAAGTCCCGATAAACATTTTACTAATTCGAACACTAACTTTGTATCCCCGTTTCCGGGATTGTGTTATGTTTTTAACTTATACTGTTTTATGCACAAAATTTTATTGGGAAGCTGGCTGCTTTCGCTGCTTTTCTGTTTGCCAGTGCTGGCACAGGATGTAACGGTTAGTGGCCGCGTCACTTCATCAGATGATGGTTCTCCTTTACCAGGAGTAACTGTACAGGTAAAAGGTAGCCAACGCGGTACGACAACGGATTCGCAAGGAAGCTATCGACTAAATGCTCCGTCTAATGGAACACTAGTTTTCAGTTTCATTGGGTACACAACGCGGGAATCTGCCATTGGCAATCGCACAACGCTCGATGTCGCGCTGGCAGGTGATTCAAAAGAACTGAACGAAGTAGTCGTAATCGGGTATGGTACGCAGCAGCGTCAGCGCGTAACATCTTCGATTTCGGTCGTGAACGGAAGTGCTCTTGCGAACCTGGCAACGCCTAGCTTTGACCAGCAGTTGGCTGGCCGTGCAGCTGGTGTACAGGTGTCGACCCCGTCGGGTGTATTGGGTCAAGCCCCCGTTATCCGGATTCGTGGTACAAACTCAATTTCGTCGGGTTCTAACCCATTGATCGTTGTTGATGGTATACCGCTTATCACAGGAAACCAGAGTGGTGTTACGCCAACGAACCCATTAGGCGACATCAATCCACAGGATATTGAATCGTATGACATCCTAAAAGATGGCGCGGCTACAGCTATTTATGGTTCGCGGGCCGCTAACGGTGTGATTCTGATCACAACGAAAAAAGGTAAGAAAAATACAGGCGTTCGTGTAAACCTTGACATTCAGGGGGGTACGTCGGTCGCTCGTAAGCGGCTCGATTTATTGAACGCGCAGGAGTTTGTTGCCATCTCTAACGAAAAAAGTGCAAATTCGGGTGGCGCGACTATTGCGGCCATGGATGCCAATAACACCGAAACAGACTGGCAGAACGAAATCCTTCGGACGGGTACCTCACAGAGCTATAACCTGAGCATTTCGGGTGGTGGTGAGAAGACCACCTATTATTACTCGTTAGGATACAACAAACAAGTGGGCGCTATCCGGCCCAACGATCAGGCTCGTTTCTCGTTCCTGACAAACATCGACCACACCCTCAACAAGTTCATTTCGGTTGGGGCTAAAGTTCAGGTAGCGCGTACCACAAACAACGGTTTGAATACGGGCTCAAGTGCGCTTTCAGGGAACCTGACGGGTGCCGCCCGCCTGTTTCCAAACGTACCGGTCTACGATGCAACCAATGCTACCGGTTATAATCTCTCGCCGGATGGTTCGGTTCTAGGACGTGGTGCCAATACGCGGAATATCGACAACAACTACACGAACATTCGTTTTGTCATCGACAACAACAAGTTCAATGCGGTAACGACCCGTATTTTACCAAGTGCTTACGTGTCGATTAACCCGTTTCCAGGCTTAAGCCTTCGTACACAGATCGGTACGGATTATACCGGCGTTCGCAGCTTCCAGTCGTGGGACCCTCGTCATGGTGATGGCCGTGGCAGCAATGGTTTAGTTAGTCAGGTATCTCGGGAAGTATTGCGCTGGAACTGGCAGAACGTCTTGAATTTTGACCATGATTTCGGTGGCCACAATATCAACCTGACGCTGGGTACAGAATTCCAGAAAACGACGACCTCGTCATTCACAGCCGGTGGTCAGAGTTTCTCGGATTTGTTTTTCCTGCAAAATGGTCTGATTTCAGGAGCTTATGCGACTCAGACGTCGAGCGGTACATACGTGCCGAATGGTTTTGATTCTTATTTCGGTCGTATTCAGTATAGCTATCGCGACAAATACTTAGCGTCGTTCAGCGCTCGTAATGACGGACTTTCGTCATTGCCAATTGCCAACCGTCGTGGTACGTTCAAAGGTGGATCGCTGGGCTACCGTCTGTCGCAGGAGGATTTTTACAAGAACTCCAGCGTAGGTCGAGTGATGAATGACATCAAAATACGGGCTAGCTACGCCGAAGTAGGCAACACCGATATTGGATCATTCCCATACGTAGGTACGTATGGTTCAGCTCAGTATGCTTCGCAGAACGGTATTGGCTTCAACCAGGCTGGTAACCCTGAACTGAGATGGGAACGCAGCCAGAAAGAAGATTACGGGATCGACTTGGGCTTCCTGAACAACCGGATCACAGCTAGTTTCGATTATTTCCGGAACAACATCGATGGGTTGATTCTTGCAGCACCAACACCAAGTTCGCTGGGTATTCCCAACAACTCGATCAACCGGAACGTAGGATCGATGATCAACAAAGGTTTTGAAGCTGCCGTGAGCGTTGAAGCAGTCAATCACAATGGTTTCCGCTGGAACGTGAGCGCCAACTTCACAGGTCTGAATAACAAGGTAACAGCGTTGAACAAAAACAACGAAGGCGTCGATCAGGACATTATTTACACCTACAACATCAACCGTGTAGGCGAATCGGTTGGATCGATCTACGGTTACCGGTATGCTGGTGTTAACCAATCGAATGGTAACCCAATGTACTACAAGGCCGATGGACGGATTGTACAGCGGGATATTGTTTCAACCGGTTATTCATACTTTGATCCAACGGCTCCGAACAGCCTGACCAATACGAGCGGTGCGGCCCTGAGTGCAACCAACGACCGTGTTATTCTGGGCAATACGAACCCAACATACTACGGCGGTCTGACCAACTCGTTCAGCTACAAAGGGCTTGACCTGGAAGTATTTGTTCGCTTCTCTGGTGGCAATAAGCTCATGAACGTAACGCGTCAGGAAACGCTGTTGAATAACGATTTCAACAACAACGGTCGTGAGATCCTCAATCGCTGGCAGAAAGAAGGCGACGTAACAGACGTACCAAAGGTGTATCTATCGAAGAGTGGTATCATCAACCAAACGGGTGTGGCCATCAGTCGATTTGTTGAAAACGGTGACTTCATCCGTATCCAGAACATCGTTTTAGGCTATACGATCCCAAAAACGGTACTGCCCAAAGGAGCGTTTGCCCTTAGCACAGTCCGCGTCTATGCGCAGGTTCAGAACGCATTCACCTTCACCAAGTACAAAGGTCTGGATCCTGAAGCAAATGCGAATGGTGACACGAATAGTGAGTTCGGTATTGACTTCAACACCAACCCACAGTTGCGGGTGATGACGTTCGGCTTAAACATTGGTTTTTAAAACGAATTATTCCATGAATTTTAAGAATAAATATATACTAACACTACTGGGTGGGTCGCTTATCATGGCTTCCTGCGACGTGAATAACCTGGAACCGCAAACGGCTCTTTCTGAGACCACTGCGTTCCAGACGCCCGATCGTATTGCGCTGGCAGTAGCGGGTGTTTACGATGGTGGTCAATCCGGATTCTATGCCGGTAATGTCGTTCGTGGTTACGCGTTTGGTGCTGCTCACCTGGAACAGGGTGACATGCGTGGCGAAGATATGGCCCTAGCGGCTACCTTCTATGCGGTAACGTATCAGAACAACTACGACCCTACACAGCCAAACAACGTTTATTACTGGCAGAATGCGTACGCCATGATTAACCGGGCGAATGTTGTTATTGCCGGTCTGAAAACGGCTACTGTATCGGCCTCTCTGACACAGGCTCAACTGGATGCCTATGAAGCAGAGTGCCGGTTCCTGCGGGCCATGGCACACCACTATCTGGTTGTTAACTTCGCTCGTCCTTTCAGCGATAACCCAACGGCTGCCGCTGGTGGTGTTCCTTACCGTACAGCCGCCGTTACGGGAGGGAGCACGGTAGATGCAGCCATTCAGCAGGGTCGCAATACGGTATCGGAAACCTACGATAAGATTATCGAAGACCTGAACTACGCGGAAGAGAAACTGCCTGATACGCGCACCGGAAACCTGAAAATAACCCGGGCAACCAAAGGCGCAGCGATTGCTCTGAAAACGCGGGTTCGCCTGCACCAGAACAACTGGGCAGAAGTGATCAGAGAAGCCAATAAACTGGTTCCAACATCGGCTCCGTTCACAAGTTCAGTAGGATCTTATGCGCTGACATCCAGTCCACTGGGCGCTTTCGGCTCAGCAAATAAGAGCAATTCGGAGTCAATTTTCTCAGTTGAGAACAACGATGTCGACAATGCTGGTACCAATGGTGCACCTGCCTCTATGTACTCGGCAGTGAGTGCGAACAACGGTCGGGGTATCATCCTGATTAGCCCAATTTTGTGGAACCAATCGTTTTTCCCATCCACTGATTTGCGTAAATCCTCAACAGCTATTGCATCGGATACACCAGGTTCGGCAGGTAAAGGTGGTAACTTCACCCGCAAGTATCCAGACGTAACGACAAAGACAGAAAACGCGCCGATCATCCGGTATGCCGAAGTCTTGTTGAATCTGGCTGAAGCATTGTCTCGTACAAGTACGGGTGTTGATACACGGGCACTGGCTCTGTTGAGCGCCGTACGCAACCGGTCGGTAACTGATGCCGCCAATCAGTATACGACGGCTAGTTTCGCAACGAACAAGAACCTGACCAGAGCGATCATCAATGAGCGCCGGCCTGAGTTCCTGGCTGAAGGTCTGCGTTGGTTAGATATTCACCGGTTAGCTCAGGATGCCGATTTCAAACAGGCTGATGGTATTCCAGCGAAAGCAGATATTGCGATTACGAACTTTGCTCCGCTATATACAAACAATCCTGCAACTACTTTCAGATTACAGGCGGGTATCCCTTACAGCGACTTCCGCTTTCTATGGCCTATCCCAACGGAAGAAATTGCAAATAATCCCGTATTGGCTAAGCAGCAGAATCCGGGTTATTAATCGGTTTTCAGTACTGTTTTTAGAAAGGCTCCCCAAACGTTTGGGGAGCCTTTTTGTTAGTAACTATATGGCGTTGATTGCTGTTCCTAAACGATTCCTCTCACTATGAAAATCGGCGATACACACAACTATCGATATTTATTTTCCCAACAGGACGTTCAAACGTTCGCGACGTTGACGGGCGATGATAACCCACTCCATCTCGACGCTGACTATGCAGCCACGACGCCCTTCAAGCGTCCGATCATGCACGGCATGTTAAGTGCCAGCGTATTCGCGAAAGTGTTTGGCCGCGATTTTGGCGGATCGGGTGGGGTTCATCTGTCACAACTGCTCGAGTTCGTCCGGCCCATGTATCCGGATGTTGACTACGAAGCCCGCTTCGAATGTAAATCGATCGACACCAAACGACACACGGCGGAGATCAGTTGTACGGTCGTTGATCCGGCCACGAACAAGACGACACTACGCGGAACCGGCATTGTCTTTCACAAAGAGATGTTCTCGTGATCCTCATGGACAGGTGCGCCTGGTAAAGTGTGAGAAACGAGGACAAACTCGTATTTTAGAGAAAAGTTATCCAACCGCATGAAGAGCCTACGTACTGCGCTGTTTACAAAACTTACTTACGTCGGCTGCATTTCTCTGCTGCTGATCTCGCTCACTGTACAGGCGCAAAGCCGCTTGAGTCAGCGTCAGCCACCACGTGACTGGCCCTACCTCGATCCGACCACCGATTCGATAGCTGGCATCAGTTTATACAAGGCGTACGATTTCCTGAAAGGTCGACCATCAGTTCCGGTTATCGTGGGGGTAATCGATTCGGGCGTCGATGTAGCGCATGAAGATTTGCGGGATGTGATCTGGAAAAACCCCAACGAAACACCCGGCAACAGTACCGACGACGACAAAAACGGGTATACCGACGACGTGAGCGGCTGGAATTTTATGGGGGCCAAAGACGGAACCACCTATGAGTACGATCAGCCCGAAATTACCCAAACCTACATTCTCCTGAAGGCCAAGTACGATCAAGCTGATCGCGCCAAACTCTCTCCGTCCGAAAAACGCCAGTACGACACGTATCAATCGGCAAAAAAAATATTTCTGCCCCGCTACCGGGCAGCACGGCCTAAACGAATCGCCTTCGCCGATACAACCCTGTTCTGGAAAGCCGCCAATAAAATTGCCTCCCTCCTACCCGATAGTGGCCTGACGCAACAGAAAATTCGGACCGTCGACGTGGGTAACGATTCGCTGGCGCTCACCGTGCGCGGTCTGCTGGCCAATGCCTATACTCCAGCCTATGGCTCATTCGCAAACTACGGACAACTGATCAGGAAGAATTGGGTACGGTTTCGGACGATAACGGCCAGCGATGCCGAGATTGCATACAATCCGGACTACAATCCCCGTGCGGCCATTGGCGACAATCCAGCCGATCCAACCGAACGCTATTACGGCAGTCCAACTTTAGTGATCGGGCAATCGCAAGAACTGGCTCTTCATGGTAGCCATGTCGCGGGGATCATCGCGGCCAAACGCGGTAACGACATCGGTATCGATGGTATTGCTGATAACGCCCGTATTATGACCGTTGCGGTCGTTCCGGCCAATGGCGATGAGCGGGATAAAGACGTGGCCAATGGTATTCGATACGCTGTCGAAAACGGGGCAAAGGTCATTAATATGAGCTTCGGCAAGCGGTTATCACCTTTCAAAGAGCAGGTCGACGCGGCTATTCGCTTTGCCGAAGAGCATGATGTGCTGATTGTCCATGCTGCCGGAAACAATGGGGAAAATTTCGACTCGATTCCCGCTTACCCATCGGCCCGATACGAGAACGGGAAAGTAGCCAAAAATGTCTTGGTAGTGGGCAACAACACCTGGCGTCTTGACGAACGACTGGTTGCAGGTTCATCGAACTACGGGGCGCAAACCGTCGATCTGTTCGCGCCCGGCACCGACATTTTATCGACCGTGCCCAATAACAAATATGCCGTTTTTTCAGGAACCAGTATGTCGGCTCCGCACACGGCGGGCGTAGCGGCTCTGCTCCGCTCCTATTTTCCGGATTTAACGGCGGTGCAGGTTAAAGAAATTCTTAAGAAAAGTAGTTACAAGCCAAGATTCACTGTTCATAAACCTGGCTGGTCGGGGCAGTCGGTTCCGTTTACCAGTCTAAGTAGCACGGGCGGGTTGCTTAATGCGTACGAAGCCGTGAAGATGGCCGCTTCGAAAAGTTTCTGAACCGCCGGGCGGCCCGGCGGTTCAGGCAATTACCAGGCCACCTCCTGCTTATCGTGCCAGAACTTACCACTTTCTGACTGGGGTGCTTCGGTGGCTAGCCACACAATCGTTTCGGCCCCTTTCTCGACTGACCGGGAGGCATTTTCTCCACCCATGTCGGTACGCACCCAACCCGGATCAACGCAGTTCACGGCAATGTTCTGGTCCCGGAGCGCACCCGCGAACTGTTTCGTTACTGCGTTGAGCGCCGTTTTCGAGATGCTATAGGCAGGCGCGTATGTGTCCATATCGTTCAGCGCACCTGCCCCACTCGACACGTTAATGATCCGCCCGCCATCCTGGCTTTTTTGCAGGTATTCTAAAAAGTCCTGAATCACCATAATTGGCCCGCTAACGTTCGATTTAAGCGTACGGTCCAGTAACTCGGGATTCAGTTTCACGATCGTTTCGCCGTGATCTTCCAGTATACCCGCGTTATTCACCAGAACATCGAGGTGATCGGCCTTCTGCGAAAACGTACCACAGGCATTTTTTATACTAACTGGGTCAGTCACGTCGAGCTGTATAAAAGTAGAATCGTAACCAGCCTGGCACAATTCTTCAGAGGCTTCCCGGCCTTTGGCAATGTCACGGGCACCGATAAAAACGGCAAACCCACGCTGAGCGAGTTGTCTGGCTATTTCTTTGCCGATACCCTTATTGGCTCCCGTAATCAGAGCTGTCCGTTGGTTTTCAGTTTTCATAATCGAGGTCAGAATAGAGCGTGATGTGTACCAAACGTACACCACTCGTCGTTCGTTTATCTACTCCGCTAACCAGAAAAATGTTTACAGAAAAACAACTGCATGCTCATCCTGACTACCGTATACTCATTGGTGTTTCCATATTTAGTACCTTACCGACTAATCTTACAGAATCGATTAAATGACTAACTCCCCTATGAAATCGTTGTGTGTTCTGCTGGGTCTTGGCCTGCTGGTGCCAGTCTTGGCCGACGCGCAAAATCCAGTAACTCAACCATCAACGACAGCACCCAGATCAACCACGAGTAGTGCAACGAGTCGCCCTTCGGTGCGCCCGCCTGCCACCCGAGCCGCCGAGTTGAACGCATCGACCACGCCTACGTCAGCAAAACCGAATCGACAACAGGAATTATATGATCAGTATCATGGCATAACAAAGAAACCAACACCAATACCACCAGTACCGGCAACCAGTGAACCGACGCCCCAGGCCACCCGACCTGAACCGGTGGTTGCCAGTGTCCCGGAAAATGCACCGGTAGCTGACCAGCGTGCAACGATTCGGATTGGTGCACGCGCTGGCGTTACTTACCCAATCTACTTCGAAGAAATGGCGGGGCGCGATCCGGTTGTTGGTTTCGTGGGTGGCGTGGTAGCCCAATTTGGGCGCGGTACATTCTCGTTCCAGCCAGAGGTAAACTACAGCCGCGTAAAAACGAAACAGACGTCAGCATTTGGTACATTCAACGGCTCAGCGAATCAGTTCGTTGTCCCGTTATTTCTTAAAATTTCGTCGGGTACGTTTGACGGAAACCGCTTCTTTCTGAACATTGGCCCGTACGGATCATACCTTTCGAGTGCCAGCGTGAACGGCGTGAAGCAGAGTCTCGACAATACGATAGGTCGTTTCAGTTTTGGGGCAGCCGCTGGTGTTGGCACCATGCTGAAAGCCGGACCGGGTCATGTAACGATCGAAGTTCGGGGATCGTACCAACTCGGGGACAACGTAAATGGCTTCAGTACAGCCTCTAAAACGATACTTGGCGAGGGAACAATTGGTTACGTATTTCCGCTTGGCCGTTAATTTTTGTGATTTCTCATAGAGTGGGTTTCAAAATGGCGATGACTGCTGGTCATCGCCATTTTCGTTTCGTAGCATCCGGAAAGAACGTTCACTACCTGTTACACGTAGGCTAAACTACAGTTCCATAACCAGTCGGCATTCGCATCAGTTGCATCACGATTGGATGGTGATTTCGGACGACTATCGGCAAAATAACCCCCATTGTTGCGTTCACCGATTGATTTAAGGGGAGCCGATGCCAAAAATACAGACGTTTGCGCTCCTTTTTCGGGCGTACGCATGAACGGCCCGGCCACGCGGAGCATCTGCCCTATGAAGCCCGGCGTATCACCCCCAAAATTTGTTCGGACAGCACCGGGATGTACGGCATACGACGTAATCCCCGTTCCGGCGAGTTGCTTGGCCGCTGCTTTTGCGAACAGCAGATTCGCCAGCTTATCGTCGCCATAGGCAGACCACGCCGACATGGTTTCGATACGCCGGAAAAAACGGGCTTTCCGACCGAACGCATGAGCCGCTGACGATAAACTGATGATGCGTACATCGCCCGTTTCGGACGCCGTTTTTTTGAGCAGATCCAGCAGATGGTACGTCAGGATAAAATGCCCGATGTGATTGCCATAGAACGATTTCTCGATACCGTCTGCGGTAAATTCAATGGTAGCGGGTGTATAACCGGCATTATTGATCAGCACATCGAGCCGTTGATAATCGGTCTTTATTTTCTCGGCCACCCAACGAACGGACTCCGCATCCGCTAAATCAGCCAGCAATAGATCAACCTGAACCGCTGGGTTTGCTTTTTGTATGTCGGCCTGGGCCTCGCGACCTTTCTGTTGATTGCGGCAAACCAGAATAAGATCGAACGAGCGTTGCGCCAGTGCTTTGGCCGTAGCTAATCCCAGGCCCGAATTGGCGCCCGTTATAAGGGCAGTTTTGATTCCCATGAAGACAATATCCTGTGAGTAACGGTTTATTTTCAGTATGTTGGCATCAGCCAACCACTAGATAGTAAGCCGTAATTTATCGGTTTTGTTCATGACTGCTTCCGGATTCTCGACATACCCGTTGCTTCCTGCGACGTTATGGACGGATTGCCCGCATAGGTGATGGTACTAACCCCATCAGCTGATGCCGACAACGTTTCCGTAACATGAATAGTCGCCTGGCTAGCGCTCTCCAGCTTAACGTCGGCCCGATTGATGGTCAGTCTGGGAGCGTCCAGCCGGCCAGCTGCTGTTAGTTGTATCACAGCACTGGTTGCGGTTCCCTGAATGCTGGCCTTCGATCCTTCCTTGACCGTTAACGTCAGTTTTTTCGTTGTGATCGGTGCGGTTAGCGCACTACCCGTTTCTACGCTTAGCGTGAGATTGTCGGCTACAAGAGGCAGTTCCGACGTAACCACGCAGCCGGTACTAACCAGCACCTTATCGAGTTTTGGCACATGGATGGTAACCGTGACAGCCTTCGTCTGTTTGGCCGTGATTTTCTCATTGAGCGTAACAGTCAGTTCGCCGTTTTTCACCTGAGTCAGCACGTGTTCGAGCACATTACTCTCTCCCTCAAGTTCGGCCTGTTGCGCGTTGCCTGACGTAATAAGCACCCGCATACCGACACGCACGGTTAGTTTGCTGAAACTACCGATTGTGCGTTGCTGCTTCACAAGCTGACCATTGCCAACAAGCTCACCCTGGGCAGTGGCGGGTTGATTCGAAAGGACTAAAAAGCCAAGAAAAAGGCCAGTGATTACTGTTTTCATACCTGAATTAGCTAGTGATTTATAGACTGAAAGATACCATTAACGACTAAATCGTTGCATCCTGCGCAGGAATTATACCTGACCTCAACCAACAACAAAAACGGAGTCCGTGGCAGGACTCCGTTTTCAATTTCTAGCATGTGCGCTGGGCACGGTACGTATGGTTTTTATCAAAATAGCAGTTTCCAACCGTTAAAAAAGAGATCTTTTCCAGGCTGCCCTGACCATTGTTTAGGCGCATCATCTACGTCAGACACATACGTGTCTTTTTGCATCACAATGGCCGAAATGCCTTCTTTGGCCAATGAACGGCAAATATCTTTGGTGGTGGCATCACAGTTGCCGATCATCAATCCGATGGTTTCGTTGTCAGTTTTCATAGCGGTCAGTTTTTATATTGTTTGCACATACAATAAATTTCACAAATACATTACAGGCCCTCGCCCAATGCTTGGGTCGCCTTGAAAACCTGTTGTGTCAGCTGGCAGATGTTGTTCTCGCCAATGGCTTTCGAATACCGGGCGCCCACCCGATCCCAGGCCTGAGCAATGGCGGGCTGTATAGCCTCACCTTCAGGCGTTGGGTAAATCAGCGTTTTCTTTCCTTCCGACTCACGCCGAACCAGTTGCTTTTGCTCCAATTTTTCCACCAATCGTGTAATGGTCGACGGTGTCAGGTAAAGCGTTTCGCTCAACTGTGACGGAGATATCCCCGGCTGACCGACAACCTCACACAACAGATAAGCATGGGAGTAGCACATGCCAAATTTCCCGAACTCTTCATCACCAATGGCGGTAATGGCCCGAGCCAGCGCATTGGCCGAAAACAGCAGACAGGCACTAAACCGGGTTTCGGCTTTTTCTTCCTGTACTACGTCGTTCATAATCGTCATAACTCTTCATTCAGATTGGTGAAACAAAGGTATCCCATCTTATTTGTATGTGCAAACAAAAATTATAAAAAGTTTGTCTTTACTGCTTATCGTACGTTCGTGGTGCGTTACCCATTCGTACCGGGTTGCTTCGATAAATCCGTTCTCTTTCGTTTCTTTACGGTATGTCGATCTTCAAAGCAGCCATCATCGGTGGCGGAAACATTGCCGATACAAATCATATCCCGGCGCTCAAACAGCTAGCCGAACAGGTAGAACTGGTGGCCGTCTGTAGCCGCGACCTGAGCAAAGCCCGTACGCTTGCCGACAAACACGGCATTGCTCACGCCTTTGCCGACACGGCTACGCTTTATCGAGAATGCGCTCCCGACATCGTCGTAATCTGCACGCCAAATTACTTACACCACCCACAGACGATGGAAGCACTGGCCCACAATTGCCACGTGTTCTGCGAAAAACCACCCGCCCTCACGGCTCAAGATGCGCGCGAGATGGCCAAACTAGCCACTGAGAAAGGACGGGTGTTAGCGTATAATTTTCAGCTTCGGCAAACGAGCGAATGGGAATTATTGATGCGCTGCAAAGCCGATGGTTTGCTGGGCGATATCTATCACATCAAAGCCCATTTTCTGCGTCGGCGGGGTATTCCGGGATGGGGTTATTTCACTAACAAGGCTATGCAGGGTGGTGGTGCCCTGATGGACCTGGGCGTTCACGTACTCGATCTGGCCCTGTGCGCACTCGACTATCCGACACCCGACCAGGTTCTGGGGAACACCTACGATTTTATCGGCAAGGCGGGGGGTAAAGGACTGATGGGCGACTGGAATCCAGCTACATTTGAGGTCGACGATGCGGCTACAGCTTACCTCTCTTTCCCGAACAAAGCGTCGATTATGCTATCGGCCTCGTTTGCCCTGAACACGCAACAGGACAAGGACCGGAATCTGGAACTCTTCGGCAGCAAAGGTGGTGTGAAGCTGTTTCCCTTTTCGCTACACACCGAACTAGCGGGCGAACTGGCTGATGTCCAGTTTCCATATCTGGAAGAGGTTGATATCCAGTTGAAAAATACAGCCGCTTTTCTGGACGCCTGCCACGGAAAACCGTCCACCGTGTGCACCGCCGAACAGGGTGCTATTTTACAGGAGATAGTCGAACGGATTTACCAGTCGAATCGATAATAATTGTGGCTAGCTGACGCGGGCATACTATCGTTAACTAGCCACAAATTAATTACTTCATGGGTAAATGCACTTCGGCCAGCATACACCGGGCTGATCCGCCCCCATTACTTTCGATTACGGGCAGATCGAAATGGAGCAGTGTGGCGTAATCATCCAGTTGATCGATCTGTTTCGGAGTTAGTGACTCGAACGCACGGGTTGACATGACCAGTAATTTCTGGCCTTTCTGCGACTGAACCATCAGCATGTTGCCAGCGAAACTGGCCATTTGCTCCAGTGAAATGTCGATGATGCGCTTGTTAAGTTTTTCCAGTTCCTGACGGATCATCAATCGCTCGTCGGGATTGGTTATGGCAGCTAGACATATCACCGCAAACTGATCGCCGATACACATCAGCACGTTGGTGTGGTAAACCGCTTTCCCATCAGCATCTGCTGCGTGGAAGGCCACCGTCCGGTAACCCGTCTGGCGAGCAAATTCGGCAAGTACATCCGGATGGGTCCGGGGAGAGAGGCAGGCAAAAGCAACCCGGTTCATTCGGTCGAGTACCATACTGCCGGTTCCTTCGAGAAATTTACCGTCCGCTTCAAAATGGGTCAGATCGACGACACGAGCAACATGATACCGCTCACCCAGGTCATTGATGATATCGGAACGACGTTCGAGACGACGGTTTTTAGCCTGCATTGGGTAGAGTACAACCGTACCGCTGGCGTGGAATGATACCCAGTTGTTCGGAAAAATCGAATCCGGCGTATGCGGCTCATCCGTATCCTCATACACCGTCACATCAACCCCGGTGGCCTGAAGCTGGCGCGCCATTTCATCAAATTCGCGCTGGGCATCTTCCTGAGTTGCATCGTTCGTCTGCGCAGCCAGTTTACCATCCTGAAACGCATTTGATTCGGCTGTTTCGGGATTGAATCCGAAATGAGCCGGACGAATCATGAAAATTCTTGACGTTGCCTGTGATTGCATGAATTAATGGGTTAATCTAAATTAGGTAGCAAATTACACAAATCATTGCAAACAGCACCGCCAGAATTTGCTACTTCGTTCGGGTAAAGCTGGTTTCGGTTCTCATACGTCATCGCGCAACAACGGCAGGCTCATGCAATGCGAGCCACCCCTGGCTCTCGATAATTCGGCGGAGGGCAGCATGATAAAGGTGTTTTCGATCGTTTCCGGCGATGACTCGCCCCGCTCAAAACGATCCAGCAAGTTGGCGGCACCGATGACCTCAAATCCAGCTTCGCGAAAGGCTTCGGCGGTCTTTTCGTTCCGGTCGTAGCCAATGACAACGCCATCTTTCAGGGCCAGCAGATTACAGGAATCCGTCCATTGCTCCCGCGCTCCGAACGGAAACTCGTTATTACCCGAATAAATAAACCGTACGGGTTCCGTAGCGCCCAGATCATTTTTGCTGATGTCGGTCAGCAAGTCTTCGAGGTTTTCGATTTCGATCGGTTTGTGTTCCAGCCCTTTGATGAACTGTAGAATTTTCAGGTCTTCGGATACATCTTTCGGCGCGAAGAAATGAATAACATCCCGTTTTCTGGCTTCATCACCCGTGCGGGCCAACGTGCCCAACAGCACCCACACATTCCGTTTTACCTGCGTGAACACGGTATCGATGTGCATGTAATCGCGCTTCTTCGGAATTTTAAGGACCGTAACGGTATCGACCAGATTCTTGTCGAAGACCAGCCGCATGACCTGCTGAGCCGCGTAGAGTGTCGTTCGTTCACTGACGCCAATCAACAGATGACGTTTAGCGATCATCATCACGTCGCCCCCTTCGAGCGTTGAGCGGGTAACATCGCGGTTTATGTCAGCATCCGGAAGCAGGAACGCGTGTTCGTTGTCGGGGATCTCAATGATCTTATCCTGATAATCAGCAAACAGCGGGTGATTAAAGAAAATATACTGAGCCAGCAACGCTTCCCGAGTCCGGGCTAACTTGGCGGGTTTGTTGAGCAGGATATGGTCGTTTATGACGATGCCAATGTCGCGCGTGAAGATGAAGTTAGGCAAGGGCGCAAACAGCATCGTCAGATCGGGCAGTGTGCCCGAGATCATGATCTTGGCCAGCTCCGCCGGATCGTATTCGTTCAGTTGCTGCTGGGTTCGAAACGATGTCCGTTCGATACCGCAAATGGCCGCGATCAGCCGGGTGCGAATGGACTCGTCAGCCAGGATATCGGCCAGTAACCGCTGGATGTCGATTACGTTGTCGGATTTAAAATAATCAGCATGATCGGGCTTAAAAAACGATCGGTCGGCGTGAGGCCCCAGATCGGCTACTTTGCCCTTAATTTTATCAGGATCTAAAAAATACAACAGAATCTTAACGTAATAATCGTACTCATCCCGGCGCATCATGTCGAGATGAACGATGTCCTCGAAGAGCCAGTCCTGCGCTTTCGAAGGCACCACTTTTCCTAATCCCCGGTCGGGGCTGTGAATAAGCAAGCGCTTAAGGGTACCAATTTCAGACGAAATAGCAATGCGTTGTGGGGGAAGCGAGTGACCAGCATTTTGTGTTTTTATCCGTTCGGCAACAGCATTATCCGTTTGGTTTTTCATACGCAAATCTGGACCCGGTTAATATCGGGCTCAGATTTGCAAGGTACGGTTTTGGTTGAGGAAATGAAACCAGTGAACGAAGCCCCCACCGGACAGGCGTAGTGGGCTACTCTCGCTGACGAACCCACTAGCGGTCTCTTCTCTCTTAAGAAAGTCCTACATCATATATGACCGTTATCATGTAACTACGTCTTAATAAATGGCATAACTTTTGAGACGTGAATGCCATCCGTTACTTGTTAACCTAATTTAGTCTATCTGTACCATGTATATACAATATAACCTGTACCATAGACAAACGAGAGCTACTTTCCGGATAACGCGGTACGTTCCGTAACGTACAGGTCATCGGCAGTGCGGGTAAAGTGATTACTAATTAAGGTATGCCATACACATTTACGAAACGCTACAAAGCGCTATTTTTATTTTTCTTCTCGCTGGTATCGACCTGGGCGTTGGGTCAGGTTCAGGTCACGACATCGGTGGATAAAGCAACCGCCGATGTGGGTGCCCCGTTTACCTATATTCTGCAAATCAGATGCCCCAATATCGTGGGAACCTGTAACAACGTCGTCATTACGGACCCGCTTCCCCGTTCGCTCGAATTTAACGGAGCAAGTGCGCCAACGGGCAATGTGCAGTCGGTTACGTACAACACCGGCACACACACGGTAACCGTTACGATGAATCCCGTTCTGAACGGGACGACAGATGACGTACAAATTTCGGTAGGCTTCAAGAAAAACACGTATACGGGCACCGTAGCGGCCAACACGGCCTATAGCGGTCCCGGCAACACCAGCCCGTCGAACACCGTTACCACAACGGCCACCAATGGTATCACGCCCCCCGATTTTTCGGATGCGGTCTATCTGACAAAAGCGACTAACGGAGCCAGCTATCCCGGTTCGGGGTTCGCCTATCGATGGGGATTTGGGAATAAAAGCAATAAAACGCTGACTAGTCTGGTGATCGAAGATGTGTTCCCGGCCAGCATCCGGGTCGATAACTTCAACGATGCGAGCTTTCCGAATGGCAGCACCACGGTATCCTACCAGATCTATTACAAAACGAATACCAACGGCACCTACCAGCTCTGGCCTGGTGGCCCCTGGAATGCAACGAATACCAACGCGCATACGGTCAGTAGTTTAGGGCTGTCAACGGGCAGCTACCTGACCGCTCTGAAGTGGGAATACGGACCAATTCCCGGCGATGGTACCTACTACGCTGACGCTAATTCGACGAACAATTTGCAGCTTGGCAATCTATTCGGTCAGCACACGGGTGCGACAGGCGACAACGTTATCAACTGCATCAGAGCGACCGGGCAGCTGAATGCCACCCCGATTGCCATTTCGGAAGCCTGCGTATCGGAAATTCTTCAGACACCCCGGCTGGTTACCTACAACAACAAATCCATACAGAATCTGAAATCTGGTTATGTGACGGGTGATACACTGGAGTTTACCATTGACTACGGCAATGACAGCAAATCGGGCCTGGACATCAAGAATCCGATCATCACCGATCTGTTACCACCCGAATTGGAGCTAATTAGTTATTCCGTAGGTAACGCCTTCGACTCAACACCACTCGGCAGTACGCCCCCTTACTTTACGCCGGTTTACACTAAACTTGATCAGTACAACAACTCGGCTCAGACCCTGCTCCGGTGGAATTTTACCGGCTTGACGATTCCGAAACGCAGTGATGGCTCCTCGTCAGTGCTGCGCATTACCCTGAAAACCCGCATCAGACCGGGCATCCCACTCGGTATTTACACCAATACGGCAACGATGGCGCAGGACTACGTTGGCCCCACCTTCTGTCATGACCTTATCGACGCCAGCGACATCAATGGCAATGGTCTCACCACCGATAGCCTTTGCATACGCAGCATTCCGTTCAACGTGGTTGCGCCAACGGGTGCTGGCTTGGAATCGACGAAATTTGTCAGGGGCTCGCTGGATACGGACTACATCCGGTATCCATCGTCAGGGAACACCGTTCCGGGTGGTATTGCCGATTATAAACTTCAGATCAAGAATGTCGGCACGATACCTCTGAAAGACATTGTCGTCATTGATATTCTTCCGTTCATCGGGGATAAGGGTGTCGTTGATCTAAGTACCAGAGGTACGCAATGGCGGCCGTTTTTGATCGGTGCCGTTACGACCTCGGCCGCCAACGTCCGCGTGTTCTACAGTACGGCGCAAAACCCCTGCCGCGATGAACTAACGCCCGGCATACCCAGCCCCTGTCAGGCACCTAACTGGTCGACAACCCTGCCTGCCGACCCCAATACGGTCCAGTCCATGAAATTCGATTTTGGTGCAACGGTTTTGCAGCCCACGGATGCCCTTACGTTATCGTGGGCCATGCGGGCTCCCGTTGATGCGCCAACGAACGGCGAAATCGCCTGGAATTCATTTGGTTATATCGCGACCCGTACCGACAACAACTCTAAACTACTGGCGACTGAACCAATAAAGGTTGGCATAAAAGCATTACCCCTCGTTCCGGCGGGTTACGGCAATTATGTCTGGAGAGATGTAAACGGCAATGGCGTTCAGGACGAAGACCCGTCACAGGGTATTAATGGTGTTCGGGTGGATATTTACAGACCAACGGGAGACACGCCTAATGTGTCCGCCGATCAGTTGGTCAATTTCACCCTGACCAGTTCTAAAAACGGCAATCCGGGCTATTATCAATTCAGTAACCTGAGTCCAGGTCGTTACTACGCTGTTTTCCACAAACCAATCGGCAGCCTGACAATCACTCAGGCCAATGTCGTAACGCCCGACGACTCGCTCGACTCGGACGGTACTGCAACCATTATCTCGGGCGATACGCTAGCTATCACGGCCATCACAACACTGCCGGGTAGTGGCTTTGACTATCGGTGGGATCAGGGATTTTCTCCTCAGGGTCAAACGCAAGCGTGTACCATCACCGACCTGAGCGTAACACCGGGCGGCTGCGATCCAGCCACGAACACGTATGTGCTGCGGGGTACGATTGGCCTGGTCAACGCTCCGGCCCAAAGTCTTACCCTTACCGATGGAACAAGAAAGACAACCATCGAGATTGCGGCTGGACAGACTACGGCCAGTTTCTCGCTGACCGGGTTAACGAGCGGTACGGGCGACCATACGGCAACGTTGACATCGGGCAACTGCGGCACAATCAGTAAAACGTATACGGCTCCAGTAGCCTGCTCAACGACCCCCATTTGCAGCCTGAACGCGACAACGACTGTGGGGGCTTGCTCCGGCGTTACCAACACCTATTCCGCAACGACCATTGTAACCGTCACCAACCCAACCGAGGGTATCCTTACCATCAGTACCGACACGCAAAGTCAGGTTTTCGCTGTCAGTGCGGGTCAACCGGCTACCTTTACGGCGGTATTCAGCGGACTAGCTTCCGACGGAGCCAGTCACAATGTGGTGGCCTCCCTACCGGGCTGTACGACCCTAACATCGGCATACACGGCTCCGGCGGCCTGCGTGACCGTACCGGTTTACAGCCTGAGCGCGACGGCGACGGCAAGTAGTTGTGATCCGGCCACTAACCTATATTCAGTGACGGCAGTTATTGGGCTTACCAATTCCGTAGCGGGTACGCTTACGGTATCAACTGGCAGCCAGAATCTGACTTTTGTTGTAACGAATGCCAGTTCCCAAACGATCACGGCTGTTTTTGGCAATCTCAACGCCGATGGAGCCAGTCATGTTATCACAGCCTCGCAGCCTGGTTCGGCAAGCACTTCCACGACCTACGTTGCACCAACCTCCTGTTCAACCGCGCCCGTATGCTCCCTGTCAATTGCGAGGACAACGGGCTCGTGCGACGTGTCAACGGGTACGTATTCAACCACGGCAGTCATTCAACTGACGAACCCCGCAGCGGGTACGCTCACCGTTAGCGATGGTGTTCAGACCAAAACCTTCGCCGTAGGTATGACGGGTTCGAACTCGGTCACTGCCGTTTTCACTGGCTTACCCGCCGATGGCAGTCCCCGCGTTCTGACAGCGTCCCTCCCCGGCTGCTCAACAGGAACCAGTGCTTACAGCGCACCGAACTGCTGTTCGACAACGGTATGCGTTCCAATCGTTATCACACGTACCAAATCGAGGTAATTTCAGACTAGCCAGTATTATCAGGATGAAGCCTACGCCGGTTATAGTGGACTTCATCCTGGTAATGTATTCATCCCGATCATTTGGTAAGTAGGCCGGAAATGCACCGAAGTAGCAATAAACCGGGCCCGCATCAACTTTTAAGTACCCGATTTTGTTATCCCTTCAAAGCAGATACTGTTTGATCTGCTATCTTTGCGGCTTCATTTAGCCGTCACGCTATATTCTATTATGTTATCGATCAGTAATTTACAGGCCTCCATTGGCACAAAACAAATATTGAAAGGCCTCGACCTGGAAGTCAATGCCGGTGAAGTTCATGCGATTATGGGCCCTAACGGTGCCGGAAAGAGCACGTTGGCATCCGTATTGGCAGGTCGTGAAGATTATGAAGTAACGGGTGGCAGCGTATTGTTTGATGGTAAAGACCTGCTGGATATGGCTCCCGAAGACCGGGCCGCTGAAGGCATTTTCTTGGCTTTTCAGTACCCTATTGAGATTCCGGGGGTGAGCACGACAAACTTTCTGAAAACGGCTATGAACGAAATTCGTAAGTACCGTGGCCAGGAATCACTGGATGCCGTACAGTTTCTGAAGCTCATGAAAGAGAAAATGAAACTGGTTAATATTGACCAGTCATTGCTGAGTCGCTCGTTGAATGAAGGGTTTTCTGGTGGTGAGAAAAAGCGCAACGAAATTTTTCAGATGGCGATGCTTGAACCCAAGTTGGCCATTCTGGATGAGACCGATTCGGGACTCGATATCGATGCTCTACGGATCGTGGCGGATGGCGTTAACAAACTGCGGTCGCCGGAGCGGGCTACCATCGTTGTGACCCACTATCAGCGACTGCTGGATTACATCGTTCCCGACTACGTTCACGTACTCTATCAGGGTCGCATCGTTAAATCGGGCCCTAAAGAACTGGCGCTTGAGCTGGAAGAAAAAGGGTACGACTGGATTAGAGCCGAAGCCGCATAAAACCACCGATGAACCATAAATGATGAGTGACGTCCCGTTTTATTCATTACTCAACATTCATCATTTACAATCAACACGATGAACCCCTCTTACGCATCATATAACGATTTCAAGAACCAGCTTCTGGCGGCTTTCCGAACCAACGAAGAACGGATGAATGGGGAAAGCAAAACCCCCTTGCATCAGCTCCGACGGGCAGCGCTGAACCAGTTCGACCTGTTGGGTTTTCCAACCATTCGGCACGAAGAATGGAAGTACTCGAACGTGAGCGGCCTGTTCAAAGAAGCGTTTGTTCTCGACAGCACAACGACGCTGACAGCCAGTGATCTGGCCACGCTGGAAATACCGAATCTTGACGGCAATATTCTCTACTTCGTGAATGGACGCTATCAGCCAGCACTTTCGCGCATCGTTAGCCCCGCCGATCAGGTCCAGATTACGAGTCTAGCTGACACCATAAAAGCTGACCCTGAGCTGGTTGGTTCTCACTTTGCGCATTACGCCGATTATCAGGACAATGCCTTTACGGCCCTAAACACAGCGCTGGCCACCGATGGTGTAGTAGTGCGGGTTCCCGACAATAAGGTCGTTGAACAGCCAATTATTCTGCGGTTCATTACCGATGCCCGTAATCAGAACGTAGCCTCCCAGCCACGTAACCTGGTGATCGTTGGTAAAAACGCGGAGGTGATGATGGCTGAATCGTATCGAACCCTCGGCGAACGGTCCAGCTTCGTTAACGTCGTCACCGAGATTGCACTGGATCGCGACGCGCGGATGCAACACTATAAAGTGCAGGACGAAACGCAGCAGGCCTATCACATCGGTACTACGCAGGTCAATCAGTCCGATAACAGCCATTTCTATTCCGCGACGGTGACGCTCAACGGCAACTTTGTCCGGAATAACCTGAACATCGTGCTGAACGGTCAATATGCCGAAGCGTTCATGTATGGGTTGTATATGCCGAACGGTCGTCAGCACGTTGACAATCACACGCTGGTCGATCATGCCATGCCGAACTCCTACAGTAATGAACTCTACAAGGGCATTCTCGACGACAACAGCACGGGCGTATTCAACGGAAAAATCTATGTTCGACCCGACGCGCAAAAGACCAACGCGTATCAGTCCTGCAAAAACGTTGTCCTCTCGCCAGGAGCCACGATGAACACAAAACCGCAGCTGGAAATTTTTGCAGACGACGTGAAATGTTCGCACGGAACGACAACCGGTAAACTCAACGACGAAGCTTTGTTTTATATGCGGTCGCGGGGTATTCCCAAGGATGAAGCCCGGACACTGCTGCTGTACGCGTTCTCACAGGATGTCCTGAGCCAGATCAAGATTCAACCGATCCGGGAGTATCTGGAACGGGTTGTAACCGAGAAACTGACGAAATAATACACAGTTCAGCCAGTTTCCCAGACTCATATTATATCGGTCGGTCAGCCTTCGCTAGCCGACCGTTTTTGTTTATTTTGCTCCTTATGCGAACCCTGTTTCTTCTGCTCTTCTTTCTGGTAATGAGTCGAGTCGCTCACAGTCAGCGTATACGGTTCACTTTCGAGGGTGATTCACTGACCATACCGGTGTTACGGGATAGTCTGCACGGCCTTTCAGGACTTGAGATACGGCCCGCATCGGGCGAATGGCACTTGGTGAGTGATCGGGGTTGGCATTTCGTGTTTACGAACGTTCGTACTCTTCGCGATCTGACCGATACATCCCGGCTGACTATGACGCAGAAAACGCCGTACTGGTTCGAAAGTGTTCGGTACGACACCCAAACCGGGACCTATTGCTGGACCGATGAACACGAATTTACAACCTCGTTGTACTACGGCAAATCCCTCAGTGACAGCACCCGACAACTTCTGTTAAAAGTACCGCTTCCCGGCTCGAACAAAGGACTTGAAGGTATAGCCATTACGGCAGCGGGTGGCCTCTGGGTTGCGCCCGAAGCCGGATGGGAAGGCGAAACCCGGATGAGTCAGGATACGATCACGTTTTTCTACTATGCAAAACCGCAGTCCGCCGACCCCGTGGTTGTGCGCTATAAATACCCCATCGATCGCTGTCCGTTCGCGCAGGGGGAAGAACGGTTGGGCGGCATTTCGGAAATTCTGGCTGTCGATGAACAGCGGTTGCTGGTTCTGGAACGCTGCTATGACGCTAACCAGAAACGCGTTACGGCAAATCTATACGTGGCAACGCAGGACACGATAACGCATACGTTAAGGAAAGAAGTAGCCTTCGACTTTGCGAAACAGTTTCCCGGCACCGTCTGCAATCTCGAAGCCATGGCGTGGGCTGACGAGCAGAAGCAAACCCTCATACTCATTGCCGACGACAATTTTCGCCGAAGTCAGACATTGCGCAACCAGGTTATCCTGTTGCGCCGACGATAGACTCCCATCATCCTCTCTCCTAGCTCAATCCGTTAAATCATAGCGACTAAACCTGTCTATAGCCACGGCACAGTGTCAATTAGATAAGGTGATCGATTCGGATAAATGCAAGTATGTCGATTCGTGATATACCGACGAACTACTGCCAAATACCTGTTTACCGGCCATTTAAGCGCATTTTAATGCGTTTGGGTCAACTCATAATATTGGCATAATACAAGTCTCTGCCGATTCCATGAATTTTGCAGTTGATAATCAATCAGGCTTATTCGATGAAATTTTACAGTACGTTACTTGTTTTACTGCTACTACTGACTGGTACGGCCTTCGCTCAGATAACGACGAGTGGCTTAAGCGGTCTGGTCACTGATGCAAAAAAAGCGAGTTTGATCGGCGCGACCGTTCAGGCTACCTACGTGCCCACAGGAGCAAAATATGCCGCCGTTACCGACATTGATGGTCGTTTTCGCATCAATAATATGAATTCGGGCGGGCCTTATCAGGTGACAGTTACGTATGTCGGCTTCGATCCAGAAACAGTAGCTGACATCTCCCTTCAACTAGGCGAAACAGCGAATCTGAACATTATTCTTAGGGATGCCAGTTCAACCCTGACCGAAGTTACGGTCAAGGCAGCGCGGGGTGGCGAGCGTACGGGTACAGGAATGAACGTGAACAGCGAAACCATTCGCCGGCTGCCGACCATTTCCCGCAGTCTGACCGATATGACTCGACTGACACCACAAGTGTCTAACAACAACTCGTTTGCCGGGACTAACTTTCGGTACAATAACGTTACCGTTGACGGTGCGGTCAACAACGATGCCATCGGGTTCAGCCCATCGCTGGGTGGCTCAACGGGTACGACTGGCCAGCCCGGATCGAGCACCCGTACCAATCCGATCAGTTTAGATGCCATTCAGGACATTCAGGTGGCGGTTGCTCCCTTTGATGTGCGTCTGGGTAACTTTCTGGGTGGTTCGGTGAACGCCGTTACGCGTAGTGGCACGAACGAAGTAACGGGTTCGGTATACGCTTTTGGCCGGAACGCGTCGCTGGTGGGCAAATGGAATGGCGCATCGGATGCTAAAGAAAAACTGCCTTCGTCCTTTCATGAATACCAGGCGGGTGCCCGCGTCGGCCTTCCGTTGATCAAAGACAAGCTGTTCTTTTTTACGAACGAAGAAGTGACCAATCGGCAGGACCCGGTTCAGTATCAGGCGGGTACGAACTCATCGCTCATCAAAGATGCCGCTGTTGCCCAGCAAATCAGCGATTTTGTCAAGACCAATTACGGCCTGGATGCCGGTTCGTTCGGCGATTACTCGATCTATTCGAAAAGCACCAAGTTCTTCAACCGGCTGGACTGGACGATCAATAACAAGCACCAGCTATCGATTCGCAATAACACGGTATTCTCGGAAGCAACGAACCTCGAACGGGACGCGCAGAACTTCCGGTTCGGCAGTATCGATTTTCGGCAGAACAACAACCAGAGCAGTACCGTTGCCGAACTTAAGAGCCAGCTTGGAGGCCGGGCATCGAACAGCCTGATCGTGGGCTACTCGTCCATTCACGATTATCGGACCACCCTGTCGAACGTACGAACCTTTCCGCAGGTCGAGATTGGCTACAACGGCGGAACGATTTTCCTGGGCAATGACCGGGAGGCTTCGGTATTCAATCTGAAACAGAAAACGTTTGAGCTAACCGACAATTTTACGTTCTACGTCGGGAAAAATACGTTTACGGTGGGCACGCACAACGAGTTCTATACCATCGATTATGGGTTTGTCAACTCGCCGAACGGCCGTATCTCCTACAGCAACCTCAATCAGTTTCTGGGGATCGGCACACCCAACAATGCATCCCTGCCAAACCGGGTTCGGGGTTCGTTTCCCTACGGCGATGCGTCTAACAGCTTGGACAATCAGTTTGCCAATCCGTACGCCCACTTCAATGTCAACCTGTTGAGTCTGTATGCCCAGGACGACATTCAGCTCACCGATCGCATCAAAGTATCGCCCGGCGTTCGTTTCGATTATTCGGGCCTGCCTACGAAGCCCGCTCTAAGCCCACTCGTTAGCTCCTCGACGGGCGATGCTGCCTATGGTACGACCTACACCTACACCCCGCTAAACCAGATCAGCAACAGCTATCTGAACACGGTTCAGGTGTCACCCCGCCTGGGCTTTTCGATCGACGCGAAGGGCGATAAAAGTCTGGTGATTCGCGGGGGAACAGGCTTGTTCACGGGTCGGATTCCCTTTGCCTGGCTGGGTTATGCGTTCTACAACAATGGCGTAGGTTATGGTGCTTATGACTTCAATAACAACGCTACGGCTACCACCAAACTGGTTGGTGATCCACTCGCTCCCAATGGCGGCCTCCTGATCAATAATAACCCAGCCAATGGGGGGGTGAGACGAACACAGGTTGACCTGATCGACAACAACTTCAAGATGCCCCAGATGTTCCGCAGCAACGTCGCGGTCGATTATACGGTCGGCGGCTACAAGTTTACACTCGAAGGGTTGTACACGAAAGTGATCAAGGATCTTCAGTTCCAACAGGTCAACACCAAAGACGTTGTCCGGTACTACAGCTACGATACGCAGCAGCAACAGCCGATTTACGTAGCCGCAAACGGCTCGGCGGGGGCGCAGCGAATCGATAACAATTTTGCCAACGCGTACCTGCTATCGAACACGAACAAGGGTTACCGGTATAGCCTGACCGCCCAGGTGCAGCGGAACTTCCCGACGGGTTTCGGTTTCTCGACGGCCTATACCTACGGCAAATCGTATGACTTAACCAACGGGATCCGAAACTCGATGGAGTCGAACTGGCAGCTGAACCAGGCGTTGAGCCCAAATAATCCACAACTGGCGTATTCTAATTTCGACATTCGGAACCGGATTGTGGGCACGGTAAACTACCGGCGCATCTGGAATCCCCGGAACGCAACAACGGTTACACTTTTCTACGCGCTTCAGTCGGGCACGCCTTTCTCGTGGGGGTATGTGAATACAACGATCGATGGGTCAGGGCAGGCAAACAGTCTGGCGTATATTCCGCGCGACCTGACCGAAGCGCAGAAACTTCTGCCCACCGGTACGCAGGCGACGGATTTTATGGCCTTCGTTGAGTCCGATTCGTATTTGAAAACACGCAAGGGCAACTTTACCGAACGGAACGGCGGACGCACGCCCTGGAACAACACAATGGACCTGCGCTTCCTGCATGAGATCAAGTTGAAAGGCCGTCAGTCAATCCAGATCAGCTACGACATCATCAACTTCCTGAATCTGCTGGATAAGAAACTGGGCTATTCGTACTTCTCGCCCAACACCTTTAACTCAACAGCGTCGATTGGTCTGGCGCGGGCGACGAACCCAACCACAGGCGATCCAACCTTTACCTGGACTGCTCCGGCAGCCCCCTATTCAATCGACCCGCTGGCTTCTCGCTGGCAAATGCAACTCGGTGCCCGGTTCAACTTCTAACCGGTCAGTCGATTATACGGATGATTCCTTTGATTCCTTCAAACGCCTGGCCAATAGTGCCGGGCGTTTTTTTTGCCGTACGTCAGTCGTCACCTCATCTGCATACAATTGCGTAGTGTACCGGATCTGGTCGACCGTAAAACTACGCAAAAACCCGTCCAACGCTTCGCCTGACTGCGCTGGACGGGTTTTTGCGTAGTTTTACGCCTGACAATCAATGCGTAGCGATAATATTCGGATAGAGAACCGGTTCGATTTGCTCAATGGGCGACACCGAAACAATGAGTGTGGCTACCGCTTTACGCGAAGCCTCGTCAACCATCACGACCCAGTCAGTGGCTGCGATGTGGTGCGTTTTGTTACCAATTGGATCATGAACGACCGGGTCGGTGGCCTTTGGATTACTGGTTGACATATTAATGGCATCGCCTACTTTAAAGGTTGGCACAAAGCTAAAATAGCCATCGCCCACGATAGCGTCCCGCTCACCTTCGGGGGTAAGCTGATAAAATATCACCTTGAGATTTTCTGATTCCTGACTCATTGTTGATTCGTTATAGATGTCTGTTTCTAACACGCAGGGCTCACGGCATGTTTATAGTTTTCGCTTAAAATCAATAACGCGATCAGTGAGAAATCTCCGACGAGCGATGCGCGACAGCCTCTGTTTTTATCCTACCGAAAAGCGTTGGCTCAATAAAACAACCACGCGAATAAATTAACCGTAGCGATTCCCTTCCGATTGATCGGACTGTTCTACTGCGTTCCAATGTCTCTCAGCACTTCCATATACTGAGCCATGTACACCTGCTGCGTACATTTCTGACTGTAGGCCAGCCCCATCAGTTTAAGCCGGGTGATTTTTTCAATCTGGCTTTTTGGGGGCAGCGACACCGCTTTCAGCATGGCTTCAGTCTGATTGATGCTGCCGTTGCAAGCCATTAGCAGCCACTCAAGGTAGCACTTGCGACGATGCAGGGTTTCGAGTTGATCCATAGTCATTGGTTTGGATAGACATATGCAGTACCCCTTAAAGCTAACAAGTCTACCGAGACTAGAGATTAATTAGGCATTTAATTGATTAAACGCGATACGGCTTATCTACACAACAGTCTGGTCGTTTCTGTATTACTACGTTATCCCTGAAACAGAGATACTTATAGTTACGATTATGACCAAACCGTTACGAATTGTACCCTTGCAAGAGAGTGGTCGCAACCGTGGGTTTGCGATGCCACATCGCCCCGTACACGGCTTGGCGAACACATGGTTACCCTTACGAAAACGAGCAGTTCCCGAATCAGCGCGGCTTTACAGGCTACGATTGCGCAGGGATAGTGCGGATCAAAACCAGAACAAAGTACATCCGCACCAATTAAGAGCGTGGCTGGTACTGCACGCCAAGCAGTCGCCATCGAAGCCGACGCGTTGATCCGCACGAGATGTCGAACCCTGATGGGCAGTCCGTTGCAGCCTACATGGTTGATGAGATCGGGTAAGCACAATTACCTACGAAGTGGCGCGAAATGAGCGGGCCAAAGGCCTGTTAGCAGTACCGGTTGCACAAGTAAATAACTCAAATAGCCCAATCAAGTTAGATAGCTAACAACTTTATGTCTATTTCCCCATGACCAGTGATATTGATACAATAGACAACGAATCCCTTTTTCGTTCCATCGTCATGGAGTCGCCCATCCCTATTGCGTTGCTGGTAGGCCGGGAGTTGATAATTACCGTAGCAAATGACCCTCAGTTAGCGGTGTGGGGGAAAGGGAATGATGTATTCGGTTTGTCGTTAGCCAGGGCCATCCCGGAAATGGAAGGACAGCCTTTTTTAGCGATACTGGACGAGGTATTTGCCACCGGTAAGACCTTTTCTACGAACAATACCCCAGCTAACATGGTGTCCAACGGGGTCACCAGAACCGTTTATTTTGACTTCTCGTTTAAGGCCATCCGCAATCGTCAGGGTGCCGTCTATGGCATCATCGCTACCGGAATCGAGATCACCCAGCAGATCGCGGACAGACAGGCCCTGCTACTTAGCGAGGAACGCTATCGCCAGCTTTCTGCTGACCTGGATCGACAAATTCAGGAGCGGACTCGCCAGCTTGAGCATTCCATTCAGGATTTACGTCGCTCGAATGAGAATCTTCAGCAGTTCGCGTTCGTTGCGTCCCACGATTTACAGGAACCCTTGCGTAAAGTACAACAGTTCGGGGATCTGCTCAGGAGTCAATACAGCCATTTACTGGGCGAAGGGGTAACTTACATTGAGCGGATGCAGTCAGCCGCTAGTCGGATGTCGACGTTAATTCGCGACCTGCTCAGCTTCTCGCGGATCTCTACTCAGCGGGATACTAACGGAGATGTTTCCCTAACAACGATTGTTGAGGCTGCTTTGAGAAGCCTGGAAGTAGCCACCGACGAAACGAACGCAACGATCCAACTGAGTAGCCTGCCAACGGTGGAGGGCGACCACTCGCAGTTAGAACAACTGTTTCAGAACTTACTGAGCAACGCCCTCAAGTTTCATAAACCAGGCGTTTTCCCACACATTCAGATTAAAGCGGGGTGGGTAGCAGCCGATAATTTACCTGAAGATGTGAAACCCAGTCGATATGCCATTGCTTACCACCGGATCGACATCATTGACAATGGGGTCGGCTTCGACGAGAAGTACCTGGATCGCATTTTCCAGGTGTTTCAGCGATTATACGGCAAAAACGATTATGCTGGTACAGGTATTGGGTTGGCCATCTGTGAGAAAGTAGTGGCTAATCACGGGGGAGCTATCACGGCTAGTAGTCAACCGGGGCAGGGGGCAACGTTTAGCATATATTTACCCGTGTGAAGCGATAATACGACCGGGTTGGCCAAAGGCTACTACCCTATAGGATGGATTTTTCGCTAAGCGTACACATCTGGATTAACAGGCAAGCTGTTTTTGATACCGGGTCAGCTTGTTCCTCTGCTGTTCCTGTAGAACCTGCAACTTGGCAAGATAAGTCACATACCTATCTCTGAATAACTCATAACGGGTCACCAGTTTATTCTTCCTGACCTGATTACTCATCTGCGTGTTCTGAGTATGTTTGATCAAAACGGCGATCCTGGCGATGTTAATAATTGTCGAATCGATGTGCGTCTGCTGAGTGGCAATTAAGCGGTCTATAGGCGATAAGCACGCATCCTCCTGACGAAAATGCGCCGGTTGATTATTCCGGCTTCCCGTTTGCGTCTCGAAAATTAGTTCACCAAGATCAGCGTCTGCCAGAAACCCTGTTTCAATGGGCTGATCAACATACAGCTCTGTTTGGCTACCCGGACCTGGATCGAGCTTGACGATAAACTGAATCAGCTGATCCTGCTCGGGTTTGTCGAGCTGTTCGATGAACTGAGCCGCTACCGTAAAAACGTACTGCTCCAGCAATTGAGGGACGGATTGGTGTGCTTTCTTCATTAGATGCGGTGTCAACAGTAACCTTCTACTATTAGGATAGATTTATTGATTACGATTAGCCCAGGGCAGTTGGTTTGATACCCAGAGCCCATTGTATCTGCTTGCTCCAATAAAGCATCGTACTGGTGTGGCCAACAAGCCGATCAAATTTTGATGACGCTTCCTGCTGGTTATCCACCTGCCGCATATCGTTTTGCAAAGCAGCCAGCATCACCCTCAGATCACGCTGTAGTTGCCTGATTTTCGGCACTCGAGTCGCACACGGACTTCTGGAGCCAGTCAGTTGTCGAAGGATAACTCGATAACCCCGGTTGCTGGACGAATTGATCCAATTGGCAATACCACTGGTAAAACTCTTGGGTTGCCCGAATCCAGTCAGTAAGCACAAGTTGGGGATCAAGATCGATCGGTGCGCGCGCATTATGATCGGTGGGTTGGCCATCCACGGGATATTGTTGTTTAATGTTTTGGCCACTATGAATCGCAAATATTAAACAAAAATATTTACTTATTGAAATAGTCCCATGTAAATATATAAAAATCCAGTTCCCTCATAGTCAACTACTTACATATGTGAAAGGTGACGTTTAGCAACGTTGTGCCGCATTAGGTATCCATATATTGGCAAAGCATCCTCTCAAAAGGGCAATTTTTCACGATACCATTCGCATTTCAGTTGCTATTGAAAAGGCAATGCAATTGCGTATCCATTTAACTTCTTGACTGCTCCCGTTTGCGCAACGACGAACTACCCGAACTGCCCCCATAAAAAAAGCCGGATCACCCATAGGCAACCCGGCCTCACTTATATAAGCGAGATAGACGATGTAAACATAAACCAATGTTACTACATATACCTTATTATGAATTTATATTTATTATAAGGGAGCGAATATAAGTTTAACAGTAAGCTATTTAATTATTATCGTTTATATTTGGCTAAACAAAACGAGATAGTGTATTAAGCCGAACTCTGTTGGGGTCCGGCTTCTTTGTGCACTGTCATTACATTACACCAACCATGCTGCTGATGCAAGCGGCCTACAGTTCGACTGTCTCGAAATAAAACAAGACAGGCTTTTCGTTTTCCACGACCAGCCCATATCGTTTTGCGATCCGGTACTGCGTCGAATCCCGGTTCAGCGACGTAAGAAAACCGCCAATCAGCTTTCGAAAGTCTTCCAGTGACATGGCGTGCTTATTGATGTTGCAGCTGGCACAGGATGGATTCTGGTTGTCGATGTGGAGACGTTTAGGATACCGGCACGTGCCATCATGAATCCATTTTCGTTTGATAGGATCCCACTTCTTTTTACAACGAATGGGTTTCACCTCATCGACGTGCCAGCCCTTAACTAATTCGCAACCACAATAAGCACATCGGCCACCATATTTGGCAACTATCAACTCACGCTCTTTCTTAGTCGCCATACATCATCTGCCTTTATAGGCTTCATACGTCTACGATTTGATTTTGGCAACAATCAGAATTCACCATTGGCGGCTAACTCAGGCTAAGCTCCACTGATCCTTGTCAAGCCACCAGATGCCAACGAACACGACTCACAAATCAACTAACTATTGCCTCAGTCGATCGGGTCGAGTTATCAGTCTGGCAGTCCCGTTGATGCTACGAATAATGATCAGGGAGTTCACGGATAAATGACCGAGCGTAAGCGATGAACCACACGATTCACGATTGCTGACTCCTTTCAGTTATTTGTAAAAGAAGTTCAACTAACAACACTATCCCTGCTATGGCTGATTAGTAGTCTGCGCAAGCGTCTTAACTTACAGAGGAGATTTCAGGGATTTCGCCGGGTCAAATAACAGGCTAGCGAATCACGACAGACCAATAAGTAGCAAAATCCTCCAACAATATTGTATTTAAATACGTTGATTTATAGCCAGGTTTGAAACTTTACGGTTTATAAACTATAGCCAAGTCAAGATAATTGGAGCAGAAAACGGCCATCTGAGTTGATGGAGAACCCGGTTTCTGCCGAACTTAATCGGTAAACGCTATGAAAACGAACGTGAAAGTAGTGGCATTAGTGGGCTTATTGCTCGCTGCCTTGTGTACCGTTAATCCAGACAGTGCCACAGCACAAGTACCTGCTCCCAGAAGAGTTATCGTAATTCCCAGTGCTCCGGCAGCCCGTCAAGTGTGGGTTCCGGGTCATTACGTTCGTCGAGGCCGGGACTACATCTGGGTAGACGGTTATCATCGACTAGCTCCCGTTCAGCGTGTTACGTATTCGAAGCCAGCCCGGTATAAGACCTGGAACCCCGGTTATTGGCGTCAAACCCGCCGTGGACAAGTTTGGGTTGAAGGCTATTGGAGTTACTAAAGGGTAAACGGAAAGTGTCCTGATTCGTTTCTCGGGGCACTTTCCGTTTGATTCTCTGCCATTGTTCTGCAAGCTACCGTTCCAGCAACTATTTACTACTTCATACCAGGCGAGTACGCTATCAATCTATACAGTCACTGGTTTCGTAGCCGGGTTTGGCTGGGCCAAGCTCCTGTTCCGAGTTAAACTACAAAAGCAACAGATCAGGCGAGCTGAGCGAGTAAGTTTACCAGTTCGTGCGGTAAAAAGGGTTTACGCAGAAAAAACTGAAATCCCGTTGCTTTCACGCGATCCAATGTTTCAAGGCTGTCATCGGCGGATAAGGCGACTAAAGGCACCCCCGGCTGGACTTCCTGTAAGCATTGGGCCAGTTCATACCCATCCATTTCGGGCATGTACAAATCCAGCAGCATACCCCGGTAGGGAACACGCTTAGCTGATTCGAGCGCGTCGAGGGGTGAATTGAACACCGCTACCTGACCACCATGTTTAGCGATCAGGCGCGACAGAATTTTTGTGTTTATTGCATTGTCATCAACGGCCAGAAATAAGCCATCTGCCGCGAGCGAAGCGGGTAATCCGGTGGGCGCATCGGCAACAACAGCCAGTGATAGGGCAAAGCTGAACGTCGATCCCTTCCCTTCCTGACTATCAACCGTTAATTGACTGCCCATTAACTCCAGTAACTGCCGGGTGATGGCCAACCCTAGTCCGCTGCCCCCGTAGAGACGGGCCGTAGCAGTTGAAACTTGCGTATACTCGTTGAACAGCAACGCCAGCGAAGCTTCGGGAATGCCAATGCCCGTGTCACTCACGTCAATTTTTACCGTTACCTTCGAGAAGGTCTCATCCAGAATAGTCGCCTGTATCCGCACTTCACCTTCCTGGGTGAACTTGATGGCGTTACTCAATAGATTTAATACTACCTGCAACAACCGGGTTGCATCACCCGTTAGTCGAGCGGGCAATTTTGGGTCAATCTTCGTTATTAACTGAACGCTTTTCTGCTTCGCCTGCCAGCTTTGCATATCAACGGCCTGCTGGATGATCTCTCGCAGTGAAAACGGCATACGTTCCAGCGTCAACTTACCCGCCTGTAGTTTACTATAATCAAGAATATTATTGACCAATTGAACCAGCGTACGGCCTGTGGTTTGGAGTCGCTGAACGCTATGCTGCTGATCCAGATGGGGCTGCTCGTCGATCAACAGCTGCGTGTAACCTTCCAGCGCATGCAGTGGTGTGCGAATTTCGTGGCTCAACGTAGCCAGTAAATGAGCCTTCTGGTGCGCCAGTTCGACAGCTTCTGTACGCGCCCGGCTTAGTTGATTGTTGGTTCGTCGCAATTGCATGAGCAGCATAACCTGATCGGCCAACGCCTGCAAGGCAAGTTGCTGAGAGGAAGCTAGTTGACGGGGATAGTGATCAATGACGCAGATCGAGCCGATGGCTAAACCTTCTGAGGAAAGGAGTGGTATACCAACGTAGAAAATTATGAAAGGCTGCCCCGTAACGGCCGGATTATCCCAGAAACGGGTGTCTTTCGTTGTATCTTCAATAACCAGCGGAAACTCATTGGTAATGGTATGCGCACAGAGCGACAATTCCCGAGGAATGGTAGACACGGTTAGCCCATGAACGGACTTGACCCATTGCCGATCCTGATCAATCAGGCTAACCATTGCAATAGGCGTTTGGCAGAGCTGTGAAGCAATATGGGAAACCCGATCATACTCAATTTCGGGCGCGGTATCCAGCAAATTATACTGGTTCAACGACTCAAGTCGTTCTTTCTCGTTGGTTGGAATAGGAGCGATCAGCATAGGTAATGCAAGATACAATAGAAACTCTTTTGTGAATATAAATACAGTTAAGTTTATCAATATTAACGTATGATTAATATTGATAAACTTAACTGTAGTAGTCCAGTCGCCAAAGGTGCTGCCGGAAACTGACCGAAAAAGAGTAGAAAAACGAAGACGGTCTGCGGGCTTCCTTTCACGGTTTTCATCCCGTTCTACCTATCGACTGATTAACCCGCTGCCCAGCTTATTGCTGTCGTTGGAAAGCTGGGGTATTGCCTGACTTGAGGCACTCATCAGGTTCACTGATTCAACTCATTTTTGGCCCATTCTGGTCAAAATAGCCTACGTGAGTTCATCAGCTAACCGTTCGCTCAAACCATCCGCTGGTATGTTTTCCATTTTCGCTCGCAAGCGACTAAGCCATCAGTTAGGCTCGAAAACTTTTCGGATAACGAGACACAATTCATCGGTTCAACCTTATTTTTTTAAAGCAATTATGAAACGGCAAGCGTACAGTTTACTGGTTACTTTATTAGGTTTCACTCTTCTTCTTTCCTCCTGCGACAAAACCGTTGAGGTTGGCCCAAGTGGCTCAACCCTCAATACCGATGACCTGGCCAAAGCCATTGCCAAACGGCTCGATGGCAGGTGCGTAGGCTATCAACTCGTTATTTCCGTCAACGGCTCACAGAAAAGCATCTACGCCAATGGTGACGCGCGACTGGCGCAGGACGGTAATCCCCGAAGTATGTTCGTCAACGACAAGTACAACATTGCCAGTTGCAGCAAAACCATTACAGCCGCAGCCTTGCTCCGAGCGTTGAATGCCAAACAGAAAACGGCTGATGACTTGATTCATCCGTATCTGCCAACCCACTGGGCACTGGGAACGGGCATAAAAACCATCACCTTCAAACAACTGCTCACCCACCGCTCAGGATTCGCGGACACGACATACGGGTCAGATTACGCGGGGCTAAAGAAGTTAGTCGGTAAGGGCCTGATTGATGCTTCGAAGCCGGAAAAATACAACAACGCCAATTACGCGCTGATGCGTTTCCTGATCACGACATTGGCCGGTTACACGGTTACCAGCCTACCAGCCAATGCCAACAGCACAACACTGGCAACGGTTGAAACCAAACAGGCCCAGGAGTACGCGGATGATTACATCGATTATTGTCAGAAAAATGTGCTCGGCGTATCCGGCAGCGGTATGAACACGATTGTTTGTAAACCCACCGACCCATACCCGGCGCTCTGCTATCAGTTTCCCAAAGACAATGGTAAAGGAACTGACTTTGGCGATATGACGCTGACCAACGCCGAACGGGGCTGGAACATGACGACGGTGCAGATGGCCGCTTTTCTGAGCACGCTGCACTACACTGAAAAAATTATCCCGAAAAGTCTGTCGGATATGATGAAGAACGATCGGGCGGGTTATGACTCCCGAAGTACGACCACGGATAAGATGGGTTATTACGCCAAGAGTGGGGGCTATCCTGGCAAGTACGCCAATAAAGTGCTGGACGGCACCAATTTCGGCAAGAACTACAATGCGGGTCAGCTCGAGTCGTGGTTGATCGGCTTTGATAACAACGTTCAGGTGGCTTTCATCGCTAACTCCCAGGTCTTTGTCACGACGAACAAAAATGATGCGCCTAATGGAGAGTTGGCCATTGATTCAATACTGGCGGCTTTCGATGAGTGGTATAAATCAGCGAAAAAGTAGCAGAGTACGCCCGCAGGGTCTTCCCTGCGATCACGTTCAGGCAGTGTCGACGACTTAGTGCCACAATATCGTTTAGACTGGCTGGGTTATGTCTATTTTTTCAGCCGCGCGGGCGGGTAACCAAAATGCTCCTGAAAGACTTTGGTAAAGTGGGATGGCGAATTATAGCCGATTTGGTCCGCCACTTCGGCTACCGATAGCGTTCCCTCCTGCAATAGCTCAGCCGCCCGCTCCAGGCGTACCCGCTGGATGAATCGGTTCGGACTTAAATCCGTCAGGGCGGAGAGTTTACGATTTAATTGGGTACGACTCATGTTCGCCTGCCGTGCCAGCCAGTCAACGTCCAGGGCATCACTGGTCAGTTGCGCCAGAATTGCCTGACGCAATCGATCCAGAAACGCTTCCTCCCGATCCAAGCCTACCTTAACGGGTAACAAGACTCCCCTGGATGCGCCCCCCGTAGACACGGCTCCGGGTGGCACATCCACGGTAGCTGTGTCCACTCCGGCTCCCGTAGGCACAGCCCCCGTAGATACGGCCCCCGTGGACACGGCAAGAAAGCGTTTTTGTCCCTGTTGACGGGTGCGCAGGCCGTTTCCGATCCGCAGGGCCAGTTCAGCCAGGCTAAAGGGTTTAATCAGGTAGTCGTCCGCCCCCCGGTGTAGTCCCCGCATACGACTCTCGGGAGCGGAGCGGGCCGTGAGCAGAATCACCGGAATATGGCTGGTTCGCTCGTCGGTTTTCAACCGCTCCAGTAGTTCGTACCCGTCCAGCTCGGGCATCATCACGTCGCTCACAATTACGTCGGGCACCTGGGCAAGGGCTTGTTCCCATCCCAGAAGCCCCGTTGAGGCCGACAACACTTGGTAGGTTCCCGAAAGGTAGCCGACCACCTGAGACCGCAGATCGTCATGGTCTTCGACTACCAAGATCAACGGCTTAGGATTTGATTCGTCCAGCACCGGCTGGCCGGTTCCGTTCATCAGGGGTACATCCCTCCGGGACACGGCCAGCGGGTTGGGTAACGACCCTTTTTCGAGGGTTCCCTGACGAATCGGTTCCGATACGGAGTCCACGGGCGTCATGGGTAGTACAGCCTGTTCCCCATCTACAGCGGTTAAGGGTAAACGAACCGTAAAGGTACTACCCTGACCAGGCTGGCTTTCTACCCACACCTGACCGCCTAGCCAGCTGGTCAGCTCCCGCACCAGAGACAGGCCAATGCCCGTACCCGAATACGCCCGCGTCAGGCGGGCATCCACCTGATGAAAGCGATCAAAGACCCGCTCCAACTGATCGGCAGGGATACCAATGCCGGTGTCACGAACCCGCAGCAAAAACGTCTGGTCAGCCGTGATGTCCCCCCAAACGTCCACGCGGCCGCCGGTAGGCGTAAACTTCAACGCGTTAGCCAGCAGGTTATAGGCAATCTTCTCCCATGTTTCGGCCTCGAAACGAAACAATACCTCGTCAGGTATGCGTCCATTCGGAGAAGAATCTGAGCCTGATTCAGCATGGGTGGTTGGGTGAGTATGGTAGGTCAGGTCAATGCCCCGCTGCGCAGCCAGACCGGCAAACTGAGCCACGACCTGCCCGATGAACCAACCGGGATTGCCTACTTGTGGGTGGGCTTCCTGCTTGCCTGCATCCAGCCGCGCGATGTCGAGCGTCTCGGTGATGAGCCGCAGCAACTGATGGGCATGGCGCTGAATAAGGGCTACTTCGGGCATCTCATCCATGGTGGGAATTTTGGCCGTCAACTGCTCGGTGGCGTTGAGGATGATGGTCAAGGGGGTGCGGAACTCGTGGGTAACGTTGCTAAAAAACCGCGTTTTCAGCTCATCGAGTTGGCGCAGGCTATCGGCCTCCTGCTGCTGACGAGCCAGTTGGCGGGCCAATTGGCGTCGTCGGCTGTAGGCTCGAACAAAATAGTAACCCAACCCCACCACCATTAACCCGATGAAAATTAGAAAGGCGGGCGTTTTCCAGAAGGGAGCCACCACCACAATCGTCAGCGTCGATACGGTTGGTTGCCAGCTTCCACTGCGCGCGCCCTGGTTAACCGTAAAGGTATACGTGCCGGCGGGTAATTGGTAAGCAACCTCCCCCTGTATGTCCTGCGACGAAATCCATTCCGGATTGTACCCGTTGAGTCGCCAGCGCAGCGTTTGCGGGGCGAGTTTAGCCGCCACGGTGAACTGCATGGTGAAGGGCACGTTTTCCCCAACCGTTAGCGTCGGATGTCCCCGTTGGTCATACACCAGGTTCTGAGTCGTACTTGTGTTGTCGCGCAGTTCGGTGCCGTTGATGGTTAACTTGAGAAATAAGAGCGACGGAAAGACCTCGGTCTGGCTGAGATCATACTCGTTGAGCGTGTTGTCTGAGCTGACCCACAGTCGGTTAGAGGCACTTACGGACAGACTTCTAATCACATGGGTGGGTGAGCTAAACCCAAGCTGTTGAAGAACACCCTGCGCAGTGTAGCGGTAGGTTAGTTCGCCGGTGGTGAAGTAGGCGTTTCCTGTTGCATCGAGTACAAACGAGCTGACGTAGGCGGGTGCCTGGGCATTGGTGGTTCGTTGGGCATTGAGCCCTAAGTGCTGAAACTGCCCCGTGGCAGGCCAGAACAGATCGGCACCGTTGATCAACCCTACCAGAATACTCCCATCGGGCCGGGCCTGCAATCCGAAGGCCGCGTCGCTGCTCAGTGACGTAGTGTCTTTGTCATTGTGGCGGTAGTTGGTCAGTACCCCGGTCTGCGGATTGTAGGCAAAAAGCCCCTGCTTAGCCGTCGTAAAATACACCACACCCCGGCGGTCCTGGGTAATAAAGCGAACGTCTAACCCCTGATCAATGAGGTGTTCTACGGCCAGCGTGCGGGGATTGACTTTCAGCAGACCGTGCTGTTGAAGACCGATCCAGAGGTTGGCCTGAGCATCGGCAAAAAAACTGTGCGATCCGTACTTGGCCAGGTACGCGCGCACCAGCCGGGTGGTGTCGGCGACCCGTACCAGACGGGACTGGCGGGTATCGATGTAAGAAAGCGAAAAGCCCGAACTCATCTTGAACCAGATCCGCCCATCGGGTGAGGCCATCAGGTGATAATAATAATCGCCCTCCTTCATGACCGGATCGTGGAAGACCCGGAACCCACTTCCGTCGAAGCATACAATGCCATTGGTCGAGGCCAGCCACAGCCGCCCCTGGGCGTCCTGGGTCATGCCAGGTGCGGTCAGACTCAAGCCCCGCTTTTCGTCGAACTGCCGCAGCAGCCGGGGCACGAGCAACTGGGCTTCGCTAAATCCGGCGACCAGGTTTAGCCAAAACCAGCAAATACTTATTCGCCACAGGGCACGCTTACGCATAAAAATAGATCCGGTGATAGAGACGGATGAGGCCGTCATCGGCAGTTAGTAGGCGTTGCTGTGGCTTGGCCAGTCCCAGCCGTAGCATTCAGTGAACCAAACCCGACTCGATGTCCGCCGATATTCGGGCTGAGCTGGTCGATCAATATACGAAAAACGATTTTAACTGGATTTCGGGCACCCTGCTTCACGCGTCTATTTAGACCGAAAGTCAGCGCATCGTCACCTACTTCAGCGTAACCTGCCGGGCCTTTATTGTACCCAAAAAAAGCTGAAAATAGTCAAAAATGGTTCGATACCGCTTAAAGTGGTTCGATACCGTTACTCGCAACCGGCAATTCCCGCTGAACTTTGTGGACTGCTCGCGACGGCCATAATCCGTTTTGGCAGTTCACTAACCCAATACACAAGATGCTATCATTTCTCCATTTTCTCAACGCCAAACCCGCCCCTTTACCCTTGAGGTGGTTATTTTTTTTAGGCCTGATTTTACCCGGTCTGGCCCAGGCCCAGTGCCCGTCGGCCGACATAACCCTCTCTACCCAGGCGCAGGTCAACGCCTTCCCGCCGGGCTGTACTAACTTTGCCAATAAGTTAACTATTTCGGGAGCGGATATCGCCAATCTGAATGGCCTACGAAACCTCACCAGCGTGGACGGTACTCTGCAAATCAGTAACAATGCCCAACTTACGAATCTAACGGGGCTTGGTAACCTGCAACGAGTGGGTTATGACTTTCAGATCAACAGCAACCCGACCCTGACCAGCATAGCCGCCCTGACGGCCCTCACTAGTGTAGACAATAATCTGCAAATCAGTAACGACCCCCAGCTCACAAATCTAACGGGCCTCAATAACCTGCAACGCGTAGGCGGTGACCTTCGGCTCGAAAGCAACCAGGCCCTGACTAGCATCGCTGCCCTGACGGCTCTCACCAGCGTGGGCGTTAACCTGCAAATCAGTAGCGACGCTCAACTCACGAATCTAATGGGCCTCAGTAATCTGAAGACCGTGGGCGTTGACCTTCAGATCAACAGCAACCCGACCCTGACCAGCATAGCCGCCCTGACGGCCCTCACTAGTGTAGGTAGTAAACTGCAAATCAGTAACAATGCCCAACTTACGAATCTAATGGGCCTCAGTAATCTGAAGACCGTGGGCGGTGACCTTCAGATCAACAGCAACCCGACCCTGACCAGCATAGCCGCCCTGACGGCCCTCACCAGCGTGGGCAATAACCTGCAAATCAGTAGCGACGCTCAACTCACGAATCTAACGGGGCTTGGTAATCTGAAGACCGTGGGCGGTAACCTTCAGATCAACAATAACCAGGCCCTGACCAGCATCGCTGCCCTGACGGCTCTTACCAGCGTGGGCGCTAGCTTGCTAATCAGTAACGATGCCCAACTTACGAATCTAACGGGGCTTGGTAATCTGAAGACCGTGGGCGGTGACCTTCAGATCAATAATAACCAGGCCCTGACCAGCATCGCTGCCCTGACGGCTCTCACTAGTGTAGGTAGTAGACTGCTAATCAGTAACAATGCCCAACTTACGAATCTAACGGGCCTCAATAACCTGCAACAAGTGGGCGGTGACTTTCAGATCAACAATAACCAGGCCCTGGCGGTCTGTGCCCTGCCCGCTATCTGTCAACTCATCGCCACTAAATCACCGGATCAGCTTAAAATATCGGGCAATGCACCCGGCTGTAGTTCGGTGGAGGATGTACAATCCAACTGCCTAAGTATCACCGCCCAGCCGGCCAGCGCATCGGCCGTGTGTGTGGGCGCCACCGTCACCACCGCCGTGGCTACCAGCGGCAATGTCCGCGCCTACCAGTGGTACCGGGATGGCACCCCAGTTACGGGCCAGACCTCGGCTACTCTAACCCTATCCAATGTCCAGACCAGCCAAAGCGGGGCGTACCGGGTGGTAGTTAGCAACTCGGTCAACAGCTTAACCTCGACGGCCTTCAACCTGACGGTGACGCCCTTTAGCTCCGACTACCAGCCCCTGGTCGATCTCTACAACGCCACTAATGGGGCCAGCTGGACCCGTAACGACAACTGGCTCTCCGGCTGCTCGCCCTGCGGCTGGTACGGGGTCACCTGCGATGGCAACAACCGGGTCACGGGCATCAACCTGATCGGCAACAACCTGTCCGGCACCCTCCCCGCCAGCCTCTCGGCCCTCTCGGCGCTCACCAGCCTCGAACTGGGGGCCAATACCCTGACCGGTGGTATTCCCACCGGCATCGGTAGCCTGACCAACCTGCAAACGCTTAACCTTTCCCGTACCCAATTGGGCGGTAGCATCCCCGCCAGTCTGGGCCAACTCAGCCAGTTGCAAAACCTGCTGCTTAATGAAAGTGGGCTCACCGGCACCTTACCCGCCAGTTTGGGCAACCTCACCCAGCTTCAGAACCTGCAACTCTACGCTAATCAGCTCAGCGGCTGCTTTCCCGCTAGCTATACCAGCCTGTGCGACAACAATGTGAGTTTTGTCAATAACCCCGGCCTGCCCGGTGGGGGCGACTTTGCGGCTTTCTGTCGCGATGGCAGCGGTGGCCAGCTGGTCGTTAGTCAATATCCCCAATCAGGCACCGCCTGCGTAGGCAACGCCTTTAGCTTCTCGGTGGTCGCCCGGGGGGCGGGTAGCTACCAGTGGTACAAAGACGGTCAGCGGCTAGCCGAAACGGGACCGGTATTAAGCTTCTCGTCGGTCAGCAGCGCCGATGCGGGTAGCTACCAGGTCTACATCAACTACGGCTGTGGCAACGGAGCCGTGCAGTCCGATGCCGTCACCCTGACGGTATCGGGGGGCGTGGCCAGTCTTACCAGCAGTAGCCCCTTGAGCTGTGCCGCCACCAGTGTCACGCTGACGGCGGGGGGATCAGCCGTCAACGCGGGGGCCAGCTACCGCTTCAGTAGCGGAGCGACCCAGATCGGGCAGGGGCCTACCGCGACAGTGACGACCACGGGTCTCTACTCGGTCACGGTCACCTCCGGCAGTGGCTGTCTGGCCGTGGCCTCGACGAGCGTAACGGGCGATCAGAATACCCCTTCGGTCAGCATCAATCCATCGAGTGCGACGCTAACCTGCGAAAAACCGTCGGCTCTGCTCACGGCGGTAGGCTCAGGAGCGGTGAGGTGGAGCACGGGGTCTACCGATTCGCAGATCACCGTCACCAAGGCGGGCCTCTACTCGGTAACGCTGACGAGCGAGAATAGCTGTTCGGCGGTAGCCCAGGCTACCGTCACCGCAGACCAGACCACGCCCGTAGCCAGCCTGACCGCGAATGGAACCCTTTCGTGCACCAATACGTCCGTTACGCTCACCGCTATCGGGAGCGGGACGGGATCGCCCTTCACCTACCGCTTTAGCGAAGGAGCGACCCAGGCAGGTACTGGCAACACGGCTACCGTCACCACCGCGGGCATCTATTCAGTGACGGTTCTCTCAGCCAATGGCTGCTCGTCGGTGGCCTCCACCACCGTCACGGGTGATCAGAGCGTGCCCACCGTGCGCATCAATCCGTCCAGTGCCACCTTGACCTGTGCCAACCCATCGGCAACGCTGACAGCGGTGGGAACGGGTAATTTCCGCTGGAGTACCGGGTCTACCGACTCGCAGATCACCGTCACCACGGCGGGTACTTATTCGCTTACCCTGACCTCGGGTAATGGCTGCGTAGCCATGTCGAGTGCGGTTGTCACGAGTGAACAGACGGCTCCTGCGGTCTCCATCAATCCCACCCGTGGTACACTCACCTGTGCGAGTCCAAGCCTGACGCTGACGGCTACGACGTCGGCCTCCGCTCTACGCTGGAGCACCGGGCAAACCACGCCGAGTATCACCGTGACCATAGCCGGCACCTATTCCGTGACAGCGACCGGGGCCAACGGCTGCTCAGCCACCAGCAACTCAGTCGTGATCGAATCGTCTCAGAGCGCGCCCCCTGCTACGCTGGTCGCCAGTGGCGGCCTAAGCTGCGCGGTAAGCAGCGTGACCTTAACGGCTAATGCCGGTGATGGACTCAGCTACCGGTTTAGCGAAGGAGCTACTCAGGTAGGGAATGGCAATACAGCTACGGTGAATCTGGCGGGTACGTATTCAGTCACGGTGACGAGTACCGCTACCGGATGCACCAGCACAGTGAGTGTCGTAGTGAATCAGGACAACAGCCAACCTGTCGTGAACATTACGCCCACCACGGCCACGCTCACCTGTGCTATGCCCACCGTCACCTTGACGGCCAACACAGCCGTGACTAGTTTGACCTGGAGTACGGGCCAAACCACGGCTACCATTTCGGTCAGTCTGGCGGGTACCTATTCCGTGACGGTGAGCAGTGCTAACGGGTGTAGGGCCATGGCGATGGCCACCGTGAACGGCACCACCGATGCACCGGGTGCTCCCACCCTAACAGCCAGTCCAGCCATCAGCACCACTAACCAGCCCATCACCGTCACGGCCAATGGCTGCACCAACGGGATGATCAACTGGACCGTGCTGGGCGGATCGGGACAAGCCAGTGGCAACACCTACACGCTGACGCAGCCGGGCAACTATACGCTCTCAGCGACATGTTCACTGAACGGGTGCACCAGTGGAGCCTCGGCTCCATTGAGCGTACAGATCCGGCCCGGTGGGTTTGCTATCACAGGGGTTAGCATGGTCAACTGTCAGTTGATCGACGAAGCCAAGGGCGGCTACCAGGTGCAGTTCACTCCCCAGTATGCAGGGCAGAGCAGCAGCCCCATCAGTTTCTCGGTGGTTAACGAGTTAGCCACCACCACCGCCCCCGCGCCTTACTCGCTACGGTTGTACACCGACAATCCGGTAATCACCTTGGTCGCTACGCAGACGGGTAGTGGGGAGGCTCGCTTTGCCTATAACTGGCTGGCTTCCTGCCAGAGCAGCACCAGCCCTAACCAGCCGCCGACTACCACCGGTATCCCCAATCAGACGATTGTGCAGGATCAGGCCTACCAGCTACAGCTGACGACTTATTTCTCCGACCCCGACGGGCAGACGTTAAGCTTCCAGGCATCGGGCCTACCCACCGGGCTCACCCTGAACGGCTCGGTGATCAGTGGCACGCCTTCCCAGACGGGGGTATCCACGGTGAACGTGACGGCACTAGACCCCGGTGGTTTGACCGCAAATACGAGCTTCCAACTGACGGTGAGCCCTCAACCAGTCACCCCGCCTACAGGCTTTGCTATCGTGGGGGCCTCGACAGTAAGTTGTCAGGTGATTAGTGCGGGTGAGCGCCGGTTGACCTTTACACCCCAGTACGCCGGGGTAAGCGGTGAACCCATTAGTTTCTCGGTGGTCAATGAGAAGCTACCCACCACCGATGCGGGTCCTTACACCCTGAACCTCTATACCGATAACCCCAGCATCACCTTGAGCGCCCAGCAGGGTTCTGCCGTAAGCACCTACCGCTACAATTGGCTGGCGGTGTGTACGCCAGCGGCTCGAGTCAGTGCAGGCGAAGCAGGCTTAGATCTACAGGTGCGCGTACTGGGTAACCCCGTTATGGACCAAACTGCCGAGGTTGAAATCAGCGGAGTAATGGGCCAGTCCGTACAGCTTAAGTTGGTGGATTTGCAAGGTAAACTGGCACATACCCAGCGTATTGAGCAGGCGGGTGCTGTGGAGCGGGTGAGTTTGCCACTAGGAGCTAGTAATGGCGTCTTGCTTTTACAGGTAAGTACCCCTACTCAGCACCAGCAGGTGAAGCTGCTCAGAACAAATTAGTGATTAATTCTTTTGCGTACAAAACGCTCAGATCGAACCGGTCTGAGCGTTTTTTGTGAACAGGCGGTGGCTCGTTTCAGATAATTGGTAACACCTTGTTAGGCTCGTCAAAACCTTACAGAAACGAACGGTCGCTAAGCTACCTTCAATTAGTGAGTGACTTAAAAGTCAGAAGCCCTCTACGCACTACGTGAGGGCTTCTGACTTTGGGTGGTGGTCTCGACGGGAATCGAACCCATATCAAACGTTTAGGAAACGTCTATTCTATCCGTTGAACTACGAGACCAAAAAAGGAGCGGTCATGATGGCCGCTCGCTTTTATCTACAAAATTGACGAAAATCCGTTAACCTGCCAAACTATCACCATACTCAGCCGATTCGGTTAGTGGCACATTCACCCAATTCGGATAAATCTGGTAATGCCGTTCCTTCACTAGGTCGTATAGCAGCTCACGCAATTCGCCAACGTTCTCGCCTGTCTGTGCCGAAATAAAAGCGACGTAGTCTGCTTTCTGAGCCAGGTATGTCTTCTTCAGGTATTCCAGCGCGGTTTTTCTACGAACAGCAACCGGCACCATAACGTCTTCCTGCTCAGTTTCTCCACCAAACTCTTCGTCTTCATCCGGCAAATCGACTTTTTCGGTCCACTCATCCTTGGGCGAAAACTGATCCATCTTATTGAAAACCAACACCATTGGCTTATCGGCAGCCTTGATATCAGCCAGCGTTGTGTTGACGACCTCAATCTGTTCTTCAAAATTCGGATGGGATACATCCACCACGTGAACCAGAATATCGGCTTCACGTACCTCGTCGAGCGTTGATTTAAACGATTCGATCAGCATGGTCGGTAACTTGCGAATGAACCCGACCGTATCTGTTAGCAGGAACGGGATATTGCCCAGCGTCACTTTGCGAACGGTAGAATCTACCGTAGCAAAGAGCTTATTTTCAGCGAACACATCCGCCTTAGCCATCGTCCGCATCAGCGTCGATTTACCTACGTTGGTATAACCTACCAAGGCGACCCGCACCAACCGGTCACGTTCTTTCCGGCGCGTCTGGCTCTGCTTGTCGATCTTGGCAAGTTTCTCTTTCAGAAACGAGATACGGTCCTTCACGATCCGACGGTCAGTTTCGAGCTCTTTCTCACCCGGTCCACGCATCCCTACCCCACCCTTCTGGCTGGTCAAGTGACTCCACATCCGTGTCAGACGGGGATACATATATTGGTACTGCGCCAGTTCTACCTGCACCCGCGACTGAGCCGTTTGTGCCCGCATCGAGAAAATGTTAAGAATTAGCAGGCTTCGGTCAAGAACCTTGACATCCTTAAACATAGCTTCCAGATTCCGCACCTGCGAAGGAGAAAGATCATCGTCAAAGATGACCGAATCGACCGGGTTTGCGAGAATAAACGTCTGAATTTCTTCCAGTTTACCTTTACCCACAAACGTTCGTATATCAGGTCGTTCCAGCTTCTGCGTAAATGTTTTTTTGGTGATGATACCCGACGTTTCTGCCAGAAATGCCAGTTCATCCAGGTATTCTTTAGTCTGTTCTACGGTTTGTTTCTGCGTAATTAGCGCAACCAGAACAGCGGTCTCGGGTTGTTTATGTGTGTCGTTCATACTAGAATTTAGTGAAAAGGCAGCGGATGGATACCAGATAAAGGACGGTAATTACGGGACAACTGACCATCGGGTCAACAACTTTTTGTCGGTAACCCAACGTCCGAATTCGATGTCTACGTTCAGGTATCCATTTTGTAACCTTCCATATGAAATAACGGTCTGATTTCGGTAAAAGTTTCTAGGCGCGGAGACCTTAACTGGTTGATGCCTATCACACCTGTACCGTTTTCCAGCGACCGCGCCGGAACACCCAGATAGCGATTCCTGCCAGTAACGTTTCGCTGATGGCCACCGACCAGAACACCCCTGAAGGTCCCCAGTTTAGTAGGTGAGCGAGCGTATAAGCCAGCGGAATTTCGACGATCCAGAAGCAAAAAATATTGATGATCGTTGGTGTACGGGTGTCTCCCGCACCGTTGAGCGACTGGCTCAATACCATGCCATACGCCATAAACAGGTAGCCCAGGCAGAATATTTTGAGGCATTCTACCGCGATGGTGACTACCTGCACGTTGTTGTCGAACAGGCCAACAATTGGCTTAGCTCCCAGAAAAAAGCCAACGCCAACCGTTGCCAGAAAGAGCATGTTGCAGAAAGCCGCCCGCCAGGCAGAGGTTTCGGCACGTTCGGGCTGGTTAGCCCCCAGGTTCTGACCGACCAGAGTAGCCGCGGCATTGGCCATCCCCCACGAAGGCAGAATCGTAAACACAATGATGCGGATAGCGATGGTGTAGCCAGCGACCACGTCACTCCCGAATGTAGACAAGATCCGGGTCAGGAATATCCAGCTGGCCGATCCGACCAAAAACTGGCTGGTGCCACCGATAGCCAGACCAAGCAGATTCCGAACAATGCCCATATCGACGACAACATCGGCCCGCAGCACCTGGATAGCTCCTTTCACACGCGTCAGCGCATTTAGCTGGTACAGCACGCCCGCCGATCGGCCAATGGTCGTCGCTACTGCCGATCCCATGACACCCAGCTCGGGAAAGGGGCCAAGTCCGAAGATAAACACCGGACACAGCACGATATTGACGCCATTCGCCAGCCACAGCGACCGCATCGCAACTGACGCGTCACCGGAACCACGCAGGCAGCCACTCAATGTATAGAGCAACATGATGGCGGGCGCACTGGCGAAAATCATTCGGGTGAAGCCCACGCCATTGCGAATCAGCTTTGGATCGCCCCCCATTAGCCGCAGGATGTCTTCGGCAAACAGAAAACCCACAATGCCCATCAGCAGACCCAATGCCGTCGACACCAGAATGACCTGCCCGACGACCGTGCCCGCACCCCGGTTGTTTTCTTCACCGATACGCCTGGAGACCAGTGCGGTAGCGGCTGTACTAAGACCAATCGCGATGGAATAGACAATGGTTAATACCGATTCGGTCAGTCCTACCGTGGCAATGGCTTCGGTGCCGATCTTGGCGACAAAAAATACGTCGACCACGGCGAATAGCGACTCCATAACCATTTCCAGAATCATCGGTACTGACAGCAGAAAAATGGCCCGATTGATACTACCGGACGTGAAGTTGGTTTCTGTACCGCGCAATGCGGCCAGGAATAACCGAAAAAATTTGGTCATTGACACAAAGACTAAGCTGTAGCCGATACGACTACGAGCAATACACGAAGACTCTGAAACTGAAAATGGCCAGCCCAGGCGGGCGGCAGAAACGGGAAGAAAGAAAAACCGCGTAGGTTCTTAAGCGAGGAAAATCATGGGCTTTGCGGGACCGCCAATGCGGACACATTTACAACACAAAGGTATAGCTTTCTTCACAAAAAAATCAACCCTGTTTGCGTAAATGGTCGATTAAAATAATAAACATGCGCCCCTTTTCTCCGTTTATTTACCTGATAGCCTGCTAATTAATTTAAACCTTTGTGTTGATGATCTGTTTTTTTCATCCGCAGCACAAGGTATTGACCGTATGACCAATCAACAATATAGTCTTGGCGAAATCGACGATTTCCTCAAGACTGAGTTTTCAATAGATCGCTACAACAGCAGTGAACAGGGCGGTATTTACCGGCTTTCCGACCGACCCATCACCCGCCTTGGCCTGGCATTGGACCCCTGGCCTACGCTTCCGGAATGGGTTGCCGATAATCAACTGGATGCGATCTGGCTTCATCGCCCGTGGAAGCTTGACCTTGCTACCTTACCGCCGGACACTGGCATTTTATTTCACCATTTACCATTCGACGAAACGCTGACGATAGGCGATAACCGCATCCTTGCCAGTATATTGGGAACACTGGGGCAACCCGAACCGCTTGGTTTCAAACAAACCCCGGACGATAACGGGAACGCATATTCTCCCCGCCCCATTGGTATGCTGTTCGACATTGTCGGGCTGGAATTCGACGCCCTGCTGCGCGATATCAACGGCTTGTTTGGTGGGTATGATCGAGCCGAAGCAGGGCGTTGTCAGACCAACGATCACATCATCGACCGAATTGCGGTTGTCGGTGCAATGAACGACACCCTGATCCACGAGGCCCACGAGCGACAGGCGAGTCTTTACCTGACCGGGCAATACAGAAAACCAGCGCAACCGGCGGTCGATGCTACGGGTATAGCCGTCATTGCCGTTGGCCATCAGCGAAGCGAAGAATGGGGTATGCGGGCACTGGCAGACGTACTACAAAGCCGCTGGCCAGCACTGGAAGTTATAGTACCGCTGAAGGAACAACCCGTTCATACACTGAGCAGTAAAAATTCCAGGTAGTATCAACAAGAATGCATTAAACCATTTTTGCCTTCGTTTGTCTTAACTAAGTAACTGCCACGGTTGGCAGCCCTTATTGAACGATCGTATCGTATTTATCAACCACAAACACACGATGAAGACCTTACACACGACAATCTTCGCCTGGTCATTGGCAGTTGTACTAGCTGGAAGCTCACTAGCCGCCTGCGCTCAGGCAACAACTGGGGCCGCTACTACAGCATCGACAACGGCCTCAACCGATCCGGCTAAGACACCTCTGCTGACGCCGATGCGTCAGATGATGGATAAAATAAAGAAACTCCAACCCACGGGTGATCCCGATTTTGATTACGCTTTTCAGGCAAAGATTCATACCCAGGGCGAGCAAGACTTGCTGAAGCAGGAGATTCAGAACGGTAAAGATTCGTCCCTGAAACAGATGGCGCAAAGCCTGTTAACAACCGCCCAGAGCGATGCAGCGGCTATCGACGAAACGATAAAGCAACTCAAACCATCGCGCCCTAACCAGGCGTTCACGCAACAGCAAAGCCAGAATGTGCAGGCTATGGCGCTGAAATTACAACAGGGTGGTACGGCCGATAAACTAACGGGTGACTTTGACAAAAACTTCGTCACGGTGTTGCTCGACCACCGGCAGGATGCTATCGATCTGGCAACGACCTACTTACAGTATGGCAAAAATTCCACACTGAGGGATTATGCGCAGAAACTGGTCACGAAGGCACAAACCGAGATGACGCAGGCTAAAGCAGCTTTGCCCAAGCAAAACTAATTAGTCGTTTATTTGTATCAGTACTGTTGACTGGATAAAAAACCTGGTTAGCAGTACTGCTTTTTTATGAAGCTATCCGATACATTCATTCCAACGGCAGGCGTAGTCGGTTTGCTGCCCATGGTCACCTACTTCTTTCTGGTTGTGACCATGTATGCTTTTTTAGCCAATTTCCTCTTCGCACTGGCCTCCCGCGACCGCGTCAAACCCGAACACCTGACGGTTCAAACGCTAACGCTTATCATTGCCGCCGTAGCCGGTCTTTCCTACTTTTTCATTCAGGATTATTACCGCTCTATGCTGACCGAGCTGGCTACGCTGTCCGATGCCGAGAATCGCCAGATACTGATTCGGGAATCCTACAGCACCATTGGCCAGTACCGCTACATGGATTGGGCCGTAACGACGCCTTTGCTGCTCATCAAAATGGTATCGATGCTCCGGGTCGATTTTCGGGAAATCAAACGCCCGTTGACGGTGATGCTTCTGGCAGACCTCTTCATGATCCTGACCGGCTACATCGGTGAGCAGCAGCTGGCGTTCGACAATGAAATTCTGGCCGGCCCCAAACTGATTTGGGGAGCCGTTTCGACGGTAGGTTACGGAGTCATACCCTTCATGCTCTACAGGTTCTGGAAACAGTTTGCTGCCAAGGTCCAACCCGAAGACCAATGGGCTTATCGATTGATGGCGCTGACAACCGTTACGTTCTGGGGCGTCTATCCGATTGGCTACATCCTAACGGTCCTCAACATCGATACCAACTGGATTCACATTGCCTTTTCGGTCGCCGATGTCATCAATAAAATTGGCGTAGGACTGATCGCTTTTTGGGCGGGCAAGCGGACACAACCAGCCTAAGTATTTCGTTTGTGGATTCGCTATCGGAAAGCCGATTGATTTTTGCTGGGTATTCCGTCGATCAGCGTCTTTATAAGCGGGGTCAGCTCGCGGGGTGGAGTGGCCCGATCGAACTGCGGTGACTCGTACAGGTGAGCGGACGTTTGGACGCGTACATGCGTGATGTAATCAGCGTCGACCTGTGAGCGTTCGCTGCTGGTTTTTAGCGTAGCCAGTTTGCTCAACTTGACTGTCTTGAGGTTTTTCAGCACTTGCTTCCAATACTTGGCGGGGGTCGTCACAGTCGTCGTGTCATCATTGATACGAATCTGCGTTTTCCGGGCATCCATACGAATCGATTTCTGACTACCTCGGGTAATCAGTTCCAGTTCAACCGATGAAATCACGGGTTTGGGCGCATAGCCCATAAGCAAAGAAAGAATAAACAGCAGTTGAGCAGGTAGCATAGTTCGGGACATTGACAGTAGTGAACATCAAATCTGTCATCGAAAGATCGAACATTTACCGGCCAATAACCAATCATGGTCGCACAGGTAATCTGTATAGCCAGCTACAGGAGCCCATGTCGACTGTATTATTTCCGGAAAATGCTATCTTATCTTATGATCCTTCCGGGAATGGATGGTTTTTCAGAATTTTCAACAATCTTGCTTTGTCATTTAAGAGTCTCATAGCCCGAAGCTGTTTTTGTTGAGAATTATGAAGGAATACATCCGTCCCATCAAACGTCTGTTAGTCGCCAACCGGGGTGAAATTGCAATCCGTATCATGCGGGCTGCTACTGAATTAGGCATTACGACCGTTGCCGTCTACACCTACGAAGATCGTTATTCGCTCCATCGGTATAAGGCCGATGAAGCGTTCCAGATCGGTCGCGATGAGGACCCGCTGAAACCCTACCTTGATGTAGAAGGCATTATTCTTCTGGCAAAACGTCATCAGATTGACGCGATCCACCCCGGCTACGGCTTTTTGTCCGAGAATGTGAAACTGGCCCGACGGTGCCGCGACGAGAATATCATCTTCATTGGCCCCTCGCCGGAGGCTATGGATGCCTTGGGCGATAAGGTACGGGCGAAAAACCTGGCGACCAAAGCGGGTGTGCCCCTGATTCCCGACTCACGGGAAGAAAATATGAGCCCTGAATTTGCCCAGTCGGAAGCGGAACGGATCGGTTTCCCGGTCATGGTCAAAGCGGCTGCGGGTGGTGGCGGGCGCGGCATGCGTGTCGTTCGCCAGGCCGAAGAATTTGAAAAAGCGTTTACGGAAGCGAAGAACGAAGCCCGCAACGCATTCGGTGACGATACCATCTTCCTCGAAAAATTCATTGAAGATCCCAAGCACATCGAAGTGCAACTGCTTGGTGATCAGCACGGCAACATCGTTCACCTCTACGAACGCGACTGCTCCGTACAGCGACGTTTTCAGAAGGTTGTCGAAGTAGCGCCCTCCTTCGGCTTACGGCAGGAAACGAAATTAAAACTATACGAGTATGCGCTTCAACTCGGTCGGGCGGTAAACTACTCGAACGCGGGTACGGTCGAATTTCTGGTCGATAAGCAGGAGAATATCTATTTCATCGAGGTCAACCCGCGCATTCAGGTCGAGCACACGATAACGGAAGAAATTACCGGCATCGACATCGTTAGGACGCAAATTCTGATTGCGATGGGCTATAAACTGTCGGACAACGGCATCTATATTCGTCATCAGGACGAGATTCCGCTGAACGGGTTCGCCATCCAGTGTCGCATCACGACCGAAGATCCGGCCAACGGGTTCAAGCCTGATTTTGGCACCATTATCGCGTACCGGAACGCAGCCGGTTTCGGTATTCGACTTGACGAAGGCAGCAGCTACGCGGGCATGAAAATCTCGCCCTACTTCGATTCGATGATCGTGAAGGTGTCGGCCCGTGGGCGGACGCTGAAAGGAGCCAGCCAACGCCTGACACGCGCGTTGCTCGAATTCCGGATTCGGGGCGTCAAAACGAACATCGGCTTTCTGCTGAACGTGATCAGCCACCCGATTTTTCAGCGTGGTGAAGCCAGGGTCTCCTTCATCGAAACCCATCCCGAACTGTTTAATTTCCGCAAACCGCAGGATCGCTCGACGCGGGTGCTCAACTACCTCGCCGACGTAATTGTCAACGGAAATCCGGAGGTAAAAAAGAAAGACGATTCCAAGTTTTTCAGAACACCCGTCGTTCCGCCGTTCGATACCTATGCGCCTTACCCAGCCGGCAATCGCGACCGCATGAAAGAACTGGGTCGGGAGAAATTCGCGCAGTGGGTTCTCGATCAAAAGAGCATTCTCTATACCGATACGACCTTCCGCGATGGGCACCAATCGCTCCTGGCAACGCGCGTCCGGACGCAGGACTTACAAAAAGTAGCCGAAGGATTCGCCAAAAACCATCCCGAACTCTTTTCGATGGAAGTGTGGGGCGGAGCTACATTCGACGTGTCGATGCGGTTTCTGTACGAAAGCCCGTGGAAACGACTGGCGGCCCTGCGGGAAGCTATGCCGAACATGCTACTGCAAATGCTGTTTCGCGGCTCCAACGCCGTTGGTTACTCGGCTTACCCGGATAATTTGATCGAGAAATTTGTCGAGAAATCGTGGGAATCGGGCATCGATATTTTCCGGATTTTCGACTCGCTGAACTGGCCTGAGGCTATGAAAGTAAGCATTCGGGCTGTTCGCGAACGGACGGATGCGATCTGCGAAGCAGCTATTTGCTACACAGGCGATATGCTCGATCCGGCTAAGCATAAGAAGTACAACCTCCAATATTATCTGGATCTGGCCCGTCAGCTTGAAGACGAAGGCGCACACATGCTGGCCATCAAAGATATGGCTGGTTTGCTCAAACCGCTGGCTGCCGATGTGCTGGTGCGGGAATTGAAGCAAGCGGTGAGCATTCCGATCCACCTGCACACCCACGATACGGCGGGTATTCAGGCGGCCACGTACCTGAAAGCAATCGATGCGGGCGTCGACATCGTGGATTGTGCGCTGGGTGCTTTGTCGGGGCTGACTTCACAGCCTAATTTCAACTCGGTTGTGGCCATGATGCAGGGCCACGAGCGCGAATGCCCAATCAATCTGTCGTCGCTGAATGCGTACTCCAACTATTGGGAGGATGTGCGGGAGTATTACTATCCGTTCGAGTCGGGCATGAAAGCGGGTAGCGCGGAGGTATACGAAAACGAAATTCCGGGTGGACAGTATTCTAACCTGAAACCGCAGGCGATTGCAACGGGCCTCGGCGACAAGTTCGAAACGCTGAAGAAGAATTATTCGGTGGCGAACCAGTTGTTTGGCGACATCGTGAAAGTAACGCCCTCCTCGAAAGTTGTCGGCGACATGGCGATTTTCATGACCGCCAACAACCTGACCGCCGACGATGTAATGACACGGGGTGAATCGCTGTCGTTTCCGGAATCCGTAAAAGAGCTGATGAAGGGCATTCTGGGGCAACCCGTCGGTGGTTTTCCGGAAGACGTGCAAAAGGTTATTCTGAAAGGCGAAGAACCCATTACGGGTCGTCCGAACGAGCATCTGAAGCCAATCGACTTCGAGGCTGATTTTGCGGCTTTCCAGGAAAAATACCCGCTAAACGACGGCTTTGAAGACTATCTGTCGTATCAGATGTATCCGAAGGTGTACGAGGAATACTACAAAGCCAACGAGCAATACGGCGATGTCAGCATTATCCCGACACCCGCATTCTTCTACGGATTGAAAGAGAACGAGGAGATCCTGATCAACATCGAGGAAGGCAAAAACATTCTCGTGCGGTTACTGTTCAAGTCCGAACCCAATGAGTTTGGGATGCGGACAATCACCTTTGAGTTGAACGGACAAAGTCGCCAGGTTCAGGTTCGGGACAGAGCCTCGAAGGTGGAGAAGGCCATGAACGCCAAGATCAGTAAGGACGGCGATGTGGGCGCTCCGTTGCAGGGCCGACTGACGCGCATTCTGGTTAAAGAAGGCGATGAAGTCAAGAAGAACCAGCCGCTTTTCGTGATCGAAGCCATGAAGATGGAAAGCATCGTAGCCGCATCTAAAGCCGGAAAAGTAGCGAAGGTCGTGCTTAAAGAAGGCATCACCGTTGAGCAGGACGACTGCGTTGTCGAACTAGCTTCCTAGCTAAATACCATTCAAAGCGTCGTGCCACGGTTAGCCAGCTAATCCGTGGCACGACGCTTTGTAAAAGGACCTGTATCTCCCGTTTCTCACTCCCGATGTACGTCGTTGAAGCGCAGCCTATCACCCAGCCGCCTTTCCGTTTCTTCATCGAAACCACAGGTCGACCTAAACTCTTTCGGATTCTGGTACGTCCCGAACAGCCTGCCCCACCAGACAATATCGCCAGAATTGTGCGTGTGTTTGATTTGTCCTGATAACGTTGTGTTCGTCAAAAATTTACGCCAACTTACTAATGCAAAACTAACCGCTTTCGGCATGGAAACCCCTCCCCCAATTCAGCCTTACAACCCGACTCCGCTTAGCGAATCCGATGCCCGTATGTGGGCTATGCTCGCCCATTTAAGTGCGCTGACCGGCCTGTTCACCGTCGTTGGTAGTGTTGTCGGCCCGCTTGTGGTATGGCAGATTCAGAAAGAAAAGTCGGCCTTCATCGATTTTCACGGTAAGGAAGCCCTAAATTTCAACATCACGATTGCCATTGCTGCGGGTATCTCGTTCATTCTTATGTTCATCCTGATCGGTCTGTTTCTGCTGTGGATAATCGGCGCGGTGTGGCTCATCTTTACCATCATTGCCGCCATCAAAGCGAACAACGGTGACTATTACCGCTACCCGCTATCGATCCGCTTCTTTAAATAAGCGAATCCCTATTACATTGATAATCAACCAGTAACGTCCGGAAGTGTTTCATTAACCTGACCCGGACGTTTTCCTTTTTGCGGGTCATCGGCGCGGTTCTCAGCCACTGGCTTCGGTCAATTTTAAACGCGCTGCGACTCGATTTACTGACCGAATCCCCGAACCTAATTGCCCTTATTTTACGTTTTACCAATAGCCTTTTGGTCAACGATGTGATTCATTCACCTCTTCTTATCGCGAATACCCCATGCAGTCGGCTATAGAAAGTACCCTCAATATACAAAAAATCCGCCTTGATTTTCCGATCCTCGATCAGGAGATCAACGGTCGTCCATTGGTTTATTTTGACAATGCCGCTACGAATCAGAAGCCGCTCCCGGTGATTCGTGCTTTGACCGACTACTACGAAGGTTATAACGCCAACATTCACCGGGGTATCCACCATTTGGCCGAGAAAGCAACGGCTGCTTTTGAAGCATCACGCCGGGCGATGCAGGAATTTCTGAACGCCAAGCACTGGCAGGAGATCATCTTTACCTACGGCACAACCGACGGGATCAACCTGGTTGCGCAGACGTATGGCCGCCGGTTCCTGAACGAGGGCGACGAGATCATCATTTCGACCATGGAGCACCATTCCAATATTGTGCCCTGGCAAATGCTCTGCGAAGAAAAAGGATGTGTGTTAAAGGTGATTCCTGTCAATGACAACGGCGAGTTGCTGATGGACGAGTACGAAAAAATGCTCTCGGAACGCACCAAGTTCGTTTCCTGTGTCCACGTCTCTAACTCCCTCGGAACGATCAATCCGGTCAAGACAATCATCGATCAGGCCCACGCGGTCGGCGCGGTTGTGCTCATCGACGGGGCCCAGGCCAGTTCTCACCTGGAGCTGGATGTGCAGGCACTCGACGCTGACTTTTACGTACTCTCCGCCCATAAACTGTATGGACCAACCGGGATGGGCGTGCTGTACGGCAAAAAAGCAATTCTTGATGCCATGCCTCCTTACCGGGGTGGCGGTGAGATGATCAAGGAAGTTACGTTCGCCAAAACGACCTACAACGATATTCCTTATAAGTTCGAAGCCGGTACGCCCAACATTGCCGACGTGGTTGCGGTCAAAACTGCGCTTGACTACATGGCTGATCTGGGTAAGGAAAACATTGCCGCCCACGAACATGACCTGCTCCAGTACGCTACTGAACGACTGAGTGAGCTGGATGGACTACGCATTATCGGGCAGGCGAAAGAAAAAATTGGTGTTATTTCCTTTGTGCTGGACGGTATTCACCACCAGGATACGGGCGTCATTCTGGACCAGCAGGGCATTGCCGTTCGGACAGGTCACCACTGCACCCAACCGCTGATGCAACGTTTCGGTATTGCCGGAACTACGCGGGCGTCGTTTGCGGTTTATAACACCAGAGATGAGATTGATCGGCTTGTGCAGGGGTTGCGCCGGGTCCAGAAAATGATGTTGTGATCTCTAAATTTCAGCTATATGACAACGGCAGTAACTGGGACGTTATTAAATAAGACTCAAGTTCTGGATAGCTTCAAAGAACTACCAGATCGTGTTTCTGCGGATGCTTTGATCGAGCACATACTTTTTATTCAAAGCGTAGCGAGTGGAATTGAGCAGGCAGAACGCGGCCAGACAACACCTCACAAGGAAGCCATGCGCGAAATTCGTTCATGGAAGAAATAAGCATAATCTGGGCCGATAAAGCCAAAGAAAATGCCCGTGATATTTACGGCTATTTATTTGAAGGCAGTGCCACCTATGCAGCAACCTGGGCTGACGAAGTTGAACGTAAGCTGGACATGTTAATCAAGTTTCCCGAAATGGGCCGAATCGTCCCTGAATTTAATGTTTCGTTTATTCGAGAAATTTTTGCCGGACAATACCGAATCGTTTATACATTCCAGAACAAGATAATTACAGTTGTTAGCGTACGCTCTATGCTGCAACCACTTGGTAAACTTTGATAATGACAATTAACGAGAAACAGGACGAGATTATCGAAGAATTTGACTTATTCGACGATCAACTCGATAAGACGCAATACATTATTGACTTAGGCAAGAAACTGCCGCCCATGCCCGAATTGAACAAAACAGACGAAAATCGGATCATGGGTTGTCAGTCGAAGGTGTGGGTCGATGCCGAATTGAAAGATGATCGGCTCTATTTTTTCGGGGATAGTGAACAGACCGCTCAGATTTCGAAAGGACTCGTTGGTCTGCTGATTCGGGTGTTGTCAGGTGAAAAACCGGAAGACATCGCGAATGCCGATTTGTACTTTATTCCGCGAGTCGGTATGGGTAATCTGATTACCTCGTTACGGGCGGGTGGATTAGCCTCAATGATCGAACGCATGAAAGGGTACGGTCGCGCTTATGCCGGCCAGACAGCCCAGGCAAAATAAGTATATAGTTAATTTTTACGCGATAACGTCTTTTCCAATGACGGACGAAGAACTAAAAGAACAAGTCGTGCTGGCGCTCAAGGCGGTATACGATCCTGAGATTCCAGTAGATGTGTACGAGCTGGGCCTGATCTACGACATCAAGATATTCCCGATCAATAACGTCTACATTCTGATGACGCTGACCTCACCCTCCTGCCCGTCAGCGGGGTCGATTCCAGCGGAAATCGAAGAAAAAGTGCGTGCGATCGATGGCGTCAACGACGTGAGTGTCGAACTGACCTTCGATCCCCCCTACTCCACCGAACTGATGTCGGAAGTAGCCAAGCTTGAACTAGGCTTTATGTAAAAATAGCGGTTAGTCGCGGCTCATTACCGAATAGCGACAACACTGCAACCCGCTTCGGCGAACCGTTGACAACTGTAAAAACTGTAAATCAATTATGTATCCTCCTCATTTGCTTATCCCAATGCGGGAAGACCTGACAAGCGTTGGGTTTGAAGAACTGACCACTGCCGACGATGTGGTAAACACAATGGAAAACGCCGAAGGGACAACACTCGTTGTCGTGAATTCGGTTTGTGGTTGCGCAGCTGGTGCGGCTCGTCCGGGCGTGAAAGCAGCGCTGGCAGCCAGCCCTGTGAAACCCGACAAAATGGTGACGGTATTTGCCGGTGGAGACCTAGAAGCTACCGCCAAAATGCGGGAGTACTTCCTTCCTTACCCACCGTCATCGCCAGCAATCGGTATTTTCAAAGATGGTGATCTGGTTCATTTCATCGAGCGGCACCATATCGAAGGTCGTTCGGCGCAGATGATTGCTCAACACCTTGAAATGGCACTGGAAGAGTTCTGCACACCAGCAAACGCCTAAGTTGACTACTATGCATGGGCTTTGGCCCGTGTAATCGAAGGCTGATCGTAGCAATCAATACCTACGATCAGCCTTCGATTACACGGGCCAAAGCCCATGCTACGTTTAGTGCCCTCCAAACAAGGCCAACACACAGAACGCATCGACTATCCATAGCCCAATGGGTAATTCTCGGCTTTTGCCAACCGCCACTTTGATGACCGTCCAGGACAGAAATCCCCAGATCAGTCCCTGCGTAATGGAATAGGTGAATGGAATCAACACAAGCGACAGAAAAGCCGGCAATGCATCTTCCAGGTGCCCCCAGTCGATGCGGGTGACGGGTTTCATCATGAACGCGCCGACCAGGACCAGCGCCGGAGCCGTTGCAATCGATGGAATAACCGACAACAAGGGCGATAGAAACAAGAAGGGAAGAAAACAACAACCGGCCACGATAGCGGTCAAGCCCGTTCGTCCACCCTGCGCAATTCCCACCGCCGACTCGATGTAAGCCGTACCGGGACTCGTTCCCAGCACACCCGCAATCGTTGTCGATACCGCATCCGTCAGTAGCGAACGATTTAGGTTGCGCGGTTGGCCATCGGCGTCCTGTATCCCCCCGGCTTCGGCCACACCCACGAACGTAGACAGGCTATCGAACAGGTCCGTAAACGCAAACGCGAAGATTACCGGCCACAGCGCCCACGTGAGTGAGCTTTTCAGGTCCAGCTTCCCAATCAGCGAAAAATCGGGTGCCGCCCAAACGCCCTGAAAATTGACCAGCGTTTTCTGTCCGAAGTTAACCGCCGACGCGTCGCCCCAATACCGCCCAATGGGCCAGGCCATCAGCGTGGTCACGATGATACCAATGATGATACCTCCCGGCACGTCGCGTACGACCAACACGCTGGTCAGCAAAAGTCCCAGGATAAACGTGAGTATGATCGGGTCTGTCAGGTGCGCAACGCCCACTAACGTAGCCGGATTAGCGATGATGAACTTCGCATTCTCGAATCCGATCAGCGTGACGAACAGACCAATACCCGCCGAAACGGCATACCGAATTGGCAGTGGAATGATCCGGACAATTGCCGAGCGGACATTCAGCATCGACAACAACAGGAACAGGACGCCCGCCCAAAACACGGCACCGAGTGCCACCTCGGGCCGGAGCCCCATTCCTTTCACCGCCGTAAACGTAAAGAAAGCATTCAGGCCCATACCCGGCGCAACCACAATCGGGTTGCGGGCGTACAGGCCCATCATCAGGCTACAGAAGAAAGAGAGTAGCACGGTAGCGGTCAACACGCCACTAAACGGCAGCCCCGCCTGACTCAGAATAGACGGATTGACCACGATGATGTACATCGTGGCCAGAAAGGTGGAAATACCGGCAAGAACTTCGGTTCGACGGGCGATAACGGCAGGCGCACTACTGGACATTGATCAATCAGGGTTGTCATTCACTGCTGAACATACAACGAATGACGAACAATGCCAATTTACCGGAAAATATCGTGTGCACCGATTCATTATGCGCACTCCCGTTTAGATCAACCGTCCGGCGGCTTCATCGACCCAGACTCGGGCATTTGGTCGCGTCTGAACAATGCTGGCCGGCACCTGCTCCGTAATCGGTCCGGTCAATGCCTGACGCAGCATGGGTGCTTTCTTTTCTCCGCTAACCATCAGCACAACATCGCGCGCTTCGGCCAGATGGCGAAGACCGATGGTAATGCCCTGCGTCAGCTCGGTTTCCTGCTCAAAATATTTTTGCCCTACAGTTTTAGTACTCTCCGCCAGTTCGACAACGTGGCAACCGAGGTTAAAGGGCGTACCGGGTTCATTCAGCGCAATATGGCCGTTCATGCCCATGCCCACCAGCAACAGATCCAAGCCGCCCCGCGACCGGATGAGGGCATCGGTCCGTTTGCATTCAGCCGCCAGATCAGCCGATTTTGCGTCGAAGATATGCATCTGTTCAGGACGGAGATTCAGCGGTTTGAATAGATCCCGGTAGATGTAATACGAGCAACTGCCTACATCTTCGGGACCGAAGCCGACCCACTCATCGAGGCCAACGAATGTACATTGGCTGACATCCACTTTCCCGGCCTGCACTAAGGCCACAAACCGGTGGTAGGTCTCAATGGGTGTATCGCCCGACGCTACGCACAGTAAGGCATCCGGTTTTCGGTTGATGATCTCGGCGATGTGTTCGGCTGCGTGTTGCGAAAGTGTGTTGTGATCGGGAAATTTCTGAAGATTCATAAAACGGGTCAGGATATGCCAATACATGCCAAAGCAAGTTAACGCGCCTGCCTACCCCCAAAAATTGATCCACCATGCCATTCCGGCTTCATTTTAATTCACTGGCTCGGATGTCCCGACTCCAGCGTTCGGCTCCTTTCTGGTTGTAGACTTTTATGTTCAGCACTCGGTCGGTCAATGGACCCGTAACGCTCAGTATACCGAAATTGCGTTCCGCGACCAGCGTACCATCCACATAAGTAGGCTGTTTCAGTTCATCAGCGCGCGGTTGTGCGACGGAAGAGGTCAAGGGCGAAATGGTCAGATCATATAGCGGATACCCCGCCGATTCCCGATCCAGCCGGTGCAGAATCGAATGGTGGCGATCGCCGGTGATGAACAGAATACCCGGTATTTTGGCATCGGCAATAGCCTTAAATAATCGTTCCCGCTCCGTGCCGTAGGTGGCGTAATTTTCGAACGCAACGGTCGGGTTGATAATCTGGCCACCGGTCACGATGAATTTGAACGGTGCTTTGCTGAAGGTCAGCGCATCCAGTAACCATTGAAGCTGTTTATCGCCAAAATAAGGTTTTTCCGGCCCGTCCGGTTTGTCGTTTGGGGCGCGGAATGTGCGATCATCGAGCAGAAAAAACTGGCAGTCATTCCAGAAAAACGTACCGGCACACCCTTCCGGAAACACAAAATTCGGGTTCGTCCAGAATAGTTTGAAGGCTTCCAGCGTAACGGGTTTTAGCCAGTAGGACCGATCGGCGTCATTGGGGCCGTAATCGTGATCGTCCCAGATGGCGTAGTTATGCGTCGAGGCCAGTAACGGCTGCATATCGGGTAGCGAACGCGTATGGGTATAGCGTCGCATTACGCCCGTACGGCTGTTCCAGTCCACCTCGCGCGTGTAGGTGTTATCGCCGGTCCAGAGCATGAAGTCAGGTTTCTGAGCGGTCAGGGCGGTAAAAATCTCGTAGCCATCGCCGTATGCTTTACCGGGTCGGTCAGTGCCCTCCTCGTTGACGTACGTGCAGCTTCCGACGCCGAAACGAAAAGAGGGTGGGTCCGTCCGCCACTGCCACAGGCTTTGGGTTTGAAACTGGGTCCGGTAGGGCAGGCTCACCGTTCTGCCCTCGATTAACAGTTCGTACTTGTACTTTTTTCCGGGTTCCACCTGATCGGCGAGCAGGTGGGCTGTAAAAACCGTTTGCCGGTTGGTCTGCACTTCGTTGGTCAGGTGAACCGGGGCGACTTTCCCATTTTTGGACGTGCCCGTTTCTGAATACCGAATCTGAACGCGGGCGGGTCCTTTGGTCTGCACCCAGAGCATAACCTCGCGCATATCCGAATAACCAACCATCGGACCTGCCTGAAGTTTACTGGTGGCTGCTACTTTGGCCGATTGCCCGAGCAGCAGCAACGGATTGACAAACAGTAGCCACAAGAGTATGTGTCGAGTCTTGTACATAGTAGAAAGATGGCGTAATTTTGCGGTTCGTTTACGAAAACCATGCAACTAAAAGACCGCAACTATCAGATTCAGGGTGTTGACGTGCTGGCTATTGCCGATGAATTCGGTTTGCCTTTGTACGTATATGACGCTAACAAAATTATCGAAAAAATCGGCTTACTCCGGTCATCTTTCGCTGGGGTTAACCTAAAGATTAAATATGCGGCCAAAGCCCTGACCAATGTATCGATTTTGAAGCTGATGCGGCAGCAGGGTGTTGACATGGATTCGGTATCGGTCAATGAAGCCAGAATGGGTATGCTGGCGGGTTTTGAGCCAAGTCAGATCATGTTTACGCCCAGTGGCGTATCGTTCGATGAGATCCGCGAAGCCGTTGACCTTGGTCTGCAACTGAACGTGGATAGTTTACCCTTGCTGGAGTGGGTCGGTCAGACGTATGGTCATTCGGTTCCCATCAGCATCCGCATCAATCCGCACATTGCCGAGGGCGGAAACATTAAGATTTCGACGGGTCATGCCGACTCTAAATTCGGCATCTCGATTCTTCAGCGGTCCGATATTCGCGCTGTTGTTGATAAATACCAGCTTTCGGTTGCCGGACTCCATATTCATACGGGGTCGGATTTCAAGAATGCCGATGCGTTTCTGCGGGGCGCTGAGGTGCTGTTCGATCTGGCCAGCGATTATTCCGATCTGAAGTTCATTGATTTCGGAAGTGGGTTCAAGGTTGCTTACAAAGAAGGCGATCACGTTACCGACGTAGCCGATCTGGGCCGCAAGGTGTCGGAAGCGTTTCAGTCGTTTTGCCAGCAGTATGGCCGGGAACTGGAACTGTGGTTTGAACCGGGTAAGTTTCTGGTGAGCGAGTGTGGCCATTTACTGGTTCGGACTAATATCGTGAAAGAAAACCCGTCCCGCACGTTCGTAGCCGTCGATTCGGGCCTGAATCACCTTATTCGACCTATGATGTACGATTCCTACCACGATATTAAAAACGTATCGAATCCGCTGGGCGACGAAAAAACGTATACGGTCGTTGGCTATATCTGCGAAACCGACACCTTCGCCACTGATCGACCACTGCCCGACGTACGACCGGGTGATGTGCTGTCGTTTGAAAATGCGGGGGCGTATGGCTTTAGTATGGCCTCGACCTACAATGCCCGCTTCCGTCCGGCAGAAGTTCTGGTGTATGACGGAAGCCCGTATGTGATCCGTCAGCGCGAAACCTTTGCAGATTTGATGCGCGGGCAGGAAATACTTGAGTTTGAGGAAGAGTTCGTAAAAAACTAAACTAGATAAACACGGAGACACTGGCGCTTTTAACGACGGACACGATGGCTTTTCGTTGCTTGTGTTTGAGAACGTCTTATCTCCGTTTTTTAATCAATCTGTTACAATGGGACGCGCATTTGAATACCGGAAAGCCCGGAAAATGAAACGGTGGGGGCAGATGGCGAAGACCTTCACCCGCATCGGAAAAGACATCGTGATGGCCGTCAAAAGTGGCGGTCCTGATCCTGATAGCAATGGTCGGCTTCGGGCCATTATCCAGAATGCCAAGGCGGCCAACATGCCGAAGGATAACGTAGACCGGGCCATTAAAAAAGCTTCCTCGAAAGATCAGGAGGATTACAAAGAGATCGTATACGAAGCGTATGCCCCGCACGGTATCGCACTCGTGATCGAGACGGCAACAGACAACCACAACCGGACGGTCGCCAATGTGCGCAGTTACCTGAACAAACTCGGCGGCAGCCTCGGCACGCAGGGTATGCTCGACTTCATGTTCGACCGGAAATCGGTATTTCGGATTCCAGCCGAAGGTATCGATCAGGAAGAGCTTGAATTTGAACTTATTGACTTCGGGGGCGACGAAGTAGAACTCGATGATGAAGCGAATCAGTACGTCATCTACGGCGAGTTTACAGCGTTTGGCTCGATCCAGAAATTTCTGGAAGAAAAGGGCTACGAGATCAAACAGGCCGAATTCGAGCGTATTCCAAACGACTACAAGGAATTAACCGACGACGAAGTTGCCGACGTGGAAAAACTCATCGAACGCATCGAAGAGGACGACGACGTACAGATGGTATACCACAACATGCGCTAGAGCAGGAGGTCTGCAAAAGGGATTGGGGTAAGTAAGGCCTGGTTTTACCAACGACCTTACTTACCCCAATCCCTTTTTTATGTAAACTACGCTGTCGTTACTTCATACTCACGCCTTCGCGCAGAATCTGTACCCAGCCCTTGAGCACTTGTGGAGCCGCATTTCGATCCAGCACCCCATACCGAACGCTCACCTGATAGTAATACAATCCACTAGGCAGGTCAGCGCCATCGCTCGCTTTACCGTCCCAGGCCAGTGTCGGGCTGGTTCCTTCATAAACCTTACTGCCGTACCGGTTGAAAACGATCAGCTGAACGCTTTCCACGAAGCGTGGACATTTCAAGGGCGCGAACACATCGTTCTTACCATCGCCGTTGGGCGTGAACACGTTCGGCAGCGCAAACGCCGGACAGGCATCATTACAAACTCGGTTCGAAGGCAAACTTTCGACGCCTGATCTACTTACCGCCGTCACATAATAACACCCCGCCACCGTCGTCAAATTCGTATGATCGAAAGTAGTCGTTGGTGCCGGAATGCTGGCTAATTCAGTGGGCGTATCCTGACTGTACCGACCGTAATACAGTTTATACCCTACTACGTTCGGGTCACAGGTTGGGCCAGCAGTCAGCGTCCATCGTAACTTGTTAGTGAAGCTTGTCTGACCACACAGGCTCTCACTGCTCAGGTTGGCGCAGTTCAGGCTATCGAGACCCAGTTGGGGCGCACAAGGCTTGGTCGTATCGGTCGGTGTTGCGCAGATAATCTGGCTGTAGTTGATGAGTACGCCCAATGTAGCCAGTTTCGGATCAGCATACTGCCCACGGGTCATTACCCGATAACAATAGCTGCTATCGGCCGAAAGTACCCGACTCGTATTACCATCGGCCACAATCGCATCATTACCCGTATCGGTAAACACATACGTTTGGGGCCCCTGCACCGTTACTTCGGCAATTTTATTGAAGGGCCCATTGGGACCGGATCGGCTCCGGTACACATCATGCACGCGGTTATCGTTGCTCCACGGCGTGTTCGCCTGCCAGCTCAGCGCAATCTGTCGCTGGGCGGGCGTAGCCGCCAATCGAACGCTGGAAGCCGGGTCCGTCACATCTAGTCGGGTCAGTTGACCGTTGGTACCGGTATAATAGAACTCGACCCGATACCGATACGCATTGGCCGTCGTATTCAACGCACTTACAGAGGTACCTCGGTCGATGTAAACCGTATCCGCCACACCTGCCTGTAACGTGGTGTTAATGGTCGCGATGTTCACGTAATCAGTACCCGCCAGGCCCGTAGCCCGCTGGAGTCGATACTGGTAGGGCGCACCCAGATCGCCGGGTTGAAGCCCGATTGGCCGGGTCCAGCGAACGGTGATCCGACCCCGCTGCGTATCGGTGCTGTCAACGGTAACCTGCGTCATAACGGGTGCTAATAACGGAAGTTCCAGACAGGCTTCAGTCGAAACAACGCTAAGGCCGCCGTTATTACCGATACCCGGATTGCGCGCTACAATTCGATACGAATAGCTAACACCCCGTCGGAGCGAACTCGTATCAACATAACTGGTTGCCGTGTAGGGAATGCTGGCAATTTGCTGATAGCCGAAGCTTGGGTCCAGCCCCGTCGTACAACTCTGGGATTGAATCGGTGTACAGCCTTCTTTGCGATAAATAATAAGCTTGGTCGTATCATTACCCGCACCCGTATTGGTAACTCGTCCGCAGCTATAAGCCGACCAGTTGAGCTGAATGGCCCGTCCGGCAACGGTAGCCGTTGGGCGGGCAGTCAGATTTTTGACGGATGGCGCATAGAGTCGAATCCGTAACGTGGCGAAGGAGACGAGCGAGGTCGTTCCTCGTCCGGGCACGTCATTAACTTTCAGGGTAATGTCATACGGTTCTTCTCGGGCCTGATTACAGTTCGTTTGCCAGGACAGGGTGGCCGTTGCGGGCTGAGCCTGCGACACACCACCATTGATCAGTCGGGCATATTCGGGTGGCACCAGCTGGCCAGCCGGTAAGGCCGATCCGTCACTGTTCACGTTGAAAGGACCTCCAAAAGCCGTGATGATTACCCGCTGTCCATCGGGATCGGTCGCCCGGATCGCCTGCTGGATCAGCGTACCGGCCTCCACGCAAATCTCAGCGCCTACAATCAGCGGCCGCTTGTTGGGCTGATCGACAACGATGATCTGCATATCGCGAGTGATTTCCCCGATCAGGACACCGTTACGCCATTCTTCAATGATAAAGGCAAAGTTGAACTGACCAGCCTGTCCAGGCGAATCCCAGCAGAGATCACCCGTCCGGGAGTCGATCGAAAACGTTGGTGATCCACTCCCATCTTCCCGCACCGTGCTAAAATTACTGGCCGGGTCCAGATAGGCCGGAATAAACCGGCTCCGGCAGCTGTTGGTAATTCCTTCCTGTGGTCTGCTGAGTCGGTAGGCCAAGCTATCGCCGTCGGCATCGAAAGCCGCCGGATTGTGACAGAATTTTTGCCCGACGCGGGCCGAGTCCAGTGGCGGATTGAGCATTACCGGGGTGGAGTTCACCTGAAGGGCCGCGTTGATCAGAATCGTAGTCGACACGTAAAACGTAAGCTGATCGGAGCTACCGGCTGGTGGCAGGTTGACCGTTCCTTTGTTCCGGTTCGGAATCTGAACGCCGATCGTGTAGGCACCCGGCCCCGGATAGGTATGGGTGGTGACGTAGGTGTTTACGGATGAGGTTCGCCCATTGATAAACCGGCGGCTGTTCCGTCTTACCTCCGCCTGCGTACCGTCCCCGAAACAGAATGTATAGGAGTTGGCATCGTCGGCGGCTGTTCGGCCCGTCACTTCGTCATAATACGTTGTCAGTGTTATTTCGTAAGTCAACGACGCCCCTGGAATTCGCCGGGTCGTAATTTCGCCGGCACGGACGTGTGTAGCCTGACTGACAGTTGGCCATAGAATGGCTCCTATCAAGAAGGAAACCAACCCAATTGTATAAACTAAACGCATAGAGTTATCGCATTTCACTTACAACGAATTCTGACCCTAAAAGTATATTTCCCATTGAGGTAGAAAACGTCTGTTTTTACTCCTCTGGCAAGATTTTATTCCTATTTCAGCAGGTTGTCACACTTTGTAAAAGCCCGGCTGGTTGACTAGTGTTCTCCAGAAAAACCGCAGAAATATACCCACTTGTTTGGTAAATGCGTGTTGATTGCCCAAATCAGCCCATGGAAGTCGTCGGTCACGAAGATTAACCGCGATTTTCCAGACATAGACAATGGGAATCATTACTACGTAGTGCAAAATAAGTACCAGATAAGCACCAATTCCGTACTGCTTCCGGACCCACAGCAACTGCGACACCTGTATTTGCGGCTTGAATCGGTTGATGTGCGTCACAATATGCTGCTGATTCGAGTCGCTGCTGCCGTATTCCAGATGGATAAAGCTGGCATCCTGGAGCAGCAGCATCCGTCCCTGTTTGCCTAACCGGTAGCCCCACTCCACATCTTCGCCATACATAAAAAAGCTCTCGTCCAGTCCGCCAACGCGGGCAATAGTCGCTGGTCTGGTCATTAGAAAAGCCCCGGAGAGCCATTCCGCTTGATTCTTATCCGTATACTGCGGATCGGGCATGATCCGTTGCAACCAGTTTTGAAAAAACGCACCAGCGGGTAAAATGTAAAAGGCCCGGCGCATCTGCCCAAACGTCGTATACAGATTGGGGCGAAGCTGTCCGTCGGCACCGCGTTGCAGCACGCTCACGGCCGCCACATCAGGCTGTTCGTCCAGTACGCGTACGCAGCGGGCCAGTACATTGTCAGTCAGCAGCGTATCCGAATTGAGTAGCAGTACGTTCCGTGACTTCGCCTGTTTGATACCATAATTGTTGGCTCTTGCGAAACCCGAATTATAACCCATGTCGAACCAGCGGACCGCCGGAAAAGCTGCCTGTACAATAGCCTGACTATCGTCTTCCGACTGGTTATCAACGACAATCACCTCAAATGCGATACCACTTGTATGGGTGCTAACCGATGCCAGACAGTCCAGAATAAGCTTCGGCGTTTTATAATTGACGATAATAATACTTAAATCGAGCAAGGCAGATTGAATTGAGGGGCCTAAAGATAGGCATTCGTAAAAACGGAATTGGGTAATCGACGCAATTCGTTACAAACAAATCACCTCGACTACCCAATTCCAGTCTATGCAGCCAACAGGCTTAATACAAAACCCAGGTATCCTTACCACCCCCGCCCTGTGAGGAGTTGACCACGAGCGAATCCTTCCGCAAAGCCACCCGCGTCAGTCCGCCGGGAATGACGTTCACGCCATCGCCGTAGAGAATATACGGACGCAGATCGACGTGACGTCCTTCGGCATGATCACCAACGAGACACGGCACGCGCGAGAGCGAGATGGTTGGCTGAGCGATGTAGTTGCGCGGGTTCTCCTGAATTTTCTGTCTGAATAGTTCATGGTCTTCGGGCGTCGCTTTAGGTCCGATAAGCATGCCGTAGCCACCGGCTTCGTTAGCCTCCTTCACGACCAGCTGCTCGATATTTTCCAGCACGTATTTGCAGTCTTCCTCCTCCCGGCAGATATAGGTCTTGACGTTCGGAATGATCGGCTCCTCGCCCAGATAGTACTGAATAATCCGGGGCACGTAGGCGTAAATCACCTTATCGTCGGCGACGCCCGTTCCGGGGGCATTGGCCAGGGCAACCCGCCCTTTCTTGTACACCTCAAAAATGCCGGGCACCCCGATCATCGAATCCGGATTGAATGCCTGCGGGTCGAGGAATGTATCATCGATGCGCCGGTAGATCACGTCAACGATCTGGAATCCTTTCGTTGTTCGCATCTTCACGTACCCACCCGACACGACCAGATCACGCGCTTCAACCAGTTCAACGCCCATCTGCTGAGCCAGATACGAATGCTCGAAATATGCAGAATTGTAGATACCCGGCGTTAGCACCACAACCGTTGGATTGGGTCGATCAGCAATGAACTCGAGCATCTGAAGCAATCGCATCGGGTAATCCGACACTGGCCGAACGCCCGTCTGGGTCAGTACTTCGGGGAAGGTCTGCTTGGACAGTTCGCGGTTTTCGAGCATATACGACACGCCCGACGGACAACGGAGGTTGTCTTCCAGCACCATGTACTGGCCATCTTCACCCCGGATAAGATCGGTGCCGGTGATGTGGCACCAGATACCTTTGGGCGGTTTGACGCCGAGGCAGGGTGGCAAAAACGATTTACTGGACTCGATAAGATCGCGGGGAACAACATCGTCGTTCAGAATTCGCTGTTCGTTGTAGACATCGTCGAGAAACATGTTCAACGCCTTGATACGCTGAATCAATCCCGCTTCGAGCCGATCCCATTCAGCCGATTCGATGACGCGCGGAATAATATCGATGGGCATGATCCGCTCCGTTCCTTCGCCTTCGGAGTAGACATTGAACGTAATCCCCATACTCATCAGCGAACGCTCAGCGGCATGTTGTCGGCCAATAATATCCTCACGAGTAAGCTGTTCAACGCGCTGCTGGAACGGCGCATAACCAGACCGCACTTCGGTCTGACCGTCAAACATTTCATCGAAGAAATTTTCGGTCTGGTAATCGGTAAAAGAAAAGTTGGACGTGAGCTGGCCCTGAGACTGCGTCATTCCATTGAGTGTTTGCGCCTGTGATTGTGCGGTGGATTTTCGTTTCATGGAACAATATATTGCCGTTTATTGAAATGACCAAATAGAAATCTGATACAGTTACTATTCTCAATAGACAACCTGAGAAAAGTCAAGAAAAGTTGATCGAAAGGAGATTGGGTGGCGGTCCTGTACAAACAGCCTGTCCAGTGGACTCTTCGCTACTAAGTGAATCTCCTTAAGGCCATTTTAATTCCAACCGCTCTTATTTCTTCGTATTGACGCGTTTTAACATTTTTTAAGCAATGTGCAACAGTATATATACTTAGGGCGTATGGGCATTTGACTTAGCGAGAGTATCGAACTCTGGTTAGTTGATTCATCCAATCAGTAAACAAACCAACAACAATTCCATGAAAACTTTGCTTGTTTTCAGTTGCGTGGCAGCCCTGGTGGTCAGCCTAAACGCCTGTAACCGTAATTCCGTCGACCCGACAAGTACCGATGCATCGGCCCGGTCGAGTTCCGTAACCAGCACAACGGCGGGAGGCCCCCACAGCATGACCGTGGTAGACGTATCGAGTCTGCCCGCTACGATTACGACGTACATCAGCACGAATTATGCGGGTGCCACGATCAAAGAAGCCGCTAAAGGGCCGAAGGGCAATTATGTAGTTGCCATCACGCAGAACAGCACCATTACACTATTGTCCTTTAAGGCAGATGGTACGTTCGACAAAGTGGTTGATGGTAAGGGCAAGCCGGCTCATGGTGATTCAGCGCATCACCCAAAACCAGCCCCCGGTGATTCAACCCACCACCCCAAGCCAGCCCCCGGCGATACGCTCCATAAGGGCAAACCGGGTCAGGGCCCGATGGCAACGGTAGTCGCCGTATCGAGCTTACCCGCTGCGATCACAACGTACATCAGCACGAATTATGCGGGTGCAACCATCGAGAAAGCCGCACAGGACAAGAAAAGCAGCGATTATATCGTCGCAATCAAAACGGCTGACAGCAAACGGATAGGCTTAATATTCGGTGCTGACGGTACATTCAAAAAAGCGGTCACTGGTAAGTAACAGACTTATAGTAACGTGGTTGGAAACCCGCGATTTTTAGCGAGCTATCGCGGGTTTCCAACCACGTTACTACAACAAGTACGATGGACTGAATGCGTACAAAAAAGGGGATCGGCATGAGTTGATCCCCTTTTTTGTTAAAATAAGCTAAATCCTTGCAACCAAATAAAGACATTTTATACCTTGTTGTCTACAAACAAACGAACAACAACGGGTATGAAAACAATCGTTACCAGTCTTCTTTTGCTGCTCATTAGCGGTGTATTGGCAACGGCTCAAACTGAAAAGGGGCGCTGGAATGTCGGCGTTAGCGTTGGTAATTTTTCGTACCAGGATAATAAAAACGCCGACACGAAAACATTTACCGGCAATTTATCCCCTTCAGTTGGCTACTTCGTTGCTAATAATCTGCTGATCGGAACGGGAGTACCACTTAGCCTGTCTACCTCTAAGCAGGGAAACAACCCTTACGTGTCTAAGTACGCAAGCACCTCTGTCGGCTTGTCGCCTTTCGTGCGCTATTTCTTCGGTGCTGCCAAACTGAAACCATACGTAGGTTTATCCTATAGCCACAGTTTTGTACGTAACACCTATAATTCGTCTGCTTTTAGCACCGATTTTTCGTCGGATGGCTATTCGATAGCACTGGTGCCAACCCTTGGGGTTGCTTATTTCATTAACCAAACCATTGCGATCTATGCCGGTTTAAATTATAACATTCTGTCATCTAAAATTGGTTATTTGTCTTTTGCAAACAACAATCCGACCGTCACCGATATAAAATCCGACTCCAGATCGGCGTCTCTCTCAATTGGCTTTCAGATCTTCTTCGGAAAGTAACTGGATTGTTCTCACGGGTCAGTGCAGTACTGACCCGTGAGAACAATCCAGTCATAAGCTTACGCCAAATCGTTCGCCGAGTTCTTCCAAGCTTTTTATGACCGGTTCGACTAGCGGAATCCCGTTTGCCAGTCGTTCGGCTTCCATATCCCGCTCCGGATCGCCGGGAATTAACACCCGTTTTCCGTCAACGGCTTTGGCCTGCCGGAATCGCTGTATCCAGGTGTCCATGTGCGTTTTAAACTCATCAGCGGGCCGGAACGCATCGATGCGCATGGCTCCGAAGAAGTGACCGGTCCCCTGTCCAACACCTTCATTGGCCTGCATAAAACCTGCCGTTGCAAAGGGTGGCACCCACGGGCCGTAATTAGCGCCGGACAAAACACCGGAGAAAATATCGACGATAGCGCCAAGGCCGTATCCTTTGTGACTGCCATGCTCCCGATCCGTACCCAATGGCAACAGCGCCCCCCCATTTCGGATGGCATTCGCGTCCGTCGTTGACTCCCCTTCCGCATTTTGTGCCCAGCCGTGGGGGATGTCCTGCCCTTTCCTCTGTAGAATTTCCAATTTACCGTACGCTACCGCCGTTGATGCGAAATCAGCCAGAAAGGTCGGTTCCGTTGCTGCCGGAATCGCTACCGCAATGGGGTTCGTTCCTAATAGTTTGTCCAGTGAAAACGTTGGAGCGACCAACGGAGCCGCGTGGGTCATGGCCTGCCCGATCATGTCGTGCTCAGCGGCCAGCAACGCATGATAGCCCGCAATACCGAAGTGGTTGGAATTACGAACGGCTACCCATCCCGTTCCGGCAATACGTGCCTTTTCGATAGCGACCTGCATCGCCCAAGGGCCAACAACCAGACCAAGTCCCCGATCCCCATCGACCACGGCCGTGGAGGGCGTTTCATGAACGATTCGAATATGCGGTTGCGGGTTGATACGGCCATTGTCGTAAAGCCGAACGTAACCCGGCAAACGAGCCACACCGTGTGAATCGACACCACGCAGGTCGGCGCTCACCAGCACATCGGTGGCTAAACGGGCATCAGCTTCCGAACAGCCAATGGCTATAAAGATTTGTTCAGTAAATGAACGGAGTTGGTTCGCTGTAATCATGGCCGCAAATTAACGAACACCGGGCGAATGGGTTAAACTTCATTAAAAAATCAGCCAATTGAGCTTGTTTTGCGTTATACCAGACAACGCCATTTTCGCACCCATGAACGCATATCGCACCCACCTGTCCTTTCTCGTACTTATTACTGGTCTATTTCTCAGTCATTTTTCGCTGGCGCAACCCACCGATACCCTCACGACCGAACAGCTCCTTCAGCGAAGAGGCACGGCTTATTCGGCGCTGATCCGCCCGTCGCGCTACCTGGCGCTGGACGTTAATCATACCCTCGGCGGTTTCCGGCGGTATCGTTTCTTTGAGGGCGACGAACTTCATTTCAAGGCACGGGGCGAAAAATTCAGGGAAGAACTGTACAGCGTTACCGACAGTACCTTCACCATTCTGATGGCCAACGAAGTCATGAACCGCGATGAACCCGTGACGTTTCGGCTGGACGAGGTTCAGAAAGTCATGCTACACCGCCGGATACCGTTCGTGACGGCTGCCGGTACGATTTTCCCGTTGGCAGGGGGCGTTTACCTGATTGCCGATCTGGTCAATAATGGCCAGTTGAATGCGAACGTTCTGCCGGTTACGGGGGCGTTTATCGTGAGTGGTGTTCTGTTTCACCTATTGAGCAATCCGCATATCAGCATTAATAAAAACCATCGGCTAAAGGTGTTACGTACGTATTGAGTTGGCGTAACGGGTTATGATGCTGTATCTTTGCCGGAATGAACGCCGTTAAACTGACTCCCCCCACTGGCCCCGTTCGGGCAACCATTCCGCTGGCTTCGTCGAAAAGCGAAAGTAACCGTGCTCTTATTATCGACGCACTGACCAATTTTCGCTGCGATCTGCAAAATCTATCGACCGCCCGCGATACGCAAACGATGATCCGTCTGCTTCAATCAGGCGACCCCGTTGCCGATGTGCTCGATGCCGGAACGACTATGCGGTTTCTGACGGCCTATTTTGCCGTGACGGGGCAACAAAAAACCATGACGGGTACGCCACGCATGTGTGAGCGACCCATCGGCATTCTGGTCGATGCCCTGCGAACGCTGGGTGCCGACATTACTTACCTGAAAAACGAAGGATATCCACCCTTACAACTCAATGGATTCTCACCTTCTGCCGAAGCGAATGTACGTATCCGGGGCGATGTAAGCAGTCAGTACATCTCGGCGCTTCTGATGATTGCGCCAACCTTGCCCAACGGTCTGACACTGGAATTGACCGGAGCCATCGGCTCACAGCCCTACATCGATATGACGTTGGAGCAGATGACGTATTTCGGTGCCGATGCTACTGCCGATTGGATCAATAAGGTGATCACAGTCAAGCCCAGTCCGTACACTCCAAAGCCCTACACGATTGAATCAGACTGGTCGGGAGCCAGTTACTGGTATAGCGTGGCAGCTCTGGCTCAGGACGAAACCAGCGAACTTGAACTACTCGGTCTGAAAGCGAAATCGCTACAGGGCGACAGCGCCATTGTCGATATCATGCGGCCACTGGGCGTTGAGAGTACCTTCACGGATACGGGTGTCCTGCTAACCAAACGCCCCACCGAAACGGCATTGGCTTGGGATTTTACCCATTGCCCCGACCTGGCCCAAACGGTTGCCGTTGCAGCCGCGATGAAAGGCGTTGTGCTGACATTGACCGGTATCGAAAGTCTCAAGATCAAAGAAACGGATCGCGTGGCCGCTCTTCAGGCGGAACTACAGAAAATCGGTGCAGAACTAGTCGAAATTGAACCCAATCATTTGTATGAGGTTCGGCAAGTGGCTACAACTAACCAATCCGCTGCCACCATCGAAACCTACGACGACCATCGGATGGCGATGGCGTTTGCGCCCGTATCGATGCGACAGGAAATCGTGATCGAAGAGCCGGGTGTTGTGGCGAAATCATACCCCAGCTTCTGGGACGATATGGCCCGGATTGTCGACGTACAGGCAATGCAGGCCGGTACGAACGTTGCCGGATAATGCCAGACCCAACCTAAGCGTTATAGTAACCAGACGATATGTCGTTATCGGTTCGTGACCGATACGATAAAACACCAAATCAATCATGACTCGCCGGGAGCAATTTGACCAGCAAGGCTACCTTATTGTTCGTGCCGTATTTACAGCCGAAGAAATTGCCGCCCTACGCCAGGCTGCCTACATGCATCGTGACCAGCAGCAGCAACGCGGGCTGGTTACGCAGGTAAAAAAGGCGGCTTCCGTCAAGGGCGATCTGCTCAGCAAAGACGGGCTGGGCTGGGTCATTTATGAACCACGGATCGTTACTATTGCGACCGAATTGCTCGGCGACACGCCCGTTTATTTTTCCGACAGCACGTACCAGATCGGAACTGGAACCCGTGGCTTCCACCGGGACAACATTGACCGCCACCAGTTTGGTCAGGGATCAGATTGGGAAGGGACTTATCCGCTCATCCGGTTCGGCATTTATTTACAGGATCACGACACCTATAGCGGTGGTATCCGGTTCAAGGCCGGTAGTCATCAGTCAGCCGACGGAGCTGACGTGTTTGCCGATACCCGCGCCGGCGACATCGTTGTCTGGAACATGCGCACGCTCCACAGCGGCAATGCCCGCCGGATGAAAGTATTTACGAATGTACCGTTGCATGTGGGTCTGGAAAATCGCCTGCCCGATTTCCTCTTTCGCGAACAGCAGGGCGAACGCGTATCGCTCTTCTTTAGCTATGGCCTGACCGGCAAGCATCTGGATCACTACCTGGATCAACACCTGCTAAAACGGGCCGACGTCCAGGAAAATGTCAGGCTTTCGACCTATACGCCCGCTGTCCTGGAAAAAGCGAAGCAAAATAAGATCGAGGTGCTGGACGTAAAAAAACTGCTGTAACTGGCTGCGTGGACCGTACGCTAAACAACTACGAGCAGGGAAACTTTGCGCTGTACCAGGCTGTTTTTAGTCTGTATATCAGTCAACTAAATATCTCTTGCCGACTAGTCGGCGCGTGTTTTATTCGATCTATTCAGGTTTCTATAGTTGTTTACGCTATAATTTGCTACGTTAAATAATTTCGGCCCCCGTTTTTGCGTTAAATAGATAATAACTCATCAACTTAGTGAGGTATAAAACAGGTCAACGTTCCGCCGTACAGACCAGTACATTTTGGAACTACCAAAGAACTTGCTCACTCTGAGCAAAACGATCCTTTACAAAGGGAAGGTTGAACATCAAGATTCGGTGACCACCCGGTCGTCGATCTTGAAATGGTGTGGATAGAAGCGGAAAGCCGCCCCGAATTTTCGGAGCGGCTTTTTTGTTTTTTACTTCGATCAGTCGAGAAACAGAATTAACTTGCTGAATAATTCTATTTCTAATGTAAATACTACAACCTGAACTGCTCACAAAAAAAACGTTCGTAATGACAGAAACACCAGCCGCCACTCGTTTTGTTGATGACCAGACTATTGCCTGGGAGTCGGTAGCCGAAGGAGTAAAGCGTAAAATTATGGCCTACGATGCCAACCTGATGATGGTGAAAGTCGCCTTCGAAACGGGTGGCGTCGGTACCCCGCATCAGCACATTCATACGCAGATGAGCTACGTTGAGAGTGGCGTTTTTGCCATCACGATTGCCGATGAAACGAGAACGCTACGGACAGGTGACGTTTTCCACGTTGCGTCGAACCTCAGACACGGGGCCGAATGTGTGGAAGCCGGTGTGCTGATCGATATTTTCAGTCCCATGCGCCAGGATTTTGTGTAATTAATTCACTTTTTTGATCGACGCCTGACCGCGTCTTCTGATTCTTCTCATTCATTTTTTACCAGTTAATCATGCAACGCCCTCTTTGTTGTTTGTTCGTATGCCTGTTGATCGTTTCGGCGGGCCTATCGGCACAAACCCCTGAATTACCTTACACAACGGTCAATCTTCAGACCCTGAATGATTTTAAGCCAGCTGGTAACAACTGGAAACTGGTTAGCGACGTTTTTTACGACCTTAACAAAAGTGGCGCAGGCAAAACAAAAAACGGCACGGGAATTCTGGTCAACGACTTCTCCGGCAAAAGTAAAGACCAGCTTTTCACCAAGATGGAACATGGCGACATTGAGCTGGAGCTGGATTTCATGATGGAAAAGGGGTCCAACTCGGGAATTTTCTTGCAGGGTCGCTACGAAATCCAACTGTTTGACAGCTGGGCCGTAAAAGATCCGAAATCATCGGACTGCGGATCCATTTATGAACGCTGGGACGAAAGCCGTCCCGAGGGGCGTAAAGGCTACGAAGGGCATCCCCCATCGCAAAATGTAAGCAAGGCACCGGGCTTGTGGCAGCACATGAAAATTGTGTTTCAGGCACCTCGTTTCAACGAGAAAGGCGAGAAAACCGCCAATGCCAAGTTCATAAAAGTGATCCAGAATGGGGTTACGATCCACGAAAACGTCGAAGTGACGGGGCCAACACGGGCCGCTGCGTTTCAGGATGAGAAACCAATGGGTCCACTGATGATTCAGGGCGATCATGGCCCCGTAGCCATTCAGAACATCAAGTACAAATCGTATGGTATTGAGCCAGTTACCTTAACCAAGCTTATGCTCAAGTCCTACGAAGGTAAGTTCCAGTCGGTAGACGATTTCAACGCACTTACGCCCAAACGGGAGATGCCTATCGAAATTCTGGCTCATCAGGCACCCGGTAGCCGGGATAAGTTCGGCGGTAAAATCACCGGCACAATTCACATTCCCCGCGCGGGTCAGTATTTGTTGAACCTGACACTACGCTTTATTCCGAACGAAACCCTGCCAACCAATCCCAACGGAGCGGGCGAACTGTCGATTGCCGGTAAGAAACTGTTAACGATCACGGGAAAAGACAACAATTTTGCCACGACGACCACCAGTCTGGAAGCCGGTGATTTTCCATTCGAGCTGGCTTATTACAAGAACTTCGGCTTCTGGTACGCTCGTAGTAATGACATTCTGTTGACGATCGAAGGACCGGGCGTTCAGTACACCCCGCTGAATCAGGTGATCCGCATCGAAGAGCCGGTCAGTGAAATCTCGTTGATCGCCAAGAACGAACCGATCATGCAGCGCGGCTTTATGAATCACCATGGCATTAAGCATACCCACACGATTTCGGTCGGTGAGCCCGATTTTACCAACTACACGGTCGATCTGCGCAAAGGCGAGTTTCTGCAAATCTGGCGGGGTGATTTTCTGGATGCGACGCCGATGTGGCACGGTCGGGGCGAAACGCAATTGTCCGTACCGATGGGTAGTGTGATCGAGTTACCGGGCAAACCATCGCTTACGTTTCTGGCCGATCAGAATGCAGTCTGGCCCGACTCCAACGCTACGTATACGAACCTGGGCTACGACGTTGATAAGGCCGGTCGTCCTATTTTCAAGTATACACTAGGTGGGGCCAGTGTTCGTGAATCGCTGGCGTCAACGGATGAAGGCCGTAAACTAACACATTCGTTTACCGTTACCCCCGGCTCGGAGACGAAAGAAATCTGGTGCCGCGTTGCCGAAGGGAAAGACATAAGCGTGTTGCCAAACGGACTGTATGCGATCAACGACAAGCAATATTTTATCGAGCTGCCAGCCGCGACAAAACCCGTTATCCGCAACACCGCGCAAAACACGAAGGAGATGTTGTTACCCGTAAAAGCGACGAATAATGCGGGTGCGGTGACCTATTCAATCGTCTGGTAAGGCTCAATTTTCTGAAAAACAGCATCATGACCATTTCTCATAAATCTATAAATCGTCTGGCATTGGCGGCCCTGCTCGCTTCCGGCCTGACTTGTTTTAATACCGTACCTACGCTGGCTCAGATCCAATCCAAAGACGGCAAACCGGTCAGTTCCAGCAGTAAGCAACCCGCGCCAGCCCCCAAAGGACTAGCCAAGCTGGAAGTCGATCCGGAGAAAGAGGACGATTTCTACAAACTCATTTCGTTGCCCGTACCGGAAGACATCATTCTGGAAGTGGGGGGTATGGTTACCCTGCCCGACGGTGGTTTGGCGGTCTGTACCCGACGGGGCGAAGTCTGGCTCGTATCGAATCCGTCCATCAGCGGCACAGAGAAGCCTACCTACAAACGATTTGCCTCGGGTCTGCATGAACCGCTGGGGCTTACGTACAAAGACGGCGATATTTACGTAACCCAACGCAGTGAAGTCACTCGTCTGCGCGATACCGACGGGGACCAGAAAGCGGACTCGTACGACAAAATTTACTCATGGCCCTTATCCGGCAATTACCACGAATATTCGTACGGACCCACGTTTTTGCCCAACGGCAACATGCTGGTTACGCTGAATGTAGGCTGGAGCAATAGTCTGGGACATGGCGTGAGCCTGGTCCCCTGGCGCGGCTGGACGCTGGAACTCACCCCCGATGGCAAAATGACCCCCTTTGCGGCTGGCATGCGCTCACCGGCTGGGTACGGCATGAACGCGGCCGGGGATTATTTCTATACCGAAAATCAGGGCGACTGGGTAGGTTCTGGTCGTATTTCGCAGGTGGAAAAAGGTGACTTTCTGGGTAATGCCGAGAGTCTTCGCTGGACAAGCCTGCCCGGTTCTCCCCTGACGATAAAGCCGCAGGATGTACCGAATACGGGCGAGCCACTTTACGACGTATCCAAGCGCTTTACAGCGCTGAAAGCACCCGCGGTCTGGTTACCGCACGGCATTCTGGGCATCTCGACATCAGGCTTGCTGACTGACAACACCGCCGGAAAATTTGGCCCCTTTGCCAACCAGATGTTCATCGGCGATCAGGGTCAGAGTATCCTCTCCCGCGTTGATCTTGAGAAGGTAAAAGGTAAATATCAGGGCGTTGTTTTTCCGTTTCGGGAAGGCTTTTCATCCGGTGTACTGCGCATGGTATGGGGGCACGACGCGTCGATGTTCGTGGGCATGACCAGCCGGGGCTGGTCCTCGACGGGAAAAGAATTATTCAGCCTGCAACGCCTTGTCTGGACGGGCAGAACGCCATTCGAAATGAAGACGATTCATGCCATGCCTGATGGATTCGAGATCGAATTTACCGCACCCGTTGATCAGGAACTGGCGGCTGATCCGGCATCGTATAAAGTAACGGGCTTCAATTACAAATACCACGCCACCTACGGTAGTCCGGTTATTAACCGGGGCGGTTGCCCGATTCGCGGCATCGTTGTATCGAAAGATGGCCTGAAAGCCCGCTTAGTCGTGGATAGCCTGCGACTGGGCTATATTCACGAAATTACGACGAATGGTGTTCGTTCGACAACGGGCCGGGCGTTGCTCCATAATGTTGGCTATTACACCCTGAACAACCTGCCGGACGGCGAGAAACTAGCCATTGCAGCCGCAGCGCCAAAACACGATCATTCGGAAATGGCCATGGCGTCAGCTTCTTCGACTCCGCCGGTCAGCACGAAATCAGGCAGCACAAAATTGACAGGTGCGAAAGGTAAAGTAACGGCCAAACCGACTGCTGCCAAACCAGCCACGGCCAGTGTGGCCAAACGAGTAACGGAAATGCCCGCATCATGGGGTGAACCCGATTATACGATCACACTGGGCACGAAACCGGGGCTTAAATTCGCGCCGGAGCAGTTCCAGGTGAAAGCAGGCAGTAAGGTACGCGTTGTGTTCAACAACGAAGACGACATGCTTCATAACTTCGTCGTCGTAACGCCTGGCTCAGCTATTCAGGTTGGTGAACTGGCGATGAAACTTGGGCTGGAAGGGCAGGAAAAAAATTACATTCCGCAGACCGAAAAGGTGCTGCACCATACGAATCTGCTTCAGCCCAATACGAACGAGACAATCTATTTCACCGCTCCCGAAAAGCCCGGCGATTATACGTACGAGTGCTCGGTGCCGGGCCACTTCTACGTGATGCAGGGTATTATGAAAGTTGTCAAATAAGGGCAAACCGGGCTGGACCACGAATTCATTTCCGTCGTAGGCTCACTCGTTAACCCGATACAGGTGTGGTGTCAGTTTCGCAGAGATTGGCACCACATCTGTTTTCAACACACCCGTCCGTTGATTTTACCCCTACCTCTTTTTGGAATGAAACTACTATCGATTGTCTCCTTATTACTGGTGTTGATTCTAGGCAAAGGAACCACTCAAGGCCAAAACCTTTCCGAAGCGATCCGGCTTAACCAACTAGGCTATTACCCGAAGGCAGCCAAACTTGCGGTAGTTGTCGGTAATGCCGGGGACTCGTTTCAACTGATGACGCCGGATCGCAAGAAAGCGCTCTTCACCGGTACGTTAAGCCAGCCCCGCCAAAATGCCATCTCCCGTAAAATGACGCGTATCGCCGATTTTTCGGCCTTCGGCAAAACCGGAACATTCGTCGTCGTCATTCCCGGACTGGGCCACTCCTACCCGTTCGACATTCGCCCTGATGTGCACAAGAACCTGGCGATAGGTGCCTTGAAAGGGTTTTATTATCAGCGGGCCTCGACTGATCTGCCCGAAAAATTTGCGGGGAAATGGGCCAGACCAGCGGGCCATCCGGATACACATGTACTCGTCCATCCATCGGCGGCTTCGGCCAATCGGCCAGCGGGCACCGTTATTTCGTCGCCTGGCGGCTGGTATGATGCGGGTGATTACAACAAGTACATCGTCAATTCGGGTATTACAATGGGCACGCTTCTGTCGCTTTATGAGGATTTTCCGGCTTATTCAAAATCAATAACCACTAACATTCCCGAAAGCGGCAACAGACTTCCGGACCTGCTCGATGAGGTACTCTGGAATTTACGGTGGATGTTGACCATGCAGGACCCGGCCGACGGTGGCGTTTATCACAAACTGACCAACCCGAAATTCGACGGTATGGTCATGCCCGATAAAACCGGTTCATCGGATCCACTGAAGGGTCGGTATGTTGTGCAGAAAGGCATAACGGCTACACTCGATTTTGCGGCTGTCATGGCACAGGCTGCGCGCGTTTACCGAGCGTATGACCGCGAATTACCCGGTCTGGCCGACTCCTGTGTCGCAGCCGCAACGAAAGCCTGGACCTGGGCAAAAGCGAATCCAACGGTTGCCTATAACCAGACCGCCATGAACGCGGCCTTCGATCCGGATGTAGTGACGGGCGGCTACGAGGATCGTAATGCCAGCGATGAATGGATCTGGGCGGCTACGGAGTTATACGTCACTACCAGGGATGATGCTTATTACAAAGCCATCAATCTATTTCCCGACCCGAAAACGCCCTTACCATCGTGGCCGCAGGTACGTACGCTGGCTTATTACACGCTGGCCCGCTTTGGCAAGAACCTGACTGCCGTTGGGAAGAAAGATGTTCAAACAATACAACAACGGCTAACGGCAATGGCCGACTCGCTGATCATGGGTGCTGATACCCAAGCGTTCCAGACGGTAATGGGCAAGTCGGCCAGCGATTTCATCTGGGGTAGTAGCGCCGAGGCAGCTAATCAGGGCATCGCCCTTCTCCAGGCTTACCGCCTGACCACTTCACCCAACCGGAGCAAGTACCTGCATTACGCGCTTGGCAACCTGGATTATTTACTGGGTCGTAATGCCGTTGGGTATTCTTTCGTGACGGGCTTTGGCGACAAAACGCCCATGCATCCGCATCACCGCCCGTCCGTCGCCGATGGCATCAACGAACCTGTACCGGGCTTGTTATCAGGCGGTACCAATGCGAATGCAGCCCGTCAGGACAAATGCGCGGGTTATACTGCTACCGTAGCCGATGAAGTATATGTTGACGCGGATTGTTCGTACGCTTCCAACGAGATTGCCATCAACTGGAATGCACCGCTTGTCTATCTGGCATTCGCCTTGGAAGCCTTGCAGAACGAACAAAAGACAACGAGATCGGCAAACAACTAAGGCAATTAGATGCGCGTCAGACCGGTTTATTCAGCGCATTGATGAATATACTGAGCTCAGGCACATCCAGGACGAAATCGACTGGAACGCGGGCAATGGCCTGTTGGGGCATGAACGCAGACTGCGCCCCGGCAGGCTCCTGGGCCACCGCAATACCACCCGCTTTTTTGACCGCCAGCAGGCCATTCGTGCCATCGGCATTGGCGCCAGACAGCACAATACCAACCAGCGCATCACCGTACACATCGGCAGCCGACTCAAACGTAACATCGAGCGAAGGGCGGCTGTAGTTCACTTTTTCGGAGTCATCCAGCGAAAACGTCAGATCCCGTTCGATCAACAGGTGATAATTGGCCGGAGCCAGGTAGATAGTGCCGGGTTTAACTACGTCTTTATCCTCTACTTCCTTAACCCGAATGGTTGTTCTGCTGGCAAGCAGTTCCTCCAGCGTCGAATCAATGGAGTTCTTACGGTGAAGAACGATAATTATGGTAAATGACGGCGTCGGTTCCAGAGCGGGTAACAGCTTCAATACGACATCAAGCCCACCGGCCGATCCGCCAATGACAATTGCCTTCGTTAGCCTACTTTCCGCCATATCTTTTCCTTATCCAACTGCTTAAACGTAGATTTCAAGAGCGAAAATTTCAATGTCTCTTTCGAGCCAAGTGCCAGGTAACCGAGCTGTCCCAAGCTTTCATCGAATAGATTCAACACCCGATCTTGCAACGGTTTATCGAAATAGATCAGTACGTTCCGGCACAGGATAAGATCAAACTCATTGAATGATCGGTCCGACACTAAATTATGGATCGAAAAAATCATTTTTTCCGATAACGACTCGCTAAATTTTACCTGTCCATACTGCGCCGTATAGTGGGCCGAAAAATCATGTACACCACCCGATTCGATATAGTTTTCGGAGTATTGTTTCATCTGTGCCAGCGGAAAAATTCCTTTGCGGGCTTTGTCGAGTGCCGCCGGATTTAAATCGGTCGCGTACAGCAATGATTTGTGGAGAAGCCGGGCTTCTTTTAGCAGAACGGCCATTGAATAAACCTCTTCACCCGTCGAACATCCGGCGTGCCATATCCGAATGAACGGTTTGGCCGCCAGTGACGGTAATACGTCCGTTCGGAGGCATTTGTAGAACAGCGGATCACGGAACATTTCCGTAACGGTAACGGTAATTTCCTCCACAAACCGTTTCAGATAATCAGCATCATCCCTTATGCGATCCCTGAACTCCGCAAATCCCGCAAACTTATCCAGCAAACAAAGACGAATTAATCGTCTTTTTAGTGACGCTCTGGAATAATTCGTAAAGTCATATCCGTATAATTCGTACAGATCATTCAATATTATATCGACTTGAGCTTCCTCTATCATTGGGGCATTCTATTAAACACGCAACAGTAGTTGCAACAATTTGTCTACATCGACTGGCTTCGAAATATAATCCATGGCACCAGCCTGCAAACACTTCTCCCGGTCACCTACCATTGCCTGAGCGGTTACCGAGATTATGGGCGTATTCCGTCGTTTTTCGATGTTTTTTATGCGGGGAATGGCTTCGTAACCATCCATCTCGGGCATCATCATGTCAATGAGGATCGCGTCCACAATCTCATCTGTTTTCAGTAAATCCAGTGCCTCTTTTGCGCCCGAACAAGATAGACAATCAAACGATTTTGCCTTTAATGTGGCCGTCAATGCAAAAATATTTCGTGCATCGTCATCAATAATCAGTACTCGCTTTTTCGTCATTTCGTTAATCGTCAGGACACCCTTTTTCGCAAAGGTAACCCGTTACCTAGTGTTATTAATCAGGAACGCTGTTCGTACAGCCAAACCCGTAATAACGACATCAATTGGTCAATATCGACTGGTTTGGTGATGTAATCCGAAGCACCGGCCTGGATGCACCGCTCCCGGTCGCCGGTCATTGCTTTGGCCGTAACGGCAATGATGGGGAGTGACTTCCACTGGTAGTGTTCACGGATCTTTTTTGCCGTTTCGTAGCCATCCAGTTTCGGCATCATCATATCCAGCAACACCAGATCGATCGTCGGATTTTCGGTTAATTTTTGCATGGCCTCATTCCCATCCAGCGCCGTAATGACATTCATTTTGTAATTCTCCAGTGCCTTTGACAGTGAGAAAATGTTCCGGACGTCGTCGTCAGCGATGAGTACGGTTTTGTTGGTCAGTACCTGGCTCAATGCACCCAGTTTTCGTCGCTCCGCCGTTTTGGTCAGCGTCTGTTTTGAATCGTCGACAAGATGGAGAAACAGGGAAACCTCATCCAGCATACGCTTATACGAATGAGCCGTTTTTACAACAATTGAATCAGCGTATTTTTTTATTTTCAACTCCTCGGCCATCGACAGGCTTTTGCCGGTAAAGATTATAATTGGCAGATTTTCCAGACCCGGATTTTTCTTGACTTCTTCGAGCGTATCGTACGCTTTCTGATCGGGCACGCCCATATCCAGAATAACGCAGTCGATTTCGTCCCGCTGCAAAGCCGCAACTCCCTCGGTAATCGTACTTTTCAGCTCGGAGTTGATACTAAACGTCTCCAGAAAATACGCTAACGCTTTAGCATGCTGCGGGTTATCTTCGATGATCAGCACTTTTTTGGTCGATCGATTCAGGACGTAATCGATCTTTTCGAACACCTCCTGCATCTGTTCAAAGGCCATTGGTTTATCCACAAAATCAATAGCCCCTTTCAGGATACTTTCCTTTTTCAACTTGTGCGACGACATGATGTGCACCGGAATAGGTCGTGTCTGCGGGTCTGCTTTGAGGGCATCCATCACCTGCCAGCCGCTCATGATCGGCAGTTGAATATCCAGCAAAATTCCGAGCGGTTTGTAGATACCCGCCAAGCGTATGCCTTCATCACCCCGCACCGCAACAATGCCTTTGTAGCCCTTTTTACGGGAATAATCGAGCAATGATTTGGCAAAACCAGTATCATCCTCAACGATCAGGATCACCTTGTCCGTTGCCAGAATCGAATTCCGATCATCGGGAATCGACTCAGGAATAACGGTACTAATGTACTTATTGGTTACTTCCGGCTCTTTTTCGGTTTTTGCCGGAGCGGGCTCTGGCTTTCGGCTCACAAAACCGGTTTCCGGTTGCACCGAGCCCTGCCCGTTTACCAGTGGCAACGTTATCGTAAACGTGCTTCCCTTGCCAACGGCACTAATCAATGTAATTTCGCCACCCAGCAGTTTAGCCAGTTCACGACTGATGGACAAGCCCAGACCTGTTCCGCCGTATTTCCGTTTGGTCGATCCATCAGCCTGTTGGAAGGCTTCAAAAATGAGGTGCTGCTTATCGGCCGGGATACCAATGCCGGTATCATTAACGACGAACTGCAACGCATTATCCGCTGACGGTGATCGTTTGACGGTTAGTGTAATGGCCCCGGCTGACGTAAACTTGAGCGCGTTAGAAATCAGGTTTTTAAGAATTTGCCCCAGCCGCATCCTGTCCGTTTCGATGATCTTCGGCACCGTCGGTTCTATATCAACGGCAAACTTCAGCTTTTTCTCGTTGGCCAGCGGTCTGAAGAGGGACTGCAATTCGTCCGTTATTTCTTGAACTGATACGTCCAGGTATTCCAGTTTCATCTGCCCGGCCTCAATCTTCGACAGGTCCAGAATCTCGTCGATCAGGCCGAGCAATCCATCACCCGACGACCGAATAACTGTTGCATACTCAACCTGATCGCTCGTCAGATTCTCGTCATTATTTTCGGCCAGTAACCGGCTGAGCAACAGAATCGAGTTGAGTGGCGTCCGTAACTCGTGCGACATATTGGCCAGAAACTCCGATTTATAGCGCGTGCTCACTTCCAGTTCCTCAGCTTTTCGCTCGATCTCCTCGTTCTTCTCTTCCAGCAAGACGCTACGCTCTTCGAGTTCGGCATTGGTCTGCTGTAACTCTTCCTGCTGCACGCGCAGCTCTTCTTCCGACGCCTGAAGCTTCTGCGCCTGCGCTTCGAGTTCGGCGTTAACATTTTCCAGCTCGTTGTGCTGCGCCTGTAGCTCTTCCGATTGAGCCTGCGTTTCTTCGAGAAAATTCTGAAGTTTTACGTAGTCCAGCGCCGAATTGACACCGATGGCCAGCACATCCAGATTAGACTCCAGAAAGCTCATTTCCAGTGGACTAGGCTTCCGCATCAACCCCAGTTCAATCGCACCGATGCACACATCCGCGTAGACCAAAGGCGCAATGATCAATGACGCGGGTAACGTACTGCCCAGCGAGGAATTCACCCTTAGGTAGGATGCGGGCAGGTCCTCAATGATAACGGTCTTCTTACTTTTGATGGCCTGACCAATTAGGCCCACACCCGATACGACGGTGGTTGGTGCATCGCTGGCAGCATAATTTCCAACCAGCCTAAATGTTGAATCACGGTCAATGATGTATACTGTTCCCAGCGGTGCATTCAAGTACCCGTTGATGGCCGTAATCAGATTGGTAGCCAGTGTGTGTATATCACGCTCACCCCGAATCGAGTCGGCCAGCGTAAGTGTACCCTTTTGCAGCCAGTCTCTGTTCGTCAAATCGGTAAACGTACTCTCGAGCGCGGTCGCCATTGTGTTGAGTGCCTTACCGATCTGCCCCAGTTCATCGTCGCGAGTATCCTGACTTCTCACCGCATAATTTCCGCCCGCAATGTCGGTTGTGATGTCTTCCATCACGTTGATGCGCTCGGTCGTTTCCCTGTATTTTGTCTCCGCCAGCCGTTGATTCGCAATGCGGTCGTCAAGGTCCTTCTTGATGCGCACGTACGTGCTGATGGTGATCATGATGGATATGGCAGCCGCGACGAGCAATAGAAAAGGCGTGTAGGTAATGTAAATTTGCTGCTCCTGGATTCGGCTGGCCAGTACGGTGTTTTCTTCGCTTTCAACCTGATTGACCGTCAGCCGGAGCTGGTCCATGATCTTTTTACCACGAACCATTTCCGTATACCGCGCTGTCGTGTCCCGGCTGAACGCGTTATTTCGCCGGGTCAAATTTATAATCCGCTGCATCTGCGCGAATTTTGCCTCATACAACGATTTTATAGCGGCCAGATTTTTCTGCTGATCCGTATTGTCGAGAGTCAGTCTGGTCAACGCGTCATGGCTGTTCTTGACTTTGTCATACGCTCCATTGTAGGGCTGCAAAAAGAGGGGATCAAGCGTTAGCAGGTAGCCTCGCTGACCTGTTTCCGCATCTTTCACGTAGGAGATAATATTCTCGGCCTCAATCAGCACCTGGTTCGTGTGGTTCACCAGCTTCGAATTATCGATCAGTTTCTGGATGCTGTAGTAGGAAGCAAATAAACTGATAACTAACAGAAATGTAGAGATCGAGAAGACAAGTTGCAGTTGCCGTATCACCGAATTCGACGTAGAGTACTTGGGCATAGTTACTAACTGGGTGGACAATTTTTATCAATTCGTGGCAGGTTCGCCCAGTTGCTGTGTGGGCAAGATAAGGATGAACTGCGTTCCTTCATCTATTTTGCTTCTGGCCGAAATCAGTCCGCTGTGCCTGTCGATATTCTTTTTAGCGATGGCCAGGCCAATACCCGTTCCTTCGTAGCTGGTACGATTATTTAACCGTTGAAAAATAACGAAGATTCGGTCGAGGAATTTCTCGTCGAATCCAATACCGTTATCGCTCACGACAATGCGGCAAAAATTCCCGTTCTCGCATCGTTCACTGTCGAGTTCCTTTTCCGCAACGAGTTCAGCCCTGATCGTAATGATGGGTGCCACATTGGTTCGGGTGAATTTGAGCGCGTTGCTGATCAGGTTTTGAAAGACCTGCCTGATCCGGCCCGGTATCGTATCAATCACAGGCAAGGTATCAATCGTAATCACCGCGCTCTTCTTGTTGATCGTATCCTCAAAATCAACCAGAATCTCGTCGAGTAATGCCTTCAAGTCCGTTGGCTTGAACATGGCGGGTCTGGCTAGCTGCGAATAGGCCAGCAAATCATCGATCAGTTTGGACAGGCGAGCCGACGACCGGATCGAGCGGTCGAGATACGAGATAGCCTCCGGGTTTCCGTTCAGGTATCTTTCTTTAATGAGATCGTGCAGAAGCTGAATCTTACGGAGTGGCTCTTTCAAGTCGTGCGATACAACCCACGTGAACTGCTGAAGTTCGTGGTTGGTCGTTTCTAACTCGGTGTTCTTGAGAAGGAGCTCTTTCGTGCGTGTAGCAACCTGTTCTTCTAGGGTTTCTGCAGCCAGTTTCTGGGCGTGAATATCGGTGAACGTGCCTACCCAGCGTACCAGTGCATCCTGTTGTTTTATGGGTGTGATGCGCAGCAGATGATGCCTGTAATCGCCGGTAGCAATCTCTTTCAGCCGCATTTCGCGCGTAAACTCGATGCCTTTTTCTAAGTAGCTGGGCCATTCCTGGCAGGTATCCAAATCATCGTCATGCGTCAAAGGAAACGCTTTCGAGTTGATCGAATAGTTAAACCAATGTTCGTTCACGTATTCGATCGTTCCATCGGTAGTGACGGTAAAGGCCATTTGTGGCAGAGACGCCAGTACCAGCCGTAGCTCCTGCATTCGACTACTCAGTTCTTCCTGTGCCTGCTTCCGTACCTCGATCTCCTTCCGTAACGAATCCTGTGTGGCTCGTAGCTCCTGCTGCTGCTCATAGAGTCGGTGCAGGGTTTTCACTTTCAGAACCAGAATATCGGGATCGACCGGTTTAGTCAGGTAATCGACGCCACCCGAGGTGTAGCCTTTCGTAATAAATTTTTTCTCGGTATTGACCGCCGACAAAAAGATGATCGAGGTGTCTTTAGATCGGCTAAAACCTGTTATGGCAGTAGCCACTTCAAAACCATCCATTCCCGGCATTTGCACATCGAGAATGATGACCGAGTAATTTGTTTTCAGGATTTTCTTTAACGCTTCTTCGCCCGACTCGGCTGTGTCGACAGCAAACTTATGCAGCTCTAAAATCTTTTTCAGCGGCAGAATATTCTCCGGCCTATCATCGACAATAAGAACCATACTCGGGATACCTGTTTATAACGTTGACATCAGCCGCCTGGAACGGTTTTTCTGGATGAAACGAAATTTCGCTGAATTCGGCAATGAGCCGTCAAGTTTAAAATCAAAGCATCCAGAAAAGGGTGTGTGAAGATAGAATAGAGTAGCAGGTGCATCCAAACATATGACGTTCGCAGCAACCAAAAAGCCACGCTTAGTTTTTATACGGCCCTGTAGCCAGTCAAACCGGTTGCCTAAACCCGATTTTTTCATACCCTGACCTGGCTACAACCTAATAGCTTATCGAACTGTCGAGAGGCAGCACTGCCAATCTGTCAGTCAACTATTTGGTCTATTTCAGGATTTACAGCCTAGAGCCAGGTTTACGTCGATAACGCTTCTCAAACTTGGTTTCCTTGAGTACTAGGCAATACAGCTTGTAAAGGCTTATTGAGTGAATTGATGGGTAAGCGAACGATTAGCTCACAGGAATTACTATTTTTTCTTCTGATAAGTCAACTTCGGGTTATTTTTTTCGTTTTTTACATAACTATCAGCGCGAACCATGATCCAGACAAAACTGATTCCCCGAACCGACGAAGCTTTTGAGCCACCGATGCTGATAAAGAACATACTGGCCGAGTCGCTCAAGTATGAGCCGCAACGCGAAATCGTTTACCGCGATCTGTTCCGGATGAATTACATCGAGTTCAACCAGCGGGTTCGACGGTTAGCTAACGTATTGACTGGACTTGGCGTGAAACCGGGCGATACAGTTGCCGTTTTAGACTGGGACAGCCATCGATACCTCGAGTGTTTTTTTGGTGTAACCAGCATTGGCGCCATTCTCCATACGGTCAATGTACGGCTATCTCCGGCTCAAATCCTGTATACGATGAATCACGCGGAAGACAAGTTTGTACTTATTCATGAGGACTTTCTTCCTATTCTTGATTCAATAAAAGGCCAATTAAAAACGGTAGACTGCTTTGTGTTGCTCAGCGATAAAGTCTACACGGACCTCAACGCCGTTGGTCAGGTTCCGACTGGTCTGACAGGTGAATACGAAGCACTACTGCGGGATGTTTCTGATCAGTATGACTTCCCGGACTTCGATGAAAATACGTGGGCAACCTCCTTCTACACCACGGGTACAACAGGCAACCCGAAAGGAGTCTATTTCTCGCATCGTCAATTGTTCATGCATACGATGGGCCTGTTGACGTATCTGATCGGCTACGAAGCATTACCTTTCCGATCGCGTACCGACGTGTATATGCCCATTACGCCCATGTTTCACGTTCATGCGTGGGGGTTTCCCTTTCTGGCTACACTGTTGGCGGCCAAGCAGGTTTATCCCGGTAAGTATGAACCCGAAATGCTCCTCAGGCTGCTCGTTACTGAAGGTGTAACGCTCTCTCACTGCGTACCAACGATCCTGAATATGCTCGTCAGCAGCCCGGCAGCACAAAAATTCCGCGACCAGTTGAGCCGATGGAGTGTACTGATCGGTGGTTCAGCACTGACGAAGGGATTGGCTAAGGCAGCACTGGATTTAGGCATTAACGTAACATCCGGCTACGGTATGTCGGAGACAGCTCCCATTCTGTCTGTCGTCTATTTGAACGACGCAGAACGAGCATTACCGTTTGATGAGCAGGTTGACTTCCGCACGCGTGCGGGTCGAATCGCTCCGTATGTCGACGCGCGACTAATGAACGATGAGGGCGAGTTTTTGCCACACGATGGCGAGACGCTGGGTGAAATTGTGGTACGAACACCCTGGACAACGCAGGGGTATTACAATGACCCGGAGCGGGGAGCTGAGCTGTGGAAACATGGATGGCTGCACACGGGCGACGTTGCCAGCATTACCCCTGATCACTGGATCATAGTAGCCGACCGCACCAAAGATGTTATCAAAACGGGCGGTGAATGGGTATCTTCCCTGGACATGGAAGATTCATTGTCGCAGCTGGAAGGGGTGGCGGAATCGGCGGTGGTTGGGTTACCCGATGATCGTTGGGGAGAACGGCCTCATGCCCTCATTATTCCGAAACCGGGGTATGAGTTGACGGCGGAAGGCATCAAAGCCAGCTTACAGTCCAGAATCGATCGTGGCGAACTACACAAGTGGTATATGCCCGACCGGATTTTGTTCGTCTCCGAAATTCCGAAGACCAGCGTTGGTAAGATCGATAAAAAGCGTATCCGATCTGAAATGAAAGCGCAACTTCTTTCGTCGTAATCAAGTTTACGTAAAACATGATTCGTATTGGCCTGCTTTCGGATACGCACAGTTATCTTGATCCCCACCTATTCACTCACTTCGACGCATGTGATGAAATCTGGCATGCGGGCGATGTCGGTGCGCTAACCGTTGCTGATCAGTTGCGGGCGTTTCGTCCGTTGCGCGTCGTTTCTGGCAATATTGATCAGGAAGCAAACGATCTTCCCGCCAATCAGCGGTTCACCATCGACGGGTTACATTTCTGGATGACGCACATTGGCGGTACGCCACCGAGGTATAATCCGACGGTTCGACCTACTTTACAAGGAAATCCGCCCGACGTCTTTATATGTGGGCATTCGCATATTCTCAAAGTTGTACGCGACCCGAAACTGGCTAACATGCTCTTCATAAATCCTGGCGCAGCAGGCAAGACCGGCTTTCATGTCATGCGAACGGCGATTCGGTTTGCGATTGACGAAGGCCGGATTGTTGACATGCAAGTTATTGAGCTAGGGAAACGGTAAGTAGCCATAAACAGAAATGACCCTTATCAAGCTTGATAAGGGTCATTTCTATCTACAATTGGTAGTCTATAAAGGAAGCGATTCGGGTTCCGTTTCAGCAGGTTTTGCTTCTTTACCAATCTCTTCTTTTATCTCTTCAGCTACACCTTTGTTCTTATAAGCCTGATACACCGTTTCGCGTTCAAAAGGTCGCTTTCCGATCAACCGCACCAGATCGTTCTGATACAGAATTTCCTTTTCAAGCAATTCTTTGGCAATGATCTCCAGTGCACCACGCTTGTCAGTAAGCAGATCTTTAGTACGGCTGTACGCGATGTCTACGATCTTGCGAACCTCTTCGTCAATAAACTTGGCGGTTTCTTCAGAGTAAGGCTTGTTGAATGCGTAGTCCGCCTGTTTCGAATCGTAGAATGACACGTTACCAATCTTGTCATTCATACCATACATCGTCACCATGCTATAAGCGAGTTTCGTAATACGCTCCAAATCGCTTAACGCACCCGTTGACACCTTACCGAAGATGATATCTTCGGCAGCCCGACCGCCCAGCGCCATGCACATTTCGTCCATAAGTTGCTCTGTGCGGTACAGATACTGCTCACGGGGCAAGTATTGCGCATAACCAAGTGCCGCTACACCACGAGGTACAATTGTTACCTTCACGAGCGGATCAGCATGTTCGAGGTACCAGCCGGCCACAGCGTGTCCAGCTTCATGGTAGGCAACGATTTCTTTCTCCTCAGGCGAAATAATCTTGTTCTTCTTTTCGAGACCACCAATAACACGATCCATCGCATCCTGGAAGTCCTTCATGTCTACAGCCTCTTTGTCGCTACGTGCGGCAATCAGGGCAGCTTCATTACAAACGTTGGCAATTTCGGCCCCCGCAAAACCAGGCGTCTGAGCAGCCAATTCTTTCGGATCGACATCCGTCGACAGTTTAATTGGCTTTAAGTGAACCCGGAAGATCGCTTCACGACCGATAATATCTGGCTTGTCAATGCTGATCTGGCGGTCAAAACGACCGGGACGCTGCAAAGCAGGATCAAGTACGTCGGGACGGTTCGTAGCAGCAAGGATGATAATACCGGAGTCGGTAGCAAAACCATCCATCTCAACCAGCAGCGAGTTCAGCGTGTTTTCGCGTTCGTCGTTGGCACCAGGCATAGAACCACGGCCCCGCGAACGACCAACCGCATCGATCTCATCAATGAAGATGATACAGGGTGCTTTCTCTTTCGCTTGTTTGAACAGGTCACGTACACGTGCAGCGCCTACCCCAACAAACATTTCAACGAAGTCGGAGCCTGACAGCGAGAAGAACGGAACGCCCGCTTCACCCGCTACCGCTTTCGCCAGCAGCGTTTTACCTGTACCGGGAGGGCCGATCAACAGTGCGCCTTTGGGAATCTTCGCCCCAAGCTTGGTAAACTTGGTAGGATTTTTCAGGTAATCAACGATTTCCTTAATTTCCTCCTTGGCTTCATCCAGACCCGCTACATCGTTGAACGTAATCTTAACCTTATTGTCAGCATCGAACAACGCAGCTTTTGATTTGCCGATGTTGAAGATTTGACCACCCGGTCCACCAGCGCCTGACATTCTGCCCAGCAGAAAATACATCGCCAGAATCATGACAATCAAAAAGCCCCATGTGCTGATGATACTACCGAAATCACTCCGGCTTTCGAATCGAAAATCGATCTTCTCATTGTCAGGAAGCCCCTGTTGCAACTGGTCTAAGTCCTTTTTGAACGACTCGCCGGAAGCTACCTGGAATTGAAAATGAGGACCGTGGCTTGTTCCGAAGTAAGGCTTCTCAGCAAACAGGTTGCGGTATTTCGGACTTTGTGCAGCTTGCTGGGTAAGCGTAACCTCGGCAATTTTGTCGTTGACGAGTACTACATCGGCTACTTCGTGCTCTTTAACCATTCGCTCAAAACGCTTTTGCGCAATCTCGTGTGTCGAGGAGCTTTTGTTAAAGAACGTAATACCCAGAATAGCAGCAATCAGCAGTGCAACAATCCACCCCTGGAAGTTAGGTTTTCTCGGACCACCTCGGGGTACTAGCGGATTTCTATTATTGTTTTCTGACATTTCCTCAGGTTGTACATAACGGATTTTAAGCGTAACACCGTTCAGAAGACTAATGTTTCTTAGACGGAGTGGTTCGGACAGGCGGTTTACCTGCTCGATAAGCGGTTATAAACTCCCTTGTTCATAGCCTGCCGTTGCCAGCACACTTTCTTCGATGTGATGAATTTCGGCATCACCCCAGAGCTGTTCAAGGTCGTAGAACGACCGGCGGTCTTTTTTAAACACGTGGGCAACCACATCCACATAATCAAGCAAAATCCATTCCCGGTTCAACTTACCTTCCTTGTGCCAGGGGTCCTGGTGACTGGCTTTGTAAACTTCTTCCTCCACCGAGGTCGAGATGGCATCAATTTGTGTGTCGGACGTACCCGAGCATAGAACGAAATAGTCGCAGATGGCATTTTTTACGTTCCGCAGGTCCATTACGACAACATCCTGCCCTTTTTTTTCCAGCATACCCCGTACAACGAAATCACGGATTTGCTCGGCTGAAAACTCACTGTTTATCTTAATTCTCATGCTTTCGGTTTAACATTGCACGACAAGCCAATCAGAGGGTACTTTACAAAATGAATACATAAACATTCAGAGCACCATTCATTAACTTCCTACTACTAAACTATACAATATTTTGTACAAAATCTATCCCAAAAGTCTTTTTATCGGGCAAATAGTTAAATATCTGCCAAGCTGTCAGTCTACTAACGACGAAGCGTCGGCTTTGATTGCTCATCTGGATCCAGCAGAGGGTCTTGTTATCGTAACTGACCACCAACTGGCGGGGCGAGGTCAGCGGGGTAACATTTGGGAAGCAAAACCGGCTCAGAACCTGACATTTTCGCTGATTCTTAAGCCGTCGTTTCTGCTACCCAGTGAGCAGTTCTGGCTCAACATGGCAATTTCACTCGGTATATACGACTCACTGCAACCCCTGATCGGCGCCCCTCTTCGTATCAAATGGCCAAATGACATTTATGCCGGTGACCAGAAAGTAGGGGGCATCCTGATCGAAAACACGTTACAGGGACAGAGCATTGCCTGGTCGATTGCAGGTGTGGGCCTAAACGTTAACCAGACTGAATTCCACTACTCAACCGCTACATCGCTTCAGCAACTGGCACCAATTTCGGATAATTACAACCTTCCGGGCGTTCTTAGCTCCCTCTGCGAGAAAGTAGAACAACGTTACCTTCAACTGCGTTCCGGACAACGGGATAGCCTGAAAATCAATTACCTGCAAACGCTCTATCGATATCAGCAGGAACAGCGCTTCGAGAGCGAAGGCCGCTTCTTCTGGGGAACGATTGTAGGCGTAGATGCTGTCGGTCGATTGGCCGTCGCCGAGGACGGGCAGGTGCGCTATTTCGGGTTTAAAGAAATACGCTTTGTGATCGGGTGATCGAGCGGCTGAGCAAGTCAGTGAGTTCGTCCTATCCAGGCGATTACTTCACGTCAGATCTACTCAATCGCTGATTCCCTCAATCACCCAATCACAAATTCACTCAGTTACTTGATCGCTTCCTCTACCGGATTGCCGATGCAGCCGCTTGGTTCCAGGATGCTGAGCAGTGCCGTGATCGTAGGGGCAATGTCGTGTATGTGTGTCCGGCGGAATGTCTGACCAGGCCGGACACCCCAACCATAAAGCAGGAACGGAACATGTGTATCATAGGCGTAGGTGGTTCCGTGGGTAGTGCCCTTCGAACGACCTTCCAGCCAGCCCGGTGGCTGCATGACGTAGATATCCCCGCTCCGATTAGGATGATACACATTGCGAAACAGGTTCTCCTGAAGCAGCGGTAGTGCTTCAGCACCCAGGTTGTGCAAATTAACGACATTGACGATTGCCTTCTGTTTCAACAACACGGTGCTCAGGTATTCATACACCTCCTTGATCGTGATTTTCTTCTCGATCAGTAAGTCATGGTTCAGATAGATCTGCTGGTTGATGTACGACAGCATCCATTGCCCCGGACCGTAAGCCTTCTCAAGCGCGGTTTTCACGACCTCACCAATTTCACCGTAACTTTTGAAACCAGCTGGAATCCGGTATTGCTGTAAAAAGCCGGGGGCATCGACAACCCCGTGGTCGGCGGATAGGAATGCCACCCACTGCCCCTTGCCCACTGTGGCGTCGAGCTGCGTAAAAATGTCGGCCAGCTGCCGATCCAGCCGAAGGTAGTTGTCTTCGGTTTCAATAGCATGCGTACCGAAAGCATGGCCAATGTAATCCGGCGACGAGAAACTCAAACACAGCATATCGGTTATGCCACGCTGCCCCAGTTGTTCACCTTTGATGGCCGCTAATGCGAATTCTTTCGTGATCTGATCACCAAAAGGACTAGTTCTCAGCGGCTCGTACTTACTGCCACCCGCCTGCATCGCGTTGAAGGTATGCGGAAAAATGGATTTCGTCTCGCCCGCCAATATCGATTCATACGGTTCATCATCGATCGTGCTTTCCGCATATTGATCCATGGCGAGTGTTGGCTCCCATTTCTGGCTGATGAACTGCTCAGGCAGCTTACGATTGTTGAACTCCTGAACCCACTGGGGCAATTCCTTCTGATAGAACGTACTGCTAATAAAATTGCCGTCTTTCGAGTCAAACCAGTAAGCGCCAGTAGCCGCATGACCGGCTGGTAGAATAGCCCCCCGATCTTTCAAAGCAATGCCAACGACTTTCGCCCGTCCGTCGGTTGCCAGTTTGAGCTGGTCGCCAATGGTTGTAACCAGCAGATTGCGAGGAGACATTTTACCGGCAGTTCCCGTATTGCCAACCGTAGTCACCGTTGTATCTTCGGCACAATACATCAACCGGCCAACGTTGCGCTCGTAAAAATCGTTACCCACAATACCGTTTAAAGCAGGGGCCGATCCAGTATAAATGGCCGCATGACCGGGACCGGTGTAGGTAGCCGCGTAATGGTAATGGTTGTTTCGGGCGTTGAACCCCCCGTCCATCATCCGCCGAAATCCGCCAGTCGTATATTTATCGTAATACCTGTACAAGTAGTCATAACGCATCTGATCGACCACAATACCAACCACGAGTTTTGGCCGGGCCAGTGGCTGACCCGTTACCACCTGACGAGATGCGGGCGATGCCCCTGGGGTTGTTTTTTTGGTTTGGGCGAAGGCGGTTGTAGCGACCAGCAACAACAGCAGAACAGGAGAATATAGGCGCATGAAGCCGTTATTGATTGATTCGTTACACGTTTCACAAATGTACGAACAAATAAGGAGGCAGACCAACGGCCCGGATGAAGCGATTATGAAGAGTGGCTAGACGCATTGGCAGCCAAAACCTTGTCGAAAAAACCTATTTCTCAACATTAGTCTATCAATTCAGTTGACCTTAGCGCGGACTATTCGGCCGCAAATGCAGTCATGATTTATATTACCGGGCCAACTTCGTTCTGGCTGACAGCCTTGTTCTTTTTTCTTGCCGTTTTCGGGCGTTATGTCCTCTTTTCGCTGGGCTTCTGGTGGCTGTTCAGCGTCTCTATGAAGGACCAATTTGCGCATCGGGCGGTGCAGACCCGCCCCCGTAAGCCTGGCCAGGACTGGCGGGAGATCGGCTGGTCGATCGTGACCTCACTGATTTTTACCGCGATTGCCCTGGGTGTGATTCTGGCCTATCAGGAAGGCCATACACTGATTTATACGAACATCAAGGCATATCCACTGATCTGGTATCCGATCAGTATTTCGCTGGTCCTGTTTGCGCATGAGACCTATTATTATTGGCTCCACCGCTGGATGCACAAACCAAGTGTGTATCGGTGGGTACATAAAACGCACCACGACAGTATTACCACGTCGCCCTGGACAGCGTTCTCATTTCACCCGACCGAAAGTACATTACAGGCTATTGTCATTCCAGCGCTCTTGTTTGTGCTGCCACTGCATATTTCGGCAGTGGGGATAATCCTGACGATTATGACCATTTCGAGCGCGATCAACCACCTCAACACAGAAATTTATCCCCGCGATTTCGACAGGCACTGGCTGGGACGCTGGCTTATCGGAGCTACGCATCACGGGCTCCATCACTCGCAGTTCAGATTTAACTACGGCCTTTATTTTACTTTCTGGGACAAGTGGATGAAAACGGAAAGCCCCGACTTTCACCGGCTGTTCAAGCAGAAAACCACTAAAATAGATGCGGGACGCTAACTTTTAATGATCAGGTGTTGGATATTGAACGGTCTACCTATGTTGCGTACGTTCACAAGTCAGCATCTGGTTGCTTGAATCTGCCAGCGCATATCTGGCGGGTTACTTGCTGCGCTCAATGGTATATTGAACAAGTTGATACAACGACTGCCGGTAAGGCGATTCGGGGAACGAATCCAGCAGGAGCCGGGCTTCAACGACGTACCGGTTCATCGACTCGGTCGCGTATTCGATACCGCCTGAATTCTTAACAAAGGCGATTACTTCGTTGACCTTTTTCGGGTTCTCGCTCTCATTTTTAACGATATTGATGATCCGGCGTTTTTCCAGAAAACCCGCATTATTGAGCGCGTAGATAAGCGGCAACGTCATCTTTTTCTCTTTGATGTCGATACCAAGCGGTTTACCGACTTCGGCAGTACCGTAGTCAAAAAGGTCGTCTTTTATCTGGAAAGCGATGCCTACTTTCTCCCCAAAGTTACGGGCTCGTTCGACAGTTGATGGATCAACACCCGCTGACCGCGCGCCGACCGCACAGCAGGCAGCGATCAGCGAAGCCGTTTTCTGACGGATGATTTCGTAGTAGATGGCCTCGGTAATGTCCAGTCGACGGGCTTTGTAAAGCTGCAATAATTCACCTTCACTGATTTCCCGAACGGCTTTCGAGACGATCTGGAGCAGTTCGAAGTCGCCGTTATCGACCGATAGCAACAGGCCACGAGACAGCAGGTAATCACCAACCAGAACGGCTACCTTATTCTTCCAAAGCGCATTCACCGAAAAAAAACCACGCCGGTAATTTGAATCGTCCACCACATCATCGTGGACAAGCGTGGCCGTATGCAGTAGCTCAATCAGCGATGCGCCCCGATACGTGGCTTCTGTAATTTGACCGCAGACGCCCGCCATCAGAAACACAAACATGGGGCGGAGTTGTTTACCCTTCCGTTTCACGATGTAGTTCATGATCTGGTCGAGTAACATGACGTCGCTTTTCATTTGCCCCCGAAATTTCTGCTCGAACAATTCCATTTCGGCAGCAATCGGGGCTTGTATATCAGCGACAGAAAGAGACATAGTGAAGTGAGGTGGTCAATGGTCAGTAGTGCACATTCGTTTATACCACATTAACAGCAGAATGAACGATTATGTGCTACGAACTGCGAATAAACGGCCATCGACAACCCGCAACTGGCTAAATTTTCGGCAAGTATAGCAAGGAAAGCGCAGACGCCGAAAAAGCCGCTTAGAAAACCAATGAACCAGAACGCCATTTTATAATCGCTTTCCCTTTGTTTCTTACGCAATAAACTGTCAATTTACCGTCGTCTATCTTACTTTTCTGCGTCGTTCATGATCAATAATCCGGTCCCTCCCGTTCCTCACCCCACAGCAGTTTCGTCCGAGAGAAGGTCCACGAAAGCCCTTGTCCTGGGCGGTGGTTCTCTGAAAGGTGCTTTTCAGGCTGGGGCCGTAATGGCTCTTTTCGAATCGGGATTTGTGCCAGATCAGCTCTATGGTATTTCGGTTGGTAGCCTCAACGCCACATTCATTGCCAACGAAACAGCCCGTCAGTATGCAGAGAGCGGCAAAATCGATTGGGAGAAAGTTGGCAAATTTTTGATTGAATTCTGGATTCGGAACATTACCAAACCCGATGATGTCGCGTTTATCCGGTCGCGGTTTCGACTGGGTTACAACACGCTTATTCGGCGGTTTGACGGTTTGCTTGACAACTCTCCGATCAAAAACCTGATTCGTAATCACGTCGATCTGGAAGCCATCCGGAAGGGGCCGTTGCGCATAAAAGTGGGTGCCGTGGACATCATCGAAGGCGATATGCGCTACGCCGATGCGCAGGACCCCGACTTTCTCGAATACGTTTACGCCAGCAGTTCCCTGCCCTTTCTGATGCCTGCCGTGCAGATTGGGGGCGATCACCGGAAGGCATTTTTGGATGGCGGTCTGCGGGAGGTAGCTCCCCTACGCGTTGCGATCGAAGACGGAGCGACCGAAATTGCCTGCGTCGCCTGTCACTCCCGCAAGATTTACAACGAAAAATTCAACTACCGGAATTTACTGAACCTGATGGACCGCGTTAAAGACATTACGGTCAATCAGTTGGTCAACAATGACATTGCCTGGGCCGAGCGTTTCGCCGAGCGGGAACACCTCCATGGTCGCGATCTTACGTTAACGATCATTCGCCCAACGGAGCCTCTGTCCCTGAACCTGATGAAATTCACCTCCGACGATATTGGCCGGATGATTGTTTCGGGCTATCAGGCAGGAACGGATGTAATGAAAGCGCAACGGTAAGATTCAATGCCAACCCGCCAAGGTCTAAAATAGACTGGATACCTCCTGAGGACGGTCTGTGGTAATGATATCACCGCCCAGTCGCAACAATTCACGATAACCAGCTGTAGCTTCCGGGAGCGGCTTTTCGTCCAGTTGATTCGGCCCATATGTGCCAACGGAGCTGAGAATACCAAGCTTGTGCAAGCGGTCGTAAAAAGACGCGGGCTGGAGTTTCTGCGGGGTTAGCGCGATCAGGCGCGTAGCGAGATTACTCGTTTCCAAACGCTCCAGATCACCTATGCCATTAACGCCCACGGCCAGCCAGAGAGTAGGAAAGCTAGCCCGCACCCGCTGCGCATCGGCCAGCGAATAACAAATAACGAATACCGAATGTTGCGCGTTGTAATTTTGTACCTCCTTCATCACACGAACGGGATCGGTTCCGGGTTTCACATCGAGCGCCAGCACATACCGGTTCTGATTCCAGGCCAGTACATCGGCAAAGGTCGGCATTTGTTGATCCGTCAGTTGACCGGCGACTGTCTTTAACCGAACCTTTTTCAAATCGCTCAACGACCAATCAGCCACTGCGCCGACCGCATTCGATTCGCGATCTAAGGTTGCATCGTGTAGCAACACAAAGTTACTGTCCCGCGTCATGCGTACGTCCATCTCCAGAATAGCATCGGGCAGAACACGGGCAATTTTTTGGAACGTCGGGATGGCGTTCTCCGTATCTGCTGGTCCGGGGCCACCCCGATGCGCCAGGATATAAGGTCGCTTTCGTCCAGGCTGATAGGTAAAGAAAGCGTCAATCGCCTTCTCATCCTGAAACCGATTGACAGCCTGCGCAGACGACTCAATGGCCATGAGCACGAGAAGCAAAAGAAAAGAATACAGCTTCATAATAACTAGATTGTTGTTGCCTTGTCTACATCAATCGATGTGGGCGATGACGATGAGTTACCCTCACCCGCCATACTTCTCATCTGGTCGAAAACTGAAAATCCCCCGTCACAATTGCTGTGCGGGGGATTTTCGATCACTTGATCAATCTTATTAGAATGAGTAACGAACGCCAAGCTGAGCCTGCCAAACGTTATCAATCGTTACACTTTTAACGAATGAATCTCTCAATAGGATCGTTTGTGCTTTGCCATCAACAACGATATTTTGCGTAGCAAGGCGATAGCTTGGCAAACCAGCAGCATTAACACCTACCAACGCTAATGGGTTAGCAGTTGTAGGAATCCAGCCTACGCCCCATTTGTTGTTCAGCAAGTTACCAACGTTAAGAATATCGGCCCGGAACTGGATGGCATGTCTTGTTCCCTTAGCACCTGTTTTGACATAAAAATCCTGAATAACTGAGAAGTCGAAACGACTCAACCAGGGCGCAAACCCACCATTCCGCTCGGCGTATTGCCCACGACGGGTTTTCAGGTAATCGTTACCATTAATGTAGGCCTCGAAAGCAGCTTGTTGCTGGTCCGGCGTATACGTCACAGCAGAAGTTCCACTGCCAACCGTAAGCGTAGCAAATGTCAAATCAGACGCAGCTCTTGGAACGAAGATCAGGTCATTCGTCTGGCCATCACCATTAAGATCACTACCATACAAGTATGATTGTTTGTAACCACTGGTAGAGGTACCGCCGAGTGTAAACGTAGTAGAACCACCAAATTTGCCACCGTAATTGAGACGATAATTCAAATAGCCAATGATCCGGTGACGCAGGTCATTATCGCCATACGAAGTTGTCAGATAATTCTGACCAGCAACCGTGGGCGTATTACCAACTACCGTGCTACCTACCGACATTAAGTCACGTGCCAAGCCATAGGTATAAGCAACCATTCCGCCAAAACCATTATTAGCTGGCTTCTCAAGTTTAGCTGTGAATGTATAAGCACTACCTTCCGTTGTGTTTTTCAGAACGAAAGCATTTGTGTTGGTTGAGTTAATGTAGCGGGCTGCGTTAACAGCAGATCCGGTCAAACCCGATCCAGGGAATCGGCTCCGAGTATCAGGGCCGGTCAACTGGCGGTCAGGTCCTTTCAGGTTAGCATCAATATAGCGAAGGCCCTGAATGGTTTTATTATAGATTACTTCCAATGTTCCAATCAATCCCCAAGGCAACCGCTGGTCGATAGCGACATTTGTTTTCCAAACAGTTGGGTATTTCAAGTTAGGGTCAGTTGCATTAACGGCATACCCCGATAAACTCTGAACATTTGAAGTGATTGCGGGTAATACTCCTGCGGGGATTCTACTCGGATCAGTGACAAATGGAATGTTCTGGTTCAGAATATTAAATACGCCGGTATTTACACCATTATTACCTAGTTGATTAGATACTAATACTTCAGGAATACGCGATACGAATAGACCGCTACCGCCACGAATCTGCGTCATCTTATCCCCCTTCACATCCCAGTTAAAACCGACACGCGGAGAGACTAGTAAACGAGCTTTGGGGAAGGCACCGGTGTTGATTTTATAATCAAGCCCATTCTCATCTTTGTAGTTTAAACTAGCGACCTTCTCGTTAGTAAAAGCAGCAGCAGTTGAGTTGTCATAGGCAAAAATATCTGCCCGAACACCAGCCGTTAATTTAAAGCTGGGATTAACTTGGAACTCATCCTGTACATAGGCACTGTACGTACTTCTGTGCAATGTTTGCAATGGTTCTGCCCCACCATCGACTAGCGAGTAACGCAGATTGTAGCGAGCTACCGAAACCGGCGACGTAGTTGAATTTGGGTTGCTTATTGAAGCAAGCGCGGCTGCCTTAAAATCGGCAATCGAGTTATACACATACACACCGTTTGACGCAGGGAAGAACACGTTGTTTGACGTGTACTTTTCGTAAGACAATCCTAATGTCAGCGTGTGTTTACCGGCGAAGTAGCTAAAGTTATCCGTAATATTCAGTGTCGAATAATTCAGTTTGTTATTCGGCGTAAACGGGTCAAAACCAATTGAGGTATACGTCGTTCCATCCTTCAGAATATCGATAGTCGGGAATACGTCGGTCCGATAGGTTCTATCTTCAATTTGCTTGTTATAAGTGGCAACCAGCTTATTGGCAAATTTGCCACCAAACGTCGAGTTCAATTCAGCAGCGATCGAGCGGGTATTGTCAGCAATCTTGTAACCTGTGTTCTGTGGAGAAAGCGCCAGGTTACCAGAATAGCCCGTAGACGCATAGCCGGTGCGGTTACCATTACCAGCCGTGTTGCTACTATTGCTATTGCTGATTGCCTGATCTGACTGAGAATTATGGTGAGAATAACGCACTGACAGTTTGTGTTTGTCATTGATGTTATAATCAAGCCGAATCAGACCTTTGGTACTTTTTATTTCATTATTGAAGTTATCAATAGCACCTAGATCACGATTGAAATTCGTTTTCATAAACGCACTAAGATCCTCTAAATCAGCTGCCGTTGTACGCGATACGTTCCCAGACGTTGTTCCCCGGTCAGCCACGAAGTCCAGTGCAGGCACACTGCTTTTAAATTGCTCTACGTTCACAAAGAAGAACAACTTGTTTTTAATGATCGGCCCACCTAACCGGAAACCAGATGTGTTTTTGTTAATTGTTACGGGTGCTAAATCTCTACCATCCGCTTTTTTACCAGCTAGATCGCTGTTCTGAAAAAGATAATAGACTGATCCCGAAAAGTCGTTCGTTCCTGAACGCGTTACGGCATTGATACCAGCACCCGAGAAACCAGTCTGACGAACGTCATAAGGCGCTACGTTCAACTGAATTTCGTCCAGAGCGTCAAGCGAAACAGCGGTTGTTCCTGTCCGACCACCAGCAATGGCCGATGATCCTAGACCAAAACCGTTGTTGAACACAGCACCATCAATGGTAATGTTGTTAAAGCGAGCATCCTGACCACCAAATGATTGACCATTACCATAGGCGTTGTACTTGGTAACATCATTGATCGTACGGCCAATTGTAGGAACGGTATTGATCGTTTCCCGACCATACGATGCAGCAGCACCCGTGCGGTTTGAGCTGATAATTCCATTCCGGTTGCTTGTTACAACAATTTCTGACAACTGCGTACTGTTGTCAGTCATTTTGAAGTTTACGTCTGACGATGTACCCAGATTCGTGAATACACCATCGACAACCTGATCCTTGAAACCAACAAAAGTGGAGGTAATCTTAAAAGGTCCACCCACCCGAACACCAGGGATTGTATACCGTCCTGAAGCATTCGTCGTCGTACCGTACCGGCTACCTGAGGGTTCGTGGATCGCTACAACTGTAGCACCCGGCAGTGGCGCTCCTTTGTCATCATTTACCTGACCATTAATAACAGCGGTCGTAACCTGCGCCAGTGCTCCGCTCCCACCAAGCACAGACAGCAGCATACCGCTGACTAGCACAAAAGCCGCCCTAAAATGCAGTAATTTTTTTGACATAAAATTGATTGATTTAGTTTGTAGTCGTGAGCAACTCATCCAGTCAGATAGGTCATTAATTTAATGACAAAGATGCTACTTTTTTTGAGTTGGTAAAGCAGGGCATCTTCAAAAAGTACCACTATTTGCTGGACTTTAACCAAGATTCTAAAAATAACCCTATTCGAATGCGGTTAGATTCTATAAATGGTTGTTAACATATTATTAAGTCCACAGTTTCATTTAGATAGCTTTACCGAAAATAGGAACCAATCGACAGCGATGGTCGTAGTCATTAGTGATAGATTTTCCGATTTTAGGTGGTCACGCTCTTAGTTTTGTCTTGTTATGACGCCAACCGAAACAATTCCTGTTAAACTCACTCAGTATAGTCACGGTGCGGGTTGTGGCTGCAAGATTTCGCCCAAAATCCTGGACCAGATTCTGCACAGTCGAACAGTTGGGCCCGGCACGGGAGTCGACAACCAACCGATTGACCAGCCACAGTACCCAACCCTTCTCGTTGGCAATGACTCCCGCGACGATGCCGCCGTTCTTGACCTCGGCAATGGGGAAGCCATTATAAGCACAACCGATTTCTTTATGCCGATCGTTGACGACGCCTTCGATTTTGGGCGGATCGCATCGGCCAATGCCATCAGTGATGTATATGCCATGGGCGGTGAGCCAATTATGGCTATTGCTATTCTGGGATGGCCACTGGACAAACTGCCGCCCGAGGTAGCGGGTCAGGTGCTTGAGGGGTCTCGTGCCATTTGTCGGGAAGCGGGGATTCCGCTCGCGGGTGGTCATAGTATCGACTCGCCGGAACCCATTTTTGGCCTTGCCGTTACGGGCCGGGTTCGCATCGATCATCTTAAACAGAACAATACGGCCACCGAGGGGTGTCGGCTATACCTGACGAAACCGCTTGGCGTTGGTATTCTGACAACGGCCCAGAAAAAAGGGATTCTGAAACCCGAACATGCCACGCTGGCACCTACGCAAATGGCAAAGTTGAACAGCTTCGGGGCTGTTTTGGGCAGGTTGCCGTACGTCAAGGCGCTGACTGATGTTACGGGCTTCGGTTTGTTGGGGCATCTTACCGAAATGGCCGAAGGGTCTGGATTAAGTGCCGTCATTTCGTTTACCGATGTGCCAACCCTACCCTTTGTGGACGATTATCTGGCTCAAAAAAGCTTTCCGGGCGGTACGGTCCGAAACTGGGATAGTTACGGGCACAAGATCACCAAATTGACCGAACATCAACGCTATATTCTGGCTGATCCGCAAACGTCAGGCGGGTTGCTCATTGCCGTTGAGCCAAACAGTACAGCCGAGTTTGAGCGGGTTGCCAGTGAAAACGGTTTCTCGCTCCAATCCTTTGGCGAACTGGTTAACCAGCGGGAAAAAGTAGTTTATGTAAACTGAAGAGTGAACGAGCACGCTACACCGATAGCCATTTTTTAGCTCTTGCCTTTTTTCGCTCTTTCTCTATTTGATTCAATGAAATTATTCTTCCGACAAACGGGCGAAACCGGTCCGGCAATTGTCATTCTTCATGGTGTTTTTGGGTCATCAGACAACTGGCTGACCAACAGCAAGTCGATTGCTGCGCTGGGCTATCGCGTTTTTGCCCTCGATCAACGGAACCACGGCCAATCACCCCGCGCCGATGAGCACGATTACCAGACAATGGCGTCCGATCTGCGCGAATTTCTAATCGATCATCAACTAGAAAATCCCATTCTGGTCGGTCACTCGATGGGCGGTAAAGCGGTTATGCAGTATGCGATGACCTATCCGGGCACGTTCGAAAAACTTGTTATCGTTGATATTGCACCCAAATTTTATCCCGTTCACCATGACGAACTGGTACGTGGTCTGAACGCGATCGACCTAGACAGTCTTAAAAGCCGCAACGAGGCCGACGCCCTGTTGAGTACCTACGAACCCATATTGACGGTTCGGCAGTTTCTACTCAAAAACCTGTACCGGGACGAACAGGGCAAGTTTGCGTGGCGGTTAAACCTGCCGGTCATCGAGCGCGAACTAGAAGGTATCGGCCAAGAACTCACAAATCCACGGATTGTCAACGAACCCACGCTGTTCATTCGGGGCAGCAAATCGCCTTATATCCAAGACGACGATATTCCGGTGATTGAGCGCCTTTTCCCGAATGTTACATTCGCGGTCATTCAGGATGCCGGACACTGGGTGCAGGCCGAAAAGCCAGTGGAATTCGTGGATGCGCTCATGTCTTTTCTTAACCAGTAACTCTATTCAGAAGGGCGCTGCCAACGACTCGTTTTTCAACTATCGGCGCTCATGCATCATGCCAACGCTCTATCTCATTCCTACCCTACTGGCCGACGACACAACCGAACAGGTCCTGCCGGCTTATCACAAAGCTATCATTGAACGAACCGACGCCTATTTTGTCGAGAACGTACGGTCAGCCCGGCGATTCATCAGTGGCCTGAAAACATCGCGCGTTATCGATGAGACAACCTTTTTTGACCTTGACAAAGACACGCCCCCCGTTGATACCCGCCGACAGATTCAGGAACTGACCGAACGAAAACGCAACGCGGGCGTCTTGTCGGAAGCGGGTTGTCCGGGCGTCGCCGATCCGGGTTCGGTGGTGGTGGGTATGGCCCATGCGCTGGGCTGGCGAGTCGAACCGCTTGTTGGTCCGTCATCTATCTTACTAGCCCTTATGGCATCCGGCATGAGTGGTCAGTCATTTGTCTTTCATGGCTACTTACCCATTGAGCGGCAGGACCGCGCCCGTGCCGTTCGCCATCTCGAAAAAGAAGCACAGTTACGGCAGCAAACCCAGATTTTTATGGAAACGCCCTACCGGAATGATGCGCTTTTTGCGGAGGTTATCGCCAACTGCGAACCAAACACCCGCCTGTGCGTAGCCTGCAACGTGACTGCACCCGACGCCTTCATCCGCACCCGAACCATTCGCGAGTGGAAAACACAGGTCCCTGATTTGCGCAAAAAACCAACCGTATTTCTACTTTTGTGAGGTAACGCGGGTGAACCTCGCAGCAAACAGCAAAAAATGCGGGCATCTACCCGCGTTCCCGAATGATCCAGGCCTTCGAATTTTCTCCCTTCAGCGAAAATACCTATGTTATTGCCGACGACGCGACCGGCGAAGCAGTTATCATCGATCCCGGTTGTTATGATCAGGCCGAAAAGGAAGCGTTAGGGCGATTCGTCGACTCCCATAACTTAACGGTCAAGTACCTGCTCCTTACCCATGCTCACCTCGATCATGTATTTGGTGTGGCTTACGTCAAACGAAAGTTTGGGGTAGACGCTTATCTGCACGAGCTGGATAGGGTGATTTACAACGATGTACCGACCCGTTGCGCGTTATACGGCCTGCGGGGGTATGAGCCTGCTGAGATCGACAAATACCTGAAGGAGGGCGATCAATTTACGTTTGGTACCACAACGCTCGATGTTGTTTTTGTGCCGGGTCATGCGCCGGGTCACGTCGCCTTCATTAATCACAAAGATCGGTATGTGATTGGTGGCGATGTGCTGTTCAAGGGAAGCGTGGGCCGGACCGATCTCCCCTACTGTAACCACGCCGATCTCGTCAACAGCATCCGAACCCAGTTTTATACGCTGCCCGACGATTACGTTGTCTACGCTGGTCATATGGCGTCAACGACGATCGGGCAGGAAAAGCGCACAAATCCGTTTGTTCAGGGAGCATCCACTCAAGAGCGATGAATAGGCAAGCTTGCTGACGGTTTATCCTTCCTGATTTTACTTTATAATTTCATATTCCTACTTGAAACCTTTTCTCAAACATCTTCCCAACGCCATGACCTGCGGCAATTTGCTGTGTGGATGCATAGGCGTGGTGATGGCCTTACGCGGGCATTTGGACACGGCTGCGTGGCTGATCGGTCTAGCGGCTCTACTCGACTTCGGCGATGGTTTTGTCGCCCGCATGGTGCACGTGTCGGGACCATTCGGCAAAGAACTGGACTCCCTGGCCGATGTCGTTACATTTGGCGTATTGCCGGCTACGATCGTCTTTCAGCTGTGCTGGTTTCAGGGGTTGGGGACAATCTCATACGGTGCTTTTCTGATTGCTGTATTGTCGGCACTGCGACTGGCAAATTTTAACATCGACACCCGGCAGTCGGAATCCTTTATTGGCTTGCCCGTACCGGCGAATGCGATGCTGCTTGCCGCCTTTCCGCTTATGGGTCACTACCAGCCACAATACGACACGATCTGGCAAAATGACATTGCAATGGGCATGATGATTGCCTTTTCGTTCATGCTTGTCTCGGAAGTACCGTTGTTTGCGCTAAAATTCAAGTCGTTCGGCTGGACCGAAAATCGGATTAAATATAGTTTTCTGATCGCTTCCACGCTACTCTTGTTATTTTTGCAGTTTGCAGCGATCCCGCTGATTATTCTACTTTATATTGTTGTTTCACTTTTTTCTAAGGAGCGAACGAGCGAACAAGCGAACGGGTAAAATTTCTGTACTCGTTACACGCATTCGGTCATTCCTCTCTCTTTCACGTTTACCAATGAAATACGTCGCTAAAATCAACATCATGACCCGGTCGGAAATACTTGATCCTCAAGGCAAAGCCGTCAAACTGGGTCTTCATAATCTTCAGATGGACAGCATTGACAACGTCCGTATCGGAAAACATATCCGGCTCGAAGTAGACGCCGACAGCCAGGAAAAAGCCCACGAAACAGTCGATGCAGCCTGCCGTCAACTGCTGGCCAACCTGATCATGGAAGAATATTCATTCGACCTACAGCCCGCTTAACGGTCAGTTCGCGCGCGAATAGAGCGGGTTTTGTCTGCGAGACAAAAACTGCATTTTTCGATGAATACTTGGACAGGCAAGCTACGGCCCCAATAGCTACCTTAAAAAGTGCTATTTTTGCCAATTATTTTGCCATTAGCGAATGACTACGACTTATTCTAGGATTACTGGGCTGGGCTTTTACGTACCAGACAACATTGTCACGAACGACGACCTGACTCAGTATATGGAAACCTCCGACGCCTGGATTCAGGAACGAACGGGGATCAAACAACGGCGTTTTTTTACCTATGGAAAAGAGACTAATTCCAGCATGGCGACCGCAGCCGCGCGAATGGCTCTCGACCGCGCCGGGCTGGATGCGAAAGCCGTTGATCTGATCGTGTACGCTACCTTATCGCCGGATTATTACTTTCCTGGGTCAGCGTTTCTGATGCAGCGTGAACTGGGACTCGAAGGTACAGCTGTCATCGACATTCGGCAGCAATGCTCCGGTTTTGTGTACGCTCTATCCATCGCCGATCAGTTCATCAAGTCAGGCATGTATAAAACGGCGCTCGTCATTGGATCGGAAATACAATCGACGTTTCTGGACAAGACAACCGAAGGTCGTGGTATTGCCGTTATTTTCGGTGATGGTGCGGGCGCGGCTGTTGTTCAGGCTACTACTGACCCGGAGCATCGTATTTTGTCAACGCACCTGCACGCTGATGGGCGCTATGCCGAAGAGTTGTACCTGAAAGACCCCGGTAGCAGCCGCCCTGATCATTTTATCACGGCCGATACGGCAACATCGGGCGGTAGCCGCGTTGTTATGAACGGAAACACGGTGTTCAAACACGCGGTCGTGCGCTTCATGGAAGTGATCAACGAAGGTCTCAATGCAAATGGGTATACGCACGAGGATTTAGATCTGCTCGTGCCCCACCAGGCCAACATCCGCATTTCAGGCTATGTGCAGCAGCAGATGAATCTGCCTGATGAGAAGGTATTTAACAACATTCAGAAGTACGGTAACACGACGGCGGCCTCTATTCCCATCGCGCTAACCGAAGCCTTTGAACAGGGCAAGATAAAATCCGGTGATTTGGTTTGCCTGGCCGCATTTGGTAGTGGATTCACCTGGGCATCGGCACTCATCAAATGGTAGCTCAATTGTAGCCGGACCAGTCGCCTTTTGTAATGCTGCTCGATACGCCAAGTGTTTAAGATCTAGCGTATCGAGCAGCATTACAAAAGGCGATCAGGATTTCTTCTCATCTGATAGCCAGCTTTGGCTAATATTGCCCAATCGACAACATCACTAAGGTACAAGCTTCAATAGGCTCGATGCCTTCTGCCCGTAACTGCTTCTCAAAATCCGGATTTTCCGTTCCAGGGTTAAAAATGACCCGCTTGGGCTTCATCGCTTTGATGTACTCGTAGAGAACCGGCTGATTACGCGGCCCTACGTACAACGTGACGGTATCGACATCAGTCAGAACAGGTTGCCCTGTCTGAATAGGATGTCCCTGAATAGCACCCTGCCGCACACCAACCAACGCTATGTCATGGCCGTGCCGTAAAAGGCTATGAGCAGCCCGGTACGCGTACCGCTCGGGATTTTCAGACGCGCCGATTACGACTGTTTTCTTTTGCTTTACCTCCATCTGCTTTGATTCGTGCTGGTCCACCGACCCGCACTGTCTTTCTGATAAAACCTATAGGAGCGAGGTTAGTTCAACCCATTTTATTCTCGTAGGATAGGTTTCACAGGACATCTGAGCACAATTTCATATAATTAGCTACTTTAAACCGGTATTTTATCAAGCATATCCGGAAATGATTGATAATCAGTTTTTTTATAGTTGATGGGTAATTATTTTCGTTTACTTTTGTTGAACGTAGATTAAACAAAACATCACTTTCAAGCAAATAAACGCATACTACAATCCAGGTACATAATGACCGCTGACAATGACGGAGAAAAAAAATCAGAGTTTCTGGAACGAGAAGTGGGTACCCATTCTATTCGACGGTGTTGTAAACCCACCTCGTTATGACGTGTCAAATTACGGGCGCCTGCGTAGCTTCCAGGGCGCGCGTCCCGATAGTTCAGGCAATGTGTCTGGAACAATTATCAAAGGATCTGTCATTCAGGGGTATCGCTCGTTGAACATCCGAACCGACGGAAAAACGCTGAATCGCTATGTGCATAAGCTGGTTGCCGAACAGTTTCTTGCCCGTCAGCAGGAGGACCAGACGTTTGTGATTCACCTTGATCACGACAAACAGAACAATTACTACCAGAACCTGCAATGGGTCAGTAAAAATGAGATGATCGAGCATAATCGGAACAATCCGAATATTCTGAATCGTCCGATGCCGCGCCCAACCCGAAACTACAAGCTAACGGAAACCAAGGTCAAAATCATCAAGAAACTGCTCCGGAACGATAAAAATCGACTCAAAATGATCGCCAAGCAATTTGGCATCACCCACACGCAACTCAATCGAATTCGATCGGGCGAGAACTGGAAACACGTGACGATCGACGGCGATTAACCCTAGTGGGAACTCGACAATACGCCGTTTTGGAGACCACCTAATGAAGCCGTTCGGAAACCCTGAATGGCTTCGTCGTTTTCTGGTATAGCCTGACCTGCCTTGAGGACGCCTTGCCCTTAGCGGTTGGCCAGTTGGTTTGCAGCCTGTTCATCGACCGATTGGGGGGCCAGGGGCAATGAAAGGAAGAAAGAAGTGCCAACCCCTTCATTCGTTTCAAACCAGATCGATCCGCCCGCATGTTCGACCCCACGTTTGGCAATCGCTAACCCTAATCCTGATCCGCCCCGCTTGGTACTAAAATTGGGGAGAAAAACTTTTTTGCGAATCGCTTCCGGAATGCCAGCGCCATTGTCGTGCACCTCGATCCGAACGTCATCGTCGCTGGTGTAGAGTCGTAGATTGAGCACGGGTTTACGATCGGACGGAACGGACTGAATGCCATTGATTATCAGATTAGTTAGAATACGACCGATAAGCTGGCGGTCGCCCGTAACCATGACCGGACCGGACGCAATTTCCCGCTGTAGGCTAATATGCTTATCGTCGGCGTACAGATCAGCGGCCTTGTTGATAACACCGGTCACCTCGAATACCTCGGTCTTCGGTAACGGCATTTTAGCAAAATCAGAGAACGAGGTGGCAATATCGCTCAGGTTATCAATCTGATCGAGGAGCGAATCGAACGTCCGCTGAATGACCCGTCGCATGGCCGGATCATTGGCTTTTCTCGATGCATTCTCGTCACCATTGGCACCCGGAAGTGTTCGCTGCAAGTGCTGCAACGTGAGCTTCATGGGGGTGAGCGGATTCTTGATTTCGTGAGCCACCTGCTTGGCCATTTCGCGCCAGGCAGACTGCTTCTCATTCTGCGCCAGTGCCAGCTTACTCTCTTCCAGTTTGACCAGCATTCGGTTGTACTCACGGATAAGTAAGCCAATTTCATCGTCCGAACGCCACGGCAGCGGCTCATTGGGCTGGTTCAAATTCGTTTTTCGGATCTTCTGCGTCAGTAACTTAAGTGGTTTGGTCAGCACGTTCGACGCGAAGTAGGACAGGATCAGGAAGAACAAAAACAAACCTGTAAAAATGCTCAACGCCGACGAGATGACTTCGATGATCTGCCGGTCGAGTTCGGGGCGGGCGTAGAAATAGGGAATGCTCAATACGCCCAGCAGCCGCCCGTCGTAGGATTTAATACCTACATACGCTGTTCGGTACTGTTTGCTCCCCAGCGATTCGTTTAGCAGTTTCTGGTTTTCTTTTTCCTCTATAACATGGATGTAGGCCTCCGGATTGATCCGTTTAGACAGGTGCCCACCCTCATACATCAATGGGCGCGTCGAGGTGCTCAACCGGCCATCTGTCGTGAACAGGTTGATATCGATATCGGCGTCGCGGGCAATTTTGCGCAACTCTTCCTCCATCGACGCTTTACTTCGCCTACCCTGTAAATACTCATCGAGGTATGTTTCAAAATTGGAGGCTATGTTCCGGGTGTTACTGATGTACGAATTTTCCTGATTCGTGATGTAGTTCGAACTGATTACGCTCAAAATAATGACGATTACGAACAGCAGCGGCAGGAAAAACGCGACGTTCAGCAGAATCTGAATCCGCGTGGAATAATTTATGCTCAGGCGCGAGAATCCGTAATAAGCGGCATAGGTAACGATAACAAGCAGGACGGTCAGGACAAGCAACAGGTAGAGAAAGGAGAAGTTGGAAAAGACGTTCTGGAAGGGATATTCAGCCGAGGAAACGACTACGATACGCCCGTCCTGCCCGCGCTGACCAACATGCTGATACCCGTTGGCGATGAGGCCCGTACTGTAGAGAGTTGGATCGTCCAGCAGGGCAGGCGGCATTTTGCGGTCATAATTGTAACTACCCGCGCTGTATAGGATTCGATGGTGGGTGGTTCCTCCGGCCGTTTGCCCTTTGAAAATGGCATAGCTATACTCCTGCGTATCAGGAGTCTGCATAAATTTTGCATCGACCAGCAGTTCAGGATAAACGCTTTTGGGCCGTTCGCTGCGCAGTTTGAGATCAAGCACAATAGTCCCGATTGTGTCGGCAGTGGTCGACTGTCCCTCGCCGATCCGTTTGATAGGAATGAAGCAGATATACTGTTTGATAAACTGATTCCCCGCTTCGTTCACAAAATACACGCCAGAATATTGCGTCTGATACAGTGGCCGACGGTACCGGGCCTTCAACTTGGGCAACGTATTGGCGTTCGGGCTAATATCGAGCGACTGACCGTTAGCCCGGTACGACGATACATCGATGTCGTATTTATCGAAATATTTGTCCAGATGAACACTTTTTATGCGCTGCTGAATACGCTCGCGAACCAATAGGGTATCGTTCCGTAATAAGCGGGCAATATCGGCATCGTCCATAATCGACTCCTGCGCCTTACTCATCAGGAATTCGCCAAACTCATCATTTTCGGCCAATAGCTGCATGGCAAACTCCCGTTCACGAATCAGCTGCTTTTTTATCTCCTGATTATAAACGACATAGGCCGTCGTGACCGCGCAGATGAAGGCAGTCAGGAACAGATAGATAGAGGTTTTATACCGGAATGTGTAGAGTGCCTTGGGAAAACGACTTACGTAAATCAATAGAAAGTAGAATCCGTTCAGGAAGATGATCGGCTCAACGGACTGGTTGATTACGTATACTAAAGCCGTCGAAATTAGTGTGCCCACCAACATCCACACCAGGCCAACGCCCACAGCGCGATTGAAGCGCAAAAAAAGGCTGGCCAGCAGATGATTCAGCAGGAAGTAGATGGACGAAATGGCAACGAAGACAATCAGGCAAACGATCTTTAACGGAGAAAATCGGATGTTGAGCGTAATGTCGAGCGTGAATTGTGACTTCTCGTAAATATTGTTCAGCTCGTCGTAACAAACAAAGAAGACCAGATAACTGACGACCACGCAGGCAATGGAAATCAATTTTTTTGTAGTATCCGGCAAGTGGATAAGCTGGCCATACGATCGGGAGCGGTAGTAATGATTGACCCAATAGTAGGCCAGAATCAGAACAACCAGGGCATTCAGCAGCAAATCGCCCAGCGACGGTACGAAGATCGACGACGCGTAAAATTTGGCATTGAATAGATCGGATTCGACAAATAAGAAGGGCACACCGAAATACAGCATCACGACCCGTAGCAGGACCAGATAAGCAGCCAGCCAGACGAATCCCAGCTCGTAACGTCGGCGCCGACGGAGCCTGATCAGCGTCTGAATGACATACAAGCCCAGAAAAATCATGCCCAGCGCAGCCAGAATTACGGTATTGACGGGCGTCGAATGATTCCGAAACACATCGACCTTAGGAGGCACCACCGAAAACAGATAAGCCGGCGTATTATCGTAAATAGCCTGGTAAACGTTGGTTCTGGTGTTGGTGATCGAGTCAGGGTCAATAGCAAACAAGCTGGGATTGTAACCCGATTGCAGGTACGTATTGGTGTTGCGATACTGCCGATAAACGTTCACCAGCGAGAATACGTCCAGCGTATCGTCTCCACTGCGTACGCGCTGACGACTGACAATATATTTGCCCTGCTCAAAATCAATTAACGTCGCGTATTTGACGGAAGCAATGCGGGCGTACTCCGGAATAAATCGGTAGTCGGACCAGTACAACAGCTGTGGCCCTCCCCGCTGACCCGGCTTGTTGCGAAAAACGAAGTACGGATATTGAGTTGGCAGGCTCATGCTGGCGAACGTAGCATTGGGTGCTTTTCGAAGGTTCTCGGCAACACGCGCTAATTCATTCGTGCTGACCCGCATTTCCTCCTTCACCCGTTGCTGTACGGCAGCCATGTATTGCTCATCCGTAGCTCCCGGCGCATTCTGCTCCAGAACCCAATAGCACAATACCGAAGAGACTACAGCCAGTATAGCGACTAGTAAAAAAATATGTTGTTCAATTCGCTTCACGATCCCGGTGGGAGGGTTTGGTCAAAACTGACCTAAAATCATGCCAATTTTGGTCAGCAACAGGCTAAAATCTACAGCAGATGGTTTATGACGGGCTATTTCCGGCCCTTACACGAACAAATTTGTTAGTTCTTGACGATCGCCTGGTAACCATTAAGCGGGCGGGTCTTTGTCGACCGTGAATCCACCCGGTTCGTATCCAATTTCGGCCCCCAATACATACAACAAATGCTTACGATCAATAATGATGCGAACCCCTTCAACGTTATACACTTCGTCGGAAGTGCCGGGTATATCGAAACCCAGTAGCCAGGATGCGCCACAGCCCCCACCCCGAATACCAATGCGTAAACCGTATTCGTCAGGAATTTTATTGGACTGTAATGTGTCCAGTAACTGCTGCCGCGCTTCGGGCCGAACACGGACAGGATTATCGAGTACCAGCATGATTTAGTTGTTGTTTGTAGTTCTGGCGTCTGGTTTCGGGTGAACAGTTCGATCTGCCTACCCTGATCCATTGCACAAAACCATAAACCCTTTTTTCAAAATTACCTTTTTTTACGTAAACAACGTTTTCCCGTATATGGAGTTGCTGAGTGATTTTCTAAAATTAATTATACCCGCCGGTCTGGTGCTGTATGGCATGTATGTAACGGTCAAGTTACTGCTGGAGCGTGAAGCAGAACGCCATCGCTTCGATGTTAAAAACCGATATACCGAAACGGTTGTGCCTGTACGTTTGCAGGCTTACGAGCGGATGGTGTTGTTTCTGGAGCGAATTAGCCCTAACAATCTTCTGTTGCGCCTGGGCGGAACCGCCACCACCTCCCTTGAGTTTCAGCAACGGCTTTTACAGGAAATCAGGGATGAATACAACCACAACCTCTCGCAGCAGGTCTACATGAGTCAGGCTGTTTGGGATAAGGTCCAGACGGCGATGAACGACGTGATGACACTCATCAATCAGGCCTCCGGCGATACACAACCCGACGCACCGGCTCTCGATCTGTCTAAGCGTATTTTCGAACGCATTATCCAGAAAGACCGGCTGCCTACTACTGATGCACTCAAATCCGTCAAGGAAGAGATCCAGGCCATGTTCATGTAATAAACGCAAGGCGGGCGGGCCTGTATAAACGAGTTTGCTGGCAGAGTGGTGTTCGATATGCCATATCTTGTAGAGTGGTCGTTTGGCGTATCGAACACCACTCTGCCAGCAGATTCACATAAACACGCCGGCTGACAAAGCCAGTGCTTTCTGAAGGGCAGCCTGGTTGAGATGAAGGGAAACGCCCTGATTCGTAAGCGTTTCGACGACATCTTCCATCGGAATGTTTCCCGTAAGATCGTCGGCCGCCATTGGACAGCCGCCAAAACCGCGCAGTGCCCCATCGATACGCCGAACGCCTGCCCGATAAGCAGCTAGTACTTTGGCAGGCCCTTCACCCGGTCGGGCGTGTAGGTGAGCCCCAAACTCGACGGTCGGGAAAGTGGCTATAAGTTGCTCAAATAGCGTTTCGATGTGCGCCGGCGTCGATGAACCTACCGTATCGGAAGGCGCAATGATCTGAACGCCCATATCGACCAGCTCTCCCGTAAAATCACTGATCAGATCGGGGCTATACGGATCACCGTAGGGATTTCCGAAACCCATCGAGAGGTAGATAACCAGTTGCTTTTCACCCTCTATGCAAAGCTTTTGAATTTCGTCTACTTCCTCAAACGCCTGCGCAATGGACTTATTCGTATTTCGCTGCTGGAACGTTTCGGATACCGAAAGCGGAAACCCAATGTACTGAATGGCCGAAAAAGCACTGGCCTGTTCAGCTCCTCTGACATTGGCGACGATAGCCAGCAGTTTCGTTCGGGTATCATCCAGCTCCAGTCCAGCCAGTACCTCGGCCGTATCGCGCAGTTGAGGAATAGCCCTGGGCGATACGAAACTGCCGAAATCGAGCGTGTCGAAACCAACCTGCAACAGGGCATTTAGATACCTGATTTTCAGATCCGTCGGCACAAAATGCGTAAGCCCCTGCATCGCATCACGGGGACATTCGATGAGTTTCATGCGCGAGAAACGGGTTGACGTGACAGTACAGCCAGCACCAGCATCACGACTGCGCAGATGGCCAGTCCACCGGCCTCACGCGCCAGTTCGATGTTCAGACTTCGCATGCCCGTTTCACTGAACATGAATCCTTCGAAAACGGGGGGCCACTGGTAAGTAGCCGCAACCACATACATGATTGCCATGGCCACCAGAAACCACCAGCGTGCCAGCCCTACGTAGGCCATGAAACAAGCCATAGCCGCGAATCCATAGATAGGAATCCACACTTCCGGGTCCGGATCGTTATATTGAAAAGCGGCAAACAGAACAAAAAGCAGTCCAAAAACAATTGAAAGCACTTTACGCATGAGGTCGGATAATGATTTGGATACTTCGAGAAAACAGTCACGTACCAGTCAGTTTCCTGACATTAGCTACGAAATCTGCTCACACAACATAATTGACGATCATTCCATTCGCATCTTACGGATAAGTGCTGGCTGAACGAGGTCGATACGCCAGCATACGCTCCTTACCGGCAGTATTCGGCTACGGCGTTAGCGGCATCAGCATAGCCCAGATTCTGAGCCTGTTTCAGACTCAGGCAACCGCCTTCCCGCTCGTTTTGCAGGATCTGGGCGATACCTAATCCGTAGAAGGCCTTCCCAAACTTCGTGTCGGCCTGCACAGCCTGCTGGAAATCAGTCGTTGCTCCTTTAAGGTCCTTTTGCTGAAAACGGAGATTACCCCGATTGTACAAAGCCAGCGCATTCTTCGGATCTAACGAAATAGCCTGTGAAAAATCGGTCATAGCTGGCTGAATCTGTCCCTGGGCCGCAAATAACTGCCCCCGGTTCAGAAAGATTTCAGCACTGATGGTACGACTCGTATCGGGTGCCAGCCGAATCGCATCCGAATAATCTTTCACCGCTCCCGTAAGGTCATTCTGTGCCACTTTGAGCAGTGCCCGGTTGTAGTAAGGCCGATAAAAACCGGGCTCGATTTTAATTGCCTGATCATAATCCAGTGTCGCATTGGCGTATTCTTTCAGTTCAAAATAAGCGACACCGCGTGAGTTGAATGCCTCGGCATTGTCGGCATCAGACTCGACAGCCTGGTTCAAAACCTGTATTGCTTCCCGAAATTTACCCTGTTTTAAATAATCTCGTCCCTGTTCGATCTGTTTGTCTGCCGAACTACAAGCGCTGATAATGAACAGCGTACAAAAAAAACTATAAAAATAACTCTTCATCACTCATCTATTTTGACGTAAAGGTACGGGCGAAATTTGGTCGTTTGACGAACAATTGCTTAACTTTGCATCGGCAAATCGGTGCTACCAGCTCCTGCTGAATCCCCCAGGTCTTGACCGAAGCAAGGGTAGGTGGTCGTAGCGGTGAGACATTGGTTTGCCATTTTTTATTTCCGATCGGTTGCCATACTGGTTTTACGGAAACAATTCATTTGTTTAGCGGATTATGCGGGGTAGCTGTATCAGACCGCTTAATTCCTTGAACCCAACATGGATCTGCTCAATCAACTTACCGCGTCGTTTCAGGACGCGTTTCATTCTGATCCGCTCCTGATCTGTTCCCCTGGCCGTGTTAATCTGATCGGCGAACACACTGACTATAACGAAGGGTTCGTACTGCCGGCTGCCATCGATAAAGCGATTTATCTGGCCGTTGGTCCCCGTACCGACGATGAACTTCACTTCGTAGCCTACGACCTGAACAAAACGTATCAGGGTACATTAAACGATCTTCTACCAACGCATACCTGGGCCGATTATCTGCTGGGCGTAGCCGCTCAGTTCCGATTGGCGGGCCAACCGATCAAAGGGTTCAACTGCGTTTTTGGCGGCACCATTCCAATGGGGGCAGGGCTGTCGTCGTCGGCAGCGCTCGAAAATGGTGTTGGCTTTGCGCTCAATGAGTTATTTGGGCTGGGTCTGGATCGGATAGCGATGCTGAAAATGTCGCAACGGGCCGAAAACGATTTTGTGGGGGCCAAAGTCGGCATCATGGATATGTTCGCCAGCATGATGGGCAAGGCCAATCACGTTATTAAACTGGACTGCCGCTCACTGGAGTATGCCTACGCGCCCCTGCAAATGGACGGCATCAGCATCGTTCTCTGCGACTCGCGGGTTAAGCATTCGTTGGTGACGTCGGAATACAACACGCGCCGGGCCGAATGTGAAGCAGGTGTTCGGTTTCTGAAAACGTTTTACCCTGAAATCCACAGCTTGCGCGATGTGACGATGGTCATGCTCGACACGCATCTGAAACATGCCCAGCCGCTCATCTATCGGCGGTGTGCGTACGTGGTTCAGGAAAACCAGCGTCTGCTCGATGGCGTGGCGGCTTTGGAAGCGAATGACATCCGTGCGTTTGGGCAGCTCATGTACGGTTCGCACGAAGGCTTAAGCCATTGGTATGAAGTGAGTTGTCCTGAACTGGACACGCTGGTTGATATTGCCCGCGACCATCCCGGCGTGCTGGGTGCCCGAATGATGGGAGGAGGCTTTGGCGGCTGTACGATCAATCTGGTCTACGAAAATGCGCTCGATGATTTTACACACCTGATTACTAAACAATATAAAGTCAGAACGGGTAAAGATACGTACCTTCACGTCTGCAAAATTCAAAACGGTACGAACCTAATCAGTAGGTCAGTAAGTTACTAAGTCTGTGTGTCTTTTAGGCATTTGTTGCTTGTTAGCTTTCGGGCTTGCCAACTTACCGACCTAATTAATTTAATTTAACTATGAAGTTTTTCATTGACACGGCCAATCTGGCCGACATTCGCGAGGCTCAGGAGATGGGCGTACTCGACGGCGTTACCACCAACCCATCGCTGATGGCGAAAGAGGGCATTACGGGCAAAGACAACGTAATGCGTCACTACAAGCAGATCTGCGAAATCGTGGAAGGTGATGTCAGCGCGGAAGTTATCTCGATCAAATACGACGAGATGATCAAAGAAGGCGACGAACTAGCTGAACTCGACGAAAATATCGTTGTTAAAGTGCCAATGACTGCTGATGGTATCAAAGCAATCAAATACTTCTCTGAAAAAGGCATTCGCACGAACTGTACCCTTATTTTCTCAGCTGGTCAGGCACTGGTAGCCGCTAAAGCGGGTGCTTCGTTCGTATCGCCATTCGTTGGCCGGTTAGACGATATCTCAACCGACGGTATGGAACTGATCGAACAGATCGTAACCATTTTCTCTAACTACGGTTTCACCACCGAAGTACTGGCCGCTTCGGTACGTCACCCAATTCACGTGATCAAGTGTGCTGAAATTGGCGCTGATGTGATGACCGCTCCGTTAAGCGTTATCAAAATGTTGCTCAACCATCCGCTTACGGATAGTGGTCTGGCTAAATTCCTGGCTGATCACGAGAAAGCCAATTTACCGGTTAAAAAGTAACAAACTAGTGAGCAGTCATCAGTCGTTGTTGTCTAGAAAGACTCATCAGTGACTGATGACTGTTCATTAACAAGTAAATTTATGTTTTCTACCGAACCCGTTCTTAGTCTAGACCACGCGGACATTTATCAGGGCAGTAAGCTGATTTTGGGCGATGTGTCGTTTCAGATAAACAAAGGCGATTTTGCTTATCTGATCGGGCGAACGGGTAGCGGGAAAACTTCATTGCTGAAAACGTTGTACGCCGATCTGTGGCTCCAGAGCGGTAAAGGTTTTGTTGCCGGTTACCCGCTGGAAAAGCTAAAACCCCGCGACGTACCGTTCTTACGTCGTAAAATCGGCATCGTGTTTCAGGATTTCCAACTATTCTCTGATCGCACGGTCGAAGAAAATTTGCGGTTCGTTCTGAAAGCAACGGGCTGGTCGAGTAAGGCGGAGATGAATAATCGTATCGCAGATGTGTTGATGCAGGTTGGTCTGGGAACGGCTCAGAAGAAGATGCCCCACCAGCTTTCGGGGGGCGAACAGCAACGGGTTGTAGTTGCCCGCGCCATGCTAAATGAACCACAGATGCTGATCGCCGATGAGCCGACTGGCAATCTTGATCCAGCCGTGTCGGACCAGATCATGAAAGTCTTTCAAGCCATCAACAATGCTGGCACAGCCGTGCTCATGGCTACCCACAATTACGAATTGCTCAACAAGTATCCGGCCCGCGTGCTGCGCTGTCAGGATGGGCAGGTTATCGAACTGGGGGGCTAATTTTCTTCGTTTCTACAGCTATATAGCCTCTTCTATGGAGGCTTTTCGTATTTAGAGCTAGCTAACTTTTCGACTGGCGCTCCATAAATCCAGCCGACACTCCTCTCATCCCAGTTTTTAGGCGTAGGCTCGAAAGATTACGTAAATTTACTGATCACTTACCTGTTTAGGCATTCGTTTACTTTTTTCACACATAGTATGAACAACTTTGTTTGGGGCGCACTATTGGCTTGCTGTTCTATGGCAACACCGTTGTGGGCAGCCGGTCCAGCCCCGCTGGTCTATGATATTGACCTAACCAACCGGGCCGATGACCAGTTTAAGGTAACGCTCCACGTTGACGGTCTGAAACCCGAAAATGCGGTCTATCAGTTTGCATCGACAGCACCAGGCACCTATCAAGTCATGGATATCGGACGTTTCGTCCGCTCGTTCAAAGCATTCGATAAAAAAGGCAATGAGCTGGCAACGCAGCAGATGTCAACGAATCAGTGGAAAATCCAGCAACCCGCTCAATTACGCCAGATTACCTATCAGATAGCCGAAACCTGGGATACGCCCGTTAAGCAGGACGTTATCTACCGCATGTGTGGCACATCCATCGAGAAAGATCATGCACTCATCAATGGACAAGGCGTGTTTGGCTTTCCACAGGGTATGCAGGCAACTCCGCTGGCGGTGAAGATCAACTACCCGATGGAATGGACAGTCGGTACGGCGCTGGAAAAGAATAAGGATGGCTATTTTCTGGCCGACAGTTACGACCGGATCGTTGATTCGCCGATTTTGCTGGGTCGACTGACCCGCGCCGAAACGACCATTGGCGGAGCCGCCATCGAGATGTACACGTACTCAAAAACCGATCAGGTAACGTCTCAGCAATTACTCAACAGCATGCAGTCGATGCTTCAGGCAGCCGCAAAATTCCTGAAACAACTGCCGGTAAAACGATACACTTTTTTATACCATTTCGAAGACGAGAGTTGGGGGGCCTGGGAGCATTCGTATAGCTCGGAATACATCTTTAAGGAAACACCCTTTTCTCCGCGACTGGCCGAAACGGTTACGTCGATTGCCGCCCACGAATTCTTCCACGTGGTCACTCCATTGAATATCCACAGCGAGCTTATCCAGCAGTTCAATTTCGTTACCCCTACCCCATCCCAACATTTGTGGCTATACGAAGGCGTAACCGAATGGGCTAACGGAGCCATGCGACTACGGGGTGGCCTGACGGATTTATCGGCTTACTGCACCGAACTGAGCCAGAAAGTTAAAATCGATCAGCAGCTCGACACGACCTACAGCTTGCAGAAACTGGCCCTGACCTGTTACACGCCCGAAGGCCAGAAACAGTATGGCAATATTTATAACCGGGGTGCCTTGGTAGCGGGTCTGCTGGACATTCGCCTGTTGGAGTTATCTGGCGGGCAGCGCGGTCTGCGTGAGGTGATCAATGAGCTGACCAAAACCTACGGTCCGAACCGGCCCTTTCCGGAGAAAGAGTTCTTCGACATTTTTGCGCAAAAGACCTACCCCGAAATTGCCGATTTCTTCGATCGGTACGTCAAGAGTGCCGAGCATCTGCCGCTTCAGGAGTATTTCGGTAAGATTGGAATTCTGTACAAACCAGCCGTTGCATCAGGCAAGAAACTGCCATCTCTGGGCATGAGGCTCGTTCAGGCAAACGACACGATTCGCCTGAAACAGGTAACCAGCCCATTAAGCCAGGCAGGTGTTCAGGAAAATGATGAGTTAATCAGTTTTAATCAGCAAGCTATCGATAAGTCGACGATCTCGATCGTTCGGGAGCAGATCCGTGGCCTCAAAGCAGGCGATCCGTATGAAATTACGGTTCGGCGCAATGGCCAGCCTGTACCGATCAAAGCGACTATGCAGGAGATAGACGAAGTAAATCGATACGTGTTTGAGCCTGATCCGCAAGCCAACCCGCAGCAGATTCAACTGCGCGAACGCTGGCAGAAAAATTCGTAGAATCAACAAACCAACATCACGACACACTGCCCCGGCTATTACAATAGCCGGGGCTTTTATTTTTCAGTAATTCCTCACGAGTTGCTTGCGGTATGGCTTCCGGCAATCACACGTGCTACCGCGAATCCGACAAATCCGTTTTTGCCTCAGAAAACCTATCAAATCAGGGAGAATTGTGCCTCATCGACTCAAAACTACCCAAATGGGTAGGAATGGCGGACGTACAGTTACTTACTTTTGGCCTACTTTTTAATAAAATACATCTATGCCAATCTTTACTTTTTTGATTACCTGCCCGATTCGTGTTCGCAGGTTCTTACAAGCACGACTAAGTAGTTATACGGATAGCTCCTATCCGATTCCGAGCTTGCAACGAATGTCGTCGGATTCTATCAGAGTCGGTTTCACGAGCCAGAAGAACGGCCTATCTCTCTGGCTTGTGCTGGGCTGTCTGCTGGTAAATACCGTTACGGCGGTTGCACAGGATGGTTTCTTCGTACCCATCGCGTCTTCGCAGTTGCGGGCGAGTGCGACGGATATTGTCCCCATTGACAAATTTGCGGCTTACCAGCTTAAAACAGATGCGCTACGGGCTCACCTGTCCAAAGCCCCGCAGGAGTTTCAGCCTGCCACGACTACGCTTCGGCTCGATATTCCACTACCTAACGGCACCACCGAGCCCTTTGCTATGACCGAGTCTTCCGTTCTATCTCCCCAACTGGCTGCCCAGTACCGCGACATCAAAACGTACGCGGGGAAAGGACTGAATCATCCGACCTACACCATCCGGCTCAGCCTGACCTCCAGCGGCTTCGACGCAATTGTGCTGGGTGTTGAAACGAGCGCGGTGTATATCACGAAAGTTTCGCGCGAAGTTAGTAACCAGCAATACGTTACGTATTTTGCCAGAGACGTAAAAAAAAATGACCCCGCCAAACCGTTCGGTTCGTTTGGAAAATGCAGCACCGTTACTCCACTGATCGAAGCGTTACCCGAAAAGTCGGGAGCAAAGGCACGATCGGGGGCAGCACTCAATAATACCGGAACGGTGTTGCGTACATTTCGACTCGCGCTGTCGGTGACGAAAGAATTTACGCAAACGAAGGGCGGAGGCACTGTCGATGGTTCGTTCAACGCAGTGGTTGGCTACGTTAACCGCCTGAACGCCGTTTACCGAACCGAACTCAGTGTGGCATTTACCCTGGTAAGCGGGAAGGGTACTGTCTACTCACCCGGCAATGACGGGGGCCTGAATAATGGCGATTTAGGATCAATGCTGGACAAAAACCAGGTTATTCTCGATAACGCCATCGGTAATGCCGGGTATGACATTGGGCACGTAATTGGCAATTCGAGTGGATCGGGCGAGGGGCTGGCCGAGGGTTCATCAGCCTGCGTACCTACCAGCAAGGCTAAAGGAGCCAGCAGCTTTGGTGATGGCTCATTTGCCCCCGTTTTCGACGATCAAACGTTCAACCACGAGGTAGGCCATCAGTTCAGCATGAGTCACACCTTCAACAGCAGCATTCCCGTCTGCACGACCCGCGAAGCCAAAACGTCCGTTGAACCCGGTGCGGGCACCACCATCATGAGTTACGGGTTCACCTGTAGCGACGATAAAAATACCGCTCGAAACGACAATTACGAAGCCCCCTATCAGCCATTTCTCAATTTCCATACCGTTAGCTACCAGCAGGCTGTTAACTATATCAACACATTATCGTGCTTCACCAGCACCCCGCTCAATAATGCGTTACCGATGATCACCAACTTCCCGGCTAACGTGACGATTCCAAAATCGACACCGTTTATGCTGTCGGCCACGGCGAGCGATGCCAATGCGGGTGATCAGCTGACCTATTCCTGGGAAGGGACTGATATCGGTACGGTTGTACCCGATGCCAGCACACTGGCCAATACGGCCTTGCCACCTTTTTTCCGTAGCTATGCGCCATCCTCAACCGGTACGCGGTTGTATCCCCGGCTGGATGCCATCCTGAACGGATCGAACAAAGCAAAGGGGGACAAACTTCCTTCGGTGGGCATCACCACCAACCACACCCTCACGGTACGCGACAATGTTGGGGGCGTAACGTTCCAGAGCATGACCGTGACGGTAGACGGAAATTCGGGACCATTTCTGGAGACTACGAACCTGGCTGGCACTTATCCGGCCAGCTCCCTCCAGACCATCACCTGGAGCGTCGCCAATACAACTGCGCCCCCGGTGAACTGCGCCAGCGTCAACATTCTGCTATCGACCGATGGCGGTCAGACATTTCCGACGACGCTGGTAGCCAATACGCCCAACGATGGCAGCGAAGCCATTCGCTTTCCGGATATCAGAACCAGCCAGGGCCGGATCAAGATCGTTAGCAGCAACAGCATTTTCTTCGACATATCGAACGCCAATTTCACGATCAGCGATCCGATCATGCTGACCGGCGCACCCATCGTTAAAGTAAACAGCACCGACCCTAACTCGTCTGAAGGTAACAGTACCGGTGGTTCGCGCCGGGGAGCAGCACGGGCAGGCTCTGCCGCTGATCCGGGCTTTATCCGGTTTGAGCGTACGGACACGAAAGGTACGCTGGTCGTCAATTATCAGATTGGTGGTACGGCTACCAATGGCGTCGATTTTGCGTCGTTGCCCACATCGGTAACCTTTGCGGATGGGCAGGCTGTTTACACCGAAGAAGTAGACCCGATTGAGGACGATATCATCGAGGGCGACGAAACAATCATCATTACGCTGGTTGATGACGATGCGTATGATCCAGATCCGGATGCTCTGACAACGACCCTAAACATCAAGGACAACGACACCGGCACGTTCACCATTGCAGCCGTAACGCCCGTAAGTTGCCAGACACTATCGGCGGGTTTGCGTCAGGTGAGTTTCTCACCCCAGTATGCAGGTACGAACGGGCAGCCAGTGAGTTTTTCGGTGGTTAATGAACTGGTGCCAACGACGGCGTCCGGGCCTTATACGCTCAATTTGTATACCGATAATCCGGTCATTATCCTGAAAGCGACCCAGGCTGGCACAGCTACCGAAGCCAGCTTCACTTACAATTGGCTGGCGGCCTGTTCGCCCGCTACCCCTGCGTCATTCGCGATCACCGGTGCAACGATGGTGAGCTGTCAGACGGTTTCTCCCGGTTTACGTCAGGTACGTTTCACACCCCAGTACACAGGTACAAACGGGCAGCCGGTAAGCTTTTCGGTGGTTAATGAACTGGTACCGACGACGGCATCCGGACCTTATACGCTCAATTTATATACCGACAATCCGGCTATCGTCCTGAAAGCAACCCAAACCGGCACGGCTGCCGAAGCCAGTTTCATCTATAACTGGCTGGCCGCTTGCGGAACGGGAACCCTATCTAAAGTGAGCGCAGAGCAACCGACAACGCTGTCGATTCGGCTGTTCGGTAATCCGGCTCAAAACGGACAGGTTCGATTCGAGGTGCGCGGTGCCACTGGTCAACCGTTGCAGTTGAGTCTAACCGATATGCGTGGTCAGGCTGTAGGTTCGCATCATGTTGAGCAAGCCCGTTCGCTTGAGCAGCATACATTCGAGGTAGGTCGTCTGCCGATGGGTGCGCTCGTGTTACGTGTCGCTACACCCACGGAGTCAAAGGCCGTAACCGTGCTTAAGGTGGACTAAGTATCCAGTAGGCATCACCTAAAAAGCCCCGACCGTCTTTGGGTAAAGATGGTCGGGGCTTTTTAGGGAACAGTCACTACGTATAACTCAGTGCAAATCGTGTTGGCTCCGCTGCATGAGGAGTCAGCAACCGTTATTGATTTGATACGTCACGGGTGTCACTCACTCCGTGGTATCGGTTCTGCCGTAGATGGTGGATAGTATGTCGATCGACTCACTGGTTTGCCAGGATTCCGGAAAGGCAATGGAAAACCATTTTGTGTAAACAGCCCGTTTGTATTGAGCCAACAGATAGGCAAATGCGTTCCTTTCAAAACCTGCCGAGTAGGCACTTTTATCGTCATAGTCAAAACTGTCATCTAGGTTCATTGCAGGACAGGAATAGGATGAATGATCAATAGGTTTCAGTGCCAACGAGTTATTGGCGTCCCCTCACCGCTCAAATATATAAGTTTGATTCACTGTTTAAACTACCCAATTGGGTAGTTTAAACAGTTGGCTTCTTGACATTGACCAGAAATTCCTTCCGATCCTTGATCTCCAGTAATAGGTAAATATTTTTGATGTGGTATTTGACCGTGTTTTCAGAGATGAACAATTTATCGGCGATCTGTTTGTTCGACATTCCCGTGGCCATGCATTTCAACACGTCCTGCTGACGTTCCGACAGTTTGGCTGACTGCCCGCTTTCGGGTACTTCCTTGCTCAGGGCAACAGACTTATTCATCTGGATGTAGGTTTCCAGTTCCGACTTCATCCGGATGAAGTCGGCCTCCAGTTGCCGCTGCCCGCGACGATACCGGAGCAGCCAGCCCAGCAGGGCCATAGCCAGCACGACTACCCCGATCAGTATGATCGTGAGGTATTTCTCCATGCTCGTCTTCTGACTTAGTTGCTGATCCTTATTTTTCAGCAGGATGGTTTCTTTCTGATCGTGTAGCGACGCAATCTGTTCGTTACTGGCATACACCAGGTTCAGGCTATCCAATTTTTTCTTGGTCTGGAGGATGGCCGCCAGATCATTTCGCCCTTCGTAGATGTGTAACAACTCATCGTATGTGTAGATGTCATATTTAATAATCTTGCACGAGTCAGCATAAAAAGACGATTTCCGCAACGCTTCCGTCATCAGGTCGGAGCGGTTCATGGCGTTGTAGAGCTGCATCTTCTTGACGAAGATCATCGGCAAATCGCAGGGTGACGATGTACGCATCAGGCTAACTGCCAGATCATAGGTAGACTCCGCTTTTTCGTATTGCTTGCTGAGAAACAACAGATAGCCCTGCTGCATGATCAGCTTGGACTTGTTCTCCTGGTTGATGTAGGCAAAGCCGTTCTTTGCCAGCTGGCTCATCAAGCGATCAGCCTTTTTGTATTCATGGGTGTCGAACAGAATAAAGGCTTTCTCAGACTGGATTGCAGTCAGGTACTGTTCCTTTTTTGGCGTTTCGCTGGCAAAGGTTCGGGCAATGTCCAGAAATTTTAGCGCCGACTTATAATCGAATACGCGCTTATACGTATACGACAACAGCGTAGCCGCCTGATACTTATCCTCATTGCTTACGGCATCATCCTGTATCACAGGCAAGAGCAAGGCCTGTGACTCGTTGAATTTCAATTCATTATTCAGCTTGTAAACTTTCGTCTCCAACTGCTGAAATGAGCCCGTCTGCCCGTACAGGTAAGTCGTAAACAAAGAAAGCACGAAAAATAAACGAAAACGTACGGTGTATAGAGTTGTCATAGAATGTCAAGTTGGCTGTTCAGCATTGGTCGTTACCAGTAAGAGCTGTCTTTACGGGTGCGAACTATTTAGTACGAAAAACCAATGCAACAAGGGTTGATCACTTTTCCGTGAATTAATTTTACGCTGGCAACATGTTGTATACTAATACAGCTTAAATTAAAACAAAAATAACGAACAGTTTCCTTACATGTCGTAAATAATAAGAGGGCTCCTACCTGCGATCGTGAACGATAGCCTGGTAGAGAGCCCTCTTACTGTACTAATGGTATGAATCTGAATCGTTGCCCCTATCGCTTGGCCGTCAGGTAAGCAAACGGAATAATCATCTCTTCCAGCGATACGCCCCCGTGCTGGAAGGTATTGCGGTAGTGATTGACGTAATAATTGTAGTTGTTCGGGTAGGCAAAGAAGTAATCTTCCAGCGTGAAGACATACGCCGTCGAAACGTGAGGCTTCGGCAGGAACAACCGTTCCGGCTTACGGCCCACGAACAGGTGATTATCGTCGAAGCCGAGGTTCTTACCCTGCTTATAACGCAAGTTCGTATTGGTCTCGCGATAGCCAACGATTTTGGCTGGCTTCTGCACCCGAATCATACCGTGATCGGTGGTAATGATAAGCCGTCCGTTTTTGGCCGCAATCTTCTGAATAAATTCCAGCAAGGGCGAGTGTAAGAACCACGACCGCGTGATCGACCGGTAAGCCGACTCGTCGGGAGCCAGTTCTTTGATCATGGCCATATCCGTACGAGCGTGCGATAGCATGTCCACAAAGTTGTAGACAACCACGTTCAACTGATTCTGCAGCAGGTTGTTGAAGTTATCGACCAGCGATTTTCCCTGATTAACGTTCAGGATCTTGTGGTACGACATCTTCACGTTCAGGCGGCTCTGCTCGAGTTGCCGACGCAGAAACTCGTCTTCGTGGTTATTAAGCCCTTCGTCTTCGCTATCGTCATTGACCCACAGATCGGGGTGTTTCCGTTCCATCTCGCTCGGCATCATACCGGAGAAAATGGCATTCCGGGCGAACCCCGTCGTTGTTGGGAGAATGGAATAATACGACGATTCTTCTTCGACCGTGAAATATTCGCTCAGCAGTGGTTCGATCACCTTCCACTGGTCATAGCGCAGGTTATCGACCAGAATAAAGAATAAGGGGCCCGAATTGTCATTGCTCGTCTGGTCCAGCAGCGGGAATACCTTCTTGCGCATTAACTGGTGCGACATGACAGGACTCTCTGCTTTCGGTTCGTTCAGCCAGTCTTCGTAATTATCGATCACGAACTTACAGAACGTAGAATTGGCTTCGCTTTTTTGCATGTTCATCACCTCGACCATGCTTTTATCTTGCGACGTATCTAATTCCAGCTCCCAGTATATCAACTTCTTGTAGACATCGGCCCACTCATCGAAATCCATGCGGTCGTTATACTGCATCGATATGTTCCGAAAATCCTGCTGGTAGCCAATGTTAGTCCGTTCAGTGACCAGACGCTTATTGTCCAGAATTTTCTTGACGGACAGCAGGATTTGATTGGGATTCAGTGGCTTAATCAGGTAATCAGCAATCTTGGAACCGATAGCTTCTTCCATGATGTGCTCCTCTTCGCTCTTCGTGATCATGACAACCGGCAGGTTTGGCCGCATCTGTTTGATCTGTGAAAGCGTTTCGAGGCCGGTCATACCGGGCATCATCTCATCTAAAAATACGACGTCGTAATTGGCTTGCTCTACCTCTTCGAGTGCATCAGCTCCGCTGTTGACGGGTGTTACATCGTAGCCTTTGTTTTTCAAAAACAGAATATGTGGCTTGAGCAGATCAATTTCGTCGTCGGCCCACAGTATCGAATAATTTTGCATGTAGTCTGGCTTTTCAATGGTTAACAAATTAAGTACTAAGCGACTGACATTCTTCGGCTTAGTAGCGAAGGATTTGCTGATCAGAAGCAACTGAAACGCAGCAGGTCAGGCGAGTGTATGAATCCGAAGATCCCCTTCTTTTAAACAGAGAACGCCCGCTTGTGTTTAAGCGGTTCATAATTAAGCTTTTTTAACACAGGCAATGCGTGCTATTGGGGCAGATAAATCAGACAGAAACTGACGCTCAAACCGTTCTTAATGAAAGTTGGCCGGATTTTTACGTTATTTTTACGACAAACACTGTTTTTTGAACTCCCTATCGGTTTCTGGTTCATACCAACCCATGAAAAAGTACATAGTCCTCATTGCCCTGCCGTTTTTGTTAAGTGGTATTGCAAACGCCCATACCGTAGCCGATTCTGTGGGTGTTGAGAAAAAAGATGGCAAGCGGTTTATTCTACACCGCGTTGATCAGAATCAGACACTCTATTCCATTGCCCGTCGCTATTCCAGTTCCGTAGCTGCGATTAAAGCGGCCAACCCATCCATTGGCGATGCCGTTCGCGCTGCACAGATCGTCCGAATCCCCATGGCTGCCGGTTCGCTGAGCCGGAAAGAAGAAAAAACGATCGACAAGGCGATTCGGAAACAAGAGAAAGCCAAGGAGAAAGAAGCAAAAAACACGCCGGACGCCATTGCGAAGGCATCGACAAAGGAAAACCGGGAAGCGCGCAAAAGTAATGACCCCGCCAAAGTAGGTATTCACGTTGTTGAACCCGGTCAGACCTTGTACAGCCTTGCCGTCCGGTATGACATCGCTCAATCCGACCTGCGCAAGTGGAACAGCCTGCCCGGCAACAATGTCCTGATCGGCCAGGCGTTGATCGTGAGCGAGAAAGCCTATCTGGCCCGGACACCGGCAGCTCAGATAGCAGCAGCGGCAAAAACTCCGCCCCCGGCTCACCCGGAAACCCCCGCACGAACAGCACCCAAGCCGGAACGTCCGACACCGAAGAAACCCGAAGAAACGACTACGGCCAAAACCGAGCCCGCTGCCCCGAAACCAGAGAACCCCGCTCCGACGAAGCCAGACAATGCCTCATCGACTTCGGCCAAGACCGAAGAGGTTATCGAAATCCCCCACCCTGGCAACGACGCTCCGATGCCAACCCGTGGCCGACGCCTTGCCACGAGTGGTGTAGCGGAGATGATTGAAGGCGACGGTTCCGGCAAATACCTGGCGCTCCACCGCACGGCCCCGATCGGTACGCTGGTGCAGGTCCGGAATGAGTTCAATAACCAGAGCTTATGGGTAAAGGTGATTGGCCGCCTGCCGAACACGGGTGTGAACGATAAAATTCTCGTAAAACTCTCGGCGCAGGCGTTTGCGAAACTTTCCCCCCAGGACCGACGTTTCCGAGCAGAGGTCAGTTACATTGCCCCTTAACAATAACGCAACCGTCTGTCGTTTTCAGGTTTCCAGTCTCTGCCGCTTGAACCGAATTATACAGACTATGTAGTGAGTATGGAAACGAAAGAAGAACGCATTATCCGACGCAATCGGGAACGTGATCAGAAGATGAAAGCCTCGCCGGGCTACGTAACGTTCAGTGTTATGTTCATGCTGGCTTATCCGTTCATTGCGGTATTTACATTCGTCATGTCAACGCTACTGGCCGTGTTTTCGGGCGTGTCCCGCGCCATGGCCTGGGTCGTTAGTGGAGGGAAATCATATTGACACACAACGAGCTTTCCGATTTACTCAACCAGAAGGCCGATCAGTATAATCGGCCTTCCTTTATTGACCGGGACCCCATCAGCATTCCGCACCGCTTTTCTACCAGGCAGGACATCGAAATCATGGGGTTCTGGTCGGCGGTGCTGGCCTGGGGACAGCGGTCGGTCATTTTAAAGAAGTCAACCGAGCTGGTTGACTTGATGGATGGGGCACCTTATGACTTCATTCGGACTCACGAAGAAAGCGATCTCAAACGGTTTCTGAACTTCAAGCACCGCACGTTCAACGCAACCGACGCACTTTATTTCCTACATTTCTTTCGCCAGTATTACCAGGAACACGACTCATTAGAAGATGCGTTTCTGAGTAATGGAACGGGAAAGCCTCCTACGACAGCAGGCGGCTTCCCAGCCACCATACAGACAGTCGAGCCAAACCTCATTGCCTTCCACGACCGGTTCTGTAGCTTAACGGATTTCTTCCCCGAACGTACGCGCAAGCACATTGCTACGCCCGCCCGTAACTCATCGTGCAAACGACTGCTGATGTTTCTGCGCTGGATGGTTCGGCGCGACGACCGAAATACGGTTGGTGGCGGGGTTGATTTTGGGATTTGGAGTCGCCTTAGCCCCGACCAACTAGTCATTCCGATTGATGTCCACGTAAATCGGGTAGCTCGTAAACTGGGGCTTCTAACCCGGCCACAAACGGACTGGAAAGCGGCACTGGAACTCACGGACGCACTACGCCAGTTCGACCCCATCGATCCGGTACGGTATGACTTTGCCCTGTTTGGGTTGGGTGTCGAAGGAGAAATGTAAGCCCGAAAATCGCTATCGCTTGCGAGGATAGTAGTGAATCACCTGAGGAATGTTGTCCATACCTTCCGTCGTTGTGTAATAGCCGTCGCCATGAAGCGACCAGCCAACAGCCTCACCCTGAGGCTCCCAGGCTACTGGCAGAATCCGGGGAGATGCTTTGAGCGCGTCCGTAATCGTCGCATCTGCCTGACGGCTGTAATGAAAAAGCTGCTCATACGTACGAACCAGAATCTCGCGACCATCCGGCGAAACAGCCGCCGACGTAACGTCCCTGAAAGGCAATACCAGTTCACGAGTCATCAGAACAGGCTTTGTCAACGACTGCGGATACGCGGCCCGGTAGACTACAGAATGATCGCCCTTCGACAGAACAAACAGATCTTTTGTTTGCGAATCGACCAGAATCGCTTCGGCATTCTGAGAGCCGTCGGGTATTTTCAGGTGAATGATTTCGGCATTGGTGATGTGACCTTCGTACGGTAGTCGCTGCCCCGCAACGGTTGGTTCCGGAAACCGATAAATGATCTTTTCAGAACGCAGGTGTTTGTTATCGCCAATATCGGCCAGATAGATATACGGTACACCCGCCACCGGACCGGCCCCAATGGCCATGTCTTCCCAGTCGCGGTTGGTCGCTCCGTCCACCACGAAGCGGGCCATCACCTGACCATCTTGGCACAGCAACTGAATTTGATTTGAATTTCCCGAATCTTCTTCTGTCCAGAAATAACCCGAGTTTCGCTGACTCATTACCATACCTGATGTCTCGGTCAGAGCCGGATCGTTCAGTAAACCAATCGCTTGCGGTTTTGTAAACGACGTGCTGTCAGTCGTCAGTTCATCAGCCGTGTAGTTCACCCACGGTAAACCATCCGATTTTGACGCGGTCGAGCCGAACCAGTCGATCCCCGTCAACTGAATAACGGGTTGACAACTGTTCAACGACAGCATAAGAACCAGAATCACTGCGCCGATAAATTTCATTCGTTGCCAGACTAGCACATCACTAATCTTATTTATGCCAATGAAGTAGCTATATATTAATCAATAACAAAGATATGTAAACAAATAGTTTTCAGATGACGCCGAAATTATTTATTTATCTCTTTCCTGCTCGCCTACCAAGCGAGTTCTTTAGTTGTAGCAAAATTCCAGCCAGTTGTAGCATGAACGCACTATTCTTTATCCACTTATGAAGTCCGCAACTGATCGATACATGAATGATAATAGAGGTCCTGAGCCTTTGCCAGTGCGATTTTGTACCTTTGTGATTTCGCGTTTTCCCTAAAATCGTATGTGTCGGCTTCTGACCCTGCTAACTGGTTTCTGGCTTTTGTCTCCGCTTTGGTCGATCGCTCAGAGCAAACCGAAGAAAGCGCTGTTTATCATCGTTGACGGTATTCCGGCGGATGTTATCGAGCGGGAATCGACTCCGTATCTGGATAGTATCGCCAAAAAAGGGGCTTATAAACAGGCTTACGTCGGCGGTATCAAAGGCACCTACTCACAGACGCCAACCATCTCGGCGGTTGGGTACAATAGTTTGCTGACCGGCACCTGGGTCAACAAGCACAACGTTTGGGATAACAGCATCAAAGCGCCGAACTACCATTATCCGACTATTTTCCGGCTGTTCAAGGAGCAATACCCGACGAAAAAGACAGCCGTTTTTTCGAGCTGGACCGATAATCGGACAAAACTGATTGGTGAAGGCCTTTCACAAACCGGGTCTTTGCAACTGGATTACCACGCCGATGGCTACGAACTCGATACGGTACGGTTTCCACACGATCAGGAACGTGATTTTATGGCCAAAATTGACCACCAGGTGGTGTCCGATGCGGTAGCGTCTTTACAAACACAAGCACCTGATTTATCGTGGGTTTACCTCGAATACACCGACGACATGGGCCACCGCTATGGCGATAGTCCGCCCTTTATCCGTGCCGTGAAGCAAATGGATGCTGAAATCGGGCGCATTTGGCGTGCCATTCAGGAGCGTCAGAAACAAGGTGAGGACTGGCAGATTTTCATCACGACCGACCACGGCAGAGACGAAAAAACAGGTAAGAATCACGGTGGACAATCGCCCCGTGAGCGTGCTACGTGGCTGGTTACCAATACCCCCGACCTCAATGCGTATGCCACTCGTTTTCAGCCGGCGGTAGTAGACATCATGCCCACAATTGCCCGTTTCCTGAACATCACAATTCCATCGGAAGTCAGTCGGGAACTGGATGGGATACCACTCACCGGCCCTGTATCGTTGGCGGAACCCACTGTTCGACAGCAGGGTGATTTTCTAGCAGTAACCTGGAAAGCAGTAGACCCGACCGGCACCGTTAAACTGTGGCTAACCACAACGAATCAGTTCGAAACAGGCGGTAAAGACGATTACAAACTGATGGCTGAAGTGCCACTGAAAAATGAGCGCTATCTGATCAACGCGAGCAAGATGCCCTCGTCTTTTTACAAAATTGTGCTGGAAGGCCCTGCAAATACTGTTAACCGGTGGTTAGTTTCGGAAGGGCAGAAGTGAGTTGAGAACTGAGTTTACGTTCAGCGCAGAGTTCGCTTACAACAGCGGATTCTGCTTTATGTAGCTTCCCCCCTCGAAACTGATAACGTAGGGTGAATCGAAGTGTTTGCTCTTGACGTAATAGTCCGTCGTGATGATTTGCGCACCCGACTGGCAGGCAGCCTCGAACATTCGTCTATCGTTCTGGCGAGCCTGTTTCGTGTCCGCATCGGCGCGCGTACGAACGAGATACCCCTTTTTGACAAGCTCCTGAATAGCTGCCAATTCGGTAATTGGATTATTACGGATAATGAAGGCCGCTTCGGGCGTGCCCGGCTCAGAGTTGGTAAATAAGATACGTCCTTTCAGCGATGAATGTCCGTCGATATAAGCCGTTCGTTTTGCGCCGATTTCATCCAGCACGAACATAAATTTGCCTCTGGCTGCTGCCACCGTTGGCCATTTGCCCGCTAAAACGGCTTTTTCCAACGTTTCAGCCGATCCCTGCACGTCATCCGGTGTGATGAGCTTCTGCCGACCCAGCGTTTCTACAATCACCTGATCCAGTTGATTATAAACCTCCGCCGTAAATTTCTCCGGAACGGCAAACCCCGGTCGGTTGATGACGTCGTCTTTTGCATTCATCGTAATGAAAACGGGGTAATGGCCCTTGTGCGCGTCAGACCAACTCTTGAGTTCCTGTAAACAGTTTTTGAACGTCAGGCAATTGCTGCGGAAATCTATTTCCTGTATGTGAAATACCTTGAAGCCCGGTTCGTTCATTACGCCCTGCGGATCGTAGGGCGTAGTTTGCGCATTTTTCCCGGTCCAGTCAAGTCCTTTCGGATGAGCGTATTTACCGCCTGCGGCATCGGCATAAACATCGATTTCAAGATTCTGCAATCCCATCGAAAGCTGTTCTGACAAGCTGGGATGGCTGTAGTCGATTGATTTTACCATCGATGAATCCGCTCGTTTCAACACCTGAACCAATGCCGGATCGATCGGTTGTTTGTAGCTATTATGCGAGCCAATGACCTGAATTTTATTAATCGGCAGACTATCCAGATTAGCGGGTGTCAGGGCCGGAAGGCAAGCCAGGAGAACAGCAAAAAGGGAATAATTCATGGACGTTGGAAGCGTTTCAGTTATAGGAGCAAGGTACTGACAGGCGAATTAAGGCAACGTTAAATTTATGGACCTCCCTCACCTTTCCCTCACCAACTTCTCTCCCATGCTGAGCGAGGGGATGTGAGCGACAAAAAGTCTATTTGGTAAAGAAAAGAAACAAAATCGCGATCGGACTACTTACTAAACTACCAACCTAACTATTAAAAAGCAGTATGCCTTTTTCAATTACGACGCGGCCATTTGGTCCCCTGCCGCTACCTACTGATCATAAACCGCTGACTGAATACATCCTTCAATACGAAGAAACAGGTGAGTTTGCGACGATCATTCCCGAATTCGGCGGCATGATTCGGCGTCTGGTACTTGGTCGGGGCAAGCATTTGTTTGCGCTACTCAAAGCCCCAGAATCCCCACAGGCATTGTTCGCGGATGAATCATACGCCAGCGCGTTACTCTTCCCGTTCCCAAGCCGAATCCGGCATGGCATCTACGCATTCGAGGGCGAAAAACATGCGCTTAGAATGAATGAAGCCAGTCGTGACAACGCGCTGCATGGACTCGTTCACGGCAAATCCTTCTCGGTCATCGATCAGGAGACAACGCCAAACCATGCCAGTCTAACGGTTCGCTATGATTATTCCGGCGATGCCGTTGGTTACCCGTTCCCGTTTGCGCTTACGGTAAATTACGAACTTACCCGCGCCGACTGGTTAACCCTGGGCAGCGACCCCAACGCCGACCGGTTATGTGCTTTACGCATCACCTACTCGGCACTTAATACGGGAACGACCCGGTCCCCAGTGGCCTTTGGCTGGCACCCTTATTTCACCTTCACCAGTTCCCCTATCGATGAACTAACACTGTCACTGCCGGGCCGAACGGCCATCACGCTTGACGACGCCATGATCCCGAATGGCCAGAAACCTGCGGAAGAACCGGAAACACTGACTCTAAAAGACCTTGAATTAGATACGCCTTTTAAAATCAACCCAACGGGTGAGACGCCGGAAGGTATCAGCTTTGCCGAAACGGTATTGGATTCACCGGAGGCAGGCGTTAAACTGGTGATCGGTCAGGAAACGGGCGAGGGTAAATTAAATTACTTGGTTTGCTACACCCCCCCCCGACGTGACAGCATTGCGATTGAACCACTCACGGCCAACGTCGATTCGTTCAACAACGGCGACGGGCTGGTTACGCTGAACCCCGGCGAAACACTCAGCGGTTCGATGTGGGTCCGGCTAAAATAGATTCTTCCTGGATGGTATACGTTGGGCTTTTGATCTGGACAAATAGGACTCTCCTTTTTGGCTAGTGTCAAAGGCCCAACCTCCTTATGCCCTAAATCGTACGGATCTTGATATTACGGAACCAGACCGAACTTCCCCAGTCCTGCAAACCAATCCGACCAGTGTAGTTGCCTTTACTGATGGGTGCGTTGTTCAGTTTGCTGGTAGCCAAACGCTGTTTCCAGTCGGCGCCGGTTAGCTCATGCTCCTGAATGCTAAAGCCGTTCAGATAGACCGTCATCTTTTTATTTTTGACAACAAACCGAACCTGATTCCACTCACCGACGGGTTTCAATTCCCGCACCCGCGCGTTAGCAACACTGAAAAAATCGCCGGCGCGGTGCTTGTTCTCGGCGGCTCCCTCATAAATAGCGTCATCGAGTACCTGAAGTTCCAATCCGGTGTCAAAGATGTTTTTGTATTGAGGAGCTTCCTGCACGAAGAAAAAGATGCCGCTATTAGTAAACCGCTCCACCTTCCAGTCGGCTTTAAACTCAAAATCACCCTCAAAAACAGCGTCCGTTACTAGGTCGCCCCCATCCGGCGCTTTGTTCCCGACCCTGTTAGGAACATTTAATTTCAGGGCACCCTGTTCGATCTGCCAGGATGAACCCACGGGTTTGCCGCCATACGTATGCCAGCCAGTCGTGTTTTTACCATTGAAAAGAAGTGTCCATCCTTCCTTTTTTTCCTGAGCTGATAACGTATTGAGCGATTGTGAACGGGCGACTTCAGCGGTGATACCGATAACAGAAAAGAGCGCAAACAGAATACGGAACATAGTTGAGGGGATTACTTACCCATAGAAAGCCCGGCGTTAGGAATACCTCCTCATTAGAGACCGAAACCAGGCTTCTTTTGCCACAAAGCACACTCGGCTATGCGATTTTCTGCTTTTTCAGGCCCGTTCAAACAAGTCGGCACGTGAAACAGCTATAAACCGGGATCGAATTGTTGTACTACTCTGCGTGAAGCTACATCCTGAACCATTCTTTCAGGTTGGCAGGACGCCGATTGAGACAACTATAATAGATCGCCAGCATACCGTTGATCAGCAGGGCCGTCGATACAATCGCGATTTTACCTTTCAGACTGGGCGCGCCAATAAGCGTACCGAACATTATCAGCCAGGTAAGAACCATCAACACCGTAACAAGCCCCTTCTTCACTTTTGTGCAAAACATATCTGATCAGTGAGGTGAACAGTAAATTGTCTCACTTCGACAAATTACCGGTTTAGTGGCGTCTCTTCAACAACCCGGTAAAGAATTGAATTAATGGCGATAAAAACGATCACCCACCAAAAACCATAATGCAATGAAATCCACGTCGAAGCCCCATACGAATGGGCGATCAGCACAAACAGCAAAAATATTCGCGCGTATCTCTCAGGTAAAAAATACCCTGCCAACCCAATAATGACCAGCCAGATGAAGGAAATAACGAAAATGCCTGACACATGATTTGCCATCATGTAGGCGCCAATGGGGTTACCTTCATTGGCCTTTTTAAGGTTTCCCTGCCAATAGTCCGGATGCTGATGAGTAACGGTAATAATGATATCGAACAAGGCGGCCCAATAGGCAGGTATAAGCGAGAAGAGAGTCCGGTTTTTATTTTTCATTGGCCACAGTCCGAATAACGTGAAATGCCATACTAGTGCTTACTGATCCTGCTTCGATTTGTGTTGATAAGTGAACCGGTGATTAGGTGCATCGAGCCTTAGAATACCTCGACGGAAGGCTCCACTACCAAGCACACCATCCCTGATGACCTGGCCAACAACATTATCGGCACGAAAAACGGCGGAGTTCCTGAACGGATAGCTGACTCCATCAATGGAAATGGCCGTTCGTTTTACAAGCCGATCACGGCTTATGTGAACGGGTTGTCCCACAGCTGACGAAAATGCAAGACGTTGTTTCGTTCGATAGGGGCCGATCTTGGTCAGGCCGGTGGGCGAGACAGAGAACTGCCTGTTGTCTCCTGTGTCCAATACTACGTTCAGCTGATTATTAACAGCCCCATAAGCCAGCACCATTGGGTAACTACCTCCTAACAGGTTCGGGTTGCCATTGGCCTTAGGCATAGAGCGCCGTAATGTGAATTGCCGGTTGACATAATCAATGGTAATGGCAAACTGCCGTAAAACATCCCAGCCCAGCAACCCATCAACTCCAAGAAAAGGCATTTGTGCGCCAATAACCGGTAAATTTTTGACTGTCAGGCTGCCCAAGACTAGCGAGTCTGCCATCAACAATGAACCCTGTACGTTCTCTCCATTATAGTTCGTTACGGTTAGAGTGGTTAATTTCGCGGCTCCTAATCGGTTGACAAACCGGCGCGAAAGCATCGTTCGTTGTGCCCCCGTATCAAGGATCAAGCGGCAGATGTGTCCATTCAGCAGAACGTCTACTACCGGATGACTTTTGTGTTTAAGTCGGATAGGGATCACTATACTGTCTGTCCGTAGCTGATACTGTACTGCTGGTTGCTGAGCAAGCAGTTTAGCTGAACCGTAAAAATTGGCAGCCACCTGTAATGAGTCAGCGAGTTGCAGATAACGCTGGTACTCCCCCGGCCAGAAGTAAAATTCGTCCAGTAGCAGATGCCAAGCCGAACGTTGTTCTGTCGAATCATGATGAGCGGGAACGGCAAGAAGCTGTTTTTTAGCCTGTTCGTCGCGACCATGTAGCCAGCTACTGACCGCTGTGACATAGGTTGACGTTAGCGTATCGCTCAGACGCTTGGACTGCCCATAAACGGGACTGAACCACAGATAAGCGAAACTTAGGCAACTAACAGCTTTGACAACAGTATCGATTCTCATTCGTATACTAGAAAAAACCCGAAGAAGGTGTTTGAGACATAGTCACAACTACTTACAATACCCCAGGAACCACCCTCTGCTCAAATAGAACGCAAAGGTCAGCATACCGAATGCGCTGCTCGATTTTTCAAACGATCCGCTTTGGTCATAGTCCTGAAAAAGCATGAATCCCATGTTGTGGAGTATAGCCAGTGAGCCAGCCCACATGATAATCCAGACCCAAACAGGCTCATCCATGAAGAAGGGCTTTCGTTTCATTTTTTGCCTTACTGACCACATTACCTAATCTGATTTTTTCAGATTGGCATACACAATAGCCGCTGCCATCCTCCGGAACGTGCTCCCTGTCGCTTAGCCCCCCCCCATGTGGAACGGTTTGTCAGGGTAGAGTTTGACGACTATGCCTGGATGGTATGAGCCATGTAGCTACCTAAAACCCGTTTGAAACCACCATGCTTCATTACGGTAAAAAGCAATCACGCCCCTGTTGGGCGTGAAATAGACAGTAGGCTTAACAACCAGGCAGTATACTTGTTGAAAGCGTTGGTTATTTATCGTCGTGTCAGCCACAATACAAGTCTGATTGTTACCGCTGATCAGAGGTAGAGAGCTTGCGGTTGCCTTCCCACGATCTGATACCAAAATGGACATACTAATCTGTCTGCCAGCTATTGACAGCAAATCTATGCTTGATGTCGTATCACCCTGAACCGGCGTGTACACCTTGTAAGACAAATATATTTCTTCATACTGAGGGCCTTCAGTTTTATAGCGTTTACTGGCAAAAGGAACTACCTCGTAGTAGCTGATCTGTGAGCTTATAGGCGGTTTCGCGCATAGTGAAGCCACAATGAGCTTTTCCGAATTGTACTGCATTGGTTCCCCCCTAAATGCAAGCAGTTCACCTGTCATAGAGTTGGTATAAGTCATTGATGCTGCCCCTGACACACTTAAGAACTCAGGTTTTATCAATTGGACTTCCCCTAATTTTACATCAGGAGGGCAACCACAACTGAAGAGCAACCATGCTGGTAGCAATATGAAGCCTAACGTTTGCTTTATATTTTGCAGTTTTTTAATAGTCACTATTCACAGGTAAAGGGTTTGCTTTTAAACCAATTGGCTTCACTCAGCGAATGGACTGTCGAGAAGAACAGCTTGTCAGACAAGACCTACCCTACTTGTCGAACTGTTCATTTAAGTTAGCTCTTTGTCAACCGTAGCCTGACCAACGAGCAAAAAGCTACCCTGTCGAAACGTGCGGCCTGTCGCCGGAGCGATGGAGCACACGCTTTTTCTATTTATCTAACGCATCCAACACCCACAGGGGTTTATGGCCCCTAAAACCACTTCAAATCACAAACGTAGCTGCCTGCCTTTACACCCCTGTTTGGTTGGGCTGCAAAGCTTCCTTACCGGCGAGCGTCCTGTCGACGGTAAGCTACCCCACGCGAAGCGATTTATTGCTGTGCAAAATTCCATTCATCCTTTTCAATAAAATCATCGAAAGGACTAACTCCATTGTATGAGCCAACGTACACCACCTTTCCATCTCGTATGGCCCACTCCATACCGTGTTCCTGTTCCCAGTCACATTCTAACTCTAAGTGTATAGCTGGCCTGGTTTCATCTTGTTCAATCAGTAAGAAGCGCGGGTCAATCAAAGCTAATACATCTCGTTCATTGTCGAATGAATATTGCTCTTCACTGTCGGCTTCTAAAAAAGCATTACAATACCTTATTGAAGCCAAGCATAGGTGCCTAATTACTTCATCATTCAGTTCCTTGAGAAGCTTGGCACATTCATTAGCGTACTCAATGTTATCAGAAGTGAACTCACTTACTTTTATCTTTTTGTTGAACAGGGGAAAGAACACCTCTCCTTCAAGTTCTTCAGGGAAACTACTATCAGACTTTATATTCTGGATGAGCATAAATTAATTTTAGTTGCCCTATCAGGGCGTTTCCATTGTCACACGCGCCTGACCAAATTCACTTTTTAAGCCGCTCAACTCGGGCGTTTGTTTTTTTAACCGAAGCCGCCTGGCGAACTAAAGCCGCCCGATTACGGGACGTGCCGTCTGTCGCACGCGAGCCAGACTTTGAAGCACTGGCTGTTACGTCCACCCAACGACTCAGGGGGTTGATGGCCCTACAAGCTAGCTGAAATGGGCAAATGGCTCGCCTGCCTTTACACCCCCTGCCGGTTGGGCTGCTCTGGTTGACCTTGCGGCCTGCCTCCTGTCATCCGGGCTACACGGCTCGGAGCGAATCAGTATCGAATTGTTAAACTAAGACTCTCAAAATCAAAGCTTAGCCTCCGAGCTTCTTCGTCAAAAATCAAGGTTAACCAATTTCTTGAAGAGTTTTTAAATTCAAGGCCGTTCTCATTTTTAAAGTATTCAAGAAAATCCTCACTAACCACGCTTTCGTATTCAAAAATCGATTTAGTTAATGAATGGATACCGTTTCTATGTTCTGTTGGCTCAGTTTCGTTTTTCTTTTGCCCTTTAAAAGGAAGCCTAAAAGTCCAAGGAAATTTAGGGTTATTCTTGTTCTGCAAAATGTCGATTGCCAGTCCTTCCGGAAAATATACTGGTTGATATTTGCCTGCCTTGTCGAACAGTCGTTCCGTTGTATCATCGTTAACGAAACAAAGCCCAAAACGAGAAAAGTGAGTATCCCTGAAATTAGCTCTATGCCAAAGACCAGTCTCTACGATCAACTCGCTGTTTATCTCGGCCTCGTTATAAACCCATAGTACCTCCAGAAAGAAATTTGCAAAATAAAATTTACGATTGGCTGTGCCTTGCCCTACATGAGTTCTGCCACTTCCTTCGGTTAATCCAAAGCCAACAAGTTGATCGGCTACTTGTCCTTTATCTTCAGTGAAGATAAATATGTGGTCAATATTCATTTTTTGCTTTGATTCATGCTGCTTATCCAACCAATATGTTTAGCCTGTCGCTGGGACGCTGCCCTGTAAACGTACTCTGCCTAACCAAGTCGTTTCTCGTATCAGCCGGAACCCGCCCAACGAGTAAAAACATGACCGCTACGGCCTGTAACCTGTCGACCGAAACGTCGAAATGGAAGCCCAGGCATACCCATACGGGGCGCTCAAACTGTCGCCTGCAACTTGGAAATGGAAGCACTGGCTGAACAGGTCACCCAACGTATTATTGTACGCTGAATCACTAAATGATAAACACCTGAAAATCAGCGGTAGATTCATTTATCGTATATTCCTTTTTTGTACTTTTGCTGACACGACTAAAGATACATTATTTTTTAAATCACAGACAAATAAGCCGAGTCTTACATGCTACTATGACACAAAAATTAATATCACAGGCAACGTTGAGCGTATCTGGGATATTGATGGATTCCCAAATTATTTCTTCGGGCACGATAAGCAATTGTATCGCTTTGATTCCAGAGGTTGCCTGAAACGGAATAAACGTGTTGTCGTTTGTTACACGATGGGCTAAGTGCTGAAGAGCCGTTTTTTCAGTCTGGCCCAACTGCGACCCATCCTCCGCAGACACATAGCTACAGATCGTCCAGTGGACTTCTAAGCGTACTGATTTTGTCAGCACTTACGTGGGTGTGACGCATCGTAGTCAGGATGCTTTCGTGACCCAACAGTTGCTGGATGTAACGAATATCAGTGCCAGCTTCCAACAGGTGAGTCGCAAAGCTATGTCGGAGTGTACGGATACCTCCCTTCTTCTGAATACCTGCCGCCTGAACGCTGTTACTATACACTTGTTGTATCGTACGATTGGCAATAGGCTCACCGGTTTCCCAGTCGTCGAACAAAAATATCTGGCACGGTCCACGGTTAGTTGCATAATGACTCAGATACTCCTGGAGCGTACTCTCCAGTTTGTCAGTCATCATCACAACCCGGTCTTTCTTTCCCTTACCTCCCCGAATAGTAATGAGTCTACGTACCTGATCAATGTCCGTCAAACGCAGTTGAGCAGCTTCGCTGAGTCGCAGGCCCGTAGCGTACACTAACTTAAAAAGCGTTCGGTACTTCAAGCTTGTCGTGGCCTTAAACAGGGCTTTCACTTCAGCTACGTTATAGACCGTCGGTAACTTCGTGGACTGCCTCGGGTAATCGATATCGTAAAACGCTTTGTCCCGCCGTAACACTTTCTCCTGATAAAATTTCCACGCATTTATGTGAACGTTGCGGGTGGCCGGGCTCAATCGTTTCTTTTCTGCCAGAAACAACAAATACTGCTGATACTGAAGTTTTGTCAGTTCATCGATCGGTGTCGTGTTACAATATCGGATAAGCGCCCTGATTGCCTGCTTGCAATTTCTGAGTGTTTTATAGCTGTAATTTTGGGTACGCAATGTGTTACTCAACGATATGATAGCCGGATGCTTGTCATACTCGCCTGAACGCGGACTGTAACGAAACGGCAGTCGCTGTTTTCCTGCAATACGCCCATCAATGGGAGGCCACGCTGGATTGGTAGCCTGTTCAATCTCGGCAAGCGTAGCATCGGGTCTGTACAGCCGAACCAGGGCTTCATCGAAACGACAGTAGGCTTTACCAAAAAGTTTACCAAGATGGACTACCGTTTCGCGGGTATTGGGCACTACCCAACACCGACGGGAATAACTCCAGCGCCTTCCCGGAACGGTGCGGATCAAGTCGTTACCGATGGGATCCTGGGGAAACGAAACAGCAAGCAGATTGGGATCTTTGTCGTCAAGGCAGATCGTGATCATACACAGTAAGACCTGACAACGACCAAAAAGTCTCTCTTCGGCAGGATTCCCGAGATGAACAGGCGGTAGGCCGTACGATCAATCCCGAGAATCCAGCCAGAAACCCCTACTCTCACAGTTCGAATGTAATGCCCTGTGCCAACGGCATCGTAGTCCCGTAGTTGATGGTGTTGGTTTGTCGACGCATGTAGGCTTTCCAGGCATCGGAACCCGATTCGCGGCCACCACCCGTTTCTTTTTCGCCCCCGAAGGCACCACCGATCTCCGCGCCTGACGTGCCGATGTTCACGTTGGCAATGCCACAATCAGAGCCAGCCACCGACAGAAATCGCTCAGCCTCCCGCATATTCAACGTAAAAATAGCCGACGATAAGCCTTGGGGCACCGAGTTCTGCTGGGCAATGGCATCGTCGAGTGTCGTGTACGTAAGCAGGTACAAAATGGGCGCAAACGTTTCCCGCTGAACCACCGGCCACTGGCTTTCCGCTTCAGCAACGCAGGGCTTCACGTAACAACCGGATTCAAACCCTACTCCGTCGATCAGGCCGGGTTCAACAACAAAGCGCCCACCCGATTCACGGATTTCGTCAACTGCCAGCTGATACCCCTTTACGGCCTGCTGATCGATGAGCGGTCCAACATGAAACGATTCGTCTAGCGGGTTCCCTATGCGCAGCTGAGCGTACGCGTTTCTGAGCCGATTTTTCACATCGTCGTAAATACTCTCCTGAACGATGAGCCGACGTGTAGACGTACATCGCTGTCCAGCCGTGCCCACCGCGCCGAATACGATAGCCGGAATGGCCAGATCAAGATCAGCGTGTTCCGACACGATAATGGCATTGTTACCACCTAATTCGAGCAAACTACGACCCAACCGTCCAGCAACGGACTCTGCCACCGCTTTTCCCATGCGCGTACTGCCCGTGGCCGATACCAGCGCAACACGTGGGTCGCGGGCCAGCCATTCGCCAGCGTCGCGGGCACCCGTAACGAGACAGGAAACCCCTTCCGGCACATCGTTGTTGCGCAGTACCTCGCCAATAATCTGCTGACAGGCCAGAGCCGTCAGGGGTGTTTTTTCCGAAGGTTTCCAGATACAAACGTCCCCACACACCCAGGCCAGCATGGCATTCCACGACCAGACAGCAACCGGAAAATTGAAGGCCGAAATAATGCCGACTACGCCTAGTGGATGCCATTGCTCATACATCCGGTGAGCCGGTCGTTCAGAATGCATCGACAGCCCATACAACTGCCGCGACTGCCCTACCGCAAAATCGCAGATATCGATAATTTCCTGCACTTCACCCAGTCCTTCCTGAAGCGACTTACCCATTTCGTAACTGACAAGTGTGCCAAGTTCCCGTTTGTAACGTCGAAACTGCTCGCCCATCTGCCGGACAATTTCGCCCCGACGCGGAGCCGGGACCTGTCGCCATTCCAGAAATGCGGCCTGTGCCGTTTCGACGACGCGATCGTAATCAGCGCGGGTCGACGGATGAACACGGGCAATGAGCTGCCCATCGGCGGGTGAATAGGAATCGAGCGTTTTCTCCGACGACTGCCAGAACTGCTGTCCGGTGCTGGTTCCGGGTTTTACGGGTTGCGTTGGTAAGGGAAGAATCGACTGCATAACGTTCGGTATACAATGGTTAATAGGAGGACAAATCTAGTGGCCGCCCCTCAAAGAACAGACACCTGAATGTAAACTTTTTGCGCTCAATCGGGTTCTTCTTGTGACGACTTATTCGCTCAACGACAACGCAACGTTATGAAAATCAACCGAACCCTTAGCTTGCTGACACTCGGTGCCGTGTTGGCAGCAGAAGCCACCTGGGCACAGACTACGCCCACCGGAGCGGCTACGTCTACGACCTATCCGCAGGGCGCTATCGTTCCCGACTCAACATCAGGAAATTCGTCAAGAAGCCAGCGACGAGCCATGAAACGCACTAAAAAAGCCATGGAACAGAACGCGCGTACAAATGCCAATTCAGGTACTTCGACCAGCATTCAGGACGGTCAGTATCGGAAGAGTTCGTCCAGCGATGGCACCGCCATTAACAACAGCAACACGACAAACTATAACAGTAACAACGTTACCAACGCCCCTACCGGTGTCGGCAGCAACCCATCGACAATTACCACAACCACACCTGCTGATCAGGTGAGCAACGGGCAGAATAACTCGGCAGCCCGCAGTTCGGGAAGTAGTAGCGGAGGCAGCTATTCGCCAAATACCGGTGCAACACCATCGGGTACAAGTGTCAGCACGTCGGGTACGGGAGCGGCCGTGTCGGGTGCTCGTTCCAGCGAAGCACCGGCCGTAAAAGCCGGTAGCACCAATCGGAGCAGCAGCGTCGGCGACTTCATTTCGTCATCACCGAATTATACGACCCTGCAAAATGCCCTGCAATCGGCGGATCTGTTCGAAACATTGAAAGGGACCGGACCCTATACGGTCTTTGCTCCTTCGAACAGCGCCTTTAAAAAATTACCAACGAGCGCACAGAATGGCCTGCTGGAAGGCAGCAACCGTGAAGCGCTGAAGCAGCTACTCTCTTACCACGTAGTGCGGGGTGAAGTAGATATGGCCGAGCTGACCCGTCGAGTTAAAGCGGGGAATGGTAAGGCCGAACTGCAAACGCTGGCCGGCAGCACGCTAACAGCAAAACAAGGATCGAACGGTAGCATTGATCTGACCGACGATCAGGGCCATACGGCTTCGATCGATGCGGCTGATAATTACAAATCAGCGAACGGTGTCGTGCACAGCATCAATGTTGTGCTGATGCCCAAAGCTGGCGGAACTCTGTTCCGATAGGCAGTAAGCCGTGCTTGTAGATGGATGGTCCCGTTGACTTCGTGTTTTCGGGACCGTCCTTTTTTTGTCCATTCCATTTTTGTCTGTTGTGGACTAACCTACGACAAGGCTCAATACCATAACACCCCCCAACCCCGCCACCGACACCAGCGTTTCCATCACCGACCATGTTTTGAGCGTATCGGCCATCGATAGCTGGAAGTATTCGCGGAACAACCAAAACCCCGTATCATTCACGTGCGAAAACATCATACTGCCCGCACCGATACTCAGGACCATCAGATTCGGTTCAACACCCGAAACCGTTAGAAGCGGTGCCACAAAGCCTGCCGTCGTAATACCCGATACCGTCGATGAGCCTACGCACACCCGAATGATCGCAGCCATGCTCCAGGCCAGCACATAGGGATGCAAGGATGAATGTTGCATGAGATCGGCTATGTTCTGGCTTACCCCGCCATCGGTCAGCACCTGCTTCAACGCCCCCGCCCCGCCAAAAACCAGTAAAAGCATAGCAACTTCCTTTACAGAATCAGCCAGTAACGTGGTGACGACCGGCATTGACCGGTTGCGTTGCAGCCCCAATGTCACAATGGCAACCAGAACAGCAATCAGCATACTCACCGTGGGTTCACCAAGCGTTAGTAGTACTTGCCGGGTTGCTGACCCTTCGGCCAGGAAAGGGCTTAACACCGTACTCAGACCGATCAACAGAATAGGCAATAGAACGGTGAGGAAACTTACGGCTACCGAAGGCATCTGTTCATCCGTTAACTCAGCCGCCATAAACGCTTTGTTGGGCAGCGTCGTGTAACGTTTGAGCGTTGACCCAAACAACGCTCCTGAAATAAGGATAGCCGGAATCGAAACGAGTATACCATAGAAAAGCGTCAGCCCCATATCGGCATTAAACTGTTTGAGAATCGCCAGCGGAGCCGGATGCGGGGGCAGATACCCCTGCGTGACCGACAATGACGCCAGCATGGGCAGCCCTATATAGAGTGCGGGCAGTTTGTACCGGTAAGCGACCGTGATGACCAACGGAGCCAGCAGCATAAACCCCACCGAATAGAACAGCGGTAAGCCCACGATAAAGCCCGTCACCATAAATGCCCAGCGCGCGTTTCCTGGTTTCACCAGCGCCATCATGGTTACGGCGATCTGCTGAGCGGCTCCGCTCGTTGCCACGAGTTTCCCCAGCATAGCACCCAGCGCAATGATGCCCAGAATGGAACCCAGCGTACTGCCCATGCCTTTCTGCATCGATTCCAGTATGAACAGGGGCGGCATACCCAGGGCCAGACCAACACCCATCGAAACAAGCAGGAAAGACAGGAACGTGTGCAGCCGTACGTATGAAATCAGAACGATCAGAACGAGGATACCGAGACTAGTGATGAGCAGGGGCATAATCGCAGAAAGAGTGGCACGTACCGGTTTTACTACTTTACCAAATCAGTCAGCCCGTTTATCCCATCCTGTTTGTAGCAGTACCGGGCCGTTAGTTGGCCCAACGTTGGCCTGTTTGCTTGGGCCATCTATACTGGATCAGGCAATGCTTTTTAGAGGCTGATCTTCCTGAACGAATCACACTAAATCGGCCTAAAACTTCACTGGTTCCAGCAACAAGCGTACTAAGTATAAATACTCCCATTGACTTTTACACGCCCCCTATAATTGCTTAATGAAAGACACTATATGTTGATTTAATTATATTTTAATTCTTAAAATAATATTTTACAAATTGAGAATAGGATAGAATTAATATTTGGTCATATTCCAGGGTGAAGCAATATTGTTCGGGTCTTTTCTCCTTTCTAGTTTTGTCGAAGTGAACAAGTTTTTTTAACCTACGATTCGTTAGAAATGAGAAAAATTTTATGTCTGAGCCTGCTTTTGCTGTGCTCACTCTGGACGGCGGCCTGGGCTCAGGAGCGCCGGGTAATCGGCAAGGTTACGTCGGCGGAAGATGGATCACCCATGCCAGGGGTATCCATCGTTGTGAAGGGAACGAGTAGAGGAACGACAACCGACGTTAACGGGGTTTATGACATCTCGATACCATCGGCAAAAGGGACCGTGCTGATATTTAGCTTCGTGGGAGTCACTACTCAGGAGATCCCAATTGGCAACGAATCAGAACTAAACATAAGTCTGGTATCCGATTCGCGCTTACTGACCGAAGTTGTGGTAACCGGTAGCGGTATTGCTACCAGCAAGGCCAAATTGGGTATTGCCGTTGAAAGTGTTTCGGCAAAAGATCTGCCCCAAACGCCAACGGCTTCTATTGATCAGGCCTTGATCGGTAAAATTCCGGGAGCGCAGATTTCGTCGGTTAGTGGTAACCCCGGCGATCCCGTAAATATTCTGCTGCGTGGTATCAATTCCGTGCAGGGTGGTACAAAGCCGCTGATCATGGTAGACGGTATCCAGGTGGCAGCCACGGACATCAACTCACTGGACTTGAGCAACGTAGACCGGGTAGAAGTTGTTCAGGGAGCCGCTTCGGCCTCTATTTACGGAGCTCAGGGTGCCAACGGTGTTATTCAGGTATTTACGAAAAAAGGGAAGAAAGGGCGGATTGCCATTAACCTGTCGAGCAGCTATTCGGCGAATGAATTTCTGAACACGGGTAATGTGCACAAAGCGGAACTACATCCGTATCTGACGGATGCCAATAATAACCTCGTCAATGCTACGGGTGGTATAGTTAGCTACGACCAATACGGGTCAGTACCGGGCATTTCCTACCAATACGGCGGTGCAACGCGCTATGCCATTCAGGACATCCGAAATGTTGCGGATAAAGCCTACAATGCGAACCTGAAATACTACGATCACTTCAAGCAGGTATTTCAAACGGGAAGCACAACCAACAACACAATCAACGTTTCGGGTGCTTCCGAAAAAAGTGACTTCAACATAGCTGCGGCCAACAACCATACGGTTACACCAATTCTGAAAAACGGGTATATAGACAGAAGCAATCTGTCGGCCAATTTTGGTACGGAACTGTTTAAAGGGTTCACGATACGCTCGACAACCCAGCTGGTGTACACTAAGAATACGCTGAAACCAGGACTAGGTGCCGCAGGTGGTCAGTACTACGGACAGGGAAACTCGTTGGGTAACATTGGTTCAGTCTACGGCTTTCTCAATACCTCTCCCTTCTTTGATCTGACCGCCAAACTGGCCGATGGTTCGTATCCACGGCACCAGCAAGGGGATAGCTACTTGAGTATCAACGCGAGTAACCCATACTACAACCTCCAGTACACGGACGGTTTAGATAATAAGGTAGACGTTATTCAGAATTTCGATGCCAATTATAAGGTAAACAAGTTTCTGGAACTGGATGCCAAATACGGGATCAACTACCGGAACGAGAACGCCCGGTGGACGTATTACAACCAGACACAAAACGTAAACTCCACCTTTTATAAGAGTTATTCGTACAACTTTGTGAACAGTGGTAGTGGCGAAATTAATAACTGGCAGTACAACACGACCTTCCAGAATTTTTTAGGCACCGCCTTCATTCGGACTAATTTTCAGGACGATTTTCATATCAACCTGCCAATCGAAACCAGTACGCAGATTTCGTTCGACTACCGGAAAAACCGGTATACCGAGTACGACACCTATGGCACAGGCTTAGGAACCGCCCCCCCTTACAATATCTCGTCTACATCGAAACAGGCCGTGGCACTTGATTACGTCAAACCGTTTGTGACGTATGGTTATCTGGTCAACCAGAAAGTTGATTTTGGTGAGTATGGCGGTGTTACGGCTGGGTTCAGAACAGACTGGTCTTCCGCGTTTGGTGCTGGTTCGACGCCGTTCACATTCCCGCACTTCGACGGTCACGTTGCACCCCTGTCGTTCTTCAAAGGCAATCGTCTGTCGAATACGCTGACGTACTTCAAGTTAAGAGCAGCCTATGGTGAAGCGGGTATTCAGCCGGGTGCGTTTGACCGGTATCCTGTTTTGAATCAGCAAAATCTAGGTACGGGCCTTGTCTATTCGATTCAGACCACCAGCAATAATCCAAACCTACAGGTGGAGGTATCCAAAGAGTTTGAAGCCGGTACCGACTTTACGTTGGGGGGTAATTCAAACCGGACGTGGTTGAACTCTATTTCGGGTTCGTTCACATACTGGAAACGTTCGAGTGCAAACGTGATCTATACGGTTAGCGTACCACCATCGACCGGCGCAACGGGCCAGTTGACGAACGCGATCAATATGTCATCGAACGGGGTACAGTTTCAATTGACGCTGCCGGTCTACAAATCCCGGAATTTCAAGTGGGACTTCACGACCAACTTCGGCCATCAGATTTCGAAGATCGATGCCATTGCCGGTGGTGCCGATATTATTTTATCGTCGGCAGCAGGTAGCACGGCTTTGGTTCTGACGCCGGGTCAACCAATTGGACAGATTTACGGTTATAAAGCCCTGACGAGCTTCGATTACGTAAACAAAGAAGGGGCGCGGTATATACCCCAGTCGGACGAAGGGAACTACACGATGGTAAACGGGCGTGTTGTACGCAAGTCTGATTACCAGATTATGTTTACCAACCAGACCTATTCGTTTGGTAATCCCAGCCCGAAATTCAACGCTTCGTTTATCAACGGATTTACGTTCAGGGACTTCCTGACCTTTAACTTCCAGATCGACTGGGTATACGGCAGCCACCTGTACAACCAGACGAAAGAATGGATGTACCGCGACGGCATCCACGGCGATTTTGCTCAACCGGTAACCATCGATGGCAAAACAGGTGCTTATTCGGCCTATTGGTCCAGTGCTTACTATGCACTCTGGGGAAGCACACGGGGTGCGGGCAACAATGCCACGAAAGACTTCTTCTATGAAGATGCTTCTTTCGCCCGGCTGCGCAACGTATCGCTGGCGCTGGACGTAGCCAAACTCGTCAAACTACCGTATCTCAACAAGGTTCAGTTGGTGCTGACCGGCCGGAACCTCTTTACGCTCACGAAATACACGGGCTATGATCCTGAAATTAGCTCAGGGTCGTCTAACTCATCATTCGACAGAGGGGTAGATCACAGTACACTGCCAAACACCAAGTCGTATCAGGTTGGCCTGAACATCGGGTTCTAATCGTTAACTTACCTTGAACATGAAACGGATCAATAACTATAAATTTCTCTACACTGCCTGTTTGACGGTACTCCTGCTGGGGGCGGTTTCCTGCAAAGAACAACTGGATGTCGGTAACCCCAACGCACCAACGTACGATGCTAACGTCAATACCGAAGCGGGCCTTATCAACTTCGCTCAGGGGGCCGTTTACATCAACGGGTTTGCGGGCAATGGTCAAGACAACTGGCTGGGAGACAGCTACTTTTCGCTACCCTGGGGCTATAGCGCGTTGATGGCCGACTTAGTTGGGGCCGATGCCTCGAACAACCAGGTAACAACCATTGGTCAGCCGGATTATATTCTTTTGGACGATGGCACGAAAGTAACGAACCCATCGCCACAGATCGGTATTATCCGGTCGTTCAACAGCCGGGCAGCAACCGGGGCGGGCAACAACCCCTTGTATTACCAGTGGACGAATATGTATTCGCTGAACAACGGCTGTAACCAGATACTGAGCCTGGTTGACGGGATCAAGTTTTCGGGAGATGCCGCTTCCCGGTCAAATACGATCAAAGCCTGGGCTTACTGGTGGAAAGGCTATGCCTATGCGTCGATTGGGTCCATGTATTACTCCGGTCTGATCAACGACAAAGCAGGAACGACCAATAGTGATTACGTGCTGCATGATGCCATCATCAACCAGTCGAACAGCTATTTTACGTTGGCAGCCACTACGCTGAGTGCGATCACCAGTGTCTCTGATTACCAGGCGGTTCTGGGAGCGCTGATCCCGTCGGATAGTCAGGTGGGACGTGGTGGTATACTTACGGTAGATATGTGGAAGCGGAATATCAACACGATGCTCGCCCGGAACATTCTGGTCAACAAACTGGCTCCTTTTGTGAAGGGGAATCCGAATGCGACAATCACCAAATCATCGACAACGGCGATGACAGCGGCTGACTGGACCAGCGTACTGAATCTGGTAACCAATGGCATTCAGAAGACGGATCTTGTCTTTACGGGCAGAAGTACAGCGTCTAATTACTTCTTCTCCCCTGCCGGGGGAACGGTGGCGTCGTTGGCTGCGGGGTCAAATACCAGCACGACGTTCCGAATCAGCGAACGGTTGATCCAGAATTTCAACGCGGGTGATAAGCGATTGACGAACAACTTCAGCACGACGACGACCTACAAAAACAATTATATCTATACGACACGGTATAGTTTGATTGATGGGGGCGCCGGAGCCGCTGGTGTGTACATGATGGGAAGCCGGACAGCGGGTGCCTATGAGCTGTATATTGCGGGTAGTTACGAGGAAAACGCGCTGATGCTGGCTGAGGCTAACATACGTTTAGGCAACATTGATGCGGGGCTGGCTTTTGTCGATGCGGAGAGAACCTACCAGGGTGCTGGCGTGGCAGCCGTTGCGGGAACCGGCTTATCCTTGTCAGGTGCCCTGACTGAGCTGACGCGCGAAAGACGGGTCGCCTTGTTTAGCCGGGGCTTGTCCTATTATGACAGTCGGCGCTGGGGTTGGACGTATGATATTGCCGTTGGCGGGGGAAGCTACGGAAATACGGTTGTAACGACGGCTGGCGCGGTCAATAAGAACGTCACCATCAACTACAACTTTATGGATTATTGGGATGTACCCGCCGACGAATCGGTGCTGAACGTACCTTCTTCCAGCGTTTCAACGACAAATCCTAATTACTAGCGCTCAGACCACGCGAGTGATGCCTACAGCGAGTAAGCTAAATCAGGCTGACGGCTTACCAGGAAAGCTCATTTAGCAAAGACAGCTACTTGTGCATAAAGAGGTTCTTCTTAGGCGGAAGAACCTCTTTATGTTGTACAGGCATCGGTAACGTCTAACGTCACCCATTGCACGGTGCGTATACTACTGATCATCAATAAAGTAGGCGAAGTTGCTCAGTAAAACCGTTGCGTAACCTATTGCGCCTTCTTTTCATGACGTGTGGTCAAGCGGCCTGGAACAGCCCTGGAGCGCGATAAGGCAATAAAAATAAGCGTAGGAATAGGGCACTAGTTCGCCTATGGATTTATACGACGAAATCAATTTTTTCGTTAAAAGCGGTAGCATCCTACTGTATTTTCAGTACATTGTTTTGTGATTGAGTCACGTTCTACCCTAAATGATTTTGTCTGGATTATAAGCTATACATGAGGAACTATTACGGTATTTTTATTTGCGGAGTCTTACTGGCTATGCTGCCGGTTCGATTATTGGCCCAGAGCCAGCGTATAACGGGTAGAGTAACATCGGTGCAGGATGGGTTACCAATTCCGGGCGTCAATATTCAGGTTAAGGGAACAACCACCGGAGCCAGCACCGACGCAAACGGAAATTATAGCATCACCGCTCCGGGAAGCACAGCCGTCCTGGTTCTCACCTCCATTGGTCTAATTACCCAGGAAGTCGCCGTTGGCAACCGTACGACCGTGAACGTACAAATGCAGGAAGCGATCAATGAACTGAGTCAGGTCGTTGTAACTGGCTACAACACAACCCAGCGCAAAGACATCACCGGTTCCATTGCGTCCGTATCTCCCGATCGGTTCAAGGATATTCCCGTTGCCAGCTTCGATCAGGCCCTGCAAGGGCAGGCGGCTGGTGTCCAGGTATCGCAGTCGTCGGGTACACCGGGGGGTGGATTGACGGTACGCATCCGGGGCAACACCTCTATTTCTGCTTCCAACCGACCTTTGTTTATTGTCGACGGCGTTCCTGTTGAAGATGGTAATTTGACTGGCCGCGATTTTGGTGGTCAGCAGGATAATGCCTTTTCGCTCTTTAACGCCAACGACATCGAATCAATCGAGGTCTTGAAAGACGCGTCGGCAAAGGCAATCTACGGATCACGGGCGGCTAATGGTGTTGTGATTGTAACAACCAAGCGGGGGAAATCGAACCAAAAAACAGGATTTACCCTTGACGTTCAGCGCGGTATGACTGATGTCGTTCGGCGGCCAGATCTGCTTAACTCATCCGAATTACTCGATTTACAACGGGAAGCAGTTACCAATGCCGGGCTCAACCCGGATAAATTGGGGCTGATAAAAGGCGTTACCGATGGCATCGATACCGATTGGGTAGACGCTGTGTTGCGAAAAGGCGTTTATCAGCAATACCAGCTGTCGACGCAGGGTGGCAACGACAAAACGCAGTTTTATCTGAGCGGCAGCTACCGCGATGAGCAGGGCGTTCAGGTCAACAACCAGTTTACACGCTACACAGGCCAATTTAAGTTCGATCACAAAGCAACCCAAAAACTTTCATTCGGCACGAACATGACCTTGTCACGCGCGTTCAACAAGCGGGTGAAAGGCGATAATTTCCTGGATGGGGTCTATTCGGGGGCCATGAAAAGTTTACCATATTATTCGCCTTATAATGACCAGGGCAAGCTCACCGTCCCCAACGATCCGGACTACCCCGGCTTCCCGAACTTCAACCCACTGGCACAGGCCGTTCTCCCCCGCTTCAATACCCTGACGGTCAAATTACTGGCGGGCATTTACGGAGAATACGAAATTATTCAAAACCTGCGCTTCCGGTCGAAGGTTAGTGTTGATTATAATAACGTAACCGAAGACAATTTCGAACCATCGACAACAGCCATTGGCGGCTTTCTGGCCAGCGTTGGCGGGCAGGGCTATGGCGATTTCGGCAACACCACCCTCTCGACGCTAATCAATACAAATACGTTGAACTATAGCTTTCAACTGGCCGAAAAACACCGATTTAATACGTTGGCCGGCCTTGAGATATTACAGCATACGGAGCGGTACGGCAACTTACAGGGCCGGCTATTCCCGAGTGATGATTTTACCTATATTACCTCTGCCGGTATCGTTGACCAGGGGACATCTACCTTTGTCAACAACGGATTGCTGTCGACCTTTGGCGAAGTTCGCTATGACTACGACGAAAAATACCTGGCAACGATCACGGCTCGTTACGATGGTTCGTCACGGTTCGGACAGCAGAAACGGTTTGGTCTGTTCCCGTCTGCATCGCTGGCCTGGCGAATTTCCAGTGAGAAATTCATGGAGTCATTCCGCTTTTTGAGCGATCTGAAAGTGCGGGCCAGCTTCGGATTTACCGGAAACGAACGCATTGGGGACTATCAGTTCCTGGGAACGTGGGCCTCCACTACCTACAGTGGAGCAACAGGTATCGGCCCGGCTACGCTGGCCAATCCACTGCTGCAATGGGAGCGCACCCGCGAAGCCAATATTGGACTAGACGCATCGTTCTTCAGCGGCCGTCTGAACCTGATCATTGACGCATACGATAACCTGACGAACAAACTTCTGTTTGCGCAGCCCATTCCGCAAACGACCGGATTTAGTACGGTACAGGGTAATATCGGAAAAGTGGGTAACCGGGGGATCGAACTAACGATTTCGTCTGTCAATATGAATAAAGCTGTTCGCTGGACTACGGATCTGAATCTCTCGCATAATGAAAACAAGGTCGTCGAACTAGCGAGTGACGTACCCTTGTTCCGGGGCTATACGGGTAACGGCGTGGATAGAACCAATGTAATTTTGCAGGGTCAACCGCTGGGAACGTTCTGGGGACTCAAGTTTCTGGGTGTAGATCCTGCTACGGGCAATGCTATCTATGACGATAAGAACGGTGATGGCCGCATAACACCCGCCGACGGACAGGTAATCGGGAATGCGCAGGCCAAACTATACGGTGGCTTGACGAACCGGGTTTCCTGGAACGGTATCGATGTGAGTGCCTTACTTCAATTCTCGTATGGAAACAGTACGCTCAACCTGTCGAACGCTACCGCGCTGCTGAATACCGGTGCTGACATACAAAACAATCAGTCTAAGCTGGCGCTCAAACGCTGGAGAAAAGAGGGCGACATTACCAGCGTACCGAAGTACGTATACCAGGACACCTACAACAACTACCTTAGCAGCCGCTTCGTAGAAGATGGCTCATACCTGCGTCTAAAGAATGTATCTCTTGGCTATAACTTGCCAAAGAAATGGACTAACAAGTATAAGGTTGGTAATGTCCGACTCTATGCCTCAGCGACAAATCTGCTAACCTGGACACGGTATTCGGGGGCTGATCCAGAAGTGAGTACGCTCGATGGTTCAACCACCTCACAGGGCATTGACTTTTTTACGTTTCCTCAGGTAAAAACCGTGCTGGCAGGACTGACACTCACGTTCTGATCCGCACGGACTCGACAATTAGCGCAACTTTTGATATGATTCGCTTTCTACGATATAGTATAGTACTTACCTTGTTCAGTCTGGCTTCCTGTGAGCAGGTACTTAACAAGGAGCCAGTGGCCCTGTTAGTTGATGATTTGGTCCTGAACGAACCGAACGATGTGCAGCCTGTTCGACTTGGTTTGTATAGCTCATTCCGGGGGATGGCCTCGCCAAACATGATTGCGGGCGATTTCACCGCTGATTACATTCAGCATAACGGAACGTTCACCGATTACCGGGAACTGGGCACCAAGCAAATTACAGCGGCAAACGGGGCCGTTGATGAGCTTTGGGTAAATCTGTACCGCACCATTTACGTGGCTAATTTTATTTTGGACAGGCTACCGCAGGTAAGTGGTGTTACGGAAGCCACGCGGAAACAGGTCTCTGCCGAAGCGAAGTTTATGCGCGGCTGGGCTAACTTCATTGGTGCGTACACCTACGGGGATATTCCAAAAGTAATAACGACCGATCAGGCAACGAACCGTAATATAGGCCGAACGGCCAAAGCCGACATTCTGGCTTCGGTACTGGCTGATTACCAGGCAGCTCTCACCGATTTACCCTCCGTAGCCTCTGGATCAACGGACGTAACCACGAATGCGACCTACATCAATAAACTGAATTGCCAGGCAGCTATGGCCCGGTATTATCTGTACATGAAAAACTGGGCACTGGCGGAACAGATGACTTCAACTGTAATTAGTGCGGGGGTATATACCCTGCTAACCAATTACTCCGATATTGTTCTGAGAGACTTTACGGCTGAATCTGTTCTTGAAGTTGGTTACAATCTCACCGATGATCCGGGAACCAGTAGCTATAGCTTAAATAACCTGTATGTGAGCCGCCGGGAGGTTATTCCATCGAATCAGATCGTTGCTGCTCTTACATCGGCGGAATCGGGTACACGCAGTGCTACGATTGGCTTCAGCGTTCAGAACCTGAAAGGAAATGACAACGGCTGGACGGTACTTAAATACGGTACAGCTTCGGAGGATAACAACAACATTGTCTTAATGCGGCTCGCCGAACTGTATCTGATCCGGGCCGAAGCCCGTGCTCAGCAGGGAAAACTGACCGGTACCAGCGGAGCCATTGCCGACATCAACGTGTTGCGTACCCGTGCCAAAGCACCAGCGGTTGCCGTATCTGCCCAGGCCGATGTGCTGCTAGCCGTTGAACGGGAACGTGTTTATGAACTGGCGTTCGAAGGACAACGGTGGTACGATCTGGTTCGGACGGGGCGGGCGCAGGCAGTTATGTCCGCCTTCACGCCCAACTGGAACAGCCGCTACGAGCTCTGGCCTATCCCGCAGCGTGAGATCCAGCAAAACCCAAGCTTGAACCAGAATCCGGGTTACTAGATCTGGTCAGAGCGTGCTGGGTGTCAAAAGCCCTATAGGTTTACATTTCTTAAAATCGATTCAGTGAAGTCTACAATATGAAAGACCAAACTACATATAAACAATCGGGTAAACAGTATACCAGCCACCATTGGCTGGTGACCCTTCTTATGGTCGTGGCGGTTGGGTGGGTGTCGGGGGCCTGTGAGGAAGATCACGATTTGAACCGAACGTTCCAAGGACCGTACTTCGTCCGGTTCACCGATTCAACGCTAACGTACAAGGAAAGCTATAGCCAGCCGATTGCCATTCGGGTGCATAATGTTGGTCCGATACTAAGTCAGCCGATTACGATCAATTACAGCGTGAGCGGGACAGCGCGCGAAGGAAAGGACTATAGTATTGTCGGCACGAAAGGGACGGTGATCATCCCAGCCAACAAGAGCTTCGGCGAAATTTCCGTAAAACTGATCAATAATGCCAACAATATCCTGGACTCCCAATCGCTCACCTTTACACTGACGGGTGTGCAACCCAACACCTTACAGGTCGGTTTTGGTACGGGCGAAGTACCCATAGGTAGAAGGTTTACGCTGACAATCAAAGACGACTGCCTGTTCGGCGGTTTTTATACGGGAAGTGGCGTCGTAGCAGGAAGAACAGCAACGGTGCCAAATGTTGAGATAACCAGCACCGATTGTAAGCAGTATACGCTAAGCAACTGGAACATCGGTCTGATTAATTTTGTGGTTGTAGGCAACAGTACTTTGTTCGGGTTCAATGCCGAAAAGCCAGCGTTAATTTTTACGGATAATGGTGATAACTCACTGACTGTTCCTTCGCAGGCAAACGACGCGCTTGGCACAAATGGAGCACTTAGCGGAACCGGAGCCTGGAATCCACGTAATCGCCAGATCACCCTGAACCTTCAGGCAAAAGTCCGGATCGGGATGACGAGTAATTCGGTGACTACCTATCGGGACACCACACTTCTTTTTACACAGACGTACACACCCCAATAAACCGTTCGACACGCTGCTTTATGCGATACTTTTTACGCTTTCTGCTCATTCCGAGTATAGTTGGCTGGCTGCTTGGGGGATGTTCCGAAAAAATTGAACCCAAACCCACCACCTATAGTCAACTGCTGACTGGCACCGAAAAAAAATCATGGAAGATGGTCTCTTTACAGGTTTTTGATAGTGGTACCGGATCAGGAGTCATTCCTGTCAATCAGAGTGGTATCGATCCTTGCATCTATGACGATCTGATCACTTTCTACGCCAACGCCGAGCACAAACTCGAAGCGAGTGAGGGCGCTACCAAATGCTCATCATCGGCATCCGATATCTACCTAACGGATAGCTGGGATCTGGTCAATGCCAATGCTACGCTGGCGTTCTACATTCCGGTTCTGGATGGTAAGTACCTGGCTACAGTAAAAACCCTGACGGCTACCGTTTTAACCGTAGAACTTTACTTTGGTGATATCGATGCCAGTTATCGGTTCACATTCAATTCTGTTACTACCAAATAGGCGTATGTTCCGATTACTACTCAGCCTGTCACTTCTCTTTATTTGCAGCCAAGCAATCCAGGCTCAGGATCCGCTTGGGCCACCGGATAAATGCGCTACCATGCAAATGGACAGTGCCTTACGTGCCAAATACCCACAGCTGGGCACACTCAACGATTTTGAACGGCAGCTGCAACTCAAAATGGTTGAACTTAAGAAGCGAATGGCCGCCAGCCGCCAGACAGCAACGGTTATTACCATTCCAGTTGTTGTTCACGTTGTGCATAATGGCGAAGCAGTTGGCTCGGGCCGAAACATCAGTGCCGCCCAGGTGCAGTCGCAGTTGGAAACGCTGAATGAGGATTACCGCCGGAAAGCGGGCACACCGGGTTTCAACGCGAATCCGGTTGGCGCGGATATCGAAATTGAGTTTTGTGCGGCAGTGGTCAATCCTCAGGGGCAGACGATGGCCGAACCGGGTATTGATCGATACAATGGCAACCGCGCTAACTGGAATATCAACGACACGGACGGTATCCTTAAGCCAGGTACATACTGGAATCCCGACAAATACTACAACATCTGGGTGCTGGAACTCAATGAACCCGTGGCCGGAGGAGGTAGCGTCCTTGGCTATGCGCAGTTTCCGAGCCAGTCTAATCTGGCGGGTATTCCAACCAGCAGTCCGGCCAGTACCGATGGTGTCGTGATCGATTACCGGTCGTTTGGCAATGCCAGCAAAGGTAATTTCCCGACCATGCGGAACACCTACAATCTGGGTCGCACCTTAACGCACGAAACAGGTCACTGGCTGGGTCTGCGCCATATCTGGGGTGATGCTAACTGCGGTGATGATTTTTGTGCCGATACGCCCCCGCAGGCATCGGCCAGTAGTGGCTGCCCAACGGGACGAGTTAGTTGCGGCAATGCAAACATGGTGCAGAACTACATGGACTATTCCAATGATGCCTGCATGAATATCTTTACGCTGAACCAAAAAGACCGGATTCGGGCCGTGATGGAAATCAGTCCGCGCCGAAATACCCTGCTCACGTCTAACGTTTGTGGCACGCTGGTAGCATCTCGCCCTACATCAAACTTTCAAGCCAATACGCGAAAAGTATTGCTCGGCGGACAGGTTCGCTTTACTGATATTTCGAGTGGATTTCCGACTAAATGGGAATGGACCTTTGAGGGCGGCACACCGGCTACCTCAACCGAGCAGAACCCAACGGTAACGTACAATCAGCCCGGTAAATTCAAAGTAACGCTGGTCACGTCGAATGCCATTGGCACATCGGACCCGCTGGTTCGCACCGAATACATCGAAGTGCTGAATCAGGGTTTATGCGCCGAGGTCACCAACTTCAGCGGAACACCTACCGTCATACGAGAGCCTGGCGGAACGGGTTATCTGGCGGGCCAGAACAGCAAACGGGCACAGGCCGTTTCGGAATTCTTCGACAACACGTTGAGCTATAATAATCTGGCAGGTGCATCCCTAAAATTTGGTGTGGCCAAAGCCGCCCGAGGTGCCGCTACGGAATCAGTCGTGACGGTAACGGTCTGGAATGGTCGCGGTTTTCAGAACGGCCCCGGCGCTATTCTGGGTCAAAAAGACGTTCCGTTGCGAACTATTCTTGATGATGTAGCCAACAACCGCCCTACAACCGTGACGTTCGACAAAAATGTGCCGCTCTTCGGCTTATCGTACCATGTTGGGGTTCTCCTACCCTATGCCGCTGGTGACACTGTTGCGCTGGTCACGTCTCAAAACGGGGAATCGTTGTTTGCCACGGCCTGGCGGCAGAATCAGAAAGGTGACTGGCTGCGCTATGCCGATAGTCTGGGCATAAACGTTTCGCATAACATTACCGCCCGCATCGGCATGAAGCCATCGGTACAGGTAGCGTCGTCGTCGCTGTTTATCGATCCGGGCCAGACCGTTACGCTGAACGCGACGGGAGCCAGTGTATTCACGTGGTCCGGTACTGGGCTGAACACCACCCTGGGTCCACAGGTCGTGGCACAGCCAACGCAAACGACGTCGTACACCGTATCAGGCTCAGGCGTTGACCTTTGTACAGCCCAGGCGACAGTGCGCGTCAATGTGCGGACAGGAACCGTTACGGCCACCAACCCGCTGGTCGAGCAGGCAATGACCGTAACGCCGAACCCCAGCGATGGGTTGATGACCGTATCCTTCAGCAGTCCGTTAAGAGGGGCGCTGACACTGGCCGTCCGGAACCTGAACGGCGTCGAGATTGTCCGGCAGGCGCATCAGAAAACGACCGATACCTTCGAGCAGTCGCTCAACCTGCAATCGGCTTCGGGTGGCGTTTACTTCGTGGAAGTGCGCATTGGTGAGCAGATATTCAGGAAGCGGGTAATAAAAAACTAAGCAAGTCAGCATTCGTAGTCGTTAAACGCTAACTCAGCCCGGTCGTCTTTTCACAATGAAGAGACGACCGGGCTGAGTACTAACACTAATAACCAACCGTATACGTTTTTAGTTACCACTTGATTAAGGACATCTGATCGTAACTAGCCAGTTAAGAATGAACCAACTCGTTGCCGCTCAACGTAATCCACATTTGTTGCAGGAAGATATTCTTCTTCGTTCATACGATCAGCTCCAAACCGCTCTCAGTATAGGAATGATTGCGACCTGGTTCTGGAACATTGGCAGCGACCGGGTTTACGGCGATTCGAACCTATTTCAACTGTTTGGTATTCAGGGATTACCAACCGAGGACGGGTTACCCTTGAACACATTCACCGATGCTATTCATGCTGACGACCGTTCGCTTGTTGTACAGCTCATTGAGGATGCGATGCGACTCAATCGGACCTATGAAGCGGAGTACCGCATCGTTACCGGAACGGGCACCATAAAGTGGGTACTCGCCCGTGGTCGGTTAGCTTACACGGACCAGAACGAACCGAGCATCTTTTCAGGGGTGCTGGTCGACGTCACCGACCGCAAAAAAGCCGAAATTCATGCCCAGGAAGTTGAAGGGCGACTACGACTCGCTATCGAATCGGCCAAATTAGGCACCTGGGAACTGAACCCGATCACAAATGAGCTGACCTGGTCAGATCGAACGAAAGAACTGTTTGGGCTACCCGTAACGGCATCGGTCGATTATCCCACCTTTATCCAGGGTATTCATCCAACTGATCGGGACCGGGTAGAGCGAACGATTCAGGATTCGCTGGAATCCGGTAGTGGTGGTCATTACGCAATCGAGTACCGCACGGTGGGCCTCAACGACGGTAAAATTCGCTGGTTACAGGCAAATGGACAGGCCTTCTTCGACGAACATGGTCAGGCAAACGGTCTTACCGGTACTGTCATCGATATTACAGCCAACAAACGGACCGAAGAGATTCTTCAGCAGCGCGTTGCCGAACAAACGCAGGTTCTGGAGCGTCAGACACACCAATTGCGAACCACGCTGGACGCATCACTGAACAGCATCATTGCCATGACGGCCATGCGGGACCAGACTGGTAGTATCGTCGATTTTATGATGGATACCGCGAACGAAGCGGTCATCAAAAGTAACTTCATGACACCCGATCAGATCATTGGTCGATCGTTGCTGACCGTGTTCCCGGGCAATCGCGAAAACGGTTTTTTCGACTTGTATATACGGGTAGTTACTAATGGTCAGGCAGAACAAAGTCTTCAGTATTACCGGGATAAATTTGGACTGGAAGGCTGGTTTGAGGTATCGGCGGTTAAGCAGGGTAACGATGGTGTTGTTGTCACCTATAACAACGTAACCGACCGAAAAAAGGTCGAAATAGCCGCTCAGCAACAGGAAAATGAACTAAAGGAGGCTGTTGCTGAACTGAAACGGTCTAACGAAAATTTGCAGCAGTTTGCCCAGATAGCCTCCCACGATTTGCAGGAACCGCTCCGACGGATTCAGGCATTCAGCGATATGCTTCAAAGCCAGTTTGTGGACAATCTGTCGGATGGTGAGAAGGATATGGTTCGCCGGATTCAGAAATCGGCCCGGCGTATGCAGATGCTGATCAGGGACTTGCTCGCCTATTCGCAGCTGACTACGCAGCGGGAACCGTTCTCTCCCGTTTCGCTGACCAGTGTGCTCACCGATGTTATCAGCGATCTGGAGATGACCATAACGGAGAAGAAGGCATCCATTGATGTAGCCCCTTTACCGGTTGTCCTGGGAAGCACATCACGACTGCGCCAACTTTTCCAGAACCTGATCATCAACGCACTTAAATTCTCGAAGCCCGATCAGGTGCCCATGCTACAGATACGGGTAGAGCCAGCTCAGGCCCACGACCTACCTCCTCGACTGCACGACCAGCAGGAGTCGCCGTTTTGGCTTATTACCATTATAGATAATGGCATCGGTTTCGACGAAAAGTATAAGGATCGGATCTTTACGCCTTTCCAGCGATTGCACGACCCAACGAAGTACAGCGGTACCGGCATTGGTCTGGCTATTTGCCAGCGTGTCGCCGAAAGTCACGGTGGAGCTATTGACGTAACAAGTCAGCCCGGCGCGGGATCGACGTTCAGGGTGTTCCTGCCAGTTGCCGACACCAACCCTGACTAACTTCTGAATTTGCGGTTACTCTTTCGTTTGTTGAAAAACAGTTTGGTAAGCGGTAAAGGCATGCTTGGCCGATGTTACAACCTCGTCTGGAAAGTCAACTCCGCGCTGAACCAGAAATGCGCTAAAGGTTCGCCAGCGGGTTCCGGTTTCCGAGCCATATCCCCGGAAGAAACGCGCATGCGTCAGTAAAGGCAGCACAGCCTGATTGTGCTGGAGCATTTTCCAGATAACCGTACCGCCCAGCATCGATCCTTCGCCAACGTAGGCCGCGCCGAGTAATTCAACGGGCGACCAGTCCGCAAATAAATTGACTGACTCCTGAGGTTCCGGTACATGCAGAGCAGCCAGATCAGCGAGTAGCCACGGCGTCTTTTGCCGGTTTGTAGCGTCGTATTCCTGAAAAAATGCGGGGTAACGATCGATGGCTGACTCCAGTGCCCGATGAAACACCAGATGCGTTCGAAGCAAATGGCTGTATTTGCCAACTGTCAGCGTTCCGTTTTGCAGCGACTCGGTATAGAAAAGAACTTCTGTTTGCTCGTGTTCGGGTCGGGTTTCGTGCCGGAGCCGTTCGGGTAAGGAGATCATTTGCTGTAAATCCGGGTATTTCGTTCAAGCCAGAAGTCATACAGGTGAGTTAGTAGGGCTCCCGTATCCTGATACGTACCAGGCTTTACAACATAGGCGTTGATACCGGCTTCGTAAGCCGATCGAACATCACTCGGGCTATCGGAGGTACTAAAGGCAATAATGGGCAGATAACGCGTCCGGTCGTGCTGGCGAGCTTTGTGCACGACATCAATGCCACTCAATCCCACCAGATTGAGGTCGAGCAGCAACAGTTTCGGTAGCGGAGTCAGTTGCTGTTTGTATTTTCCCTGCCCCGCCAGATAATCAAGTGCTTCAGAACCGCTCGACAGAATTGTATACGTGACCGGCCGCCCCATTTTGTGCATCAGGCGACTGAATATATCCGCATCATTTTCATTATCTTCTACGTATAGAACGTCTATCATATCTACCATAGCCTAGCGTGTCTGTGTTGATGGCAATGAAACATAAAAAGACGTTCCCCGGTCAAGTTCGCTGTGAAACCAGATTTTACCCCCGTGCCGAATTACAATTCGTTTGACAATGGCTAATCCGACACCGGAGCCTTCAAAGGTCCGGGCATTTTCCAGTCGCTTGAACAAGTCAAACATTTTACCTGCCTGATTCATATCGAAACCAATACCATTGTCTTCTATCGAATAAATAACTTCGCCGTCAGATTGTTTTCCGTTTATACGAATAATAGCCTCTTTTTCTAACTGCGTGTACTTGGCGGCATTACTAAGCAGGTTGGTAAACAGCTGAATGGCCATCGTCTCATCAGCCACAATCGGGGGGGTATCGCCAATCGTGATGGTCAGCGAGCGATCTTTGGCGGTGATCATAATCTCTTCTCGGATGCCTTCCAGCAGCTGTTTCATGTCGATCGACTGCGTATTCAGCTCCGTGCGGCCCATTCGGGAATAGAACAGAATATGCCGGATAAGCGCCCGCATCCGTTCAGTTGAATCGATGACCTTCTGAAAGAGCGCTGTGGCGTCGGGGTTAAGATCCTGTCCGTATTCTTCCAGCAGGATTTCCGAATAACACCGGATCGAAGACAGTGGTGTCCGTAAATCGTGCGACACGGTGTAGCTGAAAGCATCCAGTTCATCGTAGGCTAGTTGCAGCCGCTGGTTCAGCAGCCGCACTTCATTCGCCTGTTTGGTAATGACCTGTAATACGTCTTCACGCAACTTGACGACGGCAGCCACCTCAGCCTCGGCCCACGCTTCCGACGTATTTCGAACGTTCTGCACCCAGGCGGCAAAGCTCGTTCGGGGACTGATTCGATGCTGACCATCGGCGTCAACCAAAATTGGCTTATCCGGATTTCCGGCCCACGTAACCTGCTGGATGCGCTCGGCTTTGAACCAGAAAATATATTCATTCAGCTCTTTCGACAGGATAATACTCAATAGCCCCGCTCCTACATGCCGGAATTTTTCGGCGGGAGGATACAAGTTAGGAAGCTGATCTGTTTGCAATATAGACTCCATATCGTTCTGCTTCAGCCAGTCGGCCAGCCCCCTGATCTCGTCGTCGTCGGGCGTCTGTCCAAGTCGGTAAACCGTGCCGTTGAACAACAGCGCGGCTCCCGTTCCCTTCGTCATATCCAGAATAGAAACCGGTTGCTTCGTCAGCGCCTTCACGATATTCTCATCGAGCAGGAGTTGTTCATGCAAATACTGTCCATTCTGACGGAAGTGGAGCAAACTGCTCTGGTCTTCTTCATCCTTGCGGAACTCCAGCGCCGTCGAAAGCAACTGGCTCACGAATTTAGCGGCCTGTCGTGCCGGATAATCGACAAAACGAGGAACGGTGTTGTGGCAGGAGACCAATCCCCACAACTCACCCCGGTACATGAGCGAAATGCTCATGGATGCCTGTACACTCATGTTAGTGAGGTACTCGATATGAATGGGCGACACTGCCCGAAGCACAGAGTGGGTGAGATCAAGGGGTTTATCGTTGGGCCAGTCTGGTTGCGACAGAATGCGGGAAGGCGTACTGGTCGTATCGGCAATCAGCCGAACCAGGTTGATTTTATACAGTTCGCGGGCCTGACGCGGGATATCAGACGCCGGAAAATGCAAGCCCATGTACGAATCCAGATGATCTTCTTTCGCTTCAGCGATGACATGGCCATGCCAATCTGGTTCGAACCGATAGACCATGACCCGGTCGAATCCAATGATTTTCTTGACCCGCTGGGCAGTATTCTGTAACAGATCGCTCAGCGTCCGACTCGCCTGCACCTCGGTTAGCGCCTGTGCAATCAACTGCTGATTCCGGGCTATATTATGCTCACCGACTGGCTCCCATTCAAGTACAATAAGGCCCTGATGCTGGTGAACGATCAGATTCCAGGATTTTCCGTTGACTGCGAACTGTTGCGGATTGAGTCCTTCCCATGATTCGCTTCGCCGACCCACATTCAGGAATTCGATCAGTGCATTGGCCGACAGACTGGAATTGGACAAGGCCTGATCGATAGGCAACCCCAGTAACTCATCGGCTGATTGACCGATCAGATCAGCAATATTATCGCTGGCGTGAACAATTGAGTAGGTATCCGGCAGAACAGCCAGCAGATAACCATATGATTGGATCGAACCGAGAATATGAATTGGTTCTCGTTCGCAATTAGTTAGATCAAACGTTGATGGAGTCATTCAGCAACAGTACGTTGGCATCTTATGTCAATCAGACTGGCAATCAAGTCATAGAACCAGTACTGATATTATCGTATCAATCGGCAATATAAGCATAGGTGCGGTCTATTTTATATAAACCTATTGACTGAATGATGGTTTTGCCCATGTCGTTTTTATTGGTTAAGTACCCAAGAAAGGTTACTGGTCTATGCGTCGGGCCATTCCCATTCCTGGGTGTATCAGTAGAACCGCAGCCAGCCATTCTTCTTTGTGCCTAACCGTTTGTTGCGTATGACGACCTCCGAGTTCTCCCGATTTTGGGCCACCCTTCTTCTGATACCTTTCCTGACTACGTGTTTTCATCAGCTCGCTGCCCAATCGGTTGATTCTATACATGTCGTGGCCCCCGGCGCTTCCGTACGTAAGATCTCAAGTCAGTTTACGTTCACGGAAGGCCCTACCGTCGATAAGAAGGGCAACATTTACTTTACGGATCAGCCAAACGACAAAATCTGGAAATATGACACCGACGGAAAGCTGGCTGTTTTTATGGACAAAACGGGGCGTTCCAACGGGTTATACATCGATAAGAAAGGCAATTTATTAGCCTGTGCAGACGAAAAAGATGAACTCTGGTCGATTAGTCCGGACAAGAAAGTTACCGTGTTACTCAGCAATTTTAAGGGCCAGCGCTTCAACGGGCCCAACGATCTGTGGCTTGATCCAAAAGGGGGTATTTACTTCACAGACCCGTATTACCAGCGTGATTACTGGGAGCGAAAAAAGCCTGACCTTGATGGCCAGAAGGTCTATTATCTGCCGAAAGGAGCCAACGAAGCGGTTGTGGTCGATGGCGATCTGATGCAGCCCAACGGTATTGTCGGAACGCCCGATGGCAAGTATTTATTCGTGGCTGACATTCGCGCCAATAAGACCTACAAATACCAGATCAATCCGGATGGTAGTCTGGCCCAGCGACAGCTTTACGTTTCGCAGGGTTCTGACGGCATGACGCTTGATAGCCAGGGCAATTTATACTTGTCGGGGCGGGGTGTTACGGTGTATGACACTTCAGCCAAAAAACTGGGTACCATTCCGGTTCCTTCCGGCTGGGTCGGCAATTTGTGCTTCGGGGGAAAAGACCGCCAGACGTTATTTATTACGGCTTCAGAATCCGTCTACACGCTTCAGATGCGGGTAAAAGGTATCGAGTAACCTGGGTGCTCTGGTTGAGGTATATCGATCTTAATCACAGAAACACGTGCAGGCTGTTTTGGCCGGTCCGGGGGCGAGTCGGTGCGTAACGGGGGTTGAATTGAGTGAATAAGCAATGACCAGTTCCTTTTCGTCGGCTGATAGCTGCCCCTTTACCTGAATAGGAACATTGCTGAAGCCCGCACCAGTGAACGAATGATAGCTTCCCCTGACCACGAATAGTTTGCTTTTAGTTAATTCCAGTGCGGGTAGCAGCAGGTATTCGCAACACATGCCCGACAGTCGATAGGCCCCCTGGTAGGGAGTCAGCGCAATACAGCCTTCGGACCAGGTGTCCGTTGGTAAAACGTCAACTGTTGTCCGGCAGCCCATCAATATGGTTACCAGTATGCTAAGTAACGAAAGTCCTGATTTCATGTTCTGCCGGTTATAGCATCAAGATTCCGTTTCACACCGATGCGTTGGAACTAGCAAGACTCTTTCCGACAGTAAGTTCACACTCGGTTGAATTCCCCGGAGCGGTTTCCTGTAAAAAAAGTCAGACTACCCCAATGGGATAGTCTGATCCGAATAGTGTAAGCTTCTTTTCTAGTTTATATACGGTAGAGATGAACGGCCAGATTTATTGAACTTTAGCTTCTGTTGCTTATTCAGCATTTATTTTCAGTCTTATAATTAATGGCATTTCGATGCAGAGGTTATTTGTCCGTGGCACGATCACGACGGAAAAACGGCTCATTTAGCGCATCGTCTCACCCGGATAGATATACTAAACTAAAGTATTGCCTATAAAATCACTAGTTTTTTTGTTGAAAATCCATTCCTACCCGATATTTATTGGCACATGCCAAGCCTAGACAGAGCAGCACTCGCGACGAGTGGAAACCAGTTGATGATGACCCCACGGATAACTCTGACAGCTAAAGAACTGGTCCGACATCTTGGACAACAGGTTCAGATTGACTCTGCCGGGCATCCTAAACATGGCGAGATTGGCCTTCTCAACTACGTCCGCGACCGAATAGATGGTAATTCGTTGACACCAACAGTAGGAATCTGTTTCGATGGTGATTCGATTCCACGCCTGATACCCTTGCAAAGTGTACGGTTACTACTGCGTCCACTGGCTAACCTGGCTGAACATGAAGCGAAACAATGTTTTCGGATGGGATACCCCTACTGGGACCAGCGGGAAGCCGTTAGCTTGATCCGGAGCGAAACACAGATTGATATCCGATCGGGCCCGATTAAGCTTGTCATTACCGAAGCAGGCGTCATAACGTCTGAGCGTTGGACCGACGGATTAGCCAGTCCGGCCCGCATCAACGTTCAGGCGTTGCTGAACTATCTGGATAGTCGGGGTATTGATACACGCAGTTATATCGATCAAGGGCTGGCGATAGCGGTATATAGATAGCTCTACCCGATAAAAGGCATCAACGTAAAAACGCCGGGCCTAATAAGCCCGGCGTTTTTTGACTATCTTCTTTTCCAAAAACCTTCCTAACAAAGTTAAGTAGTTCTGGGAGCGGTGGTGTTAAAAGGTGGTTAAGCTACGCACTGAACACAAAAAACAACCCGACACAATCGGTCGGGCGTTTTGCTTCATCTTGTTCATATTACCTATTCTATCACCAGTACGCGCAACGCCAGACAACCGTTGCGAACAGCTTAAAAACATGCCCGTTTCAAGTAGTGAAGCAACGTTTCGACAGCGGGTTAAGCTACAATAAGCAAGATTAGTCTGAGTCGTAGGATTCCATGCAGGCTAATGCGAGGAGTAATCATAAGAACTTAGCGGAGAACACGGCACGTACAGAAAACTTAAACCACTGAAGTATCCCGAAAACGCATACTACAATAGTTTAGTAACTATATATACACTAGTTGTATCATTTTTTTGACGGAATCAAAGATTGTGCCCGTTATAAGAATAATCCCGATGATCGTGGCAGTCGAGAGGCTAAAAAAAAAGACAGCTTAAATTTACCAATCAAAATCCCGTTCACTACTCAACACATATACTTGTTTCATAAAAGTGTTCATTTAATTAGTTTAATCAAGATTACGTGGGGTTAGAAACGTACTCATCTATACATACTACGACTTTTTCAGTAACAAATATGACTAATTCACTCATTAACAGCATAAGTGGGTAAAATATAATGGCACTACATTTGCTACAAAACCACTAAATGCATCTGAAACTATTTCCCATCAAGATTCTTTCAGAGCTGATTTATACTCAACGAGAAACGCTTTCTTTCAATCTGTTCAGCACTGATCTTATCCGGTCAGGCAGGGCATGATTGCCGCAAACGTTTCAACATATATTATTTATTCATCTGGTTATATGGAACTTACATTTGGTCAGTACTATATTCTGTTAGCCTCTGATCAGGGCTTGACTCCATCTCAGGTCGCACGACAGGCCTGTTTTGATGAACACATGGTGGAAGCCTACATCACCGATCTGGAGGGTAAGGGTCTATTACAGGCTAGTGACAACAACGGTGACCAAATACATTATCTGGTAACAGAATTTGGACTGCAAGGTCTGGAAGAATTTGAGCTTTATAACCCTACGCTGACTATCAATCAGCCAGTTGCCTAAGGGCATTGATCATACACGGTCTTTACCGTTCTATTGCCCAAGGGCTTTGTTCTTGATGTCAAGAGTCGTTACGGGCTTATCTCATCATCACCAATTGAGTACGATTCTACCAATGCCTATCGCTACCTGGTAGTTGGAAATTAAAAAGAGCCATCTCATAGAAACGGCTCTTTTCGCTATTCTTAGTGTTTTGAATTTTAATGCAAGCGTACATACGTAGTACGCAAGAATTCAGATGACCTCAGAAGGACAAAAAGTCACATAATGGGATCATATTTATTATTCGGTCTTTTTTCGGTATCAATCAATGCTTTTTCCGCTCAGTTCTGGTAATAGGTTGAATTCTAATACTATCACCACAAAAAAACAGATTACCCCAGCGGAGTAATCTGTTATGAACTATCTCTTTTACTAATTTTAATTGTATATATACGAGTAAAACATATACATTAGATTCAATATCTACTATTCGGTAACAAAATTGACAGAAGTATTTAATTTCGCGCAGTAGCAACTTTGTTCATCTACAGTTGACGAGTAGCCGTACCGCTCCTTCCTGATACAAACTCCTTTTATTCATCAGACAATGCAAAAAACTGAAACCCAGAATGGTATCACGATCACGGTCCACTTGGAGGAAGATGGTCGAGTAGTGCTTGACAGGCAGATGCAGGTGAGCTTTTTACTACCTGACGGGACAATCTATAATGAGGCCCTTTATCCCGAATCCGCCGAAGGACTTAACTACGGTGGCCTATCGTCACAATTTACGTTCGCCGAGTCTATCCGAACTATACGATCAGCAACCAGTCGTAGAGCCGCTTCGGAGCACTAATCTCGTCAAACAGCAAACGTAAGCTGAACTAAGATAGAACCTGTTGCTAACAGCTAAAACGAAAAAAGCACTTACCATTGCTGATAAGTGCTTGATTTTCAGTGGCGGTCCGGACGGGGCTCGAACCCGCGACCCCCTGCGTGACAGGCAGGTATTCTAACCAACTGAACTACCGAACCATTTTTGATTTCCGGTTAGCGTTTCCGTTTCCCTTAATCGTGCCACAAAAGTATAGGCTTTTAATGGTATGTACAAGAGGGTACACGAAAAAAATTAGACAAAACTGGCACCAAGGACTCATAGCTACTGGCTATCAGTCACTTTTATCGTAAAAAAATTTCATTCATTCGTTGTCTGGTCACCTAGATGACCAGTGGTCGTTAGGTTTTGATACCATTACCCGTTACCTTTCTACTAAAACCGTTTATATATCACGTCATGCTTCCATCAGATTCGTACTCAGAACTAGCAAACAGGATGTATGGTCATTCTCAAAAGGAAGGTCATCGATCGTATCCTGCTGCCTGTTTTGAGATTTCTCTGCTTGTGCAAGCACAGCAGCGAGCCAGCCGGAAAGAAGTTGCACTGTTCAATCAGCTCACTGAGTTATTCGACTGGAATATGTCTCGGCGGCAACGGAATGCCTATAGCAAAAAGATGGAGACTGGCTTTACGTTGGTACTGACCGATCTTACACAGACAATTCTCTGGACAAGCAGTAACTTTTTGACAATGACCGGTTATTCGCCAATGGAAGCCATTGGTAAGACACCCAGTTTTTTGCAGGGTCCAAAAACCGATCTTGTCACGACACTGAATATGCGTGAGTCACTCAGAAAGGCCGATTTTGTAAAGGCAGACATCACGAATTACCGGAAAGGTGGCGAGCCTTACGTGTGCCGTGTGCAAATTGATCCGCTTTTCGACAATCAGGGTGAACTGACGCACTTTCTCGCAGTCGAAAGCGAATTGAAATAAAAAATACAGGCGTTGACCAGTTGTAGTCAGCGAATTTAATCGTCAAGCGGAGGAAAAGACCCTGATCAAGCACCGGGTTGGTTTGCTCCGTCAGGAGTCTTTTCCTTCACTTGCCAATAGCATATCCCGCGTTTCCCGTACGGTTGCCGATGAGCTTAGGTTAGTATCTCCTAGCTCTTCTCGCTCCTTGCGTTTTTCTGCGCTGACGTATATGGCTAGCCCAAGTTATTGTTTACCGTTGGAAAGCTTTCTGAGTTTCCGTAAACCTTTGGCCGCCAATTTGCAGTTATATCTTCACACAACATTTTGTATGAAACGGTTTTGGCTTGTACTTCGCTGGAGCCTGCTGGTTATTGTTGTTCTGGCTATCGGAACATTATTGGCGGCTTGGTTTATTGATTCCCGACAAACAGATCAGGAACTGGTTGATGAGTTCAAAGGGCAGCGTATACGGCCTACGGTGCATCATTACCAGATCAAAGACGGCAGTGAACAACCGCGCACCATTCGATTCATGGAAACGCCAGCCTTACCGGGTGACTCAGCACTGCCAGTCGTACTTTTCGTGCACGGGGCTCCCAGTTCGCTTTCGTTTTTCAACGAGTTCTTCAAGGATACTTCGCTACTGAACCGTGCGCAACTGGTAGCGGTCGATCGACCCGGCTACGGGTATTCGGATTACGGACGTGTCGAAACATCGGTTGTTCAACAAGCCAAGTTTTTACAGCCGCTCATCGATCGATACAGAAATGCACCCTATCTGATGGTTGTCGGATCGTCATACGGCGGATCGGTATCGGCCCGGTTGGCGATGAACAATCCCGACGAGGTCAATCATGTTGTCTTTGTGTCGTCAGCACTTGGACCAGGGCTGGAACGAACTTACCCGATCAGTCACTGGGTCGATACACCGCTGCTACGCTGGGGCATTCCGCCATTGCTTCGACTGGCCAACGACGAAAAATTAGCGCATCGAGAGGCACTGGAGGCCATCTTGCCCGACTGGCCTAAGATCAGGGCGAACATCACGATGCTGCACGGTCAACGCGACGAATTGGTTTACCCGACCAACGTGTCTTTTGCGCAACAACATCTGATCAACGCGCAGGTGAAACAATTTTTACTTCCCGAAAACCGGCATGATATCGTGTTCAACAAGCGCGAGTACATGACGGAGATTCTGTTGAATATTTTGAGTCATTATAACGTAAAGGACACGGCCAAACCGCAACCGATAGCGTTAAAAAAAGCTGCGAAAGGTCTGTATTCCTCCGTCCTGATTCACTAGGCGGTCAGTTCAAGACGATTCAATTCAGGATCTAACACAACACTTTCGTAATACCCATCACCCGTTCGGCGCGGTTCACCCACGATCGGATACCCGTCTGTCCGCAACCGCTCGGTCAAGGCATTGACGGAAGCTTCACTACCAACGCAAATTGCAATGTGAATCAGTCCGGTAAATTGGGCGAATGCATCGTTCTTGGTATTAGGAACGCCGGGCATCTGCATCAGTTCCAGCCGTGATCCGCCATCGGGAAACGTCAGGAAGTACGATGAAAACTGCTTGGTCGTGTTGGTATATTTTTCGTTGGCAACCGCGCCGAAATACGTTTCATAAAAGGTGCGCATCCGCTCCAGATCGCGGACCCAGAGGGCAATGTGTTCGATATGCATGAGACAAAGATCGAACGTTTTGCTGAATCGCTCAACGACATTTTTCTGCTACTTTTGCGAGGCTAGCCCACGAAAGAGACATGAAATTAACCTATAGATTAGCTACGGAAGCGGACTTGATTGCTATTGTCAGGATGTTGGCAGACGATAAACTGGGCGCTGAGCGGGAAAACTTCCAAGTACCATTACCGGCTGTCTACCAGAATGCCTTCAAAGCCATTATCGCAGACAAACAACAGGAATTAACGGTCGTCGAGCTTGATCAGGAGATCATTGCCACGTTTCAGCTGACGTTTACACAATACCTGACCTATCAAGGTGGTATACGCGCTCAGATTGAAGCTGTTCGGGTGAAGGTCGGCCATCAGCGTAAAGGCATTGGCGCTCTTGTCTTCCGTTACGCTATTGAGCGGGCCAGAGAAAAAGGCGCTCACCTGCTCCAGCTAACCACAGACAAGAAGCGGCCCGAAGCAAAGCTATTTTACGAGTCGTTAGGGTTCGTCGACTCGCACGATGGGATGAAGCTTCATTTATAACAGAAGCGGTGTCGTAGATGTACAAGTATCAGGCCAATAGGTACTACCCGATTTAATTCGTGTGGAGATTAGCCTTGCTCTTGTACTCCCTCATGTAATCCCTCGGCGACATCCCCGTCGTTTTTCGAAAAACACGGTTAAAGTTGGTCGCACTATTGAACCCTGTCGAGTAGGCTATGGTAGAAATACCATCGTGATTGCTGTTGATAATCTTCTTACAGGCTTCACCAATCCGAATTTCGTTCAGGAACGCGTTGTAGGTTTTCCGGGTGTGCTTTTTAAAATACTTGCAAAAAGCGTGGGGAGTAATATGGGCAATCTCGGCAATTTTGTTGAGGGTGATATTTTCCGCAAAATGCTCTAATGTGTACTGAAAAACTTCATTCATCCGTAGTCCTTCACCGTCAGGAAAATAGCTGCTCGACACGCCAGAATCTAGTGACTTCCAGCCACGTACTTCTTTCGAGAAATAATCAAATAATTTTAGCAGGGTCAGCAGTCGCTCTAAATTCGATTTGGCCGGGAGTTTAGTTATTATTTTTCCCACATAGCTCGTATACTCACGGGGGAGCTGAAAGCCGTGCTGTGTGGTCGTAAGAAAACTGGTAATGGATTCTAATTCGGGAAGATTGAAAAAGTCAGCGGGAATACGGTCCTGGTCAAAATAAATGTGAATAGCGTGCGCATTTAGTTTATCCGTATTCGCAAAATAGGTTGGATCTGATTTGAATATGTGGGGTTGATTAGCGCCTAAAATATAAATATCACCCGGCCTAAATAGTTGACTATAATTGCCGGCCATCAGTGTACCCTCACCACGAATAATCAGGGTGATTTGTAATTGTCTATGGCGGTGAAAATAATTATAAAAATAAGGCAGGATGTCTTCATCCACTACTACCGAATCCTCTTTAGGAACCGGGGGCGTAAAGTCCAACACTTTCATAAAGCTAAAGAGGTATTAGTCTAAACTAGAATCACATTATGTGCGCACGGAAAGAGTTATTCACAACTCATTCACGAACAGAACGAACTGCTAGTGCAAACACCGTTCGCAAGATACTACTATGGATTTATTGACTTTATCAATAGAGCCTAAAATTCGGACTGAGTTTTACCAATACCGTTAAAATAAAAATCAGTTAAGTATAAATACCTGTCATTTATACTTAACTGATCGTAAATTTTGCACTGGCTAAAAAAATCAAAAAGCCCGCCGTGGCAAATTAGGTTCGTTACCGTCCAAATCCGTCAAAGGTTATCGTCAAGAATTTTTGGAGAACTCTGCAATAATTATCCATGTTTACTCTAAAATTGCCAATGCCCTTTTCGCGTTACTTTCATTAATAGATTTGAGGAAAAACAGCATGAATGTGAAGACTAAAATCTCGTTCGACAATACTGAGCAGGCTTTTGTTTATAAGTCAAATGCACAATTGAAAAAAACATACCGGCTGTTTCAACTGATGAATCAGTCCTGGCTGGTTAAAGCAGGGACAAAATTGACAATTCTGGCTGTCGATTGGCGGTTGCCAATCAATGGCTTACTTCGGTCAACAATTTTCGAGCAGTTCGTTGGCGGAGAAACACTCGCAGAAACGACGGCTATCGTCGATAAATTAAACCAGTACGGCATTAGTCTTATTATGGATTATGGTGCCGAGGGAAAAGAAAGTGAAGCCGATTTTGATGGGGCAAAAAATGAATTTATTCAGGTTATCAAGCACGCTGCCCAGCACGACAATATTGACTTCATCAGTATTAAGTTGACCGCATTGGCACGATTTGCTTTGCTGGAAAAATTAAATAATACATCTATAATTTCAGCGGAGAAAATTGCCGTAGATACAGCCCAATTAAATTTGGCGGAGAAAAAGGAATGGCAAAATGTAGTCGGCAGAGTATCCGAATTGTGTGCATTCGCGGCAGAGAAAAAAGTGGGTATTTTGATTGACGCTGAAGAGTCGTGGATACAAAATACGATCGACGCCGTAACCATGCAGGCTATGCAGCAATACAATAAAGAAACCGTATTGATTTACAATACGATACAACTTTATCGCCACGATCGATTCGAATTTTTAAAACGGTGCCACGACATAGCCCTGGAGAATAAATTTGTGCTGGGCGTTAAAATTGTCCGGGGTGCTTATATGGAAAAAGAGCGGAGAAAAGCGGGTCAGGTCAATAGCTCCTCCCCTATCCAAATCGATAAATCAGCGAGCGATAAAGATTTCAACGCAGCGATCACCTACTGCATTCAGCACATCGATACCGTTTCGGTGATCATTGCCTCACACAATGAGTATAGTGCTCAGTTGGCGGTTCAATTGCTCGACGAAGCAAATTTACCGTTCAATCACCCACATGTCCATTTTTCCCAGTTATATGGCATGAGCGACAATATTACGTTCAATCTGGCCAAGCAGAATTGTAATGTCAGCAAATATTTACCGTATGGACCTATCAAGGATGTAATCCCTTATTTGATGAGACGGGCACAGGAAAACAGCTCCGTTGCTGGCCAGACCAGTAGGGAGCTGTTTTTGATCGAGAAAGAAATAAAGAGGAGAGGCATTTAACGTTTTGTGAACCAAGGATTTACAGAGAGCAACGCAATAGTTTTTGCCGTCTCTGTAAATCCGTGGTTGACTCGTTAATATTTAGCGGGTTGGTTCGGCTTGGGTGTCGACTTTTTGATAAAGTCGCGCAGGTCGTCGTTCGATTTGACCAGATCTTCCTGACGCAGGTACATCATGTGACCGCTCTGGTAGCCTTTCCAGTCCATTCGGGGTTTGAGCTTTCCGCTTGGGTCCATCTGCCACATGTTGTACTGAGCGCCAAAATAGTCGCAGGCACCATCGTAATAACCCGACTGCACCAACAGATGCAGGTATGGGTTCTGCGCCATCGCCTGCCGCAGGTTTTCGCCCGTATTGTCCGCTTCCGCGCCCGTCCGTGCCCACGGATGCACTGGTCCAAACATGTAGTATTTCAAGTCCGTTTTGTAATTCAGCGTCTCCCGGAAATAGTAGTTGATGGGAGCCGCAAAGGAGTGCAGCCACGATGTTAGCTCGGGCGAATAGTCAGGGCGTTCGCCAGCGTCTTCCCGGTCGATGCCCAGATAGCGGGAATCCAGCCGCCCAATTGTATTTCCCTTGGCGCGCAGTAACTCTTTCCAGAAAAAATTCGTTGGCACCATCAGATTATGTTCCATCACAACTTTCTCCGACAAACCGGAATAGCGGGCCACTTTAGCCGCCATCTGCTTTTTCTTGTCGGCTTCCAGAAAACCGCCTTTTGCCAGAGCCGGAATCAACTCGTTAATGGTAAATTGCTCTACTTCGGGCAGCATAGCCGTCAAATCTTTTTGCTGTAGATCGGCGGGCAGCACTTTATGATACCAGGCCGTAGCTGCGTAGTATGGCAGCAGATTAGCGGCTCCCACTGGCCCTTCCCGGTTGATACCCAGATCGGTAGGCGAGACCAGAATCACTCCGTTGAGGTACATCCAGCTGGCATTCTGAAGCTCCAGGGCCAGACCCGATACGCGCGTGGTGCCGTAGCTTTCCCCGATCAGGTACTTAGGCGAAGGCCAGCGATTTTTGCGGCTCACGAATACATTCAGCCACTCGGCCAGGTACTTGATATCCGCGTTTACACCGAAGAATTTTGCCCGAGGCACATCTTTGTTCGCCATCCGCGAATAGCCGGTATTGACCGGATCGATGTACACAATGTCAGCTACATCCAGAATGGAGTTAGGATTATCTTTCACGATATACGGCTGCAATGGATACCCTTCACTGTCAATGTTGAGCAGCTTAGGGCCGGTGTAGGCAAGGTGCATCCACACGGATGCCGTGCCGGGTCCCCCGTTGAACGAGATGACCAACGGGCGGGTGGTACGGTCTTTCACGTCCGACCGCTCGTAGTAGGTGTAAAAGACGCCCGCAATCGGTTTGCCGTTTTCGTCCCAAACCGGCTGCGTACCGACAGTAGCGGTGTAGGGTACGCGCTGGCCTTTGATGGTTACGGCATGTGTCGTTACGACCGTGGAGTCCATCGGTAACGTAAGGTCGCCGGGAGTTGCTTTTGCGGATGGACCGGAAGCGGGTTTAGGCGCTTGTGCGTCTGCGGGCGGGCCACCGGCTGCCCGTTGCCCACGTTGGCCCTGTGCAAACGAAAACGAACCTGTTGTCAGACTTAGAAGCAATAAAATGGCAATCCGTTTCATGAATAGCGTACTGGTTAAAAATGAGTGGTTTGTTATAATGCGTTAGTATTTAGCGGGTTGATTTGGCTTGGGTGTTGTCTTCTGAATGAACGAACGGATATCGTCGGTCGAGGTCGTCATATCTTCGTCCCGTAAATACATCATGTGGCCACTCCGGTAGCCTTTCCAGTCGAGTCGTGCTTTCAGTTTACCGCTCGGATCGATGTGCCACATGTTGAATTTCGCGTTGAAATAATCGGTAGCGCCGTCGAAATAACCGGATTGAATCAGAACGTGCAGGTACGGGTTCTGCGCCATGGCCTGCCGCAGGTTTTCGCCGGTTCGGTCTTTGTTCGCGCCGTCGCGATCCCAGGGGCGGGTTTGTCCGGCAATGTAGTATTTCAGGTCCGTTTTGTAGTTGAGATGCTGACGCAGGTAGTAATTGATGGCGGGCGTAAACGAGTGTTGCCACGAGGTATATTCAGCGGCATAGTCCGGATGATCACCGGCAGTTTCACGATCGATACCGAGGTAACGCGAGTCCAAACGCCCGATCTGATACCCTTTATCCCGCAGTAATTCCTTCCAGTAAAACGTAGCGGGCACGATCAGGTTATGCTCCATGACGACTTTCTCCGACAAACCGGAATACCGGGCCACTTTAGCCGCCATCTGCTTTTTCTTGTCAGCTTCCAGAAAGCCCCCGCGCGTAATGGCAGGCACCAGTTCATTGATCGTGAACTGTTCCACTTCGGGTAGTATATCGTTCAGGTCTTTCTGCTGCAAATCAGGAGCAAGGACTTTGTGATACCAGGCCGTAGCCGCGTAGTATGGCAGCATATTGGCCGCGGCAATTGGACCACCCCGCTCAATGCCTAGATCGGTAGGCGAGACCAGAATCACTCCGTTGAGGTACATCCAACTGGCGTTCTGAAGCTCCAGGGCCAGACCCGATACGCGACTTGTTCCGTAACTTTCGCCGATCAGGTATTTGGGCGAAGGCCAGCGATTTTTGCGGCTCACGAACACATTCAGCCACTCGGCCAGGTACTTGATATCCGCATTGACGCCGAAAAATTTCGATTTGGGAATCGAATCGTTGACAGCGCGGGAGAAGCCGGTATTTACGGGTTCGACGTAGACAATATCGGCCACATCCAGAATAGAATTTGGATTATCAGTAACGCCGTAAGGTTGCGTAGGATACCCTTCACTATCGACCAGCACGCGTTTTGGGCCCGTGTAGCCGATGTGCATCCAGCAGGACGCAGCACCGGGTCCCCCGTTAAACGAGATGAACAACGGGCGGGAAGTCCGGTCCGTCACGTCGGACCGCTCGTAATAGACGTAGAACAACGAGGCAATGGGTTTTCCGTTTTCGTCCCAGACGGGTTGGTTACCAGCCGTAGCCTTGTAGGGAACAACTTTTCCTTTGATCGTAACCTTGTCGTTGGTGATTACGTCGGCGTCAAGTTTCAGCGAACGGGTTTGGGCAAATGAACAAGTAAGGGTAACGAGGTAAATCAGAAGGAAGGTAATCGAATGGTTCATACGTACAGATTCAGTTATAACCCCGCAATCGCGCCCGGCTTGATATCCAGTTGATTGATTTGTGCAACCAGCCCTTTTAATTCAGCCGGCTTGCTGGCCTGTTTATATAAGCTGGCTAACCCCACGTAACTGTCGACGTTGTACGGATTGCGATCCAGCGATTGTTTAAAATACGTTATGGCTTCATCCTGCTTACCCATCAACGCGTGAATCATCCCCTTGGACTGTAAAGCCGCTGATTGATACACAGCATTACCCGTCGATGGTAAGCTGGCGAACAGGGTTTGTGCTTCGGGCAGTCGATTTGCCGAAGCCAGCAGGCGCACCAAGCGCTGTTTGTGAACAGGATCGAGGTCCGATTTTTCAGCCAGCACTTTATCCAAATAATACACCAGCGAATCCTGCTTAGCAAGTTTCGCGTAATTTTCGGCGATGCTCAGATCAAAATCGGTACGCCCGTTTTTGCCCGCTTCCAAAATGCGCTGAACCTGTTTCATGGTTTCGATGCCTGCCTGATAGCGTCCGTTAGCGAATAGGGCATCGGCGTACAGACCACGCAATTCGTAGTTCTGCGGTCGTTGGAGCACCAGCTTGTTTAGCGCGTCGAGTTGATCGGCGTAGCCCAGCATGGCCCGTTGAGCCGCGGCAAACGCTTTGGCATCATCGCGCCGGTCTCGCAAATACGTGGACACATCCGGGCCGTTGGCAGCATAGTCTTCGGCAGCTTTAATGGCCTGACTGACCCTGCCGTTCTGAAAATACATCTCCCGCAACTGAATAGCCACACTGGCGCGGGTCTGAAAGTCTTTTTCCAGATCAAGGGCTTTCTGCAACCAACGGGCCTGCGTTTTCACCAACTCGTCGAGAGGCTTGTCGGGCGTGTATTTCGCTTCTTCCAATTGCGAATAGGCCGCGTAAACGGGGGCGTAACCAGGATCAATCGTCTCGGCGGCCTTGATGTAGCTCAGGGCCTTATCGAAGTCTTTTTGTTGTTGCTTGAGTCGGGCGTAGGCTAGATAAGCCGGTTGGTATTTGTTGTCGTAAACCAACGCTGTATCGAGGTATTTGCCCGCTTTTATCGAGTCCGATTTGATGACTTTGTTGCTCAGATTGATATAAACCTGCGCCCAGTTCGACGCCATGACCGACTGATCACCATTCAGATAGGCACGTTCTTTCTTGACCAGCGCGTCCAGAAATTGGTACATGGCCGGGTCTTTGCTTTTCAACTCCGCCGTGATGTTCATCGACTTGAAATCCAGCGGATGCACTTTCATCGACTCAAAGTAAGCGGGATAGGTCTGCGCAAAATATTCGGATTCGTTGTTTTGCGAGTAGTAATCCAGCGTGAGCTTATTTTTCATCGCGTGGTAATAGCGTTCACGAATCTGACGATTTTCGGCATCAGTGAGCACCCGGCCATGAAACAGGTGGACGTATTCGTGCAAGACCACGTTCCGCTCCTGATAGGCTCCCCGCTCTACGTATTCGATGGCGGCTGCTCCGCTGCCCACCCCCCGAATATCCATCCACTGCCGGTTATCGAACGTTGTCGAGAAGCGGAAATAAGGCGACCGCATCGCAATGGCCAGATCGATGTGTAGCGGTGGCACAACGAACGCATTTCCCTGTTTCGATAGGAAAGGAAAGTAGACCACGCTGGTATACATCTGATTCCAGACCATCGCTTTGGCCCGGTCACCCGAATAGTAGCTCAGGTCGGGGAAGACGTTAGCGAAGTTCTCCGGATCATTGATCTTCGTAGTTCTAAGCACGTTCGTAATGGAGTCGTACGTCATCAGATACGGTATCCGCTTCGACTTGATAACGGCTGAGAGCCCGTTATGCGCGGGACCGTAATGCTTTTTGGTCGCCAGAATCGTCCGGAAGATCTGCTCGGCGGAGTCCAGATTAGCTTTGCGATTCGGGTTGTCGAAATCGCTGTAATAAATCGAGGCCCGGTGCATGGCGGGCAGTACCGATGTTGGGTATTGCTGCGCTACCTGACGCGTGACGCCAACGGCATCCGCCAGCTTATTGGCCCGAAACAGCTTATCGACTTCCTTGAGTTTTTCGCGGATTTCTTTCTCGTTCTTGTCCGCGTAGTCGGCATATGTCAGGTTCGTATGGCCGTTGCCCCAGTGCCAGTGCGTCTGAAAATGAAGCGGGTTGATGTCGAGGGCCAGTTGCCACTGCGCGGCCATGTCGTTTAGCTGGGTCGCGTCGATTCGTCGCCAGATGGCGTATCCATAGCTAAACCGGGCATCGGCATTCAGAGGATCGAGCGTGAGCGACTTCACTAAAGGCGCTTCGGCCTGTTCGGGGTGCTGATCCCAAAAGTAAACGTTGGCTTCCAGCAGATAGGCAGCTGCCAGTTTCGGATTTTTCTTCTGAAGTGCCTGTGCAACAGCCAGTGCCTCGGGGTATTTCTTTTGTAGCAGCAGAGCCCGTCCCAAAACCAGTGAGGTTTCCTCATCGTTCGGGTTGCTGGCAAGGAGGTTTTTGCATTGCGTTTCGGCGTTTTGCAGATCCCAGGCTTCAATAGCCAGTACTGCCTTTACCCGTTTGGCCCAGCTATTGTTTTTATCGGTAGTCAGCGCTCGCTTAACTTCCGTTTCGGCCCGTTGAAAATCGTTGGTCAACCAGTAATACTCGGCCCATAGCAGCGGCTTCTCGGCGGCACTCAACCCTTTCCCCGCTTTTAGCGCATCGGTCGCTTCCGGCCAGAGACCAAGATCCAGCATCCGCTTTACAACCAGTGCCCGACCGGTTGTCCTTTTCTGAAATTGACTGCGCACCTCCGTACGGGTCTTTTCCAGAAGTGCCTGCGCGGCTTTGGTGTCACCCACCTGCTGCGCCCGCAACAGGCCCGTCGCACACAGGAAGAGGATAAGCAGAACGTACGATTTCAACATGACGTTTTTGGGCAAAAGTATCGATAATTTGGTCTAACCAGGCTGACGTCCAGCAGTGAAGTATTTGTTGATGAAGTGTAATGAACTTCGGCGCTGAACGCCAGCCTGGTTAGTGATTACTTGCGGGTGTCCCAGAATACCCGTTCCAGCATAGAACTCTTCTGTTTGGCATTTGGATTGTTGCTCACTTCAGACTGCGCGTAAAACAACGACCGGGGCACTTCGTCGTAAATGGCAAATGGCGTTTTGAACGGGGTCAGCGCGGGATAACCCGTCCGGCGGTAGTCGGTCCACGGTTCAACCAGAACCGCGTGGTTGGCCACGTATTTTTCGTTGATGATCTGTTCGAGCATTTGCTGCTGCGTTCCTTTCAGCGTTCCGTTGGCCGTCAGATAGGTCGTCACATCGGCAGCTGACACCCCTGCATCGGCCATAGACGCCCGAATACCGGCTTCGAAGAAGGTTTGCGGACTGCCGGGCGCACTGTATAACAGAGCCGCTTCGGCCCGGATGAAATTGTATTCGGCAAAGGTAAGCAGCCGGGCCGGGCTGTTGCCGCCAAACGTGATGGCGCCATCTTTTAAGCTACCATTCGCGTTAACCAGCGTTAGATTCGGGGCCGATGGCGTTCCGTACAGGTACTGGTAATTGCGCGAATAGTTCGATGACGGATCGGTGTCCAGGGCACTTGCACCCTTATACGTCGCCGGGCTGGAGTTAAACGGAAACGGAATGAAATAAGACGCGCGACGTGGATCGCTTTTCGAGTTCATCAAATCCACGATGAAGCGGTGCGGAAAAAACTGGTTCTTGAACTGACCATTCTCCGTGCTGTAAAGCGGGTTCTGCCGCTGCGATTCCGACAGGAAAGCCATCTGAAAATTATCGGCGGTACTGGCCATAAACTTAGCCCCACTGTTCACCAAGGCCGTAATCTGCTGTGTGGCGTAGGCCGGATCTTTCGCCGAGTAGTGCAGAAAAATGCGCAGTTTCAGCGTGTTGGCAAATTGAATCCACTTAGCCTGCGAAACAGCCCAGGTAGCACCCGCATAAATCGTGCTGTTGGCATTCGGCGACATCGCCGAGGTGGTGGCGCTAACGTCTTTGATACCATCGTCGATCAACCGGATCAAATCTTTATAGATCGCTTCGTCATCGTCGAACTTGGGGTAGAAGTTGGCACTGTGACGGCCCGCTTCCGTGTAGGGCACGTCGCCCCAGGTATCGACAACGATTTGATACACATACGCTTTCAGGATTTTTCCCACGCCCGCATAATGCGGACTACCTTCGGTGGTTGCCTGCGCCGTCATCAATTCCAAATCACTGACAACCGTGGCAAAGATACTGACCCACTGATTATTGACGTCGGAGTTGTTGATGTTGTACCGTTCGTATTCCTTAAAGGTCGCGAATCCTGTATTGGGTCCCTGACCGCTGAATTGCTGCATCATCAGGCTGGCGTAGCGCAGCAGATCGCTGGCCCCCATGTAGCCTACATTGACCGTAACGGACGGAAGCAACTGTGACACCTGCACATTCTTGATGTTGTTGGGGTCATCATTTATGTCCAGAAACGTGCTGCATGAACTGAACGCCAGTCCGGTAGCGAGTACGGTTGTATAGAGTAATTTCTTCATGATGTCAATGAGTTGTCGGTTAGTCACCCGTTAAAATATAGCTCTCAGACTGCCGCCGATCGTCCGGGCGGTCGGTGTAATCCCAAATTCGAGACCGCGCGCGTTGCTAACCCCTAACAGGTTCTGTTCCGGATCGAGGTCGGGGTAATTGGGTGCGTAGATGAACAGGTTACGACCATAGACAGACAGTTGTAATCCTTTGATGAATTTTCCACCACCCACCAGTGATGCGGGGAATTTGTAGGTCAGATTGGCCTCGCGCATTTTCAGGTACGTAGCGTCCAGCACGTATCCTTCCCACGACACGTATTTACCCTGAAGACTGAAATACTGCTGGGCCGTTACGGCAACGTTGTTTTTCGTACCATCGTCCAGCACACCATCAAACGTATACGCTTTATTGGCAGTGCCGTCTGCGTTGAATCGGGGGTATTTTGCCGTCTCCTCCGACACACCATTGATGCGCAGATCGCCAATTGTACGGGAAAGCTGATCGCCTTTGTATTTAAGATCCAGCAGGAACGACAGACTGAACGCTTTGTAATTGAACGTATTGCTGAATCCCATCGTGAACTTCGGGTTCGGATTACCCACCGCCTGCACATTGGTGGTTACCTTGGGCAGTCCGTTGCTACCGATCAGCATTTGCCCCTGCGCATTGCGTTGGTAGGCGTTCGACCAGATCTGTCCGTATGGTTGACCCGGCACCAGCTGAATGTTCGGCGAGGTAAAGCCGCCAATCGAGATGTTGGACACGCCGGGAGCCAGTTCTTCCACGATTGACCGGAAGCTGGTAAAGTTGATGGAGCTCTCCCAACTGAAGTTCTCTTTCTCGACAATATTACCCGTTACCAACAGCTCGATCCCTTTCGTAGACAGCTTACCCGCGTTCGTCACGAGGCTGGTAAAACCGGATGTAGACGGCACCGGCACCGAGAAGATCAGGTTGCGGCTATCGCGCCGGTAGACCGATCCATCGATGGAGAGCCGACCGTTGAACAGAGCCAACTCAGCACCCAATTCCACTTCCCGGGTAAATTCCGGTGTTAGGTCAGGATTACCCGTGCCATTGTTATAGGTGTATCCGGCCAGTCCCCCGAACGGGAAGTTTACGGCGGTTGACCCAAGACCATCAGCAGCGCTGGCTTTCCCGTAGTAGGTGTTAATTACGTACGGACTGGCGCCTTTACCCACTTCGCCGACGTTCGCCCGGATCTTGGCCGATGACAGAAACTTCGATTTAATGGATGGGAACGCTTCGGTCGGCACAAAACTCACGGCCACCGCCGGGTAGAAAATCGACCGTTTTCCCGGAGCCAGCGTCGAAGAATAGTCGTTTCGGGCTTTGACGTTAAAGGACATCCAGGTTTTGTAATCGAGCACCACATCGCCGAATACGCCCACGGTGCGCTGCTTCGTAATCGCCGATGTTGGGTTGAACGTCAGGAAGTTTTTAACGTTATCGAAACCAGCGACCACAATGCCCAGTCCAATGTCCTGAATGAAGCTGTTGTAGTTGGAAATAACCTCATTACCAACCGTAGCAATCAGGTGCAGGTCGCTGGTGAGTTTCCGGTTGGCCGTTACGGTCAGGTAGGAATTCAGGTTCCGGGTCATTTCGGACCGATCCAGCACACCGCCCGCACCCGCCGAAGCCGTGTTGGCGTTGCTCCGGACGCCCTTGTCATCGAAGCCTTTCGTGGTGTAGTTAAATACGTCAGTACCCACTTTCAGATCGGCCTGTAACCAGTTCGTAATGTCGTATTTCAGGTTGATGTTGCCGTAGAACCGATTCACCTCCTGGTGGTTTTTGATGTGGTTGATCGACCAGTACGGCTGATCTTCGGCGGCAAACCACTGCTGGTTTCCGGCGGCATCCTGATACGGCGCATTGGTTAAATCGTAGCTGCGGGGCGTATAAATACCGCGCCACAAGGGGTTAGCCCCCTGATTGCCCGACTGCGTACGATCCGAAACGTTGTTGGTATACGTAAACGCGGTTGCAATTCTAAATTTGCTGGTCAGTTGGGTTCCGGCGTTTACGGTCAGGTTATTGCGGCTTAACTTATTGTTTGGCACAAGGGCGGTTTCGTAGGCATTACCGTACGAAACCCGGTAGTCGTATTTGTCCGAAGCACCCGAGAAGCTAAGATCGTTTTGCGACGAGATCGAATTTTGCAGAATATCCCGCACGTTATTCGGATACGCCTGTAAGGTTTCGGGCTGACCAAACCAGTTCGTAACCGTCTGCCCCTGCATGAGCGGCCCCCACGATCCGGCTACGTTGTTGATGTAGTTCCCATTGCTTCCCTGCGCGTATTGATTCTGAAATTTAGGGAACCGGCTCACTGTACCGACCGCCGTATTGGTCGAAAACGTGATCTGATTGCCCCCCCCTTTTTTTCCTTTTTTCGTCGTGATCAGAATCGCGCCCGATGCCGCTCTCGATCCGTAGAGTACCGTAGCTGCGGCTCCTTTCAGGACGTTGATACTTTCGATATCCTGGGGATTGATATCCGAAATTCGGCTTGAGTTGACAACACCCGTGTTGACCGAATTAGACCCATTCGACGCACCACTACCGTTGGTATTATCGAGCGGAACGCCATTGACCACATAGAGCGGCTGGTTACTGCCCGTAAACGTTGAAAAACCCCGGATCGTCACGTTCGATCCGGCAAAACCACCGCCTGCTCCGGTGATCTGCACACCGGCCACTTTGCCCGCCAGCGCGTTGGTAACGTCGGTTGTGGGCGACCGGGTAATCTGTTCGGCTTTTACTTCGCTCACGCCGTAACCCAGCGTTTTCCGGTCGCGGGCGATACCAAAGGAGGTGACGACCACTTCGCTCAATTGTTGCGCGTCGGCTTCCAGCGCTACGGTCAGCGTAGACCGGCCGTTCAATTTGATTTCCTGTGCGATGTAACCAATGTAGCTGACAACCAGGGTAGCATCGTCGGGTACGTTGATCCGGAATTTGCCGTTGGCGTCGGTAATGGTCCCGGTGTTTGTGCTCCCTTTTACCAGTACAGAGGCACCGGGTAACGGCGTCCCATCGTCTTTAAACGTGACAGTGCCTGTCACCTCCACATCAGCTATTCCGGGCAGAGATACGGTACCCGCCAAACTGCTATTCGATGTCAGCAGACAAAAGAAAGCAGCAAGCAATACCAGGAAGCCTCGCAGTACAGTTAGAGCTTGTTTCATATACGTGGGCGCGATTTATAGGTAAGTAGATTCATTGAAAAAGAGGATACTAAATGGATTTCAACCTCAGCTGTTTACTTCGGAAATTAGTCTTCACAAAAATTACCAGCCAGAAAAAGAGTTCTGTTCGTGCGGACCATGTATTCGATTCATCCGGTGATCGTGCAGTATAAATCCGGTCAATCGGGTTTGGGGCGTGGATCAGTCGAGTCGAACTAAATCAGCGCGAGAACATGGTCTCTGGTCAACGGCTCCGTCTGTTTTAGCTGGGTTTATCAGTAAAGTAAATAAAAGAGTAGATACGTTCTGAGGCTTAGAACGGGATAGACGTGTTTCGACCAATATTTATGTAAGAAAGGATAATTTTTGTTAAAACTCAGAATTATAATCTACGGATATGGCTAGTTCTAGAATATAATTGACACTCACTCCCAGTAACCTTTATTTTTATTTGCTATCAGCTAAGTCAGTTCCCCTGTATACTTTTTAGTAGGAATCTTATCAACTGTGCAGCGGGCCACAGCTCCGTAGAGCCCTGACCCCTTTCAGGCAACGCACTAATTACTAACCTGTTACCCAACTAGTTACATAATATACCTGCGAAAGATCACCTTACGATTCCGGCTACAGAACCAGCGCCGGGAACCAGAAAACCGCATCACCCAGCCAGCGATACCGTTCGTTTTTGAGAAAATAGAAGGGGTAACGTTGTATGCCATAGAGCGTTACACTCATCAGCGCCAGCATAATGGCCGACCGCTGCGCAAACCGGTCTTCTGTGACGAAGCAGAGCGTAAGCCCCGTCGCAATGATAATAAATGTCAACCAGCGCAGAATCGTATCGCAACGTTCTTCGCCCCATTCGGTAGCTAACGAAAACTCGGGCTGATTAGGTAATTCTCGCTTCTCCATGACAGCAAACAGCAGCAGGTTCTGAAACGCAATGCCAACGAACATCAGGCACTCCGCCATCTCAATACCACTTACGGTTGGACGTTGTACCCAAACGCTGCCCCAGACACCAGCCGTGTAAAGAATGGCAACCAGTGGCTCTTTCAGCAGTAAAGCCGGATGCCGCGCGGGAAGCCGAAAAACAGCGCCGACATAAGCCGCGCAGATTCCCCCCAGCACAAGCCCAAACTTGATAACGCTGCCGGGCAGAAAGAAAGTCAGCACAAAAGCCACAAGAGCCGCACCAAACACGGCACGCCAGAGCAGAGGAGCGTAGCGCCGATGAAATTGATGCCGGGTAGTGGTTGGCTCCAGGGGCTTCCGAATGTCCAGCAGCCGGTCAACGGTGTAAATGATAAAGACAATCAGCGCCAGCACAATCGGCGTGGCCCAGTGAATTGGCGTGACATCAGATAGGCGAGCGGCCATTTTGTTGGACAGCACGGCCCCAAACACGACCGGTAAGCTTAGGTAATAAGCGTTGCGTAAAGGTGTTAACAAAATACTCAGTTGGAAGTAGCGGTAGGCAGTAAACGAGGGCCAATCAAATAGGTTTTCAAACCTGCCGGATTTCAGCGACGGGCGGTGCGAGCCAGGGTTCCTGACGACGAACAACCTCAACCTGTTGACCCACCCGAAGCGTACCCAATAGGTGTTCGCCCGTTTGTTCGGCCAGCACATTCTGCCCGAACAGGATTTTTTTAGTCCATTGGCGGTAGGTCGCCAGCGTCCGGAGTGGTTCTTTCCCCTTTTCACCCGTTGCCGGATCAATCGTCGTCAGTACGCAGCGAGCGCAGGGTTTTACACCGTACAAATCAATGCCATCGATCCTGAAATGCGCCCAGGCATCTTCGTCGTGAGGGGGTGTTCCGGTAACAACGATGTTTGGCCGAAATCGAAGCATGGAAAGTGCCCTTGATGGCTCGGAAGCCGTATTGGATAACCGTCGGTTCAGTTCATCGAGGGACGCCTGACCGATCAGCAGATACGGATAGCCATCGGCAAAACTGACCGCATCCTGCTGACGGGCGTATTGTTCATCGACGGTGCGGTGCGTGGTTTCGGGCATGAACACCAACCGACACGCCTGGCCCAGTATCGCCGTAAACCACCGATCGGCCTCAGTACTGACCGTAATAGCCGGAACATCGTGGCTGTCCCAGATGGTTACCGACATTGTTTCGCTGGCCGCATCAGCTTGTTCCGGCATGACCAAAGGCAGCTCCAGTACATCGTCCGGATGGTTTCTGTGCCACACGCGCAGTCGATCACCAAAGATGGCTACGTCGATGAGCGCCATCTGCGTGTGCGTGCGCTGCGTGATGAACTGACCATCCGGCGAAACCAGCATAAACCGCCGGTCATATTGAAGCCCTTTTGGTTCAATCACGGCTTCTTGTACAGAAATACCACCCAGTGATTTTATCGGGTAGATGTAGAGTTCAGAAATGGTGATCATGGTCAATCTTAAAAACTCATTCGTGGTAACGGACTAACGGTTTGCGCCGTGAAGTCGCCCTGATCGTATTTGAATTGAGCGGCCATGGCGATCATAGCGGCATTGTCGGTGCAGTACTCGAAACGCGGAATGAATACGTTCCAGTTTTGCTCACTACCGAGTTGAGTCAATGCCGACCGCAGGCCGCTATTGGCCGACACCCCGCCCGCGACGGCAATGTCGTGGATACCCGTTTCGCGGATCGCCCGCTTTAGTTTCGTGAGCAACATCTGCACCAGCGTATGCTGAATGCTGGCGCAAATGTCGGTGAGGTTCTCGGCAATAAAATTCGGATTCGCCCGGACGTTATCGCGCAGGAAATACAGGATGGCCGTTTTTATACCGCTGAATGAAAAATCCAGTCCCGGCATCTCGCCCATCGGAAATTTGTACGCCAGTGGATTTCCTTCTTTGGCGTATTTATCGATCAACGGACCACCAGGATACGGCAGGTTGAGCAGCTTCGCCGACTTATCGAAGGCTTCTCCAACGGCATCGTCCTGCGTCTGGCCAATCACCTCCATATCGAGCGGACTGTTGATCCGTACTAACTGCGTATGCCCGCCACTAACGGTTAGGCACAGAAACGGAAAACCCGGCTTTGGTTTGGCAACACCGTCGGTCTGCTCATCGATGAAGTGAGCCAGTACGTGAGCCTGCATGTGATTGACCTCGATCAGCGGAATGTTCAGCCCAAGCGCCATGGCTTTGGCGAAGGACGTACCGACCAGTAACGACCCCAACAAGCCCGGACCCCGCGTAAAAGCAATGGCCGACAGGTCAGTTTTGGCTATATTTGCCTCCGCTAACGCCCGTTCAACGACTGGCAGAATATGCTGTTGGTGAGCACGCGACGCCAATTCGGGCACAACGCCCCCATATTGCTCGTGAATCAGCTGCGTGGCAATAATGTTGGATTTCAGCTGACCGTTAGCTAAAACGGCGGCTGATGTTTCGTCGCAGGAAGATTCAATGGCTAAAATATTCACCGTGCAAAACTAATGGATAATGTTTCTTGTAGACTATATAATGGAAGTTGCTACTAAACCGTTCACTCTCTTAGTTGTCAGAGATAGGCGTATTTTTCAATAATCATTGTACATTAGGCATTTCCGGCCCGAATGCGTCAATTCTTCGCTATATTCCTTAAAACGCTGCTTTACCTGTTCCTAACGGTAATCGGCTTGCTGTTGGGAATTGTGCTGGGGTTACAGATTCCGGCGGTGCAAACGCGGGTAGTGAGCGAACTGGCCGCGCGTTTCTCCGAAAAACTTCAATTTCCGGTTGATATCCAAGGTGTTTCCATCAAATGGTTCGATTCGATCACGCTCACCGGCGTCCGTATTCGCGATAAGGAAGGACGGCCCATGATTCGCGTGGGTCGGCTCGATGCGGATTACGATCTGAAGAACCTGATCGATTCATCGGCGCACAACATTCACCTGGATGAAATTGTGCTGTACCGGCCCGATGTCCAGATGATTAAAAACCCGAAGACCGGCGATACCAATCTGGACGAATTCATTGCCCGGATCGAAGAGCTGACATCTGATCCGACCAAGCCCAGTATCCCGAATCAGAACGTTCCGTTCACGGTTAGCCATATTCATCTGGTCGAAGGGATGTATACGCTCGAAGACCCGCGCGAGCCCTTTATAAAAAACCGGAACCGGTTCGATTACAATCACTTCACGCTCAAAAACCTGACGGCGGAAGTTAGTAACTTCCTGGTCTTGGGCGACACGATTGCGCTCGACATAAAAGGTTTGTCGGGTTTTGACCGGGATTCGAAGTTACTTATCCGGCAACTGGACACGCGCTTTCTGTACTGCAACACGAAAATGGAACTGGCCAAGCTGCGCGCGCACATCGGCAATTCCATCATTCGTAACAGCCTCACTTTTTTCTACGACAGACCATCGGCGTTCAGTGATTTCAACAGCCGGGTGCTGATGCAGGCCCATTTCCGCGACAGCGAAGTGCAATCCAAAGACCTGGGCTTCTTTTCGGATTATCTGCGGGAATTAAACGAGACCTGGTATCTGTCGGGCAATTTTACGGGCACCGTCAACGAGTTTCGGTTGAGCCACACCGATCTTCGCTTTGGACCCGGTGGACGTAGCCGTCTGGCGGGCGATATTGCCTGGAAAGGATTACCGGACATGGACAAAACGACCGTCGATTTTGCCTTTACGCCCTCGGTCGTGAACATGGCCGACATCCGGCAATACTACCCTGACACATCCTTCAATCACACGATTCAGAAGCTCGGTACGGTCGCTTTCGACGCTAAATTTGCCGGTACGTTCGATAACTTCAGGACGAAGGGGACATTTCGCACGGGTATAGGCAGCGTAACGGGTGATCTGGCACTGAAGCTGGCGAAAAACTCCGATCAGACTACATACACCGCCAACCTGAAGAGTGAAAATCTGGATCTCGGTAAACTGATCGATCAGTCGGATCAATTCGGTAAGCTGGATGGCGAAGGCCGTATTACTGGTCACGGAACGGATCTGGAGCGAGCCAGTATCGATGTCGATGGCCGGTTAGGCCGCTTCGGCTGGCAGGGTTATGATTACCGCAATATCGTGGCGCAGGGCAATTTGCAGAATGCGTTGTTTCGGGGTAAACTGGGGCTGACCGATACCAATCTGGACTTTGCGCTGGATGGTGAATTCGACCTGCGGGAGCCGAAGCATCGGTACGACCTGCATGGTGTCATTCGCCACGCCGACCTGCGTGCGTTAGGCTACATGGCGGATTCGCTCGTTGTCAAAACTGATTTAGCGGTCAAGCTGGAGGGTAGTAAGCTGGATGATATTGTCGGTAACGCCGATTTCCACAACGCCGAACTAAGCCTCGGTAAGCGTAACCTGCGTGTTGGAACATTGTCGCTGCTATCGTCCATCGAACGGAAAGACTCGATAGGCACGCAGCGTTACTTTGACCTTGATTCCGATTTTCTGATTACGCGCTTGCAGGGAAATTTCCAGCCACAACGCACCTTCGACGACCTGAAACGACTGGCTCGCGAGTATGAACTTCACTTTGCTGGTGATGCCGCTGGCATGAAAGCGTATTATCAGCAGAAACTGCGGCAGGCAAGTGCACTACGCACTAAAGCAACTCCGCGTTACGGCGTTGACTTCCAGTTTGTATCCAAAGCAATAGCGCCCCTGATGGCGTTTCTGAGCCCTACGGTCTACGTAGCACCGGCCACACGCCTTGAGGGGCGGTTTACGGTCGATAATACCTCATTTCTGACGGCGAATGTCAAGTCTGATTCGCTCAGCTTCGGGAAACTGGGCTTCGGGCCGAGTGAATTGGACCTGACGACGTCTAAATTCACGTATGGCGAAGAAGTGCTGGCATCGGCGGTGGTATCGTCGCAACGCCAAACCTTCAGTTCATTGCTGCCAACCCGGAATCTTCAGGCTGAGGCTTCGTGGGACGTCGACCATATCAACTTCACCAGCAGTATCGATCAAGCCAACAGCTCGAACCGGGCCGATCTGAACGGCGAAATGCGTTTTAAAGGCGATGCCATCGATCTGACCTTTCATCAGTCGAAAGTGCGCGTGCTGGACAGTGACTGGACCCTGAATCCGCAGAGTATCATTCGCAAAGTCGGCACCGACTACACCGTCAGCAATATGTCGGTACTAAACCAGAATCAATTGATTCTGGTATCGGGAAAGGTCTCGGCGGACTCTGTACAGCGACTAAATCTGGAAGCGCGAAACTTCCTGCTCCGGTCGCTGAATCCGCTTCTGAATACAGAGCTGGGCGGCAAACTCAATGGAACCCTGACCGTGCGCGATGTGTACGAGACGCCCATTATCGAAAGTGAATTTTCGGTTGATACCCTCTCCTACCAGAAAGCATTGGCGGGTGATCTGCGTGGTCGGGCAAAGTGGGATCAACAAACGCAGCGACTCAACGTCAACGCGAATCTCAACCGGAATGGGGCCGATGTGCTGACCCTGGCGGGCAACTACACCCCTCAGCAAAAATCGAATCCGCTGTCGCTGAAAGCCAACCTCACCAACGCTGATCTTCACCTGCTCGAAGCGTTTACGACCGATCTGTTTTCTAACCTTGGCGGCATGGCCAATGGCGTAGTAGCGATAACCGGCACCCCATCGGCCCCGGTGCTGAACGGCGACGTTAGTGTAACGGGCGGACGCGGTCGTTTCGATTACCTAAAAGCAGATTTCACCTTCGACGATAAAATTTACTTTGGCGAAAATGAGATCGTTACCCGTAAACTGACGCTACGCGATCCGGACGGCAATACGGCTCTGATTCGGGGTGGTGTCTATCACGATGGATTCCGGTATTTCACGCTGGGCTTCGACGCCGACCTGAAGAACTTCCGAATCCTGAACACCGTTGCCAAAGACAATGACATGTTCTATGGACAGGCCGTTGTAACGGGTAAAGCCGAACTCTACGGCCCGCTCAATAATCTGACGATTCGCGCCAATGTGGCCAGTAATAAAGGCACGCGCATTTTTATTCCGCTGGATGGAGCAACGTCGCTGGCGTCCGATGATCAAATTCGGTTTGTCAGCCGCAGTGCACCCGCTAGCCAAACAACAACGTCGACTAAAACGGGAAGTGGCGCATCTGACCTGGACTTGTCCCGGATTCAGATGGATTTCAATTTTGACATTACACCCGATGCCTATTGCGAAATCCAGCTCGACCGTCAGACGGGTGATATTATCAAGGCGTATGGGCAGGGCCGGCTGGCTATGAAGGTCGATACGAAAGGCGATTTCTCGATGACGGGTAACTACGAGATTCAGCGGGGAGAATACACGTTCACGTTCCAGAATATCATCAACAAACGGTTTCAGATTCGTCCGAACAGTCGCATTACCTGGACGGGTGATCCGTACGGTGCCTTACTGGATGTTACAGCGGCTTACACGCAGTATACCTCGCTCTCTCCACTCTTACCCACGTCGAGCACCAGTTCCGACCAGACGCGCCGATACCCGGTCGATCTGGTTATTAAGCTGAACGGTGATCTGGATTCACCAGCCATTAGTTACGATCTGGACGTGAAAGAATTCCCCGCTTCGTCCGATTTCCGACAGGCCGTAACGGCGTTCAAATCCCGCATCCAAAGCAACGATCAGGAGTTGACCCGCCAGGTGAGCAGCGTTTTGTTATTCAACCAGTTACTGCCCGAAGGAACCAACCTGTTCGATCAGGGACAGGTCAACTCCGGGGTGGCTAACAGTGTGAGCGAATTGATTTCGAATCAGATTAGCCGGCTGGCATCGAATCTTGATGAGAAACTGGACGTAGGCGTATCAATCGGGGGATTCACCAGTACCAATACCCAGAACGAAAACCTGCTCAACAACCTACAGCTTCGGTTCTCGTATCGTTTACTGAATGATCGGCTGCGTATCAGTCGCGATGGTGGCTTTACGTACGGGCAGAGTCAGTATAATGCCGCCAGTCTGCTGGGCGAATGGACGCTAGAATACTTCATTACACCGGACGGAAAATTCCGGGCAAAGGTGTACAATCGGAACCAGCAGAGCGTACTGTCCCAGTATAGCGTCAACAGTACGATTACAACGGGTGGCGGATTGAGTTTTTTGTATACCCGCTCGTTCAACCGGCTCTTCGGCAGCAAGCGCAACACACCTGGCCTAGCACCGGAAAAGCCTGTTATCGAGTCGGCTCCATCGATTCCAACACCGATCACGACCTCAGCCGGGAGTAGCCGAACGGCCTTTTAGTTAGCTTCCATCTTCCTTGTAACAGGCTTTCCCATTGAGTTCCTGCTTCTGCCAATCGACAAATTAGTAAACCAGCCCTTGCGTTTTAGGCTTCCAGTCCGTATGTTTGTTTAAAATTAGTCTAAATAAGAAAGCAGACTACAGATTCGTCCTGACAGCTGACGGATAGATTGATACATACTGATCGTAGTAGTGATTTAAGACAAGTCATAGGTTAGGTTACGGGACAAGGAACTGGCGTTTGACCAGTTCCTTTCTGACAAACAACTCGTTTATGCAGGAGACAAATTCGTTGCTTGCCACCGCCCGCGCTAAACTGGAAGCGTCGCTACTGGCGAAAGGCTTGCGTCGCTCAGGAGAGCGGTTTGCCATTTTGGAAGAAGTCTATTCCCGGAATGATCATTTCGACGCGGAAGAATTATTCCTGGCCATGCACCAGAAATCGTATCCTGTCAGTCGGGCAACGGTCTACAACACGCTGGAGGTTCTGGTCGATTGTGGGCTGGTTCGGAAACACCGGTTTGGTGAAGAAGACAACGTCAAGAGCCGCTACGAGAAATCGCTGGGACGTCAGCAGCACGCGCATCTGGTCTGCACGGTCTGCCACAAGGTGAAGGAATTCTGCGATCCCCGCCTGCATCTGATTCAGACCAACGTTGGCAACGCCCTTCAATTTTCCGTGGAGTCGCATTCACTGGTTTTTTACGGCCAGTGTACGGACGAGTCATGCGCAACGAAACCGACTGATGATACGGGGAAATTGGATAGTAACGCGTAGACGATACCTCGTCCAAAACAGGTGTGGTGATTAAAGTAATCGTTCTCCGCTGATCAGCAGGGGTAAAATTGCCGGGTTTGGCCTTTACTTACCAAACCCCCTTTGTTGATCAATGCAATCACGTCACTATTTTGGTCGGTTCATCAGCAGCCCATCCCCCAGGCAATCAACGTTCTCCCCATCCCGGACGCGCGTAGGCCTGTTTCTGTCCCTCTGCCTACTGCTGGTTAGTATGAGCCCTGTCGCGATGGCTCAGCGAACGTTTACCAATCCCATAAAGTCATCGGGTCCCGATCCGTGGGTGCTGCAAAAAGACGGCTGGTATTATTACATGAATACCACCGGCCGTAATCTGACGCTCTGGCGAACGCATAATCTGGCGGAACTCGCTACGGCAGAAAGCAAAATCGTTTACACCCCTCCTGCCGGACAGCCTTATTCCAGAGATTTATGGGCTCCCGAAATTCACTCGTTCAACGACCGCTGGTACATCTACTTCTCAGCGGATTCGCTCAATAACCGCTCGCACCGGGTTTGGGTCATCGAAAACGCGTCGCCCGATCCCATGCAGGGTGACTGGGTGATGAAAGGAAAAATTGGCGATAAAGCCGACCATTGGGAAATTGATATGTCGGTCATTGATTATAAGGGACAGCTTTACGCAGCCTGGTCGGGGTGGGAAGGGCCAACGAATGGCCGGCAGGATATTTACCTCGCCCGGCTCAAAAATCCCTGGACAATCGACGGTGACCGCATCAAAATCTCGCAGCCCGATCTACCGTGGGAAATGCACGGTGATGTGCCCCAGGCGTGGCAGAAAAACGGCGAAGTCCCTAAAATTTACGTGAACGAGGGACCTGAATTTCTACAGCACAGCGATAAACTGTTCATTGTGTATTCGGCGAATGCCTGCTGGCTCGATTACTGTCTGGGCCTATTGACGTACAACGGCAAGGGTGATCTGCTGGATCCCGGCAGCTGGACGAAAAGCCAAAACCCGGTATTTGTGCAGGCTCCCGAAAATGGCGTGTGGGCTCCGGGCCACGGTGGTTTCTTTCGCTCAGCCGATGGCAAGCAGGACTGGATGATCTACCACGCTAACCGGTCAGCTACCGATGGCTGCGGGGATAAACGAGCCCCTTATATTCAGCCTTTTACGTGGCATGCCGACGGGTCGCCCGATTTCGGCAAACCAATTGTCAATGTAGCAGTTCCGGCACCAATAGCAAAGTGACGAGTCCGTTAACGACGAGTGATGCCGGTTAACTAGGTAATTGTCCTATTTCGTAACAAACAGACGGGCCATACTCGTTTCTAGTTAACGCCCCGCTTACTCAACTGCCCTATTACGCTCTTTACTCATTTCCCTCAATTCTCAAACCAATGCAAAAACTAATTTTTCCGGTGCTCGCAGCTGTTGTTGGCCTCAATGCCTGTCAGCAAGCCAACAAAACGGAACAAAAGGCAACGGATTCACTAGCCGTCGTTTCTGGCGACACAACCGCAATGATAGACGCGAAATTACCCGATCCAGCATCGTTCGGCGGAGATGTGGCTGGCAAAAAAGCGAGCCTGTATATCCTTAAAAACAAAGCCATTCAGGTCGCAATCACCGACTACGGCGCACGGATCGTGGGCCTGCTTGTACCCGATAAGAACGGCAAAGTAACGGATGTAGCACCCGGTTTTTCGACCGTAGCCAAGTATGAAAAGCCGGAAGGGGCTTTCTTCGGTCCCATTGTTGGTCGGTTTGGCAACCGGATCGCGAAAGGCAAATTTACGCTGGATGGTAAACCCTACACGCTTGAACTCAACAACAACGGTAACACTTTACACGGCGGACCCACTGGCTTTCATAACCACGTCTGGGATGCCAAACAAGTGAATGACAAAACGCTTGAATTAACCTATGTTTCGAAAGATGGCGAGGGCGGCTTTCCCGGAACGGTGACCACCAACGTGACCTACTCGCTAACCGACGATAATGCCTTGAAGATCGTTTATTCGGCCAAAACCGACAAGGCTACACCTTATAACCCAACGAGTCACGGGTTCTTCAATCTGAACGGCGAGGGCAGCGGCACGATCAACGATCACCTTGTGATGATCAACGCCGACAAATACTCGGTGGTAGACAAAGGACTGATTCCGCAGGGTGAACCCGCTTCTGTCGTCGGCACTCCGTTCGATTTTCGTAAACCAACGACGGTGGCGGCACGCGTAGACCAGATCAACGAACAACTCACCTTCGCCGGAGGATACGACCATAACTGGGTATTGAACAAACCCAAATCGGGCGAACTAACCACCGCTGCCGAAGTGATTGGCGACAAATCTGGGATCAAAATGGACGTACTGACGACCGAGCCAGCCCTCCAGTTCTACGGCGGTAATTTCTTCAAAGGAACAGATACCGGCAAATATGGCAAACCCATTGTCTATCGTGGTGCGTTCGCGATGGAAACCCAGCATTACCCCGATTCGCCCAACCATCCGACTTATCCAAACACGATTCTGAAACCCGGACAGACGTACAGCCAGACAACCGAGTATCGGTTCTCGACCGTGAAGTAATCATTGGCCAATATGCTGTTCTGAGTCTTGTATCACTTACTTGTTAATCCCTATTGCTACGTATGAATCGTTTTTTGTTTCTAGTATGCCTGTGCCTGGTTGCCATGACCACCTTTGGACAGGACGCACCGGGTCGCTGGTCAGCGAAGAAAGCCAATGATTGGTATGCCAAAGAACCGTTTTTGGTAGGAGCCAATTATGCCCCGGCCAATGCCATTAACGAGCTTGAAATGTTCCAGGCCGAAAGCTTTGACCCTGCAACGATCGATAAAGAGCTGGCTATGGCCGAGAGCATCGGCATGAACACCATGCGGGTTTTTCTGCACGATCTGCTTTGGCAGGACCCCGCCGGTTTTACCAAACGACTGGACCAGTTTCTGAGCATTTGTGCCAAACACAAAATCCGCCCGATGCTGGTGCTGTTCGATTCGTGCTGGGACTCGTTCCCAAAATTGGGTAAGCAGCGTGAGCCGGTGCCAGGTATTCACAATTCGGGCTGGGTACAGAGTCCCGGCGTAGCCGCGTTGACCGATGTATCGCAATATCCGCGCCTGGAAACGTACGTGAAGGGTGTAGTGGGTGCCTTTAAGAATGACAACCGGATTCTGGCGTGGGACGTCTGGAACGAACCCGATAATACCAACGACAACAGCTACGGCAAAAATGGCAAGAAGCTTGAACCTGCCAATAAAGTCGCTATTGTGACGGGTCTGCTTCCGCACGTATTCCAGTGGGTGCGGGTGGCCGGAGCATCGCAACCGGTAACGTCAGGTGTTTGGGTATATCGTACACCCGCCGACTGGCAGAATTCAGCGAAATGGAGTCCCATGGAAAAGGTTCAGTTTGAGAATTCCGATATCATCACCTTCCACCAGTATTCGAACCCAACGGAACTGGAAAAGGTCATTCCCGCGCTGGAATCATTTGGTCGTCCGGTTATCTGCACCGAATACATGGCCAGGGGGGTTAACAGTAAATTTCAGTCGCATTTACCCATTGCGAAGAAAGCGAAAGTCGGTATGATCAACTGGGGTTTCGTGGCCGGCAAAACACAGACATTCCTACCCTGGGATAGCTGGCAAAATCCATACGTCAACGGTCGCGAACCGGCTATCTGGTTCCACGAAGTGTTCAAACAGGACGGTACGCCCGTTGACCCCGCCGAAGTGGCCGCAATCAAGCAGGCAACCGGAAAATAGACGCTACACGCATCAGTTAATGTATCAAGTCGGTCGGGCACGCTGCCCGACCGACTTTTTTGGCTTATGCCGGCATCATCTATGTCCATAAACACGTAAAGCATTGTAGCGAGTCAGTTTAGCTGTAATCTAGGTCGACCAACCGCAAAACAAACCCTAACTTTGTCCCGTGATCGGGAAGCCAGCTGCTTTCTCCAACCGCTCATTCATCGACTTACGTTTTTCTATGCGATCAGTTCTCCTGCTGTTTTTTGTCTTGGTCAGTCTACAGGCCCACGCGCACCTTGGTAGCATTTCCGGAACCGTACACGATCAGGCTACGAATTTGCCCTTAAGAGGTGTTACGGTGCAACTGACCGGGTTGGGCAAGGCCACACTCACGAATGAGCTGGGGCAGTTTCGGTTCGATGGGTTGGTGCCGTCACCCTACAAACTGGAGCTGTCTTACGTGGGGTTCAAGTCACTGCTTGTCGACGTGGTGGTTCGGGAAGATCAGACAACGTTTTTAAAAACAGTCCTCACCAGCGCTCCTGTCGAGCTTCGCGAAGTGGTCGTTTCATCGCAACGTGCACACGATCAGCAGCTGATCAGTAGCCTGGATATCAGGTTACGACCCATTACCAACTCACAGGAAATTTTACGGCTGGTTCCGGGCCTATTTATCGGCCAGCACGCGGGTGGCGGCAAGGCCGAACAGATTTTTCTGCGTGGCTTCGACCTCGATCACGGCACCGATATTCGCCTGACAGTGGATGGTATGCCCGTCAATATGGTATCACACGCGCACGGACAAGGTTACGCCGACCTTCACTTCGTTATTCCCGAACTGGTTGAAGGAGCCGATTTCAAGAAAGGACCTTATCATACCGACAAAGGCAATTTTTCGACGGCGGGCTGGGTGGACTTCAGAACGAAAACAGCGCTGGATCATTCGTTTGCCAAGCTCGAAGTCGGGCAGTACAACACCTACCGGGCTGTCGCTGGTCTGGATCTGCTCGGCAGCAAAGGACGGGCTAAAAACCAGTCCGCTTATCTTGCTTCTGAGTATTCCTATTCGGATTCATACTTCGATAACCCCCAGCATTTCAAGCGCGTAAACGTGGTAGGTAAGTATCACGGCCACCTCACTCCGAACACCAATCTGACGCTGACCGGCTCAACGTTTTGGAGCAAATGGAATCACTCCGGTCAGATTCCCGACCGGGCGGTCGAATCGGGTTTGATCGGCTTCTTTGGCTCCATCGATCCATCGGAAGGTGGCGAAACCAGCCGGACAAACCTCAATGCGCAACTGGTAACCGTTACGCCCCGTAATCACATCATCAAAAATCAGTTTTTCTACAGTAATTATAACTTTGAGCTGTATTCCAACTTCACGTTCTTCAAAGAGGACAGTGTGAACGGGGACCAAATCCGGCAGAAAGAACACCGCAATCTGTTCGGCTACAATGGTAGTTATTCGACCCAGACCAATATTGGCAAGACCCGCTGGACCACAACGCTGGGCGCGCAGTATCGGCAGGACATAACGAACCACACCGAACTGTCGCATACCAAAAATCGTGTAGAGACGCTGAATCGGATTAAGTTTGGCAACATCAATGAGATCAACGCAGCGGCCTACGCTGACGAGCTTATTCAGCTATCCGATCAGTTCACGCTCAATGCGGGCGTTCGGGTCGACTATTTCCGGAGTCAGTACGAGGATTTGCTGGTCGTTCCACCTACGACTAAACGCGCAACGCAGGCTATTGTATCACCTAAGCTGAATCTGTACTACACGATCAATCCGCGTTTTCAACTGTATCTCAACACAGGTAAAGGATTTCACTCCAACGATGCGCGGGTCGTAACGGCTCAGGATGGCCCGCTCCGGCGTACCGGGCAGATTTTACCCGGCGCTTACGGCTCCGATCTGGGCGTGCTTGTCAAGCCATTTCCCAAATTGCTGATCAATGCGGCTGCCTGGTATTTGTGGATGGAACAGGAGTTTGTTTACGTTGGCGACGAAGGCGTTGTGGAGCCAAGTGGACGGTCAAGGCGGCAGGGTATCGATGTCTCAGTCCGTTATCAGCTCACCAGAAACCTCTATGCTGACATTGATCTGAATACGGCGAAACCGCGCGCTATCGATGCCGAAGTAAGTCAAAATTACCTCCCGCTGGCCCCGACATTTACCTCAACGGGTGGACTATCGCTTCAAACAGCCTATGGTCTGAACGGATCGATTCGATACCGATACATGGGCGACCGCCCGGCAAATGAAGATAACTCCATTGTGGCAAGCGGTTATTTTGTCACGGACTTACAAGCCAATTACACCAAACATCGATACAACATCGGGCTGTCGGTACAAAACCTGCTAAACACCCGCTGGAAAGAAACGCAGTTTGCTACCGAAAGCCGGTTGCAGGGTGAATCGGCCCCGGTCGACGAAATTCACTTCACGCCCGGTACTCCATTCTTCGCCCGGCTAAGCCTGACCTATTTCTGGTAAGTTAAGTAGCCCGGACGTGGCCGTCCGGGCAGGAACTAGGTTGACTACCCGAACATAGCCCTCTAGGCTACTCAATAAAAAGGGCCAGAATCGTTTTCTGGCCCTTTTTGTTGCTAATTACTTATTCCTGTCGAACGCCTGTTGTATCCGGGGGAGTTGTGGGTTCAGGAGCCGGAGCCGTTGGTACGAACGTCGAATCGCTCACGTCTCCCGTTGCGGTCGAATCCGACTCTTCGGTATCTTCTTCTTCGTCCGAGTAGCCGCAGTTTAGATAATTTTTCTCGACGGTGAATGCTGGCTTCGGAAACGGTCCCTGCAAATCCTTAAACCGCGAATCGGCATACACTTTTTTCAGGAACTGGCCTACCAGCGGCAATGCCGTTTTTGCTCCTTCCCCAAGGTCTGTCGAGCGGAAGTGAATGCTGCGATCGTCACCCCCGACCCAGGCCCCAACGACCAGTTTGTCGGATATTGCCACGAACCAGCCATCGGAGTTGTTCGACGTCGTGCCGGTTTTCGCGCCCATCTCATTATGGTTTTTCCCTATATCGTACGACCATAATCCCTGCGATGTGCCTCCTGACTCCTGGAGCCCACCCTGTAGCATGTAACGCATCAGAAAAGCGGATTCGGGACTGATAGCGCGCGTCTGCTTCGATTTGAATGTTTCGATCACGTTTCCGTCCCGATCTTCGATGCGCTGCACAATCATGGGCTCTATCGCTTCGCCTTCGTTGACGAATGCGCAATAGGCCCCGACCAGCTCATAAAGCGATACGTCCGACGAGCCAAGCCCGATCGATGGAACCGCATCCAGCCGACTCTTTATGCCCATCCGGTGCGCATACTGAGCCACCCGTTCGGGCGTGACCCGATCCGTAAGCTGGGCCGTGATTGAGTTGACCGAACGCGCCAGCGCCCGGCGCAGGGTCATGTTCGAGTAGGTGTAATAGCCCGTTGAGTTGCGGGGCTCCCAGATGTCTTCTTTCCCTTCGGCATTAATGAACTCCTTGCGGAAAGGCCGGTCTTCAACCCGATCGCAGGGGCTTAAATTGACCAGTGAATCGTCGATGGCAGCCGTATACACAAACGGCTTGAACGTTGAGCCGGGTTGTCGTTTCCCCTGTTTGACGTGGTCGTACTTGAAATAGTCGTAATCCAGCCCACCGACCCATGCCCGAATATAGCCCGTATGCGGGTCCATAGCGACCATGCCCGACTGCAAGAAATGTTTATAGTACGCAATGGAATCGTAAGGCGTCATCTCCGTAGAGTCGTACCCGCGCTTTTCGGTCCAGCTGAAAACCCGCATCTTGTACTTCTTATTTTTCATGTAGTACATGATCGAATCGGGGTATAGCGGCATGAACCGACGACTGAGGGTTTTGTACCGCTCCGTACGACGCGCCACTGAATCAATGAACCCCGGCAACTCATTACCGTCTTCGTCGGTCCAGGGGTTCTGGCCACGCCAGTGATTGTCGAATGTCCGCTGCAACTGCTTCATTTTCTCGCTCGTTGCGTCTTCGGCGTATTTCTGCATCCGTGAGTCAACGGTCGTAATGATGCGTAACCCATCGGTATACAGGTCGTAGCCGTTTTCTTCGCCCCATTTTTTCACATAGTCCTGAACCGCATTTTTCAGATAACTGGCGGGTCCGGAGTACGGATTTTCTGGAGTAAAGTCCGTTTCCAGGGGAATTGCGCTCAAAGAGTCGGCCTGTTTTTTGGTCAGGTAATCGTATTTTGCCATCTGCCCCAGCACTATGTTCCGACGCTCCTGCGACCGTTTCGGGTTCTTAAGTGGGTTATAGCTCGTGGTCGCTTTCTGTAAACCAACCAGCACGGCCCCTTCCTGAACATTCAGGCTATCGGGTGCTTTATTGAAGAACGTCCGGGCTGCGGTTTTCAGGCCAAACGCATTGCTACCAAAATCGACCGTATTAAAATAGTAGGTAATGATTTCCTCTTTCGAAAAATTGCGCTCCAGCTTCAGGGCCATCAGCCATTCTTTCGACTTGTAGATCACTTTACGGATAAACGGAATACGGGTCAGCAACCCTGACTCGGTCTTTCGGCGCGTCTTGAACAGATTTTTGGCCAATTGCTGGGTGATCGTCGATCCACCCCCTTCGCGACCGAAGCTGATGAGGGCCCGGCCAATAGCACGAGGATCAACACCGCCATGTTCGTAAAAACGCACATCTTCGGTGGCAACCAGCGCATTGATCAGCTGTTTCGGAATATTTTCGTACTTAATGGGTGTCCGGTTCTCGGCATAAAACTTCCCGATCATCACGCCATCCTGCGAATAAATTTCCGACGATTGGTTCAATTTCGGATTTTTCAACTCCTCCACACTAGGCATTTCGCCGGTCAGATACAGGAAGTTGTAATTGAGCATAAACACATAGATACCCAGAACCAGGGCAGCCGTTAAGCCTCCCTGTATACCATATTTCAGATACGGATAATACCAGGCATCGGGGTCAATGTAGCGGTGAATGAATGAGCGTAGTTGATTACGATACGTACGGTAGGTCAAAACCCATCCGCTAACCCGCTCTTCACCGGCAAGCCGGGCTGTCTGCCGATATAATTGCCGACCAACTCCGCGCCTAACTTCGCCAAATTCTGTCCGGCGTAGTCGAATTCGTCGTCGAAACGCTCCAAACGCGTGCCGGACGGCGCGGAATCGCTCCCTGTATTCACTCATGCGTTATAATTCGTAAGTTCTCGGTTATGGGACACTTTGTTACGATCAAAGGCGAACGTCAACGCTGCCCGCTAATCCACTCATGGGCAGACCAGCTACAGAATCCGCGCCGGGCTTCAAATATAGCGCATTTTCGGCCGATGTGGTACACAAAAGTCGGGCTGTTACGACAGCATAAATACGACGAAACACGTTCGTTTTGTCTGGGTATTCATCCGGAACGGAAAAACTGAACGGACAATTCAATCGGGTTAATTCACTACTAATTAACGTCTTAACCAATCCGTTTGTTACTTGAACCCGTCGGATATTTCGTCTTAACGAAACGAAGGCGGCAAACAAGAAATGACCTATACAGTCAGGTTTCTTTTTGCCGCCTTCGTTCTAAACTAACTGTCCTGGCTATTTTTTCTCAAATGTCATCGCTACACCGTTCATGCAGTAGCGCAATCCCGTAGGTTTTGGCCCATCATCAAAGACATGGCCCAGGTGACCACCACAGACGTTGCACAGCACTTCGGTCCGTACCATTCCGTAGCTTTTGTCACTATTTTCTTTGAGCGCATTTTTGGCAATCGGCGCGTAAAAGCTTGGCCAGCCCGTACCCGAGTTGAACTTCGTATCCGACGAAAATAGGGGGTTGTGGCAACCAGCGCAGTAAAAGACGCCGTGATCATGAATATCATTCAGCGGGCTGGTGAACGCCCGCTCCGTTCCGTGCTCGCGTAAAACGGCAAACTGATCGGCGGTAAGAATTTTCTTCCATTCAGCATCCGTTTTGATAACGCGCCGGCCACCCGGAGGTTTCTCATCGACAAGTCGCTTCGTCTGATCGACAGAATTTGCCGCAGGTGCGAACGTGGTCTTCATACCAATAAAGCCCATCAAGAGTAAAGCAGGCACTAAGAATAACAGCGTGTTTTTCATAAGTCAGTGTGTTGGTAACTATACAGAGCGTGTACTGATTGAGTAAATTTAGTTGCGTTTCACTACGACCGTTTCCCGAAAGAAATCCATCTGTAGTGTTAGCGAGAACACCACCGTCCAGAGAATGCCACAGGCATCGGAACAGTGAGTGTCCTATGTTAAAAACAACAAAAATGAGGCTATCGTTCAGGCGTCGACGGTCGACATTGCCAGAAGTGTAGAGAGCGTAGGTGATGGACTACCACCCCGTTTTTCAACCGTTACGGCGAACGCGTCGGCGCGGTCGATAGGTCGGTTCAGTTGCTGAAGCAGCTTCGTCGTATCGCTGGTATCAAATACACCGGCATCAACGGGCTTGCCACCCACCATCGACCAAAGCTGGTACTGCTGATCGGGACGTAGCCGGGGAAGCGACCGAACTTCGACCGCGACCTGACGAGTTTTAGCATTCCAGACTACGAGCATATCACCGTTCGGAGCCTTTTCATTCCCCTTGAGTTCGAGGGTACGCGTACCTGGCTGGCGAAAGAGAGCCAATGCCTGTTCGCTTTCCGATTGATGATCTTTTAGCTGGCTAACTTCCTTTTGCAGAACCCCATTGGACGATTGCAGTTGAGCGACCGTATCCTGATTGCTACGCAGCTGCGACAGTAAAAAAAACGAGAAGCCCAGTAATAACAAGCCAATAGAAGCGGCTACAATCCAGGTAGTTTTAAACGTTGGCCGATCGACGCTCAGGTCGACGGGCATAGGTCGGATGATCGGATCGTCGGTTTTCTCTTCAAACGTGAGCTGAGCCATAATCTTCGATTTCAGCTCAGCGGGCGGCTCAACACTGTGCAGCAATGCGTAATTCTCGATGGACAAACTCAGCTGATCCAGTTCCTGCTGGACCTCAGGGTAAATAGACGACAGGCAATTAACCTCACGCCGTTCTTGGTCGCTCACTGCGCCCATAACGTACGATTCCAGGATGCCAGACGCTATGTACTCCGGTATATTCATGACTTAAATAATTGTTTTAGTTCCTGCAACGCGGCCCGAATCCGGGTTTTGACGGTTCCAAGCGGCAGATTAAGCTCATCGGCGGCCTCTTCATGGGTATAGCCCCCGAAGTAAACCAGGTCGATTAACTGTCTACGTTCTGGCCGCAGTTGACTCACAACATCCTTGATCCCGATGTGTTCAGGGTTTGGCTGTTCAGTGTTGTGCTGACGGTCAACAATATGTACGTTTTCTTCGTCTGTTCGGATTGCATTGGTTTGGGATGGCTGCGTTTTTCTGGCGCGGAGCGCATCAATGGCTGTGTTACGGGCCACATTAAGCATCCACGTAAACAACCGACCTTTACTGGCATCGTAGGCATCCAGGTTCTTCCAGATCTTCACGAAAATATCCTGCACGAGATCTTGGGCATGTTCATCATCACGAACAATTCGTAATACGACCCCGTAGAGCGCTGGCGAGTATTGGTCGTACAGCCAATGGAAAGCTTGCTCATCGCGCCTGGTAAGCTTTTCGATTAAGACACTTTCCGATACTAAAGATGACTGACGTTTCACACAGGTATAGTTAGATGGGTCAAATATAACAGAAAGTATAAATGAATGGATAGTAAAGCACTAAACATGAGAATTGTACTTAACTAATTAAAAGCTGTCTCATGAATTTACCACCGAGTATTTACTAGATGGTTATTGGCACGATTACCTTTTACTCGTGCCGTAACGAACGGGGCAGGCGCGTGCTGTTTGCGAAATGAGCGGCACGCGCCTGCCCCGTTCGTTACTTTAAGCCACTCCCTGAGAACGAGTAGGGCAGGTCAACTGTTTGGGTTCCCCGCTCTTTATTGGGCAACGACGACATGTTCAGGTCGATTATTGCCCCTTGCAGCAACCCCTGGTGACTCAACCAGTTTTTTGTATAGGGTTTGCCGTTCAGCCGCATTGTGCTGATATACCGATTCGAGTCGCTGTTGGTCGGGGCATTAATGGTGATCTGCTTACCGTTTTCCAGCCTAGCCGTCACTTTTTTGAACAGTGGACTGCCAATAACGTACTGGTCCGTAGCCGGACAAACCGGATAGAACCCCATCGCGGTAAACACGTACCAAGCCGATGTCTGCCCATTGTCTTCGTCACCACAGTACCCATCCGGTGTAGGCAGGTACAGGCGATTCATCACTTCGCGCAGCCAGTATTGCGCCTTCCAGGGTTGGCCAGCGTAGTTATACAGGTAGATCATGTGCTGAATGGGCTGGTTACCGTGCGCATACTGGCCCATATCGGCAATCTGCATTTCCCGAATCTCGTGGATTACACTCCCATAATAACTTTCATCGTACACGGGCGGCATTGTAAACACCGAATCGAGCTTGGCAGCAAATTTGTCGCGACCGCCCATCAGATCGGCCAGGCCCTGTATATCGTGAAAGACCGACCAGGTATAATGCCAGCTGTTTCCTTCGGTGAACGCATCGCCCCATTTGAACGGATTGAACGGCGACTGAAATGACCCATCTTTATTCTTACCGCGCATCAGCCCTGTTTGCTTGTCGAACAGATTGCGGTAATTCTGACAACGCTTGGCAAAGCGATCGATTTCCACCTGAGGCCGTTTCAGGGCTTTGGCCAGTTGGTAGATGGCAAAATCATCGTAGGCATACTCCAACGTCCGGGCGGCATTCTCGTTGATTTTCACATCATAGGGCACGTAGCCCAGCTCATTGTAATACTTGACACCCTGGCGACCCACCGCATCCATTGGCCCTTCGTGCTCCGAATTTTTCAAAACCGCTTCGTAAAGCGTATTGATGTCGTACCCACGGCCCCCTTTCAGGTATGCATCTGCAATGACAGACGCCGAGTTGGAACCAACCATCACACTCCGCAGACCTGGACTCGCCCATTCGGGCAACCAGCCGCCCTCCTTATAGGCATTGGCCAATCCTTCCTGCATCTGCGTATTCAGCGTTGGATACATCAGATTCAGGAACGGAAACATCGACCGGAACGTATCCCAGAAACCCGTGTCGGTGAACATGTAGCCGGGCAGCACCTGCCCATTGTAAGGACTGTAATGAACCACTTTCCTGTTTGCGTCCAGCTCGAAGAATTTGCGGGGAAACAGCAGCGAACGGTACAAACACGAATAAAATGTCTGGGTCTGGGCAAGAGACCCCCCTTCGACCTGAATCCGGCTCAACTCCTTGTTCCAGGCCGCTTTGGCCTTTTGCTTCACCGCTTCGAACGAATCCGTACCAATTTCTTTCAGGTTCAGTTCGGCCTGTTCGTAGCTGATGAACGAGGAAGCCACACGCGCTACAACGTGCTCTCCTTTCGCGGTTTTGAACCCAATGGCCGCCCCGCTGTGATTTGATGTCAATTCCAGCGTATCGTTCACCAATCGGTTGCCGCGCCAGGTTCGGGCCGAGGCAAAGGGTTTGTCAAAATAGATGACAAAATAATTTTTGAAATTCTTCGGCACACCGCCACTGTTCCGCGTTGTGTACCCAATAATCTTCCGCTCGCTGGGTATGATTTTGACGGATGACCCCTTATCGAAAGCGTCGATCACGACATACGAACTATCGGTCTTCGGAAACGTAAACCGAAAACTGGCCGCTCGTTCGGTGGGGGCAATTTCGGTGGTGACGTTATGGTCGGCCAGGTAAACGCTGTAGTAGTAGGGCTTGGCCACTTCGGCTTTGTGGGAGTACCAGCTCGCCCGTTCGTCCTGGTCGATTCGCAACTTGCCCGTCATGGGCATGATCGAAAACTGACCGTAGTCATTCATCCAGGGAGACGGCTGGTGGGTTTGCTTGAAACCCCGTATTTTGTCGGCGGCATAGGTGTATGCCCATCCATCGCCCATTTTCCCCGTCTGCGGCATCCAGAAATTCATACCCCAGGGCAGCGCAATGGCCGGATAGGTGTTTCCGTTCGATAAACTTGGCTTCGAGTCGGTTCCGATCAGCGGATTCACCAGATCGGCTAAGTCGGTTGCGGGTGTAGCTCGCTGCGCATAGCCAACGCTGGCGATAGCGAGGAGGCAAAGAAAATAAACGTGTTTTTTCATCTTGTCAATAGAGCGCCTGTCCAGCACTTGCCCGGAGGCAACGGCACCAGAATGGCTCGAGGTAAATGAGCCGCAAGTTACAGCCTGACTCTGTACGCTGCAATCAGTAAATCTGACCTACAAAAAAAGCGCCGGGCAGTGAAGCCCGGCGCCTGACAGCGCTAATTCATTCTATGTCACGATAAGTCAGTGGTTGGGTTCAGCAGGCTTTTCTCGATCCGGTCAGCTATCGATCGGGTATATTGATACCCTACCCGAAACAGTTCCCGCGCTTTGCTGATATCGGTGGTTCCGTACTGCGCCAGCTGGGGCGGTTCAATCAGGACATTACACTTCGCAAAGCGATCCTTCGTTTTACTCTGCACTGCCAGCACCAGACTGCGCTCAATAACACCCCGCATCGACGTGATTGGTTTCCGTGGGCCCAGCACGTTGCAGTGCGACCCGATCATGAAATCTACTTTGTGCTCGATCACGTCGGCCGGCAGGTTATTTAAAACGCCACCATCCACAAATTGCCGTTTATCGATCAATAGCGGCTCAAAAATTCCCGGCAGACAGCAGGACGCCAGCACAGGCCGGATCAGTTCACCTTTCTCAAAAACCACCAGTTCGCCGTTGTTCAGATCGACCGCAACCACGTGCAATGGAATCTGTAATCCTTCGAACGAATCATGCGGTATGTATTTGCGGTACAAATCAATGACCATGTCGAGTCGCAGCAATCCCATCCGACTCCAGGCGGGCCGCAGGTGACGGACAAACGACGACGATTCAATGATTTTCAGGCTCTCATCGGGCGTGTAGCCTTGTGCCAGCATTGCCCCCGCAACCGCTCCGGCACTGGTTCCGGCAATCTGATCGAAGTCAATGCCCATCTCCTTCAATGCTTTAATGACGCCCAAATGGGCTAGACCACGCGCTCCACCACCCGATAAGGCAAGACCGATTTTCATTGTTCATCAAGACAATACGGTTCCATAACGGCAGGATTAACGGTTTGGTTTGTAGGGATGCGTCAGGCGGATGGAAATCCGCTTTATTGCCGTTTGAGAGGCCATATTGACACATTAAGCCTACCGATATGCTGGTTTCCTCCTGCGCTACGGGCGTTACAGGAAGTCTGCCAACCGGCCCTTTTCGCTGACCCGAGCGCCTTTGTCGGTCATCTCGACAGTAGCTGCTTCGGTTACCGGATCGTGTTCAAAGACCAGAATCCAGTTTTCGTCGGCTGCGCGCTGCAACAGGTGAGTCTTCTCATCCATCGTCAGCAGGGGCCGCACATCGTAGCTCATCACGTAGGGCAACGGTACATGAGCCGACGAGGGGATCAGATCAGCCATGTACGCTACCGTCCGTCCCTTGATGGTAAACATGGGTAACGCCATTTTCTCGGTGTGCCCGTCTACGTACAGCATCGACACATCACTGAATGGAAATTCCGTTTCAGTCAAAAAGTTTAGCTGGCCACTTTCCTGCAACGGCAAAATATTTTCGCGCAGAAACGATGCTTTTTCGCGTGGGTTTGGCTGGATCGCCCAGGCCCAGTGCGCCGGATGCGTCCAGTACGCAGCATTGGCAAAAACGGGTCGCAGTTGTTCCCCTTCCCGCCTGACAGCCCCACCCACATGATCGAAATGCAGATGCGTAAGCAGTACATCGGTTACGTCCGTTGCCGAATAACCGGCCTTTTGAATTGACTCCAGCAGCGACGCATCGCCGTGCAGGTCATAATGGCCAAAGAATTTAGCATCCTGTTTATCGCCAATACCGGTATCGATCAGCAGGAGCCGATCGCCCTGTTCATACAGCAAACAGCGCATAGCCCAGGTGCAGCGATTCTGTTCATCGGCGGGATTGAGCTTGTTCCAGAGTGGTTTGGGCACGACGCCGAACATGGCTCCGCCGTCGAGTTTGAAAAGTCCGGTGTCAAGGGGTTGGAGAGTCATACAACGCGAGAGTTATCCCGCAAAGGTAGTATCTGCCGTGAATAACTACGGCTGCTACCCAATGGGCAGGCTGAACCCGATTCAACAGCACCCGTCTCGCAGGAAACTGGTCAGGAGCGACTCAGGAAATACGCAAATACCCACGACGCCACAGCAGTCAGCCCATGAATCCATTCGGTTCCGGGTACTGCATGCAGAGCATTGAGCACAACGAGCATATCCACCACCGGAATCAATGACCCAACCAATACAACAACCATCAGCGGCTTGCGCCAATTTACAGCGGTGAAAATGATCAAAATCAGGCCCGTAAACAGATCACGAATCCCCTTAATAGAATGGAAAGAGTCTGACGGTTGATCATAAACAAGGCCAAACCCGCGTTCGGCGGTTTCGGGCAGAAACAGAAACCGTGCCCCGAGAAAGAGCAGGGCGATTCCGAAAAAATAACCAGTGATTTTCGCCCACAAGGGCAGTTTGTCCGTTTGCATCGTCGTAGTTGATTGGTTTGACAACACAAAGGTCGGCCCCGTAGCAGGCGCTCACATTCACCTACGTGAAGATCGGTCAGTAGTGTTTTCCCGCTCGTTGCGCCCGAATTCGGCTCAGCGACTGCGGTTTGATTCCGACGTATGATGCGACAACATATTGAGGCACGCGCTCGGCCAGCTCCGGAAACAGACGCAGAAAACTATCGTAGCGTTCGTCGGCCGTCTCACTGTAAAAGGATGTCAACTTCTGCAAGGTTATCACAAAAAGTTGCTCGGCCACTAACCGCCCAAATTGCTGACCGTGTTGCAGCGTTTTGTATAATTGCTGAAGGTTATCGTAACTGATGCGCCACAACGCGGTAGGTTCGATGGCCTGAATGTAGCGCGTAGAGGGCGTTTGTGGCAGAAAGCTTTCGTAGTTGCAGGCAAATGTCTGATCCGGCGAAAAGTCGTAGGTATGTTCCTCGCCGTCGTCGAGTACGTAATAGCGCAACAGGCCAGTCTTTACAAAACCCACATACCGGCAAACCTCACCGGCCTGCAAGAAGAAGTCACCGGGCTCAAGGTCGTACGATTCAAAAAGTTGATCGATAAGTACTTCGTCGGTATCGGCGACGGGAACAAACTGGCGAATGGCGTCCATCAGCAGTGTCTTATCGGCTGTCATGTTACTTTTCGGGCAGAAAATACGTTCGGATAGTAAGCGATTTACACTAATATGCACGATTCTTGTCAGGAACCCAAAACGAAGGGTGTTCTAAACCTGTTCTGTCGATGACCTTACTTCCAGGCACTCGCTTTACGGCAACTCCGCACAGCGTATTCGTCGCGACTAAACTCCGCCAACAATCTACGAAAGGCGATTGTTCGTAATAAGGTGTAAGCGACTCGCTAACCGTCTTGATTACTTTTTCGTTATGAAACGCATTGTTCATAAACACCCGCTGGCGATTCGCTGGTTTCACTGGGTCAACTTCCCGGTGCTGTTCGTCATGATCTGGAGTGGCCTGTTGATTTACTGGGCCTATCATCCCTATAAAATTCAGATTGGCGACTACGTGCTAGTCTCATTTTTTCCGGACGGATTTTTTAAGTTTCTGAAAATACCGCGCCGGTTAGCCGAGGGGATGGCGTGGCACTTTGTGTTCATGTGGATCTTTTTGATCAATGGCTTATTCTATGTGGGATATACGGTCATTTCGGGCCAATGGCGTCATCTGGTTCCTGATCGAAACTCGTTCCGCGAAGCCATTCAGGTGACGCTTCATGATCTGGGGCTGCGCAAAACCCAGCCGCCGTTCATCAAATACAACGGAGCCCAGAAAATCGCTTATTTCGCGATCATGCTCATGGGTATCGGATCAGCAGTAACGGGTTATGCCATTTACAAACCAACTCAATTTTCGTGGCTTACGACTTTACTCGGTGGTTACGAAGCCGCCCGACTGGAACATTTTGCGCTAACGATCGGCTTTGTGCTCTTCTTTTTTGTCCACGTTGGCCAGGTGATTCGTGCGGGCTGGCATAACTTTCAGTCGATGGTGACCGGTTTTGAGGTCGTAAAGCCCGGTGCGTCGGATCGGCCCGCTGCGACAGAACCGGATAAAATCCGACCCACTGACCCTACCGACTCGACACCTTCTCCCGTAGACAGTCCAACTCAACCCGCTCTCTCATGACCTCATCAACAAAACCCGATACAGACGAACCACAACTGCCACAGAAAGACGTTCCGGAGTCAGCCCTTCGCCGGAAAATGCTGGTTTCCTTCGGTTTGTTTGCCGTAGCCTCTGCGGTTCCCTTTGGCGTTTACAACTGGATAACACGCAGTCCCAAAGAAATGGGCACGCTGAAGCCCCTTCGTAATGTATTGAACACAAACGAGGCTATTGCCCGGACGTATTTCAGCAACACCCATCTGGTACGGACATTTCCGGTTGAAGAAGCCGCCAAGAAAGCGCGCATCAACAGTTACGAAGGCATAAAAACGCCCGTTCCCGAAGATTGGAAAATGCTCATTGAGACGCCCGGAAGACCGGCTCTGGAAGTGACCATCGAAGACGTCAAGGCGTTACCGAAGCAGGAGATTGTCTTTGAATTCAAGTGCATTGAAGGCTGGAGTCAGGTCCAGCACTGGGGTGGCGTTCGGCTCTCGGATTTCATGGAACACTATAAACTGGGAACGCGCAGCGGCAATGGGCCCAATCCCGACGCGACCAACGATTTATTCAAGTACGTCGGTCTGGAAACGCCCGACAAAGGCTATTACGTGGGTGTTGATATGAAGAGTGCGCTGCATCCGCAAACGCTGTTAGCCTACGAGCTGAACGGTCAACCCATTACGGCTCCGCACGGCGCTCCGCTCCGGCTACTGATTCCAGTGAAATACGGTGTTAAAAATCTTAAACGCATTGGCCGGTTATTCTTCGCCGATGAACGTCCGCGCGATTTCTGGGCCGAACGAGGATATGATTATTATGTTGGCTTGTGAGGTACTGATTCATCGCAATGATCGTACGATGAATCAGTACCCGTTGTTGCTCACCGAAACAGCGTAAGCCTATCCGTTAAGTTTGATTTGTGAGAACATCCGAGGTCAGGCGTAAAGCCCGATTTGAATTTTGGGCTATGGTCAGACTAGACTGAACGGGCCGGGAGACCAGGCTATTAATTATTTCAGGATTGCCAAGGCTACCGGCTTGACCAAATGAGACATCGAAAGCCCGTTTCGGTAATGCGCCAATCATCTGCTTCCTGTCCATAACCCAGGCGCGATCGATGTTATGGCTTGCTCCCGGATCAACCGACGGGTCTGGCAATCCTCTCGTCCGGACACGCGAATGTCGAGAACCATGATCTAAGGCCGTTGTCTGTCGGCGGCTTGTAGGTTCATCAATATCCTGATTGGTGTCTATCAATGCCACGATCCAGCATTTTGTGGTAAATGACCGTTGACGTTCGCAACCTGCCGAACGGGTAATAAAAGCTTTTCATCCCTTCCGCACAGATTTACCCAGACGTACAGGTTACCGTAGGCAAAACCGCAATATTGATCCGATTACTGATCACCTGTTTGAGCCAGTCAGTGAACTAGTTAGGCACACTGGCTCGCCGGGTACACTCGTCGATACGTGGCGATTGATAGCCTCCAGCCCCGGTGCGCGGTGATGGTTTCCTGTATCAGGGCCATCATACACAACCGATCAATTCCAACTCGGTAAGTACGATCACTTAGTACAGCTTACGAGTGCGCTTTTGCAGACAACCCGTTATGTCTATGCAAAAGCATAGCCAGTACCACTCATAGCTGCAACGGAGACAATAGACCCCACAGTTGAGTAAAAATACCCACACAAAATTTACTATACACAAGTATTATTACTCAAACAAGGCACTAATAATCAACTGATTGACTATTAATAAATTACTTGGCATATTTTTTAATCCCAGGTATTGTAATTCACAATTTAATGTAGTCACATCAATTACCTCATTACTCATTACTATGCTTTTTGACAGAAGAAACGATCTGATCACCGATCAAAAATACGTATCAGGATTATTGACCGGGTTGGTCGCAGGTCTGGCTGTCGGCTTTCTGTTTGCACCCCGGCAAGGAAAAGACCTTCGTAAACAAATACTAAGTACGGTAAACGACAAAACGAAGGAAGTTCAAGATAAATGGAACGATACAAAGGCGCAGGAAACCGCTGATACGATCAAAGCCGACGCCGATCACATCACCGACAAAGCAAAAGACAAGTTTGACAACTACGCTGACAAGGCAGATGACAAAACTGATCAACTGGCAAATGATGCTAAGTCAGGTATTGCCAAACTCAAAGACATGTTCAAAGTCAGCTAATTGATTCGCGGCTTTTCTGATTTACTCAACACTCATATAGGGATCCCGGCCTCGCCATGAAGTAGGGACTCACATTTAAAGTTCGGAAAATTGGACGATCAGTTATCAGATAAGTCCAAAACGAGCGATACTTTTTTACTTAATGCATTACCTCAACTGTTAATTATAGAATAAAATGGAACACAAACTTTCTTACTCGACCGATCCGGCTTATGGCCGTGGTAGTTTTATAAAACGTATTTCCTGGAGCGCCGTTTTCGCCGGGGTACTGGTAGCCATTGTTAGCCAAATGCTGCTGACCTTATTAGGGGTTGGCATTGGCCTAAGCACCATTGATCCAGTATCGGAACAGAACCCGACCGCTGGACTAGGCACAGGAAGCGCCGTCTGGTATATCATCAGCAGCCTCCTCTCGCTGTTCATCGGTGGATGGATAGCCGGTCGTCTGGCCAGCACACCTCGCCTGTTCGACGGTATTATTCACGGGGTACTGACTTGGTGTCTTGCTACGTTGATAACGATCTATTTTCTGACGACGACTATTGGTAGCATCATTGGTGGAGCCGGTCGACTAGTCGGTGGTTTGGTTAGCACCGCCGGATCGGCTGTAGCTGCGGCTGCACCCGGTATCGGTAACGCGGTTCAGGGTCAGCTTAAAGAGAATGGCGTTGACTTGCAGAACCTGGACCTAAACGACCTGAAGCAGGAAGCCAACAAATTGCTACGGCAAACGGGCAATGCCAATCTTGACCCAAACACGCTGGAACGCAAAGCCGATCAGGCTGGCGAGCAGGCAAAAAATGCCGCTAACCGTGCTGCTTCCAATCCTCAGTCGTCGGACGATATTGCGGATGGTTTGTTCAGCCGGTTGTTCAAACAGGGACAGGCTACGGTCAACAGTGTAGATCGCGACGATGCTGTGAATGTGGTCATGAAACGGACTGGCAAGAGCCGGGCTGAATCTGAGCAGGTAGTTGATAACTGGATCAACACCTACAAACAGGCAGCGGCCAAGTTTGAACAGACGAAACAGGAAGCGGAAGTGAAAGCACGGCATGCAGCCGATGCCGCTGCTTCAGCTGCGTCTAAAGCCGCCATCTTTGGCTTCTTTGGTCTGTTGATCGGTGTAGGGGCTGCGGGATTTGGAGCTAAGATGGGTACTGATTCTAAGGACAATGTCAACTCACTAGATCGCCCAATCGTCTAACTCACGAAGAGGTAACCATTAAAACGGACTCGAGCCTTCACGTGTATACGTGAAGGCTCGAGTCCGTTTTAGTCGCTATCCTGTTGTAACACGGGTGGAAACCCGTACCAGTTGGCTAGAATCGCGGGTTTTCATTCGCGTTACAGCGAGTCTACTGTATGGCAAAAACAATCAGGGCTGCTTCTGCATAGAATCACTACGAGGAGCGCGCTGTATTTAGCTGACTGCCTTTGTTTCAGCCTTTTTCAGTTGTTCGTAAAGATCTTTCTTAATAAATGTACGTTTCATGCTGTCCGTCGAATGAACAAGTACGTACCCTGCTTTCTTCAGTTGGTCGCAGGCGCGTTTGATCCGGAAATGGAATTTCTTATCCGTCGAATTGTGCACTTCGTCAAACTCTACCAGTACGATTTTGACGTCTAACTGATCCTCCACGATTGTGTCGATAACCGTGTATTCAGCCCCTTCGATCTCTAGTTTGACGATATCGACACTGTTGTGCCCTAGTGTTTCCATTAGGTTTTTCAGGCGATCAACCGGCGCTTCGATGTAGTTGCCTGACTCTTTAAACAGAAACACCGAGTGAGAGGCATAGTTTTCTCGCGTTGGTTCGTAAAACTTAAGCGTTGTTTTACTATCCCACACGCCTACTTCCACAAACGTTATTTCATTTAACTGCTCCGTCGATGTCCGATACGTAAACGGCGCATTTTCGTGAAGCGTCATCGGTTTACCCGAGACGGTGTAGTCTTTGAGCTTTTGAAAATGGTTGATACCTTCCGGAGTAGGATCAAAAATATAGACCTGAGCGTCGTAAATTACCTTCAATTCTGTGTCAAACGAAACATCCTCGCCAGCGCCAACGCAATAGCAAACCGACTTACTAGTCAAAAACTGGTCAGGAATGTGGTATCCGTGGAACATAGAACCCACATGTACTAAATTGGCAAGCGGTTTTACACCTTGTTGCGGGTGTATACCCAACATTTTTTTAGCGAGGTTCGCAGCTTTTATCATACAAGTTTGCAGTGATGGATATTTCGCTGGAACATGATGGAACCAGACATCCCAAAAATACCGCAACTATTTCAAACCACAACTCTGACCACAAAATTATATTAACAATAAGTACAAATTAATTAATAAATCACATTTACAAGTTACTATAAATACACCATTAAGGCAATTTTTACAATTGTTGATAGTACGTAAGGCGCTGGCGTTGTATAAGCCAAAAAAATCCATACCGTTGAGAAATAAAACCGTGTCGGCTCACGGAAACGTTAGGCTTGGGGCAATCGAAGGGCGTCCCGAGTTCATTGCGCAACAAGGCGGGAAAGAAAGATCAATGCTATCGGCGAAACAAAGACAAAGGACGAACCAGCCGGAACGCGGGTACTCAGTCGATCATCCGTGTTTGCATTACGTTAATTAACAAGCGTATAAAGCGAAAATACTGGCTATCAGAACGCTCGATTCATCGTTAGCCACTCCTGAATTCCGCCGACGGTCAGGACAAGAATCAGGCACATACCCAGCGCCATCAGCCCAAGGCCAATCATACCCCGTAGCTGCCAGTTGAAGCGCGAACCAAGTAACGGCTCATCCCGCTCGTCGGGTATGTATGTCAGCAGCGTTGTTGTACCCTCATCCATTTGCAACCAGCGTTTCAACTGCATATACACGTCAACCTCACGCGCCTGCCCCGTAGGGTCATAAAATTGACACTGAGCGTAATAGCTTTCCAGACTTCTCCCTATTCCCTGATCATCTTTCCTGAATTTTTTCAGAATAGTAGCCGTCACAGTGAGACCACCACTGCGAAGGTCCTGGCTTTCGTACCATAAATACCAGCCAACAAGCAGACAAAGCATGCCAACGGACAAAGCGCCAAAAGCAATTAGCAGAGGAAGGATGGTTATCGTTTGCATGATGGTTGCAGAGGTGAACAAAAGTGCAGAACCTGTCTTGGGTAACCTAAGCGAATTTAGTAACCGGCAAATGGCACGCTATAACTGGTTGATTGTTTCCGTAACTGATCGCTACAAACGATTTACTACGCTTTACCACCTTTTCCAACGGCCAGCGAATGGTGCGGACAACGCGTTATGATCATCCAAAACGCCTGTTATTGGTTCAAAACTACCCAGAGTCGTTCTCACCTTTATTGAGTCGTAAATGACAACATTCAGGGAAACATACAACCTTATCCTCACGACCCGTTGGACCGCCCCTGGCCCCTCTCCCATTCCAAGAGAGGGGCCAGGGGTATACAATCACTTGATTCGGCCCATCACTCTATCCAGATTGACGGTAGCGGTGAGGTAGTCATAAACCGCCTGTAGATAATTCGATTTGGCCTGTGTCAGCAAAAGTTCAGCGTCGGACAGATCAAGCCGGGAGGCAATACCCTGTTTCCAGCGATCGCGGGTGATGCGGTAGCCTAATTCGGCGACGCCAATGGTTTGCCGCTGAGTTTCGATACGAAGACGTGCTTCCTCCACATTCGCCAGCCCAATTTTTACCTGCGCCCGTACAATCTCCTTCAAATTCGCAACCTGCGTTTCGGTTTGCTGACGCGTAATTTGTGCCTGCTGAATTCGTGAATTCGTCCGAAAACCCGTAAAAATGGGAACGGTTAGCTGTAGGCCCATATACGAACTCACCGGCCATCTGTACTCATCTACCCGGAAATTATTGGCCTGTGATTGGGACTGAACCAGCCCGATAGCCGACAGCTTGGGTTGCCGTTCAGCGGATTGTATGGCCACCTGTTCGCGGTTCAATTGTTCGATCAATGCCAGCCGGCGTACTTCGGGACGGGCCTGGACGGCATCCTGAAAAGCGTCTGCACCAGGTGCGATGAATAAAGCGTCATCAAAACGTAGTGAATCCTGTAACTCGATCGTTTCCTGCTCGTCCAGACCCATAGTCCGCTTTAGAACCGTTTTGGTTATTCCGATCCGGTTTGTCAGTTGGATCAAGGTTGGGCGGAGATTTTCGACCGTCACGAAGGCCCGTAATGTATCCACGCGCGAGGCTCGTCCCTGCGCCAGCAACGACCGTGAATCTTTCAACGCCTGTTCGTTCCGGGCAATGCTTTGCTGCTGCAACCGAAGCTGCTCCTGCGTGATCAGCACATCCAGATAGGCTTTTTTCACATCGGTCACGACACCCGCCCGAACGTCGGTCAGGGCTTCATTGGTGGCCGCTTCATCGATCTGTGCCGCTTTAATTCCCGAACGGATACCCGCCTGAAAAAGCGGTTGCGTAGCGGCAATTCCCCCCACCAGCGCATTCGAACCGCCAACACGGAACGTAGCCAGTTGATTTTCGGGGAGTCCAACAAAACTGCCCGGCAGAAACGAAACCTGCTTGTTAAAATAATACAAATACTGGGCTGATCCCGCAATGGCTGGCAACGCATAGCTCCGCGCTTCGACCACTTTCTGGGCGTACTTGGCCGTTTCCAGCGAGGCAACCTGAATATCCCGATTTTTGTCCAGTGCGAGCTTAACGGCATTGTCCATCGTTAGCTGGCGCTGAGCCAGTGTCTGCCCCGGACCACCCCAGATCAATAGGGTAGCCAGCAGACTATAAATAAGATGTCTCATGAAATTTAGTGACTAAGACTCGTTTCGTTAACCGGCTGTAATTCGTCAGCATCGGCGTGTTTGGGCACTCTGGAGAAGTAAGAATACACGGCGGGTATGATATAGAGCGTCAGTAAACCCGCGAATAATAACCCACCGACAATCACGGTTCCGAGCGAATTGCGGCTGTTTTCCGTGAGCGCAATGGGAATCGTACCGAAAATCATGGCCAGACTCGTCATCAGAATGGGTCGGAAGCGGGAAGCGGCTGCGGCTTTGGCAGCTTCCAGCGTCGTCATTCCTGCTTCCTTGCTCTGGTTCGCAAATTCAACGATCAGAATACCGTTTTTCGTGATCAGACCAATCAGCGTAATGATCCCGATCTGGCTGAAAATATTCAGCGTCTGACCGAAAAGCCACAGGCTGAGAAGCGCCCCCGTCATGGCCATCGGCACCGTGAGCAGAATAATAAACGGATCGATCAGGCTTTCAAACTGAGCGGCCAGAATCAGATAGATCAACACCAGCGCGAAGACAAACGCAAAGAGCAGACTCGACGAGCTTTCGGCAAAATCCCTCGATTCGCCCGCCAATGCCGTTTTGATGGTCGGCGGCAGCACTTTTTTGGCAATCCGGTTCATCTCGGCCACGCCGTCGCCAATGGTCTTTCCCGGTGCTAACCCCGCAGAAACAGTCGCCGAGATTGCCTGGTCATACCGATAGATAGCCGCCGGACTAATGCTTTCCTTGAACGAAACCAGGTTGTCCAGCGAGACCACATCACCCGTTCGAGTACGCACGTACATGGACTTGAGGTCGTAGGGCGTATCGCGATCCTGTTTCTGCAACTGTCCGATCACCTCGTACTGCCGGTCGTTGAAGATAAAATAACCGTACCGCTGGCCACTCAGTGCCAGTTGCAGACTACGGGCAATTTCGGCGACGGAGATACCCAATTCAGCGGCTTTGTCCCGGTTTATCTGGAGCACCAGTTCGGGTTTGTTCACTTTCAGATCGGAGTCGGCGAAACGGAGAATCGGGCTGTTGCGGGCTTCGTCCATGAACTTCGGTAATACCGCCGTGATAGCCGCCAGGTTTGTCCCCTGCAATACATACTGAACGGGCTGAGCCTGTCCAAAGCGACTCCCGATCGTTGGGGGCTGCACCGGAAACACCATCACACCCCTGAAATTTTGCGCATTCCGGGAATAAGCATTGAACACATCCGCCTGCGTGGTCGTGCGGTCATCGGCCTTTTTGAGGAAGGTATTTTGAATGGCCATATTCACCGGAGCGGGCGGGCCAAAGGTCAACGCCAGAATGGAATATGTCTGGAACAAACCCTGCGTGGAATCGACCGAGAATTTGGCGATTTCGTTCATGTATTTCTCCGTGTATTCGTACGACGACCCTTCCGGCGCAACAACGGCCAGACTGATCTGCGATCGGTCTTCCAGCGGGGCCAATTCAGACGGAAGCTGTTTCCCGATCAGATAGATCAGGCCAAACGTAATGATCAGCGTCGGGAAGGCAACCCAGCGGTAGCGCAGGAACCAGCTCAGCGACGTTTCATACCCACGGTTTAAAGCCACGAAATAGGGCTCCGTTGTGCGGTATAGCCAGTTTGGTTTGGTATGCCGCTTCAGCAGATACGCGCTCATCATGGGCGAAAGCGTCAACGCCACAAAGGCCGATACGATGACCGATCCGGCAACCACGACCGCAAATTCCTGAAAGAGTTTTCCAGTGACGCCTGGGAGGAAAAGAATAGGTAGAAAGACCGCGGCCAGCGTAATCGTTGTGGAGATAACGGCGAAGTAGATTTCCGACGATCCCTTGAACGCAGCCTGCAACGGCGACATGCCTTCTTCGACTTTGGCGTAGATATTTTCCAGGACCACAATGGCATCGTCGACCACCAGCCCGATGGCCAGCACTAGGGCCAACAGCGTCAGGATATTAATCGAATAACCGGCCACGTACATGATGAAAAAGGCCGACACGATCGACACCGGAATTGCCACCACCGGAATAATGGTCGAACGCCAGTCGCGCAGAAACAGGAACAGGATCAGGATAACGAGCGCGAACGCGATGAACAGGGTTTCTTCAACTTCGGAGATCGAATCGCGGATTGGCTCCGTAAAATCCTTCCCGATGGTTAGCTCATACTCGGCTGGAATTTCTTTGCGGAGTTCTTTTAACCGGCGGTAGAATTCATCGGCGATGGCAACGGCATTGGCACCGCGTTGTGGTTCGACGAAGACACCAATGGCTGGCGAATTACCTTTCAGACTATTCAGGATGGCCGTTCGTTCGTTTTCAGCACCCAGTTCAGCGTAACCAATATTCTTGAACCGGATAATGCTAGTCCCCTCCTGCTTGACGATCATGTTGTTGAAATCGGCCTCTTTCGTCAGCCGACCCAGCGTCCGGACGGTCAGTTCGTTACGATCGCCCTCAATACGGCCGGATGGTAGATCTACGTTCTCTTTCCGCAGCGCCTGCTCAATATCCGACGGTGTCAATTGGTAAGCGGCTAGTTTGGCCGGGTCGATCCGCAGGCGCATCGCATATTTTTTCTCACCGGCAATACCCACCCGTTTGACGCCCGGAATGGTCTGCATACGCTCTTTGATGATCGTAGACGCCATATTACTGACTTCCAGAATGCTCCTGGTCTTGCTTTCCACAGCCATGAATATCACGATGTCGCCACTGTTGGCTTTTTCGACGATGGGCGGATCGACATCACCGGGCAGCAACCGCCGGGCTTTCGTCACTTTGTCGCGAACGTCGTTAGCGGCAGCTTCCAGATCGGCATCAAGATTAAACTCAATCGTGATCACACTGGCCGCTTCGCGCGAAACCGACGAGATGGTTCGAATGCCATTGGCCTCCCCGATCGACTCTTCCAGCGGTTTGGTAATCTGGTAGGCAATAACGTCCGGGCTCGCTCCCGGATAGGTTGTGGTAACGGTAACGATAGGCGAATCAGTGACGGGATATTCCCGAATTCCCAGATAGGCGAGCCCAACGAAACCAAACAGAATAATCAATACAGACAGTACTCCGGCCAGCACTGGCCGCTGAATACTAATTCCCGACAAACTCATGATTGGGTAAATTTTGGGACAATTGTGAACGAGAAGGTGGTGTGGATAGAAGCCTAATTGGTGGTAGAAGCGGTTACGGGAACGCCTGTATCGAGCCGCAATAAATTGGTAGTCAGCACCGTATCACCGATTGACAAACCATCCAGAATCTGCACGGTCCCTTTGGTGCGGCTGCCGGTTTTCACATCCCGCCGTTCGGCTTTGCCATGATTGAGCCGGAACAGCGAATAGCCTTTGGCATTAGGAATCAGCGCTTCCGTTGGAATTAAAATACCATCCTGAGCCACATGCAGCGCGAAGGAAATCCTGGCCGACGAACCCGGCACGAGTTTACCGCTACGGTTATCACTAACGGCTTTCACCAGCAGGCTTCGCGTATTGGCTTCCAGCTTTGGTTCGGTTGCCGTGACGTTGCCAACGAATGGACGATTGCTATTTTCGGTCATGAAACGGATCGACTGGCCCGGCCGAACATCGGATGCATACTTTTCGGGAATGGTGAAGTTGACCTCCACGCGGCTCACATCATCAAACGAACTGAGCACGGTGGCGGGGGTCACATACGCGCCAACATCGACGCGTTTGAGGCCGAGCCGACCCGCAAACGGTGCCCGGATTTCGGTTTTAGCCAGCTCGACGTCAACCATTGCCAGTTCGGCCTCTAATACATTCAGGTTGGTCAGAATCTTGTCGTATTCCTGCTGATTGACCGCTTCGGTTGACAGTAGTTCCCGGAACCGTTTTTCGTCCAGTTTCGCCAGTTTTTCCTGAAGGGCAATTTTCCGCTTTTTAGCCAGTAGATCGGCGTCATCCAGTTTGAACAGTAACGTACCCTGGCCAACATAACTCCCCTCACGAGCGTAGGCCCGAACGAGTTTACGCGCTACTTCACTCACCAGATCGACTTCCTGATTGGCGGCAATGGTTCCGGTAGTCTGAAGTTCATCGGTAACGGTTTCACGTTTCACGACAAAAACGTCGGTCGCGACTTTGCTTTCCGTTGCGGCTGCGGTTGCCTCCGTGTTGGATGGCTCCGGCTTATTGGAGAAGATTTTTGGGGTGATGAGAAAAAAGGCGACCGTTAGCGCAACGATGCCAGCGATGAACGTTTTTGTTCGATTTTTGAGCGTTTTCATTGGGAACGAGGCTGTATAGTTTTAATGTTCTACAAGTATCGAACTATAGTTGTTTTATGGCCATCGAACAAGCATTGGCGCGCTCCGGGTTCCAGCGTTTGAAAAAAACAGTGAATTTTTTTTATCGATCTGATCGTTGTAGTAGCAATTGCTGTAGCTACTTCTTTTTCTCGGAAGCCGGTAAATGAGCAAGAATTGGACAAACCAGCCTTATGAAACAGTACCAGCATCCCACCATTGACCAGATTACATTGACCGGTTTGCTGCACGCACTGAGTGATCCGGTGCGGCTGAATTTCGTACAGTGTCTGGCCAAACTTACCTGTGAGCAACCCTGCGGTGCCATTCCAACACCCGTTGCCAAATCGACCATGTCCCATCACCTGCGTGTATTGCGCGAAGCGGGCATTGTTCAGATACGAACCGAAGGGACACAGAGCCTGACGTCGTTACGGTCGCACGAGCTGGAAACGAAGTTTCCGGGATTACTGGATTCGGTGTTGAAAGCAGCCGACGAAACAATGGTAATCCAGGAAAAATAAGGTTTTCTGTCAGAACCTATAATAGGTCAAGACTACTTGTAAACGTTGATTTACTCATTTGCCGTTCAGGCATTTGCGCAGGCTATTACCTCCCAGTAAATAATTCGGAATTTATAAAACTGACCCATACGCACCGTAGAGGTTTCCCGTTTTCAGGAAAATGACCTAGTCCATGAAAACAGCCTTACTCCTCTGCGTGGTCTTATTCCCTGCTTTCGGTCAAGCTCAACGCGTTGCTCAAAAGGAGGAGACTCAGCTTTCGGCAAAGCCATTTGCGCGAAAAACGTGGCAGATCGGCATCCAGAGCGGTTACTCGAAGGCTACTTTTTTAGCGCGTAATCTGAGCAATCAGCTTCATGGTGGCTATTTCATTGCGGACAAGCTGATGCTGGGTTTGTCGGCAGGCCAGAGCCTGGAATGGTCTCAGAAGAATATCGTAACCAACACGATTTCGGTCGGTCCCGCCTTGCGTTACCACCTGACCCGAACCCGGTTGTCGCCCTTTATAGCAGGCTCGTATCGGTTTGGGCAGTACACGTATTCGGGAGAAAACGCCAGCGTTAGTTCAGGTTCATCCGGAACGCGGATTTATAGCGGTCATAGTACGCTCAATATCCACGCGCGTTCGTTGACCGCCGGTTTGAGTGTCGGCCTATCGTCGGCCCTACGCGCTGATATTGCGCTTAACTGGCAGGATGTCATCAACCCTAACCGGGAGTATGCAGTCTCGGGAAACAGCCTACTACAAGCCCAGGTTGGAGTCAACTATTCGTTTGGAACCAGATGACGGATCTTAGCGGGAACTGTCCGGGCTTCAACCGGCAGTCACTACAAATTTAGCAGCCGCTTTAGTTTGTCATAGAAGCCCGTATCGCGGAAAGTGAATCGTTTGTGCAGAATATAATTGCTGACAAAGCTCAGGCCCATACCCGTTGTATGCGACACTAGTTTATTGACATTCACCACCTTTGTGGACGAAGGAATCGTAAACGTGATCGCGGGCATGACGCTAACGGAGTATTCGTAGAGCAACGAAGAGCCATAAACGGTTATCAGGCAGGATAGTATAGAAACGAGCGTGAATTTAGCCGCTTCCCGTCTGGTCTTGGCCGAATTTTTGGCGTTGAACGCAAAGAGTTTAGTCAGATAAAAACCAATCAAAAAGGCGGCTACATAACCGGCGAGCAGGGCTTGCTCATAGGTGACGGGAAACCATTCCTGAAGTAAAGTACCTACTATAAGCTGTAATGACGCACCAATAGCAGCGACAATAAAATAAGCAATCAGATCTCTCCTGTTGAATAGTTGGCTATTCATAACGTACTTTTAATGAAGCGGCAAAGATAGATAAAAGCGCACTGTGCTTTTATGCCGTTCTGTAAACCGCGCATCGGTTCAGCAACGTTCATCGCCTTGTACCTTACCAGACTCGCTGACAACTAGAATGCCCCGATCGATTCTTTCGAATCAACCGGGGCATTCTGGTCATGCACCAGGCCGTCGATCAGATGCAGTCTTATTTTGACAATCAGCTCGCCCTGAAGGAATTACCCATTTTTGTTAAAGAAGTGCCAGTCAGCCGCGAAAAGGTCAGCGATTTTAACATCTGGACGGGCAGTTAGTCAGACAAGGTTCGTTTCGTGGATTTACCGTAACGAATCTTTTTTGGTCTTGCCAATTGGTACACCAACGCCAAACGCTCTGGGATCAGTTGGTGGGACGGTTTTGTTTTTCCGTTTTCTGCGGTTATCCTGCGGCTGAACGACCGCCGTGGGATCGGGTGTTGACTGCATCATCGTTCCCGGCCCCGACAGTGGCGTATCAACACCGGGGATTGCCACGCGCGTTGTCGGCGAAGGTTCGCGGGGAGCTTTGGTCGTATCCATATCAACTTGACCCAGACAAACTGAGCTATACAAACCAACAGACAGGAAGAATAAGATCGAACGCATACGAAAAGATAGTTAGTTGAGTAAATCGTTTTGCCTGAACAGCACCGATTCGTGTCTTATGAACTAACGGATAGAGGTAACAGTTTAGGCCGACGATAAACAGAAAGTAAACTTTGTCGACTACTGTCTTTCACGAGAGTTATTGACGCGTTTTCGCTCTCCCCTATGCTTGCACATAACCGATTCTACCGGACAACTATCCTATCCATAACTGGCCTGACCAGCCTGATCATGAGTATCTGTATGGACACGTATGCCCAGCAGAAATCCGTCGGAATCTTCGATGGGGATAACCAGATCGGCACCGCGACTCAGTCCATGCCCGCTCGCTATACGGCGTCAACGCAGGCGTATGAACTAAGCAGTATGGGGACTACTCAGGACGAATCGCATTTTCTGTGGAAACGCATTAAAGGTGACTTTATCGTCTACACGCGCGCTCATCGGTCAACGAGCGATGCTGTGCATCAAATCGGCTGGATGGCCCGAACCAGCCTGGAGCCGAACGCTCCGTACGTACGTGCTGCGGTAAACAGCAAAGGGGCCACTTCGCTGTATGTTCGCCAAACCGCCGGAGAATCGATCAACGAAAACCGCACGACACTCACCGATGCCGACATTATTCAACTGGAACGACGCGGCAACACATACACACTCCGGGCAGCCCGCTTCGGCGAACCGTTTCAGGTCAGGGAGGTTTCCGATATCAACCTGGGTGACGAACTCTATGTCGGTTTATTCGTCACGGCACTCGCCAGAAAACAGCAAACGACCTGTATGTTTCAGGACGTGCGAATTACGGTTCCGGTTAAAGTCGATGCGACGCCCGGCAGGATGGACCTTGGAAGCCGCCTGGAACTACTTGATGTCATGACCGGCAAGCGTGACGTTATTCATACGGCTCCCAACTCCATTCAGGCCCCTAACTGGACAAACGACGGCAAAACGCTGATTTACAACGGGCAAGGATTTATTTATAGCTTTGATCTGGGCAGCCGCCAGCAGAAAGTACTCAATACCGGCGAGGTCAAGAACAATAACAACGACCACGTATTGTCGTTCGATGGCAAAACACTGGGCCTGAGCAGCGGTGTCGATGAGCTAGGCGGATCGATTATTTATACCGTCCCCGTTACGGGTGGAACGCCCAAACAGATCACACCCAAAGGCCCGTCGTATTTGCACGGTTGGTCGCCCGACGGGCAGAGCCTGGTTTTCTGCGGGGCGCGAAACAACGAGTATGATGTCTACAAGATACCCGCCGATGGTGGTCCCGAAATCAGGCTGACCGATGCCAGAGGACTCGATGATGGTCCGGAATACACGCCCGACGGCAGCCACATCTACTTCAATTCGAACCGGACCGGCACCATGCAAATCTGGCGTATGAAACCGGACGGAAGCCAGCAGGAGGCCGTTACCAATGGCGAATTCCACGACTGGTTTCCGCACATTTCGCCGGATGGCAAATGGATCGTTTTCCTATCGTTCCTCAAGGACGAAGTGGCAGCGGGCGATCATCCGGCCTTCAAACACGTGTACCTGCGTCTGATGCCCATCCAGGGCGGAGCACCAACCGTTATCGCGTATGTATACGGCGGTCAGGGCTCTATCAATACTCCTTCGTGGTCGCCCGACAGCAAACGGATCGCATTTATCAGCAATACGGATGTGAGCACGCTGAGCCCTGCGGAGATAGCGGAAAACTAATCCATTCACGCCGATAGGGTATATTGTGCAGATTTTCGGGTTATAGCTCCGAACAGAAATCCATTAACCTTATCGAGTCGAATGAAAACAAGACGTGCATTTATTAAAACATCAGGCTATCTGGCAGCGGGTGCCGTTTTGCTCCCAACGCTGGCAAAGGCAGCCAAGGTAAGCAATGTTGGTATTCAGCTCTATACCGTCCGGAAAGAGATGCTGGCCGATGCTACAGGAACCCTGAAGCAACTGGCCAAAATTGGTTATAAGCAGCTCGAATCGGCCCGCAGCGACAAGGGTAATTTCTACGGCCTTCAGCCTAAAGAGATCAAAAAAATTGCGGGCGATCTGGGCATGACTGTGCGCAGTGGACACGTGCATATCGACAAGGATTGGCAGAAATCGATCGACATGGCTGCTGAAGCTGGGCAATCATACCTTGTCTGCTCATCACTACCATCGGAGGGCCAAACGATTGCCAACTACCAACGCTGTGCCGATACGTTTTCCAAAGCCGCCGAAGCCTGTAAAAAAGCCAATCTGGTCTTCGGCTATCATAACCACGAGTACGAATTTGAGAAAGTAGACGGCAAAGTGCTGTATGACATCCTGCTGGAACGTACCGATCCGAATCTGGTGAAAATGGAGATGGATCTCGGCTGGGTTATTGTCACGGGTAATGATCCGCTGACGTATTTCAAAAAATTTCCGGGTCGTTTTCCGCTCTGGCACCTTAAAGACATGGACAAAGTAAAAAAGGAAAGCACGGAGTTTGGCAAAGGGCAGATCAACATCAAAAGTATGCTGCAGAACATCGATAAATCGGGCATGAAATTCTTCTTTGTCGAGCAGGAAGAGTACCCGAAAACTGCGATGGAGAGTGCCAAGTATGATTATGATTATCTGGCGAAACTTACGTATTGATACATACCCTTGCCTTCCCTCACCGGCCCGTCGGTGAGGGAAAGCGGTATTTTTAAACCTAAAGAATTCCTACCCAAACAGACTACTTAGTTTCAATTGATCCGATCGTTAATAACCATTTTATCTACAATATAGTCTACCAGTAAAAGTATTCCGTCTATTTATAGTTACAAATACACCATTTAATATATTTTTCGTGTCTATATTGACTTTTTATAGTCTAAAGTAAAGCAAGCAGTCAATATGTTTATTTATTACATTAAACGACAACCTGAGCTGCTTTGGTAGAGCATTATGCACGCTTCAATAACCGACGAAACTGTAATTCGTTTATACTTGCCCAATCAGCCTAGTGAGTGCTTTGAGACACTTTATACTCGGTACGTCAATAAAGTTTATCGTCGCTGTTTGTCCATTACGAAGGACTCAGCCAAGGCGGAAGACTTCACTCACGACATCTTTCTGAAAGTATTTGACAAACTGGATCATTTTCAGGAACGCGCCCGCTTCTCGACCTGGCTTTATTCCATTGCCTATAATTACTGCCTGGATCAGATTCGGCTGGCCAAGCGTCTGAATACGGTTTCCATCGATGACGATGATGACTTCAATGTGGCTGATACGCAGGATTCGGCGCTCCACGAAGAAACGCTGCATCTCGTAAAACGGGCCATGGACACCCTGTCTAAAGAGGAAACTACCTTTCTGCGCCTTAAATACGAAGACGGAATGAGTATCGATCAGATCGCCGATATGTACGATATGAAAGCCAGCGCGGTCAAAATGCGGCTCAAGCGCAGCCGGGACAAGATTCATCGGCTTTATGAACAACAATACAACAGTTAATCAGCGGCTTAAATTTTTTATGTGATTTTTTAGGCAGAAAAGGTGACCGATCGATCAGGTGTTACTCTAAAATAGAAATACCTCTACTAACCCAGAACTGCTCAAGGCTCAACCACTATGGTTGGGCCTTTTGCGTTTCGAACGCAACAGACCAGCGCTTCACCAGGTTAAGTTAAGTCCAAACTCCAGCCTGGACCGGCCAAACCCGCTATCCCTTATTTTGGTAGAGTACTGGGCTTCGACTGAACGAGGTAGTGAGTCACGATATTTATCGACAGGGCTTCTGAACGTTGTAAACGATAAACGTTGTTCAGCCTCTAGACAAAGATAACCACAAATAGGAGCGGATGGATGAATCACCCTATGCCCTAAATTTCCGTATCTTTGCCAATTATTTTTTAACCGCACGGCAACTCCTGACGAACGGAGAGATCGTGCCATACGATTACTCAAGGCGTGAAGTATCAGCAATATGAGTCCCTCGATTACGCGAAGATCGCAGCCGAGGTTTTAACGTATTGGAACCAGAATCAGGTTTTCGAGCAGTCTGTCTCCAACCGGAAGGGCAGCGATACGTTTACGTTCTATGAAGGTCCTCCTTCAGCCAATGGAGCACCGGGTATTCACCACGTTATGGCCCGGACAATCAAGGATATTTTTTGCCGGTATAAAACGTTGAAGGGCTTTCAGGTCGATCGCAAAGGCGGCTGGGATACACATGGTCTCCCCATCGAATTGCAGGTCGAAAAAGAACTGGGCATCACCAAAGATGATATCGGCAAGCCCGAATCGGAAGGCGGTATCAGCGTTGAAGAATACAACCGCAAATGCCGTGAAACGGTCATGCGCTTCACCGACCAGTGGAACGACCTGACCCAGAAAATGGGCTACTGGGTTGACCTCGACAATCCGTACGTTACCTATAAAAACGAATACATCGAATCGGTGTGGTATCTGCTCAAACGGCTGTACGACCAGGAAGTGGATGGTAAAAAAATGCTGTACAAAGGCTATACCATCCAACCCTACTCACCGAAGGCGGGTACGGGCCTAAGCTCCCACGAGCTAAATATGCCCGGCACCTACAAAGACGTGCGCGACACGACCATTGTCGCCCAGTTTAAAGTAAAACGTACGGGCAAATCGTTCTTTCTGTTCGATTCAGCCCAGGAAGCGTCGAACGGCATCGAGAATGATTTGTTCATTCTGGCCTGGACAACGACGCCCTGGACACTACCCGCCAACTCGGCCCTGACCGTTGGGAAAGACATCGATTATGTACTGGTCAAAACATTCAACCAGTACACATTCCAGCCAATCAATGTTGTGCTGGCCAAGGCACTGGTGAATCGCTGGTTTAATGAAAAAGGTCAGCACGAAAGCAATAGTCTCGCGTTTGACGCTTATCTCCCCAACGACAAGATCATTCCGTGGGCGGTTGTTGACATACCCGGCTTTAAAGGGGAGCACCTGGAAGGCATTGAATACGAACAATTAATGCCGTACGTCAAGCCCGAAGGAAACGCGTTCCGGGTCATTCTGGGCGATTTCGTTACGACCGAAGACGGTACGGGCGTTGTCCATACGTCGCCCACGTTTGGTGCCGATGACTTTCGGGTAGCGCAGGCTGCGGGGATTCCGGCCATCATGGTGAAGGATGAGACCGGGAAAGATGTTCCCATTGTGGATAAACACGGCCAGTTTGTGAATGAGATCACGGATTATGCTGGTCGGTACGTGAAGGAAGAATATTATTCCGATGAGGAACGCGCCGATCCGGATTTCAAGCCGACCGATGTCCTGATTTCCATCAAACTGAAGCAGGAAAACAGAGCGTTTCGGGTGGAGAAATACGAACACCCGTACCCGCACTGCTGGCGTACCGATAAACCAATCCTGTATTACCCGCTCGATAGCTGGTTTATCCGCACGACAGCGAAGAAAGACCGGTTGGTTGAACTGAACAAAACCATCAACTGGCAACCCGAAAGTACGGGCACCGGTCGCTTTGGCAACTGGCTCGAAAACCTCGTTGACTGGAACCTGAGCCGCAGCCGATTCTGGGGAACCCCCCTGCCCATCTGGCGCAGCGAAACCGGCGAAGAGGTGTGCATTGGTTCGGTTGATGAGCTAACAAGCTACGTTCAACAAGCACAGGGCAGCGATGCACTGACGGATGAGCAACGGACAAAAAACAGTACTTTCCTGGAAAAACTGTCGGCGGGAAATTATGACCTTCACCGGCCCTACGTCGATGAGGTCTATTTCGTTTCGGAATCCGGTAAAGTCATGCAACGGGAATCGGACCTGATCGACGTTTGGTTCGATTCGGGGGCGATGCCGTATGCGCAATGGCACTATCCATTCGAGAATCAGACGATGTTCGAAAAAGCCTTCCCGGCTGATTTTATTTCGGAAGGCGTCGATCAGACACGCGGCTGGTTCTTCACGCTCCATGCTATTTCGGTTCTGCTGTTCGATTCGGTCGCGTTTAAAAACGTGGTATCGACGGGTCTGGTGCTCGACAAGAACGGCAACAAAATGTCGAAGCGGCTTGGCAACGCGGTCAATCCGTTTGATACGCTGGCGCAATTTGGCCCCGATGCGACGCGCTGGTACATGATCACCAACGCCGAACCGTGGGACAACCTCAAGTTCAACACGGAAGGCATTGGAGAAGTACAGCGGAAACTGTTTGGCACCCTGTCCAACACCTATAATTTCTTTGCGCTTTACGCGAATCTGGACACCTTCTCTTTTGACGGGCGAACGGTGCCGGTTGCTGAACGCTCGGAACTGGATCGCTGGATTCTGTCGAAACTGCAATCGCTGATTCTCGAAGTTGGTCAGCAGTTCGATAACTACAACCCAACGAAAGCGGGTCGGGCGGTTCAGGATTTTGTCAACGATCAATTATCGAACTGGTACGTTCGTCTATCGCGTCGGCGTTTCTGGGCCGGAGCATCGGATGCCGGAGAAATGACAACCGACAAACGCGCTGCCTACGAAACGCTGCACGAATGTCTGACAACCGTGTCGAAACTGATGTCGCCGATTGCACCCTTTTACGCCGATTGGCTGTATCGTAACCTGACCGGTGGCACGACATCCGTCCATCTGACCGACTTCCCGGTAGCGGAGCAAAATCTACTCGATACGGAACTGGAAATATCGATGGAACTGGCACAGGACGTATCGTCGCTGGTTCACTCATTGCGCAAAGGGCACAAACTGAAAGTTCGGCAACCGCTGAGCCGCGTGTTGATCCCGGTGCTTAATACCGACACTCGCCGACAAATCGAGCACGTCACCCCGATCATTATGTCGGAAGTGAATGTAAAAGCGGTCGAGTTTGTCGACGATGCCAGTGGTATCCTTAAAAAGAAAGTGAAGCCAAATTTTAAAGCCCTCGGCCCGAAATTCGGCAAGCAGATGAAGGACGTTGCGGCTTCGATCACCGCAATGACCGACGAGGAACTGAAGCAACTGGAAACGACGGGCACCTGGCCATTGGCCGTTGGCACCATTTCGCTGGCCGACGTTGAGATTCTGACGGAAGACATTCCGGGCTGGCTCGTGGCAAGCGAAGGCGGACTGACGGTTGCGCTGGATGTGAACGTAACGGACGACCTACGCCGGGAAGGTATCGCCCGCGATTTTGTGAATCGGATTCAAAATCTGCGTAAAGACCGCGATTTTTTGGTGACGGATAAAATCCGAATCTCGCTGGACCGTAACGACGAGTTATTAGTAGCCGCCATCGAAACGAATCGGGAGTATATCCAGCAGGAAGTTCAGGCGGTTTCGCTTGATCTGGTCAGTGATTTAAATGGATCGGCTACGGAAATTGACATGGATGAATTCCAGCTTCGCATCAAGGTAGATCGCGCGTAGGCCGATCAGACGGATTAAACAGATAGTTTCAATAAAAAAGGTTGCCTTACACAAGGTGACCTTTTTTGTTTAATTAGATACATTTATAACGACTATTTAGGTAACGTAATGCCCATTTAATGATATGCCATTGTACTATCGATAACGATGGCCTGGAAAAAGGGTAACTTTACGATACAATACATATTAATCTGGATACATATCAAGCACAGTAGTTCTATCCACACAATTTAGATACTATACGTATAATGGAAAATCTACCAAACATACTCCGTTCCTTCGTTAACAGCTATCAGGCCGTAATGTGGCGCTTACGAGAATGTCGTCTCAATGATGAACAGCTAAGTGAGGTGCTTGGCCTTAGCAGTGGGGCAGTCCGCAACCGCCGGACGAAACCTGATCTATGGAAAATATCAGAGGTAGAGTGTCTGGCCGCTCACTTTAAAATTACGACAACTGCCTGTCAGCAGATAAACAAGCTGCTTCACGATTTGCCTGCTCAGTGGGCCACGATGCCGGAATCTGAACGCAGATGTGTTGAGCGCATGTTAGCGATCCGCAAGTCGCAGTTCGAGACATACAATAATACCGATTGGCCAGTACGCCATTTACTGAAGCTACACCGTACGCTGAATCTAGCCAACGCCTGACCGAATGAGTTTGGTTGCCGAAAAGTTCAACTAACGCATAAGCTGACTGACTCCGAACAGGACGACGAACAGCAGGGTAGACAGAGCGAGTTGGCCGAGTCGGGCATTGAGTTCAACAGGGCGGTTGTGCGTAGCGACCGCCCGTCCATTTAGTACAAACAACGGGAAAGCGAGCACATAAATGTAACCCGGAAGCGGAGCCTCAGTCAGGAACGAATACGCCAGCGCGCAGAACATACCGGCAATCAGTAAGCCCCAGTGATAACGAATAGCCAGCGGCAAACCCAGGCGTGCCGGAATGGAGCGTTTACCCGTCATGGTATCCGTTTCAATATCACGGATATTATTGATATTCAGAACGCCCGTCGCAAACAAGCCAACACTGGTGGCGGGCAATAATAAAATCGGATCAAAGGAAAGCGTGTGGAGAAAATACGTTCCCAGCACACCAACCCAACCGAAAAATAGCAGCACGGCAATATCACCGAAACCAGCGTAACCATAGGGACGCTTTCCATTCGTATACCCAATAGCAGCCGCAATACTCAAGAGGCCAAGAATTAGAAAAAACCAGAAAAGCTTCGGTCCCGCGTCGAAAAAGGCGACAGTAAGCAGCCATATACCACTTACCAGCGATAGTACTGACGTCACGATAATGGCCCGCATCATCGCTTCTTTGGTGATGTCACCCGTGGCAACCGCCCGTCGTGGACCTACCCGCAGCTCAGTGTCTTTGCCCGATACGGCATCGCCATAATCGTTGGCAAAATTGGAGAGAATTTGCAGAAAGATGGTTGTTAGTGCGGCAAGTAGCGCGATCTGCCAGCTGAAATGACCAGTCGTTGTCGACGATCCAGCAGCCAGGAAACTACCCAGAATGATACTGGCTAATGACAGCGGTAACGTACGCGGACGAGCCGCAGCAATCCAATTTTTCGTCATAGGTAAATGGGTCAATGCATGAACGAGCGAACGAGTGAACGGATCATTACGATCTATTCACCCGTTCGCTCGTTCATGCATTGACTACTTAAGTATCAATTACATGCCAACGGCTTTCTTAAACTCGTCGTCTTCTGGTTTCACTTTGGAAGCGAAGAAGTGCGTTAGTTCGCCTTTTTCGTTGATCACGTATTTGCAGAAATTCCAGGTTGGTGCTTTTTCGTTCCAACCGTTCATCGACTTAGTAGTCAGCCACTTGTACAGCGGAGACTGGTTGTCGCCAACTACGTCTACTTTTTCAAACATGGGAAATGTCACCCCATAATTTTTCTGGCAAAACGCAGCAATGTCTTCGCTGCTACCCGGTTCCTGGCTGGCAAAGTTATTGGCGGGAAAACCCAGAACGACAATTTTGCTGCCGTGCTCTTTGTAGAATTTTTCCCAATCGGCGTATTGTGGCGTAAACCCACATTTCGATGCGACGTTCAAAATCACCACCTTCTTTCCTTTGAAACCACTCAGCGAAACCGGTTTGCCGTCGAGTGATTTAACCGTGAAATCATACAGACTTTTTGTAGGCGCAGCGGCATTGGCCGGGGCCGCAGCAACTTCGCTCTTATCGCTGAAGATGCCTTTGACAAGTGTTGATAGAGACATAAAACTGGATGTAATGAATGCTACGGCAACAACGGCCGACAGCAGTAGTGCTTTTTTCATGGTTAACTGGTTATACGTAAGAGTTTGGACAATACGCTATGTACGCGGAATACGAATGGCTGGATTCTACATTTTCTCAGGTACGTCTATGCCCAATAAACCCATTGACGAACGAATAGTTTCACCAACTGATTTTGACAGGATTAGCCGTGAATGTAGCTTGATTGCATCGGTTTCTTTCAGGATCGATAGCTTGTCATAAAACTGGTTGAACGTCTTCGCCAGTTCATACACATACTGCGCAATGTACGATGGAGCATAGTCGGCCCCAGCCTCAGCTACGCGCTGCGGATACTGGCTCAACAGGAACACCAGTTGCTGTTCAATCTCGTCAAGTTGCGACACCGTAACGGCCCCTTCCAGCGAAATTCCCATATCGCTGGCTTTCCGCAGAACCGACCGAATCCGGGCGTGAACATACTGAATGTAAGGCCCCGTGTTTCCGTGTAAATCGACCGATTCGGCCGGGTTGAACTGCATTCGCTTCTGCGGATCAACCTTCAACAGATAATATTTCAGCGCCCCGAGGCCCAACATCTGGAAAAGAGCTGCTTTTTCGGTCTCACTGAATTCATCGAGTTTCCCTTTGGCGGCCTCATCGGCAGCGGTAGAAGCCGCATCAATGGTTTCCTGAACCAGATCGTCGGCATCGACAACCGTACCTTCGCGGGATTTCATCTTACCCGTCGGCAGATCGACCATGCCGTAAGACAGGTGATACAAACCGTCGGCATAGGTCCGGCCCAACCGGCCCAGAATGGCAAACAATACCTTGAAGTGGTAATCCTGTTCGTTGCCCACCACCCAGATTTGCCGATCGGTATGGTAATCTTCCGCTTTCAGGTCGGTCGTACCCAAATCCTGGGTCATGTATACCGATGTACCGTCTGAACGCATGACGAGTTTCTGATCGAGTCCTTCTTCGGTTAAGTCGATCCAGACCGAGCTGTCTTCTTTCCGGTAGAAAACGCCCTTCTGCAAGCCTTCTTCAACGACTTCCTTACCCAGGATGTAGGTATTCGATTCGTAGTAGGTCTTGTCAAAACTGACGCCAATCGTACGGTACGTAGCGTCGAAGCCTTCATACACCCAGGCATTGAGCTGGCTCCAGAGCGCAACCGTTTCGGGATCGCCCTGCTCCCACAGCCGTAGCATCTGCTGCACTTCCTGCATCAGCGGAGCCGTTTTTTCCGCTTCTTCCTTCGTCACAGGCGTACCAGATTGCCACTGTTCGACCATTTCGGCAACCTGTGCTTTGTAGGCTTTGTCGAACAACACGTAATATTTCCCGATCAGGTGGTCACCCTTCAGGCCCGACGACTCCGGTGTTTCGCCATTGCTGAACAGTTTATACGCCAGCATGGACTTGCAAATGTGAATGCCGCGATCATTGACGATGCAGGCTTTGACAACATCGTAGCCATTAGCGGTCAGAATCCGACTGACCGAGTCACCCAGAAAGTTGTTGCGCAGATGTCCGAGGTGGAGGGGTTTGTTGGTATTGGGCGACGAAAATTCAACCATCACCGACTGCTCTTTCTTCGGTAGTACACCAAACGATGGATTGGCCGCAATAGCATTCAGTACATTAACCCAGGCAGCATCGGCAATGCTAAGGTTCAGAAAGCCCTGCACCACGTTGAAACCACTGACGATCGGGCTGTTTTGCGCTAACCAGGTACCGATAGCCTGTCCGATCTGGGCGGGAGCCTGCCGGAGCGCTTTGGTTAGCGAAAAGGTGACAAAGGTATAAAGTCCCTCAAATTCTTTCTTGGTTGGTTGTAAGGTCACGTCGTCCATGGTTGTCTGGAAGAGTGCCTGGATTGCCTGCTGTATGTCGCTTTTTACTTGCTCCTGTATGTCCATTCGGTTGGATTCCATTACGAATCACAAAGGTAATGCCCCAAACCACCGATTTACAAATCAGAGAACAGGGCCGCCGGTCAACTAGTGGCGATTACGACCCTGTTCTTCACGCTAAAACACCACCAATTTTCCGGCCTGACCTACCTGACTCTGCGTGTAGGATACACCCGCAACCTTCAGCCCGGTTGGATCGAGCAGGCTAATCGAGCCGCCATCATTGCTCAGCACCACCTGTTGTCCCGTAAGCGCATACACCAGCACGTCGCCGGCTGGCAGCGTTCCGGTCAGCGGTTCGCGTCGGTTCGCTTTATCAACCAAACTATAACCGGCCAGATTGATGTCATTGGGTGACGCATTCAGCATGTATATGCGTTCAGGCTTACCGGCAACCGGTTTCACCAGTGCTGCGATCAAGTGTAGGTCGGCAGTCTGTGGCGTGGGTACGGGTCCTCCCGGTGCATCGGAAATGGCGTGCCCGTTTGCATCGGTGTGGAACGACTGCGACTGGAACGCCAGAAACAAAGCCACCCACCGGTTGGTACTGGCGAAATGAATCAATATGCCGCCATCCTGCCAGACTCCGTCCTGCGCGACAAACTGCCCGACATTCCCCTGATTCATGTGAATATCGTGAATGCCACGACCGGGCTGGAAATGAAAATACTGGTCGGCCTTTGTTTCCGGACCCCAGGTTTCGCCAAAAGCATACAACACCGCATCCGGGTTATTGATAGCGCGTTTAACGTACAGATCGAGCTTATCGTTGAGATCGTTGTCCTCACCTAGCACCTCCAGCGGCAAGGGCTGCATCTGCGTCGTATCGAACAGATTTCGTCGCACAAAGTCGAGCGCCGGCCCGTTGGGTTTGCTGGGTACGGTGGTCAGACCCGTGGGCAAATTCGCCTGCGTGATTTTATCGATCAGTTCGTGCGAGTAGTTATCGCTGAAAAAGTAAAGCACTTCCGAGGGAGCCACTTGCGATTTCGCGTTAACGGCAACCCGGTACTGAACGCCCTGCTCATCTTCGATCAGGATCTGAAAATGGGCCATCTGCTGGGTAGCCCGCTGACGCTCTTTAACCCGTCCTTTTAATACACAATAGTTAGCGATTGGCATAATTGTGAGCAAAATTGTCGGACCAAAGCTACGATCCTCATCACATAGCTGAAAGCAAATAAACGCCTATTTTCGGTGATCAGAATGACTTGATCGGTTTGATAGCAACCCATCTAGTTGCTTACGTCCGGATGTTCGCTCCTGCAATCAGCCAGCTACGGGCGCATGATTGTCGTTTGCTCGGCCACCGATTTCACTTTTTCTTTCGAGAAGTAGACGGGGAAATAATTATTTTCAGCCCAGATCGGGAAGAGATCGCCGTAATGCGGACTATCGGGATTACCCGACTGGCCGGGGCTGTTGACGCCCAGCGTTTTGTCCCAATTCTCGGTATCGACCAAAATACGAAACGACGCCCCGTGCGTTTGATTCAGGTCATTAGCGGTTGCGTTGACGGTTTCACCATAGCCACCGCGCGCGACCGGACCGAAGTTGATCTTTTTCTGCATCGCTTTGTCAACCAGATCACTAAGCGGGTGCGTGATGGTGATGTGCTTGTTTTTCCGCTGCCCATACGACCAGTCGTCCATGTCACTACCCAGCCGTTCGGCGAGTTCCGATACAGCGCGGTCCATGCAGGAAAGCAGCAGGCTATCACGCGCGAGTGTTGGTATAAGCAGCGCGTCGAAAACGCGTTTGGATGGAAGTGCTCTAAAATAAGGTTGCGCATTTTTCGGTACTTGCTGCTGATAAACAGCCTGCTTGAGCTGCCCCTCCCAGGCGACATAAATGGAGGCCGCAACCGAGCTTGGGTCAAGTTTGTAATCCCAGCGACGCAAATAGCTTAGTGCCTTCTCAGTTTGATCCGTCGGCGAAAACAGATTTTGCAGCAACGGCACCAGCGTCCGGGCCGGAATAGACAAATAATCAGCCTGTAAGGCCATAAAATCGACCATCGTTTTCCGTTTACCATCGTTCATCACCTCTTCGATACGATGAGCCCGGTTCGGTGACGACCATGTCCAGCCGACGGCGTTACGGTACGGAAAATTGACGGGCGTCAGGTTGTTGTTTGCGGTTGCTACGTACCCTTCCGGCGGATTCACTTTGCCAGGCAGTTGCTGAATCGGCAGGTAACCACTCCACTCATACCGGCCATCACCCGGCACCGGAACCAGACCCGTAAAGTTTTTGCGAATGGGGGCCAGGCCAACGGATTGCCAGCCGATCGTACCGGGCTTAGTCGCAGTGGGCCGCTCCGCCCAGATCATATTCTCCCCCGGAATCCGGCTGTACGTACACGCCTGCCGAAATTCGGCCCAGTTTTTGGCCTGGTTCATTCGTAAACTCGCCAGATACGGCGCACTGCCCTTTTCGAGCCACCCCGCCCGAACGGCGTAGGCTTTATGATGCTGTTTATCTTCGAACACCACCGGACCGTGCCGTGTGTATTTCAGTTCGGCCCGAACCGGCTGCCCTCCTTTCACCGGAATCGTTTCCGTCAGCGTTTTCATGGTCACCCACTGGCCTTTGTAGCGGTACTGGTTCGGATTAGCCGGATTGGTTTCATAGACGTACAGATCTTCGTTATCGGTCTCAAAAATTGTCAGTCCCCACGCGCCGTAGTCGTTGTGCCCGATCGATATGCCGGGCAGTGTCGGCTCTCCTGCCCCAATCACGTTCCAGCCCGGTGCGCTGAGGTGCACCCAGTAGCGCAGTGATGGTGTGGACTGCGCCCGGTGCGGATCGTTAGCCAGCATCGGATAGCCACTCGCCGATTTATCGCCCGAAATGACCCAGTTGTTCGACCCGACGTACTGCTTTTCGATGTCGAACCACTCGTCGATCTGGTCTTTTCCTTCACCAGCCCGCCGGGCTTCGTCCTCATCGGCTTTGGTGGGCAGGCCCTTGAACTTCAGGGGTAGACGAAACGCTTCGTATAATTCGAGGATGGGCTGAAAGAGTTCATCCCCGTTGACACGCAGCGTCAGGTCTGGCTCACTGGCGGTTGCGGTCGGGTGAAACCATTGCAGTTCGCGCAGCTTGTCGGCCCCGATCAGCTTCACCAGCCGACCGTAATTCAGTTCCTCACGCACGTTATAGGCAAGTCCCTGATGGCGGCTAATCACGACTTCGGGTGTCCACAGTCCCGGTTTTGTGTTAAGCACCCGAAACTCGAAAGGAAGCTTTTCGGGTGTTTTCATAATTTCGGTGATGTAGGCATTGATGCCATCGACGAAGGCCTGTACAATTTGCGGACCATGCGGATGATAATGCAGCAATTCCTGGTTCATATTACCCCGAACGGCATCGGGTCTGAACCGAAACAGCCGGGCACCAATATCGCGTTTGATTTCCTGCGGCCCAAGCAATTCAGCTACCGTACCCGTTGCCTGTCTGCGCCATAGTTCCAGCTGAAACAGTCGGTCCTGAGCGGCTGAATAGCCCTGTACAAAAAACAGATCATGTTCATTCTTGGCGTAAATATGATTAACACCCCACCGATCCTTGATTACTTCGACAGGTTGCTGAAGGCCAATAGTCGATTGCGAATGGACAGAAAAAACGGAGAAAAGAAGCAACAGGAGCAGCAGGGATCGGACCATTTCGTTGAGTGGTTTCCGAAGTAAGATAATAACAATCTCGGGACATCAACTTTAACTAGCTTTTAACAACCATACTATCTAACTTTCGTTACTTCTATAATGGGATAAATCCAAAAGCTTACCGATTATGAAAACGATCGCTGCGTTCCTGCTCATTAGCCTGCTGGCAGGCTGTGTAACCATACAGTCTAACACGAAATCAGATGCGGTTCCCGCATTCAAGCGCATTCTGGTTGTCACGAAAATGCGGAAAGCACCCGACCGTTACGCAGAAAGTTTTCTTACCTCATTTCCCAGTGGCTACGAAGTCTGTACGGTAGCCCTTAGCCCGTTGGCGTTCGATAATCCCGACGAAGCCATAAAAAAACAGGCGGAGAATTGCCAGAGCGAAGTCATCTTAACACTTGAGTTAAGTAAAACAGGACACTACAGCCGCTACAACAGCGCGAACTACGAATACAATGCCGAGATGAAATCCGTAGCCACCGGGCAGGCTTTCTGGAAGGCAATGATCTCATCGGATCCCACTCTGGGTGAGCAGCTGCCGCCCCGGAGCGTGGTTAAGCGCTTGCTGACCGACCACATCATCGAAGGCAAATTACCGGATGGGCAGTCGCTACAAGCCTTCAATTGAGAACACATCAATCGTTGCTTTCTGTATGTTACGAACGCGGGCGAACACGGCGGTTCCGTTACTGCTGCCTTTCAGATCGGTGTTTCCTTCCAGCGTCTCGATAACGTCACCAGCACTTGCGGTAATGATACCCATGTGAAACCAGTCGTCATTGTCCGGATTACGCAGCAGAAACACATCACCGGGGCGGATAAGCTTAGGCTTCTTACGGACTACGGCCGATTTCGTCAATCGCCCGGTTTCGATACCGCTTCGGGCCATTACATCGCAGCTGAGCGTATGGGGCATAATTGCGGTAAAAGTGCGCCCTCTTTCCGACGCAGCCTGATCCAGTACCGTTTGCACAAAACCAACGCACCATTTGAACAGGGGGCCGTCGTTTCCATCGCAATAACTACGCACCCAGGGGCCTCTATTTTGCCCCTCATCCGTCTGTAGCTCAGCCGATCGTTGGTTGAGGTGAACACCTGCGAGTTGCAAAACAGCTTTACGAATATCCTTGACCGTCGATTTTGCCTGAAAAGCCACCGACAGCGGAGCATTAAGCCGGGCAAACAACGCATCCGTGACGATACCCGTTTTAGTCAGTTTAAATACCGCCTGAAAATTCTTCACCGCCAACTCGGTCGCCGGACCAAACTGTCCATCAATAGTGGTAATGAGCGCAATTTTCGGATAGCGTAACGCATTCAGACACAGCCATTCCTGAACCCGCACAACATCGGTTCCCTGACTCCCTTTTTTCACTACACCGGTAAACAGTAATTCCTGCTGATAGGCGGTCTTGATCATACTACGTTCGGCCTATTCGCTCAGTTTCTTATTGTTCAGATGTCGCGTTGCATCCCGTATGTTCTTCTTCTCCAGATTTTTGGCAAATGCCTCGGTCAGGTCAACACCCGTCTGGTTCGCCAGGCAGATAAGTACCCACAGTACGTCGGCCATTTCATCACCCAGATCTTTGTTCTTATCCGACTCTTTCTCCGATTGTTCGCCGTAGCGACGGGCAATGATCCGGGCAACCTCACCAACTTCTTCGGTTAGCATGGCCATGTTGGTCAGTTCGTTGAAATACCGAACGCCAACGGTTTTGATCCAGTCATCAACGGTAGTCTGCGCGTCCTTGATTGTCATAGTGTGGTCTAATTAATTTGCCGCTTCAGCATCACAATGATAGCCCGTGATTGCCCTTGAGTCATGTTCAGATCGACAGACGAGACGACTTCCCAGCCCTGCTGCCCCAATTCGTTGAGTTTGTCTGTCAGCTCCTGAACATCGATTGCGCCACCTCCGGTCCAGAATCCTCCCCCGGCAGCAACGTCTAAAACGCGGTATTCAAATTTTTTCATCGTAATGGCGATTTGCAGGCTAGCATTTATTCCACGAAGATAAGTAGCCAGCAATCAATTAAACCAACTTTACCGGACCAGCGGACGTTATACACAAAAGCTAAAAATCATGTCTCTCGTCGCGCCCGTTACTATTCAGAAAATTACCGGCAGCAGCCTGATCGAAGTACCCGACTTACTCGCCGTTGAGGAACCGCTTGAAATTCGGCTCGGTTTCGGCCCCGTTGATGACCGTCAGCAGCGCAGCGTCGCCGTGACGATGCGCACCCCCGGACACGACGAAGAGTTGGCAATGGGTTTCCTGTTTACGGAAGGCATTATTCATAAATCGACCGACGTTATTTCCTGCCGCCATTGCGTTCAGGATTCGGCGAAAGAAGGTAACGTCATGCGGGTCGAACTCAATCCCGACGTGGTTGTCGACTGGTCCCGACTAACCCGAAATACATTTACTTCATCGAGTTGCGGGCTTTGCGGCAAAACCACGATCGATGCGGTCATGGCCTTGACGCCCGGCCCCATTGACGCTGACTTTTTGCTCGAACCAGCCGTTCTTCATGCGCTACCGGACCGCGTTCGGGAAACCCAACGCGCCTTCGCGTACACGGGCGGTATCCATGCCGCTGCCCTGTTCGACGCCGACGGAAAGCTTTTGCTCATTCGGGAAGATATTGGCCGACACAATGCACTGGACAAACTCATCGGGGCTGCCTTCTGGCAAAACTGGCTGCCACTGAGCCAATTCGGTATATTCCTGAGCGGACGCATTGGTGTTGAACTTGTTCAGAAAAGCTGGATGGCGGGTGTCCCCTTGCTGGCTGCCGTCGGAGCGCCGTCGAGTCTGGCGGTTCAGATGGCGCAGGAAGCCGGTATAACCATGGCGGGTTTTGTCCGCAACGAGCGATTCAACCTCTACAACAAGCCGGAACGGGTCAGCCTACAGCAGCCGTTATCTGTCTGAGCAAATTTACCGCGTCATTCGAGCAAGCGTAGGCTGTCTGGATGACGCGGTATCGTTCAGTCAACCGGCTTCGGTACGATCATCGTTAACGCACCAGGTCGAATGTCGGCCTGTAGCTTCGTAATTCGGCCAACATACTCGCCATCCGTTTGAAAATACGCTTTGCGGTGCGTTTCAATCGTGACGGACGTTGCCGGAAAGATTTCGATCTTTTTCGGGTCGAATGGCCGATACCGCCAGAATAGTTTCAGGATTTCCCAGAACGACAACCGACGAAAAATAACGACTTCAAATTTCCCGTCGAACGGATCACCGTCGGGGTTGATGATCGCGCCCGTGCCATACATACGTGCATTGGCCAGTACGATCATAAAGGCGGCCCGCGAAATACATTCGTCGCCCAGCTTGATATCCAGCCGTAGTAGCCTGTGCTTTTGCAAGACGTTCACCACCCCGCGCAGGTAGCCCAGTTTCCCCCGGAGATTATTCTGCTGGTAATGCTTGACCAATTGCGCATTAAGCCCAATGTCGGCCAGGTGGAGGCAAATTTCACCATTCACCGAAATCAGATCAGTCGGTTTTAATACGCCATCGACCAGCACATTCAGGCTTCCTTCTACATCGGGGGGAATACCAAGTTCGCGGGCCATTCCGTTGGCAGAACCAGCCGGTAAAATGCCCAGCGGAATCTTCGTATCCAGCAGTTGTTCGGCTACAAATTTAATTGTTCCATCACCCCCAACGGCTACCACCCGATCGGGCTTCAGCTGAGCAATTTTCTCATTTAACCGTTTCTCGTCCGTCTTCCCGTCAAGCAGTAGAAGTTCAGCATTGTGGGGCGAGTCCTTGAAATAATTGGTTATACCGGTTTCCCAGTCTGTTTTGGCTTTGCCGCCGGAAACTGGATTAATTGCGAATAAAAAGACCAACTTCTGAGCGGATTATAGGTTATTAGTGGCGTGCACCCCTAAACTTTATGGATATCGAGCAACAGTCAATAGCTACTAAACAAAATTTAAGCCTTAAAGGTAAGCTGACGCGAAAATTCTTAACATGGCTGCGCCTGACCGACCAACCCGTTGTGCAGGTGTATCGGGGATTTGGCAACGATAATCACCTAACCATCCACGGCCATGTGTTTCGGCGGAGTGCCCTTCCCCGCAAGAAGTATCGGGATAGTCCACTCGTTAATCTCTTGGCTGTCATACGGCTATTCCTTGTCCGGCCCTACCCCCGCGCGACGGTTCGGGTCAGTTTAGGCGAACAAACAGCGCAGATACAAACGGATGTCGATGGGTATTTCAGGCTCGATCTGCCCTTACAGCAAGCTTTGCCACCCGGCTGGCATTCCGTTCGTGCGGCACTTGTTTCACAGATGATTTCGCCGGAAAAGGTGCTGGCCGAAGGCAAAGGAAAAGTACTGATTCCGCACCCAACGCGCTTTATCTGTATTTCTGATATCGACGATACCTTTCTGATTTCGCACTCGGCTACCATTGCCAAACGGCTGTTGGTTTTACTGACCGAGAACGCCCATAGCCGGGAGCCGTTCGATGGCGTTGTTGCGCACTACCAACTACTGGCCGAAGCCGACAGTGGTGCGAATGCATCCAATCCATTCTTCTACGTATCGAGCAGTGAGTGGAATCTGTATGACTATATTCTGGAATTTTCCCGAAAAAACGGGCTGCCCGAAGGTGTTTACATGCTGAGTCAGCTTAAACAGTTAGCGCAGGTGTTGCAGACCGGAAAAACCAAGCACCTGACCAAGTTCGACCGAATTGTGCGGATCATCGAGACCTATCCGGCTCAACAATTCATCTTACTGGGCGACGACTCGCAGATGGACCCCACTATTTACGAGTCGGTTGTCAAGCATTTTCCCCAGCAGATTCGCTGCGTCTACATTCGACGAATTCAGCCTAAAAAACAGCCCCAAACGCAGGAGCTTGTCGATAAAATTGTGGCGGCTGGCGTGTCCTGCTGTTATTTTTCCAATAGCTCCGAAGCCCACCAGCATTCGGTCAGCATCGGGCTGGTAGCCTCTTAGTCGAGAGATTGCAGCAGGAATCATCGGGTAACTCGACATACGCGATCACTTGCGGAACTATGTCAGCAGGCGGCAGAGGGGATTCGTAGCAATCGCTACAACTAAAAAGCGGCAACTAATACAGTTCGCGAATGGCGATCGTTACATCGTGTGGTGCCAGTTCTTCTCCACCAAAGTAAGGATACAATTTATACCGGCTAAACTGCGTGGTGTCCGAACATCCTCGGTCCACCGAAACCTCTTTACCATCGAATCGAAACTTGTACTGATTCCCTTCAATCGAAATCTGATACCGATACATGCGATCAAGTTGTGCTGTACCAATAGATTGAAACAGCAGTTCCCCGGATCGATAATGGTATGCGTAGATATGGAGCGCATTGTCCTGCCAGTTCCAGCCAAAGCGGGCACTGTTTGTTTGGTGTGAATCCTTACAGTCAGAGAACCCGTACAACTTATTGACGTCACCTTGTTTTTCGGGATCTTTAGTCTGGTAACTAGCGGATTTATTAAAGGTTGCCTCGAAAGAAATTGTTGATTTAGTTATATATTCCAGATGACTTTGCTGACAGTAATGGTCTCCTTCTTTTATTAAATAAATGATGGTCGTATCTGCCGTTTGTCGTGGCGGCTGCTCAACCAACGGTACAGGTTGTACGGGCATTGTCTCCTCACTGGATGACCGACAACTCGCTATGATTAGCAGTAGTAGTAAAAGTGGATGCTTCATTGACTTGAACTGGTCTGGCAGACTTATGCATTAACTTGTAAACCTGGTGCCGATGACTTTCAGGACAATCCCCATACGTCGTAATGGCAATATGTAAAATCCCCGATTTTCTTTGTGAGGTACTCACCAGTCGTACCTCATTTTTAGTACCATCAAACTCAATGACCCGAGCCCACGTTTTGCCATCGTCTTTTGAGCACATCAGTAATGATTTTGACGTAGTCGATAAACAGCTGTACGAGAAGGCCCACACCTCCTGACATGCTCTTGACTGCGTCGTTGTCATATTCATTATCGGGCTACGACGATAAGGATCAGGCATTACCGACTTCTCGAATCGACGCCCGTCGAGGGTCCTGACAATGAAGTTTGTACCGCCCAGGTAATCACTACCCAAAAGCACACAATTCTTCGTTTCAGTGACGGCAAGATAGCCCCCCGTCTGATGGTGAAATTTGGTAACCAGTCTCCACCCGAACGATTGCCTGCGAGTGGTGCGTTCGTCGAAATGCGTCAACGATGAATTAATCCAAGCTCGTTTTTTATTATCACCATCGGTCAATAAAAGGGCGGCCAATCGTTCACAATATTTCACTACGTGAATATGTTTATTTGCGCCTTCGCGAACTAGAAAATCAGTCATCGTCCAAGTATCCCCACCATCAGTAGAATAGTACAGAAATGCCAGGTTTTGCCAGTTGTTTCTCCGCCAGATAGACCCATACTCCCCAATAAACAACGTCCGATCCGGCAATTCAGTCATGCCGTTATTGAATAGAAAGTAGCTGATTGAACTGGAGAGCGATAAAACCTTCTTGAAGCTTAGTCCACAATCTGAACTTTTATAAATAGTACCCTCGACACAAACAAATAAGTACCCTTGCGAATTAATGTAAAGAGAACTTATTGAATGCAAAAACTCATAGGCAATCGTAACCGATATACTTCCGTCAATACTGTAAACCAATTTATTGTTATCTGAATACCGGGTTCCCCAAAGTGTGCCGTCCGGAGCCTCAAAACAATACTTCCAGTCTATCGGTACTGGCTCGAAACAAAAACCCTCACGATTTAAGAATTCACTGCTTTGTATAGCCAGATCGGTATCTACGCCCAGAGAAGGACAAGTATCATCGGTAAATTTCACATATCGGTCTCGGGAGAATAACCCTACTCTATGTCTGCACTCCCATACGACAAAAGAGAGGAGCTCGACAAGTTTACCAACCCGATAAGCGGCCACTAAAAAAGCCCATAAGTTCAAAATGATTGCAGGATCTTTACGTTTTAATTGACTAAAATATCTAGAAGAAATATCCATATTATTTGCTTATTTCTCGTGAAGAAGAGTAAGCAAATACAGTACTTTTTTTAGTTACACGAATAGATTATGTATTTAAGGTAATCGAATTTAGTAATCGGCTGTCAGTAAAAACTTAAAATCAGGGCAAAAGTATAATCGACTGCCGATAACTAAATTCGCTTCATCAATTGAATTAAATGAGGTACTTTTTAGCCGATAAATCAATCCCTTTTTTATGGTATTTCTATGAGTAAAACTGCTAGCCTCCTGGTTTATTTCAGGCGATTGGCCAGAAATAAGTAAGGCTTTAGAAAATGATGCATGAATAATTTTTTCGTATCGTTCGGGAATTGCTGGTAGTAAACCTCGTCAGCATCCAGCACGATGGTCTGCCCGGTGCGTACGTAATGATTACTCTCGACATAGGCCGGTGCCTGATAGTTGGGCAGGTTTTTACCAACAATGCGCTCAATGTACGTGCCTAAGAACCGCTGGTATTGCTTCTGGGCCTTCTTGGTCGGTTTGTCTAACTTGTTGAACGCGTAATTGAGCGCAATCCGGTTAAAGAATTTCTGCTTCCGGATCATCTGCGGTACACCGACGAATGGATTCGTCTGGTTGAAATCATTGGATGTCTGGATCGACATCGGTATTTCGGGGACCCAGTCCGCCGAATTAACGACATTGAATCCCCAGCCGCCCTGCGTTATCACTTCGTAATCGTAGGCGTACGAAAGATTACCCGGCTTGGGCGCAGCAATGCAATAGGTCTTCAGGCGAACATCGGCGGGGAGCCGGTTTCCCAGCTGACTAGTTAAGTACGAGGTCATCAGAAAAGAAATGGCTCCACCCTGGCTATCGCCCGTTACGATGAACTCTTTTGTCCCCTTCTGAATGCAGGAATCCAGTTTGGGCATGATGTCCTTGACTAGATAGGCCATGCCGATCACCCAGCCTGCATGAACAGCCGCTCGTGGATTTTTTGCCAGTTTGTAAGAGAACGATTCCGTCTCACTCAGCTGCAACTGGCCGGTGGCCGGTATCATGGCGGCATAGAAATTTTCCAGCCAGCCCAGCGGATCAAGCGTTGTGCCCCGAATGCTGATTACCCCCACACCGTCATCGCGCTGCCATAATTCCCAGCGGTTATCGAGACCAACGATCGGCGAACGGTACAGTTTCTTGTATCGTTCAGGCATACCAATCGTAACGGAATCGACATGGCCCCCCGCTACTTTCAGCATGTCAATAAGTTCCGCTTTCTCGAAACCGGGTTTAAGACGGCCCGACTGAGCGACTGACCGATAGGAAACCAGCAGACAAAAGACAATTAGGCTATAGTTGTACAGGATTTTCATACGACAAGGGAGTCTTACGAATGCAATAAGGGAAAATCCTGACCGACAAACAACGAACAGCGCTTCTGTTACTTTGTCGCGATGTAAAAGAAATCAAGGCTTCCGGCAGGATCTTTACTGACCAGATAGTCGGTATAGTTGATTTCGGCGGCAATACCATCGGCTTTTAGGAGCCGGTTGCGATTCAGGCGGTTCATCAGGTCGTAGGGAACCTGCAACAGTCGACGGGGCAGTTTGTACTGTAAGTTGAAGATATCGAAGCGCGTCAGCTTTTTGACCGACTGCTTATTCTGCTCATAATACGTCATCACCTTGCCATTGCCGTGAATCCCTTTGTCATCGACCGACGAAAAATAACGGCCGATCAGATTTCTGAGCCCGTCGGCGTAATATTCCCGGACATGCCAGGGGTTACGGGTCAGCGAGAACGTTTTATTGACCGTAGTCAGTAGCAGTTTACCACCGGGTTTCAGCACGCGATGAGCCTCGCGGATAAACAGGTCATCATTTTCGATGTGCTCAATTACCTGAAACGTGACAATAAAATCGAACGTATTGTCAGGAATTGGTAGCCCATTGGCACTCGTAAGGGGCGGAATACTGGCCGCAATAAAAGTAGACTGTGGATATTCGGCACTAAGGGCGGCAATCAACTCAGTATTCTTATCAATACCCGTGTAATGACCGGCAGCTTTGGTGAGTAGTTCGAGGCCACGGCCCCAACCACACCCGATTTCGAGCACATTACCGCTGACGATCGTTGCCGCTTCAACGTAGGGAAATAGCAACCGTTGGTGAACAGGATTGTCCGAGGCAATTTCGGCAGAAGTAATTTCGGTGGTTTTGTACATATCGTTCCTGTGACAGTGGACTGTGGATTTCGGAGACTGGACCGTTGGTTGTCTGCCTATTTCAGCGAATCAACGGCGAATCCACCCTCTAGCGTCTTCTATCCAGCGTCTTCGTTTGCAATTCAATCGACAAAATTAGTCTTTTGTGGTTAAGTAAAGAAAAATGAACCGCTCCCTTAACGTGAACGCAGCTATTTTTTCGTTATAAATGCAGGCATTTTAACTTTTGTCGTACAGCGCGTCTACCAGATCGTTGTATGGTAGCAAGCTAAAGGCTATAGTCAACCATTTTCTTATTCGAAACACGCGAGATTCGTATTGTTTATGCGTATTCTGTCAGCTTTACTGCTTAGTCTATTCGTATTGGCCTGCTCAACCAGCAAAAAAACGCAGCAGGATCGTGCCACGGCTGCCTACGAGGCTCGTACGGAAGCCCGTCGCAACTCGACCCAGAGCGATCGACCGGCAGCACCACCGGCTACAGCCGCACCCATAAAACTAAATGACAGGCCCGCCGTTACCCCCAGCTCAACGCCAACAGCGGGACCAAAGCAGGTTGGTGACTGGGTTGTCACCTCCATCAAAGGCAAGTTTCTGGCTATCGATACCAGCTCCGTTCGGGTATTTATGAACCTGACGGCTAAAACGCCCAAGGGCGAACCCATCGTCAACCCAACGGATTTTATTGAACATTTTCAGATCGCTTACGTCATGTATCCCGATTATAACAATCGGGAACGGCTGGGTTACGGAAATATTCAATTGACAACGCAGAACGTTGGCTACGAGAATGACTACCTGACCTTAACGTTTGACGTAAAACGCCCTGTCGCATCCGATAAAAAAGACATTACAACCGCTGTTTTGCTGACGGAAATTACGGAAACCAACAACGGGGCTAAAGCGCGGAATGATCTTACACTTCGTTTCAAATCTCCTAAACTCAGTGACCAGTACTCTCTATTCGATAAAAACGGGAAGCAGCCGCAACTACGCAACTATGTGAACGCAGGCGATACGGTTATTATTCGCGACGTAAACGGCACCAGCAAACCGCTGTTCGGTTTTCGCTACCGGCACGACTTCGAGGCAGCGTCATCGCCTATGAACACGTCGCCCAAACCAGCCGCGCGATCACTGAACGTTGATTCAACACTGACCATTACGACAAATCAGCCATTCATCATTCCACGCGAAGGTCTGTACTATTTCGTGGAAGACACGACGGCGGAGTCGGGCATTGGCTTGGTCGTCGCTGATAAGCGTTTCCCCAAGATGACCCGCCCCGAAAAGCTGATCAAACCGGTGCTGTACATGAGTACCAGCAGTGAGATTGGCGAATTGAACCAGGCGCAGGATGTTAAAAAAGCATTCGATCGCTACTGGCTGAGTCTGATGTCGGGCAATGAAGAGGTTGCCCGGAAAACGCTCAAAGCGTATTTTGATCGGGTTGAAGAGGCCAATCGGTTATTTACGAGCTACAAAGAAGGCTGGAAGACCGATAAAGGGATGATTTATATCGTCCTGGGTGCTCCTGATCGTGTGCAACGGAACCGCGAGCGCGAAGTGTGGGTTTATAATCGCCGGGCCAATGTCTCGGAAGTTAATTTTACCTTTACCAAGAAACCGAATCAATTTGTCGAGGATCATTACGAACTGGTGCGCTACATTGAGTATCAGCCGATTTGGTACCCGATTGTCGAAGCATGGAGAACCGGCGCAATCCGCGAGTAAATCGCCCGAATACGAATAGAAATACCAATTCAAGACCCCAGTTTCGCCCTGAACCCGACGAAATGGTGTTCGGTATTCAGTCTGTTATCGAGACGCTCAAGTCCGATCAGCAGATTGACAAACTATACATGGAAAAGGGGTTGAGCAACCCCGATATTCAAAATCTGGCCTTTCAAAACCGCGTCACCATTCAGCGTGTACCGGTCGAACGGCTCGATCGGCTGACCCGAAAAAATCACCAGGGTGTTGTCTGTCTCATTGCGCAGGTCCAGTACGTCAAGCTTTCCAACGTTATCGCCGATGTGTATGAGCGGGGCGAAACGCCGTTTTTCCTGCTTCTCGACCGCATAACCGACGTTCGGAATTTTGGAGCCATTGCCCGGACAGCCGAATGTACGGGTGTCCAGTGCATCGTTATTCCCGGACGTGGGGCTGCGGCCATCAACTCCGATGCGATGAAAACGTCGTCGGGTGCGCTCAACCATATTTCGGTTTGCCGCGAGCCGGAACTGGCTGAAACGATAAAATATTTACAGGAATCAGGGATTACAGTTGTGGCCTGTACGGAAAAATCAAGCCGCGACCTTTACGAACGCAGTACCGATCTTACGGGTCCCATTGCCGTGATCATGGGATCGGAGGAAGATGGTATTTCACCCGAACTGTTGCGTATGGCTGACAACCACGTTAAAATTCCGCTTCTCGGCGCAGTCGGCTCACTGAACGTATCGGTGGCAACGGGGGTAGTCCTCTACGAAGCCGTTCGGCAACGAAGCATACCGGTCAGCGCCGAGTAAGCGCTACTTCGGTACAGATGGTTGCTTTAGAGCGGATCAATACAAACACGAAAATGCCCCTCCTGCACAGGAGGGGCATTTCTGTTAATCGACAAACGTATTCGTTAGGCAGCTTTTTTGCCTTTGCCTTTTGCTTTGCTAGAACCAGCTTTTTTGGCAGGGCTTTTGTCAAGCGAGTTGATCCAGGTTGCCAGTTTCATTGCATCCTCTTTAGGAACCTGTTTCATAGGTGCCATTGGGGGATAACCCGGCCAGTGACTCGGAATCGGGTTGTAAATCAAATTGACGATCTCCTCGTCAGAATACTTTTTCTTAGCCACATCTGCGTAGGCAGGACCAACCAAGCGTTGATTAGGCCGATGGCAGGCAATACAAGTATATTTGCTCATCAGGGCATTCATATCCGGCGGAATATCACCAGTCGGAGCCTGCGCATTGACATCGAATGAAGCCAGGGCAAGAGCAGCCGCAGCAAAGAGAAATCCAAACGATTTTTTCATGAGAATCGGGTAACGATAAATGAACGGAACAAATTGATAACCGGCGGTAGACCAACCCCGCAAAAATAGACGGTTCCGGGTTATAACCCAATTTTGTCTGGGTTTTTCATGATAAACCAACTGTTTGACAATTATTCTAAGAAAACGTTTAAAATTTATTAAAATAAATATAATATGATACCTCTCGACCGTTTTTCGGGACATGCTAATCTGTATGCACAGTATCGCATCGATTACCCGCCAGACCTTTATAATTACCTTCTCTCGTTTGTAACCGAGCGTCGTGCCGCCTGGGATTGTGCTACGGGAAATGGTCAGGTTGCGGATGTGTTGGCCAATTCATTTGATCAGGTCGATGCCACCGACATTAGTGAGACACAACTGATCCTGGCGGCAAAAAAACCGAATATCCGTTACCAGCTTAGCCAAGCCGAACAAACGCCGTTTGCCAACCAGACATTTGACCTGATTACCGTGGCACAGGCGTTGCACTGGTTTACTATTGACGCATTCCATCAGGAGGTCAGACGAGTCGCTAAACCGGGTGCTATACTGGCCGAATGGGGCTATGGCCTGGTTAAACTCGGCTCCGACCTCGACGCTGTCCTGCTCGACTTCTACCGCAACCGCGTTGGCCCCTATTGGGACCCGCAACGTGTTCACATCGATACATCGTACGCCAATCTGCCGTTCCCGTTTGCGGATGTACAGCACAATCAATTTACCATCCACCGAAACTGGACGCTGGATCGCTTTCTGAACTACTTACGAACCTGGTCAGCCGTGCGACAATATATCCACGAGAATGAAGAAGATCCCGTTACTGACTTCGGTGAACAGCTAAAAGCCCATTGGGGCGAAGGCGAGCGGGAGATACGATTCCCGGTATTTTTTCGGCTGGGCCGCGTAATGGATGAGCCCGTTCAGTAACTACCATATAGCCCATCGGCGACCAGTCACAGAGCGAAATCTATTTTCCGTGACTAGTCGCCGATGAGTGTTTTGCAACGCTTTTTCTAGAAATTAAACGAGGCAGACGCTTTTAAGGCAAATGGATTGACCGGGATGTTATTCGGTCCGACATTCAGGTAGGTAAGCCGGTGTATCGCCTGAATACGAATGATCTTAAAAATGTTATCAATACCATACCCCACTTCCATATAAGGTTTGGAACCATCGAGCGCGCCAAAGTGAATTGGCCTCATACCACCCGGCAGGGGCTTGAACGACTCAACGTCCTGGTTCGCCTTCGACTGGCTGCCCCACAGTGCATCGACATTGGCCACTAACCGCCAGTTGAGCTTACGAATGCCGGGAATCCGATTGAACAGAAGTCCTTCAAACTTGTGCTGAATGTGAACGGCAACAAACCGGTCGCTGACGAATTCGTAAAACTGCATCCGGTTAAACGTGTTGTTCGTCAGCAGGGGCGTTGGGTTGCCAATATGCGGAAACAACAGCGGGGCGGGCAAGGTCGATGGTGTATATCCCGCTGAGAGCAGATACGTCATCCGTCCGAGTGGGCCGATTCGCAGGGATTGCTGAGCGCGTAACGTAATTCGGTCGTAGTTGAAATTGCCGCCCATCGATTTGAGTCCTTTCGTGTACCGGATCGTTAGAACGGGGGCTCGTTTTGTACCGAGTGTGATCCGTTCATTGCCATCCATAATGTATTTCTCTTTCCGCGCCAGTCGGGCTTCGATCGACCAGTAGGCATCAAAAATATCGGATTTCAACGGTGACAGATCACCCATGTCCGGTTCACTTCGGTACTGGAACGGGAAGATCGGATCAACCGTACGAGTACCCAGCATGGCCGTCAGCAGAATGCCACGAACGGGCTCAGTGCGAAAAAACAGTTCTTTCTGTTCACTCCGGTATGCCCCCCGATACCGGCCAAAACGGCTCAGCGCGTAGAAAATCCGGTTTCCACCGATCAACTCAGGCGTCAGGCCCAGGCGTTCTAGATCATTGGCAAACCGAACACCCAGCATTGTCCAGTGCTGGCGTGAGAAGAGATAATTCGCTTCGGCTCCATACTTGAATTGATGGTCGAGTGTTCCATAAGCCAGATAACCCCGAAAAATCCAGTTCTTGCTAAACTCATCATTTGTTCTGAAACCGATCCGAGTCCGTAATCCCTCTACCGAGTTGACAGCAAATAAGTAAGGGTATGGTCCTAAGTCCACACCTCCCAATTTGTAGAATCCGGTGATGAGCACCTGCCCGATACCTTCGGCCGTTTTCACCGCTGGCACGGCCCTTAGCTTATCGATGATCTGGCGGGCTTTCTGATCGTCTTTACTCAGCGAATCTGAGCCCGCAAGCGTCCCCTGTACCGTATGCCAATAGGCATCATTGGCCGTCGCAACAGTATCGCTCGGTTCTAGAGGCTGCTCATAAAAGGTCAATGGGTGGGGTTTGTTCACGATCACATTACTACTCCGAAGCGTTACTTCAGCACGTAGACCCAGCGATTGTTTACCAACCCCCGTTAGGTCAGCGGTCAGCCGGATGGTAGTAGGCAGCCAGCCAGCCGTTCCCGATGAGTTCGTCGTATCGATGGTGGGTTCCAGCTCCTGTTCAATGGTCAACGCACGTACGTAGTTCAGGTTGGCTCCTTTACCAACGTGCGTTTCGATCTGGCACAACGCAAAGGTGGTTGTATCGATCCAGGCTTTACCCGTGAAGACCAAGTCTTCAGGTCGTTTTGGATCGAACTGAATTTCGTAGCAGGTGTGGTCGCCGATCTGGGTTGTATCCGCCAGGAAAAATTCGTACCAGTTTTTCCAGTTATCGCCGATGGGTGACGCAAAATCTTTACCCAGAATCGGGATGTAATTGTCGTAGAAATTCTGGCTGACCAGGTTCGTTCCGCCCAATAATTGCGAGCTAAGTCCGGCATCGTCAACAGCTACCCCTTTGATCCGGGTTTTCAGCACATCCTCGCGTTTACGCTGCGGACTATCCCGAAAGTAGTAATGAGAAACCGATTCCGAGACAAGGATCGGCAGCAGTCGATTACCATCGCTATCGACAATGGAGTCCTGCTTGCTCAGTGATTCATTGATTCGTTTGATCAGTGGATTCCGGCGCATCCGCTCCGAAACGTGGCTGAGAGCGATCTGTGTTTTTACGTAATTGTCGGTTTCATAAGCTACCAGTCGTTTGCGGTCGTTGATGACGCGATTTTTGCGTACCTGCCGCAACACGCGAAACGCCGGGTTCTCACCCGCATGAACCGTCACTTCCTGCAAGGATGTACCGCCCGCCACGAGTTTGAGGTCAACCGCCTGCGTTTGCCGTTCCCGGTCAATAAATTGCCGCTGCGTGACGTACCCCAGCGAGCTAACCGCAATCGAATCGGACAGTATTTTCGCGTTGAGGACATATCGGCCACGCTCGTCGGTCAGCGTACCAACACGACGGCCAACCAACGCGACGCTTGCAAAGGGTACGGGTTCGCCTGTGCGCGCATCTGTGATTAAACCGGTAACGGTATATATTGTCTGTGCACTGGTCTCTCTAACAAGACTGAAGAGAATTAAAAAGAAGAAAAGTGTGAGTAGTTTCTGTAGAGGCTTCATTACGTAGAATTACGGAAAACAAATTTACATAAACCTCTATAATCTTGAAATATAGTTCCCACCCAAATGTCATTAATAAGTCATTAATTGTTAAAAGCTTAGAGCAAATCAAAAATACTGTTTTACCCGACCAGCCATATGCGATCGGCGTCGGCGCCCTGCTCGGTCCACTCGACGAGTACCCGCTGTGATTCGAGGGTATTTACGCGCTTGCCGGTGTAATCGGGCTTGATCGGGAGATCGCGATTGTAACGCCGGTCGACCAGTACCAGCAGTTCGACTTTCCGGGGGCGGCCAAACGCGGTCATGGCATCAAGCGCGGCCCGTACCATCCGGCCCGTAGCCAGCACGTCGTCGACCAGAATGACGCGCTTGTCTTCAATAATAAACGGCACATGTGTTGCATTGGCCCGTAGCGGAGAATCGCGACGACGGAAATCATCCCGATAAAAGGTAGCATCGAGGTAGCCCAGTGGCACATCGTACCCCAGCGTGCGGTTTAGCTCGCGCCCGACGCGTTCGGCAAAGTAGATTCCCCGTGGTTGCATACCCAGAATCACGGTGTCGGCAAAATCCTGGTGATTTTCGATCAGTTGCTGGGCCAGTCGGCTAATAACGATTTCAAGCAGTGGGCTGGAAAGAATCAGGCGTTGTTGGTTCATGGGGTAAAAATAGGAGGTTACGGGCAGATTCGGCATTTTCCCTTCTCAGTCGATAGGTTTACCGACCACAAATACAGTATTGTTAGTAGTTTACAGCTGAACTTGCTTTGTTTTGGCTTGAAGCACTTGCGTTACTTATCATGAAAGGACAAGCTACGATCCATCTAATGCTATTGCTTGGTCTCGTTTCGACCATATGTCGGGCACAGAACGTAGCTGGTTTCTGGATGGGCGTCACCTACCCCGATGATCCAAGCAAGGCGGTGTTCAATTACGCCATGACCCTTACGCAGACGGGCAACACGATCGGCGGGACCGCGCAGACAAGCAACCCAAACGTACCTTTCGGCGGAGTGGCTCAATTGTCGGGACAGGTGGGTCCGGCGGCCGTTACCTTCAGCGAATCTAACAAAAACGGCAGCACCACCGTAGAGGACGTTTGCTACTGGCGCGGCAGCCTAACCTATAATGCTACCGACGAAAGTTTGATCGGCACCTACCAGCCGATTGTCAACGGCACAACCTGCAAGGACAAAACCAGCGGCAAGGTTGAGCTGTATCGCATCGTATTGAAGTCGGGTAATTCCTTTTGCAAAGGCACGCCAGTCGATCTAGTCGTTACGGGTAAAAACGTTCGCTGGTATTCGGGGGACTCCCAGTCCAAACTGCTGGCCACCGGCAACCAGTTCAGCCCAACTATTACCAAGACAACAACCTATTACATTACCCAGACATTATATAACACCGAAAGCCCGGCGGTACCCATCACGATTGACATTAGGGAACCGATTTTTAAAACGACTGTCACGAACGTAGGCTGTGGCAAACCGAGCGGTTCCATCGATGTTATCGCGACGAATGCGACGAACTGGCATTACAGCCTGAACGGAGGCCCGTTTCAATCCTCGCCTTCCTTTTTGAATATCAGCCCCGGAAGTTATACGGTTACGGTCCAAGATGCGGCTGGCTGTCAGGCCGATCAGCCGGTAAAGATCGTTTCCGGGGATGCACCCACCATCGCGAATATAAGCGTTACCCCTCCCCACTGCGCCACGGCCAATGGCGAGTTGAGCGTACAGGCCGCCGGTGGAACTCCTCCCCTGACCTACTCGATCGACTACGGCGTTACATTCCAGTCAAGTTCCGTTTTCAAGCAATTGCCGGCCAGCGACTATACCGTTCGCGTACATGATGCCAATGGCTGCGAAGTCAATAAGGTCGCCAGCCTTCCCGCACCTACTCTATTGGTCCTTGCTGCGGTTGACATAACGCCTACCACCTGCGGCCAGACAAACGGGCGCGTAACGATAACGGGTGCCAATGGGAAGCGACCAATTCAATATAGTATTGACAATCAGTCGTTCCAGATCAGCAACGTGTTCGATAGTTTGACAGCGGGTACGCATACGCTCGTTGCGACCGATAGCATCGGTTGTATCGTTCGTCAGGCTATCAGCGTAGGTGCCAGCACGGGTCCCGTACTCACCGATGTTCAGGTGACGCCCGAAGCGTGTGGGGAGCGTAATGGCGGACTCCGTGTAAGTCCACTGGCCGACAATACGTCTCTGTCCATCGACGGGCAGCTTTTTCAGCAGGCAACCGACTACGCAAACCTACAGGCGGGCACGTACCCCGTGACGGTGAAAGACGCGAACAATTGCCTTGTCACGAAACTGGTTCTAGTTCCGTCCGATTGTCCCAGTCAACTTCATTTGCCCACGGCCTTCTCGCCCAATGCTGATCAGTCGAATGATGCGCTCACCGTTTATTTCCGTTTCCCGTCAATCTCCGTAGCCCGCTTCACCGTTTTTGACCGATGGGGAGCAGTCATCCATAATCGTACTAATTTTGTGCTTTCAAACGGCGACTCTCTGTGGGATGGTCAGCTTAACGGCAACACAGCACCGGCGGGTACATACCTGTACCAGCTGGACTGTCAGTTTCCGAACGGCGTTCAGACCATTCTTCATCAATCGGTATCGCTCTTGCACTGACAACCCATGAAATTTTTGATCGTTGGCCTTGGCAACATAGGCCCTGAATACGCGATGACCCGGCACAATGCCGGCTTTATGGCGCTCGACCGAATGGCCGCCCAGCACGGCTTCGATTTTACGATGACTCGTCTGGCTTACACCGCCAAATGGCAGCACAAAGGAAAGCAACTGTTTTTCGTGAAGCCGACTACGTTCATGAACCTAAGTGGCCGGGCCGTAAGCTACTACATGAAACAGGAAAATATTCCCGTCAGCAATATTATCATCGTGACGGATGACAAAGATCTGCCGTTTGGCAAACTGCGCCTGAAACCCAAGGGGTCGCCGGGCGGACATAACGGACTACGTAATATTGATGAGGTGCTGAACACACAGGAATACGCTCGGTTACGTGTCGGCATTGGCAGTGATTTCTCCCGTGGAAAGCAGATCGATTTTGTGTTGGGCGAGTTTCCGGAGGACGAGCTGATTCAGTTACCGGACTATTTGGATCGTGTGGGCAATATCATTCTTGCTTTTTGTACTATGGGCATACAATTTGCCATGAACAATTACAACCAATAGTATAATTTTTTAAAGAATTTTGCATTTTTTTAAAAGAATATTTTCTGTATATTAAGCGAGTAAACTACCAAATAATATTCTATTTTCAAACTAACAGTAGTACTCGATTCAACAACTTACCTTTTAAACCACATTAAATTCGGAATATTATTTCGAACAGAGCCTTATCATTGCTTTGTACTTTCAGAACTTACATAGACATTTGTGCGTTCTCTAACTGAAAACAAAATAGAACAAAACAATGAAATCGCGTGTTATCTTTGCGTCGTTAATTCTTGGATTAGGATTACTGACAACTCGGGCAACCGCGGCTACCACCACCAACACTGATGATAGCCCGGCAACCTCCAAGCCGGCAAGTGCCATGCTTGTTAACGGTTCAGAAAAGCAGTTCGCTTTGTATTATGGACAGAATGTTACCAAGTTTTCGCACAACACCAATTGGCAAAACTTTATGAGCGTCATTTCGCTATACAACCAAAGCCCGGTCGCTGTACTGAATCTCAGCGCTGACGACCGTGCCAAGTTTAACGAATCAGTCGCTCAAGTAAATAATCAACTGGCCAAGCAGAAAAATGCAGAAGCCAGTCGCTGGATGAACCAGGCTGGTTACACAGCCCGGATGATCAACTTCCTCTGGAACGCGAATCAACCTCATAGCGAAAACTCTGACGTTCAGTAGGTTAAATTAAATACTGAATTAGACGAGTGTTTGGAACAGAAAAGGGTAAAAGTTAGTTTTTCATGTAGAAAAGGTTAAGGGTTTAGGAATAGTCAGTATAAGGTTCTCTGCTTCGATCAGGGAACCTTATCTTTTTTATAGCCTGTCTCATCTTTTGCCCATCATTAACAGCCTAGAAACGCTGGCTCTATCAAGGACCGTTCAGGCCCTTCGTAATCATACTCTCTCTGGTTCTTTTCGACTGCATTAGGGAAGGCGCGCCTAGTAGTGATTTGCCCACATCCGACACTGATAGTTGGGATAAGTTATTGCAAATCCGGTTAGGAGCTTTTAAGCATAATGACCTTATCAAGCGGGCCGAACAGAAAGTCGCTCAGGTCGAAGCGGCAACAGCTATCAGTCCCCTCCCCGACCGACCCGATCTGTACCGTATAGAACAGCTATTGGTAACTATGCGAACGGCGGTGTATCTTGCTGACCAATAGGAACAAAAAAGCCCAACGCCAGAATCTGCGCATGGCTTTCACGTTTTCTTAACCTAGCTTAAAAAGTCAGTAGTAACGGCATCATCACAAATGCTCTTCGCGTAACCAAGCTAAAAACCCGACCTTGTTCTCAAGGTCGGGTTTTTAAGTAAAGCGCCGGGTTTCCTCAATTCGACGCAATTGAAGTTGGCCCAGTGACCGGTACTATACCGATAACAAGTGACCTACAATCGGCGTAAGCGAACGACAGCGCGGGAACATTGCCATGATCAGGAACCAGGTCATGAGGGAAAGAGAACAACGTATGTGTTTTCTTTGCGATTGCATCATCACACGAATACAACACGCTTACATGGATTTATTTAACCAACTCGTTGACCCGACGACGGGTACACCTGACCAGTGGCCTTATCAATTGTTCGAGCAGTGTACCTTTAAAGACCTCAACTTGTCGAAAGCGATAGTAGCCAGCGCCAACTTTATCAACTGCCGCTTTGAGGACTGCGACCTATCGATGATCGTGTTGGAAGGGACCAAACTTGATGACGTTGTTTTTGTTCGTTGTAAACTGACCTCGGTAAACTTTGGGCTGTGTAGCGCCTTCGGTTTCCACATCGACTTCCAGGAGTGCCAGCTCGATTACACTTCTTTTTCGAACCGTAACCTCAAAAAAACTCGTTTTGTGGACTGCTCAATGCGAGAAGCGCGCTTCATAAGCTGCGATCTCAGTGGGGCTGCCTTCAAAAATTGCAACCTTGAGCTGGCTCTGTTTTCGGCCAATACACTTGCTCAGGTAGATTTTTCTAGTTCATACAATCTGGAACTAGATCCAGATGCGAATAAGCTCAAGAAGACAAAATTCTCACTTCATAGTCTACCAGGCCTTCTCACCAAATATGATATCGTCGTCAAGTAGCGGGAGACCAATCCCCTTACTTCAGGCCGGCAGCAGTCGTGCGGCAAAGCCACTACTCAGGCATGTTAATCAGTAGAACAGCAACACCAATTATAAAAACCAGCATTACTAGACTGACAAAAAAGTAAGCCGATCAAACTTTTCAAAATAGTCTTTCATGCTAAAACATCAGCCAGACAAGGCCTAACATCACCATCAGCGAAATAATGAAGATGCTTATCCAAGCGATAGCAACGGTATTGATGGATTTTCTTTTCATGGCGACGGTGGAATAGATACCGTGCAAAGATATTAAGACTCCATTAAAGATAAAAAATACTCAATATATTACAATAGCTCTTTTAATTAAGTCTGTATCCCTATTAATAAGTCTAGTAGCAGGCGGAGATTATAACAATGCATCATGGCCACGTAAGCAATCGACGTAGAGCGTACAGGATTACAACGTATTGCTGCCTGTCACTTTCTTTTCGAAAGACAGTCATCTGACTGTTGCCGTTTCATCTCGTCTATTTTGGCTTCGAGCGACGAAACAGTAAATGTAGTGGCCGGATAGAATAGGGTATTTTTATGTAGTAAACCGACCGAGGGATCTTTCCGTAGCTCGACGATAACATACGCAAAATCAGCGGATAGGATTACTTTGGCCACAACAGGCAAACTACGAGCCTTTTGCATTTCGGAAGGTGGGGAGTTCATAGACTATCTAAGATCTGTAATGGCGACGGTATACCGGCTCTTGCTCTACCATACAGTCGAAGAAGCAGCCAATTGATCAATTGACACTGAGTCTACAATGCCTTGATCAGGTAAACATAGACTGGGCCGTGAGTAAGCGGCAAAAAGCAGGCCAGTTTTGCTCTTGGTGGCTGACAGCTGACGTTGATTTGTACTTAAAACGGAACACATTTTCACGTTGACCAGCAGCCGACACAACCACTGACCGGCCAATTTATCTCGCTTAAGCGATTAAACCGGGCGCGTTAAACGCGTGAGGAGTAGCAGTGACCAGTGATAAAAATAAACATACCGTCTAATAAATTTGTAAAATAGCTACACTTGTAGCATTTTTATAATCTCATTACGTCAAAATAAGGCAATTATAGCACTGGGAGACAAATTAGGCCGTTTTAAAGTAACTATCTGTTGCCAGAACAGTTATACATCAACTAAGAAAATCCCTATACTCTACCTGTTAACTAGTTAACCAAATAAATCTACGTTAGCTTTAGTGTCGTAAACTATCCATTATCGAATTAGCCCCTTACTCGACTCTTATGAAAAAAAGCAGACTAGCCGATGAGCAATTGGTCAACTCGTTTCAAACGACAAGTGCTGCCGACAGCTTCGAAGCACTTTACAGCCGGTATGTGGGCAAAGTTTATCAGAAATGTTTATCGATCACGAAGGACTCCGAAGTAGCCCAGGATTACACGCAGGATATCTTTATCAAAGTATTCAGTAAACTCGATACATTCCAGAACCAGTCCGCCTTTTCGACCTGGCTCTATTCCATTTCGCATAACTACTGCCTGGACCAGATTCGAATCAGTAAACGACTGACTACCGAATCGTTGTCGGAAGAGCAGTCAATCAATTTACCTGAAGCGACAACGTCTGGTATCTCCGAAGAGCGGATGCAGGAACTGGAGCGTGTGATGAACGAGCTGCCCCAGGAGGACATAAAACTGTTGCGGCTCAAGCATGAACAGGGACTATCCATTCAGGCGATCAGTGAGCAGTACAACCTGTCGGAAAGCGCGGTTAAAATGCGCCTGAAGCGCTCACGTGACAAACTACAGCGGCTCTACGCCCATCATTTTTCGGGCTAAACAAAGGCACATATCATCTTACCAACCAACTTGTTGCCATTACTGGCAGCATAGCCGTAAACGCATTGGTTATCAGCAAACAAAAAAGCCATACCTCAAGATGAGTATGGCTTTCACGTTTTCTTAACCTAAACTAATCGTTAAGGAACCAGGTACCGGCTGTTGATAACCTGGTAGCCTTCTAATTTTGTCCCCCTACCCGGCTTTGTTCGGCCGATGTAGCTGAATTACGCTGACGAGCCGTTTTCACGTTCTGGTTGCCGAACCGATAGGTGAATGTCAGCATGATCCGACGGCTCTCCCACTGCGAACTAACCCGGAAGTTGATGTCCTGTACCATAGCAACTCCGTTAAACTTGTTGAGCCAGAACGGGTCGTTGATGTTCATTTTTATGTTGCCTTTGCCGTCCAGTATTTTCTTCTGAATACCCAGGCTGAAAGCGCCCATTGGCCGGGCTCTGTAGAAACCATATTGCGACGCGGAGTTATACCAAGCTGAGATTTCGGCAGAGAGCGTTTTGCTCAGCGTAATATTGTTCGAGGTATAAGCGTTGAACGTCACTAACTTCACTTCGTAAGGCGTTCCCGAATAGAAGGTCTGATAGTGTGTGTAATAGGCACTCACGTTGTTCTGCATTTTCCACCATTTCGTGATGTCTACGGGGAAGCTGACAGTCAGGTTGATATTGTCGAGCGAACCCAGATTTTCGGGTGTTACGTAGGTGATGTTTTCTGCCGGAATCTGCCGGGGCGTTTCACCGTTGATGAAATCCGTCGTCCGGCTGAAGCCCAGTGTCGTTGAGATCGCGCTCTTGTAAACGTGCGTCAGTTCGATCGAATTCGTATACTGAGGCCGCAGGAACGGATTTCCCTGCTGATACGTGTACGGGTCAAGATAGAACACAAACGGATTCAGGTTTTGGTAGTCAGGGCGTTGAATCCGGCGGCTATACGACAGATTCAGCGTATTGGTCGAATCTAATTGCCGAGACAGAAACAGCGTTGGGAAAAGATTCAGGTAATTGCGGTCAACGGTCTGATTAAGCGTAACCGACGTACCCGTTGAGTGCGTATGTTCGGCCCGCAGACCCACTTGCAGCTTGGTTTTCTTATCCAGATTTCCGGCGTAATTCATGTAAGCCGCGTTGATATTTTCGTCGTATTTGAACTGATTCGACCGGCTGGCGTCGAACAACCACAGTTTTGTTTCCTGCTGAAGCGTGTCGTAAATCGTGTTGTTATCGGCGTTCACAAAGCTACTTTTCAGACCGGCTTCGAACTTGCTGCCATTTTTGAGCGGATGCACGTAATCCGTCTTGAACGCCACTATGTTGATTGTCGATGGCATACCGTTCCGAACATCCTGATTAGGCCGAATCATCTCGTTGGCACCGTTGGAATAGGTTGTGCTTAGATTGTTCGTGCCCTCACCACCGTAGTGAACGTAGTCGGCATCGGCGGTCCATTCGCGGCCCTTTCCGTCAAATTCGTATTTGTAGTTGATGTTACCCGTCACATTCGACAGATACTGGCGCGCATCGGTTTTCGTCGCGGGCTTGCTGGTCAACTGGCGATTTTCGTCACTGATGAAGGTGTTATTGAGACCCGCCGACCGCCAGTCATTCGTAAAACCATTAACCAGAACCCCCACCGTACTTTTCTTGCTGACAAAATAGTCGAGACCCGCTTTGTAGGAGTGTCCAACGAACGTATTTGGCCGGAACGAATATTGATCGAAGTACGTCGTTTTCCCGTTGTACGGAATGGATCGATTGATCTCGTTGCTCTGCGAACTCTGCCGATTCGTGTAGCTGTAGTTTCCGAACAGATTGACTTTGCCTTCGCGGTGGTTCAGGTTGAGCGACGTATTGAATTTCGGCAGGTCGTCGCGAACACCGTTGAGGTTATTCACCCAGCCGTAGCCGGTTCCAACGATGAACGTTCCGTTCGTGCCAAAATTCTTGTTCTTCTTCATCTTGATATTGATGATCCCCGAATTGCCGGCAGCATCGTATTTTGAGCCTGGATTAGTAATGATCTCGATGGTGGCAATGTTATCACTTGGCGTGTTCTTGAGCAGATTCGCGACTTCCTGTTGTGAGAGGTACGTCTGCTTACCATCGATGTAAACAATAACGCCCGATTTGCCTTTCAACTGGATCTGATCGTTCTGCCGGTCGATGGTTACGCCCGGCGCTTTTTCCAGCACTTCCAGCGCCGTGTTGCCACTGGAAACGATGCTATTCTCCACGTTCACGACGGTGCGATCAACCTGCTGTTCGATGAAGGGCTTCTTGGCCACCACGTTTACTTCGGTCAGGTTTCTCGACTCCTCCGCCAGTGCCAGCGCAGGCAGTTCGACCGTTGGATGCGTTTCGTCGATAGCGAATGCATCACTGTATGTTTTGCGGAAACCGATTTGCTGAGCGGCTACCCGATATTGGCCCGCTCCAATATGTTCGAACACGTACTTACCGGTGGCCTCGCTGATCGCACCTTTCACGAGCGTCGAGTCTTTCGCTTTTACGAGCATCATCGTCGCAAATTCGAGTGGTTTACCGGCCACCGTGTTCACCTGACCGCTCACGTTGCCTCGTGTCAGGACCTGCCCAAACGACGTTGTTATTGTCAGCAGTAATAAGGGTAGAGCGTATAAAGTCGTTTTCATCGTGCTGTCTTTGTTCGGAAGGTTGCTGTGCTTGTACCTGAGTACATGGCAAAGGTAGGTAGTGGGCATCACAAAGTACCTGTTCTTACACAAGCGGTCTGAACGGCTGTATGAATGGATTTAGGTTGTGATTGGTGTTTTGACGAGCGACTTTGGATCAAAGATGCCCGAACGAACGGAACGTTGCTTGACAGGCGATTTTTTTTACTATTTTTCTGGCCTGTCTTTCTAACCTAAACGATGGCCTTTTTTCACGTTATCTGGATACTCCTGAATATTGGCCTGGCCATCGGCTTGTTCATCCTTTCGTATCGAAACTTCCGGCTGTTTTCAGAACGCTATGGCTATCTGCCCAGCGGGTTATTATTTATACTGACCGCTGGCATGTGTCAGTCACCAAATAAAGTACAGGAAAAGCAATCAGTCGGTGTTTTCGAGCGCGTTATTCCGGTGAAGGCCCAACTGTCTCACGGGTTGACTTCCAGAACGATTCCGCTGCTGGAACTCCCCACAATCAGCCTTTTTCAGCAGGTACAGATCAATCACCAGTCCAGATCGGATTCGGCCCAGGTGTCGAGTCAGATTTATTTGACTGGCTGGGCTACGGGCTTACGGTGGGAGCCCATCTACTCAACTGTGGATATCAGCCGGAATAATGAGCTGTCTTATTCTACGTCCGGCGTGTTTGAATGGCGCTTGCTCAGTTTCACTATTTACCGGCAACCCAAGTTTTTCGAAGGCAAACTCTCCCTTTCATCCAAACCAGGATTTATGTGATTTCGCTGACTGACTATGATTTTTTAGTAGTAAAGCGCTTCAATGAAGCGAAAGCAAAACCATAGTCAGTCAGTGTAATCGAAAAAATCAACGTTCAGACTTACAATTTCAACCCAACCGACCATACGCTTGCATCAGGACCTTCGCCGGCACGGAAGGGGCTGTTTGGCTCGTAACGGAAGAACAGTTTTGCGCTACCGCGATAGCCAAGCTCACTGGTTAATCCCCAACGAACGGGATTCAGGTTGAACGATCCGTGAGTCCGAACGGCTGATCCACCTTCGGGTTTCACTTTCGTGTAACTATCCAGCCGCATGCCGACATACGCTCCGGCCCCCAAGGTCAAACCCGATTTGAACCGCAGGTTCAGAATGACGGGCAAATTGAGCTGAGTCGTTACGAGTTTCGATTTGCGTAGATCGACGTTGGCCGGTTCAACGATAAGTTGGTTGTTTTGCTCGGTCAGCGTGTTGCGTCCTTCGAACATGAAATTATTCCAGGCAATTTCCGGACCGGTTACCAGCCGTAATTTCGTCGAACCATTTGTGATCAGGGGAATACGTTTCTGCCAGGCCAGCGCAACAAAGCGCGAACCGATGGGGCGCAAATCGTAGCCAGCAGGCAATGAACCACCGAGGTTATTGAACCCTACGTAGATGCTGAAATCGGAGGTGATGCGCTCGACGGTTCTGCGTGGTTTCGCAACCGAATCGGTAGAAATTACGACGGTTGTCTGGGCGAATACGGCGGTCGAAGCAGCAACTAAAGCGGTAGTCAGGAGGTGTTTGAACGTTTTCATGGCTGTAAACAAGAGTAAGCGTTTAGGAAATTTGAAGTTTATAGAGTTCAGGATTGTATTCCTTGTGTTAGTTGACTGGTAGATGTAAAAACGCGCTATCCAGGTTGCATACGACTTAAAAAAATTGCCAAATTTTTCATTTCTCCACTATATCTTATTGATTATCAGATACTTTACTATTGCATAATAATCTTATTTATCACAAAGGCCCAGAGGACGCAGAGAGTTAACCTATTTGTCTCTGTGTCCTCTGGGCCTTTGTGGGAAATAAGCTGGGAAAAACTAGCTTGCTCTACGGCTGGTAGCTATTAAGTTCGTGGACCGTTACGCCGGGTGTAGCCCGTAGAAGATCGACGATCATTTTGCGGTGGTTAGCGCCCACACCCACGACCAGTCGTTTTACACCAGCCGCCCGCGCCCGGCTCACAATATTCTGACTCATATCCTGGTTTCGCATTTTCCAGTAGTTTAACATTTCGGTCACTTCCTTTTCCGGAAACCCTTTCACACCGAACAGCCGATGAGCGCCGTAGAAATTCACGATGTTCAGGTATTCGTCACCTTCGGGTGAATTGTAAAATTTGGTAGCCATGCCATCGCGCTCGGCTGCATTGGCCAGTTTGTTCAGCACACGGGTACGCTGGTTGAGTGCCTTGTAGGCCAGTGCTTCAGCCGACGTTGAATCCTTCTCGACCTGCGCTTCGAATAGCTTAACCAGCGTATCAGCCCGCTCCCACGCACCCTGCCAATCCAGATCATGCCGCTGCGAATCCATCGACATCAGTTTGTCGATTTTCAATTCGTTCATCATGGGAAAGAGAATGTAGTAGTATTCGCTGGTGGTGCGATACCCCAGCCGATGCAGCGAATCGATCGGACCTAAGGCTTTGGTAAAGGTGGCCTTCTCTTCGTCCCCAAACGCCTGTTTGCGCTGCATCAATTGATAAAGCTGATACTGTGCATTGGCAAAATCGTGTTGCTGCACCAAGGCATTGGTGAGTCGCATCCGATTCTGATGGTAATTCGGATTTTGCTTCAAGGCTTTGTATGACGTTGCAATCAGCTTCTCCCGGTTAGCCGGCATCGGGTAGTCAAGATCACGGATGTACGCAATGCGCTTCTCTACATTGGCCTTATTCCAGTAATTCGGAATGGCGTCATAATCAGCCGCTGACAGAAACTCACCAAAGAACGCATCAGGCCGAAACGCGCGGATCTTATCGTTCACATAGTCGAATTTCTCAACCGGTTTTTTGCCGTAATCATGGGATGTTCCGATGAACAGGATCTCAATCGGCTGGTCGGCACGTTTTGATTGGGCAAAGCCAGCGAGTACCGAAGCGATCAGGAGTACAGTAGTTATAATCGTTTTCATGTTGTTTGTGCGTTTCTGCGTGTTTGATGAAACAAAGATGTGGTCTCATGGACGGGTCCGCCAACGCAAGTCGACCAACCCCACCATCTCGTCGGCTAACGGCATTCCTGATCGACCAACCTGCTGAATAGATTGAAACAAGATTTGTCGGCTGAAACCGGGCGTTGGTCGATTGTTCTTGCCATTACCGCGTCAACCATAGTACTTCGTGATTAAGTAAACTGCTCCCGTTATGGCCGCCCTACAACTGCCCGCTTTTCTGAACAACCGCGCCTTCGTTCGTAACCTGTTATACCTGTTGATCTGGTGTACGATGCTCGTAATGAATGCGTACGAGCCGAAGAAACAATCACTGGAGTTCGATGCGCTGGAATTCTCGTTCAGCGCGTCCTTCTGGTTGACGGTCTGGTTCGAACACGCCGTTGTGCTCACGCGCTACCTGAACCGGCAAAAACTGGTCTGGGCAGTAGTCGGATCGATAGCCGCACTCGGGTGCTTTGTGGGCATACGGTATGGACTGGAACAGGTTCTTTACTGGTATTTGTTTGGCTTTACCAACTACAATCCAGACGTTCCCCTACTTTATTACACCAGAGATAATCTTTACTATGCCCTGCCAGCGGTGGGTCTTGGCTTTGCGTTCAAAATTGTGGAAGACTGGCTGGCGCATCAGCAGGAACGCTCGGAACTGGTCAGTGAGCGAAACGCGGCTGAACTGGCTTTTCTGAAATCGCAGGTGAACCCGCATTTCCTGTTCAATACGCTTAATAACATCTACTCGCTGGCCTATACCAAATCGGACGCGGCACCGGGGGCTATTCTGAAGCTGTCCGAACTGATGCGCTATATGCTCTACGACAGCAATGGGCAAGGCCACTCCTCCACGGCGGGCCCGTCCGGGCGGGTGTCGCTGGGCAAAGAGGTTGCGTATCTGAAAAACTTCGTTGAACTCGAAAAATTACGCGTCGTGAATGCCAACGTCGAATTCAACATTGAGGGAAACGTCGATTTGTTTCGTATTGAGCCGCTGCTGCTGGTGTCGTTCGTGGAGAACGCGTTTAAACACGGCGACTTGAGCGATCCGGCGCATCCGCTGATCATTGAGTTGAGCGTACGAACTGGTAAATTGCGATTCGATACGTTAAACAAAAAAGCGAAGCGTCAGACGGATAGCGTTGGTGGTATTGGCCTGATCAACGTCCGCCGTCGGCTGGAACTGCTCTATCCAAAGCAACATACGCTGCATATCACCGACGAATCGACTAGTTACGCGTCTTCGCTGGAGTTGACGCTGTGAACCGAACTACTACATGCGCTGTCTGATTGTTGATGACGAACCGTTGGCTCACGCCATTTTGAGCGACTACATTCGTAAAGTACCGTTTCTTGAGTTGGTTGGTGCAACGACCAGCCCCATCGACGCCTTATCGCGGGTTCAGCTGGGCGAAGTTGACCTCGTCTTTCTCGATATTCAGATGCCGGAACTGACCGGCATTCAGTTCCTGAAACTGGTTGAACGCGCGGTCGGTGGCAACAAATGCCGGGTTATCCTGACCACAGCCTATTCCGACTATGCGCTGGAAGGCTACGAACACGATGTGGTCGATTATCTGCTCAAACCGGTTTCTTTCGAGCGTTTTTACCGGGCCGTACAAAAATTATTTCCAAAGAACGAGCCTACGACGCCCGCCGTTGTTGACCCCGCTCCCGACGACAGCCGCAATCCAACGCCCAGCCCCGCAGCCATACCATCGGGCAGTGCCCCCAAGGAGTTCATTTTTGTCAAGACCGAATACCGGTTGCAGCGGGTTAGCCTGCCCGATATTTTGTACTGCGAAGGGTTGAAAGATTACGTATCGCTGTACACGATCGGCGACGGTTCACAGCCAGAACGTATGCTAACTCTACAGACCATGAAGAGTCTGGAAGAAAAACTTCCCGACAATCAGTTCATTCGGGTACATAAATCTTATATTGTTGCCGTAAATCGCATCGAATCCATTGAGCGAAACCGGATTTACATCGGGAAAGCCGTCATTCCGATTGGCGATACCTACCGGGACGCTTTTTACCGGATTATCGAAAGCTGATGCCTCGCTAAACACTATAATGCCTTGATAATGATGTTCGTTAAAGGCGTTTATCTGTTCATTTTCCTGCTGTTTCTGTCCGTAACCGCCGTTGGCCAATCGCCCGGCCCAACGTTCCAGAAACTAAGCACAAAAGATGGACTGCTCTCCAACTTCGTCTCGGGCGTCGCAACCGATGCGGAAGGGTATCTGTGGGTTGCCACCCGGCGCGGACTCTGTCGTTATGACGGGTACACGTTCCGGAAGATTCCCGAGAACGAATCCGGCTATGTCAGAAGTATCAGCCGCTTACCCGATAATGCGCTGGCCGTGTACTGGAATAACATCGGTCTGTGCCTCGTCGATCCCACCCGCCAGTCGGTTACAACCATCGATTCCGTTCAGTTTAATGATGCCGATCCGGTCAATGATCACTTCGATAATCTCTTCACCGATTCACGCGGCAATCTCTGGTCGAGTAGCTACGGCCTAGTCCGTCGATACGAAATCAGTACCAAAAAACGGTTCCAGTATCCGGTCAAAGGGGCCGATCAAAACGGTGACCGAAATCATTTTTTTGAAGATAAGCAACATCGGCTCTGGATCTTGAGCGAGCTTGGGCTGAGTGAGTTCGATTACAAACGCAACACCATACGCGGTGTCTTAGGCCCGGAAGCCAGCGTCGAAAGTCAGCGCAAGGCAATCCCTTTTTCGGCCATTGCCGAAGACAACGCTGGCAACTTGTGGCTGGGAAGCCCCCGAATTGGTTTGTTCCGATATCAACCCGCAACAAACGCACTGACTCATTACCCTTTTTCAGAGGTCATTCTGAGCATGGCTTTTGTGGTCGATGCATCAGGCGCCACTACGCTCTGGTTGGGCTGCGACAATGGACTACGCATTTTCCAGCCCGCTCTGGAAACGATCACAACCGTAGCGGATCTGACCAGACAGGGTGTTTCTGTCCAGCAGATCGTCCCTGACACCCGCAACGGCCTTGTCTGGCTTGCCACCAGCGATGGTCTGTGGTCGTATCGGTCCGGCATTCCTACCATTCAGGCCATTCGCCTACCCGAAACCATCGTTCCCCAGGCAGTCGTTGTCAAAGCGATCTTACCAGAATCCAGCGATACGTTCTGGCTCGGTCTGTCGCAAACGGGTGCGTTGCGATGGCATCGGCCGACCAATACGTTTCAGCTTTTCCGATACCCGACCAATGCCGCAACCAACACGCTTTCGTGGGTAAACGGGCGACTTTGGGCCGCAACGGATCAGGGCATTTTTCAACTGACCGGGCGGGGTTTTCAATCGATTCGACTGCCCGCCCGGTTCTCATCCGCTCGTATTCAGAAAGTGCTCGCCGATAAGTGCCAACGACTCTGGGTGCTGCACAGTACAGAAGGTGTGCAGGTTTTTGATCTCAACTCATTACGCCCGGTTACCCTTTGGGATGAGCAGAAAGCGCGTCAATTGTGGTCTGTCAATCAGTATCACGACATAGCCGAATCGCCCGATGGTCGAATCTGGTTAGCTGCCTGGTACCCGAAAAGCTTTGGCATGATCTGGTACAACGAACGCGAACGGCGGTTGCAGGAACTGGCTGATTTTAACAACCATAAACAGTTTGTGGGCGATTATTTCACCAGGGTATCGGTGGGACAGGATGGTCGAATGTTGTTTTCAGGCGGTGGTGGTGTCAACAGTACGGATGCCAATGGAAAAATCGACTCCCTACGATCGGTCTACAGTGGTCTATCTCCTGAGTTGGCCGACGATCAGTGCTTTGGTGTAGCCGAGGATACGAAAGGCCGAATCTGGATCGGTACGGGCGAGGGTTTACACACCTTCGACCCGGCAACTCGGCGAATCCGACGCTTTACGGAAGTAGACGGGTTGCTCAGCGACGATGTTACCAATGGCTTTGCGCTGACCTGGAATGATTTATTGCTCGTGGGCCAGCAGAACGGGTTCGATCTGATCGACATCAATCGGCTGCACCAGCCAATGCCTTTGCCCGCGCTGGCGATCTCTAGCATGCAGGTCAATGGCCAGTACAGACCTGTCGATCTGGCGAAACCGTTGTCTCTGGCCACTGCGGAAAATGACCTGCGGCTTACGTTTACGACACTGACTTTCAGACCCGTAAGCACTGTTCATTTCCGCTACAAGCTAAACGAACACGCCGACTGGATCAATCTGGGCACCGTCAACGAAATCAACCTGACCAACCTAAAATCGGGCGATTATACACTGGTTGTTCAGAATGGCGATGATACGGGGCGATGGAATTCGGATGGTGTTACGATCCAGTTCAACATTGCACCAGCCTGGTACGAAACCGGGCTGTTCAGAGGGTTGGTGTTACTCGCGTTACTGGGCGTTTTGTACGGATTTTACCGGTTGCGCATCGGTCAGGAACGTCGGCGTAGTGAGTTGACCCGCCAGCGGGCCGAAGCAGAAACGCGGGCATTACGCGCCCAGATGAATCCGCATTTTATCTTCAACTGCATGAACACCATCGACGCCTACATTCTGACCAATCGACCCGATGCGGCTTCGGTTTTCTTGCAAAAATTCTCCCGGCTGGTGCGTCAAGTGCTGGAAAATTCCCGCGAAACGCTGATTCCGGTTGCACAGGAACTCGAAACGCTAACGCTGTATATCGAACTGGAAGAAGAACGCGCCGATCACAGGTTCAGTCATACGTTCTCGATTGGGCCCGGCGTTCAATCGTGCCTGATGCCTCCGCTGCTGCTGCAACCCTTTGTCGAGAACGCCATTCTGCACGGACTGCGCCATAAAACCAACGGACCAGGGCTACTACTCATCACGATCCAGCAAACGGGTAATCAACTCTACTGCCGGGTTGAAGACAATGGTATTGGCCGGACAAAATCGGCTACGATGCAGGCCCCAAGAATGGCCAAACCGTATCAGTCACTGGGCAGTACGGTTACAACCGAGCGCGTCGATTCATTGCAGATTCTCTACGGCTCCGAAGCCAGCTGCACCATTACGGACCAGAATCCCGCTGACGGAACCGGAACTGTAGTCAACATTAAATTACCCCTTCTAACTACGTAAAGCGGGCTTCTGCCTATCCTACAAAAAATAAATCTGGCTAACTTCTTGACAGTGTGAAAATAAATCCCGAGCATTGTAGTGTATTAGTTCAATAGTACACTAAACCAAAAACACAATGGTTGACCTTACCAACCTGACGTTCGGGTACAATCGAAAAAAACTGATTTTTCAGGACCTTACGCTGTCGCTAAAATCCGGCACGATCTACGGCTTGCTGGGAAAAAATGGGGCGGGAAAATCGAGCCTGCTGCGGCTTATGGGCGGTCTGCTTTACCCACTGGCCGGCCAAGTGAACGTGGTGGGCTTCGAACCCCGGAAACGGCAACCCGCTTTCTTGCAGGAGCTGTATTTTATTCCGGAAGAGATTTATCTGCCCGCCGTGACGCTTCAAACCTACATCGACACGATGGGACCGTTCTATCCGAAATTCAGTGAGTCGCAGTTTCGGCGTTACCTGACCGATTTTGACGTACCTCAGGACCAGAAGCTAACCGCTATGTCGTATGGGCAGAAGAAGAAGGTCATCATCAGCTTTGGCCTGGCAACCAACACCCGCCTGCTGATCATGGACGAGCCAACCAACGGCCTCGATATTCCATCGAAAGGGCAGTTTCGGAAGATTGTTGCTACTGCCGTCGACTCGGACCGGTTGATGCTGATTTCGACCCACCAAGTACGCGACCTAGACAACCTGATCGATGCGGTCATTATCTTGGACGAAAGCGAAATTCTGCTCAACCACTCTCTGGCCGACATTGCCGACCGGCTTCTGTTCGACACGGTATCGGTGCTGGCAGGAACGAGTGGTGTTCTTTACGCCGAGCCGTCGCTACGGGGGCAGGCCGTTGTCATGGAAAATCCAACCCAGGAAGACAGTAAGGTCGATCTCGAACGACTATTCAACACCGTAGTGAGCAACCGGGAGCGCATCAAAACTCTTTTCTATTAATTCCAATGGCTTTTTATACCTTATTCGCCACACTTCTGGCCGCCATCTCAGGCACGATCATACCCTATTGCGATCAATTTTTAGCCCTCCTATCTACCATTTACTTATGAATCAGACATTTAACCTTCACCGCTTTACGCTGCTCCTGCGTCTGCACTTATCCGAGCATAGTCGGACCTATCTGATGGGAGTCGGTATCTTATTCGGCATCTGGACCGTCATGCTGGCACCCAGTACGGCAAAAATCAGCCACTTCTCCGAATCTATCTATCGAACGCATGGCGTGATGCTTGGCTTTATTTTTTGTGGGGCCAGTGCGTGGTTTGCCAGTGAATCGTTTCGGGTTGTCAACACGCCCATGCGAGGCATTCCCTTCCTGACACTTCCAGCTTCCCAACTGGAAAAATACCTGGTCGCCTGCCTGATGATAGTGCTCTTCGTCCTGGTCTTTCTGGCTGTTTTCTACACCGTCGAAGGCGTTTGCTTCTCAATCATCAACGCCCGGCTACCACAGATCGAACCCCGCTATCAGTTGCTTGACCTCCGTGGTCCGTTCACACCCATCGAACTACGCTACTGCGCCCTGGTTGGCGTTCCCTTATTCTTCCTGGGTTCGATTTATTTTCCGAAAGTAGCGTTCGTCAAAACGGGTATCGTCGCTTTTCTGCTTCTCTTTATCACCATGTTTCTGAATGAGTTCATCGTAAATCAGGTGTTCCCCAGCCGGGAATTCTACGGATCGACCGTGTTCACCGAGGTTCACTTCGAGCAAAACAGGACTTGGTACGAGGTAGAATTAACGGGTACGCCCAAACTGATCGTTGTATGCTCGCTGTTGCTGATCACACTAATGCTGTGGTTTACGGCCTATATCCGCTTTAAAGAAAAAGAACTGTAATTATGGATTTTCGCGATAAACAGGCCATCTATTTACAAATCGCCGATTACGTCTGCGAGAAGATTTTACTGGGGCAATGGCCGCCGGGTGACCGAATACCGTCCGTTCGGGATTTGGGCGTGGAGCTGGAGGTGAACCCCAACACCGTTGTTCGAACCTACGATTTTTTGCAGCAAAAGAGCATCATTTTCAACAAGCGCGGCATTGGTTATTTTGCCGCCGACGATGCCAATGACCGCATTATTGCGCACCGGCGCGAGCAGTTTCTGGAAACGGAACTACCTGTTTTCTTCCGCACCATGTACCTACTGAACATCGATCTGAAAGAAATCGAGCAACGATACGACAGCTTTGTCAAGGCTGAATTCAACTAATCAACCATTTACCAACTATGTGGATAACTAGCAAGACTTATCCACATAGTTGAATTCCAGTCTCCTACACGATGAAAACAAGCAATAAACTGTTGATAACTCTGCTGGTGGCAGGTTTGCTGACCCTGGTTGGCTCGACAATAGCGTTGAAAGCCGAACATGATAAAATTGACTTTACCGATCCGTTCTATGGCTTCTCGTCAACGGCTCTCAAGCCATTTACGGTAATAAAACTGGAAGGCGTTAAGCCCGGAGTAGCGGCAGGCCGTGACCAGGCGACAAGCCATTCTGACTCAACGGATAGCTATACGTCGGTTGGCGTACAGACAGGGAAAACGTTTGCAATCCGAACGCGGAAAGGCAACGCGGTTGCGTTCACCTGTCGGTCTGTGGGTGATACGCTGGTTGTCCGATACAAACCCGAATTTCATTCTGGTCTTATTAGTGCCAACGATGCCTTTGAAGCGGCTCCCTTTGCCTACATCATTGCGCCTTCTTTCCAGACGATAGTAGCGAACGGATCGGTTTGCAAAGTAGCCGGGCTAACGACGGATAAGCTCACACTTGCTGCCTCCAATGCTCGTTTACTGATCAGCAACAGCACGATTAACAATCTAACGGCAACGGGCCAACGCCGAAGTACACTACAGACGACAGCGAACAGCCAGATTCATACAGCCGACATTACCGCACACAACGGAACGACCTTTATTGTCGATCGTGCTATTTTTGGTTCACTGGCGCTACACACCGACAGTACCGCAACGCTGAACGTGCCTGCGATACTGCTGAACAAGTTGTAAACTCCCTCACCGACCAACCCTCACCGACCCGTCGGTGAGGGCAATTCAGCCAACACGCGCTTCTACGGCTAGCATATAAACGGTCATGGACTCACCAGCCGTTTGAATCCAGTTGTCGTAGTCGGTAATGGCCTGTAGGCGCTGGTCTTCGGTAATGTAACCTGCCTTGACCAACTGAGGGCCGCGCAGTTCCGCAACTTCTGCCCACAATCGACTGTCAATAGCGAATGTCGGGTCTGCTTTTCGGGATTGTTCGGACTGATTTTCGATTTGAATCTCCGTAAGCCCGAGGCTCGTCATGAGATCAACCAGATGATCGGCGATGGCATTGTCGAAACCGGCATCCTGCCGCCAGTTCAGAAAAGCCGCGTAGAATAGGCTCATCGCTTCGGGCGGCTCGGGGTGCCAGCTGATCTTTTCGTGGTTGAAGTCGAGGATAGACAGGTAACCACCGGGCTTGACCATCCGTTTCATCGTACGGAGCGCGGCCATTGGATCAGCCAGCCATTGCAGCGTTCGGGCGCAGGTGACCAGATCAAATCGTTCGTCGGTGTCGAATGTGTACACATCGGCCTGCTGAAAACCGAGATCTGCTACCCGATCAGCATGCCGGATGGCCTGTTGGATCAGGTTTTCGTTCGGATCGATACCCAAAACTCGCCCGGTTGGGCCTACTTTTTCGGCAATACTGCGGGTTATTGCCCCTGATCCGCAACCCACATCCAGCACAGATAGCCCCAGCCGCAGGTATTTCAACAGGTTACGGTTCGCATTTTCGACGGTTCGTCGCTCAAGAACTGGATTATGCGCAACGGGCATCACAGCCCGTTCGGTGGCCATTTGATCAGACATAGGTGTAAGGAAAATAGAACTGGCAAATACGCTTTTATTCCGATACCAGACTATGATTGCGGGCAAATACGGCTAGCCAGCAAAGAGGAAATGCCCCCTCACTATATAGTTTTGTAGCCAAATTGCGGAGGCACACGACCGATCCGGACGTAACTTCGTGGTTTCTTCACCGGAAGCATCTGTCAACGTTTTATGCATAAACCGGTAAGGAACAGCAGTAATCGAACGACAAATTCCGCTTTTTGCCCAGGCTCGGTAAACGATAAAACCCTACTCATCCGTTTATGTGTTACAAGCGGTAGGACAGTCTGGCCAATCATTTAGAACGTCTCCCCACGTATGACAACTACGCATATCTCCTCACCAACCGTTCTGCTCGTTAATGAACAGGACGAAATCCTGGGAACTGCCGAAAAACTAGCGGTTCATGAGTCAGGCGACCTTCACCGGGCGTTTTCGGTCCTGATCTTCAATGACCAGGGCGAATACCTGCTTCAACAGCGAGCCCATGAAAAATACCATTCCGGTGGTCTGTGGTCAAACACCTGTTGCGGCCATCCCAGCCATCCGCACGATACGGCAGAACAGGCTCAGCAACGGCTCTACGAAGAAATGGGATTCCGAACTACGCTGAAGCCGCTGTTCAGTTTTCGGTATCACGCCGAATTACCCAACGGTTTGACCGAGCATGAATTTGATCACGTATTTATGGGTCATTATCAGGGACCAATTCCGTTCAATTCTGACGAAGCCTGCGCCGTTCGCTGGATAGCACCCGATGATCTGGCGCAGGAAATGCGTAGTGCTCCCCATACATTTTCGGTCTGGTTTCGGATGTTATTTGAACGACTTCAAAAGCGATCCTAACGCCTGGCGGGTGAGCTACTTAGGTATTCAGCCGGTAAAATACCGGTTTCAACTACTCAAAATGGGCACTCCGCTATAGTAGATTTCAAAACCGGCTTTATCGTTCCCAACTTCGCAACACAGTTGGTTGATTGGCAAGCGATAAGCAGTCCACTCGATTGTTAATCAGTAGACAAACAGAACGCATTTCAACCTGTATTCGCTATCCTGACAGGCGATTTGAGGAAAGTAGTTTTGCTTATCAGCCGATTACCTGCTTTCTTACCGTTCGAGTCAATAACCAACCGTTACCATTTGTACTGAATTCCACTTAAAAAACCAGTTTACACATGAAAACACTTACCGTATTTGCTGCTTGCCTGTTTGTTTCCGGCGTTTCATTGGCCCAAACGTGGACGGTCGATAAATCGCACTCACGCGTTGGATTCAACGTTACCCACAATTTGCTGGCCGAAGTGGATGGCAATTTTAAAACGTTCGACGCTAAAGTTATCTCGTCGAAACCTGATCTGTCCGATGCCGTTCTCGAACTGACCGCCGACGTAAACAGTATCAACACCGACAACGAACGCCGGGATGGCCACCTGAAAGGTCCCGACTTTTTTGACGCGGCCAAATACCCAACGCTGACGTTCAAAAGCACATCGTTCAAGAAAGTAGACGCGAAAAAATACACGGCAACGGGTAATCTGACCATGCATGGCGTGACGAAACCCGTTACACTGGACGTAACAATGGTTGGTCCCGTCAAAATGAAAGGCATGGGCGGCAAAGAGCAGGAAAAAGTTGGCTTCAAAATCGCCAGTTCGATCAAACGTTCCGATTTCGGCATTGGTACGATCCCTGTCGTTGTTGTAAGTGATGAAGTTGAAGTGAAAGCCAGCGGTGAATTCGTGAAGCAGGAAGGCGAAACGGCCGACGCCAAGAAGTAAGCCCAACGCAATGTAACGTACAGTAGGCCCGATGATTGTCAACCGATCATCGGGCTTTTTCGTTTATACCGCGCTGATCAATAGGCCTGCAACTACCACCTGCGAGTAAATTAGCTATCGACATTGGCTTTCCTATGAACAGACTCGTTCAGGACAACCTGTTCCGTTCTGCTAACTTTCCTATACCCATGAATCAGCATCCAATTGTAAACCGGCTTTGCTACACACTGCTGGCCATCAGTCTGGTTACCCTTCGGGTGGTTGCGCAGGCACCCCAACGTCAACCCACGCCGAACGATACGCTCAAATCGCCAAAGGTTATGGCTGACAAGCGCGTTATGATCAGCATCTACGCGCCCAAAGCGAGCGACGTGACAGTAACAGGCGATTTTCTGGGGCAGCCCAAACCACTCAGCCTGACCAAAAGTGAACAGGGTGTCTGGTCGACACTGGTTGGCCCGCTAAAACCGGATTACTACACCTACACGCTGATGGTTGATGGGGTTCGTACGATGGACCCGAAAAATCCGGTCATCAAGCAGGGGATCAGTAGTCTGGAAAACGTAATGGCCGTACCCGGTACCGAAACGGCGTTTGAGGATAATCAGCCGGTGCCTCACGGCGACGTGCGGGAAGTTTGGTATCAGTCGAAATCGCTGGGTATGATGCGCCGGATGCATGTATACACGCCCCCCGGCTACGAAAAAGGAACAACAAAATACCCGGTCTTTTATCTGTTGCACGGTGCGGGTGACGACGACTCCGGCTGGAACACCGTCGGACGCTCGGGTTTCATCATGGATAATTTACTGGCGGCTGGCAAAGTAAAGCCGATGGTGGTTGTTATGCCCAACGGGAGTATGCCGATGCCTCCTCAAACGGGTATGCCTACTAATGAAACGATGAACCGGATGCGGTCGCTGTTTGCCGATGAATTGCTCAAGGATGTGATGCCGCACGTCGAAAAAACATACCGAACGCTGACCAATCAGGAAAACCGGGCCATCGCGGGGTTGTCCATGGGTGGTTTCCAGACGCTGGATGTTACGCTGACACATCCCGAATTGTTCAACTATGTCGGCGTGTTCAGTTCGGGATTTTTCGGCGCGACCGTCGATGAGGCCGAAACAAAATACGCGAAAGTCCTGAACGACAGTAATTTCAACAAAGGCAAAAAACTCTTCTGGATCGAGATTGGTAAAGATGATTTCGTGATGGACGCCAACAAGAAGACGATTGCTTTGCTCGACAAACACAATATCAAGTACCAGTATAAAGAAACCGACGGCGGGCATACCTGGATCAATTGGCGGCAGTACCTCAACGAATACGCGCCGTTGCTGTTCCGGTAACGTCCCATCTGCCACTCATCTATCTTCACACTTATTCGTTCCTGACCATCGATGCGTTTATCGTTTAGTTTATTGTGTCTGCTGATTTCCATTTGCTCCTTCGGGGCAACCGTCGATACGCTCGACATCCCGAGTGCGGCCATGCAGAAAAAGCTTCGGGCGGCTGTAGTGCTGCCTGCCAGCTATGCGAAAAGTAAAGCCGCCTATCCGGTTTTGTACCTCCTACACGGTGGTGGCGGTCAGTTTAGCGACTGGCTGCGGCAAACGCCCAATAAATTGCTGCTGCATACGCTGGCCGATCAGTACAACCTGATTATCGTAACACCGGAAGGCGAAAAGCTAAGCGGTTATCTGGATAGTCCGATCCAGAAAGATAACCTGTTCGAGACCTATATTACGCAGGAAGTTCTCTCTAAAATTGACAATACGTATCGCACCATTCGGGATCGCAAAGGGCGGGTCATTACAGGCTTGAGTATGGGCGGACACGGGGCTTTGTATCTGGCAACGCGACACCCCGATCTCTATTGCGCGGCTGGCAGCATGAGTGGCGCACTGGACCTGAACACAGCCCACTGGCGAATCGCCCCCGAATTTGCGAAACAGATCAAGCCCCAGTTCGAGCGAATTCTGGGGATGCAGGACGCTACTCCCGACCTATACGCGGCCAATTCGGTCGTAAATATGGCCGACAAAATGAAAGCAAACGGGCTGAAGCTGATTATCGATTGTGGTGTCGATGATTTCCTGATTGAGCCGAACCGGGAGTTACACCGCCGGTTGGTCTACAACCAGACGCCCCACGATTACACCGAACATCCGGGCGGCCATACATGGGATTACTGGGAAAACTCGCTGCCCTACCACATCCTGTTCTTTACTAAAATCCTAAAAGCGAACGGAGCGGTAGCCCCCTGATAATGATTCAACTAACGCGTGGCGGTGGTGTCAGATTCGTATACCTGATGCCACCGCCACGCGCCAGTTCGGGCGATTCTATTCAGTAAAGTGCTCATGACAAGGAAAATAAGAATCGTCAGGCCCGTCAAAACCTACTCAAATGCCCTGAAACACGGGATTTTGTTACCGGTTTAGTTATCGGTCAATCTTCTCCGATGGAAGTCCGTACATTTAAGCGTAGACAACCAACCGGAATGATGAAACTATCTGCTATTCTTGTTGACGATGAACGGGCCAGTTTAGACGCCTTACGCGTAAAAATCCAAAAAGTAGCCCCGGATATCGCTATCCTGCAAACCTTTCAGCATCCCTCCGACGCTGTGGCCAGTATGGCTCATTACAAACCCGATGTGGTTTTTCTCGACATCGACATGCCCGGCATGGACGGGTTTTCTATGTTACGAGAGCTTGGCACGACCGACTTCGAAGTGATTTTCTGCACAGCCTACGGTCAATACGCAATTGACGCGCTGCGGATGAGCGCGCTGGACTTTCTGCTCAAACCGATCCACGAAGGTGAACTTCAGCAGGCCATCGAACGGCTCCAGCAGAAGCGGAAGCATCGCGAAACAAGTTCGATCAATACGGCCCGGCCAACACCGTCGCCCCATGCGCTGTTCAATAAAATTGCGGTGTCATCGCTGAGAGGGCTCATGTTCGTACCGATCCAGGATATTATCCGACTCGAAGCCGACAGTAATTATACAACGTTCTACCTGATCGACGGTCGTAAAATTGTAGCGACCAAGACGCTGAAAGATTTCGCGGACATACTGGAGCCGCTCAGTTTTGCCCGCGTTCACCGCTCATCGCTGATCAATCTTCAGCATCTGAGCGAATACATCCGGGGAGAAGGTGGTACGGTCGTCATGTCCGACGGCAGCGAGGTCGAAGTATCCCGGCGGGAGAAGCAGTATTTTTTCGAGCGAATTGGCTGGAACTGATTTCGAACGGCATCTATCGGTAAACCGTCAACATTGCCGGGCAGTGGCGGGGAACGAAGACTCATTGCGCCGGAAACGCGTGATGGGCGCACTACATGCAGAAAACGGTTCACGGCTTCCACGCTACCAGAATTGATCCTAATTTCTTCTGATAATCAATTACTTCCAGCTATACATCAGCGCACTTAGATACTCAGTTTGACTAAACTGGCTTTGCGCTATCAGGCGAAAATCCTGATACAGTAACAAACCGCATTTCGCTAAATCGAAACCGCCATTCACGCAGGGGCTTTTGTCCTGAACTGAATGGCGGTTTATTTTTCACTACTAATTGATCCTCCTATGAAACGGCCCCAAAGCCATCAGTATATCGAATGGCTATGCCTACTATTGGCTGGCTTACTGGGCCTGTTACTGGTCTTTCTCTAGGTATACTCCATCGACCTATGTTAGTCGCGGGTGATCGCTCCCACTCGTTTACAAGGCCGGATAGTTTTTAGAAGAATCGTCGAGGATCAATACCCAATCCTGTCCGTAGCCTCGCGACGGGGGCGTGAACGCTTGTGGTTTCTGGTTGTCGAACGTACCGGCTGGTTTCGTCTTTCCCGTTCGGGGGTCGAACCAGGTAGCGGTAACGCTTTTGCCGGAGATCTTACCCGGATTGACCGTAAATGGCTTTCCTACGGCGGTATAAACGAAGGCGTAATCGGCACCCCGCGTCGCCTGAATCCGTTCGGCAGCACTGAGATTATTCTCGATAATCACCGACTGGTCAGGCACACGGGCAAGCAGGGGGCGGGCCGTCATCAGTTTCCGGACGTGCGTCATCTGATTGGCTCCGGGCAGGTCCATTGCTTCCTGCCAATATAGGTGTGGATTGTTGACCGATGGGCGTTTCGCACTGTACATCTGCCAGATGTCATGGCACCCATACGTGTGGCCATGCGCACCGGCAAACAAATCCAGATAAGCATACAATCGTACATCATAGGCATTCGATATGCCCAAGTCTTTGGCGTTAAAACAAACCGGGTGGTCTTCATAAATTGGTTCAGCGTCCATCGTCGGTTTGGTCGGCTGACGGGCATAGGACACCGTGATGTAGTCGTACACGGGCGTAAACCGACAATGTCCATTCTGGTGCATGTTGAACGCAAACCAGTCGTCGGCCTGAAACCATGCCGATGCGCCCCCATCCAGACCGTTGGGCTGCGGGTGATATGTCAGCAGCGCCTTGTCGGGGCCACCCGTTCCCTCCTGAATACCAGCGGCCATTGCCCGCCAGATCGCCAGGTCCTGCGAACCATCCCGTGGATTGCGGTCACCGCCCAGAATCCAGACAATATTTTCGCGGTTTTTATATCGGTTGCCCACATAGCGACCGTACGCCTTTGCATTCGCTACCGTAAAGATCTCCGGCCCTTGGCCCCACGTATTTTTAAATACTTTATCACCCCAGGTTGGCAGGAAACCAATAACGATGCCGTATTGAGCCGCTTTATCAACGATATAATCGACGTGTTTGAAATACGCTTCGTTGGGCGTTGTGGGGTCGTTAGTAAGCAGCGGTGTATCACCGTATGGGTTGGGCTCTTTCAGGCCATCGAACTCGGCAAGGGCCACCGCCTGTACAACTGTAAATCCCTGCTCGGCCCGTCGTTTAAGATACTGGTCGGCTTCTTCCCGATTGAGCCGGTGAAAGAGCTCCCAGGCAGTATCACCCAGCCAGAAAAATGGCGTCCCATCCTGATGAACCAAATATCGTTTATTCCCGGATACAGTCAGCCGTCCGTGAGCGAAGGGCTGTTGGGCCAGCGTCAGGCCCTGGATACAGGCGAATAGAAGTAGGAGAACAGAGGTTTTCATTCGGGAATCAGGATATGCTGTCTGTAGCAGAGGTTTCAACTCACGATGCAACCGGAAAAACAAGGCTACGATTTACGTGTACAAAGAAATCTTGGCTTCTTCCCTACTACCCGATTCGGCCGCTCCATTCGTTCAAACGTGCGATCAGCTCATGGATGATTCAGCGAGTCAGCCGTATCAGCGCAGGCGATAAGCACTAAAATCGCGTACTACCCCTGGCATTGACGGTATATACGGCCTGATTTCAGGTTTATAGTGCATCATTTATTGGTCAAGAAGCCTAAACCATTTGTCCTAAACGTCGGTACCCCGTGAATCAAACACCCAACTTCTTACAGGCTGGCCCTATTCGAGTTTGTTATGAAACTGGTTTTCTACGCTATGTTTCGCTCGGAGATACGGAAATTCTCCGGATAATCTATTTTGCCATTCGGGATCACAACTGGCTCACAGCCAGCATTACTTTATCAGATCAGGTAATCGACAAAACCGCCGACTCCTTTTCCATTACGTACACGTGGCATGTCAATGACCTCGGTATTCGGATGGAAGGGAAGGTCGCTATTCGGGGCGATGCTGAGGGTACGATTTCGGTCGATTTTTACGGAAGGGCACTCAATGCATTTCAGAAGAACCGGATCGGTTTGTGCGTGTTGCACCCGCTCGATGGCGTTTTGGGACAACCCGCCCAGCTAGTAGCACCTGATGGTCGTATAACCAACAGCCATTTTCCGGTCTTTATCAGTCCGCATCAACCCTTTCTGTCCATTGAGTCCATGCGCTGGAAGCCCGCTTCCGGCGCTGTCTGGCAACTCGACTTTTCGGGCGATGTGTTCGAAACAGAGGACCAGCGCAACTGGACAGATACCTCCTTCAAAACGTATTCGACGCCAGCCAGCCAGCCCTTTCCGGTTGCCGTCTCAGCCGGCGACGAATTTCACCAGCAGGTGCGTTTCAGCCGGTCAACACAAACAATCGCAGACGACGTAATACCTGAGGACGAACAGATGTTCACGCGGGTAAATCAGATCCTGAGCGAAACCCAACCGACGCACCCGCGTATTGGCGTTGGCCAACGGACCGCTGGGCCACCGCTGACAAATGAGGAAGCTGATTTGCTGAGAACGCTACGGTTGTCTCACCTACGAGTCGATGTTTTCTTTAACCTTCCGAACTGGCAAACCCTGCTAACCAATGCCATTGCGGATGCGACCCTTCTCTCGGTTCCGCTGGAACTAGCCGCCTTTTTCGGTAATGACCCGATCACCGAACTACGGACGTTGCAGCATTTTTTGCAGGATCAGTCCGCATCGGTTTACTCCATAATTCTCTACCAAGCGGCTACGCTGACGACCTCAACCGAGTTGCTGCAAACACTCGTGCCGTTGGTGCGGGAGGGTTGGCCAGCCACAGCCATTGGGGGCGGTACGGACGACAATTTTGTCGAATTGAATCGCAATCGGTTTGCAATGGAGTTGGTTGACTTTCTGGTTTATTCGGTCAACCCACAGGTTCACGCATCGGACGACCTTACATTGCTGGAGAACATTGCCGGACAGGCCGAAACCGTTGTAACCGCCCGTCAATTCAGCGATGGTAAGCCCATTCACATTTCGCCTGTAACCCTTCGTCCCCGGTATATAACCCTGACCGGAACCGCCATAGAACGCCTGAATGCCCCCGCCGACCCGCGTCAGTTCACTGACTTCGGTGCCGATTGGACACGCCAAAGTCTGAGTGCCTTAGCCAATGCAGGCGTTGCGTCAATTACCTATTACCAATCGCATGGGCCTACCGGTTTAGTAGACGGGAATATGATGTCTCCAGCGTTCACGGTCCTGGAAGCGTTTCAGCGTGAACATGACAACCCGTAGTTAATCGCTGATTCTCACTGACAGAACCGTGCCCGGTATGCCGTGTCGTCAAGACACGTTATACCGGGCACGGTTCTGCAAGCACTCGAAGCCTGCCCGTTCACGGCACTTGCCGTTTGGGTATTACCGGCGCGACAGGGACGTTCGACGCGAATCGAGTTTGATGAAGATGAACAACAGGATCGAAAACGACCAGAGCGACGAACCGCCGTAGCTGAAAAATGGAAGCGGAATGCCAATAACAGGCATCAGCCCAATGGTCATCCCAATGTTGATCATCAGGTGGAAGAAGATGATCCCAGCCACACAATAGCCATAAATCCGGGCAAACTTGCTGCGCTGTTTCTCGGCCAGAATCACAATGCGGATGAGTAATCCGACGAACAGGGCAATGACGACAGCGCTACCAATAAAACCGTGTTCTTCGCCAATGGTACAGAAAATGAAGTCGGTACTTTGTTCCGGGACAAAGTCAAACTTGGTCTGCGTTCCTTCCAGAAATCCTTTGCCCTGAAGTCGGCCAGAGCCAATGGCAATTTTAGCCTGTGTCACGTTCCAGCCTACCCCAAGCGGATCGATGGTCGGATCGACGAGTACTTTGATGCGGTTGCGCTGGTGTTTTTGCAGGACATCGTTCACAAAAAAGTCCACTCCTGTTACGAACACCATCATGATAATGCCAACGACACCCATTGAAATCAGGTTGCTTACCGTCCGATTGTAGCGCGGCATCAGGGCGATGACGACGAGCAGGAGCGCAACAATACCAATGAAGATGTAGAGCTTGGGGAAGATCAGCGCGACCACGAATAAAGCAGCCGCCGTTATACCTACCGCCGGAATCCACCCCGGAAGGCCCTCCCGGTAAAGCATAAAGCCAAACGAGGCAAAAACCAGCATGGAACCCGTTTCGTTGGAGGCCAGAATCAGGATACAGGGCAAAACGATGATCCCACCGACATAGAGCAGATCTTTCTGTTTGCTCAGGTTAATACCCGGATTATCCATGTACTTCGCCAGTGCAAGCGCCGTAGCCATCTTAGCGAACTCGGCTGGCTGAATCTGGAATGACCCAAACTTGAACCAGGAGTGCGACCCTTTGATGTTGGCACCCGCTACCAGCACAAGGAGCAGCATCAGGATCATGAACGCGTAAAACAGGTACGCGAAGGAGTCGAAAAATTTGTGATTGACAACCAGAATGCAGATCACCAGAATGACCGTTGTGCCGATCCACATCATCTGTTTACCGGCGTTGGTGGTCATATCGAACAGGCTGGTATGATCTTCGGGACTGTAAACGGCAGCGTAGACATTCAGCCAGCCCATCGTTACACAGCCGAGGTACAGTACCAGCAGCAGCCAGTCAATATTTTGAGAGAATAGTTCGTTATCGCGAGACAAGTTCGTTTGTTATTTTTATCTGTTTGCTGGAGGTTACTGGTCTACAGTCCTGCATCGATCCTAGCGGGTCGGCGCACCTGTAAAGCAAAAACGCTCAAACCACAAACAACGTATTAGTTTCCTACTGTTCCTATGGCCGTAATCGACGTTGGCTTTGTCGATGTCATCAATGGCTTGACCGGGACTGGCTTGGCCACTTTCTGAGTGGTATCTTTTCTGACCGGAGCGGGTTTTGGGGGAATCAGCAATTGACTGAGCGACGGCATGTAATTCGAAGCCAGCACCTGCGCTTCCAGCTTTTTAGCTTCTGTTTTGCGTTTCAGATATCGCTCGGCAACCAGCGCAGCCACAGAGGCCGCTGCCTTGCCACCCCATCCGGCATTCTCGACAAATACCGCAACGGCAATTTTAGGGTCGTTCATCGGGGCAAATCCAACAAAAATCGAGTGGTCGAACTTATGCCCGAACTTCGCGTTTTGCGAGGTTCCGGTTTTGCCACACAGGTCGATACCGGCAATGTTGGCCAACGGCGTTACCGTCCCCTGCGCTACCGCCCCCCGCATTCCATCGATAACCGGCAGGTAGTATTTATAGTCGATACCGGTTTCGTGCCGCTGGCGGTATTCATCCGGAAGCGCAACACCTGCCTTACCAAATCCCTTGATGTAATGGGGCGTAATGTACCAGCCCCGGTTGGCAATGGTTGCCGCCAGATTAACCAGCTTGAGCGGACTGATCAGCAACTCACCTTCACCGATACTGAGCGAGTAGACATTGGAAAACTTCCAGCGCAACGCGCCCCGGTACGCTTTGTCGTAGTACTCAGGCGTCGGCAAGTTTCCCTTCAGTTCGCTGGGCAGATCGACGCCAAGCCGGGAACCCATACCAAATTTTTCGGCCATATCGTGCCACTGCCGCAATCCAATAGCCGATGCCTTGAACGTGTTACGCTCGCCATTGAAGTACAAAAACTTCCGGAACACGTAATAGAAATAAGGATTGCACGAGTTCTGAACGGCACCCCGCAGATCGTTGCCCCCATGACAATGGCATCGCATCGGCGAACCGGCATGACCATAAACAGTGCTTGGCAGTAGCGAACCCTGCTGCTGCGCGATCAGCGCCTGAATCAGCTTAAAGGTTGAGCCGGGCCGGTAACTTGCCATGATAGGCCGGTTGATAAGCGGCTTATAGGGGTTTTTGATCAACGCTCGGTAGTTCTTCGAGAAGAAACGGCTCGACAACAGGTTGGGATCATAGGTCGGTGCGGAAACGGAAACCAGGATTTCACCCGTCGATGGCTCAATCGCCAGCACAGCCCCGATTTTATTCTGCATCAGGCTATCGGCGTATTGTTGTACCTCCACATCAATCCCCGTAATCAGGTTTTGACCAGCTACGGCTAAAGTGTCATAGGCTCCGTTTTTCCAGGAACCCTTATTGACCCCATGCACATTTTGCATCATGAACTTGACACCCCGCTTGCCTCGAAGCTGCTCTTCGTATTGCTCTTCCAGGCCATTGTGCCCCACATAATCGCCTTGTCGATAATACGGGAGATCCTGATTGTCGAGTTGTTTTTTGCTGATCTCGCTCACGTACCCAAGCGCATTTGCCATCGTGTGAGCCGGATAGGTACGCATCGAACTGATGATCGGCTCAAAACCCCGATAATCGACCAGCGCATCCTGAATACGGGCAAAATCTTCTTTGGACAGTTGACGCAGGAACAGCGACGGTTTAACGGACGAATAGTTTTTAGCCAACCCCATAATGCTATCAAAGTCCGACGGGGTAATGTCCATCATCCGGCAAAAAGCAGCCGTATCGGGAATTTGGACCTGTTTAGGCGTTACGTAGAGATCGTAGACAGGGGTATTATAAACGATGAGCTTACTATTTCGGTCATAAATCTGCCCTCGATAGGGAGTTTCGATGATTCGCTTGATCGAGTTCTTCGACGCACCCAGCGAATACGTATCATCGAGAACCTGTAGGTAAAACAACCGGGCCAGATACGTCAGTGCGACTAGACAAAAAACGCCGATAATGACATATTTACGATTCTCTACCATGAGAATAAATTCTTCCTTTCAAGCTACGTACTCTTTACAAAGTTAGGTTATTAATGACGAATTATGAGTGTAAAATCAGGAATGAGTTTTGCCAATCCACTGATCATTGATCGTTTATAATTCGTCATTAAATTTCACCATCCCTTCGCCGTCGTCTTGATCCGGCACAGGTACATATCCGCCGTAATGTAGAGCGTCGATCCGTTGTCACCCCAGGCACAGTTGGCGGTCGCACCACCGATTTTGATATGGCCCAGGAAATCACCCGCTGGCGATAGTACCAGTACACCACCGGGTCCGGTCGCCCATAGATTCCCATCTCGATCAACTTTCATGCCGTCGAAGCCCCCTTCCAGGTTCTGTTTTTTCAGCCCGTCGGCACCAAATACCACCCGCCCCTTGCTGACAGACCCATCGGGCTGAACGGCATACGCCATGATAACGGGCCGCGACGGGTCTGACTGAGCCACGTACAACGTTTTTTCATCCGGCGACAAGGCAATCCCGTTCGGGCGGGTCAGATCACCGACGATCATGGAAACCGCACCGTTCTGAGCAATCCGGTAAACGCCGAAGCCCTCAGTCTCCCGGCTAGGGTCCTTTTCTTTTTTTGGCATACCATACGGCGGATCGGTGAAGTAGTAGCTACCGTTAGTGTGTGCCACCACATCGTTGGGACTGTTGAAGCGTTTGCCGTTGTACGTATCCGCCAGCGTGCGTTTTCCGCCAATACCGTCCAGTGGCATAGCGGTCACGCGCCGGTCACCATGCTCACAGGCAATGAGACGCCCTTTTCCATCGATAGTCAGGCCATTGGAACCGGGTTCGTCGCCGTAAGTGCCCGTGCCTGTGTAGCCGGATGGTTTCAGAAATGGTGTGACACCCTCCTTCTCCGTCCATTTGAAAATGGTATTCTGCGGTACATCCGAGAACAGTAAATAATTTCCGGCAGCAGCATCCTGGTTTTTAACCCAGACGGGTCCTTCGGTCCAGGCGAAACCGCTGGACAGCACCTCAATCTGCGCATCCTTGGGGATCAACTTATCAATTCGGGGGTCGAGCCGCACGACTTGACCGATGGTTGGATAAGGGGTCGTCTGTGCCATAATCTGGCCAAAGGTAGCTGTCAATAAACAGGTTAGCAGCTGTAATTTCATACGAATTAGCGCGTTTTAGGAATGGAAGCAAGATGACAAAAGTGTGTAGGCATTGCAAGCGGACTAAGTGATTTAGAGACTATTTTTAATTCTTAAATTTTTTAAAATATAACGAAGACTTCATTTATTTTTACAGAACATTCGCCGGAGCCAACGCTATTGATGGCTATAGTGACTTAGTAACACGAACGTTACCGGCTACTCGGCTTTTCATTTCCTTATAAATCCTCAATCCAGTTGATTATGAATAACGACAAACGGGAGGCTTCAGCGGAGAACAACGGGAACAATTCCCGCCGGTCTTTTTTGAAGGCCCTCGGCATTGCCGGTACAGCCGCGGCTACTGCACCCGCTGCGCTGGCAGAAACGAGCGCAATTGCTGCTCCCCAGTACCTGAATCTGATAAAAAGCCATTCCAGCACAGCGGCCAATGACAAAGTTCGTATGGCGCTGGTCGGTACGGGTGGCATGGGCATCGGCGATATGCAGACGGCGCTGATGGTCGACGGTGTCGAGATGGTAGCTGCCTGCGATCTATATGATGGACGGCTTCGTCGGGCCAAAGAGCTTTGGGGCGATCAGCTTCCGGTTACCAAAGATTACCGGGAGGTGCTGGAGCGCAGCGATGTCGATGCCATCATCAATGGCACCACCGATCACTGGCACGAAAAAATCTCGACCGATGCCATGCGCAAAGGCAAGCACGTCTACTGTGAAAAGCCGATGGTGCAGAAAGTTGAGGATGGTCATAAATTGATAAAAGTTGCCAAAGAAACGGGTAAAGTGTTTCAGGTGGGCAGCCAGTTTGCCAGTTCGCTGCTCATCGCCAAAGCGCGTGAGTTGATGAAAGCCGGTGATATTGGTGAGCTTGTGTTTGCCGAAGCGATTTACGACCGCCATAGTGCCATGGGTGCCTGGCAATATTCGATTCCACCCGATGCATCGCCCCAAACCGTTGATTGGGACACGTATCTGGGGAGTGCGCCGAAACGTCCGTGGGACCCGCTCCGTTTTTTCCGGTGGCGGAATTATCAGGACTACGGCACTGGTATTGCCGGTGACCTGTATGTCCACCTGCTGACATCGCTGCACTGCATTACGGGTTCAAAAGGACCAAATCGGGTGTATTCAACCGGTGGAACGCGCTACTGGAAAGATGGTCGTGATGTGCCTGATATTCAGCTTAGTATCTATGATTACGGCAAAACGGCTGAACATCCTGAGTTCAACCTAACGACACGATCTAATTTCGTTGACGGTGGCGGTGGTAATTACCTGGTTCGGATCGTGGGTACGGAGGGTGACCTGTCGCTCGGGTTCGATTCGCTGACCGTTCACCGGAACAAATTTCCGAAGGCTCCGGGTATGTCGATCGACAATTTCCCCAAAGATCAGAAAGAGCTGTTCATCAAAGAATACGCTAAACTATATCCGCCCCATCCGGAACTGGAAGGGCCCAAAGAGCTTAAATACGCCTTCCCTAAAGATTATAAAGGAGATCGATATGAGCACTTTGTCAATTTCTTCAATTCCATCCGGACCAACGCCCCAAATATTGAAGATGCCACATTTGGGCTCCGCGCCTGTGGGCCAACGCAGTGTGGCAATATGAGTTTCGCGCAGAAGAAAGCCGTCAGCTGGGATCCAATCAACATGAAGATTCTGGGCGCCGTTTAACGCTTTTTTTGTCTGCTGCTGGTACGAATGCCACTACAAAATGTAGTGGCATTCGTCTTTTAGTGTCCTCCTGCAGCAAATCAAGCATCATTCGACTCGTAATACACCTCGGCTCATACCCGGCATACCACTCATTGTTATACCCTCCGCCCGTACTCGAAGCTCCGTTTTGGCGTCCGATGTAAAAAACGATATGGTCGCTTTGCCATCGGCATTGGTCTGGATGAGCGGTGCCCAGTACAGTGTTGTGCGGTAATCGGGCCGAACGTGTTCCGGCTTCTTGGTATCATAGCGAGGAGCATAGAACTCCCGGATGGGCGCGTAACCGGGCAGTTTCGCCAGCAACGTTCCGAGAGCCGCTTCTTTCGTAAGATCATAGTTCGGAGACCCCCGTTTGGTCAGGATGGAAATAACACCACCGCCCCCCCGCGAGCCATAGATCGCTGCCGATGCGCCTTTCAGCACGTCAACCCGGTCAACATCCTGCACCGAGATACCCATGATACCCTGTAAGTCCATGGGCATACCATCCAGCACAAACAGGGGCTCGATAGGACCGCTAAAGTTAGCCGCTCCGCGAATCTGCACCCGCGCATTCATACCATTGCCCGTCACCTGTACGCCCGCAATTCGCCCCTGAATTACATCCAGAATGGTCAATCGTCCGGCAGTATTCATCTGATCGAATTTGACGGTAGCGTCGGGTGTACCGTAAATGGTTCTGGAATCACGTTCCTGGTATTTCTTGGCCTTCACCGTTACCGACTGGAGCAGTACTTCGCCGTTTCGCCGAATTTGTCGCTCAATTTCCTGGTATTCTTTAGTTCGTTTAATGAACTCGGCCAGCTCATCGCGTCTGAACTCAAGCGGATTGTAGGGTACGCGCGTGATGGTCACGGTTGGTGTCAGTAGCTGATCGAGCGTTATAACCAGATCACGGTTTGCTTTGCCCTTCACACCCTGGATCAATACCGTTGTGGTATCCGTAAAATCAAGGTCGTACGCGCCGAAATTCCCAAAGTCATCGGTATCACCGGTCAGAAAATCACGGGTGCTATCCTGTCTGGACACGACAAACGTTAATTTCACTTTGCTGCCGATGCTTTTCTGGTTGGGCCGAACAACACGGCCCGTCAGCGACAGCCCCCGCTCAACGTGGTACTTAACGCGCGGAATTGAGTCCGCCAGCACGTCGGACCAGGCGAACCGTCGCCAGCCCTGCGTCATCAACAGCAAATCCAGCTGCTGCCAGCGGTCTTTATGCGACGGGTCAAAATAATAGCCTGGCTGTTCGATTACGCCGGTCAGGTCCGACGACAGCAGCAAGTGGGATACGATACTAGCGCTATTCGAATCAACTTCGGGTGCTAGTCGGGCATCGACGGTTGCTAACGATAGGTTAGTAGCAACCGGTTTACCTTCTGCATTGGTTGTCGTAATAGTCAACTCTACCTTGTCGCGATTTTTATACGACGGTTTGTCCGGCGATAAGGCAATATTGATCTGCTGGTTTTTATTGATAAAGACCAGGCGTTCACTGACTGGCTTGTTCGTTTCGTCGAAGAGGGTGAGCTGAGCGATTCCCTCCGGAAACTCAGCCTTGGGCAACTGAACCATCGCTCCTTTTTTCGCCAAAGGTACTTTCGCGATCTGCACAACTTGCCCGCGCGTCTGGGCCAGGAGCGTCATCGTGGCAGCGGGATCGACACTGGTTTTGTTATGACGAAGATACACCCGAATGTTAACGTTATTACTCACATTATCGACCTGCATGGTCACGCCCTGCACGTTCGCAGCGGGTAATTGGTAGGGGGTGAGCGTTCCGTCGGCCTGTCTGACGAAAGCCGTATAGCGTTGGCCAACTTCCGGATTCAGGGTAAAAAATCCCATGCCCAGATGCGTACTTGTCAGTCCAACGATCGTGTCGTTTCGGGTGTTCAGGACAAACCCCTGCACCGTCTGGCTTTGCCCGGAGGAATTGACCGCTTTGAAAGCTACTCGCGTTTCGACCCCCTCGATCAGTTGCCCGCCCTCGGGTAAAAACTGGACATCCAGACGATTCTGTTTACCCGATACTGCTGATTTAGCCGTTGTACCTGTGTCATCTGCTCGCAGAATAGTCAACGTTTTTGTGAAGAAATAGGCTTCCGGAAAGTTGCGCATGTAATTCGTATACCCCTGAAGCATATACGTTCCGGACGCCAGCGAATCAGGTAGTGCAAGTTGACCGGGCGCAAAACTGTTTGTTGCCCGAAGCTGTACTCTCTGCCGGACGCGCCGAGCAGTCAAATCGATCAAATCAACATAAAGCACCCGGCTGATGGTATCAATATAGTGCGTATTTCCGTTGATGATATACCCCTTCATCCAGATCGTTTCGCCCGTCAGATAGGCGTCGCGGTCAGTGTGAACATACACCTTTTCAACAGGTCGTTGCTGATTGTAGTCTTGAAATCTGGCGAGCAGCCGTTTCAAAAAATCGTCGTCACTCACGAAGCGAAACGCAACTAGCGACATGAGCGTAAGTCCAACAAGAACGGTACTAATTCGGTGTACTATTCGGTGCATAAAGGTGTGTAATTAGGTGCATATAATAGATTTCAGCATGAAGTAACTTCATCTGTTTGCTAAGCGACTAAATTAGCAAAAATATCCTCTTTGAGATGACAGCACCCACGTATAAAACAGCTTTGGTAATCGGTGCCACGGGGCTTGTCGGCGACTTGCTCACCCACCGTCTGGTCGACTCTCCCCTCTACGAAAAAGTAAAAGTCCTAGTGCGAAAGTCATTGAATTGGCAGCATCCCCGTTTGCAGGAAGTTCAGTTCGATTTCGACCATCCGAATGGGTTGCTCACCCAGGCCGACGATATTTTTTGCTGCCTCGGCACCACGATGAAAAAGGCGGGTTCGAAAGAAGCGTTCCGCAAAGTCGATTACCAGTACCCAATGGATATTGCCCGGTTAGGGCTGGCTAATGGTGCCCAGCAGTTTGCCATTGTAACGGCCATGGGCGCCGACACCAAATCAACGTTTTTTTATAACCGGGTCAAAGGCGAAGTCGAACGTGACCTTGCCGCGCTGAATTACCCTACCTTACTAATTTTCCGTCCTTCCCTCCTGCTGGGCAATCGGGGTGAAAATCGCCTGGGTGAGCGGCTGGCCGAAGGAGCTATGCGCTTGTTAAGTCCGATTATTCCGGCAAAATACAAAGGTGTTGACGGTTCGAAAGTCGCTAACGCGATGCTGGCTACCATGCAACAGGGATTGGTCGGCAAGCACGTGTTCGAATCGGATCGGCTCCAAGAATACTAGGGTAATAGCGTGACTATTGGGACGAATAATCTCCCGTTAGCGGTCTTCAGTCACTCGCTGGCAACGTCTGAACGAGTCGAGTCATCCTGTTACTGAACCAATGGCGATACTAGAATTACCGTGATGAATACCCCTCCCCCAGCTGATTACGTGACCATTCGGCCAGCCAGCCCGAAGGATGTCGGCACGGTTTACCACTTTCTGTGTGAGCTGGAAGATGAACAGCTCGACCTGCCTCGATTTCAGGCCATCTTTGCCCTGAACCTGACGAATCCAATGATTTATTACCTGATCGCCGAACGGGCGGGTGAGCGGGTAGGGTTTGTCAGCTGCTACGCTCAATACCTACTTCACCACGTTGGTAAAGTAGGCGAAATTCAGGAATTGTTCGTCCGAAGCGATCAGCGTAATCAGCGCATTGGCCATAAGCTGGTGACGGCTCTGTTCGAACTGGCCACCCGAGAAGGTTTCGTCAATCTGGAAGTGACAACGAACCAAAAACGCACCGATACTATCCGATTCTATGAACGGGAGTCGTTCAAGTGCACTCATCATAAACTCGTTAAACCGATTCAATTTTGATACGTTTTCTTCTCTTCTGCCTCCTTATCGTCCAGACGCAATTCACGATTGCTCAATCGGATAGCGCTCCTCAACCACAAAAAAAGAAAGCTCGGTCGTCATCGCTCGATCGGGAACTTACGACTGCACTGGCCGGCTTTCACGGAACAATTGGCGTTTACGTGCGTAATCTTCGCACGGGCGAAACGGTTGCTATCAATGCGGATACGCTCTTCCCAACGGCCAGCATGATCAAAGTCCCGATTCTGTGCGGCTTGTTCGACAAAATTCATAAAGGCGAGCTAGCTTATGACCAGCAGCTCGTTTACAGGGATTCACTGCATTATGACGACGGCATTGTCGGATCTTTCAAAGACGGCACTAAACTGGCGCTGAGTAAAGTGGCTATGCTGATGATAACAGTCAGTGACAACACAGGCAGCTTGTGGTGTCAGGCACTGGCCGGAGGTGGTGCCACGATCAATCAATGGCTCGACACGAACGGCTTTCACCAGACCCGCGTTAATTCCCGCACCCCTGGCCGGGCAGCCAACCAAGCCCAACATGGCTGGGGGCAATCGACGCCACGTGATATGGCCGACCTAATCACGTATATCCGCCAGGGAAAAGCGGTAAGTCCGGACGCCAGTGAGGAGATGTATCGTAATTTGGGCCACCAGTATTGGGACAACGACGGGCTTTCGCAAATTCCGCCAGACATCAAAACAGCCTGTAAAAATGGCGCGGTCAATCAGGCCCGGTCAGAAGTAGTGTTCGTTCATGCGCCCCACGGCGAGTACGTCTATTGTGTGATGACTAAAAATCAGAAAGACGAAAGCTGGGTACGAACGAACGAAGGGTTCGTCGCCCTGCGAAACATAGCCGCCATTTTGTGGCATCATTTTGAACCGAAATCGACCTGGAAGCCGTCGGCAGGGTATGAAAAATGGTGGTAAACGAAAAAAGGCGAGTCCTGATTCAGGACTCGCCTTTTTTCTATAAGAGGTCAACCAGCTTAAACCTGATTAGCTTTCGGACTAGTTTAAAAACTGCAACCGGAGTTCGTTCAACTGATTGCGAATCGATCCGTCGATCTGCTGATCACCAACGCGCAGTACATAACCACCAATAAGTTTCGGGTCAATTTTTTCTTCCAGCTCAACCGTTTTGCCACCGGCTGTTTGCAGCACCAGCGCGCTGAACTTCGCCCGAAGTTCGTCGGTGAGCGGAACGGTCGTGATGATGGTTGCCCGGTCAACACCTTTCAGCTTATCATACTGGCTAATGAAGGCTTCGGCAATCGCATCCATGATGGGTTCGCGATTCTTTTTGGTGATGATCTGCAGGAACGACATCGTCACCGGATTCAGTCGTTTTTCGAACGCAGCTTTCAAAACGGCGCTTTTCTTCTCCGACCGAACAATAGGGTTTTTCAGCATCAGCAGCAGTGGACGACTTTGGTCAACTGTTTGCTTGAATAGCCGCATGTCTTTGTATAACGTTTCCGTTATGCCCTGCTCCTGGGCTAGATCCAGAAGAGACTTTGCATATCGGGATGCTACGGTAGCAACTGCCATAGGTGTATGTCTGAGTCATCAGCTGTAAGCGAATCGCCTACACCTCACGACTCCTTTAGTTTAGTCTTGAATTGGATACCAGATCACTAACCAGTTTCTCCTGCGCACCCTTATCGCTAAGTTCTTTACGGAGTACTTTCTCGGCAATATCAAGCGAGAGCGTAACTACTTCCTTCTTCATCTGCGCTACCAGTGCCTGACGCTCATTCTGCATCGCTTCACGAGCCTGATCCAGAATACGTTGTCCTTCAGCCGCTGCTTTATCGCGAGAATCAGCAACCATTTTGTCAGCCGTTTCTTTGGCACCGCGAAGGATCAATTCACGTTCGCTACGAGCCTGAGCCAGTAATTTGTCGTTATCGGCTTTCAGAGCCGTCATTTCAACGCGGGTCTTTTCAGCTAGATCGAGTGCGCTCTGAATATTGTTTTCGCGTTCGTGCAAACTGTCGGTAATGGGTTTCCAAGCGAACGTACGAAGAATTAAAAACAGGCCGAGAAATACGACTACCTGCCAGAATAATAAACCAAGATCGGGTGTAAGCAAATCCATGGATTTACGATTTATGACCGCTTAAGCGGCTAGTTATATTGTATGACTTTCGGTTCAGTTAGTTACCACGCGTTACAGGCTTCTGAATCAGTGTTCGTCACCTATGCATTGCAACTCAATTCAATCTTTTGTTGGAGACTGTCTGTCCATCGGCAAACCCAAATGGACAGACAGTTCCGGGAATTTTGCGAGCAGGGACGCCAGTACCTAATGTAACCAGCCTACTCAAGTTTAGATACTGCTGTTGCGGGGCGAATTAAGCCGCCGTAGCAACCAGCAGACAAATAACAGCTGCGAACAGAGCAACGGCCTCAATCAGAGCCGCGATGATCAGCATGGCGGTTTGAATACGACCAGCCGCTTCTGGCTGACGGGCAATACCTTCCATGGCACTACCACCAATCCGACCGATACCAAGACCAGCACCGATAGCAGCTAAACCAGCACCAATAGCAGCACCCATAATAGCTACACTACCTGTAGCTTCTAACAGCAGAGCAAACAACATTGCGAACATAAAACTCAAACGTATTTATACAAGTGAAACAAAAGATTGCATTATCAAACGTGTCGTCTTCTTAGAATCCAACACAGCACGCTACTCACTACTGAGGTAAGCTGGTTTTTGAACCAACACCTCTATAGTCAACGATTACCCTAACTCCGACGTCGTTCCTTCATAACCGATTCCGTGGTCGGCTTCGTGATGGTCTTCCACAGCACTGCCAATGTACATAGCGGTCAACAGCGTGAAGATGAACGCCTGAAGGAATGCCACCAGCAATTCGATCATGTTCAGAAACAGGGTAAAAAACAGCACAACCGGACTGATAGCGATACTAGTCATTGTGCCAGCCATGTGGTTGGCCATAAAAATCAGACCCAGCAAACTCAGGATAATAATGTGACCCGCCGTAATGTTGGCGAATAGCCGGATCATCAGCGAAAGGGGTTTCATAAACAGACCCACAATCTCAACCGGAACCATGATGGGCAGCAGCGCAACCGGAACACCCGTCGGCTTAATCATGTGCATCCAGTAATGCTTGTTACCACTCACGTTTACGATGATGAACGTGATGATCGACAGCACCAGCGTAACAGCGATGTTACCAGTGAGGTTGGCAGCCCCCGGCAACAGACCCAGCAGGTTGTTGACAAGAATAAAGAAGAACAGCGTCAGCAAGTAAGGCAGGTACTTCGTGTAGCGGGGACCGATACTTGGCTTGGCTATCTCGTCACGAACGAACAAGATAATGGGTTCCAGCAACGATTGAATCCCTTTCGGGGCTTTACCCTTGTTAGTAGCATACCCTTTGCTAACGGCGGGGAAAATCAGCAGCAGAATCACGGCGCTCAACAGAAGAGATGCCACGTTCTTGGTGATCGAGAAGTCATAAACCTTCGCTTCATGGTCAGTTTGTCCGGCTTCATTAACCCGGTGCACTTTACCGTGTTCCTGCTTGTAGCCGTTGTAAACCGCTTCGTGAGCGAGGTGTGATGATGAGAAAACTTCGAGTCCACGATCCTGCGAATACAGAATAACGGGCAGTGGTAGCGTAACACCGTGGGCAAACTCCCAACCGTGCTCATCTTTAATGTGGTGCATGATCATTTCGCCCACATTAAATCCTTCTTTTTTGCCGTGCTCGGCCGGAACTTCGCCCTCATGGCCTTCCTCCTGAGCGTACACAAAAGCTAATGAGCTCATAACAAGAGCCATAGCCAACATAAATCTATTAATCACCGAACTCATCATATGATGTGACAGATCGTTTTTACGAATCGCGTCGCAAGTTACGAGTAAGGCTCCAAATCTCAAAGCCTGTGTAAAATATATATAGTACAAGAAAGTCGAAAACGAACGTCCGGCGCTGGTCAATATGTCGGAATAGAAAAAACCCGACAAATGCAAGGCCAAGTATCAGCCGGGCCACTGTTGCAGCCAGATAAAGCGGAATGAAGCGCTCCCGATCCCCTTGTAAACCAGACTCCACCAGCCGATGCGTGAGGAACGATACACTAAAAAAAAAGAGCAGTAAAATCTTCCAGTCGGGATGCAACCAGGCTGGAGCGGAATATCGTTCGGCTGAGAAAAATACAATTGCCAGTATAGCGGTTAAGATAATTGTCCGAAGCATAGTATAAGGCGATTTTCTACTATCCGGATACAGCTACAGCTAACTTACATAAGCGTAGCGGGCCAGTAAGCCGAATGGGCAAATCGCTTGAGTTAATGTTATTATCGGGTTAGCTGGCGGATAAATAAATACAGGGATGCCCCGATAGCCGTCAATGATAGCACAATTGTCCATAAAGGGCGTTCGTTGCCCTGCCATTCGTCCAGTTTCAGGCCGACCCAAACGCCCAGTCCGATCGTACCGAGCATTTGAAACGCAATACCGCTATATTGCACAAATGACGTCGTTTTCTCGGTTACTTTTTTCAACGGTGCACCGTCCGTAGGCTTTATCGGACGGTTTTCGGCGGGCTGTTCGGGTTCGTTTTCCACAGAATTCAGGGGTTCTATACAATGTAAAGAGCAAAATTCGTTAATTTGGGCTAACGTTCCATACCGTCAACGCAGACCGGAACGTTTTGAGATACGAGTGACTACGTATTACTTCCGAATGTCCCGCTACTTTCGTAACCGCCCGTACCTACAATTGTTAACGGTTTCAGCGCTGCTGACCGCTGTACTGGTGTCATGCTCGCAATACAGTACAAAACCCATTAGCAAGGGTTATCATAACCTGACGGCCCATTTCAACGCTTATGTGATTGCGCGCGACGAAATTAAGGAGGCTGAACTGGCTCTGTTCAAAACCCGGCAGGAAAATTATAATCATCTGTTGCCAATTCTGTTCCCCGTCGATTCGATGCTGGTCGCGCCCGTGAAGCCGCAGCTGGACGACGCGATAAAAAAAGCCTCACTCATTCCCGAACGCCATCAGAACAGCAAATGGCTCGATGATGCTTACATTCTGATCGGCCGGGCGCGTTTGCTGAAACAGGATTTACCAAATGCCATCGAAGTGTTCAAATATGTGAACACGAAAGGAACGGACGAAGACGACAAACACCAGGCACTGGTTGGGCTGATGCGTGCCTATACCGAAGCCAGTGATTACACAAATGCCCTGAATGTTTCGGAGTATTTGCGCACCCAACCCCTCAATAAAGCCAATACCCGTGACTTCTACCTGACCAAGGCGTACATGCACGAGCGGAAAGGCGAATACACAACTGCCGCGGGAATTCTGGACGCTACGTTTCCGGCTCTGAAAAAAGGTGAGTCGACGGCTCGTCTCCACCTGATTGCAGGTCAGTTATACGATCTGACCGGGCAACCGACCAAAGCAATCGCCCATTATCAACAGGTGCTACGCTCGCGGCCCTCCTACGATCAGTCGTTTTACGCCAATCTGTATGCCATTCAGAGCAACGGCCTGACGGGTGATCAGAAGCGGCTGGCCCAATCGACGGAAACGTTTGAGACGATGCTCAACGACCGGAAAAACGCCGACCTGAAAGACAAGATTTATTTTACGATGGGCTTGCTCGAAGCCCGGAATGGTCGGATCGATAAAGCGATCAATTTCTACAGCCTTTCTATTCAGGCTGCGGGTTCCAATACGTCACAGGTCCCGTATACCTACGAGGAAATCGGCAAGCTGTACTTCGAAAAGAAAACCGATTATGCCAAAGCTAAAGTCTATTACGACAGCGCACTGGCCCTGATGCCGCAACAATCACCGGATTATGCCGCGCTGGTAACTCGCAAAAAAACACTGGATGAGTTCGTCCAGTACCAGACCACGATTCGTACGGATGATAGTTTGCTGCATCTGGCCCAGATGAACCCGGCCGCGTTGGATAAGCTGCTGGACAATGTCATTGCGCAGAAGGAAAAGGAAGACAAAGCACAGGCAGCGCTGGCTCAGCAGATTGTGGATCGGGCTTCCAGTGGTAATGTCGGTACAGTTCCCGGTGCAACCAATTCCGATCTGCAACCGAACGAACGCTGGGTTTTGTATAATCCCGTTGCCTTGAGCCAGGGCCGACAAGAGTTTTCTACCCGTTGGGGCAATCGTCCGATTGAAGATAACTGGCGACGTAGCAACAAAGAAGCGTCGGAAGCCATTGCCGGCGTCAATAGTCCGCTCAATGGAGGCACATCGGCTAACGAAATAAACCCAAACGCGCCCCTACAGCAACAGGACGCTACAAACGCGTCGGCCCAGACAGCTTTGGGGAGTAGTGGCATAGCGACTGTCCAGAAGGCGCAGAAAGATGCTTTGTATGCCAAGATTCCGTTCACGAAAGAAGCCCAGGCGCAGGCCAATCAACGCATTGAAAACGCCTTATATAAGCTAGGTAAGCTGTACAAATTCCAGCTCAATCAACCGGCAGACGCCATTCCCACCTTCGAGCAATTGCTGACCCGCTATCCCAATACGCTTCAGAAACCCGAAGTGTACTACCTGCTGCACCTCTCGAACGAGCAGTTAGGTAAGGCGTCTCCCTGGAAAGATAAATTACTGGCTGACTATCCGAACACCTCATATGCACGACTGGTAGGCCGGGCCGTTGCTCAGCAGTCTACGGACAGTGAAACCAAGGCGCTGGCTACTTACAACCAGATATATGAACTCTACAAAGCGAATAACGTGACGGAAGCGCTTGCCCGGACGGAAAACTCGCTCAATACATTTACGGGTACGCAGCTGGAAGACAAACTGGCCCTGTTGCGGGTTATTCTTGTCGGTAAAGTCCAGGGAACCGATGCCTACAAACAATCTTTGACCGAATTTATACGCGATTATCCGGCCAGTTCCCTCTTACCGCGCGTAAAAGAAATGCAGGAAGCTGCCAGTCGACAAACGGCAAACAGAAAATAACGTGCCCAGCTTGTTGTCCTGGCTTACTCCAGGGGCAGCAAACTGGCAAACAGAAAATACCTACGCACCCATAATGATCAATTTTGCACCCGGTCGCTACCGGACTTTTATCAAGCAACTGTGGCGGTTTGCCTTATTCGGACTGGCGATGCTGGTCTTTTACATACTGGCTGTCAGTTATAATTTTCTATGGTTATTCGGCGGAATGCCCAGCTTGAAAGCACTCGAAAATCCGCAGAGTGATCGCGCTTCGGAGGTGTATACCGCCGACAATCAGCTGCTGGGTAAATACTACGTCGAAAACCGGACACCGGTCGAGATTACGCAGGTTTCGCCCAATGTCGTATCAGCCTTATTGGCGACTGAAGATGCCCGCTTCATCAAACACTCGGGTATTGATCCCCGCTCCTTCTTTCGGGTTATCAAAGGCATCGCTACGGGTAACAGTAGTTCAGGGGGCGGTAGTACGCTGACGCAGCAGGTAGCCAAAAACCTGTTCGATACCCGTGGTGAAAAACTGCGTGGTGCGCTTGGTAATGTGCCGCTGCTCAAGACGGTCATCGAAAAGACCAAAGAATGGATTCTGTCGGTTCGGCTGGAACGGAACTATACCAAACAGGAGATCATGATGATGTACCTGAACACGGTGTCGTTCGGCAATAATACGTATGGCATCAAAACAGCCGCCAAAACCTATTTTGATAAGGAACCGTGGAGCTTAAGTGTCGAAGAATCGGCGCTGCTGGTCGGTATGTTGCAGAATCCGTCCCGGTATGATCCGCGTATTTTTGAAGAACGCGCCCTGCAACGCCGGAATGTTGTGCTGAGCCAGATGAAACGCTATAAATTTCTGAATGAAGAGCAGTTTTTCACGTACAAACAGAAACCGATCAAGCTTGACTTCAGCATCGAAAACCAGAACACGGGTATGGCTGCTTATTTCCGGTCGGTTATCCGGGATGACATCAAAGCGTTCATCAATCAGTATAACGAAGACAACCCGGATGCTGAGCTGGATCTCTATACCAGCGGCTTACGCATTTACACCACCATTGATTCGCGTATGCAGTCCTACGCCGAAGAAGCGGTGATGACCAATATGCGCGATCAGCAGAAAAAGTTTTACGAACACTGGCGCGGACGAAATCCGTGGGTAAAGAAGAATCCGAAGACCAAAAAGTACGAGGAACTGCCCGGCTTTATCGAAGCGCGAGCGAAACAGACGACCCGGTATAAAGCACTGAAAGCTGAGTACGGTACGGATGAGAAAGCCATCTGGCGCGAAATGCGGAAACCCGTCAAGATGAAAGTTTTCGTTTACGGTGGCCGACGCAACGAGAAGGACACCACCATGAGTTCGCTGGACTCGATTCGCTATTACAAACGACTGCTGAACACCGGCTTCATGTCGATGGACCCGCGCTATGGACACGTGAAAGCGTGGGTAGGCGGCATTAACTTCAAACACATGAAGTTCGACCACGTTCGTCAGGGTCGTCGTCAGCCGGGGTCTACGTTCAAGCCATTCATTTACTTAACGGCAATGGACCAAGGTTTTGTAACGCCGTGCAGCCATCTGACCGATCAGCCAACCGTCTTTGCGCACGGAGAAGATAACAATGGCGGCCCGCCCTGGATGCCCAAAAATTCGAATGGCAAATACAGTTACCGGAGCCTGTCGCTTCGTGAAGCATTGGGACAGTCGATCAACACTGTCAGTGCGCAGCTGATCAAAAAAACCCGTGCGGCCGAAGTAATCGACTATGCTCATAAGATGGGTATTGTCAGTAAAGATCTACCACAAAATCCAACCCTTTGCCTGGGTACGGGTGATGTTTCCGTTCTCGAAATGGTATCGTCCTACTGCGCTTTTGCCAACGGTGGTATTCGGGTGCGGCCGATGCTGATTCTTGAGATCAGGGATAAGAATGGAAACGTCCTGAAATCGTTCAGTGCCGATGCCAACCAGGTCATTAGTGCCAATCGGGCCTATGAAATGCTGTACCTCATGCGCGGGGCGGTTGAAGATCCGAACGGAACGGCGCAACGACTCCGGACGCAATATAAACTGCTGGAAGGTGGAAACGAGATAGCGGCAAAAACGGGAACAACGTCCAATTATTCCGACGCTTGGTTTATGGGCATGACGCAGCACCTTGTGTCGGGTTTATGGGTCGGTGGTGATGACCGTTCGATTCACTTTAGAACGATTGAGCTTGGTCAGGGTGGCCGCATGGCGATGCCGGCCTGGGGCATGTATATGCAAAAGATATACGCCGATCCAACCCTGACGCAGTATCGTCCGGAGCCATTCCGGAAGCCCAACAATTTCAAGATCGATTGTGGCGGCTTCCATATCGATTCCGCCCAACGGTACATTCCGCCTAAAGTGGTACCGGAAGATGAGGACGAGATTTTACAATAACTCATTTGGGCCAGCCTTTTTGCTGGCCCTTTTTCGTGTCGATCAATAAGCAACCTTTAGCATACATTGGTTGTTTTATAAAGCAGTCTGCCAATGCCTGAGCGGCTAGTCGGCTTCACAATAACCCTATCCCAGCGCAGGTAGACAACCCATTATATGCCGGAATTCGACTACAAGAAAGAATTAGCCAAAGTGCCTCATGAGCCGGGGGTCTATCGGTATTTCGATGCGACGGGCGAGGTGATTTATGTTGGTAAAGCGAAGGATTTAAAAAACCGGGTCAGTAGCTATTTCACGAATTCGAAACAGCACGACCGGAAAACAATTCGGTTGGTTAGTCAGATTCGTAAGATCGAATTCACGATTGTGCACACCGAGTTTGATGCGCTGCTCCTCGAAAATCAACTCATCAAACGCTACCAGCCGAAATTCAACATCCTGCTGCGCGACGATAAGACGTACCCCTTTGTCTGCGTCACGAACGAGCATTTCCCGAGGGTTGTCACGACCCGGCGCATCGATCGCAAACAAGGTACATTCTACGGCCCGTTCGCTAACCTGAAGCCAATGTACACGGTGCTGGATATGTTCAGCCAACTATTCACAATCCGTACCTGTAATTACAACCTGGCGCCCGAAAATGTGGAAGCGGGTAAGTACAAGGTTTGCCTCGAATATCACATCGGCAACTGTAAAGGCCCCTGCGAAGGCAAGCAAAAGGAAGTTGACTACAACAAAGATATTGAGCAGGTTCATCATATTCTGAAAGGAAACCTGAAGCCGGCGCAGGAGCATTTTAAGAATCGAATGGTCGACGCGGCAAACGAGCTGGCGTTTGAACAGGCACAGCAATACAAAGAGAAGATGGATGTGATTCAGCGGTTTCAAAGCAAATCGACCGTTGTCAATCCTAAGATCGCCGATGCGGACGTTTTCTCGATTGCTTCCGATGAGCTGTCGGCTTATGTCAACTTCATGAAGGTTGTCAACGGCACCATCGTGCAGGCCCATACCGTTGAAGTCAAGAAGAAACTGGACGAACCCGATCCGGACCTGCTCGCCATGATGATCATTGAATTTCGGGAGCAGTACGGCAGTCAGGCCAAGGAGATCATCACAAATATTCCGCTCGACGTCGACTTACAGGCCGAAGTGACCATTCCACAAATTGGCGATAAGAAGAAGTTGCTGGATATGTCGCTCAAAAATGTGCTGTATTTCCGACGCGAACGGCAGGAACGTGCAGCCGCAGAAGCAACGGCGAACGCCAGCAAAAAAGATCGTGTTCTGATCCGCCTAAAGCAGGATTTACAGCTTAAGACGCTTCCTAATCGAATCGAGTGTTTCGATAACTCGAATATTCAGGGGACAAATCCGGTTTCGGCTATGGTATGTTTCATCGGCGGCAAACCAGCGAATAAGGAATACCGGCATTTCTCGATCAAAACGGTGATCGGGCCGAATGACTTTGCCAGTATGTACGAGGTGGTTACCCGTCGCTATACCCGTGTGATAGAGGAACAAACGGATATGCCTGACCTGATCGTGATCGATGGGGGAAAAGGCCAGCTTAGTGCGGCCTGCGACGCGCTGAAAGCGATGAACCTATACGGGAAAGTGCCCATTATCGGTATTGCTAAACGACTCGAAGAGATTTATTTCCCGGAAGACAATCTGCCACTTTACATCGACAAAAAATCAGAATCACTCAAGCTCATTCAACGCATTCGTGATGAAGCCCACCGGTTTGCCATCACGTATCACCGTGATAAACGCAGCCGCAACAGCCTGATCAGTGAGTTGGAAAATGTCGAAGGCGTTGGTAAGAAAACAGCGGCCAAATTGCTCAAGCATTTTAAGGGGGTGACCAAAATCAGAGAAGCCTCTATCGATGAAGTGGCTGAAGTAGTAGGTAAGGATCGGGCCGCTAAGCTTAAATTCTATTTCGACACGCTGGAGCAGTAAAAGAAGAAGCGGCAAATGCTGCTTCTTCACTAGTATATGTCCATAAAAAAAGCGGCCCTTCAGCCGCTTTTTTCTTAGTACTCCCAGAGACCATGCTCTACTTCCATGAGTTCGTATTCCGTCTGGTATGACTTCAACAGTCCTTCCCGATCACCATACATACCAACTAAGTCCTTATCTCCCGGATTAGCCACTTTTGTAATCCGACCATAGAACAACCGCAGATCAAAGGCATCGGCCAAATTTTTGTGCTGAGCCTGATTCTGTGGGTTATACCAGATAAATTTCTTCGGATCGCTACGAAACAGCTTGTCCAAATCTTTGTATTTGAACGATGCGATGGGCACCTCAAAACCAGCCTGGTTCTTGTCAGAAGGAAGCAACAGCGTTACGGTTTGCACATCGTAATACAACCGTGAGCGTTTCCGGTCAAAAATCCAGTCTTCTTTTATTTCAAGAATGTTCAGCTCTTTAGGGAAGTATTCGTCTCCTGACAAAGTTGCCACAGCTGGAATGGTATCCTTTTTGGGCTCTTCGATAACAGGAGCAACGACTTTCTTACCTTTTTTGCCTTTGGTATTTTTCGCTACAGTTGCCTTTTTCTTAGGTGCACCCCAACCATCGTCAGCAGGTTGAGCAGCTGCTTTTTTAGGAGTACCCCAGCCATCATCAGCTACCTTCTTCTTATCGTCCTTCTTTGGGCTGTCCCAACCATCGTTAGCGCCACCCGTTTTACCATCTTCCGTAAAACCGGCCGCTTTCTCTTCAGCCGACAAGCCACCGCCCGTATTCGGGATCAGCATGTTTTCGTGAAATTTCGCGGCAGTAATCTTTGTCGTACACGAATCGTTCGCATACGCATCGATCAAACCAGCTTTCACAGCTTCAATCAAATACTTCGAAATTTCATTATTTTTCGAGAACATCGACTGATTCTGTTTCTCCTTCAGGTCGACCCGACGCCAAAGGGTTTTCTTCATCATGATGTCATTCTCATTAATTCCACGAACCGAATTAGGGTTCGTGCCAGTGCTTGCTTTCTCCTGGGCTAACGCATTCCCCCCTACCAGGGCCAGTGCAGCAGCGGCCAGCACCCCAGCATATCGTATCGTTTTCATTTGTGTCATAGCTACTATTTGTTGTCAAGTATGTTAACGGCTAACTGACTGCTTTAGTGCATCAATACAGCGAAACTTGAGACAGTGTGTTACCCATTGGTACGTCACTAATTTCACCCCGGAAATTCCGACGTTGTACACCCTCGACCTGAATAACCAAGCGGTCACCAGGCTGTGCTTCAGCCGCTAAGTTCGCAATGGAGCCACCGCCACCCTGTACTGTAACGAACTGCACTCGTTTCGTGCCACGCACCAATGAAACGGTAGCACTCGTAGCCCGGAAATTAGCATCGTCTGGCGAATAGGTTGCAAAACTTGGGTCAGCAACGGCCTGGATCCGTACGCTACGCGCGGATGACACCGGTACACCCCGTGGATCACTGGCTCTCGTTCCACCTACAAAAATCTCTAAGGTTGGGCGCGGCACTTTATTGACCCGGAACCGTTCCGTACCAAGTAAGCTACCACTATTGCTGATGTTCAAGGCTACGCTGGCCGAACTGGGAACAACGGTGATTTTACCTTTTTCACCAGATGACACAACAGAGGCACCATCAGCCGAGAAGCTAGGATTCCAGAGAGCGCCTAACTGGGGGCTTTGAATGCTCAATTTGTTTGCACAACCTAGGTACAGCGGTGGCATCGTTCCCGTTTCAATCTGGTACGATGGTTTGGCAACGAAGTACTCAGCTGACAGCGGTACGGTTTTCAAACCGGCTGGCGTCTGGTAAGCAATCGAACCGGTAAGCGTACGCCGGGCAAGACCATTTTTATCGTACGCACCACCCTGAGCCGTAAACTCAACGATACCCTGACCATCCTGCATCCGAACAGCACCGCCATTCAAACTCATGCGTGGCTGAATACCTGATGACGAAGCCGCCAGAAACATCTGACCTTTAAACTTCGTGCCAGCTACAACCACTTTCGACTCCATGCTCAGCATCGCCAGAATCTTATCAAACTTAACATCCTGCGCGCCAACTTTACTAGCCAGTACGTCTAGGACCTCACCTTCGATACGGCGAACATCAGCCTGCTTCTGGCTCAACACAGCCAAAGCAGCCGGAATTGGTGTTTGCGCAAAGTTCAATTCAGCGAAGTCTTTCCGGCGTTGATCCGGCGAACGGGCGGCAATTGGATCATCCTTACCATCAAGAGCCATCGGCGCATATTTCGTACCCGATACTTTGGATAGATTATCGACGTAACTATTTAGCTGATCTTTCAGCTTGAAAGCAGCTCCGTTGCGATTGGTGCCAATCATAACCTGAGCGACGTTTTCTTCCTCACTCAGATTCTTGATATTACCAGACTCATCCCGGCCTCCACCTGTTTCAACGATCTGCTCTTTTAGTTTATCGATTTCACCAACCATGTCAGCGGTCATCTTCCGTACCTCGTCAGCCTGTTTGACAATGGCAAGATCAGTGGCGCGATTACCTGATTTTTCAACCGTAGCTCGAATATTCTCAAGTGTAGACTGGTTAACCTTATTAACGGCTCCAGTTGATTGTTCTAAGCTATTATTAATCAATACGAATTTCTCCAGAATAGCCGACGTTACCTGCAGGGCCAATAACGCGGTCAATACCAGATACATCATCCCGATCATCTTCTGACGGGGTGTCTCTTTAGTGCCTGCCATAAAGTATGGTAGAAAACGGGGGTTAGATAGTAGGGAGTAGCGTTTACGGTTCGCGGCAGAACCGTCTGCTTGTAAACAGACATAACCGCAAACCGTAAATTGGCTAACTGATTTTAGTTACCACGCATAGCAGTCAACATGCTGCCATATACCGTGTTGAGCGACGCAAGATTACCAGTTAATTTAGCCATTTCGCTCTTGAACTGTTGAGCATCGCGGCTAGCGTCGGCCATATTTTCCATTGCCGATGTCATGCTACCATAGAAGGCATTCATAGCCTTGAGGTGTTTATTCGTATCCTGCAACTCCAGTTCGTACACGGCGTTCAGCGCACCCATATTCTTGGTAACTTTCTGGAACTGGTCCCGATAGTCTTTGGCATCAGTCGTTGCATCGGCCATCGAATTCATCGCCGTGATAGCCGTACCGTACGACTTATTCATCTCACCGATCGATGTCGACGCTGACTTAACGTTGCGAGCATAATCGTTTGTAGCGACGGTCGCATCCGTAAGGTCGGTCAATTTTGAAACCGTATCATTCAGGTTACGGAAGCCGGAACCAAGGCGCTCAAATACGTCAGGCGTTACTTTAGCTTGGGCCAGCATCTGGTCCATATTACCCGTTAAGCCATTCGTCTGGGGGGCAGGCTTACGGGCCTCACCCTTATAATCGTCCGCTAATTCAGGATAGACACGCTCCCAGGCATAGCTGTCACCTGCCGTTGCCGGGCTAGTAAAACTCTGAACAGCGTACAGCAAGAAGATAACCACTTCTGTCAACAGACCGGCCGTAAGCAGCCAGCCTAAACCTTCATTGTGGGTGATTTTTGCCCAGGCACCTGCAATTACAACGGCTGCACCGGCACTATAAATGGTTGGTACTAAACGATCCCAAAAGAAATTCGTGGACTTTTCTGCTGCCATGATAAGCGATTTGTTGGAATAGGGTATTTGACTTTTTGTGGTTAAGATGTTCAGACACCTAGCTATTGACTGTTGTGTAAACAGCAAGTGGAAGTTGTCCTGATGTCTGGTTTCACGCGCTACTACGCGTTAGGCTTTTTTAGACGACGCTTTTTTGCTGCTTTTGCTTTTGCTGCTACCGCCAACCCGGCCACCCCGGCCCGATGCGGCACGTCCTTCCAGATTGTCCATTACGCAACGGAAACCTATATATGAACGCTTCTGGTCTTCGTACTCGTAGTAGCGTGTACCTGTTTCGAGGTAGTAAGCAATATCTTTCCAGGATCCACCCCGAACAACTTTGCGTGGCTCGTCGGCATTCTGGTTGTCAGGGTTCATATCCCAGACAATAGCATTGGAGTTGTCAGCATAGGCATCCCGGCACCATTCGGCAACGTTACCCGCCATGTTGTAAAGACCATAATCGTTCGGGCTGTAAGCTGTAGCCGGAGCGGTGTATGGATACCCGTCGGCGTCGAAATTACCCCGCTGTGGTTTGAAGTTAGCTAAGTAGCACCCTTTACCATTGGCAACATAGGGGTTACCCCAAGGATACTTCGCTCCGCTCTTACCACCACGAGCCGCCCATTCCCACTCAGCTTCTGAAGGCAGACGGAATCCGAACGAACGATACCCACCATCTTTGGTGCGGAAGTCATCGAGTGTATGTGTCCGCCACTGGCAGAAATGCTTGGCAGCCACCCAGCTCACCCCAACAACCGGATACGTATCGAACGCCGGGTGCGCATAATAATGCTCCAGCATAGGATCTCCGTTGTGGTACGTAAAGTCATTTTTCCAGACAGTCGTGTCAGGATAATACTTTGCCATGATCTCCTCTTCGCCTAACACGGAAACCGAGTCAGCGAGAAGTGCATTGACATATTGCCGGTATTCGTGATTCGAAATTTCGGCATCATCCATGTAAAACGAACTGATCGTCACCTGACGGTTCATATTAATCTGTGTAGCCGCCACGTCTTCGTCAGCCTGTCCCATGATAAATGAGCCAGATGGAACAAGGACCATTCCGTAGGGAGTCGGTTGCTTCCAACCTTTACGACCTGTAGCCGTAATTTCTCCATTCGTAACACCTACTTCTCCCCCTTTGCCGTCCTTACCACCGAACTTTGACTTCATAAAGCCGCAACCTTGCATCAGCAGGATCACTGCTGCGACCATCACTACCCGAGTTGCGTTGGCTGTAAACCAGTTGTACTTCATCATTATGAGACTTTTAACCTTCTTCTTGTGCGAGACCAGACTAAAAACGAAAATCCTTTTAGATATTGTATAGAGAATTTTCTTTACGCAGAATTTATCAAAAACGTTGCTTCACTGATAGACTTAGTAGGGTATGATACCAGCTATAGAAAAGGCCACTTCCTTCAAAAATACGCAGCTATTGGCAAACTGCCTAACAAGAATGCTGCCAAAGTACCGTACTTTATTATGCGAGCTGTAAAACTCAGAACAATCCTGTTTCCTGTTAGATTAATACCTGAACCGGGGCGTCCGTACTATAGGCTTCTTCCGGGGGTCAGGGGCAGGAAATGCATAGGCAAGCATAATCTCGTGCGACGTTGCACTCTTAACGCTCGATCCAATAACGAGATCAAGCGAATAACCCACCCGTAACGCATTATTACGCATCAGGTTGATGCCCGCCGTAACCATCGCTGCGTCCTGAAATCGATAGCCAACACCCGCCCAGAGCCGGTTATCGTACGTTCCAACGACATTAACCGTCGCCGTCGAATTACGGATTCCGCCTAACGTAGCGTATTGAATCAACACAGAGGGCTGTATATCAATATCATAGCCGATACCCAGCCGGTACCCAGCCGTCAGATAAGCACTTGGGTATAATGGATTCGTTGATCGATCCGTACCCAGCGTGTAAGATGCTTTGTTAAGGTGATTAACGCTCACGCCAACCCAATAATCAGTCGTGTTGTAATAAACGCCTGCACCAATGTCTGGCTTGGCCTGACTAATACGACCCGTTGGAATCAGAGGATCACCCGCTTCACTCGGACGAAGCTGGCCGTAATCGTAACCTTTATTGAACATACCCGCCTGCACACCCAAGGACAGTGTACCATTCTTCAATGCCAGCCGATACGCGTAGGAGAGTTGTACCGATTGATTGTAATTGGCAGCCGCTTTGTCATTCAGGACGTATATGCCAATTCCGCTTTTTATGCGGGCCAACGGCATATTGAAGGATAAGATCTGCGAGTTCTGGACTCCGCCGTTGTCGAGGTTACCGACCGTTTGATAACCCAGATACTGAGTTCGTTGCGTTAGTTGTACCCGGGACACCCCCTCCGATCCGGCAGCCGCCGGATTGTAGTAAAGTGGGTTGTACATGTACATGCTTAGCTGTGGTTCCTGTTGAGCAAAAACCGACTGAACAGTAAGGGTCAGTATGGCAAAAAAGTAAAGTGTGCGAATCATACAAGCAAAGAAAAGAGAACTTGTGTCAGGACCCTCTGGCCCACTACGACACGCATCGGTACGTTCGTTGCAACCGTACGGTGCAGTTTACAAATAAACGCCGAAACCGCTACTTTATTGAACCGAAAAAATAAAGGTTGGCCGCTGAAAACGGATTGCGAATACCCTGTTTTCAACAACCAACCTCCCTAAAACGCCAACTGTTTACTAATTATTGGCCTTTTTTATGTACAGATCAAGCGCACCGGTCATTGACGGGGCATTCGGTAAAGGCGCTTCAATGTCGAGTGTCAGACCCGCTTCTGTTATCGCTTTGGCCGTAGTTGGGCCAAAAGCAGCCATCCTTGTCCCATTTTGTTTGAAATCCGGGAAGTTTGACAGCAGCGACGCTACACCCGATGGGCTAAAGAAAGCGATGATATCGTAACTCTGGATGTCCAGATCCGACAAATCAGTCGGGACCGTTTCATACATGACAGCCTCCGTAAAATGCAGGCTACTGGTATCCATGAATTCCGGAATATCGTTACGCCGAATGTTCGAGCAGGGAAACAGGAATTTTTCGTTCTTGTGTTTCTTGATCAGATCGAACAGTTCGGTAGCGGTCTTGGTCCCGTTAAAGATCTTCCGCTTCCGGATAATGATGTATTTCTGGAGGTAATTGGCCGTTTGTTCCGAAATACAGAAGTATTTCATGTCGGCGGGCACTTCAACCCGCCCTTCCTGGCAAATGCGGAAGAAGTGATCGATCGCGTTCCGGCTCGTGAAGATGATGGCGGTGTGGTCCAGAATATTGATTTTCTGACGGCGAAAATCTTTATACGATACGCCCTGTATCTGGATAAAGGGCCGAAAATCAACCTGGATGGTGTACTTGCTGACTAGGTCAAAATAAGGAGATTTTTCGTCGGCAGGGCGGGATTGGGTCACTAACAGCCGGTTAACCTTCGTTAGCCGGTCTTCTGTGGATTGCATGCTGGTCTCGTTCATCGAATCTCAACTCGTTTCAATAGTCAGTTCTGAACTTACGGCTACGACTGGTTAGACCGGACCGGATAAAACCATACTGCGTAACCATAAATTGCAAACCACTCTCACAGCGCGAAACGAAGACCTATGATGAGTGGAATCAATTCAACGATACAAAGGTACGAAAATAAATACAGATTTTTGATAGGTTCCAGACTACGGATAACAATGTATAAAAAGGCTAGCCGAACTAAATAGAATACTAATAATGGAAACAACAACACACTTTCTGACCAGATGATGGTCGTCGTATTATACGAAACCATAACTAACAAAAGCGTCAGTATGGTGAAAAACAGCATGGATGACTGAAGAACTTTGAAGAAATGAATATTGATTGCGTCCTGTAGTTTATATAATCCTCCAATAACTTCCAGCGCCAGGTATTTGCCCATCAAGACCATGAACGTCAGACCGCTCACTATAATAAACTCGCCGATGATCGACGCGATAGTTTGTCCGCCCAACAGTCTTGCTGACACAAATACGTCGAGGTTTTGGCTTTGGATGAAGACGAGCAAATATCCAATGACGAAGCTCAGGTTAAGAACGAACAGCACATTCGTACTACTGAGCGGACGATTGATCAAAAACGATTCTTCCGGTGACCGCAAGGAGAGCAGGTCCCACAGGCTATAGAAGCGCAGAAAAGCCCTGTGATAAAACGAGAAAAGAAACGCATGGGTAGCCAGCAGAAACACCAGTCCCAGCCCTAGAAAATTGCTGTATACCGAGAATGAGCGCGGTCTTACGCTCAAATTGTCATCGCGCAAGATAACGGGTTTTTGCGTTGCCGACTTCGGATACCCGATGAACAGGCTCTTGTCATTCAGGCCAGGTGCGCCATACAGCGTCAGAAAAACTTCAGGCTGGCGGTATACGTTGTACAAACTATCGATATTGAACACATACCAGGTGCCTGCCCGAAGCTTGCGTTTCAGAGCCGCATTGATAAACAAATAACCGTCCTGCTGGGTCGAAATAAGAAGATTATAATGCCGGTTACTTTCCAGGTCGATGTAGGTGCTCAACGCTGTTTGATCGGCATGCTGCTCGACGATATAGGGTACGTATGCTTTTGCCCCTTCGTCGTAGACCTGAAAATCGTCGTGAAAATCGTGGACCGGATAATATTGATTGGCCGGACCTATGCCCTCCGTGCGGGATTGCCCGGAAGCGGAAAAAGCCATTACTAAAAAGAGCAAAAGAGCGAACGGGCGAAACTGGTTCTTTGCCGGGAAACGTACCCAACCGAATTGCCACCTATCTGCCCTTTCGCTCCTTCGCTCTTTCACTCGTTATACGTCGTTAAATCAGACCTTTCCTAATGCTTTCAGCATGGTATCGCCGATAAGCGCGGGCGACTCGACCACGTGGATACCACACTCACGCATAATCTCCATTTTAGCGGCAGCCGTGTCATCAGCACCACCTACAATTGCACCAGCGTGGCCCATTCGACGACCTTTTGGTGCGGTTTGTCCGGCAATAAAGCCAACAACGGGTTTGCGGTTCCCGTCGGCTTTGATCCAGCGGGCGGCTTCGGCTTCCATGCCACCACCAATTTCGCCAATCATTACGATTGCGTCGGTATCCGGATCATTCATCAGCAGTTCAACTGCCTGTTTGGTCGTTGTACCGATGATTGGATCACCCCCGATACCGATGGCCGTGCTCTGACCAAGACCTGCTTTAGTGAGCTGATCAACGGCTTCGTAGGTCAGCGTTCCTGATTTCGAAACGATGCCAATGGTCCCTTTTTTGAAGATGAAACCGGGCATGATACCCACTTTACATTCTTCGGCGGTCATAACGCCGGGACAGTTCGGGCCAATCAGCCGAACGTCTTTGTCATTGAGGTAGTTTTTCACAGCCACCATATCTTCCGTAGGAATGCCCTCGGTGATGCAGATAATCACTTTGATACCTGCTTCGGCCGCTTCCATGATGGCATCTGCCGCAAATGCGGGCGGTACAAAAATGATAGAAACGTTGGCACCAGCCTGATCAACGGATTGCTGAACCGTGTTGAAGACGGGCCGGTCGAGGTGGGTTTGACCACCTTTGCCGGGCGTAACGCCCCCAACTACATTGGTACCATATTCGATCATCTGCTGGGCATGGAAACTGCCCTCCGAGCCAGTGAAGCCCTGGACGATAACTTTGGAGTCCTTGTTAACTAAAACACTCATGACGGTTAGTAAATCGTTGGCGATGCAATTGAATGTGAGCAAGCCTAACGAACGAGCGAATAAATACCTGATCTCTTTCGGCTTTTTCCGTTCGTTTGTTAATCTTGTATCATTGAATAAGTTGGGCAAAAGTAGCCGAATCTTCGTAAATTACGTGATGATTTTTTCGCACATTATCTCTGGCTCCGTTCTGGCCGGAACCGGTGTTGGGGTGTTTTGGTACTTTTTCCAGCGGGTAAGCATCTATAACAGACTCCTATGGGGCTTCTTTCTACTCACGATTTCGCTGGCCGCCCTAATTGGCATTATCGAATACACAGGGGCTGAGTCGCTTGAGCCGCTCCATCGTTCGATGGTCGTGTTGTCTAATAGTTTAGGCGTTGTCTGTGCCGTCGTCGGTGTTTGGGGCTTGTTGAACCGCCGGATTTACACCATGACGACCTTTGTGACGACAATGGTATTTGGCCTGTTCGTATTTATCCTGTTGCTACTTCCCGAAGTGCGCGTTTTCACGCCTGTCGTGCCATCACTGGCCATTCTTATTTTAATGCTGTTAGCGGTGTTTTCGTTACTTCAGCGCAATAAGCGGGGACTCTGGATTGTTCTGGCGGCCATGATGATGGGATTAGCCGCAAAAGCGCAGTCGCTGGACTCCTTTTTTCACCCGACCGATTTTTACCATTACGCCACCGCGCTGGCTCTCTGGTTCTTCGGCAAAGCCGCTGAGAAGTAAGCAGTTCAGTGCATATTGGATCTCAGCTCAGTCAGACGGGTGCGTTTCGATTCATGAATAAGTCCGCTCGATTTACTTCGTTATCTCCTCTTTTCGCTAACTAATGTCCTAATCAATTAGTTAACCAATCCACAAAACGCAACAAACGTGGATTTACTGGAACTGGCACACGATCCAATGAAGGCAGCAAAGGCGGCCCGGCTGGTGTATATGAACGACACCATGCCCGGTATCAGCCGTCGCAAAACTGGCGATCAGTTTACCTACCTCGATACGAAAGAGCAGCCTGTCGATGATGAGCAACTACTGGCCCGTATTCGCAGCATGGCCTTGCCACCCGCCTGGGAACGCGTCTGGATAAGCCCCAAAGCAAACGGACACTTACAGGCAACAGGTATTGACACCAGAAACCGAAAACAATACCGATATCACGCCAACTGGAACGCGATCCGAAGTGAAACAAAGTTTTTCCGGATGGCCGCTTTTGGTGAAGCACTCCCCAAACTTCGTGCGCGTCTCGACAAGGATTTGAAAGAGAAGTCCCTGACTCGCGACAAAGTGATTGCCATTGCGCTGAGCGTTATGGAGCAAACGCTGATTCGGGTGGGTAATGCGGCCTATGAAAAAGAATACGGCTCATACGGCCTGACAACCCTTAAAACCCGGCACGTCAAGCTGGAAGGCAGCGACGTACGGTTCAGCTTCAAGGGTAAAAAAGGCATCTATCACGACATTGCGCTCCACGACCGGCAGTTAGCGCGGCTCGTGAAAGCCTGTCGTGATCTTCCGGGCAAGGAATTATTCCAGTATTTCGATGAGGAAGGCGACCGCCACTCCATTGATTCCGGGATGGTGAACGACTACCTGCATGAAACAATGGGCAATGATTTTTCGGCCAAAGATTTTCGAACCTGGGCCGGAACGGTCAATGCCTTGCGCTTACTGATCGAACTGGAACCCTGCGAAACCGAAAAAGAGTTGAAGAAAAATGTCAATGCGGTACTTGACGAAGTGTCGCTCAAACTGGGCAACACCCGCACCGTATGCCGCAAGCATTACGTCCATCCGCAGATTCTGGAATCGTACGAATGCCTGGATTTGAACCCGTACATCGAACAAAAAAATCGCTTTCGTCAGACGAGTCCGCATGGGCTGGACGGCGTCGAGAAGTTACTCCTGAAATTTCTGAGCGATCAGGTAAAAAAAGTAATAAAAAGCCCTTCCGCCAAGAAAGCACTGGCCTGACTCTTTAGCGGAAGGGCGTTTAGCGCATGGCCTTTACCCAGTGTGTATGCGTGCAGCGCGGGCAGGTTAGGCTGCCGGTCGATGTGCTGATCGATTGTACACTGCCACAGGTGCAGCAGGCATAATCGCCGGGTTCCGACAACGTTTCGGTATGGCGCTTCAATTCGTTGGGCAGAATAGGCAAGCCAGGTCGAGTGTCATTTTCGCGGAACTGAAAGAAACTGAGCTGCCCATTTGGCTCCAGAATAGCTGTACGCACCTGTCCAAGGTGTTCGATACCACCAACGCGCAGATCAGAAAACAAATCGTCCAGTCCCATATCTTCCTGCTTGAAATTCTGCGTCAGAATACAGCCATTTTCGATTACATAAACGGGTTTGCCTTCAAGAACGGTTCTAACCGTTTTATTGCGATCGCTGATGAACGTAGTCAGTTTGTAGCAGCCCATCATGACGATAAAGACCACTACAGCCGACGAAAGAGGTACATCATCGTAAAACATAGGGTCGCCCGCAGCCGAACCAAGACCGATGAGCAACACCAGTTCATAAATAGACAATTGCCTCACCTCGCGCTTACCCGATACCGTCAGGGCAGTCAGCACGATCAGAAACATAAATACGGTCCGGAACGCCACCTCGCCGAGATAGGTCCACGGAAGGTCATGGATAAAAATACGTTCCCAGTCGAAAGACTGAACAGTTTCTGGCTTCATCGTGCATTGGTAGTTAGTAACTCGCTGCCCGACTACTGCCCCAGTTCTTGCGTGATGGTACTGCTGAGCCGGAGTAATTCGATTTCGGCCGCTTTAGCGTTGAATTCAGCTTCGATCAGGCGGGTCTGGGCATCAATGGAGTTTCGCTGCACGTCCCGGAATTCTACGAATGTGGAGTTACCGATCCGATAGCGATCATACGCAATATCGACGTTCTGATTGGCCAGTTGGTTATTCAGCACTTCCAGATTTAACAATTTCAGGCTGTTCTGATATAATTGAAAGGTCTGCGTGAGCGCCAATTGAAGTTGCAATCGCTGGTCGCTCTCCTGATTTTGCGCAATGATCGTGTTGACGCGCGCATTCTGGATTTGCCGCTTTAGATTATAGCCGTTAAAGATCGGAATCGATGCGGTAACCAGATAGGTGAACGAACCCGTTCGACCCGTTCTGATACCAAAACCGCCCTGATTGTCCTGAAGCTGGTAATTGTAACCGGTCTGAGCCGTAACCAGTGGGAGTTGTTGAGCATTGACAAGCCGCGCATTGAGGTCGGCAATCGTACGGTTCAGCACCGCCGAGACCAGCAGTGGGTTGTTGGTATTGAGCGATTGCTGGAGCGAGCCCAGTTCCAGATTTGGCCGAACAATGATTGTATCGCGAACGGCAAACTCAGTGAGCGGGTCACGCACTAATTGCGTATTGAACAGAGTTTTGGAGTTTCGTAGCAGTTGCTCCTGCGCAATAAGTGATGCGCTGTCCGTATTGTAATCGACCTGAGCACTCAGAAAGTCGACTTTCGAACGGGTACCGACCTCATAGTTGGCCCGGGCCAGTTCAAGCCGTTCGCGGGAAATATCCAGTGCCTGACTAAAAGCGATCAATCGTTGCAACTGCCGGATCACGTCGTAATAGCTCGTAGCGATGCTGGCAACCGTAGCCTCCACATTGGCACGGGTCGTAACCGAGCTAATCTGAAGAAGTTGTTTTAGCTGCGTATACAGCGCGGAACGGGCATAGCCATTGAAAACGGTATAGTTCACATTGAGGGCCAGGTTGGTCGTTCGGTTAAATACGCCGGAGGCTTCCTGAGGAGGCCGGAGACCGTCCAGATACGTTTGCCGAAAGCTTTGCAAACCACCGCTGGAATTTCCGTTAAACAACAGTGACGGTAGATAGCCGGCATTTCCTTTCGTGAAATTGTTGCGGGCAATCTGCTCCTGCGACCGGTTGATTTGAATCTGATAATTTTTCCCGATCGCCTGTTCGATCGCTTGTGGCAGGGTTAGCACCTCGCCAGGTTGTGGGATGGTAGCAACGGTAAACGTTCGCTGCTGAGCGCGTTGAATAGCATTTTGAGGTTGTTGAGCAAGGGCCGAAAAGGAGAGGCAAGTAAAAAGAATCCAACTGCTGAGCTTCATTGAATTGAGGTTGACAAGGTCGATAAAGACAAAAATACAAGAATCTGCGATTAGCTGGTCGGCTTATCAACTTTCTGTTAATTTGCATTTTCCCCAATCATCCCTTATGAAACGTCCTCTTTTAGTAATTACGGTTTTATTTGCTTTGCTTTCCGGGTGTTCTTCCCGAAAAAAAGCCGATCTGCTGGTCACCAATGCGCGTATCTACACGGCTGACTCCACGTTCTCCGTAGCGGATGCGTTCGTGGTCGGCGATGGTAAATTTCTCGCGGTTGGTTCAGCCAAAACGCTGGCGGATGCGTACGATGCCGATAGTACTGCTGATCTGGGTGGACAGCCGATTTATCCCGGTTTCTACGATCCTCACGCCCACTTTCTGGGTTTAGGACAAGTGCTGAATCAGGCCGATCTGGTTGGCGCAACCTCGTATGATGATGTTATCAGTCGGCTGAAATCGTTTTATCAGAAAAATCCGGATGTCATGTGGCTCGCTGGCCGGGGTTGGGATCAGAACGACTGGGCCGACAAAACCTTCCCAACGAAAGAGAAGCTGGACGCTGCCTTCCCGAACGTACCGGTTGCGCTGATGCGGGTCGATGGTCATGCCCTGCTCGTCAACTCAAAAACCTTGCGACTGGCAAAGGTAACAGCGGGTTCTAAACTGCCCGGTGGTGAAGTCGTCGTCAGAAATGGTCAGCCAACGGGTGTTCTGGTCGACAACGCTATGCAACTTGTCAAGCGGATTATTCCCCAGCCCGACAAGGCCGACAAAGCCCGGATGCTACAGGCCGCCGAAAAGGTTTGCGTTGCGCTGGGCCTCACAACAATTTCGGATGCCGGAATCAGCCCCGACGAAATCAATCTCATCGACAGTCTTCATAAAGCGGGAAAGCTCAAGATTCGGGATTACGCTATGATTAGTCTGGGTGAGCCGAATCTGACTTATTTTCTGAAGCGGGGACCGTTCCAGACGGATCGGCTCACGGTCCGTTCGTTCAAGCTGTATGCCGATGGGGCTTTGGGTTCACGCGGGGCCTGCCTGCGTCGTCCGTACAGCGATCGTCCGGAGACAGGTGGTTTTCTATTGCTCAGCCCTGGTGAGCTGGAACGAGTCACGACACTTTTACACAACTCTGGTTTTCAGGCGAATACCCACTGCATTGGCGATTCGGCCAATCACCTCATGCTCGATCTGTACGGTAAACTGCTGAAAGGCCACAACAACCGGCGCTGGCGCATTGAACACGCGCAGGTCGTATCACCGGAAGATGTTCACAAATTTGGGCAGTACTCAATCATTCCGTCGGTTCAGCCAACTCATGCGACATCCGATATGTACTGGGCCGCCAACCGGTTAGGACCCATTCGCGTGAAGAGTGCTTATGCGTTTAAAGATTTGATGAAACAGAATCAGTTGATTGCCTTCGGAAGCGATTTCCCGGTAGAAGCCGTTAATCCGCTGTTCGGGTTCCACGCAGCGGTTGCCCGGCAGGACGCCAAAAACACGCCAACCGGTGGTTATCAGATGGAAAATGCGGTCGACCGGAAATCAGCGTTGCTGGCAATGACCCGCTGGGCCGCTTATGCATGCTTCGAGGAACAGTTGCGCGGGAGCATCGCACCGGGCAAGCAAGCTGATTTTGTGATATTGGATCGCGATATCATGACCGCTCCCAACGCGCAGCTTCGCGACACAAAAGTCAAGCAAACCTGGATTGGTGGCGAACGGGTCCATTGAGCTAAGCCACGCTCAGAATTTCATAGACCAGCTTGTTGAACAAAACTGTTTCGCCCGCGCGCCGACCGGCTAGTGCCGAACCGATTGGTGATGCGGGCGAAATAGCGAACACATCTTTCCCATCGATATTGAGCTTACCGGCGCTGATGCTGATGAAAAACATACCCCGGTTGGTCGTTACCAAACTACCCGGCTGAACAACGGTGTACTCCTTTTCGCTGTTGATCCGCGTTAGCTCCTGCTCCACGGCCAGCGCAACGTCGAGCTGGTGGGCATACCGATCCCGCTCGATCTGCGCCATAGCCCGGCCTGTTTCGTATTTATCACCTGCACTACTCTTCGACTCGGAGTTGGCCGATTCCTGTGCCGCTTCCATAGCCCGCCGGGCCACATCTATGCGTTGCTGAACGTGCGCGTTGCACAGAGTAACCAGATCGTGCTTAAGTTTTTTTGACGTAGATTCCTGATTCACAAGCTTGATTTTACTATAAAACGAGTCGATCTATTTCAACCCTCTTCGTAACCGTTTTGCCCTTCATTTTCGACAGATCGGACGTAGCGGCTTTACCGTTTTGTACCACGGAGCCTACTCGCAACGGTCAATTTGCACGCGCTAAAGGTACAAAAGCTCAACTCACAAAGCCGCCATTTGGCTGGATTTCTCCAAACAACCGCCGTTGCTTTTGGCTTATCCCAAAAAGTACAACCAACGCAACGTTATGGAAGCAAAAATCCCCCCTCAGCATCAGGCTATCCAACCGGGCCTTGAAGCTGAATTGGACCCACAGCCGAAAGTGATTCGGCACCTGTACAAAGGAGCGAATAAATTAAAAGACAAAGTGGCCCTCATTACCGGTGGCGACTCAGGCATTGGTCGGGCGGTAGCCGTGCATTTCGCGCGGGAAGGGGCCGACGTGGCCATTTCCTACACACCACGCGAAGAAGTCGACGCGCAGAAAACCAAAGAGCTAGTTGAGGCCGAAGGTCGGCAGTGTCTGCTCCTGCCGGGCGATATTCGCCAGGAAACGTACTGCAAACAGATCGTTGCCGATACGGTTCAGAAACTGGGCAAGTTGAATATTCTGGTCAATAACGCCGGACTACAACTGCAACACCAAACGCTCGAAGAGGCATCAGATGAAGATCTGGTAGCGACATACGAGACCAATATTTACTCGTTCTTCAGAATATCGAAAGCGGCTGAACCCCATCTTCAGAAGGGCGATTGCATCATCAATACCACGTCGGTCACGGCCTATCAGGGCCGCGCGGATTTGCTGGAATATTCGTCCACCAAAGGTGCGATCATGACGTTTACGCGGGCCTTATCGACCAATCTGATTACCAAAGGTATCCGGGTCAATGCGGTTGCGCCCGGTCCCATCTGGACTCCGCTCAATCCTGCTTCGGTAAGTGCGGACGAAGTAGCGCAATTCGGCAAAGATGTACCGATGAAACGGCCCGGCCAGCCCAGCGAAGTAGCACCCGCTTACGTGTTTCTCGCGTCGGATGATGCCTCGTATATCACAGGACAGGTGCTTCACCCCAATGGCGGCACGATCGTAAACACCTAGCGATTTCAACCGTGAGACCAGTTTTAATCTCACTCACGTGAGCTGCTGTCACACGCCTAACTTTTCAGAGCAATGGAACAAATGGAAATTAAAACCAAACCCCAGCATCAGGATGCGCAGCCGGGTTTGGAATATGAAATGGACCCGCAACCGATCTACATTCGGGATAACTATCAGGGGGCCGATAAGCTATTAGATAAAGTGGCGCTCATTACCGGTGGCGATTCGGGTATCGGCCGTGCGGTAGCCATTCACTTTGCCCGCGAAGGCGCTGATCTGGCCCTCGTTTATCACCCGCGCGAAGAGCAGGATGCGCAGAAAACCAAGTCACTTATCGAGGCCGAGGGACGTCGGTGTTTACTACTTCCGGGCGATTTAAAGCAGATTTCGTTCATTCGGGAAGTGGTCGGCCAAGTCATCAGCACGTATCATCGGATTAATATTCTAGTCAACAACGCAGCGAATCACGTCGAACAGAAGGAATTTACGGACATTTCGGACCAGCAGATGCGCGAAACGTTTGAGCTAAATATTTTAGCCATGTTCCGGCTGACAAAGAATGTGTTACCGCACATGGGCTCATACGACTGCATCATCAATACCACGTCGGTAGTGTCGTACCGGGGCAGCGAATCACTGATCGACTATGCCTCAACGAAGGGTGCCGTTACATCATTTACCCGGTCGTTGTCGCAGAATCTGGTCGAACGCAACATCCGGGTCAATGGAGTGGCTCCCGGCCCCATCTGGACCCCGCTGATCGTAGCGACGAAAACGCTTGAAGAGGTCGAAAAATTTGGAAAAGACACGCCAATGGAACGGCCCGGACAACCCGCAGAACTGGCTCCAGCCTATGTATTTCTGGCGTCGGAAGATGCGTCCTATTTTACGGGACAGGTTATCCACGTCAACGGTGGCGAGGTAATCAACTCGTAATTTGATTATAAAATGGATTCCCTACAGCGTCACGGAGAACATAAAGAGTCGATCTTTTGTGTCCTCCGTGACGCTGTGGGAGTATTCTGAGCCGTGCTGGCTCCACCGCTTACTTTATCGTAAAATCGGAGTCTTTCAGCCCCTTGTTGAATTTTACGTTATCGACCGTCATGGTCATCGGCCCGCGAGGTGACTGCTGCGTGATTGTCATGGGGTATTTAATGCCATTTACCTCTTTATAATCCGTATAGACCGATGTCATGGTCATTTCACCACGCTGTCCTTTGGTCGTTGACGCTGATTGAACTTTCAGACCAGTGGTAGCGTCGAAGTTATCCGTCCAGGTAGCCGACCCATCGGCAGTCGTGTGGCTTAATTTATACGTATCTTTTCCATCGACTTTCTCTGGCCCAACCAGCGTCGATTTTATCCCGTTTTCGGCGTAATGCAATTCCGGAAAAATCACGTTCATGGCGATCATCTGTTGAGCAGCAGCGCCTTCCAGCGTATTACTGCCCTGCATACCACCTGCAACTACCTTCGTGCCGTCGCCGGTTTGTTTCATTACTTCCATCCCGTTGGCGTTAATGACCATCGAAAATTTGTTGGGCAGCTTCTGCTTGCGGGTGATCATGATGGTTCCCATCTGCCCCTCACTCGACATGCTCGTTGTAACATCGGTCACTTTGGTCAGTGCCTCTTTTCCGCCAATAGCGGTAATGTACTTATCCAGTACTTCGTCGGCGGTCGGCGTCGTTTGCGCGTTGGCTCCAACGTGGAGCAGGGGTATTGCCAGAAGGGTTACGAATAGTTTTTTCATACTCTGTTTTGGTTATGGTTTTCTGCCAAATGTAGCAGATCAGAAACAGATCGGCAAGCCATCAGTCCGGGCGGTTTAGCACATCCCGGATCAAGTCAAACGTACTCAGACAAACGATCCCGCCTGCCAGCTTATCCGGCGGAACTACCCGTCAAACGCCAGCCGTTTCAACCCCATATCGGCAGCCGAATCAGTGGCAAAAATCAGGTTATTTAGTCCTGTTATGACGGGAATTTTGGCGCGATCGTAACTGTTTTTTGAACGAGCGATAACTTGCGCGCGGCAGCGCTTATCAGGCTTTCACGTTTATTGGTCAATGGCTAGGTTTATTATTCACGTTTCTTCGCTTGGGCCGGATGGCATGGCCCTGTTTCCGTTCATTCTGGTCCGCAAGCCCAATCCGGGACTCGTGTTGATTAACCACGAACGAATTCACCTGCGGCAACAGGCGGAACTGGGGATTGTACCGTTCTACCTCTGGTATATTCTAGAATACCTGATCCGTCGGCTGTACTTCCGAACGCACTATGCCGCCTATCGAAATATCAGCTTCGAACGTGAGGCTTTTGCCAACGAAATGGATCTGAATTACCTGAAGAAGCGGTCAGTATGGGCCTTCTGGCCCTATATGACGACGGATAAACGCTGACTGGATGGGGAATCACTCGTTGGTTACGGCGGGTTTTTGTCCCAGTCCGCCCGCCATCATAACGATCAGCGATAGTACGATAACCAATATGGGTATCCCATCGCGAAAACCGATCACGCGCATATCCTGCGGAATGTTCAGATAAAGCAGGATCGTTATCAGACCACGTGGAGCAATCCAGAGTAGTGGTTTCATCGGCCCCTGATACGTCAGTCGGAGGGTGACCCACCGCCAGCCAATAATAACGGCGACGAAGATAGCACTCACGATCAGGGCATCCCGATCCAGCAATTCGCCGGGGATGGCTGCGTACCCTAAGATCAGGAAAAAGAAGGTACGGACCACGAAAGCGCCTTCCGCAGTCAGGTTTTTGAGCTGGTCCAGCTCTTTTTCGAACAGGTCATTCTTCAACACTTCACTCAACCGTCCGCGAATGAACAATTCGGTATTGTTCAGAAAAAGCCCGAAGATCAGAATGAGCAATAACGACGACAGGTGATTGATTTCGGCGATGGCATACACCAGAAAAAGTACAGAAATAATCGGCAGAAACTTGATCCGGTGATTGATTCGACCAATCAGATAAAGAAGCAGGAAACAGCAGATCAGCGATAACAACGCCATGATGAGCGTATCGCGGGCAAAAAACCACACGGCTCCCCACACCGAATCCCGGCTGACTAACAGAAAGTTAAAGACCAGCACACCAATTATTCCGGCAAAAGCCGACTCGTACACGACAAACTCCCCCTGACCAGCCGACAGATTCGCGACGCTCGGTATTGCTACGGCGCTGCTGATAATCGAAAAAGGTAAAGCCGCAATCAGACAATGATAGAATGAATCATTCAACAGCAGGTATAAAACGCTGGCCAGCAGAACGGTAATACCCGCAACCGACAGCACAGAAGCCACCAGCGTACGGCGAATAACGCCTAGTTTATCGCGGTGCAGTTCCAGGTCAAGGCCATTTTCGAGCACGATCAAGATTAGACCCAGCGTGCCGATTGTTGGCAGGATCGTATTGACAACCGGCACCTGAACACTGAAGTAATTGGTCGCCTGTCGGGTTATGCCACCCAGTACTAAAAGCAGCAGTACGGATGGTGTTCGGAACCGGCTGCTAAACAGGTCGAACGCATAGGAAATCAGAACGGATAAGCTCAGAACAATGATGAGAATCGAAGAATCCATTCGGCAAGATAAAACGCAGTTTTCAGTTTGTGATTCACTGGTGCCTGTTTAAGTTACACCAGTTCTTAAAAACCAGTCACTGGTCTTGCAGTTGACGGCATTGATCGACTCTTGCCTTAAACCAGTAAATTAGTAGTGAACCGATACCCGAAAACGGCTACTGTTTTGCGTAGTAATAAAGATTCACGGATGGGTTTGTAGCCCGTTCGCTGATGGTGAAAAAGCCTTTGCCATCCTTATCAAAGCCAATTGCTTCGCCCTGCGGTTCAGCTTTGGCAATCAGTTGTCGGGCAGTGCCTTTCTGCATGGCATCGGCAACCGATTGACCCGCTTCCCGTTTCCAGTAAAAGACCTGGAGGTACGTTCTCAGGACAATTTCCGATCCATCGGGCGAAATGCCGGCGCTCGTAACGTAGGTGAACGGCAACTCACCGTAGGCTTGAAGCGTGGTCACCTGGTTGATATCCTGTGGATACGGGAGCCGGTACAGATGCACTTTTTCTTCCCGTTTGGAAATGATCCAGGTATCGCGGGTCTGGGGATCAACAATGATCGCTTCGGCGTCGCGGGCCCCATCCGGGTATTTGAAATTGATCCGTTCCACCTGCCCGATGGCCGCCTGTAAACTGGCGGGTTCGATAAACCGGTAAATCACACAGCCGGGGCGCTGCGCATTGTTGTCACCGATATCAGCGATGTAAATGTAATTTTTCCCATCCTGAGGACCAGGGCCAATCGCCATGTCTTCCCAATCTACATTCGTTGCGTTCGGGATCGCCATCTTTCCTTTTACAGTGCCATCATAACCCAGCAGAGCCAGTTCGGCCGGGCTTCCGCTATCCTGCTCGATCCAGAGATTGCCGGGTTGGGTTCGGCTGTCGGCCAGACCCGATGCTTCGTCGATCTGTCCCGCCGTGATTGGGGCTGTTCTTGGGTCGCTGGCGAACTTAGCTCCATCAACCGTTACACCGATATTACAGGATAAGACAGTAAGTGTTCCGAGAATTAACAGGATAGTACGCATGAAGAATGGCGGTTGATTCAATCGTCAAAGTAACGAACGAATCAGCGGATAAGTCTTTAATTTGAGCTAGAGGGCAGTAAAATCCAGAAAGTAGCGCCTTTTCCCGGGCTACCGTCGGCGGAAATATATCCTTTATGATTGTCAACAACCCGCTGAACAATAGCCAAGCCAATACCGGTTCCCTGGTATTCGCTGCGCCCGTGTAGTCGCTGAAACACCTGAAATATCTGGGCTGCGTATTGCGGTTCGAAACCAATTCCGTTATCAATCAGCCGGATACGGTGAAATAGTCGATTGCTGTCGGCGGGCGAGCAGGCAAAACCCGATTCGCGACCCCGAACCGTGTCAGCCGTGATCGTTATGTCGGGTATCTGGTCACTTTTGACAAACTTCAGCGAGTTACTGATCAGGTTCTGGAACAACTGACGCAACTGAAGCACGTCGCCCTTGATTATAGGTAAATGACCTACGGTTACGACTGCTTTTTTCTCCTCGATCGTCGTTTCCAGATCACTCAACACGTCCGTCAGGAGCTGATTCAGGTCAACTGGCTTATGCTCTTCAAGCTTGGTAGACACCCGCGAATAAGCCAGTACATCTTTGATCAGCATTTGCATGCGGGACGCTGCCGATTGCATCCGCTGGATCATATCTGCTCCGGAATCGCCGATAATGGGCGCGTACTGGTTCTGAATAATGTCGCCAAAGGCCTGAATCTTGCGAAGCGGTTCCTGAAGATCGTGGCTGGCTACGTAAGCGAACTGCTCCAGATTCCGGTTGGACCGTTGCAGGTCCGTTACCGACGTTTCCAATTGCTGCTGTAGCTGTTTGAGGGTCGTGTAGTCGCTGAATGTCACTAACACCTGGTCGCCAACGTTGGTAGACATGATATCAAGCCAGACATCGATACCATTTCCGTCGTAGTGAAAATCGAACCGTTGCGACTCACCCGTCTGATAGGTCCTGTGGTAGAAATCGAAGAGGCCGTTCGTTTTATAATCCGGGAACCAAGTGCTGCCCAATGCGCCAATCACGGCATCCGGCTCCTGCCCTACATAGGACGCCAGTTTCCGGTTGGCTGTCTGGAAACGAAAATCAACGACTTCGCCCGTTTCGTCGCGCACCGGACTGAACAGAAAAATGCCGGTCTGAGCCGTATCGATGATCATTTGTAGTTCGGCACTGGACCGCTCCAGTGCCTGCTGTACCCGTTTCAACTCGGTGATGTACTGAAACACAGTCAATACGTCATTTTCCTGCCTGACCATCGTAACTTCGGCCCACAGGTCTATGTCGTCCCCGAAAAAATGGTGTTCGTAGTGTTGCGTCTCACCGGTTTCCAGCACGTGCCTCAACCGGGCAAAAAAGCCTGCCTGCGCTGCGCCCGGAAACATGGTAAAGAGCGTATTGCCGAGCATAAAGTCCAGTGGTCGTCCCGTTCCCGTGGCCGCCATTGGGTTCACCAGTTTGTAGCGAAAATCGATAAGTTCGTTCATCTCATTTCGTATTGGCTCATAGAGCACAAGCGCATCGGGTGAACTGTTGATGATCGCCTGGAGTAAATTTGCCGTTTGGCTGATTTGTTGTTGAGCCCGTTTGGCGTCCGATATATCGGAAAACGTGACAACGCAGCCATCACCGAGTTTTAGCGCAGAAACAGAAAGCCAGACAGCAAGACCATCGTACGCGTAGTACGTCTCCATCGTCGTTCGTTCGCCTGTCTCAACCGTGCGAACGTACATTGCCATCATACCCGATTTCACGTTTCCAGGAAACACCGACCGCATCGATTGGCCAATAACCTCTTCCGGTACTTTGCCCGTCAATTGGCTAGCCGCTTTGTTGACAGCAACGAACGTAAAATCGGTAATCTCGCCCGATTCATCGCGGATGGACTCAAATCCCATAATGCCATTCGTCGAATTGTCGAGCACACTATTAAGCAGATCGGCCTGTCGTTTATTCTCCGCAGCCGCCTGCTCGATGACCAGTTTGGTCTGTCTGTTAGCCGTGATATCAGTGTACGTGACGACCAGTCCATCGCCAAAAGGGGCCAGCGTCATATCGTACCAGCTACCTCCATACGTATGCTGAATGGTTCGGGGGTCGTGCGTTTCAGCGACTTCGCAATACAAATCGAACAATCCGGTTTCTATAAGACCCGGAAAAATGTGCAAGAGTCGTTTGCCAATAACGTCGTCTACATCGTAACCGCGTATCGTGGCACCCGCCCTGTTAATGACCGTTATAACAAAATCAACGATTCGTCCCGGAAGGCCATCCAGACCTGTTTCCCGAACGGCCTCCAGCGCCTTGATACCGTTTGCCGAACTGTTCAATACGCTGTTGAGCAGATCAGACAGCCGTTTGTACCGCAACAAATCCCGTTTTTGCTACGTGATGTTGACCCCTGTTACCACACAGCCATCACCGAGTTTGGTGATCGATGTATCATACCATTCCTGCACATCCGGGTAATAGTGTTGTGCCCATACCGTCTGGCCGGTTTCGATTACCTGACAGTACAGGTTGAACTGGCCCGTTTCCCGCGAACTTGGCCGAAAACCCAGTAGCGTATTGCCAATAATCTCTTTCCCGTATCGGTTCCAGACGTCCTGGCGACCAGCCGGGTTAGCCAATCGCACCTTAAAATCAAGAATCTGACCCGTCTCGTCCCGAATGGCTTCGTAGACGAATACATTGTTGAGCGATGTATCCAGTATCGTTTGCAGCAATTCGGTTTGCTCCTGCTTCTCCTTGTCTGCGGCTTTCGATTCCGAAACATCACGGGTCACTAGCAAAACGCCATCGCCCAGTCTGGACCGGTTTGTTCGGAACCAGGCCGCAAGGGTTGTATTGTAGCGTGTGTATTCATCCGACAGTCCCGTTTCCAGGATCGTGCACGTTTCGCTAAATACCTGTACCATACGCGCTTGGTCGTGCCTGTTGTCGTCCAGCAGGCGGGTGCCAACGCGAACCTGGTACTTGTTATTACTGTATTCCTCCGCCTTTTTATTCGAGTAATCGATCCGGAAGTTGACGACGTTGTGGGCAGTATCCCGTATGGCACGCATCCATATGACAGCATCGGGTAGCGCATCAAGCAGCTGGGAGAATTGAAGATCGGCAAGCGTATCAGCTGGCATTTTAAGGAATAGCAATTATGGATAAAGCACTTATAAACAATCACATAGCTCGATACTAACAAAAAGAGTGTGCGATTCGGCAGCTACGAAATTATAAGTAAAACTAACTAGTCAGCGAAGATACATAATTTATGATGCAAAAATCAGCCGAATAAATAGGCCCGACGGGTCCGCTTTTCATCAACTACGGGATTTGTTTTCGGTGTATCTTTATCGCTTGAGTTCACTCAAAACAACGTTCCTCTTATGCTTCACAACCTGCTTACCCGTCGAAAAAGCTATCCGCTTCTTTTGGTGATGTCACTGGCAATTCCGCTCATTGGACGCGCTCAGGATGCACCGACCTACCAAACTCCGCCCAAAGTTTTGGCCGATCTGGTCACGGCTCCCCTCACGCCCACCGTCAGCATGTCGGGAAAGGGCGATGTGATGCTCATTCTCGAACAGGCTTCGGCACCCGGAATTGCGGAGCTAGCCCAGCCCGAACTTAAACTGGCCGGCCTGCGCCTGAATCCGGCCAATACCGGTCCCAGCCGGGCAAAGTACATAACGGGCCTGAAGCTGAAAAAACTGACCGATAAGGACGAAAAAGCCATAACGGGACTCCCCGCCAATCCGCTGATCAGTTTTGTACAGTGGTCGCCCGACGATACGAAAATAGCCTTTGCCAGCTCGACAGACAGCCGGATCGATCTATACGTCGCCGATGTGGCCACGGCCACGGCGCAAAAGATAGGTTCCGTTGCACTCAATGCGACCCTCGGCGTCCCCTATCAATGGGTATCGGACAGCAAAAGTCTGATCGCGAAAATAGTACCCGCCGGACGTGGACCAGCTCCCGAAGTCAGTCGTGTTCCGGTCGGACCAACGACGCAGGAAAATGTAGGTGGCAAACGAGGTCAGGCACCGACGTATCAGGATTTGCTCAAAAACCCATCCGACGAGCGCCAGTTTGCGTATTACACCACCGCGCAGGTCGTTCGGCTTGGGCTGGATGGTTCAACAACCAACATCGGCCAACCCGGCATTATTCGCACAGCGTCCCCATCGCCCAATGGCCAGTATATCATGCTCGAAACGGTTCACACCCCGTTTTCGTACCTGGTTCCAGTGTACCGGTTCCCGCTGAAAACGGAGATCTACGCCGTTGCCGGTTCACTGGTCAAGACGCTGAACGATGGCCCGTTACAGGAAACCGTTGCCTACAGTCCGGATGGTGCGCCCAACGGTCCCCGCGAATTTGCGTGGCGAAACGATGCTCCGGCTTCAGTCTATTACACCGTAGCGCAGGACAACGGCGATCCAAAAGTTAAAGCCGAGGTTCGGGATAAAGTATTTCTGGTCGACGCGCCCTTCTCAGGTCAACCAAAAGAAATCTACGCAGCGCAGTTCCGATTCGAAGGCTTCGACTGGGGTAATGAAACAACCGCTCTCGCCAGTGAACGCTGGTGGCAAAATCGGAAAACCATCACCAAGATCGTTAATCCAACCGATTGGAAAACCTCGGTATTGTTCGATCGCTCCTACGAAGATCGCTACACCAATCCCGGCCAACCCGACACCAAACACAACCAGTATGGCCGTGAGGTGCTGAATTTGCTGCCAAGTGGCGAGATTATCATGCTGAATGCGCAGGGCGCATCACCCGAAGGCGACCGTCCGTTCGTTAGCTTGCTAAACCTAAAAACCAAACAGAGCCGCGAACTATGGCGGTCAGCGTCTCCTTACTTCGAACGGCCCATTACGGTGCTGGACGCTACCCGGCAGGTGATTCTGACCACGCGCGAAACCCCCGACGAAAGCCCGAACTACTTCGTACGCAATCTGAAGGCCCGCATCGCTCCTATTCAGGCCACGTACTTTCCGCATCCTTATCCGCAGTTGAAAGGCATTCAGAAACAGCAACTTCGCTACAAACGCTCCGATGGCGTAGATCTGACCGCTACGCTGTATCTGCCTGTTGGTTACAAGAAAGAACAGGGGCCGCTACCGACATTCCTGTGGGCGTATCCTGCTGAATTCAAGAGTAAAGATGCTGCCAGTCAGGTATCGGGTTCGCCGTATCAGTTCAACCGAATCAGTTATTGGGGTGCCGCTGCCTTCGTGACCATGGGCTACGCTATTCTGGACAACGCCAGCATTCCGATCGTGGGTGAGGGCGATAAAGAGCCGAATGACAATTATGTCGAGCAGTTGGTAGCCAGCGCCAAAGCGGCCATCGACGAAGGGGTGCGGCTAGGTGTTGTCGATAGTAGTCGCGTAGGCGTAGGTGGGCACTCGTATGGTGCATTCATGACGGCTAACCTGCTCACACACAGCAAACTGTTCAAAGGCGGCATTGCCCGTAGTGGTGCATACAACCGTACACTGACGCCATTTGGTTTTCAGAACGAGCAACGCAGCTACTGGCAGGCCCCGGACGTTTACAACAAGATGTCGCCGTTTATGAATGCCGACAAAATGAAGTCGCCCCTGTTGCTCGTTCATGGCGAGGCCGACAACAATACGGGTACGTTCCCGATTCAGTCGGAGCGGTACTACAACGCGCTTAAAGGCTTCGGGGCCACAACCCGGCTTGTGTTCTTACCGTACGAAAGTCACGGCTACACGGCTAAAGAATCGCTACTGCACATGCTTTCCGAAATGAACGGCTGGCTGGACAAATACGTTAAAAATCCAGCTTCAACGGCCAAAGCTACTCAAGCGGGTAAAGTCGGGGGTGGTAAATAAAGCATCCATTTCGTTTTTTACAGAGCCGTCAGCTAGCCGTTGACGGCTCTTTTTTTGTAGCCGTAAATGGCCGTCTGAATTTTGTTTTGACGAACTGATATAGGTGATTTCTATCATCCCGACGCCAGGACCGGGCCGCGCCACGGTGGCCGCTGAAATGACAAAAACGGATCGACTATAAATTTTTATACAGCTTTTGAGAGCCTTTTTATAACCTTTATACGCTGTATAGGTTATTTATGCGAAAAGGACATACTCCTAAAACAAGAGTCAACGTATATGAAACAGTTATTTTTTATCGCGGTATTAGGCCTAGCAGCTACCCTAACCCAGGCGCAAAACGTCACAGTAAACAGCGAAACCAAACCAAACACGGATTTCAGCCGCTACAAAACTTACGCTTGGGCATCGCAGGTAGACAGCAAACTCGATCCAGGCTATTATTTTCTGAACGACCTGGTTTTGAAGAAGCAGATTCGGGAAGCCGTCGGTTTTGCCATGGATGGCCGGGGTTACAAGCTCAAACGGCAGGCGCCCGATCTAATTGTTAACTTTCGGGTATTCGACAAGCCAACAACAATAAAGGGCTACACAGGTTCGGGTTCAAACTATTTTAGTTCCAGTGAAGTCCAGACGCTGGGTGACGAGAAGGACATCGAAGTACAAGCAGGCACCATTTTGATAAATCTCATTGATACAAAAACCAGTCAGGCTGTTTGGCAGGGGTTGGCGTCGGGTTTAACATCCAATAACGGTTTTGACCGGCAACAGGGGAAAATCCGCGAAGCCATCAACTTAATATTCAACAAATACCCTTACCGAGCCGATAAACTCTAATCGGTCATTCGTTCTGAAAAGTGCGTCGCTTCCCGGAGTGACGCACTTTTTTTGTTTACTAAAACCTAATACCGTCGTTACACGCCAACTAAGCAAAATTGGCCGAATCACCTTTTTGCCTTATTTTTATTGGCAATTAACCCAATCATCCGAATACAAACCTATGAAAACACCATTCCTCGCAACGGCCATGTTGCTGCCCCTTCTGGCAGTGGCGCAACCCAAAGCTAAGAAAAATGCGCTCCCCGCTGTTGATGCCGACAAAAAGACGATTATGGCTGATCTGGATAAACGGTTTCCCGAATACGCTGGTATATCGAAACAAATCTGGGATTTTGCTGAACTGGGTTATCAGGAGGAGAAAAGTTCTGCTCTTTTGGAAGAACAACTGAAAAAAGAAGGTTTCGATGTGCAAACGGGTGTGGCCGGTATTCCGACCGCTTTCGTAGCTACGTATGGTTCGGGGAAACCCGTCATCGGCATTTTGGGTGAGTACGATGCGCTACCGGGTCTGGCTACCGAAGCTAAGCCCGAATTTACGCCCATCGCAGGTCAGAAAGGTGGTCACGGCTGCGGTCATAATCTCTTCGGGACAGCATCGGTAGCAGCTGCGGTTGAGGTTAAAGACTGGCTCAAAAAGTCGGGCCATTCCGGAACGATCAAGATTTACGGTTGCCCCGCCGAAGAGGGTGGTTCGGCTAAAGTATACATGGTGCGCGACGGGTTGTTCAAGGATGTAGACGTTGTATTACACTGGCACCCCGGTGCTCAAAATGCTGCCGATGCCGGCACTTCACTGGCGAACAAAAATGCTAAATTCCGTTTTAAGGGGATCGCGGCCCACGCAGCGGCTTCACCAGAGCGCGGTCGGTCGGCGCTTGATGGTGTCGAAGCGATGGATTATATGGTCAACATGATGCGTGAACACATCCCGTCCGATACCCGTATTCACTACGTCATCACCAAAGGCGGAGAAGCCCCTAACGTGGTTCCGGCCAATGCCGAAGTCTACTATTATGTCCGCAACAAAGACCGGGCTGTTGTCCAAAGCGTCTGGAAACGCATCGAAAATGCCGCCGAAGGAGCCGCTAAAGGAACAGGTACGCAGGTAACCTGGGAAGTACTGGGCGGTGTGTATGACATATTACCGAATGTAACGCTGGCCGAAGTGATGCACCACAATCTGGAAACCGTCGGTGGCGTAAATTACACGCCGGAAGAAACCGCTTTTGCCAAGAAAATCAGCGAGACATTCGGTGATCAGAAAGTACCCATCGAAAATGCCGCCAAGGTAAAAAACTTCCGCGATGCCTCCGAAAGTGCAACTAGTGGCGGTTCCACCGACGTGGGTGACGTGAGCTGGGCCGTACCAACGGTTGGTTTATCTACCGCTACGTGGGTACCCGGTTCGTCGGCGCACAGCTGGCAATCGACAGCCGCCAGTGGTATGAGCATTGGGCAAAAAGGCATGATCGTGGCAGCCAAAACGCTGGCTATGACCGCGCTCGATTTGTATAAAACACCGGCGCTCATCGAGAAAGCCAACACGGAATGGGTGCAGAAGCGCGGTGCTGACTTCAACTATGAAGCACTGCTGGGCGATAGGAAACCCGCTCTGGATTATCGGAAATAGACGCTTAAAGCGCGAAAGAGTGAGAGCGTGAATAGCCGAGTTCCCGTAAAGTATCTACCTTTGCGGCAGAATTTAAAGAGCAACGGGTGAACGGGCGGAGTAAACAACGCTGTCAGCATTTACTCGTTACTCGTTCACTCTTTCGCCTATTAAAAAATGCTTCGAACGCACACTTGCGGAGAACTCCGCCTTGCTGACGCTACCAAAACCGCTACACTGACCGGCTGGGTCCAGACAATTCGTGACAAAGGTGGCGTCTTATGGATTGACCTTCGTGACCGATATGGTATTACGCAGCTCCTGCTCGAAGATGGTCAGACGGCTCCTGAACTCTTTACGATTGCCCGCTCGCTGGGCCGCGAATATGTCCTGAAAGCAACGGGAACGGTCATTGAGCGGAAATCAAAAAATCCGAATATTCCGACCGGCGATATTGAACTGAAGGTTACGTCGCTGGAGGTTTTGAACCCGGCCAAGTTACCGCCTTTCCTGATCGAGGATGAAACGGACGGGGGCGATGATCTCCGGTTGAAATACCGTTACCTCGACCTTCGCCGGAATCCGGTACGACGGAATCTCGAACTGCGTCACCGCATGGCCCAGCAGACGCGACTGTTTATGGACGGACAGAATTTTATTGAGGTCGAAACGCCGGTACTCATCAAATCGACACCTGAAGGTGCGCGTGATTTTGTCGTGCCAAGCCGGATGAATCCGGGTGAGTTCTATGCGCTGCCGCAGTCACCCCAGACGTTCAAACAATTGCTGATGGTGTCGGGCTTTGACCGGTACTACCAGATTGTGAAATGTTTCCGTGACGAAGATCTGCGCGCTGACCGCCAGCCCGAATTTACGCAGATCGACTGTGAGATGTCGTTCGTGGAGCAGGAAGATATTCTGAACATGTTCGAGGGTCTGGTTCGGCATTTGTTCAAGGCCGTCAAAGGAATCGACCTGGCCGAAGTACCCCGCATGACCTACGCCGATGCCATGAAACGCTACGGCTCCGATAAACCCGACACGCGGTTCGGGATGGAGTTCGCCGAATTAAAAGGCACGTTCGATACCATCGATCTGACTTCGGGCAAAGGATTCAGCGTGTTCGATTCGGCGGAGTTGGTAGTGGGTATCAATGCGCCGGGTTGTGCGCACTATACCCGCAAGCAACTGGATGAACTGACCGATTGGATCAAACGGCCCCAAATTGGCGCGAAGGGACTGATTTACGTTCGCTACAACGAAGACGGCTCCCTAAAATCGTCGGTCGATAAGTTCTATTCCGAAGCCGATCTGAAAGCCTGGGCCGCTCATTTCAAGGCGAAACCGGGTGATCTGATGCTGATCATTTCGGGTGATGCCAACAAAGCGCGCAAGCAGTTGAACGAACTACGCCTGGAAATGGGAAGTCGACTGGGACTCCGTGATCCGAATACATTCAGCAGCCTTTGGGTACTCGATTTCCCCCTGCTCGAATACGGCGAAGAAGAAAGCCGCTGGTTTGCCATGCACCACCCGTTCACCTCGCCCAAGCCGGAAGACATTCCCCTATTGGAAAACGATCCGGGTTCGGTTCGGGCCAATGCCTACGATATGGTCATCAATGGCACCGAAGTGGGTGGTGGTTCAATTCGGATTTTCAACCGCGACTTGCAGGCTCGCATGTTCAGCATTCTTGGCTTCTCGGATGAAGAAGCAAAAGCGCAGTTCGGCTTCCTGATGGATGCGTTTGAATACGGGGCACCCCCACACGGCGGTATTGCGTTCGGGTTCGACCGGTTATGTTCACTCTTCGGTGGGGCGGATTCTATTCGCGACTTCATCGCTTTCCCCAAAAATAATTCCGGGCGCGACGTGATGATCGATTCGCCATCAACCATCAGTCAGGCGCAATTGAACGAACTGAAAATCGCCACCGTAGCAAAGTAAAAGTAATAGAGCTAGTAAGGCGGACATCCTGTCCGGGCAGCTGATGGATAGCTGTCCGGACAGGATGTCCGCCTTATGTTTTTACTCGGTCATTCGGTTTTTGTTGATCTGGGCTTTGTCAGGCCCTGTTTAAAAGGCCACATAGCTTATACCATGTTCGGTTGCGGCAGATTGCGCTTATTTACAAGAAAAAGCATAATGTATATTTACCAATTATAAAGTACTTTATAATTTGATTTCACGAAATATTAGTTTATAATTATATACTATTTTAAACAGTTTACATGCGCTCTATTCAACATGCTTTTCGCTCGACCTGTGATATGGGTCTTGTTATACCTGTATCCTCTTTTATCACTTGCCCAACTTACCGTTACCAGTCCCGTACCTAGACTCGTTTACCAACGAAATCAATCGGACGAAGCAACGATTCTGGTTACAGGGCTAGCCCCTGCGACGGCGACTCTTGTTGAAGCCCGGTTTGTTCCGATGGTACTTGGACAGGGCGACGTAACGGCCTGGACCACATTGCCCTTGCTGCCTACCTCTACCGCTTTCCGAGGTTCCGTAGTCGTAAGAAAAGGGCAATATCGGCTGAATGTCAGGGCTAAAGCGGGCGGCTCGGTACTGGCCGAAACGCAGGTCAATCGGGTCGGTGTGGGCGAAGTGTTCGTACTGGCCGGTCAATCGAACGTATACGGCGGATTTCAGCGCGTGCCCGGTTCCGAAGAAGACCGGGTTTCCTGTCTGGACTTCCGGCAGGAAATCCTCAGCGAATACCTCCTCCCGTTCCGCTTCAGCAATGTGAGTTACGGCAGTAATATCGGCCCCAGCCAGCCATTTCACCTCTGGGGTATTCTCGGCGACAGGCTTGTTCGCAAGCTCAATGTACCTGTTATGTTTCTGGGTGCAGCACTTGGCGGCACGTCAAGCGACGACTGGAAACAGTCCGCGGCCGGTAACGTCAACAGTGCTCCTAATTTCTCGGTGTATCGGCGACTAGGTGTTGCGCTGATGCATTACGTATCCCGTACAGGCGCACGGGCGGTGCTCTGGCATCAGGGTGAGAATGACCGCACGACCGGCGAACAGACCTATTTCGATAACATTCAGTACGTTATCAACAAAACCCGCCAGCAAACGGGCTACAATCAACTGGCCTGGATGGTATCGCGGGCCAGCTACATCAACGGCAACACCAATCCAGCCGTTATTGCCGCTCAGAACCGGCTCATTACAGAAATCCAGGACGTTTTTCCCGGCCCGGCCACCGACAGCATTACGGGAACCGCCAACCGTCCGGACAACGTACACCTGCTGGGGGAGGGTTTATACCGTTTCGTCAACACCTGGGAGCAATGTCTAACTACCGCTTTCTTCCAAAATTCGAAACCGTTTGCCCCGAACGACGAATCGACAGTGATCACCAGCGGTTACACGTTGCCATTAACGCGACGACCCGGTGAGACTATTCAGGCTTCTTCACTTCGTACCGATGCCCATGAATCGGATAATCAATACGTTGCGCAGATCTTACGGGCCGACAACAACCAGCTCGTTTACGAATCAGCACCAAGTACGGCAAATCCGCTGTTGGTAACACTACCAGCCAATTTGCCCGATGGTCTGTATCGTATGCGAACGCGCTCAACGCATCCGGTCAGTGTTGGTACACTGGGCGAGCCTTTTTTAATTCAACAGTCGGCCAATGCGACCACTTCTCAGCCAACCATTCCGCTGACAACCAGTGGTGGAACGAGTGATGCGTCTATTCTTCGTTTCGCGTATCGCTACGAATCCGGCAGTCATGGCTTTTATACTATGGCTCGTTCGGATGTACCCGTAGAAACTCGCGTTGAACGTATCGATGGTGGAAGCTTCAATGACTCAGGTTGGACTGTAGCCCCACCCAACAGTCAATCACCGGACTACGATGAGTTTGCCGATTTCAATTACATTCGAAACTACCCGCCCGTTGCCTTTGCTGTTGGGGGCGTAGAGCCGGGAAGGTATCGCCTGTCGGTTCGTCGTCAGGGGGATACTGGTGCGGGCTTGTGGTACGAAGTCAGCCTGATCGACGGGCGAAACATTCTGTATTATGCTATGGAGCCAATTCCACCCATCCCGCCCGTACTCTCCGCCGATGAAATCCCCACGTCACCCGCCTGTTTGCCCGAGTCGTTTTCGGTATCGGTTACCGTCACCGATGGTCCGGTGAATAATGGCAACATATTTACCATTCAGTTATCGGATGCGACGGGTTCTTTCAGTTCTCCTACAACGATTGGTACAGGCGGTACAAGTCCGATTAGGGTTACGTTGCCCGCAGGTTTACCCGACGGATCAACGTATCGTATTCGGGTAGTGGGCAGTAACCCGGCGGTAACGAGCGCCCCCAGTCCATTCCTACGCGTCTGCGCTAATATGTCCGCCAGTATGGCTGACCTGTCCATGGTTATGCAACTCAACAATCGGATACCCGCCATTGGCCAGGTTGTGTCATTAACCGTGTCTTTGAGGAACGATGGGCCACAGAATGCAACGGGCGTGAAAGCGCAAAGTCTCTTACCACCGAACCTTACGTTCGTTGATTCGCCGAACGCTGCTATCCGTGAAAGTGCGGGTACAGTAACAATTGATGCGGGCACGCTTGCCGCCGGTTCAACCACGCCCTATATTTTTCGACTAAAGGCAACTCAACCCGGTACGTTCGTGACCACGGCCCAGATCATCACCAGCCAAACACCCGATCCGGACAGCCAGCCTAATTCGGGTACGGGTGACGGACAGGATGATAGTAGTGTGGCCGATCTGCGCACGATCGATGCAAACGGTACGCTACTCGTATCGCCAAATCCAAACCAGACACCTCTGCCGCTGGTGCAATCAGATCAGCCACCCACCAATCCGACCAAAGCCGATCTCAGTCTGGATTTGGGTGCCAATTATCTGACCGTATCAGCCAATGGACCGGATAACATAACAATAACAATTACGAATGCAGGCGGACTAACCGCCACCAACATAACCGCTCAGGTGATCTTACCAAGCGGATGGACGGTAACCAATAGTAACGGATTGACGGTTATTGGTCAGGCCGTAGCAGCAACAATCAGCTCTCTGCCAGCAGGAAATTCAACCACGTTGACGATACCGATTCAGGTGAAGGGAAGTGGCACAGTGGTTGCTCAGATTTTCAACGCTGCCCAGGCCGACCCAGACTCGACACCCGGCAACGGCTTTGCCAATGGCGAAGACGACGAAGCCAGCATCAGTATCCGAACCCGCTGATCGATCAAAACTATAAAAAAAGCCATCTCACCTAAACGAGACGGCTTTTTTTATAGTTTTCGATATACGTTTGGCGAAATAGCGATCCAGCCCGTTCACCATCAAAAGGGGGCCGGTCCGTTCCCAAAATAGATGACCTTTTTTTTGATCCAGCGCAATTTTAGCGGGTCGAAATCTGTTTCATAAAAACGCTGGAATCAGCTCTGCACAGCGTTCGACCCCATGGAAGCCACAACATTAATACCCGCCGAAAAACAACGCTATCAAAAACACCTTAATCTACCTGAAATTGGTACGGCGGGCCAGCTTCGGCTAAAGAACGCTCGTGTGCTCGTCGTTGGCGCAGGTGGTTTGGGATGCCCGGTGCTATTGTATCTAACGGCGGCCGGTGTTGGCACCATTGGTGTTATCGATCCCGATGTGGTCGATCTCAGCAACCTTCAGCGACAGGTGCTCTACACAACCGATGAGGTGGGTAAACCGAAAGCGAAAATCGCTACCAGCCACCTGAATCGGCTCAATCCCGACATTTCTTTCGACACATATACGGCGGCTCTCGAAATCAGCAACGCCCGAGGGATCATTGAAGGCTACGATATCGTGGTTGACTGCACCGATAATTTTAAGGTTCGGTATCTGGTTAATGACATTTGTGTAACACTGGGCAAACCCTTCGTTTATGGGGCCATTCACCGTTTTGAAGGACAGGTAGCCGTACTTAATGCCGATCTGGGTGATGGTCAGCGTGGGCCTACGTATCGGTGCATGTTCCCTGAATACCCGAACGACATCGAAATTCCAAACTGCAATGATACGGGCGTACTCGGCGTATTGCCAGGTGTGATTGGGACGTATCAGGCGAACGAAGTCATCAAACTGATTACCGGCATTGGGCAGTCGCTAAACGAGCATCTGCTGATGGTCGATTTGCTGACGATGAACCAGCAGCGCATCAAAACCAAGCGCCGGGCCGACGCGGACCAACTGGCCAAACAGGGTCTGGCATCGGGCTACCGACCGGCCCTCGTTTCGACGGGACCGCAGAAAATAACAGCTCAGGAATTAGCCGACCGGCTGGCTCTTGGCGAAGACATTTTTCTGCTGGATGTTCGCGAACGACCCGAATATGACCTGTGTCACCTGGAGGGAGCTGTGCTGATCCCGGTTGGTATGATTCCCAATAACCGAAAACGCATTCCTACGGATCGGCCCGTTGTCGTATACTGTCACCACGGCATCCGCTCGGCCAACGTCATCAATTACCTGTATGCGCAGGGCGGATTAACGAATCTGTATAACCTTGATGGCGGTATCGACGCCTGGGCGCGGGACATTGAACCCGAAATGGCAATCTATTGATTTTGTCTTACAGCCCGTATAAGTAAGGCCGTGACGTAATGTTACGGCCTTACTTGTATCAAGCAGTCTGCGATCCGAGCCGGAACCAACACCCGGACATGGCTGTTTTGCGAGTGCCGTTGGCCAGCAATGATCGTTGCCACTCTAAACGGTATTATCATTACCAACCATGTTTGTCACCGTATTAAAATCAAAGCTCCATCGCGTCAAAGTCACGCAGGCCGAGTTGAATTATGTTGGTAGCATTACCATTGATGAAGATCTTATGGATGCTGCCGGACTGTTCGAGAACGAACAGGTACATATCGTCAATAATAACAACGGTGAGCGGCTCGTCACGTATGTCATCAAAGGCGAACGCGGCTCGGGTATAATCTGTCTGAACGGCGCTGCAGCTCGCCGGGCACAGGTCGGCGATATTATCATTATCATCGCTTACGCCATGATGACACCCGACGAGGCCCGATCCCATAAACCAACCGTAATCTTTCCGAATGATAACAATCGGCTCGTGAAAGGCTAATCCGGTACCATCCATTTGCGTGAAACTCCGTTACTTTGTGACGGAGTTTTTTGTAAGACGGCTGGCAAGTCGTTCCTGTTGACCACAAGCGCGGCTTTCCGGCCGTGTTCCGATCGTATGAACCTGAAGAATATTCTCAAATACGTAATTTCACTTGCTATTGCCGGAGGGCTTCTCTGGTTTACCTTTAAGCAGAGCCATCTCGATGTCGCTGATCTGGGGCGCAAACTCAGCGCAGCCGATTTTCGATGGATACTGGTATCGGCGGTAATGACCCTCGTAGCACACTGGAGCCGGGCCGAACGCTGGCGCATCCTGCTGGAACCCGTTGTTCCCCAACGGCCCACTTCACTGGATGCAACGGTTAGCGTATTGACAGGCTATTTGGCGAATATGGCTCTCCCACGGGCTGGCGAAGTGGCCCGATGCGGGACACTCTACCGGCTTTCGGGCGTACCCGTGAACGTTAGTTTTGGTACGGTAGTGGCCGAACGATTGTTCGACGTGCTCATGTTACTACTCCTACTGGGGGCTACGTTTATCCTTGAATTTGATCGGCTGAGCCAGTTTTTCATGGAGTTTCTGGGCGGTAAGCTCCCAAAAGGTTCCAGCGGTTCTAGTCTATTGATGCTCTCCGGCGCTACACTGCTGGGACTAGCTCTGTTAGGCTGGTTTTTGTTCAACCGGTATCGTGAAGCGTTGGGCAGGCATCCCCTTTATCAGAAAGTTAGTGGGTTTCTGACCGGCTTGCTCGAAGGCCTGTTAAGCGTTCGTAGAATACGTCGACCCGGCGCGTTTGTGTTTCATACGATCCTCATCTGGACAATGTACTACTTTATGTCGTACACCCTCTTTTTCGCCATGCCAGCTACGGCTGACTTAGGTCCACTGGCCGGATTGACGATTCTGGTCGTTGGTTCATTGGGGATGGCTGCGCCTACACCGGGCGGCATCGGTTCTTTTCACCTACTGGTCGGACAGGTTGCGTTGCTCTATGGCCTGACCAGTCAGGACGGGCAGGTGCTGGCAACATTTATTCACGGCGTTTCAACGCTGATGGTCATCATTCTGGGTATCCTAAGTCTGCTGGTCGTACTGCTACGGCGTAACAAAACGACAGACCTGGCGGATGTACTCGATGATCCTAAAGCAATTAAGTTGTAATCACCCGTTCGTACACACCTTTTTTCATGACAGAAACCAAAATCCTATCGCGCGAGCAGGCGATTCAGCAGGCCGAACTATGGCGGGCCGAAGGGCAGCAGATTGTTTTCACCAATGGCTGCTTTGACATCGTTCACTTAGGCCATATCGATTACCTTGAAAAAGCACACGCGCTGGGCAATCGCCTGATTCTGGGGCTGAATACGGACGCATCGGTGAGCTGCATTAAAGGCCCCCTGCGTCCAGTTGTCAACGAATATGCCCGCGCCCGGCTGATGGCTGCGCTGGAATTTGTGGATGCTGTTACGCTTTTCGACGAACCAACTCCCCTCGAACTCATCGAAGCGGTTAAGCCGGACATTCTTGTCAAAGGCAACGATTACACGGTCGATACGATTGTTGGGGCCGACTTTGTGCTTGGCAGAGGTGGTCGTGTTAAGACGGTTACGCTCGTACCGGGCTATTCGACGACCAAACTTATCGAGCGCATCAAGCAAAGCTTCTAGAGCAGTTTCCTTAAGTATTTTTTCGAGACACCACAAAAAAAATACTCCATCTTCAATCAATCATAACTTGCTTATTATCAACAGAAAACTGATCATCAGGTCAGTTTTTTTTATGCTTCATCTAAGTTTAATCTAGTTAATCAATAGAAATTGATAATTTATTTTTTATTTTGCTACCTCATTACCTCCTACTCACCAGAATACAGTCCGCAACGTCGTTATTATTTGCTTGTATCACCTCGTAAACCGTCAGTGAACGAATGTCTCTATTGCTATTCCGAAACTACCTCTGGGCTTCTCTCTTTCTCGTTCTCTCTTTATGGCCCGTACCGGGGAAATCCTCGGTAGACCGCACTGCTGATCAGATTCTGGGCCGGTGGCTGTTTCCGGGCCGGGGATCGACGGTTGAGTTGTACCGTGTTGGTGATCGCTATTTTGGTCGTATCTCCGACGTCAGCCCGACGGGTAAAGAACAGTTCGGTTTAACTAAAAATCAGTTACTGATCAGCAATCTGGCCTTCGACGGCAAAGGGTGGTCGGGTGAGTTGATCCATCCCAAGACAGGAAACCATCTTAATATAGACGTAGAAATGGTCGATTCGCGGACAATAAACGCAACCGTTTATAAGGGATGGCGTTGGCTCAACAAAGAATTTGTAATGACCAGAGAAGCCCTTTAGGCCCAACAGACCAAGGTTTCCAATTTATAAACTAGCTATTTGCTACATTCTTGCAACGGCCACCTGATTCATCGGGTGGCCGTTGGCATTAATGGTGGCCCAACGGCGGGTAGGCTTGATAAATGGTTGAGTGAATGGAGACATTTCGGCAAAACTATTGTTTTATAGGAGATGGCCCTGTAAGTTGGCCGTCACGTACACATAAACCTGACCAAAAAACAATGATATCACCTTGGTTATTAATGCTTCTTATCTTCGGTATCAGCATGTTTGTAAGCTGGAGACTGAAAAGTAAGTTTAATGAATATTCGCAGATTGGTTTGAGCAATGGCCTGAGTGGTGCCGAAATCGCACAAAAAATGCTGAACGAAAACGGCATTTACGACGTACGCGTTGTGTCGACGGAAGGTATGCTTACGGATAATTATAACCCGCAGGAAAAAACCGTTAATCTCAGCAATGATGTCTACTACGGACGTAGTGTGGCAGCCGCTGCGGTAGCGGCCCACGAGTGCGGTCACGCCGTGCAGCATCAACTGGCCTATGCTCCGCTGAAATTGCGGTCGGCGCTGGTTCCTGTTCTGTCGGTTTCCTCCCGGTATTTGCAGTGGGTCATTCTGCTTGGTATCGTTATGCTTCAGACAACGCCCGTCCCCTTGGCTATCGGTGTTGGCCTGTTTGCTCTGACAACGATTTTTAGTTTCGTAACCCTTCCTGTCGAGTTCGACGCCAGCCGTCGGGCGCTGGCCTGGATCAAAAACCGGGGCGTTGTGAACGAGCGCGAATATGAGTTCGCTAAAGATGCGCTCTGGTGGGCTGCCATGACCTATGTTGTTGCTGCGTTGGGTTCGCTGGCCACGTTGCTTTATTACGCCAGCCTTCTGAGCGGTGGCCGCCGTAGTGACTAAGTGGCAACGAGTGCTTTATCAAGCTAATTCGAAGCTAACATTGACCAGCAGACAGGCTAGAGCCTGGCCCGGCCAAATCAGCTATTCTTTATGTTGATAGAGTGCCAGTAGAAAAGGGTAATCGAGAGATCGCGTGTCTCTCGATTACCCTTTTTTCGTTTAATAATAACTTGTATGAGTTCAGTTATGGGATCAGCAAGGCCTGATACCCCGACTGCACCATCTCTTGCGTAGGTGCTGACCGATCGATCAGCATACCCGCAACCGCAACGGCTAAGGCAATAACGAGCGCGGGCCAGAAGCCAACGATGGTAAAACTATCGAGAAAACTGTCAATAAGCTTCAGAAGAATGGCCGTTACAACGATCCGGATAATGCCCGTGAGCAGAAAAAAAGTCACTAAGTTGAGAGGAAAGCGAATGATCCAGCCGATAAAAAAATTAAGTAAACCCAGCAGTACAGCGATGAGCAGAGCGGTTCCAAAATTTTTTACGTCGACCTGGGGCATTAGGTAAGCTAGGCCAAAAATTACGGCGGCATCCAGTAATAAGTGTAGTATCAGGTTCATAAAAAGCGATTAGATGGTTTTTCTGAACAACTCATAATCACGGTTGTTGTTCGAAGGACAGCATCACCCTATTGAGCATGTACCGTCTCTGGCTATTTTCTCTTCTCTCTTTATCGGCTTGCGGACAGGGTTCTTCACAACAGAAAACAACCGCTCGAACAACTGACTCATCCAGCGTTTATCAATACGAGCAGGCTACCCGTGACGGCATCGGCAAACGGTACATGGGTCGTGAGATTGCACAGGTTATGGGTCATCTTGGGGCCTCTTGGCTGGAACGGCCAGAACGGGAGCGCGAAGAACGAACCGATCTGTTGCTGAAAGCGCTTGCTTTGAAACCCACCGATGTTGTTGCCGATATTGGAGCAGGAACGGGCTTCTTTTCGTTTTCAATGGCTCCCGAATTACCCAAAGGCCGCGTGCTGGCCGTCGATATTCAGCCCGAAATGATCGACTACCTGAAAGAAGGGAGCGCGAAGCGAAAGGTGACAAACGTCCAGCCCATACTTGGCACAGAATCAGACCCGAAACTACCCGCTAACTCGGTCGATCTGGCCATCCTGATCGACGCCTATCACGAATTTTCGTACCCACGGGAAATGATGGAACACATCGTCGCTTCATTGAAGCCAACCGGACGGGTAGCTCTGGTCGAATACCGCGCCGAGGATCCTACGGTTCCGATCAAAGAACTCCATAAGTTGAGCGTGGAGCAGGCTACCAAAGAAATGAAAGCGGTGGGCTTACGCTTACTCAAAAATGATGGTCGCTTACCCCAGCAGCACATCATGTTTTTCGGCAAATAATTCGTCTGATTCACTCATTCGATCGACATAGAAAGCAGTATTATTGACTTTCCACAAGGTGCAAAGCGTCTCATTACCAGCACGCTATTAATTACTTTTTAAGCTCAGACGTCTAAAAATCTAAGACGGATTTAATCCCAAACGTTCCTTTCCCCACGTCCTTTGTAGCGATAATTAGTGCTACGCAAAGCAAGCGGTTCTATGGGTGGCCATGTACGAACGGCAATGCTGATTTTGGGATCATGGGTATGAAACTTTTACTTATTAACAGTGAAATTAACCAGGCAGACTGGATTCGCCGACGTCTGGAGATCGAGAATAATCAGGTTATGGTTATCCCGGACTGGCAAACGGGTTGGACAATGACCCACCAGTCCCAGTACGATGCTGTGCTGTTGACGATGAACATTGCCGAAAGCAACGAGGCCGATTTGCGCTGGACAGATGAAAGGCGTACTGTACCACTCCTGTTAATTGTTTCTCCCGACACGCCAGATAACAAGGCTTGGTGTCTTGAGTCGGGTGCAGACGACTGCGTCGGTAATTCGGTCGATATTCGGGAGTTAACAGCACGTCTTTACGCGTTGTGCCGACGCAAAAGCGGCCATTTTGCGACACGCTCAGAACTCAGCATTGACGATCTCGACATCAACCTGTCTGAAAGGTCAGTGTACCGCGCGGGCAAGCGTATTTCGTTACTTCCCCGCGAATATTATCTGTTGCTCTTTCTAATGCAAAACCGGGAACGGGTAATCTCAAAGAAAGAGATCCTGGAGAATGTCTGGAAAAGTGCCAATTCAATTCGCCCGAATACCGTTGAAGTGTACATCAATTACCTGCGGAATAAAATCGATCGACAGTCAACGACAAAACTTATTCATACGGTAGTCGGTATGGGCTATGTCATTCGACTCTGATCGAACGGAAGTATCACCGACCTGCCGGTTGAAGAAACTCCTAGAATAAGTACCCGGCGTACGGGGTCGATAGCGCGTTAAAAGGTCTTACCTTTGCCGCATGAATACGACCCTGCATCAGCGTCTGGATACCATTCCATCGCCGTGCTTCATACTCGAAGAAGCCAAACTCCGCCGGAATCTCGAACTCATCGACTCTGTTCAACAGGCAGCCGGTGTTACTATCATTCTTGCCCTGAAAGGCTTCTCCATGTTCAGCGCCTTTCCGCTGGTTCGCGAGTACCTGAGCGGAGCTACGGCCAGTTCGCTCAACGAAATCAAACTCGTCAACGATTACATGGGCGTACAAGCACACGCCTATATTCCGGCCTACCGCGACGATGAATTCGGCGAAGTGGTGGAACGCAGCAGTCACCTGACCTTTAACTCGTGGAATCAATGGGAGCGGTTCAAGGATCGGGCCGTTGGACGTGTTTCGTGCGGCATTCGCGTAAATCCGCAGTACTCGGAGGTCGCAACGGATATGTATAATCCCTGCGTACCCGGCTCACGGTTGGGTGCCACCCGCGATCAGTTGCCCGACCAATTACCCGAAGGGCTGGACGGCATTCATTTTCACACCCTTTGCGAAAACGATTCGTTTACGCTCGAACGCACGCTCAACGCCCTTGAAGACCGATTCGGTAACTTGCTTCATCAGGTGAAGTGGGTAAACTTTGGTGGGGGTCATCTGATGACGCGCGAAGGATATGACACCAGCCACCTGATCGGTTTACTGACAGCGTTCCGTCAGAAATACAATGTCGATGTGATTCTGGAACCCGGCTCGGCCATAGCCTGGCAAACGGGGGTACTTGTCTCGACCGTGCTGGATGTGGTAGATAGTCAGGGAATCCAGGTCGCCATTCTAGACACGTCGTTTGCAGCCCATATGCCCGATACGCTCGAAATGCCCTATAAACCGCGCATCATTGACTCGTATCACGAACCCGTAGCGGGCAAACCGACGTATCGACTGGGCGGTATGACCTGTCTGGCTGGTGATTTTCTGGGTGATTATTCGTTCGACAAACCACTCGACGTTGGCGATAAACTTGTGTTCGACGACATGATCCATTACACGATGGTCAAGACAACCACGTTCAATGGCGTGAACTTGCCAAGCATTGGCGTCTGGAAAGAAAGCGACGAGTTTCAGCTCATACGAACGTACGGCTATGATAGTTTCAAGGATCGGCTGAGCTAGTACGCTACCACTATAAGGAGTAGCGGGTTGGACTGGTCTGGGCCAAGCCGGAGCTTGGCCCAGACAAAAGGCTGGTCAATTTTCCATTCCAAATCAAATCGGTTAAGCACTAGTTTCATGGGCGCAACCAACTACACACTCTACGCTTTTTATAAACAAAAAACCTGTGGACCACGTGGTCTACAGGTTTCTATCAGACAGCTAAAGGTGTACTGCACAAGGCAAGTACGGTAGTAAAACTACGCAACCTTTCCGGGAACGACAACGTAACCGTTCAGTTTATTTCTTTACAAACTCGCGGTGATAAGCCGCTGTGTAGAGTTCTTCCTGAGGCAAACTCTTAAAATAGTCATACGTAATCCGAAGCCCTTCAGCCCGCGATACTTTTGGCTCCCAGTCCAGAATTGCTCTGGCTTTTGTGATGTCAGGCTGACGTTGTTTCGGGTCATCCGTCGGCAAATCTTTTAGCACCAGCTTCTGGGTCGTACCCGTCAGCTTAATGATTTCTTCGCCAAATTCTTTGATCGTAATTTCCGATGGATTGCCAATGTTGACCGGATATGCATAGTCGCTCAGCAGCAACCGGTAAATTCCCTCGACCAGATCATCGACGTAGCAGAACGAACGCGTCTGACTACCATCTCCAAACACGGTCAGGTCTTCGCCACGCAGTGCCTGACCAATGAAGGCCGGCAATACCCGACCGTCGTTCAGGCGCATCCGTGGGCCGTAGGTATTGAAAATCCGAACGATGCGCGTTTCCAAACCATGGTAGGTATGGTAAGCCATCGTGATCGCTTCCTGAAAACGCTTGGCTTCGTCGTAAACGCCACGCGGACCAACCGGGTTTACGTTACCCCAGTATTCTTCCGGTTGTGGGTGAACGGTTGGATCACCGTAAATCTCTGACGTAGACGCGATCAGGACGCGGGCGCCTTTCACCCGAGCCAGACCCAGGCAATTGTGAATACCCAGCGAACCTACTTTCAGAGTTTGAATCGGTATTTTCAGGTAATCGATAGGACTGGCCGGCGAGGCAAAATGCAGGATGTAATCCAGCTCGCCCGGCACATGGATGAATTTGGAGACGTCGTGATGATAGAACTCGAAATTCGGCAGGTGAAACAGGTGTTCGATGTTGCGGATGTCCCCAGTGATCAGGTTGTCCATCGCGATGACGTGGTAGCCTTCCTTAATGAACCGATCACACAAATGCGACCCCAGAAATCCGGCTCCGCCGGTAATTAAAACACGCTTCATTCAGTATAAAGTTTTATAGATTGTGGTTCATAGCTAGTGGTTAGCGACATAGACCTTTTTGCCCGGCCACTTGAAACCACTACGTATGAACCACAGGGTAAACTAGGCTTTTTGTTCGACAGGAGCCAGAACAGCTTCCCGGCCAACGCTAATGTACGTATAATTTAACTCGCGCATCTGATCAAGTTCGTAGACGTTACGACCGTCAAAAATGGTTTTACTCTTCATGAGTAAGTTCATTTTATCGAAATCAGGCGTACGGAACAGTGGCCATTCAGTGATGATGACAAGTGCATCAGCATCGTCCAGGGCCGCGTATTGAGTATGGGCATACGTAACGGAATTGCCAAGCAGAACCCGCACATTGTCCATCGCTTCGGGATCGTAAACCGTCACTTTGGCACCAGCGTCAAGCATTGCCTTTATGTTATCCAGCGCCGGTGCTTCACGGATATCGTCGGTGTAGGGTTTGAACGCCAGACCCCAGACAGCAATCGTTTTACCCGCCAGATCACCGCCAAAATGGTCAAGGATCATAGGGACCAGTTTCGTTTTCTGAGCGTAGTTAACGTCCATCACCGACTGAAGCACCTTGAAATCATAGTTGAAATCCTTGGCCGTCTTCGCCAGTGCCTGTACATCTTTGGGGAAGCAGCTACCACCGTAACCGATGCCCGCAAACAGGAACCGCTTGCCGATACGGCTGTCGGTACCAATGCCACGACGGATATCGTCTACATTAGCGCCCGCCCGCTCGCACAGGTTCGCGATTTCGTTCATGAACGTGATTTTCGTAGCCAGGAATGCATTGGCAGCATACTTGGTCATTTCAGCTGAACGCTCATCCATAAAAATGATCGGATTTCCCTGGCGTACCAGCGGTGCGTAGAGCCGATTCATAACGCCTTTCGCACGCTCTGATTTCGTTCCGATAACAACCCGGTCAGGCTTCATGAAATCTTCAACAGCAACCCCTTCCCGCAGGAACTCGGGATTCGATACGACGTCAAAGTCAACCTTGGCGTTATCGGCAATGTGAGCGTGTACTTTCTCAGCCGTGCCGACCGGAACGGTGCTCTTATCAACAATGACCGCATACTGATTCATGATCGGTCCCAGATCGCTGGCCACTTTCAGAATATATTTCAAATCAGCCGATCCATCTTCACCCGGAGGGGTTGGCAGCGCCAGAAAGATAACCTCCGCCCCTTTGATTCCTTCTTCCAGATTCGTGGTGAACGATAGCCGTCCCTGTTCCACATTCCGATGGAAGAGCACGTCAAGACCAGGCTCGTAAATGGGCATGATGCCATTGTTAAGCTTTTCGACTTTGCGCTCGTCAATGTCAACGCATGTCACCTGATTGCCTGTTTCCGCGAAACACGTTCCCGTAACAAGGCCCACATACCCGGTTCCTACTACTGCCAGTTTCATATAAAAAATGTCGAAGTAAAATTTGCGAACAATTGAGTTGTATTATGTAGAAGCTTCTCGTTGCCCTATTTCACAAAAATAGGAGTTTTTTAATAACTGCCCACACCTGAGTGAGAAATGTGACTGAGTGGTAGGTAATTCCTCGAGCACTAAACGAATTGAGTCAATAGCTAAGTAGCGGGCCTACAAATATACCAATCACAGCTATTCGCAATCATTTGATTTACCAATAAAAATAAAAGTAACAATCGTAACAATAGACTTCGTTTTGTTAGTTAATACTACTTAGGAAAGTCATACCAATAAATCATTGGAGTTTATGCAGAATTTACCGAAATTTCTAATCAATCGCTCTATTGAGTGAGACCCTTATATGATGAACGAAATTGAAGAAAATCAAGAATTAATAGCGCAATCCGTTCGAGATTTGAGCGAACGGCTCATTCGCCCGAACGTACGCCGATGGGACGAGGAGCAGCACTTTCCAGCCGATTTGTTCGGCCAGTTAGGCGATCAGGGGCTAATGGGAATGCTGGTGCCGGCAATTTATGGCGGAACTGGCCTAGGTTATCGTGAATATGTAACCGCAATCGTTGAACTGTCGCGCGTAGACGGTTCTGTAGGCTTATCCATGGCCGCTCATAACTCCTTATGCACGAACCATATTTTATTATTCGGTAGCGAAGAGCAGAAGCAAACCTATTTACCACGGCTGGCCTCCGGCGAATGGATTGGTGCCTGGGGATTGACGGAGCCGAACACAGGCTCCGATGCGGGCAACATGCGCACAACCGCCGTTCGGCAGGGCGATGAGTGGGTGCTGAATGGCGCTAAAAACTTTATTACCCACGGGCGAAGTGGTCACGTAGCGGTAGTTATTGCCCGCACGGGCGAACCCAACAGTCCCCATAATGCAACAGCTTTTGTGGTTGAACGGGGCACTCCGGGTTTTTCGGGCGGTCGTAAAGAAGACAAATTAGGGATGAGGGCCTCTGAAACGACAGAAATGCTGTTTCAGGATTGTCGTATTTCCGACGCACAGCGACTGGGCGCGGTGGGCGATGGCTTTATTCAGTCGTTAAAAGTACTCGATGGGGGGCGCATTTCGATTGCGGCCTTGAGTCTGGGCATTGCCTATGGCGCTTACGATGCAGCGTTAGCCTACGCAAAAGAGCGTGAACAGTTCGGTCAACCGATAGCAACGTTTCAGGGGATCAGCTTTAAACTGGCCGACATGGCTACTGATATCGAAGCCGCCAGACTGCTGACGTATCAGGCCGCCGATCTGAAAGACACGGGAAAATCGGTAACGAAAGAATCGGCGATGGCGAAGCTCTTCGCATCCGAAACGGCTGTTAAGGTAGCGAACGAGGCTGTACAGATTTTTGGAGGATATGGCTACACTAAGGACTTTCCGGTGGAGAAATTTTACCGGGATGCCAAGCTTTGTACCATCGGGGAAGGGACGAGCGAAATTCAGAAATTGGTCATTTCGCGGCAAATCTTAAAATAAAACCGGGATTCATTTGATCTTTTCGCTTCAACGATTTTGTCCTAGTCGCACGCTTCGTTGAAGCGAAAACAAAGTCATTGTAAGTCAAAAATCAAATGAATCCCAGGTCAAAAATTTACACCGCGCTGCTACGACCTTTGATCAGTGCAGCGATACCGAGGATGATAACAGCTCCGACAAAGGCAGTCAGGATCTGGTCTATCATACCACCATCACGGCCAAATATCCAGCCACCTACGAATCCACCGGCAATGCCAAGCAGGATTTCAGCGAACAGCGAAAACGAAAAACGCTTAAATACGAGGTCAGCAAGCCATCCGGCAACCGCACCTACTAAGATTGATACTAAGATTCCCATGATTATTGGTTGTTGAGTAAACGATTTGACATAAAATCATGTACATAACTGCGGCTCCTGTCAGTTTGTTTTACGGATTAATACCAATTACTACCAGCATTCGTCCAGTTTGCCCTTTTTCAGCCCGATACGAGAAATAATCACCGTTGTTCAATACTGTAGAAAAGGGCGACACGCCGACCTGATTCGCCGGAATACCCCAGTCAACAAGCTGCTGCCGATTGGCCGCTTTCAGATTAACACAATCCTTCTGCGTAGCCAAATCGATTTGCCTAAATTCCGGTGCAAACTGTTCTGCCACTTCAGGGCCGACTTCGAATGAGGTCATGTCAATGCAGGTGCCGACATACGCGTAACACTGATTGGCTGTGGTTCCAAACTGCTGTTGCATCGCTTCCAGTGTTTTTCTGACGATCCCTCCCGACGTGCCCCGCCAGCCGGCATGAACGGCAGCAACAGCCTGATTTGCCTTGTCATACACCAAGATTGGCACGCAATCCGCTACGGTCACACCGATCAACAAGCCCGGCGTATCGGTAATCAGTGCGTCGTAGCCATCAAAACGGCCAGCTTCGGTAGCGTATAAAATAGCTGTGCCATGAACCTGATGAGACGACGCGAAATGCTCCTCTCCTGCTTCGACCCCTAGTGCCTGAAAAAACCGGCGCCGGTTTTCAAGTACATTTTCCGGATCGTCGGTGGTGTTTATGCCCAGATTAAGCGAGGTAAACGGTGCCGGACTGATGCCCCCATGCCGGGTACTTTCAGCTGCGATCAACTTGGTGAAGCCCGATAGTATGGCAGGATTTTGATAAAGCGACATTCGAAGTAAGCGATTTCGGAGGTGGTAAGCGGCCTCAAACAGAACAAAATTGCGACCAAAATGCGACCTATCCTACACACCGTATAATCAGTCATCTCTAGTTTCATGCCATTCATCCTGTCCAACAACCATTCCGGTAGTTTGCAATGCATAGTACTATATCCATTATATACCTTTGGTTCACCAATCGGGAATAACCCAACTCGCTTTTACACAAACACGAAAAACATACATACCATGAAAACCTTCCTCCAATCACTCGCCTTAGCCCTTACAGTAAGTATTGTTACTACTGCTACCTCCCTTGCCGAAGCGAAACCAATTGGTCGGCCAAACGGCACGGTCGCCTACAGAGCAGGCATTTACACAACCATGAACGGTAACCTGAGCATTGCTCTTGACAAAGAAACCGGTGGTACAGTTGATGTTCGTCTAAAAAACGCCGAAGGAACCGTGCTGTACAGCCAGCAGGTAAGCAAAAACGAAAGTCAGTACCGTTCCCGTCTGAACTTGAGCGACCTTCCCGATGGTACCTATCAGGTTGAAATCACGAACGGCGTCGAAACGAAGACACACACCATAACGCTGTCAACTCAACAACCCGCAGCGCCAGGTCGGGTACTTGTTCTGAACTAATTTGCACACTTCTTTTTCCAAAAGCCCTAACGGATAGACCGGTTAGGGCTTTTGTGGTATTGGCCAGTCGATCGCTCCCTTTTCGATAGCATTTGTACCCTCAGAACAGCTACATTGCATTGGCAAACAGCCACACTCGGCCTGTAGCGGAAATCTCAATTAGTTGGCCTGTCCGACAACATCGACAGTTGTTTTTTGTTGTATGGTCAAGCAATTTTTGACCGGAACGACATCTCTCAGGTTAATGTAGTGAGCTTTGTGGCGAAGTCATAAGCGTACTAGTTGAGTAGTTACCAGCTCAGTTTGCTGTTTCTCAACCGCATTCCGTATTTACACAAATTAACCAGCTGGCTAGCAGACAGCCCTACTCATTCATGACACCGACTATTCCTCCCATAACGTCGCCTTCGTCCTGGAATGTTAGTGTATCCAACACTGAATTCTGGGCAGATCTGGCTCAAACCGTATTACCTACTTACGTAAATACCTGCCGATGGTTTGCCGGTAAGGCCCGGCAGCAAACCGGCCTTTCAGTACAGACGATTCATACCATTGCCTTGTCCGACGGCGATGTGGCGTACCTTTTGATTCTGGAAGCGACGTACGCTGATGGCATTCCCGAGCATTACCTGTTGCCATTGTCGTTCATCACAGATTCTGTCTCAACAAGTTTTCAGCTGGCCGATGTTCCTGAAAAGGGACGTATTGGTGAGGCCGTGATCGGTCAGGTGTCGGGTGTTTTAATCGACGCTATTTACGACGAGCGGTTTCGGCAGGCGCTGTTCACGAATATCTACAGCAACCAGGTACTGCCGCAATCTGATGGCCAGCTGACATTTCACCGTGGTAAAGGATTAGACGAAGGGGACGATAAACTAAGTTCGCGGGTGCTGCCTGTCGATTCGAGCAACTCGGCCATGACGTTCGGCGAAAAATATTTCTTAAAGCTCTACCGTAAACTTTTCCGTGAAACCAATCCGGAAGTAGACATGGTGGCCTTTCTGACCGACGAAAGCAACTTTAGTCATATACCGGCTTTTGGGGGCAGTATCGTCTGGCAACGAACCCAACCCGATACGTCCGGTTCGTCGGATCATTCCGAGATTACGCTGGGGATGGTGCAGCGGATGGTGGAGAACGACAAAGATTCCTGGATGCAGACGGGCGACTACCTCAACGACTTTCTGTATGCGGTGCCGCAGCGACTGTTTGCCATTCGGGAAGACGTTTTCGATAAGGTCGAGCTGCTGGGTAAACGAACGGGCGAGCTACATTGTGCGCTCTATAAACCTAACCGTCCCGGTGCAGCCGTTAACCCGGACTTTGCGCCCGAATCGTTTACCGATGACTACCGGGAGTTTTTGATCACCCGCTTACAGGACCTGCTCGAACGTCGGTATGCCTTACTGATCGACAACTACACCAAGCTCGATCCACAGGCTCAGCGGCTGGCCTGGGTGTTTATGGAAGCCAGGGAGATGATCGAATCCTTTATCAACGACTTCCGGAACCGATCTATTGACTCATTACGTATCCGTATTCACGGGGATTATCATCTGGGGCAAGTGCTGGCAACAGCCAATGATTTTGTCATCATCGACTTTGAAGGCGAGCCGGAAAGCAGCATTGCTGATCGAAAGATAAAGCACTCACCGCTCAAGGATGTGGCCGGTATGATTCGTTCTTACCACTACGCCGTTTCGGCCAAGCTTTTCAATTCAGCCGAAACGGATGAGCTTGATCCAGACCATTTACAGCGTGTATCCGACCGGTGGTTTTACCTCATCCGCGATACGTTTATGCATGCGTATCTGGATGTTTTCGGTGCGCCCCATCCCCTGTTCAAAAACAACAACGAGATTAACTTTCTGCTGTTGATTTATCTGCTCGAAAAGGCGGTGTATGAACTGGGCTACGAAATCAGCTACCGGCCTTCCTGGGTTAAGATTCCGCTTCGGGGTATAATTGATGTGATCCGGGAGATCGAGAAAATTCGTTTGAGCGACGGGCCTGCTTCGCCGGATATTCCCCTGTTGCAAACGGGTTTGTTACAATCGAAAGCGGTGTAGTTGTAGTAGCCAGACGATCCGCTACTTTTCTCATGGACATCTTCTCCCACAGCGTTGTCATCATCACGGGTGCCGGTTCAGGAATTGGTCGTCAACTGGCGATTCAGGCAGTGGCCAGCGGTGCCAGCGTTATTGCGACAGACATCAACGAAGCAGGTTTGACGGAAACGCGCGAAGCGGCATCGGGCGACATGACAACCGTTCGCCTGGATGTCGCTGATGCTGACGCGATCAAGGCTTTTTCTGAACAAACGATACCAACGCTGAAAAACCGACGCCTGATCCTGATCAACAACGCGGGCGTAGCGCTGGGCAGCGGACCTTTCGCGGAAACTGACCTGACCGACTTCGAGTGGCTGTTGAGCATTAATCTGTGGGGGGTTATTCGGATGACGAAGGCTTTTCTCCCGTATATGCTTGCGCAGGATCGCGCGGGTGGGCCGGCCAGTCATATTGTCAATCTATCCAGCGTGTTCGGCCTGGCGGGGGTTATGCATCAGTCTGCTTATTGCACCGCTAAATTTGGTGTCCGGGGGTTTAGTGACGCCTTGCGAATGGAACTGCTCGACACAGCAATTGGCGTTACCTGTGTTCATCCGGGTGGCATTAAAACCAACATTGCGCTCAACGCCCGCATCGGCAAAAACAGTCCGGTAACCGACGCAATTCACCAACAAAGCGTTACCAGTTTTGAAAAAGTGGCCCGAACTACTTCGGCAGAAGCCGCCCGTCAAATCTGGCAGGGCATCAACAAAAACAAAGCCCGCATTTTGATTGGGGCCGACGCCCGCATGATCGAGCGCCTTACCAGACTGTTCCCCAGTAGCTATGTAAAAATGATGCGCAAACAGATTGTAAACATGTTTACTAACAACGGTAAGGAAATTTTCTAACTTTCCGGTCCTGATCGCGTTCAACAACGTAGCTATACCAGTACTAACCAATGGCAAAACGCAAAACCACGACGTCACCGTCTACACCCGCACCGGCTGAAACCGAACAGCCAGTACAGCCTACCCAAGCCTTAGAAAGCAGCAGTGAACCAACCCAATCGGACGTTCCGGCTACGTATTCTCGCTTTACTGAATTTGATATTTATTTATTCCGGGCTGGAAAACACCAGAAGCTCTACGAAAAATTTGGTTCGCACGTCGTTGACTACAATGGCGTTACCGGCACCTATTTTGCGGTATGGGCTCCTTCGGCCAAGTACGTTTCCGTGATCGGCAATTTCAACGGCTGGGACAAAGGTAGTCAACCGTTGAACGTCCGTTGGGATTCGTCGGGAATCTGGGAAGCGTTCATTCCCAACATCGGCAACGGAGAAACGTACAAGTATTTTATCGTTAATCAGAACGGTCGCGAAGTCGAAAAAGGCGACCCGTATGCTCACCTGTGGGAAGTTCCGCCCAAAACAGCTTCAGTGATCCGGGACACCTACTACGAATGGCAGGATCAGGACTGGATGACCAACCGGAAGGCGAAAAATGCGCTCAATGCGCCTTATTCGGTCTATGAGATGCATCTCGCTTCCTGGCGACGTGACCCTTCTGAACCTGAACGGGAGTTAAGCTACGGCGAGATTGGCGATGCGCTTGTGCCTTACTTACAGGACATGGGCTTCACGCACGTCGAGTTCATGCCCGTTATGCAGTATCCATACGCGCCCTCGTGGGGGTATCAGATCACGGGATATTACGCACCCAGCAGCCGCTTCGGCACACCGCAGGAGTTTATGCGGCTGGTCGAGCGACTGCACCAGGCGGGTATCGGCGTCATTCTGGACTGGGTTCCCTCCCACTTCCCCGGCGATGCACACGGCCTCTACGAATTTGACGGGTCGCACCTCTATGAACACCCCGATCCCCGCAAAGGCTATCACCCCGACTGGAAAAGCTATATTTTCAACTACGGTCGTCCCGAAGTCAGATCGTTTCTGCTCTCCAACGCGCTGTTCTGGCTAGACCGTTGTCACGCCGATGGGCTACGGGTCGATGCGGTCGCGTCGATGCTGTATCTCGACTACTCCCGGAACGCTGGTGAGTGGGAACCAAACGAATTTGGTGGCCGGGAAAATCTGGATGCAATTTCCTTATTCAAAGAAATTAACGAAGCGATCTACGAGAATTTTCCGGACACCCAGACCATTGCGGAAGAATCGACGGCCTTTCCGGGCGTATCGCGGCCCGTTTATACCGGTGGCCTCGGGTTCGGGATGAAGTGGATGATGGGCTGGATGAACGACACGCTCCGGTATTTCGAGCGTGATCCGGCGTTCCGCAAGTTCCATCAGGACAATCTGACGTTCAGTACGGTATACGCCTTCACCGAGAACTTCATGCTGCCCCTTTCGCACGATGAAGTTGTGTACGGCAAACAGTCGCTGGTCGGTAAAATGCCGGGCGATGAATGGCAGCGGTTCGCCAATCTTCGGCTTTTGTTCTCGTATATGTTCACGCACTCCGGTAGCAAGCTGCTGTTTATGGGCGGTGAATTTGGCCAGACGTCGGAGTGGAAATTTGATAGCAGCCTCGACTGGCATTTATTGGATTACGCACCCCACAAAGGCATGGCCGCCTGTGTTAAAGCGCTCAACCACCTGTACAGAAACGAACCGGCTATGTATGAGCGTAGTTATACAGCCGACGGTTTTGAGTGGATCGACACGTCGGATCGCGAAAACAGCATCATCACCTACTGCCGCAACGGGAACAACCCGAGCGATACCTTATTGATCGTGCTCAACATGACGCCGATACCCCGTTCCGACTATCGTATTGGCGTACCAGCAGCAGGTGCATACCATGAAGTTTTCAATAGCGACTCCACCGATTATTATGGGAGTGGCGTAACCAACTCGTCACCTGTCCAGAGCGAAGATGTAAGCTGGCATGGGCGCTCGCAATCGATCAGACTAAACGTACCTCCCCTCGGTGCAACCGTGTTGAAGATCGGCTGAGCGAGCCACTAACTTTATAATTTTATACTGTTTTTTAAGGATTAGTCTGATTTTCAGCCACTGAATAAGGCTACAAAATCAGATTAATCCTTAAATCAGTGTAATCCCGGCTCATACCCTATCTTTGCCGACTCGAACATCCTGATTCGTTTGCATGAAGAAAATCATTGTTGCGCTATTCATTCTGTCCTCCATTCATAGTTTCGCTCAGTCGCCGGTCGCAGCCCGTTTAAGCAGTGGGTTTGATTTGGGAATGGGTTACTCTAAAAACAACTACAATCCCTCTCTCACGTATTACCAGCTCATCAATGTCGGTGAGCGCAAACTATTTTCATTTGGCTGGACGCTGCGTTTAGGCGCTTTTTACGGGGATAATCTAAATTACTATACCGCTCCCGCCCGGCTGACCCGTGGAAAAAGTGGCTTTAACGCGTTGTCTGGTCCACTGATCATCCCAAATATCGATACCGTTCGTCTTGATTACGTAACCATGACCTCCGTAAACGTTGGCGTTCGGGCACAGGTCAATCTAGGCATTGTTGAACTGGGAGCCAGTGCCGACCTTCTAGGCTTTACCTTCGGCAAATCGAGAACAGGCCGTTACCGATCATCGGATGGACAATATACGCTGACGACACCCACAGGCGCCGATTCAACGCTGTATTTTCAGGGAGCAAACACGTTTCAGCGGGTTCGACCCGGCTTTTTTAACGTACGCTTGCTGGGCGATAACAACATCGGCACCCTATCGACAGAGCTATATGCTCGTGTTCGGATCAGTCAGCGCTTTGCGGCCAAGGTTGGCTATCAATGGCTGACAACCGAAATCACCGCGAATAATCGTAACGTTGTTGCTGATAATGACCGTTTCAGGAACCGGGCCGGACTAGCTTATATTGCGATCTCGTTCCCGATCATGTATTGAATCCAGGTAGTGTTGGCGTAATACGGACGCTTGTAACGCGGGTGGAAACCCGCGATAATTGACTGAAAAGTCGCGGATTTTCACCCGCGCTACAAGCATCCGCATGACTTAGCTTAACAGCTATTATTCTTTACCAGCACCAATCGCGGTAGACACGAAATTGACCGGACTAAACTTCTATAGGTTTCAGATCGAAATAGGTTTCGAAAATCGTCGTTCCGATTTCATTCGTACGCGTCTGAAAACTATCAAGATACTGGTGCAAGCCCGTTTTGAAGATGTCGGCCGTTTCGGTAAACTCAATTTCGGCACGCAGTTTAGAAAGCGTTCGCTCCGCCGAGTTGCCAAAGCCATTTGTGATGTGATTGCCCGAAATCTCGTAGAGCGATAATTCAGCCTGCCGAATGCAGTGCGCAACGGCCCGGGGAAACATCTTGTCTAGAATAAGAAACTCGACAATGCTGGATGGTGTCAGCGAACGGTATTGCTGACGGTGCATGTTATAAGCACTCACCGATTTGAGCACAGCCGACCAAATCATCAGATCGAGCGTCGACCCTACGGCTTCCACTTCGGGAAGCAGGGTAAAGTATTTTACATCCAGAAAACGGGATGTTTTGTCGGCACGTTCCAGAAAACGGCCTAATCGGCCAAAATGCCAGGCTTCATTTCGGGTAATCGTCGCGTCGATGATGCCGTAAAAGAGCTGCGTATCGTTGCGAATGTCCGTGAAAAAGTTTTGCGTCTGCACTTCACCCCACTGCTGTTTGGGCGATGTTTCGCGCACGCGCAGGTAGAATTGGTTCAGGTGCTCCCACATTTCCTTCGAGATCACTTCGCGGATTGTCCGGGCATTCTCGCGGGCGTAGCTCAAACATGCAACAATGGAGTTTGGATTACGCTTGTCGAAGGTCATGAACTGAATGACGTTCTCACGCGTCGGTTCTTTGTAGAACTTGGCAAACAGCGTGTTATCGGCCGTAGCGATGAGCAGCGGTTCCCATTGCTGATTCACGTTAGGCGGCAAATCAAGGGCCAGATTGAAATTAACGCTCATAAAACGGGCATAGTTTTCGGCCCGTTCGATGTAGCGATGCATCCAGTAAACAGAGTTAGCAACGCGGCTCAGCATAAGTAAAAGAATTGGGTTATCACGGAGGGTGACCAACAAAAATAGAACTTCATCACTGTTTTACAAGCCTATACGCACCAGTCTGCTTTTTTTGCAAAGAAATTGCGGTAAAATTGAGTAACTTATAACCGGCTATTTCCTTTGCTTAACACGATGTATAAACTTTATTCGCTGCTCACCTTTGGCTTACTGGTCAGCACAGCACTGATGGCTACTGCCAACCCCGGAAAACCCAGTTCCAAGTTTTACGAGGTCAGAATTTACCACCCGACACCCGGCAAATACGCCGAAATCGTTGATCGCTTTCGTCAGTACACGACAAAGATTTTCGAGAAACACGGTATGGAAAATATCGGCTACTGGACGCCGACCGACACTTCCCGCAAAGAATTGATCTACATTCTGGCTTACCCCAGCCGTGAAGCCCGCGATGCGTCCTGGAAAGCCTTCGGCAGCGATCCGGAATGGAAAGCCGTTGTGGCGAAGACCGAAGCGAATGGTAAGCTGGTCGATCATGTTGATCAGATTTTCATGACCGAATCAGACATTTCGCCCAAGGTAAAAACCGGTACAAAATCGCCGGAACGGACGTTCGAACTGCGGACCTACACGCCAGCGCCCGGCAAGTTGGATGCTCTGCTTTCACGCTTCCGCGACCATACGATAAAGCTGTTCAGCAAACACGGTATGACGCATATCGGCTACTGGGTTACGCAGGAGAAAGAGGGTGGTCAGCCTAAGCTGGTCTATATTCTGGCGCACCCCAGCGAAGCCGAAGGTAAAGCGCACTTCGATGAATTCCGTAAAGATCCAAACTGGGTGAAGGTGAAAGAAGCGTCGGAAAAAGATGGTTCCCTGACGACAAAGGTTGAATCCGTCTACATGAACCCAACGGATTATTCACCGATTAAATAAAACTGAACCTTGATTTATGGATTTGACGGACCGACCATGATTTTGTTTTTGCTTTCGAAGAAAGCTACTAATAAATAAATCACAGTCGGTCCGTCAAATCCCATAAACCATAGTTCGGATTTCAGCAAAAAAGTACGATCGACGTTCGACATCAACATCGTCATAGGTGTAAATGGTACGGTGCCGATTTTTAAGATAATACCTAATCAAGACAAAATCGCCGATGCAACCCGCTGTGTGAATCAGCAGTAAGACGATAAAGGAAACCGCATAAAACGGCCAGAGAATAAGTCCGACCACGCCCATCGTGGTAATTACCAGAAAAGGCATGACCGCTACGAAAGCGACCTCACCCATCGTAGCCGGAAACAATTGACTGTAGGCATACACCATCCCGTTTTTCAGTGATCCTCCGTAGCGTACCGTGGGGGCGCCAACGCGCTTGAATGCCAGTCCGTGAATGAACTCATGAAGCGGCAACACGAGGAAAAACGCGACGCCCCCCACCCCAATCTGCCCTACAATGCTCAGCCCTTTTACTAGCCAGTTAGCTGATGAAGCACTGATCAAATAGCCCACCAGGCCGCCAAGAAATCCAATACCGATCAGGGCAAGCCAGCTTTTCCAGGTACGCTTCCGAGGCTGCTGGGCGGAGGTAGGCTTCATGCCTAATTCGCGGAGCAGAAACTGATTCATTTCGTCAATTGAAAAGGACTCAATCAACTCATAGTGACCAGACTGATGGAGTTGCTCAACCGTGGGACGCAGTATAGGCATTGGCTTACTTTTCGTAACAAAGCGGCATTGAGGGGGTTGACTGAACAAAACTACAACGTTATGAAATCGATTGATAATTTGTTTAGCTTACTTGATCAATCTCCATCATCGGCCGTATCGCGTCAGCAATTTCTGAAAACGGCCAGCCGTGGACTGGTCGTTGGTGCTGTAGGAAGTTCACTTATTGGATGCGACAAGAAACCGGAAACAACAGCATCAGCACCCGAAGTAGCCAGTACGCCCAGCGGCCCGGTTCCGAAACTGCCGGCCCTTTCTCCACCTGCCGAAGTACCCGCCGATTCGACCAAGCCAATTGAACTAGAACAAATTAAGGCGAAAACAGAACAGCAGGAAGCACCGACTCCAACGCCATTGTCACCCGATCAGCGCGTTGGCTATGCGCTGGTGGGTTTGGGTCACTTGACGCTCGACGAAATTTTACCGGCGTTGAGTATGAGCAAAAAATCCAAAGTTGTCGCACTCGTGAGCGGTAGTCCCGAGAAAATGCAGAAAGTGGCGGCTCAGTATGGCGTAAAGAAGGAGAGCTGCTACAGCTACGCGGACTACGACAAATTACGCGACAACAAGGAGGTACAGGTCATTTATATCGTGCTGCCCAACGGAATGCACGCCGAATACACGATCCGGGGAGCACAGGCAGGTAAGCATATTCTCTGCGAAAAGCCGATGGCCAACACGGTTCAGGAATGCCAGGCCATGATCGATGCCTGCAAAAAAGCGGACCGTAAACTAATGATCGCGTACCGGATTCAATACGAACCCCACAATCGGATGGTACGCGAGATGATCAAGGAAGAGAAGTTCGGAAAAGTGAAGTCGATTATGGCCAACAACGGTCAAAACTCCGATAATCCGAAACACTGGCGGTTTAATAAGGCACTGGCTGGCGGGGGTTCGCTACCCGACGTTGGCTTATATTGCCTGAATACAATCCGATATATTTTGGGTGAAGAGCCTAACGAAGTGGTTGGTTACGTACATAGCACGCCCGGTGATCCTCGTTTCAAGGAAGTAGAAGAGCAAGTCAACTGGCTCATGAAATTTCCGAGTGGCGTTCAAACCAGCTGCGCGACCAGCTACGGCCACCACGACGATAAGAACTACAAGGTGCTGGCCGATACCGGCTGGATCAAAATGGACCCGGCTTTTCCCTACAAAGGCTTACAACTGGAAACCAGTCAGGCACAAGGCAAAGAAAATCAGGTTATTCAGCACAAAATCGGCGAAATAAACCACTTTGCCAGCGAAATGGACCACTTTTCGGAATGTGTTCTGGAAAATAAAGCCCCGTTTACGCCAGGCGAAGAAGGGCTTCAGGATCAGAAAATTATGGAGGCTATCTATCAGTCAGCAAGGGAAGGGCGTCCGGTGAAACTCGCTACGATTGAGAAAAAAGATGCGTTCCGGGGCCCTGAGCCAAAGCAAGCCTAGCCGTATGCGTTGACTCTGTCCGGGTCGATTCCAGGGTTATCAAATAAGCGTTTGTGTAAAGCGAACATCCTGATAATCCTGGAATCGGCGAAATCCTGGTTTAGAACGCCACAAACTCCACCCGGCGATTTTTCCGGCGATTGTCTTCGTTGTTGTTTGGTGCCACGGGGTCGAGCGGTCCACGACCGATGGCTTTCAGGCGACTTTTGTGAACTCCTTTAGCAATCAAATACTCAATAACGGCCTGGCAACGGTCGCGGGATAGTTTCGTATTCAGATCGAAATCCCCCTGGTTGTCGGTATACCCTCGTATTTCGATACGTAGTGATGGACTTTGGACTAAAACGCCGACAAGCTGGTCAAGTTCAGCGTAAGAGGCTGGTCGCAGAACCGGGCTGCTCTGATCAAAATAGATCTTGTTGAGCCGAATCGTTTTTCCCTTTTCAATAACGCCAAACGGTTTTGTCGCCACCGACCGGGCAATCGTTTCAGACACAGCGGCTGATTTGGTATCGACAACAGCTGGTTTGGCAATTAGCGTCACCAACATATCATTCTGTTCTTTTTCCAAGAGTAAAGACCGCGAAAAGTTTTCGTATCCTGCCGCGGTAGCCATCAATTGGTATGTACCCCTACCGGGTACATCGGCGGTAGATAGCCCCGTTGCCGGATCAGTTTTAAGCGGAACAGTAGGTGTACCGTTTTTGCCGGTCAGTGTCATTTGGACAGCTGAAATCGACTTACCCGTCTGATTATCGACCACGCGAACGGTCAGGCCAAGCATCAGTTTATCCAGTTGAGTATCCAGCTCATATAGTTTCCCCGATGGCGGCACATCAATTGTAAGATGGCGCGTTACGGAGGTGTAGCCAGCGGCACTGATCTGAATAGCAAGCTCATCGGGTACGGCAAACATTTGCTCAAGCCGACCCGAAGGCAGATCAAATCGTTCCGACTTTCCCGTAATTCGTGAGGTAATAACGACTACCGCCGATGTGAGAGGCTGCCTGATCGTCATTGAAAATACCTTGATGGTCAAGACGCTAGGTTTCAGCCTTAGCAGTTTCAGGGTAATCTGGCGCGGAGCGTTCAGGCTAGAAAGGTGGGCTCGGGTAGACACGTAACCAGGGGCCGCTGCCAAAAAATCCAATGCTGTACCGGCAGCCACCGAAAGAGTAAACCGTTGGTCTAAACTATCGATTACAGGCGTAAGCATCTGTTGACTTTGCGCATCGGTTATAGTCAACTTTCCGGCAGACACCGGCTCATTCGTCTCTGAGTCAACGAGTCGGATCGTTACCGTTAACAGTGCTGAAGTAGCGGTTTTTTGTCCAGAATCGTACTGCCCGTAGCTATCGCTACTGAATAAGACCAGCCCTAGCATCAGCCAATTCAGCCATCGGTATCTAAACCGTATCGTCATCATCTACTGTTTATCGACTCAGCTGCAAATCGACACTAACCACCTGATTACCAAGACAAACTAATGGTGAGCCGTAGTCGAAACGGGTGGGTTAATCATAATATGCGCCCGGTGCGTACCGGGGTCCATAATCCAGGGCATACCGGGTGCCTCTGGTTTTGTGGGCAACCCCGTGCTTTCGGCAGTAGCGTAGGGAATATAAACGACGTAGCGCAGATAACCGTCTTTTACATCACCCGTAGCCGCATTGTAGTCTTCCTCCTTGGCCGTGTAAGAGAACAACGACGAGGGATTAGTCGGCATCAGCAACTTTTTGCTCTTGACTTCCTGCTCGCGCATAGCCAGAATTTCGGCAGGTTTTTTACCCTCTTTTTTCAGGATTCGGCCTCGCTCCATGAAGGGATCAAGATCACGGTGATAGCACGACACGTTCAACCCTTTCTGGGCCGGATCATCGGCCAGGCAAACCAGCTCATTAGTCCCCTTCCGAAGCACGACAAACTCATTTTTGGGTGAATAACCGTAAACAGTTGCGCCATCCCGTTTATCGGTTGGGGCAGCGAGTACAGCGGTTTTAATCTGCACCTCGGGCGATGGCACAACGGGAGTTTGCGCGAATACCACCGCGGTCAGACTGTAGGACGCAAGGAAAAGAGCGGCAATTTTCATACGTTATTGGTAGTTAGGGCCATTAATTGATCGTGTTGTTCATTACGTACTGTCGTTATAAACACCAAGAATGCGCGTAGCTACTGATAGCCTCTTGCCTGTAGACCAAATAATTCAGCGTACCGCCCATCTTTTTCTAAAAGTTCGTAGTGGCTGCCAATTTCGAGCAGCGTTCCGTTTTCAAGCACCAAAATCCGGTCAGCCATACGGACGGTGCTGAACCGGTGCGATATAATGACGGACGAATGCCCTTCGGTCAATTTATTGAATCGCTGAAATACCTCATACTCAGCACGAGCGTCGAGAGCCGCCGTCGGTTCGTCGAGGATGACCAGCTGCGCGTCGCGCATGTAAGCCCGACCGAGTGCGATCTTTTGCCATTCGCCCCCCGACAGTTCGACCCCTTTGTTGAACGATCGTCCCAACTGTTGATCATACCCATCCGCAAGCTTAGCAATGACCGTGTCGGCCAGACTCCGTTGCGCGGAGGTTTCGATCTGTGGTTGATTGGTCCGTTCGTCAATATCGCCAACGGCAATGTTAACACCCGCCGACATTTTGAACCGCGTATAATCCTGAAAAATAACGCCGATATTCCGCCGAAGCGCCATCAGATCGTACTCGCGAAGGTCATGACCATCGAGCAGAATGCGCCCTTCAGCCGGATCGTAAAGCCGGGCCAGCAACTTGACGAGCGTCGTTTTACCCGCCCCATTCTCGCCCACAAGTGCCAGTTTTTCGCCTACATGCAGGGTGAATGACAGATTACGCAAAGCCCATCGCTCCAAGTTCGTGTACTTGAAGCCGACATTTTCGAAGACGAAACCTTCACGAATCGGATTCGGAAAAGGACGCGACGTGCCGGGCGAATGAATCGTAGGCTGAATAGCGAAATAGTCGAACAGGTCCTGTAGATAGATCGCTTCCTGGGTCAGACTGCTGAATTGAAGCAGAATGCCTTCCAGCGAACCACGTACCTGACGGAACGAACCCGCCAGAAAGGTCAAATCCCCCAGCGAAATCTGACCCGTAACGGCCCGCATCACGATCCAGACGTAAGCACCGTAGTAACCCGCCGTACCGAGCGCCGTGAGCACCACGCCCCACCCCGCCCGACTAATGGCCAGTGAGCGATTTTTAGTAAAATATTCCCACGATAAGCTCCTGAATCGGTCAATCAGAAACCCGGACAGACCAAAGATCTTCACCTCTTTAGCGGTTTCATCGCTCGCACCGATGTAGCGCAGGTAGTCAAGTTCGCGCCGTTCGGGTGTCCACGAACGCGACAGTGAATAACTGCGCTGGTTGAAGTAATTATCGCCAATGAACGACGGCGTCACGGCCACCAGAATCAGCAGGAGCAGCCAAGGGTTGTAGACCGCCAGACCAGCCGCCAGAAAAGCGACCGAAATCAGCTCCTGCACCTGACCGAATACGCCGGATAACAACACCGTTCGACCCGAGGTTTGCCGCCGGGCGCGTTCAAGTTTATCGTAGAATGTTGCATCTTCAAATTGTTCCAGATCGAGCGTAGCCGCGTGTTCCATCAGCCGGATGGATATTCGATTGGCGAACAAATCGCCCAGTAAGCCATCCAGTAACGCAACGGCCCGCCCCAGCGCCGTCGATACAATGGCTAGCCCAAACTCGGCCGCCACCAGCCACCATAAGTAGTGTATATCGTCAGTCGATGAGCCAGCGGCCTGTTTGTTCAGCGCAACGATGTGGTCAATAATGAGTTTGCCAACGTACAGCGTTGCCGCTGGAATGGCCGCCCGAATCAGACGCAGCCCCGCATTTCCCAGAAATAAAGCGGGGGAAACTTCCCACACCAGGCGGAAAAAAGCGGGTAAATTTCCGAGGGCAGCGAAGCGTTCGCGCCAGCTTATTTGTTCCTTAGTATCAGTAGTGTTAGCTTGTGGAGTTACTCGTTTTCCCATATACACAAGAGACAAGTGCAGCTGTGGATTAGTTCATCGAAACCGGTCGCCCGAAACTTCCCGAATACGTTCGTGATCGGATGCAGCCTATTAACCTTTGTGGCTTCATGATTGATTGTACTACCGGGTCGGTACAACGGGCTAAACTCACCGGATTCTTCGTCGGAAGTCTTGTCAGTCGGTTCTTTCGCTGTAGCTTCGTTTCCTGGAACCTATCCGCCGTGGTCGATATCAGTTGCGGAAGTGTATTCGATACGCCATATCTTGGAGATTTGGCGTATCGAATACACTTCCGCAACTGATACTGCCAATCATCACCTTTATACTCTATGAAATTGCGCTTTTCACGACTGATTCTGTGCCTCACCCTACTCATAGCCCCCGACACCAGGGTCTGGAGTGCTGCATTTCCCGGTGATGGCCCATCTGGTATTCGCTTTTTCAAGGGCTCCTGGAAAGATGTATTGGCCGAAGCCAAACGTCAGAATAAACCTGTGTTTCTCGATGTCTACACGACCTGGTGTCCGCCCTGCAAGCGAATGGCCAGAGAAGCATTCCCTAATCCAGCGATCGGGGCCAAATTCAATGTGCATTTTATCAATTACCAAATCGACGCTGAGAAGGGCGAGGGCTTTACGCTGGCTAAACAGTATAATGTGACAAGTTACCCAACGGCGCTCTACATTGCCCCTAATGGTGATTTACTGAATAAGCTGGTCGGCTACGGCGGCATCAAGGGCATGCTCGCTCAGGCCGATCAGATGCTGGCAATGCCCCGAATTCGGGAAACCATTATCAAAGGCGACAAAGACTACGTTGATGGTCGGCGCGACCCAACCTTTCTAAAAAAGTATGTACTGGCACGGCAGGTAGCCAACCAGTCTACGAGTGATGCGCTGGACGCTTACCTCGACGCGCTACCGGAAGCGGAACGTCCGGCCGATGACACGCGCGCGCTGGTGGCCGGGGCCATTCAATCGGCGAACACGAAAGCATTCGACTACCTGCTTAAAAATCGACCCTCACCGCTTTCCTCCGATCCAGCCCAACAGGCACTGGCCAGTATTGTCTACAACGCGCTTTACCGGGTACTGGCCAATGATTTTAAGCAGGCATGTGCCGCCAGCGATGAGGCTCTGTTGGAAAAATTCATTATCAATAGCGAACGGAATGCAGCGTCCGGGAATCCGTTCGTGATCCATAAGGATGTACAGAAGCAGGAAGCAGCCAATGACTATCGGCTAACGTTTTACAAACAAACCGCAAACTTTGCGAAATACCGGGCAATCGCGGAGCCGATCGCTCAGCAATTGATGAGTCAATCAGTTACCGACTTGCATAAAAAGGATTCATCGCTGGCGGTGCAGATCAAACCGATGATGGCCTTTGTCCCTGATTCGCTCAAAAAGCAGCTGACCAGTACGCCGGAAAGCGAGCGACAAACCCAACATATTGCCTCCTGGAAGGTCGCTTACACACTCTCTGAAATAGCGGATACATACCGTCAGTTGGGATCAACCTCAACCGACTGGACTCTGGCACTGGCCTGGATAGCACGATCGATAGACTTGTACCGCACTCATCGTTACCTAAACGGATACGCACTTTTGCTTAAAAAGATTGGCCGTACCGATGATGCTATTACGGCACAGGAAGAAGCGATTCGTGAAGCGGGAAAAGCTGACTGGAATACAAGGCGTTACGAGAAGGAATTGGCAGAGATGCAACGCCAGTAGCGAACTGAAGCAGCGCATCTTCCGCACGCGATCTGTCCCAAGCCAGCGATTGATAACGTGCCCGGTCAATCCAGTTTGCGCTTAATTATACATTAAAATGATTTAATATCACAAAGCAACGCGTATTCTGTTTACGTATATAATCAGTTGTGCTTTAGTATCTTGTCGCATGGAAACGAATCGATTCACTAACTTCTTCGAAAAATTCGCGTCGAAGGCCACTCGAGCTACTGGTTCGTCAACTGCCTTTTTGCTGGCTTTACTGACTGTTATTATCTGGCTCATTACCGGACCCATTTTTGGCTATTCCGATACGTGGCAGCTGGTAATCAATACAGGCACGACCATCATCACGTTTTTGATGGTTTTTCTGATTCAGAAATCGCAGAATAAAGATTCGCTTGCCATGCAGATCAAGCTGAACGAGTTGATCGCGGTAAATCGGAAAGCCAGTAATCGACTGCTTAATGTCGAAGATCTGACCGAAGCAGAGCTTCATGCCTTACACGAGTTCTTCGGGCGACTGGCCGACCGTGCCAAAGCCGAAGCGACTCTCTCCGAATCGCATTCGATCGAAGAAGCCGAAGAAATTCACGAAGATAAAGTGGAAGAACTGGAACAGCGCCGGGAAGTCCGGAAGAAGGAAAAAGCCATTAAAAAACAGAAGATAAAAGCCTAACCTGCTAACAATCAGAAGCCCATTTTAACTTCCTGCCGCTCCCCCGAAACGGTCTGATCCTCCATGTTGAAGATGTCAGCCAGCGTCATCGGCTCCCGGGTTCGGTAGTCCATCCCCAGATTTGCAAGGAGTTCATTGGCTTTGTCGGCGGCCAGTTTACCGAACGCATAATCGACCATCAGTCGTCCTTTTCGCAGCAGGGCTTTGTCGAGAAGATGCTTACTGGCATTGAAGGTCGCAATTACCTGAATGTGCATACAATCGGCCAGTAGCCCATCGGTCAGATTCAGAATGTTTGACACACTGTTTGTGTCACCACCAGCTTCGCGCGATTGAAGAATGCGCTCGGCATCTTCGATGATCAGCACCGAATCTTTATTATCCAGCAGAAACGGAATGATCTCCGGCGAAGTCAGGTAATTGGTCATGTAAGGCGGCAAAATGAGCATATCCTTTTTGACCAGCGAACTCAGATGTTTGATGTATGTCGTCTTGCCGGTTCCGGGTTCTCCGTGAAGCAAAATCAGCCCCTTGCTTTTGGGCTGACCCAACAGCGTTACTAACCGCTCATGAACGGGCAGAAAATCTTCGTTATAGTGTAAGTCGAGATTGATATCGGGCGGCAGAATTTCGACACGCTCCGTATGCAACCCACCTAATCCACTTTGGATCAGATAAATATGCGTCTGATTTTCTTCGTGAACGTATTTATGATCCTGAAACCCCTGAAGCAAATTCCGGGCAGCTACTTCATCGCGGTAGAATCCGTACAATCGAAAGAAGCGTTCGCCGACAAACTCCGCTTTCAACACAACGCCATCGCTATGCTGATAGATACGCTCTATCGTATGCCACCCATCATCGGTAACACGGGTAGACAGATTGATCTGGTTAAAGCCCCGTTCATCCAATAGCGCCCGTGCCGACGGCTTGAAATCGTCGTTGAAATGCAGATAGTTCGGGTAGCTGCCAAATGCCTGCACAAAGTGCGGAGCCATCGGAAACTCACGGTCAAGATCGCTGGGGATGTACAAATTCTGAATCGTTTGTTGACTGGTCATACGACTATCGGCCGTCAGGTAGCGGAACATCTCGGCTTTGGAAAACTCTTCCTGAGGTTTCAAGCAGGCTTTAGATTACGGTTTTACGGTACTAAATTACCTTAAAATTAATGAATAGCCTACTTTAAGTAATAGTTTGCCTTAATTGTAGCGGGTAACAGCCATGGCTAATAGGAAAACTTAAGTAATCCCGGCGAAAAGCGAAACATAATTTCGTGTACACTTTTCTCATAATACTGGTTCGATAGCGGACTTTCGGGGGTTTGCGAATTGAAGATGTACCCAAGCCGAATCGATTTTGTTAGCTGATATTCAGCCAGCGCCTGAATATAATTCGTCTGAATAATACCCGGACTATTACTGCGGTAGGATGCGCCAAGTCCAAATTCTTCGCTGAACCAGATCCGGGCATTGATGTCAACACCAACCGGACGACCTTCTATTTTCGATACCAGGATCGACGGAATCAGGACCGTTCCTTCATCGATGGTCAGCTTTGTTCCCAGATTCACCATGATTGGCCGCACTGCTGGATACAAGGTTTGCCCGGCAATGTTCACCCCTCTCGACACGACCTCAGGCATGGAAATACCCCCGAAGAAATGCTCAGAATCGTAATAAACGCCGATCCCGAAACTCCCGACGGCACGATTCAGGCTCGATGCGCTCGTAAAGTCATACACCGGTAACACGTTAACTCCACCCTGTACACCGATCGCCAGTTTGGCCAGTGCGGGCAGGTTGAAGCGGTAGGCGACACTCCCGTACACACCCGTAGCGGCCAGCAAGCCCATCCGGTCGTTCAGCGCTTGAAACCCTAACCCAATCCGCCCGTTATTGATAGCCCCATCACCGGAAACGCTTTGCGTTAAGGGAGCGTTGCGGGCCGAGATCCATTTGCGCCGTAGAAAAGCGGACAGATGAAACGATTCGCGCATACCCGCGTATGCCGGATTGATACTCAACGGGTTGACCAGGTATTGCGAATAAAGTACTTCGCGCTGCGACAGAGCCGGACGGGCAACGAACATCGCAAACCCGATAGCAACGAGACAAAGGATCCTACTACGGATACGAACAGACATAGGTCATTAACGAATAGGAGGCCAAATTGCGGGGTTTTGTTATAAAAACCTAATCCGTCTTGCCAGTAAGCCGTACGCTCATGGGCATCCGAATAGGGTTGCTATTGCAGCGATAGAATCTTGATTTCGGTACGGCGGTTTTGCTGATGCTCATCGTCCGGACAGTTAACACCATCTTTACAATCGTTCAGCAGCAGGCTTTCGCCATAGCCTCTGGCTACCATCCGTTTGGCAGCAATGCCTTTTTTCTTTAGATAAACGACCGCAGCCTGTGCCCGATTGGCCGATAACGTGTTGTTATATTGCGCCGTAGCCCGGCTATCCGTATGCGACCGCATTTCAATTTTCATGCTCGGATACTTCATCATCAGCTCCACCACCTTATCGAGTTCCAGCGCAGCATCAGTACGGATGTTCGATTTATTGATATCGTAATAGATGTTATCGATTTTGATGATGTCTCCCTTTTTGAACATTACCAAATCAGTAGAACCCCAACCGTCTTTGGCGATTTTTCCGCCGGTAGTGCCCATGTTATTCTTTATCGCTTCGATCGAATAGTCACAATCCGATTGCACGGTAAATTCATAGCGACCATCGTCACCCGTCATCGTTTGCTGTAATGCTCCGTTGCACATATTTACCAGCACTACATTCACGCCCTTGATCGGCATTCTATCGGCCTGACTAGTAACGATACCCCGCACTGTGCTGGCCGTAGTTGCCGAAGCCCCGCCTGATCGGCTTAGGGGTATAGCTAACCGAGACGGTTGATCGTCGGCCAGATCGCGTGTTGAGAAGCCGACCTTATTATCGGAGTACCCCTCCCGACTAGCCAGAAATTTAACATCGCTATCGGCATCGAGGCAAAGGCGCATCAGTCCGTCGGCGTCCGTTTTCAGTTGCTTTTCGTTGTTTTTCCCACCATTATCGACAACCACAGACGCATTCGCTACGGGCTCTTTCGAGTCGGCATCGAACACGCTGACGGTAAGCTCCCGACACGGATACATAGGCCCTTCACGCGTGAATCGGTACACGTCATCATCGGCACCCCCATTTTTGCGATTACTACTGAAATAACCCGTCTTCCGATCGGCGTTCGTTATAATGCCGAAGTCATCCTGTGATGAATTCAGGGGCTCCCCCAGGTTACGTACGCTTTTGACGTGCTGCCCGTCGTCGCTCAGCTGGACATAAAACATATCCAGACCACCCAATCCGGGCTGACCATCCGACGCCATGTAGAGGTGGCCTGCTTCATCGACGGAGGGAAACAGTTCATTCCCTTTCGTATTTATTTTGTCGCCCAGATTAACGGGTTCCGACCATGTACCGCCAAGCCATTTGGCTACATAAATATCCGTTCCACCGAAACCGCCGGGCCGGTCAGATGCGAAATACAGAAGCTTATCGTCCGGCGACAGGGCGGGGTGCCCCGTTGAATAATTGTCGCTATTAAAGGGTAATTCTTCGACCTTGCCCCAATAGCCATCTGTCTGCGTTGCCGCGTACAGCTTTAGCTTGTTGACGCCATCGGTACTTTTTCGGAACTTACCGTTATTGTAGTTATTGCGCGTAAAAATGATCCGACTGCCATCCTGCGTAAACGTGGCCGGACCTTCGTGGTACTTGGTGTTCAACGTCTGACTAAAGCGATCCGATGGATTAACGGCCTCATCCGTATAACCCAACCCGGCGTTGATGTTGTTGCTCCCGAAGAAGCCAATTGTCCGTGTATCATTCGCCGTTTGCGTCGTATAATCGTCGCTGCCCAATGACCGGACCAGTACCGTCTTTGTCCTTTTACTGGCTTTCGGCACTGACCCACCAACCCTGGAAGCCGATGAACCACGCAGGTCTTTGGCTTCCGGTAGATAAAACAAATCCAGATACGGCGTGCTATTCCAGTTGAAGACACGCTTGATGCCGTTAGGTTCCCCCGCCGAAACGAATACTAACCCGCCTTTGTACAGCATGGGGCTGAACTCAGCTTTGCGCGTATTTAATGTCAAGAATTCGATCTTGTAGCTATCCGTATTGCTGGTTAGCGGAGTTACATCACGATAGAGTTTTGAAAAGGTTTGGCCCCTTTTGTCATCGGGTTGCACGTTGGTGTATTTATCGTACATCGACTGCGCTTCCCTGTATTTCCCGTTACTCGCCAGAGCCTGGGCATAATATAGATAACATTGCGCATGGTCAGGGCCAAACTCACCTTCATTCAGCAGGTCACGGTACACCCGCTCGGCATTCTGCGTGTCGTGCGTCTGATGATAACTATAGCCCAGCTTAATTTTAGCCGCCCGTCGTTCGCTTTCCGACAGCGACGCAGAACGGGTCAAAGCCTGCTCATACAAATCGATGGCCTGTGCGTACGCCATTTGGTCGAACTGTCGGTCGGCCTGTTTACTAAGTGACTGCGCTATCAGCGATCCGTTCAGCAGAAGTAACAGACCAAAAAGCGAGCAAATTTGTGTCATAGATAAGGGTTAGGTTAAGGCTTTTTCAAACGAGCCAGACTAGACGAATACGTGTTACGGATCAATAGTAAGCCAACACCAAGCCGTAAGTGGCAAGGTCACAATTAAAAAGGCGTACCATAAAAGAAGCTAGAGCCAGTCTTTCATCATACGCCTTCCTGCTTTTTCTGCATCACTAGAAATAGCGCGGAGTCAGAATACGGTTTTTACCGAAACCAAATTCGTAGCGAATCATGATTTCGTGCGAACTCGGCGCAATATCCTTGAAGTTGTTCATCGTCCGGTCGTAGGCGTAACCGAAGCGTAGCTGGTCGTTTAACTGTACCTCCAGCATACCGATAATGGCATCTGTACCGACGGCACTCCAGTCCGAAAACTGGTTCCGGCGGATGGATGCACCAATAGCGATCCGATCCGCAAACCAGAAATTGATATTACCATCGAACCCCAACGGGGCTCCTTCCGCGTATTTGACCAGCATCGATGGCTTCATCTTGACGACCGGACTGATACCGATTACGAACCCGGCTGCCAGATAGGCGTGGCGACGTTGCGTTGACACAACATTGCCGACATTATACTCTGTCAGTTTGTTTTTGATCAGACGCGGAACCGACAAACTCAGGTAGGAACGGTCGTTGCTCAGGTAGATACCGGTGCCAAAGTTGGGCAGTATTTTAGAGATGTTATTCGCAAAGGCCGGGTCGATCTGACCCGATCCGTCCGGTGTTGTTTTGATATCGGCCAGATTCACGTTATAGCTGGCAGCACCGGCCTGTAGTCCTAGTCCCAACGTAGTGCGGGCCCCTACCTTTATCCGGAAGGCATAGGACGCAAAGCCACCGGCCTCCTGTACAGGGCCATATTTATCCCCGTATAGTTGCAGCCCCACGCCAACCCGCTCCTGATTGAGGGGCATGTCCATCGTGAAGGTGGCCGTCTGCGGAGCACCCTCCACGCCTGTCCACTGGTTGCGGTAGAGTGCCGACATGCTCAGTACATCACGACTCCCCGCATACGCCGGGTTCAGGGCCATCATGTTGAACATGTACTGAGAGAACATCTTGTCCTGCTGCGCCCGAACCTGACGACTGCTTACCACAAGGATCAGCAGCAAGACGACTGCCCACTGTTTCATAAAAAGTTGTTTTAACATCGGTATTAGCGGTTAATCGTCATGTATCGTACAAATTTCCGACCGTCACTCGTCCTGATGACGTAGTAATAGGTACCATCAGGTAGCCCGTCATTCTCGGAGCCGACATTGATTCCGGTATTGGCCTTGCCATTCCAGTCGTTCTGATAATTGTCGCTCTTGTAGACGAGGTGTCCCCAGCGGTTATAGACTTCCAGACTGATTGTTACATTACCAAAACCACGAATGACGAACAGGTCATTGATGCCATCGCCGTTTGGCGAGAAGCCTTCCGGTATAAAGACCGCCGAACTCGGTGGCGTCAGGCTCAATGGGGTTGGTTCGCTCTCGTTCACGTCTGACGGATTACCGTTTCCGTTCAGATCGGCAATCAGTCCATTCGTCGAAACATCGGTTACGACGCCTGTTCTGTTGGTTGCCTGAGCAACTGCGGAGTTGAAGAACGTGGCCGTGCTGCCGTTGCTGCCCACATTGACTACAAACAGAATCGTATCGACTTTGCCAGCGGCCAGTATACTGGTGCTTTCGCCAAGCACCAGCAGGTGCTCCGCGTTGCCATCAAACCGATCGTTCAGTTTCAACTGGCTACCCGTCGATGTTGTGAAGGGTCCCCGCACAACCGTATATCGCGCCCCCGTCTGGCTATTGAAGACTTTCACCAGCGAGTCACTAACGCTGACACGCGTCAGCGTATCCGGACCGAAACTCTGTACGACAAACTGATACGTTACGTTGTAGCTGCCATCGGCCTGACGAGCCGTATCCCGAACAGCCTTGGCGATACCGATGCGCGAGTTCGACGGAAGATTGTTCAACGAAACCGGCGTTGGCTGGCTGTTGTTGCGCGGATCGAGGTCATTGTCCGGATCATCATTCGTTCCGGATGTCGATGTATCGGCAACGGCCACGTTGCCAGCCGTCTGCGCGGTGGCATAGGCTGTATTGTAGAACGTGACCGCACTGGCATTCTTCACATTCACCCGGACCGTAAAGGCAAGCCTTCTTGTTGCGCCTACGGGCAGCGTACTTAGGGAATCGACCAGCATTTTCGTTACAAGACCCTGTCCCGTATACGAGGTATCAGCTTTTAGTCCGGCATCTGTTGCTATCCCGATTCTATTGCTGACAATCAGTGCTCCACGTCCAAAGGTTTGCGATAGGTTATCAACGACCTGCACTTTCTGAAGCGGCACGGACCCCAGATTACTCAGCTTGATGGTATATACAACGTCATAGATCCCTTCAGCAACCAGTGTCGGACTACCCACCGATTTGGCAACACCCAGCAGTGCCGGTGGCAGATCGAAACGGACGCCTGTCGCCACAGATCCTTCGGGTTTGGGATCTAAGCCATTGTTCGATATATCCCGCACGGTCAGCGTTCTGTCGGCAGTGTAGCCCTGACCCGTGATTGACGAGTAGAAGGGACCGTTAGTACCGCTCGGCTTCACATTGACTGTTAGTAGTACCGTGTCCTGCTCACTGGCATTCAGGTAACTGGCATTCGTCAGCAGATCCGCGCTGCTGCCTCCATTGAAGCTGGCATTGGCTACGAGATGACTACCTGCACCGACCACCGGCGAACCAACAATGGAGAATGACGTTGGCGATGTAAAGGTTTTCACCAGACTATCGATCAGACTTACGCCGTAGAGTGCGACGTTACCAAAATTTCTGACGGTAGCTTTGTACGTAACATTGTAGCTGTTATCGGGCTGTCGTTCAACCTTTACGACGGCCAGGGCAACACCTATACGTGGTCCGTTTGACTGGCTGAGCGAGAATACAGTAAAGCTCGTGTTGTTCGTCGGATCACCGTCGTTATCAGGGTCTACATCACCACCGTCGACAGAACGGTCTTCGATTTTCGTTCCGTTACTGAGAGCCGATACGCTGGCGATGTTCCGGAATGTATTGGTCGTATCACCGGCTGTCCGTTTGACGGTCACATCGAGGAAGAACATCTGCGAACGACCCGGCACCAGATAGCTGGTCGAATCGAATAAGCTGGTATTCGTTCCCGTTCCGGTAAAGGCCGCATTCGCGTTCAGCGTAAAGTCTGCATTCGTTGTGCTGATGGTAGCCGCGCGGATTTGATTAGACCCAAAGACAGTCGCCAAGTCATCGACCACCTGAACCTGACGAAGCGTATCATTGCCGAAGTTCGTCACCACAAAACTGTACCTGACGTTGATCAGCGAGTCACCTGTCACTACCGGCGTGCCAACTACAGCTTTTGCCAGACCGATCACGCCCGTTCTGGCATCCGAGGTATCTTTCACCGTTACGCTCGATACGTTGTTCGCCAGGTTGGTGTCTTTGTTATCGAGGTACGTAATTTCAGCGGTATTGACAACCTCTCCTTTTGCGGTCAACCGAGCTGAGAAAACGATCGACTCGGTCTTGCCAACCGGCAGACTATCGATACGTTTCCTGATGATACCATTTGTCAATGAATAGGTTGGTGGTAAGCCCGGTACAAGTTCCAGTCCTTTAGGCAATACGTCGCGCACATCGACATTGTAGGCCGTATGCATACCGTTGTTGCTTACTGTGATGGTGTAGGTAACGGTCTCGCCCCGCTTCACAACCGATTTGTTCGCAGTTTTAACGATGCTTACATCGGTATTGAGCGTATCGGCGGCACAGTTAAAGACTTTCACCTCTACCTTGGCCGGTGTGCTCAGGCAACCCGTTGCCCCCCGCTCAACGACCCAATAGGTCCCTTCGCCAACCGAATCTGGCCGGATCACGATGTTTGAGGTAACACACGCACAAATCCGATAGCTGTAGGAACTGCCTGCCGTTGTGGCGGAAAGTGCTTTGGTCAGGTTGACAATTTTAGCCGGACATTCATTGCGCAGGTTCGTGACCAGCGGAGGCAGCACAGGATCAGCTACGTTGACAACAACGTTCTCCGACTTCACTGAGCTACATCCCTGCGCATCCAGCACCTGAACGCTGTAGACACCACTCGTTTTGACAACAATTGTCTGCGTAGTCGCTTTGGTACTCCACAGGTAACTCGTGGCGCCATCCGATGCCCTCAGGCGTACCGAATCCCCGTAGCACAGGCTCGTGGAGCCAATGACGGTTATAACCGGAACCGTTTTAGCGCCACCAACCGTCAGTACCATCTCGTCCTGCGCAACCGGGCAAGACGTGTTGTTGGTACTGGCCGAAAGCGTCAGCGTTACTTTACCCGCCGTTATATCCCCAGCACTGGCCGTATAGGTAGCGTTTAGTGAATATGGATTATCGAACGTACCGGTGCCACTGGTTTTCCAGTAGGCGGTTTTAGCCGCTCCGCCAATCTTACCCGTCAGTTGATACGACTTAGCGGCACAAATGCTGGCGTCAGCACCCGCATCGGCCACCGCCGGATTTTTGCTATCGCAGGGCGTTTGCTCAGTACAGGTATTGATCTGCACGTGAACTATAGCAGGTAGACTGTAGCAACCCGTCGTGGTTTTCTCGACAACGTAATAGGTGCCCATACCGACAGTCGTTGGGCTGACAACTCTCGACCCACTGCTCAGCGACGCGTTGGTGTAGTACTCAAAGACACCACCGGTTGTAGCCGCGGCACTCGTTACCGCCGTTCTTAAATCGACAGTATTGAATGGACACGTATTCGTCTTATCGACCACCGACGGCTGCGGAATCTTCGGCAAAACGGTGATCGTTACCCGGTTCGATGGGTTACTTACGCACTGAGTCGATCCCGTACAACGCGCGGTATAGGTTGCACTGGTAGTCAGCGTCACGGTTATGGATCGACCAATCTGATCATTCGACCAGACCACAGATGTATTGTCCGGACAGCCGGTAGCGGTCAGCGAAATGGGCGTTCCGGAACAAACAGTAGCACTCGCGGTGGAGCCGACGACCGAAACGACCGGTGCAACCGGCGTACCAACCTGAATGGTATTGGCAGCCGACCACTCACTGGTGCACTCGCCAACTTTACATTTGACGCGGTATTGTGTCGTACTGATCGGTGTTACCGTCAACACGCTTCCCGTTGTGCTGGCTGGATCAGACCAGACATAGGTTCCGGCACTGCAACCGGTGGCCGTCAACGAAACCGTTTCGCCGATACAAGCCACGGGTTTGTTGACCGCTATCGACGGAATGTTTGGCGTTCCCAGTTTAATAGCAATACTGCTCGATGGGGTGCTGACGCAGCCGTCAAGTGTACAGGTTGCCGTTATCGCCAGATCGCTGTTTGCAACGGTTTCGATGCGCTGACCAACCAGCCCAATGCTCCAGTTCACAATACCGCTTTCGCAGCCAACCGCCGTCAGCGCCACTCTTGACCCATAACATACCGTTTTCGATGCCGTTGAACTCAATAGTGGTGGTGCAACCGACCGCACGTTTATTTTAGCACCCGCCAGATCCAGCTCGGCGCAGACGTTCTTATCCGCGACAAGTTTCAGCACGTCCGTGGCGCTGGTTATACCCGGCTTGATGATCGACAGATCCAGGTAATTTCTATCAGCCGGATTCGGATTATAGACGAATGTATGAATGGTGTACTCCGCTGTTTGTGCCGCTACCGTGAAATTCGGCGTTGCGCTGGTCTGATCGATGATCAAGCCTGTCCCTTTTGTCAGCACATAGAGTACCGAGTAACCCGTAGGCATTACCAGACCGCCACCTGGCGTTGCCGCAACCGTAACCGTCGTACTCGTTCCAATGCAGACTGATGGGCTTACCGCTAGCAGTGTTCCCGTTTTGGCGGTGCAGTTGACCTTATTGACGGTGATGCTGTTCGACGGTTCGCTCAGGCAGTCATGGAATTTACACTGGGCATAATAGGTCTGGATGCCATCGGGCTGGACGACCAAAACAGACCCTTTGTTGTTACCGGTACGATCATTCGCCGACCAGATGACCTCACCCACACAACCCGTTGCCGTCAGCGTGATCAATCCTCCCGGCGCAACTGACGTCGCCGATGCCACTATGGTTGGGGCCGCAATCGGAACAACCGTAACCGTATAGGCTCTAGATACCGTACTGCGACAAATACCATCCTGGCAGTAGACCGTATACGATGTGGTTACCGTCGGAGAAACGGTAATACTGGTCGTCGTTTCGTTCGTACTCCAGTGTGGGGTGCCCTGGCAATTGCTTACGCTCAGCTTCACCTTTTCACCGGGGCAGATCGTATCCGCGCTACAGACGCACCGGGTAATGACCGGCGTTGGTGTTGCCGTTACATTGATCGTAACAACGTTCGACTGACCGGTAGCACAGGCGGTGCTGTTTACTGGTTTACAAACCGCATAGAACGTCTTGTTCGTTGTCGTAGCCGTCACTGATACCACTACTCCACGTTGCCCATCTGACCAGATCACGTCACCCGAGCAGCCCGTTGCCGTCAGTGACACGATACCGCTGTTGCAGATAGACAATGAGGAAGCCGCGATCGTTGGGGGGGTGCCCGCCGAGGTCGTAACCGTTATGCGGATTCTGTTCGATGGGCTACTTTCACACGTACCGACTTTACAGGTTGCGTAATAATCTTTCGTTTCAGTCGGCAGGATTTGAGCAATTGCGCCAACCTTATCCGCACCGTACCATTTCACGGTTCCGTTGCAACCCGTTGCGGTGAGCGAAACCAGCTGGCCGCTGCATACGAGCGATTTATCCGTTTTGATGATCGGAGCCGATGGCGATACAACGGTAATGGCTACTGAATTCGATGGATCACTCAGGCAGTTGTCATTCGTTTTGCACTGGGCGTAATAGCTGATGCTAGCCTCAGGATACACCGAAATACTTGAACCCGTCTGCTTATCGCTCCACAGAACTGTGCCGGTACAGCCGTCAGCCGTCAATACCACTTTCCCTTTCACACAGGTCGTATCGGTGTCAGCACTAACCGTTGGTGGTACTGCGGGTACCACTTGAACAGTGAGCGTCGGGGATGCTTTGCTTGCGCATGATCCGGTGCGGCAATAGACGGTGTAGCTATTGTTGCCTGTCGTTGGCGCAACGATAATACTGCTCGTCGTTGCGGTTGTTGTATTCCAGACGGGCGTACCGACGCAGTTCGTTACGGTCAGCGTTACTTGTTTGCCTGGACAAACGGCGGTAGCACTGGCCGTAATTGTCGGCGTCGGCGAATCCGTTGCGATATCAATGGTTTTCGTGGCCGGCTTGCTTAGGCAGCTACCAATCCAGCATTGTGCCGTGTAAGTTGTCTTCGTATACGGATTGACGACGATCGAAGGTCCGATCTGCGCTCCTTCCGACCACTCGATAACACCACCTGCACAACCCGTTGCCGTCAGCGTTACGGAACCGCCGGGACATACGATAGCAGCACTGGCTACGAGGGTTGGTATCTGTGGATCACTCACAGTAATGGTAACCAGATTCGAAGCAGCACTAATGCAACCGCCACTTGCCACACAACTGGCCGAATAAGTCGTCGTTACAATCGGCTTCACATTGATCGTCAGGCCCGTCTGACCATCGGACCATCGGACGGTGCCCGTTGCACAGCCCGTCGCTTTCAGCGTGGTGGTTTCATCTCGGCAGATGTCCGTAACTGCGCAGGTGATGGAAGGAGGCTGTACCGTACAGGTTCCTACCGGTACGACTACGGTTGAGGTATCGTTTAGCGCGAACTTGGGATCGTTATTCGTACCACTGATGATTGCCGTGTTCCTGATCGCTCCGGTACTGGTTATCGTCGCTTCGATCGATAGTGTACGGTTCAGGCCGGGTGTTAACGTACCAATGGTCCAGACGCCTGTAGCCGCGTTGTATTCGCCAGCCGGACTGGCGCTACCAAAGGTCAATGTTGCCGGCAACAGATCGTTCACTTTCACGTCTGTCCCTGCCAGCGGACCATTATTCGAAGCGGTTATCAAGTAGGTGACTTTCTGACCTACGCTATACGGACCGGCAGTCACGATATTTTTCACTACGGCTAAATCGGCCAGCGTCTGGCACGCGGTGACGGTTACCGTTACCGGTGTGCGGGCAGCACTGGTGCAGTTGTCAGCACTTACCGTTTCGGCATAGTATGTATTGGCGCCGACCAAAGCGGGCTTCACCGTTACTTTGGCTCCGCTTTCTGTAGTCGTAAGCAGGATACCGGACTGATCATACCAATTAATTCGTGCATTTGGCGCATAAGCGACCAGCTTCGTCGATCCACCCTGGCACAGTGAAACCTCGTCCGGTGCAGCATTGACAGGCGCTTCGGGACGCTTACTGATTTTCAGGATAACCGAACTGGCCGATGCAGTACAAACTCCATCCGGATCATCTGTGGTAGCCGTAATCAGTACTGTACCACTGGTTGCGTCGGTCAGAGACGGTGTGTATATATTCGTCAGGCCGGTTGGTGCGCTAAATGTACCCGTGCCCGTCGATGTCCAGGTTACGCTCGTGGCCGATCCGGAAATCGTTGCTTTCAGCGTGACCGGATTGATGGCACAGGTCGTTAGTCCCGAACTCAGCTGTACAGCAGCCGGATTCGGGCAGCCACAATTTGTCACCTCAACCGTTACTACGGCTGGACTACTGTAGCAACTCTCGCCAGAACGGGCATACAGATAATATTGCCCTGCTCCTACTGTGGTCAGGTTTGTTACGCGTGTAGTCTGCGAACGAGCCGGGCTTGTATACCACTCATACGTTAAAGCCGGATTGTCATTGGTAACAGCCACGGTGGCCAGATTAACGGTTTGCGCAGGGCATGTGTTTCTGACAGTTCCCTGAACGATTGGCGTCTGAACAAGATTCACTGTCACGACAATTGGCTTACGAGCACTAGTGCAACCGTTGGCCGATGCTTCGACAAAATATGTGGTCGTTACCGTCGGGTTTACGGTTACCGGAATCCCGCTGGTAACACTGGCAACGGGTGTGCCACCTGTCTGCGTCAGGTAGTAGGAAAGCTTTACGTCGGCAACCGGGCTGAAGGCTGTCAATCGGGTCGAATCTCCGAAACACAGCACAGCGTCGCTGGAAGTTGTCAGACTAAAATCGGTCGAGCAAATTGAGTAATACCCAGCGTCGAGCGTTGAATTAAACTCGCCTGCGGCCAGTGTCACGGACTGTGTGATTCCCGTTATCGGGTCGGCATCACTATCCTTCATAGGATCGCCACCCTGATTAGCTACGGTAACAGTATAGCCCGATGGAGCGGTAAACCCCACTGAATAATTGATGGTATTGCCAGTTGACAGATCAGCGAAACTGTAAAAGCCCGATGAATTCGTCACTGCCGTTTGCGAGGATACGCCATTAATGAACAAGGTCACCTTTACGCCCGCCAGCGGACTATCTCCGGCGTTCTGGATTCCGTCTTTATTCGCATCGACAAAGACATAGTCCCCCAGGCTACCATAGGGCCCCTGAATAATTTCGATGTCGCAGCAATTCAGCGCTGAACAGCCATTGATCGTTGTTGTAAACCGGTAGTTGCCGGGGCTTTTGATCGTTAATGATGAATCGGCATTGATAACAGCTAACGAAGCAGCGACAGTCGCCAGCGTTTGGTCGTTACGATACCAGGTCACATTCTTGTAGCCCGATGGAATACTTACGGTAAACTCATCACCCGCATACCAGAAAATCGGCACAGAAAAACAGATAGCCGCATAGTCATCTTCAATCAGGCTATTATTATTGGGTTGGGAGTTCGAATCCGCCTGATCGACCGCGATTACTTCAGCCGTATTAAACCAGACACCACGATTTAGCACCGTGGCTTGCAACGTCAGAACGGCAGAGTCATTGGGCGCGATAGCCCGTAAACTCCAGAGGCCGCTGTCAGAAACATAAGTCCCTGTACCCCGAACCGTCGTAGCGGAACCCGCCACGTATGAAACGCCCCCAACGGGCAGTTGATCTTTTACGACAACATTGGTAGCGGTAGCTGAACCTGCTGCATTCCGTACAATGACCGTATAGGATATAACGTCGCCCAGTGCAGGGTTTTGCTTACTTATCTTTTTTGAAACGCTCAGATTAACCGTAGCAGACGACTGCGCCTGTGCCGAAAAAGCGCCCAATACCAGTAGCATCAGGCTAAGGCAAGCCGTTTTCATTCGCTGCCTGGATTGACCTAAAAAAGGGATGAACGCTATAAACGGCAACAGCAACTTTTTCAAGTTGCCTGGAATGGTAGAGCCTTTTAGTGCCGGATCCAGTTTTGGCCCCGTATCAGGCACTGGTCTCGGCAAGGCTAAGCGATATGATTGATTGAGTAAAGTTCTTTCATTCATTGGACGTTGTACGAAAAGCGTAAATTCTTGGTGCAGACACTTCGGCAGCGGATCTGTAGTCCGGAGAACCCGAAGATTTTTAGTTTGGGGAGTTCATAATCAGCCACTTTACCAGCATTACTTGTTGCTGCAAGCAACTTGACTTCGCGATCAGATTGATTCGATACACCCACCAACTTGTGAGTGATCAGCGGGTTTATTACCTGAGCGAGTTGGCTTTTAGTGCTCACAAAGCAACTCCCCACCAGTTTGGGAAACGGGTGAACTAAGGTCGATGAACAAATTTTGCGTAGCGTATAAGTTACTTTCATCTGCAACCTTGTCTGGGGCACTATATGGCAAAAAAAACTCCCTGGTTAGCACTTATTCAGACCCACAAACCAGTGATAGGTCACGCTTCAATTCATCGCTGACAGGGGCACCTTCTACCCGCAGTTATCAAACGAAAACTATGCCAATCATCCCGTTTATCTGATTAAATTCAGCTACATATGGGAAAACCTTATTGGTGTAAGTAGGTTAATTTGTCAGGATGGTTCATTTGTTAGCCATTTGCGTTGCAACTCATTGACGTTTTCACGAATAGCTTCACGGCAGATGGCTGTTCAGAATAGCGAAAACTATGCCAATCATCAGACCAACAGGATTAAGAAAGCTATTCTACGAAAGTTGACTACCCACAAACAGCAACACACCTCCGAGAAGAGGTGATTCCTTAGCAGACAAGAAGAGGGAGAATACGCCGAATAGCAACCGTAAAACAGCGCTATCGTGAAGGAGCACTATATATGATTGTTTCTTAAGACAAACATACATAAGAATTTTTTTACAACCAATATGGGCTGGTTGTAACGTCTCTACGCACAAAAACCACCGCGATAGGTGGTTTTTGTGCGTAGAGACGTCAAGGACATTAGAAATCGTAACCTAATGTAAGATAAGCGATTGGTTTGCTCACCACCTTGTTTTCAAGTCCCCAGCCGTAATCGAATTTAACAAAATAGCCAAACAACATCGTCCGGGCTCCGGCCCCGTAGCCTATCAGGAATGGGTTCTTGAAATTAGTGACGGTAGCTCTGAACGGAATGTTTCCACCACCAACAATTTCGGTGTTCAAACTATTTTGCTGGCTAAATGGTCCTTTTCCGGCCCAGGCAGTGCCGATGTCCGTAAAGGCAACTAGCTGGAGATTACGTAGAAAGTTAGACGTGATATTGCCGCGGTATAAATAGCGGATGAGGGGCAACCGAAGCTCTGCATTGAACAGCATATGACTCGTACCCGTTAACTTACCCTGCCGGAATCCACGCAGTGGTGCGGCAAAATCCAGGAAGAACACATTCCGGTAGTCGTACGGAATTTCAGCCGGAATCGTGTTCGGGACCAGCAGCGGATTGGCCGCAATGGGCTCTTTAATGGCTGAGTTCGTACCAATCCAGTTATCCATACCACCCAGCGTACTTTGCTTAGGCGCAGGTCCGCCGGACTGACTCAGTGAGAACCGCAACGCCAGGACAAGATCCCGGTGAATTTTCTGATAATGGCGCAAATCGAGCGATAACCGTCTGAAACTCTCCGACGAAGAACGCAGTCCTGCATATTCTTCATACTTGAGTTTCATCTTGGTCCCGATGGCCATGTTCATTCCGTTGACCTTGGTGTTGTCGAACACAACTTCGCCCCGCAAACCTGCATAATCGGACACGCGATCGGGCTCGCTGAATGAAGAAATATCGATGAGCCGAGTCAGGGCGTAGAAGGGCGAAACCGTGAATCGGGTCGTTACCGATAGTGGGTAAGAAGCCGATAGCGATACTCGATTGTACCGATACTTCTGGCTCAACCCGGCATTATCAACGAACAACGTACTCCGATCAACACGCGCTCCAAAATCGATCAGGTGTTTCAGGTTCGTGTATTCAGCAAAAAGATCACTGTTGCGCAGAGTTGTCGTGATAAACAGACCAGCCCGGAGAACGTGGTTTTCCAGCAGATCGGTAAGCGTCACGTCCTGCGAATAGCCAAAGCCTTTGGCCGAAATAGGATCGATCCGCCAGTTGGAATTCGCGTCATTGACCGTAAAGACGCCTTTGTAATTGAACGGCCCCCGGATCGTAATGTTTTCCCGGCGACGGTTGCGGGGTAGTGTTGTCGTGAGGCTCGGTGTTACGCCCCCGATCGAACGACGCTGCCGGTATTCCGTAGCCTTTAGTACGTCGGGATCAAATTGATAATTATCGGTGTCCACTTCACCCGGCTCCAGTTTCAGTCTGGCGCCAACGCCAAGTTGTGCGGCCTTTGCCTGATCTCGTTTTACGATTGACGTATCCGATGGAGTTGCACTCGTACGACCAGCCTGCCCACTTGTGTCTGGCTTTACCGCTCCGGAGCGCCCTGCGCTCGAACGGGCAGGATTACCAACGCCCGCATTTATACTACGCTGCGTAAGCGGAGCCTGAACCGTTTGTGTCAGATTCAGTTGCGAACGAAACCCAATGTACACCTCGCCATTTTTGAGGCTGCTGTACACGAATCCACCGTTTGCTGGGTTCAGATCATAAAGCTGAATGCTCTCGGGGAAAGCCGTCAGTTGCCCTACGCTGCCAGACTCTGTATCGAGTCGATACAGGTTACGAATCCCGCTTACATCATTGAGGAAATAAAGAACCGTTTCGCTGGCTGGAATTGGCTGCGTGGCATGTGAGAGTGAATCCGTTAGTCGGGTGAGTGAGAAATCACGGGCACCGCCCTCATGCGAGAACAGACTCAGTCGGTCGGTAATAGTTCTATACGACCCTTTGTCAACGCCGAGGGTGTCCAATTTCCGGTTCGAGCTAAAAACGACCTGACGAGCGGTTCTTCCGACAAACTGCGGATACAAATCATCGTACAGATCATTGGTGATCTGCTGATACGAACCCCGATTGATGCTGTAGATAAACAGATCGTTCTGTCCGTGACGGTCGGCGCTCAGAATCAAGCTCCCTCCATCGTCAGATGCGTCGACCGAAACGACCTGCGTCAACCCCGTAATCTGCCGTCTGAACTCCCGCTTGGGACGTTTTTCGAAATCGCCGAACCGATACAGGTTCGTTTTGCCCAGTTCATCCGTAATAACGATCAGGTTGTTATCACGTTGCCAGGCCACCAAAGGCGTATGTGTCCGGGCAGCCTGCCCATCGAGCCGGTAGCCACCCTGCAAGACGGTCGTCTTTTTGCGGTTGGTGGTATTGACAACTTCTACTTTGTACTTGCCATCAAAGTACGTCGCATAAGCGAAATACTGCTTATCAGGACTCAACTTCAGACTATTGAGGGTCATCTCTTCGTCCGATGCGTTGAGCTTGATCTGAAAATCATCGGAGCCAGACCGGTATGACTGCGTGACTGCGTTAGCCATTCCCGTATAATAATCGCGCCAATCGCGCAGGAACCGGCTATACGGAACACCGAGCGTACTCGAAATGCTGTTCTGCTCATTTCGGATAATGCGCGTCAGGTTCAGAATGTTGGACACGTTATCGCGACCGTATTTCTGAACGATGTAGTTCCAGATCGAATGCCCGATCCGTTCCGCTTCTATACCCGACAACAACGATGGCTTTTTTACCGACTTCGTTATCGACACATCACGCATGTAATCGTCGAGATCCAGACTATAGCCATCGGCAATGTAGGACGCAATACCGGGCATGAACCAATCGGGCAGCGTCAGCAACAGGGAACTCTGGAGCGCGTCTTTCAGGCTACCCCCATACAGCATATCGTAGACGAACAGCATGGAAATATCATGAACGATCTGACGCCGAAAACTGATCTGATCACCCGTAAAGGCCAGCTCTACGCGCGACTTCGACAGATCGAGTTCACGTCGGTTGAGCCCCCCCTGCGTATTAAGGCCAATATTGCTCTGAGCGAGTTCGGATGGCGAATTGAATAAGAATATCTTGACCCGATTGTAGGGTGTATAGCCGAGCAGTTCCGTGATCCGGTCAAACTCCGATTCGGCATACTGCGCGGTCAGATTGGCAATCTGGCTGCCGTCCTGGTAATAATAGATTTCGAAGTTGGACGTCCGGATGATCTTCCAGTCAAAACTCCGGTATTGAATCCGGTTTTTGCCAAAACGCTCAAGCGCCGGGTAGTTTTGCGCCGTGGCTGCACTAACGACTCCTAGCCACAACCCTATCAGCAGAAGGTATTGATTTCGCATACTAATCAAAACGACGGTAGACGCCCGAAAAAAGATACCGGAAAATAGCCCCAAAAAGCCAAAATCCAATAGCTAAACCCCGACGTCCAGATTAACGCTATAATAACGAAACATAACGGCTAATATTCGCTTCCGACTCTAATTCTTCGCCGTCCAGTAAATACCGCGCAAATTGCTCAGCCAGATAGGGTGCCAGCGACACGCCCTTCGTGCCCATTCCCCCGAAAATACCAATAGCAGGCTGCGTAGGGTGCATACCAACCAATGGACGACGATCTTTGGTTGACGGGCGAATACCCGCCTGTTGAGCCACGATCTGGTAAGGAATTTTTAAGACCGAACTTACTTTTGACTCCAGAAACGCTCGCCCATCCTCGGTTGTCTCCCAATCCAGATCGTGCCACGAGTAAGTAGCGCCGATCCGAAGCAGTCCATTCCGGATCGGCAAAATAAACACACCTTGATTAACAATGGCGTTGATCGGGTACTTTTCGACAGCCACAGTCAGGATCTGGCCTTTTACGGGATTGTAGGGGAGCCAGCCGAACAGCGCGTTTTCGCGAGCCTGTACCCCATCGCAAAATATAACTTTATTGATTTTTATCCCTTTCCAATCGGCACCGTCATCCTTGATTGCCAGATCGGCAGCCGATACGTTGCCTTCGAAATATTGATTCTTCCGAATAAAGTAGCCCTTAATAATCCGGGTCAGTTCCGTCAGATCGACCCAGCCAGATTGTGTTACTTCCAGCCCACCGAACGGGTTATTTATGCACGCACTATACGACTGGTTATCAACCGCGTTCGACACGTACTGGTGCAGATCAGGATCGGCAATAATATCGAGATACGTCTGTTGTTCGGCAAGGGAACGAAAGGGGCGATAGATATTTTTAGGATGGAAGAACGTAACACCAAGCACCTGTTCAATAGTCGAATAGAACTGATGCAGGAATGGGAACAGCTCATCAGCCTTCCAGGTGCGGACCAGTTTTCGGCCCGTTAGGGGATTGACGATACCGGCAGCAACGCCCGATGCCGAGGGCAGGGCCGGATCATCCGCCAGTATCACCGAACAACCACGCTGGTCGAGTGTCCAGGCCAGCACCGATCCGGCAACACCCTGCCCTACTATCAAAAAATCGGCAGTCATTCTTATTGGTTGTGGTTAAGGCAGTTACCCGCTGGCTAGTTCAGAAAGCTGACTGGTTCCAATCCGGTAATCGACTCGGTATCGACTATTGTAAACCGCCAATCGCTTTCTTGTTCTTTATCCGGTGAATCTCGGCCAGCTTTCGGTCAGCGAGTTCGATGACCCAGTCTACCTGCTCTTCAATGGTCATGTGCGACGTATCCAGCAGAATAGCATCCGGTGCCTGAACGAGCGGACTCTCCGAACGGGTTGTGTCGATCAGATCCCGTTTCTCGATGTTTTTGATGATATCCTCCAGGTTAATCAGTTCACCCTTGGCCAGTAGTTCCTGCTGACGCCGTTTAGCCCGAATGTACGTATCGGCGGTCATGAAGACTTTCACTTCCGCATCCGGAAAGACCTTGGTGCCAATGTCCCGACCATCCATAACGAGCCCCCGCCGACGACCCATTTTCTGCTGTTGCGCGACCATGGCCCAGCGAACTTCGGGAATGGCACTGACCTCGCTAACCTGATTGGAAACGTACATCGTACGAATTTCTTCCTCCACATTCAGGCTGTTCAGACAGGTCTCGTTCCGGCCAATGCGCGCGTTGAAATTGAATGTGATATGGATTCGATCCAGAGCCGCTTCAATCTCTTTCTGGTTGGTGAACGACACCCGCTCTTTTAGAAAGAACAGCGTCACCGCCCGATACATAGCTCCGGTATCGATGTAGCCGTAGTTCATTTTGGCCGCTACAGCCTTGGCGGTCGTACTTTTTCCGCAACTGGAATATCCGTCTATGGCAATTACTATCTTCGGCATGAATCCTGAACCGCCGAAGCGGTACTATTTCAGCAAAATAACCACAATTAAGAAGCATAACCAACCTGCTGGACAGTCTTTGGCCTCTCTTCTTCACTTATCACGCTGTGGAACAGACAGTAAGGCGGTTTCAAGTAATGGCGAATAAGCTCCGCGTGACTCATTGATTCTGCACTCTGAATTCGGAGCGGAGCATGGAAAAAATGTGCTCGTCCAGGTATTGGTTGTTCTTTACCGCTGCTTTACGATGTATGGCTTCGTGCCGGTAACCGGCTATTTCCAGCACGCGCATCGACCCTAGGTTACCATCCAGTACGCAGGCAAAGATCCGGTTGACCTGAAAGTTTTTGAAAATATAGTCGGTCATGATCGGAACCGCTTCACTCATAACACCCTGGCCCCAGTAGTCTTCGCTGAGCCAATACCCAATCTCGGCATTATAGCGGTAGATATCATCTTTTATCGTGAACCCGATATTTCCTACGGCCTGACCATCGATCTCAACGGCCAGATTGTTGGGTTGCTGGTACGATTTATTGGATCGCACCCACGAATGAGCATCGCGCGGGGTGTATGGATAAGGAAAGAAATCGCGCACATTGTTCCAGATACGACGATTACTGGCGTGACGGGATAACGCATCTTCATCGCCCTCGCGCCACGGGCGAAGTCGACCAAGTGAAAGTTGAAACGTGGTCAAGGTAGTGGTCAATGGTCGAGGGTATTTATACGACAGTAACTCTGTATTTCGGCAAATGTTAACCCAAATTTATCCTTATCTAACGGGATTTCACACCATACATTCCTGCGTTCGTCGGAAACTAACGAGTGGAGGCAGCCGGGCGGGCTAGTTTTGATCCATCGAATCAGTAACCAGACCACCATGGGAATAAATTACGTCCTCTTCATGCTACTGCTGTGCACACGCATAGCCCCCGCACAAACCATACTTACCGGACGTGTAACAGACCAGAAAGGACACGCCCTGCCCGGCGCGAACGTATTTCTACGCGGAACGTATGACGGTGCGAACACCGACAGCACGGGCAATTTTCGGTTTCCCACCACCCGAAAAGATACGGCCACGCTGCTGGTTTCGTACATCGGTTACGAGCCGTTCAGCAAAAAAATTAGGCTCGGAATCACAGCTCCCCTGACGATCCGGCTCACCGAAGCGGCCAATGAACTGAATACAGTCGTTATTACCGCCGGATCATTCGAAGCGTCCGACGAACGGCGGATGACCATGCTCAAACCAATGGATATCGTTACAACCGCCGGGGCCAACGCCGACATTACGGCAGCCATGAATTTACTGCCCGGCACACAGCGGGTTGGTGAACAGACGGGGTTGTTTGTGCGGGGTGGTTCTGGCGAAGAAGCCAAAGTAGTGATCGACGGGATGATCGTGCAGAACCCCTACTTCAGCTCAATGCCCGATGTACAATCGCGCGGTCGCTTTCAACCGTTCATGTTCAAAGGAACGTCGTTCAGTACGGGTGGTTACTCGGCGCAGTATGGACAGGCACTTTCGTCGGTTCTGTTGCTGAATACAACGGACAAAACGCAAAACGAAGGCGTTAGTGTGAGCCTGAATCTGGCGAATGCGGGGGTCAGCTACGACCATGCCACGGAGAAATCGTCCATCTCAGCAACGGGTTATTACGGCAATCTCAAGCCGCTTTTCGCCCTGGTTCGGCAAAACATCGACTGGACGCACGTTCCCGAGTTTGCCGGTTCTTCGCTGACCTATCGCCTAAAACCAACGAAAAACGGCCTGCTCAAACTATATGGTATGTATTCGGACAGCAAGCTCGGCATGAATTTCCTCGACCCATCGAACGATGCAGGCAAAACGGCCTTTCAGCAACGCAACCGCAATTTTTTCACAACCAGTACGTATACCGATAGCTGGGCTGATGGCCGCTGGCTGCTCCATTCCGGTCTGTCCTACAGCTACGATACCGATGCGACTACGTTCGACACGCAGGATTTTGGCCGGTCGAGCGAACGGGCACAGGGTCGTCTGGTTCTGACCCGGCTCTTTGGTGCCAATTCGTTGTTGGTGGGCGCAGAAGCACATGCCATCACGATCAGGAATACGGTTTCCGGCACTAATTATGCCCTGCATGACAACTACAGCGCGTTGTTTCTGGAATCGCAGACCTACCTGGGCCGAAATCTGGCTGTTCAGTCAGGTATCCGGGGTGAGTATTCATCCGTGATCAACCGGTTCAATGTGGCTCCCCGGGTTTCGCTGGCCTACAAAACGGGCACGTTCAGTCAGGTGTCGCTGGCTTATGGGCAGTTTTACCAGACACCCGATTACCGTTACCTCTTCCGCAACCGATCGCTGGATTTCGAGCGGGCCGACCACCTGATTCTGAACTACCAGCTCATCAAAAACAAGCGAACCTTCCGAATCGAAACCTTCTACAAAAACTACGCGCAGCTCGTCCGCGAGTTTACGGGGCAGCCCGGAATGCCGGTCCAATATGACGCAAACCCTTACCGTTTTCCCGTTGGTGCGACCAACAACGGCGGGAACGGTTACGCGAAAGGATTCGATGTCTTCTGGCGCGATCAAAAAACGGTCAAGGGACTCGACTATTGGGTTACCTACAGCTACGTAGACACGAAACGGCTGTTCCAGCAATTCCCCATAGAGGCTACACCGACGTTTATTTCGAATCACAATGTAAGCCTGATCCTGAAGCGGTATTTCGAGAAAATCAGCACGAACATATCGCTTACGCATACGATCAGCAGCGGTCGCCCCTATTACAATCCCAATCGGACGGGCGAATTGAGCGAGACATTCCTCACCGACCGGACACCGGTTGTCAATAACCTCAGCCTCAGTGCCAGTCACGTCATGAGCATCAGGAAGAATTTCGTCATACTCTACGCTTCGGTCGATAATATTCTCAATACGCACAATGTCTACACGTATCGCTACACGCCCAGCCGCGATGGCAACCCGGAGCAGACACGGTATGCCGTTGGGCCGCAATCGTACCGCAGTTTCTTCATCGGTGGCATGATCATGCTCTCGAAAAAGGCAAAGGTAAATATCAACGAATTGTAACAATGAGCGAGCAGGCCCCGGCTGCTCCTACTACATGATAGCTCATCGAAACAGCCGGAGCCTGTTTCATCCCACTTAAATCATTCCTATGAAAACGATCATCATTTTTATCGTCGCGGCTCTGGCTGCCAACAGTCCTGTCTGGGCCCAATCGGAGCCGTATAAAAAAGCCATGAATGAAGCCATTGGCACCATGAAAGGCCATACCGACAAGACATCCACCGCTGATCTGGTAGCAACGGCCAATCAGTTCGAGCGCATTGCCGGCGTTGAACAGAAGGAATGGCTACCACGCTATTACGCAGCACTGAACTACATTTTGTTAGGCTTTACAGGCAAAGACGAAGCAGCGAAAGACAAGTACCTCGATCAGGCCGATGTAAACCTGAAAGCAGCCGAAGCCATCGCGCCCGATAACGACGAACTAGCCGTTTTAAAAGCGTACGTTGCCCAGGCCCGAATGGTCGTTGACCCGATGAACCGCTGGCAGCAATACGGCCCGTTGTTTCAGGGGGGTCTGGCCAAAGCGAAAAGCCTGAACGCCGACAACCCGCGTATTTATGTCCTCGAAGGGTCTTCGCTGATGTACACACCCGAGCAATTTGGGGGCGGTGCTGATGCAGGCTGCCCGGTATTGAAGCAGGCCACCGAAAAATTTGCTAGTTTTAAACCTGCCAGCGATTTGTCGCCCATGTGGGGTCAGAAGCAAATTGAGCCGTTACTGGTCAAATGCCCCAAATAAGGTCAACCGGGCCAGTCGCTGAATTATGGTTTTCTGTAGTCAAGCAACTGGCCCCTGCCAACGGAGCCGAAAATGTTGCCCACCAATCCCGAACCGAATAAACACCCAAGCAACCAATGACACGCGAGCAACTTATCGGCACGATTGGCAAAAACGGCAGGCGACTCAACATGCGGGCGTCTGATCTGGCCGGTTTCGACTTCAGCGGTATTGACCTGACGCAGGCCGATCTTCGCTTCTCCAACCTCAGCGGAGCCAACTTTCGGGGCGCTGTTTTGCGACAGGCCAATCTAAGTTTTTCGGAACTCAGCGGGGCCGACTTTACCGATGCCGATCTGTACGAAGCGAACTTCAATTTCTGTGGTCTGCAGAATGTCAATCTCTCCGGTGCAAACGTGGAGGGCGCGACGTTCAACTTCGCGGGGCGCAGCAAATACGTACCCAAAAAGACGAAAGCAGAACGTATCACGCTGACAACAGTTCTGCAAAAACCCGGCTGGGGAACGTTCATCGGTGCCTTGCTGGGGGCGTTACTGGTCTACGGGTGTAACGCCATTATTTACTTTACCAATTTAATCTGGACCAGCAACGATACCTTGACAGCGGGCCTATACCGCTTTCTGATCGTGCAGAACATGACCGACGGGGCCATTGTCTTTCTGTTGACATGGGCGCTGTCGGGCTGGCTCACCCGACAGTTTTCGGCGGTATGGGTGCGCCATCTAATCGTCTGCGTCGCCGTTATATTCAGTTTTTTTCTGGTCAACTCCGGTCTGTACGTAACGTTGGGAAAACCGTACATCGAAGCACTGGCCAGACGACCGGGTGGTTATGAAAAAACAGCTGACTGGTATTTTTACGGGATGGGTGATCTACTGGTCGCCAATTTCTTTCTGTACGTGCTTCAGCAGGGGCGGCAGCTAACCCGCAAACTCTCAGACCAGGAATTTCAGCTGCTTAATCTGGAAAAACTAAAAACGCGGGCCGAACTGGATGCCTTGCAGGCAAAGATCAACCCGCATTTTTTGTACAACGCCCTCAACAGCATTGCCAGTCTGGTTCACGATAATCCCGATAAAGCGGAGGAAATGACGTTGCTGCTATCGAAACTGTTCCGGTACTCGACCAGCCGCAATGGCGAATTATTTGCCACGCTGGCCGACGAACTGGAGATGGTTCGCACCTATCTGCAGGTGGAACAGGTACGCTTCGGCAACAGGCTTTCGTTCAGCGTCGAGGTGTCCGATCCCGCTCTGAATGAGTTAAAACTGCCCCAGTTCCTGCTGCAACCCATTGTCGAAAATGCGATCAAACATGGTATTGCCAAACGCGCCGATGCAGGACGTATCGATGTGCGTATTTACGAGAAAAACCGGGACGCCGGACCGGTCGAACTGCACCTGTGTGTCCACGACAATGGCCCCGCTTTTGCCGACGACATGGGGGGCGGCTACGGACTGCGGAGCATTCAGGATAAACTCAAGCTACTCTACGGCGACGACGCCCGCGTTGAACTCCAGAACTGGCCGCTCAAGCAGGTGCTCCTCTCTATTCTCATGAGTAAGGTTCGAAGTGATCATTCGCTCATAATTCCCAACACAGACGCCTAATTTCCCTAAACATGACATTTCCGCTCAAAACTATACTTATTGACGACGAACCGCTGGCCATCAGTCGTTTACGTCGTTTGCTAGTCAAATACAGCGATACGTTTGACGTAATTGGCGACGCACCCAATGGCGCTGAAGGGCTAACGCTTATCGAAGCCGAACGGCCCGATGTCATTTTCCTGGACATTGAAATGCCCCTGCTGAACGGTTTCGAAATGCTTTCTCGCCTGACGACGATGCCACTGGTCGTGTTTGCTACCGCCTTCGATCAGTACGCTATTCGAGCCTTCGAAGAAAATTCCGTCGATTATCTGCTCAAGCCCATCGAAGCAGATCGGCTAGCTCGTACTACTCAGAAAATCAGATCGTTAGTCGAACGAAGCGATTCATCCCAATCAGAGACGAACCCAATGTCAGAGAATCTGATGCGGCTTCTGTCGCAAATGCAACCGAAGAAGGAAATCTATTCGATTTCCGTCAAAACAGGCGAAAAGATCCGGTTGGTGCCCCTCTCCGACGTTGCTTATTTCGAGGCCGAAGATAAATACGTATTTCTGTCCACGATGGACGGACAAAAATTCCTGACGACCTACACGCTGACCACACTCGACGAAAAACTACCGGATACCTTCGTTCGCGTCAGCCGGTCGGTTATGGTTAACCGACATAAGATCACGGAAATTCACAAGCATTTCGACGGCAAATTTCTGCTGGCCATGAGCGACAAAAAACACACGAAACTGACCACCGGCAGTACCTACGGCGACACGGTTCGGCAGCTACTGGAACTTTGATCAACACGTGCATGAAAGCGGCTACCGAACGTAAACTCATCCGCTGGTTTCATATTCTGGCCAGCGTTCCCATTCTCGGCTACATCTACGGGCCAGTTGCAGCCCTACCGGAACCAGCTTTCGCGGTGAAATTTGTCATTCTTCCAGCTGTTGTCCTGTCTGGGTTCTGGCTTTGGTTAGGCCACTATTTCCGAAAATGGTGGCGCACGGCAAAGTGGCGCACGGCTAAGTGGCGCACTGTGTCGTGACTACCGCCTGAATAACTCAAAAACTGTACTTTTGCGAAAAAAACGGCTTAGTCATGAGCAAGAAAAATCGAACCGGCGTCGTGTATTCAACTGATCCGGATTTTCAATACCAGTCCGGCGACGAACCCACAGCCGAAACCTTGTCCCCTGCCCAGCAGTCACTCAAAATCTGGCTGGTGAAACTGGGGGGTAGTAAAGTTGTAACAACGGTACGTGGCTTCATCGGTACAGACGCCGATCTGGCTGACCTCGGCAAGCAGCTAAAAGCCGCCTGCGGGGCAGGCGGCTCAGCAAAAGACGACGAAATTCTGATTCAGGGCGACCACCGCGATAAAGTGCTGGCGTGGCTCACCGGCAAAGGGTATAAGGCGAAAAAAGCAGGCGGATAGTCTACTGAATTCCGCCCATCCATTTTTTCAGTGGTTTTACAAAAAGCAGCAACAGGAAGCCAAAACCCAGGCTAAAATACACAACGCTCAGAAACAGGTCGGGCATCTGCGCAACGTTTTTTTCGTCGAAGCCACCCGCAAATAATCCGGCGATCAGATTACCCAGCGACGAACCGACGAACCAAAGACCCATCAGCTGACTCGTGTAACGTTTGGGGGCGAGTTTAGAGAACGAGCTGAGACCGACCGGGCTCAGAAATAACTCCGCCAGCGTAAAAAAGAAGTACGTAAACGACAGGTACAAAGGAGAGGTTCGTTCGCCGGTGAGTACCAGCTTAGCCGCAACGACCATGATAATGTAGGCAATACCAAGCAGAATCAGGCTGGTTGCCATTTTCGCCGGTACGGAGTAATCGATTTTTCGATTTGCCAGAAAAACCCACAGGCCCGCCAGAACTGGCGAAAAAAGAAGAATAAAGGCCGGGTTCAGGTTCTGGAACCAGCTCGACGGCATCTCCCATCCGAATAAATTGAGGTCCGTATAGCGGTCGGCGAAAATCTGGAGCGATGATCCCTGCTGTTCATTACCAGCCCAGTAAGCGGCTCCAGCGAGAAAAAAGACAAAGAGAACGGCCACCCGCTTCTTCTCTACGCTGTCCAGTCCCCCCGCAATCAGAATATACAGAAAGTAGCCTACAGCAATCAGTGAAATAATCGTTCCCATTGCCTTGGCAAGACCCTGAGCAGTGGTCATATCCAGTACACCCGTCAGCTGAAACGCTGCCAGCACCGCAGCGACTACGGCCAGAAATAAGAGTAATGAACGATTCCCGCTCGACGGTTCACCAGCGTTAGCTACCGGGGGCGCTACGAAATTACCCCGATCGCCCAGGTAACGCGGAGCAAATACCTGAAAGGTGATAATGCCGAGCAACATCGCTACGGCAGCCGCGCCAAATCCGTAGTGCCAGCCAACTTTCTGTCCCAGATAACCAACGACCGAAATGCCAAGCAGTGAGCCGGTATTGATGCCCATGTAGAAGATTGAAAAAGCGGCATCTTTCCGAGCGCCCCCTTCCGGATACAGCTCGCCAACAACACTACTGATATTCGGTTTCAATAGCCCGGTCCCGATCGCTACCGTACACAGGCCCGCATAAAAAAGTCCCGGACCCGCCGGAAAGGCCAGAATAATATGGCCGAGCATGATTACGATACCGCCATAAAAAATAGATTTGCGCTGCCCGAGCAGGTTGTCGGCAATCCAACCACCGGGCAGCGAAAGCAGGTACACCGAGGCCGTATAAATTCCGTAGATAGCGGCCCCATCGGCTTCGTTCATGCCCATGCCGCCCCGAACGTTGTCGATCAGAAACAGCAACAGGATCGCCCGCATACCGTAGTAGCTGAAGCGCTCCCACATCTCGGTAAAGAACAAAACGAAAAGGCCCATCGGGTGGCCAAAAAGCGTGGCCTGGTTGATAGGCTTCTCAATAGTAGATTCCATGCAGTTAGGTTAATTGGTCAGTTTGCCGAAGAATATGTCTGTAAGAACAGAAAAATGGTCGTAAATATACCTTCGGCATCCGAGACCAACAAAACTGCTCAGTTACCGTCTGGCATGAACTCCCACAAATCATTGAAGCGTGCCTGACCCGTTGCCCCCGTTGACACGTATCCTTTTGTGCCGGTAGAAAACCCAATCGCTCTTGTTCGGGCTGTTCCCTCGAAAGACGATTGCATAGTCCATGAATCGGTAATCGGGTTATACCCCCAGACATCGTAGTCTCCGGAACGCTGCGTGCAGGAACCCGTTACGAAGTAGCCAATGTTATTAATTGAAAAGCCTACGCCGTAGGAACGTGCGAGTGATGTTCCCGTGAAGTTTTTACGCTCCCGCCAGGTGTCCTTCGCTGGATCGTACGCCCAGAAATCGTTCTGATTCACGTTGTTTGTGCTTCCGGTGCCCACATACGCCACGTTGTTGATCACGAACGCAGCCGCCCCGATCCGCGCCCTGCCACCAAAGTCAGCCTTACGCGTCCATGCATCTTTCGCCGGATCGTACGCCCACAGGTCACGCAGTTCGGGGCTATCCGAACCAGTCGCCACAAAACCAGTTCCAGCTACGGTGAACGCAATGGCCGACCGTCTGGCAGACCCACCAAAATTGGCGATTTGTGTCCATTTATTGGTCGCTGGGTCATACCGGTAAAAATCGTTGAACAAATCGCCGGTCGTTCTGTCCAGGCCAGTACCGACGTACCCTAGGGAATCAATCGAAAAGCCAACGGCTTCGCTGCGGGCTTTACCTGGAAAGTTGGCGACCTGGGTCCATTTGTTTTCGGCCGGATCATACTGCCAGAAATCAGAAAGCCCATCTTTATCCTCATTCGATCCCGTTCCAACATAGGCCTTGTCTTTGATTGTGAACGTAACAGCCGCATTCCGGGCTGTGCCTCCAAACGCAGACTTGGTTCGCCAGTTGCCGGGTGATACCTCCGAGTCATTCATCGAACAACCAGCCAGTGAAAGACTCAGGCAGATCAGTAAAGCCCACGATGCATGTATATGATTCATACGCTTTGATAGTGCGGTTAATACACTAAAACGATTTTATAAAAGCGAAAAGTCTATAATCGGTGATTCTTACCAATTTTGATGAAACAATTCTTACCTTTTGAGCCAGTCTTTTCTGCGACGTCACCTGCCTGCTCATGCTTCTCCCTGTCAATTTCCAACGAGACCCTTACCTGATTCTTGATTTTTCGGCTACGAATCCCGATCTGGCAACGCTCGACTTAACCAATACAGCGACTTTCACAGAGTATGTGTTCGGGAAATTACGCGAAGCAGGTGCCGTTGTGGGTGTCGGTGGTTATAACGAACATCGTGTTATTTACCGCCGAAGCGAACACTTCAACACGACCGAAGAGCCTCGTGAGATCCACCTCGGCATCGACTTCTGGACCGACGCCGGAACACCCGTTTCAGCACCCTTGACCGGCATCGTTCACAGTTTTCAAGACAACGCACACTTCGGGGATTACGGCCCGACCATTATCCTGGAACATCGTAACGTAGTCCTGAACCAGCCTGACGGCGTAACATTCCGGACGCTTTATTCGCTATACGGACATCTGACCCGCTCATCGCTGGAAGGCTTGTTCGTGGGAAAAGAAATCGCGGCAGGTGAGCCGATCGGCGCCATTGGTCCCTACCCCGAAAACGGCGACTGGCCTCCGCACCTACACTTTCAGTTTATGACCGACCTGTTGGGCAAGACGGGCGACTTTCCCGGCGTCTGTTCACTGCGTGACCGAGACCAATTTCTGGCCATTTGCCCGAATCCGAATGACTTATTGGGCATTTCGGGGTTATACTGACGTGGTTTAGTTTATCAATTGTTTTAACACCAGACCATATGGTACGTTAAGCAATCGCCTATATTTGATTTTCATTAATTCCGTATTCCGAGTTTGACTCTCTAGTCATTCGTGAATAGTTTATTTTCAGCGCACAATGAACGAACACAGTAAAAGTTTTCTGTACCAATACCTTAACAATGCCTCGCCAACTGGTTTTGAATCGTCAGGGCAGCAGCTATGGCTAGATTATCTCAAGCCGTATATCGACGAACATATCGTGGATACATACGGTACGGCTGTGGGTGTTATCGGACCCGGAAAAGACTATAAAGTAGTTATTGAGGCCCATTCCGATGAAATTTCGTGGTTCGTCAACTACATTTCTGATGACGGTTATCTGTTTGTCCGACGCAACGGCGGCTCCGATGCCTTGATCGCACCGTCAATGCGGGTTAACCTGCACACGAAGAAGGGTGTCGTCGAGGGTGTATTCGGCTGGCCTGCCATTCACGTCCGCGACCTGGCTAAAGACACTGCACCCAAAGTAACCGACCTGTTCATTGACGTGGGCGCGGCTACCAAGCAGGAAGTGGCTGACATGGGGATTCACGTTGGAACGGTCTGTACATTTTCCGACGGCCTGATGGAGTTGAACGATCGGTTTTTCGTAGGTCGGGCGCTGGATAACCGCATGGGTGGGTTTATGATCGCTGAAGTGGCCCGGCTCCTGAAAGAAAACAACGTAACGCTACCCTTCACGCTCTACGTGGTCAATGCGGTACAGGAAGAAATCGGGCTTCGTGGTGCCGAAATGATTGCCCGGCGACTCCGCCCTGATCTGGCCATCTGCACAGACGTTACCCATGACACGCAATCGCCGAAGTACGATAAAAAAGAACAGGGCGATCTTAAATGTGGCGATGGACCGGTGCTTTGCTATGGCCCGGCGGTACAGAATAATGTGCTCGATTTTCTGATCGGCGTTGCTGATCAACAAGGGATTGCGTTCCAGCGGCAGGCGGTTAGCCGCTCGACCGGCACGGACACCGATGCCTTTGCGTATGCTACGGAGGGCATTGCGTCCGCGCTGATTTCGTTACCGCTGAAGTACATGCACACAACAGTCGAGACGGTTCATAAGGAGGACGTACAAAACGTTATCAAACTGATGTATGAAACGTTGCTGGCGCTGAAAGGCAACGAAGATTTTCGGTATATTAAGTAATTGAGTTGTAACCGATAAACACGCTGACTAGTAGACTCTGGCTTGAACTCGGCACACACAACGACCGGTTTTAAGTCAGCGTCTTGTGGTCAGCGTTTGTCAATACAGTTCATACGTATACTCTGTTACTTCATCAACATAAGCACCCTTTTTGATCCGTTTTGCCAATAGACCACGCTCATTGTTGATCATTGTCGTATTGGCGTTGATGACATTGTTTTTGTTAAACGAGGTGATTCCCGGATAGATAGCGAAGAAATTACTATAAACGCCGGGCGCTTTGTCGAAGGTCACGTCGGATTCGCTGCTTCTGGGCGTCGTTGTTCGGGCCGTAACGACCGTCAGATCGATATGGACGGCGTTGCCCTTGTCGAATTTGTACGTGTAAATATTGCGTTCCAGCAGCGGAGGGGGTCCGGACACAATCAGTTGCAGCGGTAGATTATCCGCCTTGTATTCGTACTGAAAAGCCTGGATGAGTTTAAACGCTGTAAAGCCGTTCAATGCTTTCGACTCCTTGACGTACGATAGTCGCCCCTGATTGTCGTAATGATACAGCCGTTGCGTACCTGCTTCCAGTCCATCTTCGCCCAAAACGGGTCGGGTCAAGCGCCGGTCAACCCGGTCGATCTGTTCTGAAGTTACTGACTTGTAGTAAATTATCGTTTGCGCGGTCGGGGTCACACCAGTCAGCTCAGCCGATACGGTTGGGTACTCGTTAACAAGCTGTAGTCGCCCCAGACTGTCGTATTGATAAATCATTGTAACGTCAGAATTGAAGGCTGTTTGAACAGCTTTACTGACCCGATACCTGGTTTTCTGCGGATTCGGATCGTTCTGACAGCCAACAACAACACTCGCCAGCACGATCAGGCTTAACCATAAACAACGGAGTGAGCGAATCATGAGCGATAGATAATGGTCTACGGAAAAAGTACAACTACTCAGGAACCTACCCACCAGCCGCATAGGCATCAGAAGACCAGTCGACTCGTCGTGCTATCAATCGTCATTCGAACCGTTTGCCCGATCGGCAACGCCAGATTATAATCAACATGCCCCGCCGGAAAGTTGAACAGGACGGGATACGTGTACTCCGCAACCGCGTCGGCAATGATCGTAAACGCATCTTTCCCAAACGGCAATGACGCGTTTGTGCGCATATCAGTGAACTGACCCACAATCAAACCAGCCAGCTTTGCCAGCCGCCCCGCCCGATGGAGCTGCGTCATCATACGGTCGAGGGAAAACAGCGTCTCGTCAATGTCTTCAATAAACAGGATCGTTCCCGAAAAATCCACATCGGTCGGCGTTCCCAATGAATTGACCAGCATGGTCAGATTCCCCCCTACCAGTGGCCCCGTTGCGTTGCCTGGCCGATTCAACGAATCCGATGGGATCGAATATGCGTCCGGTGATTCACCAAACAGCCATTGCCGCACTGATTCGAGCGATTCAGCCCGATCGGGTTGCCCATACTGCCGGGGCATCAGGCCATGCAGACTCTGTACACCGTGCTGATAGAAAAGGCTTAGCAAAACTGTCACATCGCTGAAACCGACCAGCCACTTAGGCTGCTGCGTCAGGCCCGTCAAATCCAGCTGATCAACAATCCGGTAACAGCCATACCCACCACGGGCCGCAAAAACAGCCTTCACGGATGGATCGTCAAAAAGCCGTTGCAAATCATCACGTCGTAACGCATCCGAACCCGCAAATGGCCCGTCAACAGCGCGCAGGCTATCACCTTCAATGACGTTGAGTTGCCAGACATCGCGTAGAATACGCAATCCCTCAGCCATTTCCTCGTAAGGAAACCAACTGGCAGGAGCCACTACACCGACCGTATCGCCGGGACGCAGAAAAGGGGGTTTAATCAAGGTGATGAGTCTTAAGTTTGTTATGTAGGGAGTGTCCTTTTTTGTTTCAGGCGGGTTTCCACCCGCCCTACTTATTCGCTAATTAAGCGCAACTTCTTCCGTTTCGTCTAATTTGTCGAGATCGAGGTTGAGCATACTTTGCTGGCTGTTATCAAACATAGGGCGAAATTTATGTCCCCAGAGTATTTCGTCGTAGCGGTACGAATACCGCCGGTGCACCTCCTGCGAAAAGGTATCATCCATGGCCCGGAGCAGAATCAGAAACTCAGTGTCTGATTTGGCAAGGTCGTCGGGCGTGCAGCCATGTAGCGGGCTTTCGCGGGTAATTGGGTGAACCAGTGTCCAGTTCGTTGGGAAGAAGGTCACCTTCGTCCGTTCGAGTGCCAGCGGATAATACTTACGATAATGATCGCCATCGGCTTTCAGCTCCATCCGTGACATAGTCACCTCTACCTGTACGTTGATCAACTGGTTAGACCGGGCGTTGATCACCCGAAACATCCAGCCATTAACGTCCAGATACGGAGCGAATACGGCCCGCTGGGAAAATTTGATATGGGCAGATGGTCGCGAAAATCGGCCATATAGCAGTCCCGTTACTAACGCAAACGACAGCAAGCCCATCATCGACTCGAACGCAGCAATGATACTCGACAAAAAACTTGTGGGTGCAATGTGCCCGTACCCCACCGTCGTCAGCGTCTGGGAACTGAAGAAAAAAGCCTTCCAGAACGGTCCATAAAAAGACTGATCCGATGTGCTTTGCAGATATTCAGCCCCGGCCAGTACGTAGATGCCCGCGAAGAAACCGTTTGCAAGCAGATAAAAGGCCAGTACCCACCCCAAAAAATGGGGCCATGTCATCGTGATAAGGCGATTATAGAGATTCAGTCGGTCCCAGAACGTACCGTTTTTGTGCGCTACATTAAAGCTGCCGTCTTTATTGACGAGCCGCGAATACGTGTCGTTCAGTTTGGTGCCAAATCCCAGATCCTGTCTTTTTCCTTCTTGCTCAACAAGTTGACTATCCCGACCGTGTAAATTCTGCTTCGGCAACGTATTCATAGGGCGTATAAGCGACTGATCTTTTTAGCGACGCACAGGGGTTTATGAACTTTTTTAAAACAACTTTAATTCATGTATAATAAATAAATAAGTATAAATACTTACTTTAGCGTAAAAATTGACCGAAAACCCCGTACCGGAATCTTGACTCACGAAGATACAATGAAATCATCTCAAGGTATGATTAGTATAGTCGTACCAGCCTACAACGAAGAAGAGAATTTACCCGTTCTGGTGCATCGGCTCATGGCGGTCATGGAACGTTATCAGTCTTACGAAATTCTGATCGTAGACGATGGCAGTTCCGACCAGACACGCTATGTGCTCCGTCAGTTGAGTAAGGCTTATCCCGTTGTACGCTTTTTGTCGTTTTCCCGTAATTTCGGTCATCAGATGGCGCTACGCGCTGGTTACGAAAACGCCAGAGGTCAGGCTGTTATCTGTCTCGATGCCGATCTTCAGCACCCCCCCGAGCTGATACCCGCGCTGGTCGACAAATGGTGCGAGGGCTTCGACGTTGTCTATACGGTTCGTCAGCCAGATCCCAAGCTATCGTGGTTCAAACGCGCGACATCCAAGAAGTTCTATAGCCTGTTGCGGAAGGTATCGGGGCTGAAAATAGAAGACGGTGCCGCTGATTTCCGGTTACTCGATCGAAAAGTTATCGATACGCTAAAGCAGTTCAAAGAAAATGATCTGTTTCTACGTGGTGCCATTTCGTGGGTAGGTTTCCGCCAATGCCGGATTCTTTACCAACCCGCTGCCCGATACGCCGGTCGCTCCAAATACTCGTTCCGGAAGATGCTGCAACTGGCCGCTATGGGCATTACATCGTTCTCCACGAAGCCACTTTATTTGTCGGTATTGCTCGGGTTCGGCATGTCTCTGTTTGCTACGCTGTTCGGTCTGGAGACGTTGTATGAGTACTTTTTTACAGATGCAACCGTATCGGGCTGGACTACACTGGTATTGCTTTCTGTACTAATTGGTGGCGTTCAGTTTATCATGATCGGCATTATCGGCGTATATTTGGGCAAAACGTTCGTGGAAGTAAAACAACGTCCTGCCTACATCATTGGCGACACGAGCGATATTGAGGAGACTGAGACAATATGGGAAGCCCCGACCGACGAGCAACACCCGCTGGGAACTATATATTATTCACCGTCGATGTAGAGGAGTTTGATACCGCTGTCGAATTTGGTCACGATATCTCATTGCGTGAACAAGTGGCCGTTTCGACGCGGGGCCTACGCCTGCTGGCCGAACGATTTGATGCCGTTGATGCCCGTACCACCTTATTCACAACGGCCAATTATGCGCTCCATGAACCAGAGTTGGTGCGCCAGCTAGCAGGCAAACACGAAATCGCTTCCCATGGCTATTTCCACACAACCTTCGAACCTGCCGATTTGCTAAAATCCAGATTGGCACTGGAAAAATTGCTGGATAAGCCCATTACGGGTTTTCGGCGGGCCCGGATGGGCTTTGTCGATCCACATGATGTTCAACAGGCTGGCTATGCGTATAATTCGTCGCTGCATCCTACATGGCTACCGGGCCGCTACAACCACTGGGGCGAACCGAAGCAACCGTTTCAGGAAGCAGGCGTCTGGCAAATTCCGGCCTCAGTTACGCCTACGCTCCGCTTACCGCTGTTCTGGTTAAGCCTGAAAAACTTCCCCTTTGCCTACTACAAGCAGTTGTGTAAGCAGACGCTTCAAACCGAAGGATTCCTGAATCTGTACGTTCATCCGTGGGAGTTTACGGACCTGTCAGGCTACGAAAAAATTCCCACGTACGTTCGTCGACACTCCCGCGATGCATTACTCGACCGGGTTGAAGCGTTATTGCGGTATCTGAGACCGATGGGCGAGTTTGCCACAATGGGGGCTTTTACGCAGCAACTGACAGCGACTTCCCATTGAGTACCTACTCTTATGTCTGACATTTCCTTTTGATGTTATCATTCTTCAAGAAACCGATATTCAGCGACTACCGCTTTATTTTTGGTGTTTACGCCCTCCTTACACTGTTCGCCAGTACGCGGATAGTTATTCTCCTTGATTCGAATAATTACAAGATTTTCTACTATTCGCTTTACCATTTGATCGATGGTGTAAGCCTGTATAATGAGTACCCAGCCGAATATGGAGACCATTATCACTATGCGCCTACCTTCGCAGCGTTGTTTTCACCTATTTTTGGGTTACCGTTTCGGTTAGGCTTATTTCTCTGGCATTTTTTGTTCGCGGGCGTCTGGGTACTGGCCATATACCGTATGCCATTTACGCACCAGCAGAAAGTATTCGCCTACTGGTTTTGTCTACAGGAGTTATTCACGTCACTGGTCAACAGCCAGACGAATCCATTCATTGCGGCTATTCCCTTATTTGCTTTTATCAGTTTCGAGAAAAAGCAACCCATCTGGGCGGCCTTTTTCATTGTGCTGGGCTTCAATATCAAAATTTACAGCCTAGTTGCTGCGGCTCTGTTTCTACTCTATCCGCAGAAGCCCCGTTTTTTGGTAGCCATGGTCGGCTGGGCGGTGGTACTGGGTTTGCTACCGATCTTTTTCACGTCGCCCGCTAAATTATGGTGGCAGTATGAGCTGTGGGTCAATCAGTTGCTCATCAAATCCGATCACGACAAATGGGCGAATACGTCCATTCACCGGCTTGTCCATACGTTTATTTCGCCCGATGTTGCCACACCGGTTATTATCGGTTTTGGCGTGGTCTTATTCTGTACCGTATACATTCATACCAAACGATTTGGCCAGCGTTGGTTTCGGATGCTGATGGTTGCCTCGGTGCTTATCTTTCAGGTCATTTTCAATCCTGTTTCGGAATCGCCTACGTACATTACGGCCGTTACCGGGGTCATGATCTGGTGGTTCTATTGCCCCCGGAGTTTATTGGATAAGACGCTCCTGATCAGCTGCCTCGTATTAACGGTTTTTTCGCCGAGTGATATATTTCCACCTGTTTTGCGAGACCGATTCGTGTTGCCTTACGTTCTCAAAGCGTTACCCTGCGTGTTGATCTGGTTTCGAATTATCTGGCAGATGCACATACCTTCATCAACTGGTGCATCGGCGGATGTTCACAATTCGGAGTTGTCATTGGGGAAGAGCTATTGACGCGATTCAGGAACCACAGTCTGCTGACTCCGGGTCAGCGTATATTCATACAATCAAGTAGACAATTCAGTAGCGACCAAACTAAACATGGCTAACGAAGCAGCAACGTGGCTCGATTTCTGGCAGGAGGAAAACGAATTTGATAATTCCATGTCCGTTAACTATGGCTATTTCTTGGCACGGGTAGAAAAATACATTCCACTGTCGAAAAATCTAAAAGTTTTGGATATTGGCTCCGGCCCTGGCAATCTGGAAACAGCCTGGCACGACCGGGTTGCCGAGATGCACGGACTGGACATATCCAAACGTTATAACGAGATCGCCCGCAACGTACACGCCCAACATCCTACGGTTCATTTTCACGATTTACCGGCGGACGACTACCTCAATTTCAGCCCGGTCCTAAACCAGCGGTTTGATGTAATTATCGTTATGAGCGTGGTTCAGTATTACCGCAACGTCGCCGAAGTTGAGCAACTGCTGGCTTCTATGAAGCAGGTTGCGGCACCCGGTGCCAAAGCGATGATCTGTGACCTGATGGTTGGCGGCAGTGTTTTGAAAGATATCGGGAGCATTATCGGCCGGTCGCTCCGGCAAGGTCAGTTACTGACGATGATCCGCCTATTGGTACGCCTGCGATTTTCTTCGTATTACAAGGTCCGTAAGAACAATGGTTTTCTGGTGGTTCCCAAACAGGAATGGCTGGCAATCTGTCAGCGGCTGGGGTTGAACGCCAAATTCGTTGATGAGCCCTTAACGATGCAGCAGGAGCGGCAGAACTTATTGATTCAGTTCTAGGCAGGAAACTAGATAAATATTACATCGTCAATCACATCGGTACCCATGTCTTTGTTTACGAGCTGAATCAGCTTCTGCTTGGCATTGACAAGTTCGTTACGCAACGGGGCTGAGGCAATCTCGATGTACAGTTTACGATCCCGAACGTAGAGCCGGTTTGTGCGTGATGCGATCGTTGGTCCCATCATGCGTCCCCAGAATGCTTCGAGATACGTTTCGTTAAAGCGGGTCTGAAGCTGATACGCTTTCAATAGCTGTCCGATGGCGTCCTTCAGGGTCGTAGTGCCAGCTGCGCGGGTAGCATTCTCGCGATTGTAATGGTACGTTTTGCTCATCGGTGACGTGTCTTCGCTACAAAAGTAAATATACCGCTGATTAAATATACCCTGTTCAGGAACGAAGTCAAAAAAATAAGGCAATGGCCAGAAAATAAGGATGGTGTTTGGATTGGCGCGGTTTGGCTAGTATACTTGCGTTATCAAGTCAATTACCAGACGTCACGCACAATACTACCGGCGTCAATTGATTTATAAAGAAGCGAGGAGAGATCAGGCTCTGTGAATCGCTGGCAACCTACCACACGGCAAGGTGCTAACTCCTGCCTAAAGCAACCGCGATGGCGGATCGTTAGGGACTATAAATCGTATACTCACATGCTCTACCAACAGCACGGTATGCCTTCCACGGCCTACTAAGTCTTACTCACCTTATCGCACCGTTGACCGGGAGTGGTCTTGGGCGGTTCCAGTTCGTTTATGGTTTTCAGCTTGTGTCTCCGCCACCGCTGAAAACGTCAGAGCAGAAAACGCATCATCCTTTGGACATCCAGTATTTCGACTATAAATATTCGTTCCCGCTCGAATCGGGAGAGAGTCTGCCGGGTTTTCGGCTGGCTTACACAACGCGTGGAACCCTGAACAATGACGGATCCAATGTTATCTGGGTTTGCCACGCGCTCACGGGCAATGCCGATCCGGGTGACTGGTGGTCTGGCATGGTTGGAACCGGTAAATACTTCAATCCGGAAACCAATTTCATCGTCTGTGCCAACATTTTGGGTTCCTGCTACGGATCGACCGGCCCTCTTTCGATCAATCCGGCCACCACACAACCGTTCTACCACGAGTTTCCGGCCATAACCGTGCGCGATATGGTCGAAGCGATGGACCTGCTGCGTCAGGAACTGGGCATTGAAAAAATCCACACCTGCGTCGGCGGATCGGTCGGTGGTGAGCAATCCGTCGAATGGGCCATCCTGCGACCAAATCTGATCGACAACTTAGTCTTGATTGCCGCCAGCGCGGTGGCATCGCCCTGGTGCATTGCCTTTAACGAAGCGCAACGGATGGCCATTGAGGCAGATCCGACCTGGATCGAACGGCGCGACGATGCCGGGGCGCAGGGCATGAAAGCGGCTCGGGCCATGGCGATGATTTCGTACCGAAATTACGATACGTACGGGTTCACGCAGGCGCTCGACAACAACGAGCAGCTGGACGGCTATAAGTCAGCTAGTTATCAGCGCTACCAGGGTGAGAAAATCGCCGAACGATTCAACGCGTTTACGTACTGGACACTCTCGAAGGTAATGGACTCGCACAATGTTGGCCGCAACCGGGGCAGCATTCTGAACGCCCTGAATCAGATAAAAGCCCGAACGCTGGTTGTTGGCATCCGGTCTGATTTGCTGTTTCCTCCAACTGAACAGCAGTTTCTGGCCCGCCACATTCCGGATGCAACCTACGAAGAGATTGATTCACTCTATGGACACGATGGTTTTCTGATCGAATTCCGGCCCTTGGGTGGCATTATCCGCAAATGGATGGCGGCAGCTGAACCGGATTTAAAGAAACTGGCGGAGCCGGTGAAAAAGTAAAAAATCGTACGGTTTATCCTAAAAGACAAATTTACCTCAACAAATAAGTGCCAAAAGCTAATAACTCTAGAACGCATAGCAACTCATTCTTCTACTTTTGAGTTAATAAATACTGGTGCGAAAGCCTATCCAGAGAGTTTATTAGAAGCCGTCAGGCAACACTTAATCCTACTATAACCAGATGGTCTGGTACGAAGACGAAGTTCGGCTACTCGAAGCCAAAACCAAGACAATTGATCCCACGGCTGACCGGGTTGTGTTTTATGGTAGCTCATCGATCCGGCTCTGGACAACCTTGGCAAACGATTTCCCCCAGATAAACACACTCAATCTGGGCTTCGGTGGGTCAACGCTCGCAGCCTGCACCTGGTTTTTTGACCGGCTGGTGGTGCCGGTAAACCCAAAGTCCATCGTGTTTTATGCAGGTGATAATGACCTCGGCGATGGACGACACCCAGAAGAAGTGTGCCTGTTTTTTTGCGCCCTTGCCGACCGAATGCGCCAGCAGTTGCCCGATACTTCGCTGTCTTTTCTTACCATAAAACTGAGTCCGGCCCGCTGGGGAATCGGGGATAAAATTCGCGCAACGAACAGGCTCATCACTGACGAGGTTCGTAAAAATCCTCTTTTTCAGACGATCGACATGACATCGCCCCTACTGGGTGGCGATGGTCGGCCACGTCGTGAACTTTTTGAAGCCGATGGTCTTCATCTCAACTCGGCAGGTTACCAGGTCTGGAAGCAGGTTTTAGAGGAATCGCAAATTTTTAATAATTTGTTTACCTACTAAGTTGCCTTAGTTTGCGTCGACGGCTGCAATTTCATCAAACCTTTCCGCTTCGTTATGGATCGTGAGTATCACAAGTGGTTCAGCCCAAATCTGAACCGTGACATGGAATTGCTGGTTTTTGGCCATGCTGGCGCTCGGGTTTTAGTTTTTCCGACCCGACGTGGCCGTTTTTATGAGTACGAAGAGATAGGCCTTGTCAACGCACTTGCCGATCGACTCGATAAGGGCTGGCTCCAGCTTTTCTGCGTCGATAGCATCGATCGGGAGAGCATCTATAACCGCTATATTCCCCCACCGGATCGGATCAAACGGCACGGCCAGTATGAACACTACATTCTGAACGAAGTCCTGCCGTTTTCCCGGCTGAAAAATCCGCAGCCTTTCATGATTTCACATGGCTGTAGTTTGGGGGCTTATCATGCGGCCAACATTGCATTTCGCCATCCCCAATGGTTCGGTAAACTAGTCGCGTTGAGTGGCCGGTACGATTTATCCGCCCCCGTTGCGGAGTTCCGTGGCTTGTTCGATGACTATTACGACGAAGATATTTACTTTCACAACCCAAATCATTTCCTACCAAATCTGGAAAATACGGACGTGCTGGACGATCTGCGCCGGATGCAGATCGTCATGACCGTAGGCGCTGCCGATCCGTTTCTGAATAGCAATCTGGCCCTGAGCGAAACGCTTTGCACGAAACATATAAAGCACGAATTACATATATGGGACGGGCGGGCGCATCAGGCCGATGACTGGCATAAAATGGTCCAGATATACCTATAATATACTGATTATCAATACGAGGCTGAATGGTGCTAAATACACCATTCAGCCTCGTCGAAACCTACCATCCCCGAAGACAACCCTCAGTATAGACCCCCCGGCATCTGATTGGTCCACACTCTTCTCAATCGTGGTAACTCCCTAGACAACGGATGAGTTAGCTACGAGTAAAGACGTGTCAGACACCGCACGTTGTGCTTGCAGCAATGCGTCAGCATACGGTTTATACAGGATACGACCGGGTGGATCGACGGTTAAATCGGCATCCCATAGGCCAGAACGATGCCAGTTGTCCAGATGGTCCCAATCGGGTCGGTCTATGATCGGATACAAGCATACGCCCCAAAGTGGGACACCCGCTTCCAGAACAGCCGCACATTCGCGCCCAATCATACTAATCCAGCCGGGCCGGTCAATGCCGGGATGGCTCGTTTCGGTCAGGGCAATGGGTCTGCCATACCGATGATAAGCTTTCATCAGCAAGCGTCGCAGTGGAACCCATCTCGGATCGGGGACGGCGTCGTTCCAACCCAGAAATATACCCGTCTTGTTGACCCACTGGTTATTGTAATAGTAATTGAACCCCAGTATGTCAAGGTATTCGGGTGAGCCCCCTAATTCGGGAGCGATTTTTCCGGCCAGCATATCGACGGACTGAAACTGGTTTTCGTCCGCAATGGCCGCATCCATAATTTCACCTCTGGTAGCATTCTGCGGGGGTACCAGCTGAATCAGCGGTTCGGTCGTAAGGATGCGGATAGACGGGTCGATTTCGCGCATCGCAGCCACGCCCTCAATGTAGGCTCGCATTAGCCCCAACTTCACCTCCCAGCCCTGCCTGGTGCAATAGGGCGATGTACCGCGAACATCACCACCCAGCCACGACATAAAGCTTACTTCGTTGATCGGCGTTACGATCAGCACGTCATCGGGGTACAAGTCCCGGTAAAAACGAACAAATGCCCGACACAAGGCCGCGAAACGCCGGGCAAACATCGGATGCAACGGCGTCAGGTCGTCGGGGTAACCAAAATGGCACAAATCCCAGACCTGCTGAACACCCTGCCGATGTCCTTCCGCTAACATACGCTCGACCATCGTCCAGTCGTACTGGTAAGCCGTTTTTTCGACCTGACTCCAGCGAATACCTTCCCGAACGGTACGAATGGCAAACGAATTGAGTTGATTATAATCGTCGCTAAGCAACTGTGAATGACCTGTCAGCGGCAAAAAATCGACCCGATTTCCAAAGCAATTGAGCTGGTCGGTGCATTCATAACCTGCCCACCAGAAAGATTGGAAGGGGTTCTTGGAAAAAGGTTTGTCCGTGTTGAGCATAAGAGAACTGGCAGCCATCGGGCTGAACGTATAACTAGTTAATTGGATTAAAAAAAGCCGGACGGGAAACCGCTTCGTTTTCTCCGAAGGAACACGTAGCTCCTCCGACTAAACCAGCGACCGGCAAATGACTATAGTGCCTGCACAATCGCGATGACTAATTTCGCTGAATTGCGGGCGGCTGTGGGGTAAAATTTATCGTAGGCAATATGCGCTTCTGCATCGGCGCGGTCGCTGAGACTGCGGATGATCAGATGAGGCACCTGTAGCTGATAACACACCTGCGCAATAGCAGCTCCTTCCATTTCGGTAGCATCAGCCCCAAAATCAGCCCGTAAGCTGCTCACTTTCACGGGCGAAGCAACGAATACATCACCCGTTACCACTGTACCGGTCATCACTTTTACTGGACGGTTCGAAACACCGCCGTCCGCGAGTGGAATTCCTTCCAGCGTAACGCCCTTTACCACTTGTTCGGCCAGCCGCATCAGCGACGAATCGGCAGGAAAATAGACCGGGTTGAATTGCTTGGTGATAACGTTGCGCGTCTGGCGTGTTGGCGTATTTTTATCGGTGATGGAGCCGTAATCATGATGAGCCGTCCGTCCCGCGATCACAATATCACCCGGTTGAAGATCGGGATTTGTTCCACCGGCAATGCCCGTGAACAGTACCCGTTCGGGCCGAAAATGATCGAGCATGAGCGCCGTTGTCATGGCGGCATTGACCTTGCCGATACCCGTTTCGGCGACGACGACTCTGTGTTTCCCGATGCGCCCGGTCGTGAACGAGACGCCATCGACAACTACCGTTTTGGGTTTTTGCAGCGTCTGTTTAACCAGCTCGACTTCGGCCCCGAAGGCTCCCAGCAATCCGGTTATCGAGCGTGGTTTGTAACGTTGCGCAAAGGTAGTCTGTGTCAGTAAGAGAAGAACGAGGAAGAGATTTCGGGTGAGATTAGTTTCCATGCGGTTGTATTAAGCCACGACAAGGTACGGCCTCCGGCTGACAGTGCATAAAAATTACCTCGAAGATGCTTATTTACCCGCTTACACAAAACCTTGAATTGGTGTATTTCTTTACCCCGTTGATTGGCCGCATACCCATCAGGTGACGGCAAAAACCTTGGCCAGCAGCCGCGATAATGGCAGTAAGCAGAATACCAGCATCGCCAGGGGAAACGACGCAAACGCTGCGACCCAGGCCGCATTCATGACAATGAGCGACAGAACTCCTGCGCGAACGGCCAGGCCAATGTTCTGACCAACCGGCTCGCGAACGGCCCGCCAGAGCGGAGGAAAAATGTAATACCCGAATAAAATCAGGAAGGGCAACGCCGTCCCCAGTTGCTGCCGCTGCTGGGCCAGCGCGGCTACGCAACCAATAACAAGTGCGTACAACAACCCAGCCGCCCGAAGCGTTGTTACGCTACCACCGTGGACCTCGCCCCGACTGATCATGGTTATGGCTGCGATGTACGCAATGGGCACCAGTCCTACCCATGCCCACGGCAGAACCTGATCGGGAATAACACTCACGCCCAGCAGGAGATTCAGGCCGCGACATAATCCCATATTGACAGGTCCCAACAAAATATGATGCTTACCAAACCGGTCATAAACGAGCGAGGCAACGGCAATACCGATCGCCAACAAGCCAGCCGTCTGGTTGACGAGAAACGAGGCACCAATGCCCAGGATCAATAAAACTGACCCTAGTATCGTAGCCGTACGTTTACTGACTACGCCACTTGGAATAGCACGCTCGGGCCGTTCGACAGCGTCCAGTTCAGCATCGAACACATCATTAAAAACGACCCCGCCCCCGTACAGAAAAACCGTTGCCAGCGCCAGCCAGCCTACGGGAGCCGGAGCTGGATTAGAAATTGAGAAATAACCCGCAATGGCCATTCCAGCCAGTACGTCGGCAACAGCCGTGACGAGATTGGCAGGACGGGTAAGGGACAGAATCGCCTTTAGTTTGCTCATGGAGTGGTGTCAGTTCTGATCAACTGACACATGTAAACGGAGTGACGGTCTTTCAGAACCAGCTCCACCTGCCTATTTTATGATTGTCGAATCCTTATCCACTCGGGGGGCCTGGCCACCGCGCAGCACCGAACTGCCATTGAACCGCTGGCTCTGGTCGATACCCAATGGCTGCGTAAGTTCGTCAAGGCTCAGTTGTCCACTTTGCGCGAAGGCCGTGACGGCATTCGTGAACGTTACGAGCCGGATGGCTTCGTCCGAAATCCCGCTCTGCTTCATTAAAGCCGCTGTTTTTGGTACGGCCAGCGGATCGCTGATGCCCCAATCGGCAGCGGAGTTGATCATAATTCGCTCGGGACCGTACTGTTTTACGATGTCGACCATGCGCTCATTGCCCATTTTGGTGAATGGGTAAATAGTAAAGCCCGCCCAGAATCCCCGATCCAGCACTTCCCGAACCGTTTCTTCATTATTGTGATCCACGATGACCATGCCGGGGTCCAGTCCATGTTCGAGCGCAATGTCCATACTTCGACTGGTACCCTGTTTTTTATCCCGGTGTGGCGTGTGAATTTGTACGGGCAGCCCCGCTTCCTTAGCCAGATCCAACTGCGCCCGGTAGTATTTATCTTCGGCAGGAGTCTGATCGTCGAAGCCAATTTCCCCAACGCCAACTACTCCTTCTTTATAGATGAACAACGGCAGGATTTCCATAACCTGTTCGGCTAATTCTTCCTGATTGGCTTCCTTGGAGTTCAGACCGATGGTGCAATAATGGCGGATACCAAACTGTGACGCCCGGAAACGCTCCCACCCGACGAGGCTGGCGAAATAATCCCGGAACGAGTCAACGCCCGTTCGGGGCTGGCCCAGCCAGAACGCTGGCTCGATCATAGCTACCACACCCGCGTCGGCCATAGCCTGATAATCGTCGGTGGTGCGGGAAGTCATGTGAACGTGCATGTCGAAGAAAGACATGCCACGAATGGAATCCATGAAACTCATGAGTAAATCGATTGTAAGGGTATTTTGGTAAAACCCCGATTGGCAGGCAAAGTTCCGCAAAAATTCAGCGTCATCGTGCACGATTTTTTATCCTCATTTTAATCTTTTTTGCAAACCCTCGATTACTCTATGCGTTTTATAGACAGTACTTAATTTTTTGTCGTATACCAACGTTATTAATGAATACCGGCCTGTCCGGGAAATAGACTAACAACAAATACAATCATGGTAACGCTTCAACAGCTGAGAAAAGGAAAGTGGGGCCTGTATGCCATTGCGCTGCTAGTGACCGGCGCGGGTTTGACAGCCTGCAAAGAAAATGCGGTGAACGATCTGAGTCCGGCCGATGCCCCTGTTTACATTACCAATTATGACCGCTCGGTCAACTTCAGCCAGTATAAAACATTTAGCCTGCCCGACTCCGTAGTCATTGAATCCAATACGGGCTATCAGCCATCACTCGGCCCGCTCGAAGGTCGTTTTGTATCGAATGTGGCCAATACGCTCACCAGTCGTGGCTTCAAGCGGGTAAATAGGGGCGAAAGCGCTGATTTGGGGGTGGCTATTATTCGGGTCAATAACCTGTACACAGGTGTTGGTGTTGACCCATACGGGTATTATGGCGGCTACTGGGGTGGTGGATACGGCGGTTTGGGTGGCTATTATCCATACTATCCGAGCTACTACACGTACCAGGTGGCTGATCAATACTGGGAAATTCAGATCGTTGATCTGAAAAATCGCCCAACCACAGGGACAGGGACCCAACCTCAGCTGAATGTCATCTACGATGCTACCGTCCGGGGAACTGATATTCCCGATCAGCAGGCAGTCGATGTGGCCACGACGACCATCTTCAATCAATCGGCCTATTTAAAGGCAACAGAATAAGAAATCATGAAATCGATCCTATCAATACTGGCCCTGCTGACATTGACGACAGTGTCCTGGGCGCAAACGAATCGCGATGAGTACGTCAATGCATTCCCATCGCCTTATAACGAATATGTAACGTTCAACATTTCGGCGCGCTATGGTGTCTCAATGCCGTTTGGTGGTCAGAAAGGGTATATTGACCGGACGTCGCCCACTAATTTCGCGCTGGAAGGCGAGTGGCTCTTTCCGCAACGGTTCTCGCTGGGACTGAAAACGGGTTATCAATACGCGAAGCAACGGCTGGGTCGTCAGGTTATAGGCTATACGGATGGCAACACGGGCCAGGATGTTTCGGCGGTTCAGACGCGAACCCTATCCATCATTCCGGCTATGGCATCGCTCTCGTATTACTTCGCCGATAATACCGCTGCGATCAGACCCTACGTACAGTTTGCCGGTGGTGGTGCGTTTGTCGATTACACCAATTATTTTGGTACACTGGCTGATCAGAAATCCGGCTTCAAGGGCGCTATCGCTCCGGCTATCGGCTTGAAATATTACGGTCGACGTGAGCAGGGATTTGGGGCCGAAATTCAGGCCCAGTATCAGAACGTGTTCTTCAACTACGACCAGCTGAAGAACAGCAGCCCATCCCTGATGTTGTCAGCCGGTATTACATATCGATGGTATTAGTAAGGCGGGTGGTCGGCCATCGCCGTGGAAGTCCGCTTGTGACTAAATGCAAGTAGCTTTCTTCGTAGTCGAAACATCACGCGATGCGGAAGCTCAGTTATAATGCATTTAGTTACAAGAGGGCTTATGCGGATTTCCGCGGCACCGGCCGACCGCCTGCGTTACATCAGTGTTTCGATAGCTGACGGCAAACTGCGCCCGGCAGCCCGACGTTCGGCAGCATAGTCTGCCAGCGTATGGGCGAGTTGGGCGTTCTTGCGTTCGTAAAGCCCGGTAATTTGGGTAACGTCCTTGTCCGTAAAAAACGCTTTCAGAACGAGCTGGTTCCAGGCCGATTCGTCGAAATAATCAGCCGGATATGGATTATGGAGCATGATCGCCGATTGTACGTCGGCAATGTTGTTTCGAATTCCTTCCGTCGCCTGGAACCGCCATGCCTCCGGAAACGCCAGCACCGGAAGCGCCGAGTATAAGGCAACAAGCTCGTTGAGCTCACCGGCTTTGAAGAGTCGCGAGATAGTTTTGACATAGGCAGCTTCGTCCTCAACCGGAAACTGTAACAGCCACCACACCCGCGCCAGCCGATCGACCGTCCAGCCCTCAACGGTAAAGCCGGGCCGAATCCGCGCCAGCGCAAACGCCATATCAGCCGGTACATCGACGGGTTGTTTGCCGACAAAGCGGGGCAATGCCGTGAAAACACGATAGAAATCAGCCACCTGCGGATTACGCTGAAACAAATCAGCCTGCTGCCGTAAGTAAGTAACTGCCTTGTCGGAATTGGCCTGCTGTTCGATCATGTAGAACAGCGTCTGGCTCATTTGGAGAATATTCATACCGTAACGCGGACTTCCAGTCCGCTTTTTAACGTGGGCAGACTAGAAGTCCGCGTTACTTCTTGGCCTTTGGATGTGCCAGATCATAAGTCTGTTTCAGCTGCTCCAGGCTCGTATGTGTATAAATCTGCGTAGCGGCTAAACTACTGTGCCCAAGCAAATCTTTAATGGCGTTCAGATCCGCCCCGCGATTCAATAAATGCGTCGCGAACGAATGGCGCAGCACGTGCGGGCTTTTCTTTTCGAGCGTCGTTACCAGGTTCAGGTTCCGCTTCACAATCCGCTGGATCAACATTGCATAGGCTGGCACGCCCTTGTCACTCACGATCAGGTGTATGGTGTCGGCTTGCCCGCTGAAGGTCGTCTCTTTATGCTGGCCATACTGTCGAATAAGCTCGAACAAAGGTTGCGTGAGCGGTATAATGCGGTGCTTGTTCCGCTTGCCAAGCACCGTGATCGTCTTTTCGTACAGATTAACGTCAGCCGTTTTCAAGCCCGTCAGTTCGCTCAGCCGGATTCCGGTTCCGTATAGTAGCTCAAGCACCAATTTATCGCGAACGCCTTCAAACGTATCCGGAAAATCGATGTCGTTGAGCAGCATGTCCATTGGCTTCTCCTCAACGTACATGGGTAACTTCTTATTGGTCTTCAACGCCTGCACTTTCGTCATGGGATCGATCGTGATGACCTTTCGGCGCAGTAAAAAACCGTAATAACACCGTAACGTGGCCACTTTTCGGTTCACCGACGTTTTATCCAGCTCTGCTTCGACCAGGCTCACGATCCATGAGCGAATGTGCCGATAATCTGCCTTCTCCGGCAAATCTATGTTGCATTCTGTCATCAGAAACGCGCCGAATTGCTCCATGTCGTTCGCATAGGCCGTCAGCGTGTGATGACTTAGCCGCTTTTCATAGCGGATGTACCGGAGAAATTCGTCTGAATCGCCAGTCGGCCCGGCAGGATTGGGTTGATTCATTTGAGTAGGTTGCTGCACTAAATCACGCGGGATTCTGATTCGCTTTGTCAAATCTAATCATGATTAGTAGTTAAATCATGGAAATACTGACTTCGATTGTACTGGCAACAAAAAAGCAGCAGACATTGCTGTCTGCTGCTCCTGTATTTTTGCTTGGTACATAAATCTACTGACTGCGCAATCAGCGAATCATGCCCAATTACCCATCACCCGCAAATGACTATTGCTCGGTGTGGTTGCCGTACATTCTTTCTTTGTAAGCGGCTTTGATAACCTCTGTGCGACGCTTTACCGACGGTTTCTGGAAAGCCGTCCGCGACCGCAACTGCCGTAACACACCCGTTTTCTCGAACTTCTTCTTGAAGCGTTTCAGGGCTTTGTCAATCGACTCGTTGTCTTTTACGTTAATGATAAGCATGTTTTAAATATTGTGATTTAGCTAAAACCGGACGGCAAAGGTAATAGATTTGCGACTATGAAACAAGCTATTATTGACTTAGGCACCAATACATTTCACCTGCTTATCGTCGAAAAAACGGAGGATGGCTACAACACCCTGTTCCGCGAAAGCCGTCCGGCTAAAATTGGCCAGGCGGGTATTAATCAGGGCGTTATTCTGGACGATGGTATCGGTCGGGCCTTAGTCGTGCTGGCTTACTTCCGACAAGTGCTCGATCAGTATCAGGTCGCACCGGAACAGGTCATAGCAACGGGGACGAGTGCGATTCGTGTTGCCCGCAACCAGCGCGAATTCATTGATCGCGTGAAGCAGGAAACGGGCATTCAGATTCAGGTGATTTCGGGCGAGCAGGAAGCCGAATACATTTACAAAGGGGTCCGGTCGGCGGGAGCACTGGACGAGTCGACGGCGCTGGTGATCGACATTGGCGGTGGTAGCGTCGAATTTATCCTGGGGAATCAATCGCGGATATTCTGGAAGCAAAGTTTCGAGATTGGTGGCCAGCGCCTACGCGAACGCTTCATGCCGGAAACGCCGGACCGCCAGGACCCAATTAGCCCGACCAGCGTTCGGCGGCTACACGATTATTTTCAGGAACAGTTGGTACCGCTGGCGAATGGCGTCCACCAGTATCAGCCAGCCGTGCTGGTTGGCTCATCGGGTTCGTTCGATACGCTGGTCGATATGTGGTTCATGCACGAACACGGCCACCTGCCCGACCCCGCGCAAAGTAGCTTTACCCTCCCGATTACGGAGTTTCAGCGTGCCTACGAACTCCTCACTACGCGGAATCATAGTGAACGGATGCAGATCCCCGGCATGATCGAATTACGGGTCGATATGATCGTGGTGGCCGTTTGCCTGATCGACTATGTGCTAAAAACATACGGTATTTCGCGGATTCGCACATCGACCTACTCACTGAAAGAAGGCGTATTGAGTAGCTTAGGGTAGGTCACGGCTTTTTGCCGTAGCTGACCAAACGGTTCAGTGACCTATTCCTGAATCTTAACTAATCTTTCATTCGGCAACGGCCGCCAGACCGTTGGTCCGATTCAGTTACGCGCATGAAAGCCGAAACCAATGAACGCTCGTCGTACAGTAATTTAATTTACACCGCCCTGATCATCACGGCTGTAGCTGTGGCCATGATCTTTCCGGGGCCTTTTACGGAATTCAATGGTTTTTCGTTGAAGAAACTGATTGTCCCCTTACTGCAAGTCATCATGCTGGGCATGGGCACCACCATGTCGATCAAGGATTTCGAAAGTGTCATCAAGCAACCACGGGCCGTTTTTATTGGTGTCGCGTGTCACTTTCTAATCATGCCCCTGCTCGGTTTCACGCTGGCGAATGTCTTTAAGTTTCCGCCCGAAATTGCGGCTGGTGTCGTACTGATCGGTTGCTCACCGAGCGGACTGGCCTCCAATGTAATGTGCTTTATTGCCAAAGCGAACGTTCCCTTATCGATCACGATTACGACACTGGCTACGCTGCTGGCTCCTTTTCTGATGCCTGCACTGATGAAGTTGTTTGCTGGTCAGTTCATCGAAATATCGCTGTGGGCTATGATGATTCACATTACGGAGATTGTTATCGTCCCGGTCATCGTTGGACTGATCCTGAATCGTATTTTCCACAAGTCGGCGGTGGTCATTAACCGCATTATGCCGTTGATTTCAATGGCGGGTATTGTACTCATCGTAGCGATCATCACGGCCGCCGGTCGCGATAGTTTATTGACCGTTGGCTGGACACTGGCGCTCTGCGTGCTGATCCATAACCTGACGGGCTTCACCCTGGGGTACTGGGCCGCCCGGCTGTTCGGCATGGATGAACAAAGCTGTCGTACGGTCGCCATTGAGGTTGGTCTGCAAAATGGCGGATTAGCGTCGGGGATTGCCGTGCAGATGGGCAAAGTGGCTACGGTTGGCCTTGCCCCTGCCCTGTTTGGTCCGATCATGAATACCACCGGTTCACTGTTGGCAACGTACTGGAGCCAGCACCCACCGAAAGAAATGGCACCCACTGAAACGTCGCCCCAATTGGCAAAAACGCAGGACGTCTAACAAAAAAACCTATATTAGCCCTCTTGAAACGTACCGAAACGGGTTTCTTATCCAAGCAACTATAATGAAAATCAGGCTCACCTTAACAGCCCTTCTGGTTGGGTTGTCGACACTGTTGTTTGCGCAAACGCAGTCCGTAGAAAACGAGAAATTCGCCTTGCTGAATAACGGAGCAACTGTCGGCATGATTATCAAATCCGTGATCAAGGCTGACAAGCAGCGGCTTAAACTCACTGATCAGCAGGTGCCAAAGGCTAAACAAGTCATTACCGATGCTACGGTCAAATTTAATGAGGGTGTAAAGAAGTTAAAGAAAGCGGGGCTTACGAATCAAAAACTGAGAGCACTGGCAGTCGCCGTAGAAACGGAAAAGGTACTCCAGTATAAACCCATTCTAACACCCGAACAGTACGCAATCCTGGTTGCTCAACACAAGAAAATCTATCCCGAAAGTAAAGTTTGACCACCTGGCTCCTGCTCAGCCTGTCCTTCCCACCAATTCGAAGTTGTTTATACTTGTACACGCCGGTTGTGTAGCAGCCCCGGTTGGTGAGAAACCTGTGGGTAGGCAAGCTCTAGGCACAAGTATTTACAATCTGTAGACCATTTTTCTGGTAATCAGGAGCAAAAGATCGCTCCGTTTGAAGCTGGCCAGGTGCACAACCATGAACGAACATCACCTCAGCGTCAGGCGTACGGCCCGCTATTACACGATTGGTGAATTAACCGAACGAACGAAACATATCTGGTTTTGCCTGCATGGTTTTGGGCAACTAGCTCAATATTTTGGCCGTAAGTTTACCGAGCTGGATGATGGTCAAACGCTGGTGATTGTGCCGGAGGGTTTATCCCGATCGTATCTGGATACCAGCTATCAGCGAGTTAGTGCATCGTGGATGACGCGTGAAGACAGAGAGCATGAAATCAGCGACTTTTTGGCCTACCTGAACGCCCTCTACGATCTTGTTCTGGCGAGTTGTGCACCGGAGAATCTGCCCATTACCCTGCTCGGCTTTTCGCAGGGGGCAGCCACAGCCTGCCGCTGGCTGAATAATGGCCATATTCGGGTTGACCGGTTGATTCTCTGGGCTGGTTACTTTCCAGCCGGTTTACGCGAGTTGGTAGCCCCTGACAAGCTGGCGACCGTTGACACTCATTATGTGTATGGGCGTCAGGACGAATACATTGTCCAATTGGCTGATGTCGACCTGTATTTGCAGCAGCTCAAGGCTGATGTACCCTCCCTGACCGTGACCCCATTTACGGGCGGTCATCAGGTAAAGACGGCGGTGCTGGCTGAGTTGCTGAAATCGGTGTAGCTGCTCGTAAATCCGCCGATTGCGTAGCCATGGGCCACTTGTCCCGTATTTTCCGGCTCTGTTACAGCGTCTATCTACCTTCTAATCAATTTTGGTGGTGAAGCAATCTTTTCATGAGTACTTATCGAATATCATAGTGTAAAAACGAACCATTTTCTATAAATTTCGACTTTAAGCATAAAAATGTAAACACTAAGATAATAATATAAAGTTTTAGTAACATAAAGCAATACATTTACATGACTATAGTAACCAGAAACAATGTGCGCTTACTCGGCAATCAGCAAGCTGATAAAACCGTCGTGTTTGCTCACGGATTTGGTACTGATCAGACTGCCTGGAGCGCGATTGCGCCCGCGTTCTACGACGATCACAAAGTCGTTTTGTTCGATTATGTTGGGGCAAACGAAAAAACTGCACCGTATTTTAGCCAAAAAAAATACAAGCAGTTGTACTCCTACGCTGACGATATTCTGGATATACTTGAAGAGCTGGCGCTTAAAGATGTCATCTTTGTCGGACACTCAGCCGGTGGTATGAGTGGAGCGCTGGCCGCTATTCAGGAGCCAACCTGGTTTTCAAAACTTATTCTGCTAAATTCATCGCCATGTTACGTTAACCAAGAGGGTTATGTAGGTGGATTCAGTCAGGAGACGCTCGAAGAACTTTTCTCGCAAATGGAAGGTAATTTTCATTCGTGGGTCGGCGGGTTTGCGCCCATGATCATGGCTAATCCCGACCAGCCTCAGTTTGCCTCAGCGTTCGCAAAAACCCTGTCGGCCATGCGCCCTGACGTAGCCTTATCCATTGCAAAGGTCATTTTCTATTCCGACCACAGAAACGACATCGCCCGGTTGCCGCACCCAACACTGTTGATTCAGGGCCAAAAAGATATTGCCGTCCCTGTGCATGTAAGTCACTTTATGGAAAAAACGATTCCGAATGGCGTGCTGTCTTTTATCGATACAGAAGGCCATTTACCTCATATTAGTGGTGCCGATGAAGTCATAAAAGCAATCAAACCCTTTTTGAATTAACTGTTTCCGATCCCACGTATTGTCTAAGGTGACTGTCAGAACACTGTTGGCAGACCGACTGGTGGCTACTCTTGTATGATGGACTTTAAAGTTCTTGAAAAACGTTTCCGGACTATTGAAGCCACCGAAATCGGCCCGAAACTTCTAGAAGCCTATATAGCTGAGATGCTGGCTTTTCTGGAAGCGGATGGCTGCTATATTGTACAGGAGCGTGATGAGTGGACAGCAACCATCCAGTTTTCCAGTCCACAAAAACTGGATCTGCTGTCGCTCAATCCAACCCAATTACAAGAACTGACGCAGGAAAGTCCCTTTTTCCTGATCAAAAATTTTACGCCACGCCGGGCGCTGAAGGGAATGCTTAGCGACTACCGACAGGTCGCGGGGTTCCGGCTAACGAATTACACATTCAAAGGCTGGATTCTAATAGGTTGGGAAACACTAACGGATAGTCCGGCCGACGATGTCGAAGATGCCTTGTATCGCTTTGGGGACAAGGTGCTGATCAGCAATTTATCACTTCAGCGTATCGCCCTCGAACAGCAATACCGGTTCATCTTCGGCATTGTTCCCCAGGGCATCGTACTTGTCAACGAGGAGGATGAAACAAGCTGGGTAAATCAGGCAGCCATCGAATTGCTGGATCTTGAACAGGGCGACCTGCGGCCATCACCGACCAGTTTATCGATGGGTATGCTCAAACTTCGCAACCGGGCGCTTAATCTGGATGCGATCAATCATACGGCAAACGAGTTTGTTCGTAATCCAAATTTTAGCATTAAGGAGTGGCTCTGGATTTTTACGGACCAGATTTTATCGGTGCTGACAAGGCCCATTTTTTCACCCTACTTCAAAGGTCGTATCTGGTTATTTAACGACGTAACGGAATTATACCATAAAAATCAGCAGTTGTCGGACGCCAATCGCGAAATCGAGAACCTGATCAGTGTTATTGCGCATGACCTGAAGTCGCCACTGGCAACGTTAAGCTTCATCTTCAATTTTCTGCCCATGCACGGGCCGTTGAATGAAGAACAGAACGAAAACATCGAGTATGGACAGAAAACAATCAAGCGTGGCCTTAATCTCATCGACAGTATTGTCTACTTCAACAAATTGATCTCGTCGAACCTGCCGGTGCAGATGGAAGATATCGAGATCAGGGAGCTGATCGATGTACTTGTCGAAGGATTTTCGGCGCAGGCTTATCAAAAAGGAATAACGCTACACGCTCAGCACAGCGATCAGGCCATTCTGCTCCACTCCGACCCGGAATCGCTGGTCCGAATCCTCGACAACCTGATCAGTAACGCGGTAAAATTCTCGCCCTTCGGTCGTAATGTTTACGTTCAGATTGGGTTGCGGGATAATCAGCTCACGATTTCGGTGAAAGATGAAGGACCGGGTATCTCATCGGATGACCGCACGAAGTTATTCAAGCGATTTCAGCGGCTATCGGCGCAGCCCACCAACAACGAAGGCTCATCGGGGCTCGGTCTGTCCATTGTCAAAGCCCTTTCCGATAAGTTAGGTGCAGCCATTGAAGTCGATAGCGTGCTGAATAGCGGCACAACGTTCCGGCTGGTGTTCCCTGCCGATTACGTTCGTATTGGCGAATCGCTGGTCACGAAATAGTGGTAACGTGGGTGGAAACTTGCAATTTGTTGAGATAGATCGCGGGTTTCCACCCACGTTACTATTTTGCAGGAAATTGGTACTCGTTACTATATGGTTTTCACAAGTCAATACTCGCGCGCAGTAGCTGGGTTTCTATGCCTCTTCTTACTGTCCATAAGCGTCATCGCTCAGTCTGCATCTATCGCCAAAGCCAAAGAGAAATATAACTATCTGCTTTACTTACCCAGGGATTATGCAACGAGCAAAACAGCCTATCCGGTAGTCATCTATCTTCATGGCGGGTCACAGCGGGGTACTGATCTGAACAAGCTCAAGATCTACGGTTTGCCTCATCTGGTCGAGAAGGGAACCGATTTTCCGTTTATCATTGCGTCGCCCCAGTGTCCGGACGGCAAATTCTGGTCGACCGATAATTGGTTCGATTCACTCTATGCTGACCTGGCAACAAAATACCGTATCGATCCGAAGCGTGTTTACCTGACCGGCATCAGCATGGGGGGCTACGGTGCCTGGCAGACAGCGGTGGCTTATCCGGATAAATTTGCGGCAGTCGTCCCGCTGTGTGGAGGCTGCGACGATTCAACACAAATCTGTACGATCAGGCAAGTTCCCGTCTGGACCTTTCACGGAACAGCCGACGATCTTATTCCAATCAACGAAACGGAGCGATTGGTCAATCGCCTGAAACAATGCCATGGGTCCGTAAAATTTACCCGATTGGAAAACGAAGGGCACGATATCCGGTATCTCTACGAAGACAAATCGATCTATGCCTGGCTGCTGAAGCAGCATAAGTGACGATTAGATAGCTCATCGTTGCTCAGATTTCCCGTCTGAAATCAGACGATCAAACTGGGCAACGACGAACGTTCCAACCTAGACCTTATTCGGATCGGGGTGAGTATAAGGCTGGCGATAGGGCCGCTGGAGAAGGCCGTTGGCCTCCCGATCACCAATGATCTCACGCTTCTTGGGATCATAAACGATTGGGCGACCTGTTTTCATCGACATATTAGCCAGAATGCAACTGGCCGTCGAGATATGCCCTTCCTCAATATCGGCAACCGGGCGGCTCCCCTTATCGATCGCATCCAGGAAGTTGAGCATGTGCAGGCGCGTAGCCGGAGCCGCATTCAACTCGATTTTGGGCTCGGTAGGTTCGGTTACATCCTCCGGATATTTCTCTTTTTCGTAGACAACATCCTTGTGGATTTTTTCACCTTTCCCCTCCGGAATGAAATCGTAGGCCATCGTGCTCGCCCACAGCGTTCCCTTTTCGCCGTAGAGCGTAAACGACCAGGGATAGTCCGGATTGGCGGGCGTTCCCCAGGTCCGATGCTGCCAGGAACAGGTCAGCCCATCGTACTCAAACAGCGCCGACTGCGTATCCGAAATGTTGGATTTCCCTTCCTTCTGCACATAAATCCCCCCCGTAGAACTGATCCGGTTGGGCCAGCCAAGTTTCAGCATCCAGCGCACCGTATCGAACATATGAACGCACATGTCACCTGTGATTCCGTTGCCATATTCCATAAACGCTCGCCACCAGCGTACGTGCGGCAGTCCGTCGTAAGGACGCAGGGGGGCTGGGCCGGTCCACATTTCATAATCCAGGAAATCGGGGACAGCCTGTACGGGTGGGTTGCCATTATTGCGCATGTGGTAATAACAGCACATATCGACGTGCGACACTTTTCCTAGTAAGCCCGCATCGACAATATTGGTTTTCGCATCGATCAGGTGGGGTGTACTTTTGCGCTGCGTTCCCACTTGCACGACCTTATTATACTTTCGAGCGGCAGCTACCATAGCCTCCCCTTCTATAACATCGACACTGATTGGCTTTTGCACGTACACGTTGGCACCCGCCTTCAGGGCGTCGATTGTCTGGAGCGCGTGCCAGTGGTCGGGCGTACCGATCAGCACAATATCGAATTGGTTCTCAGCCAGCATTTTCCGGTAATCACCATACAGGCGCGGAGTCTTCCCCGATTTTTGGCGCTGGCTGACGAGTTTTGCCGCGCCCGCCATCATATTTTTGTCGACGTCACAGAGCGCGATAACCTCAACGGGGGCTACCTGAATCAGACGAAACAGATCGCTTTTCCCATACCATCCCGTGCCAATCAGTCCTACACGAAGCGTTTTTGCGGGGTTGATCAGGTCCATGCCTCTGGCTCCAAATGTGCTAAGGGCAAGCGAAGCCGTGGTTCCCTGAAGAAAACGGCGCCGGTTAATATTGAAATTATGCATGCAAGTTGAGGGGTTCAGGCGGCTACAGCCGAGTTTTATGGATACTTTACTCCGGGCTTAGCACTCCTTCTTAAAGCGCGATCAAATGACGAGCCCGATATAGTTAAAAGCAAAAAAATACCGAAACTACCAGTCCATCGATAAGAATCTGATGCTTTTGACAGTCCCCACAAGCAGGCCAAAAAATAGTCCCTGCCCATACGTTATGGACAGGGACTATTGATGTCACCGGCGGTAGGTTGCCTACACGTTAGCGATTTTCTTTATTTAAGAGTTGTTTCGTTGACGTATGGCCGTCGGACACATAGCGTTTGGGCGCTGCCATCGATAGTAAAGCCTCTTCGATTCGATCAACAGCGTGTTCGATACCCCATCGTTCGCGCACTACATGCCGCCCATTCGCTGATAGTGTTTGAAACAGGACCGGATCTTCTAGTATCCGTTGGACGGCATTTGCGATATCGACAGGATTGCGTCCCGTAAGCAACCCATTGTAGCCATCCCGCACCGTTTCCCGAACACCGCCCTCACCCACGGCAACGACGGGAAGTCCACACGCATTGGCTTCCAGCGGAGCGAAACCAAAGGGTTCCAGTGCCGATGTATACAATAGACACGATGCTGTATTCAGTAACTCAATCAATTCCTGATGGGGCACATACTGCCTTGGCTCAAACGCAACGTTAAGCTGGCTGCTCAGCGTCATCAGCGTTGCCATGTATTCTTTATTGCCAATGTTGCCAACCCAAACCAGTCGGGGTCGGATCGATTCCGGAATCTGAGCCAGCGCTTTGATGGCCAGATCAGGTTGTTTCGGCTGATGAAAGGAGCCTAGCCCCATCACGAACGGTTCACGGGGCAGATCGAGGAAAGGAAAAAGGTCGAGATCGACACCCAGGTAACACACCTCGCCCCCTCCGCCGTAGGCCCGCAATAGGCTCTCATTGCTGAAATACGAATTGACCAGTACTTTGTCGTAGCTACGGTAATTTGTAAATTCTTCGCGGACTAGTACCCGTGCCCGGTGAGTCGTTACCATATCCTGCCAGACACGCTCATAGTAAGACAACGAAGCCCAATTTTCGGACCAGGCTGCCAAACCTCGCCAGAGCAGGTTTGGATAAGCCTCATAAAGCGACCGGTTTGGTTCCTGCAAGTACAGTAATTTGGGAATCTTGTTGATGAACCGGCCGATAAACGGCATGTTAAAATAATGGCAGGAATTGGCAAATAAAACATCGAAATCACCTTCCCCAATCTGTTGAGCGCATTCTTTACAAAAAGCCAGCATTCTGTTGATACGGGTGCTGTTCTGGAATGCAACTGAACGAACGTCGTCAATCCGATCGATACGAACTCGGGTGGCAATTTTTAGGGGAACAATGTGTGTTTTGGCAACGTACTGATCGACGTCCAGAAAACGGCTGTCGGCTAATGATGATGTCCAGACCTCAATATAATGACCACGCTCAGCTAGTCCTTTAATGTGTTGATGCAAAGCCCGGCTTGCCCCTCCACTGGGCAAGTTATGCCATACTGCGATTCTCATCCGCATTTGGTTAATGGTATGAATAGACTAAGTCAGTAGCACTGACAATTGTATTTTCAGTAAGACTCAATAGTAGTTGTTATACAGTATATCGACACATTAAAGACGTATACGTTGACTAATGGCGGTTTAAACTATTACGGTGAATCAATTATTCAAAATTGACTTTAGAAATAATCGTCTATATTTCGCGAACGGTATTTTCGAACGCGTCGACCTGTCGTTCAGCAAAATTATTGACTCATTTCTCTCTGTTCTTGCTCGACAAGCTTGCAACCAATTTACAAAAAATAACCATTTAATTTATCAATTACTCACTCAAAAAGAATACCAAACCTATTTAGCTGTATCAGATTTTTTATTTTGTTAAAATATTGGAATTAATATACCTTATTTGGTATACTAAGATATAAGTTTCACAAATTAAGAGAACTTGTTTTTACTTGATTCGTGATGAGCCAAGTTTATTGACTTATGGATTGTGTCCTTCATAGTTGTGTTACTGCCAGTAATCTATTTTAAACAAATCCTTGCTGACTACGTAGTGACTAAACCGTTGCCTGCTTCTACATGTTTATCATGTAACAACATGCACCTGATTTTCGCGTAACGGTTTGACATGTACCCCTTAACCACTATTCTTTTCAGTTACTGTATCTACTTTTATCGCCCAACTTTCCTTGTCATTCATACCTAAATTCAGTCCCGTAAACCAATAATATTGGTTAGTCCGTAACGCGCTCATCGTTGGCTTATCAAGTTAGAAAGGCCGCTTTTCATTCGTATGAAAACTTACGTGTATTCGACGATAATTGTGGTCGTCATCAGTGCTATACCACTGCGCGTCATCAGTCCGGGAGGTGCGACCAATAATCTTCTTCAATAAGATTGTTTCCGGTAAAAAAGCCTGCAAAAGAACGCATTCATGTAAACTGTGCGCGGCTGTATTTCAGTCTGTCAGTCAACGAACAATTGGTTGTCCTATCGCCCAAACCAAAGGCACTATTTTCGCCGACTGGGTTAGTCGTTCCGTTTCTTAAGTGTTAATACAACTTTTCCGTTCTCGATGAGTCGGGTACTCAATACAACCTGTGCGGGTATAGCCACCAGCAGCATAGGCTGGGATGTAAACGATTGGGGCGTTTTGGTCAGGGTCGTATCGGCTATACGGATGTAGCGAACGGTCATGACAGAGTCCTGCACAAACACGCGGCTAATCGATAATTTAGGCGGCTTATTTGTGGCGGGGAGCGTAATACCAACAACCATTTCTTTGTTGAAATTCGGCATATCGGGCCGTCTGCTCATTGTCGTGGCTGGCTTGAAAACATCAGCGAATGTATCGGCCTGTTCAAACACAAACAACGTCGGTTTTCCTTTATTGACAGGAGCCTCACTGCTTAGAAAGTAGCCATTCAGGACCCGGTATTTCAGGGTGACCTGAGCGAGCGTAACCAGACTTATGAGCAAGCAGGCAGCAGCAACAAATGGGGTACATAAACGGCGCTGGAAAAAAGCAAAAAACGACATACTACGGGGAACAGGACTACAGCAATACAGTGCTAACGTCCGGCGGTGGACCGTCAGTATGCTGTTGACCGGCAAAAAATTGATTATTTCGGTAGTTGTACGCCCGAATCAGCTGGATTCTCGATCGTTATTCCGGCTACGTTGAAGCATGAATTTTCGGTATCGCTCTTACATTCAAACAGATCGAACGCTTCAATACCCTTGTCCAGCCGCTCAAAGTACAGAATAAAGGACAGCTTTTCGTCATTCTTGATTTCCGTCGTCTGCGGTGACATAGGAATGCCTTCGGTCTTCAGCAGGGCAAACGTCCGTTTGCCATCCGACGAAGCCAGAACCGCCTTTGGATTAAATGAGATACTACTTGTGCCGGCGTAATTAAAGTAGCGATCACTTTTGTCTTTACCATATGTGAGGTAAACGACCGTATAGGTGGCCGTCAGCCGAATGTCGGTTACGCGAATATCGGGGTCCTGAGAATGGCCAAGCCCACCGTGCGGGTCTGGTAGAATCCGCGACTGAAGGGCATGCGTTGGCTGATTAGGCAAGTAATATTCAGCGCCGTCAGCCGGGGCATTCACCTTCGGCAGCCGGTTCGACGCACAGGCCGAAGCAAGCAGAAAAACAACGACGAGGGCTTTCATGAAGTTAAATTACATCCTTTCGGCTGAATAACCAAGAAGTTAAATCGTCTGTTTTTCAGACACTCCCGTGGTCATCGCAGTCCAAATCTGATCATAAACGTCAACTGCCGATAAGGCGTTACCTACGTTACGACTACTCACGAATACCGGATGATGCTCCCGCGCCGTATCAATGCGTCCGTGCGATCCTTTGACAAGCGTCGCGTCGAGCGAAATGACGTTCATGAGGTAGCGGAAACCCAGCAACTTACGCCCTAACTTATACCCCGCCTTGAGTTTAATGAGCGGATTCGTCTGGTCCATAAACATTTCGACGGGGTCATAGCCGGGCTTCTGGTGAATGGCCACTAACCGGGCATAATCCGGGGCACGGGCATCATCGAGCCAGTAATAATAGGTGAACCAGCTATCGGCATCAGCCACGACGACAAGGTCGCCGGAGCGTTCGTGATCAATGTGGTAGTCTTTCTGTTGTTCTTTATCCAATACCAGTTCAATCCCCGGCGTCTGTTCGAGCAGTGATCGTACGTCATCAAAAACCGTGGGGTCGTTGATGTACACGTGAGCAATCTGGTGATCGGGTGTGGCAAAGGCGGGTGATGCGCCCCCATCGAACATTTCCAGACCGCGCTCTTCCCGATAGCGAATCATACCGGCTTCCCGCAGAATCCGGTTGATGTGAATTGGCTTGCTGACGTTGGTTATCCCATATTCCGACAACACGATGACCTCGGCATTCTGCTGCTCATAATACTGAATCAGATCGCGGCAGACGTCGTCGATCTCGCGAAGGTCAGTACCGATTTTTGCGAAATCCTGGCCGAATTTCTGCAAACAATAATCCAGATGGGGCAGGTAAATTAGCGTGAGGGTCGGGTCATGCCATTTATCGACCAGCATCGATGCGTCGGCAATCCAACGGCTACTTTTTATGGTCGTTGCGGGTCCCCAGAACTGAAAGAGCGGAAACGTGCCAAGTTCCTTCTGAAGCCTGTCGCGCAGATCGCCAGGCTGGGTGTAGCAATCGGGAAGTTTCATCCCGTCGGATGGGTACTGTGGGCGGGGCGTTGCTGAATAGTCGGCGGATGAGTACATGTTGTACCACCAGAACATTTTCGAAACGGTGAACGAAGGATCAAGCTTTTTGGCCCGTTCCCAAATTTTTTCGCCCGCGACGAGTTTATTCGACTGTTTCCAGAATTTCACTTCCGAATCGGTCCGGTCGTACCAACCATTGCCGACAATACCAGTTTCACTCGGCCATTTACCCGTTACATACGTAGACTGCACCGATGTTGTCAGGGCCGGAAGCATAGGATCGATGGTGGCCTGATGCTTGCTGGCAAACCACTGTTTCAAAAAGGGCGTGTGGTCGCCAATCAGCGAGTAAGACAACCCCACAACATCGAGTACTACCGTCTTTTTCATGTATTCGACTCTATTCCGTTTGTTATCACCCAGTTCATTTCGCGCTCAATCGAATCGACCAGTGGTGCTTTCAGTTCATCCGGCAACACACCCCAGGTGTAGGTTTCTACCTCCAGCTGATTCGTAAATCGCCGTTCGGCCTGAAGACGAAGCACCTCTACTATATCGTCCTGTGTCGATTGCAACACCCCATAATCCGCCACAAAAAGCGGAACATGGAAATGTGCCCGCCACTCCGCATGGTCTTCGTTGAACGCAGCCAGTGCCTGCGGCAAATCCGGGAATCGGCGTAGTTCGTTTGCCTGTGTTCGCGCCACAACCTGGTGCAGATACGTTGGCTCATTAAACTGGTCAAACGCCATTTTGACGACCTCCCGATCCGCAGTTTCTACAGGGAATTCAGCTTTTAAAGCCGCACTGATCTGAATTTTACCAACGCGAAGACCAAATTCCTTTAGTTTGTCCAGCACGGCAGCCGGACGCTCGTAGCCAACGGCAAAATGACAGACATCGTAACACAACCGCACGTGTTCGCATATTCGGGCCTCGGCTTCTTCGTCGGTCAAACCGAATTGCGACGTCAGCTGCTCGATACCCATTGGCAACAGGTAATCGGTATACCAGGTGATGAACTCGTCGGCGGTTTCAATTACGCCATCGGGTTCTGGTTCCAGATCAAGGTGCATCAATCGATCCGTTTGCTGCCGCAGCCGAATCAGGTCCGCAACGACTTCGAGCACATTCTGAGTCGTCTGCGAAAGAATATAGTCGCGGGCTGCGGGTTGCTCCCACTCGAACCAGCGACGATACGATAGGGGCGACGTAGAAACACCGCCCTGAATGGCGTTGCCCAGTTCATCGACCGGCAGCAGCACAGACAAGATCCGGAACAATCGCTTGGTGTATTCGACCCGCGCTTCGGTCGTCCAGTCGGGTGCGTGAACCTGATCTTTAACAACTGTGTCGTGAAAGCCTCCGAACGGAAAACCATTCATCGTGAATACGTAGCAATCGTTAGCCGCCAGCCAATGCTGAAAGACTACCAGATTTTCGGGTATTTCCAGTTCTTCACTGGCCACGTCCGACAGCCGCAGGCCAATGCCAAACGGCGCACCGGGCGACAGCCGCTGTTTCAGTTCAGGAATCGCCTGCTGAAGCGCGGCAAAATGATCGGTCCACGTTTCACCCGCATGGATGTTTGTGCAGTAACCGAGGTGTCCCAGTGGTGTCCTCATACCAGTTGAGCCGATTGCTCCTGTTCTTTTAAGGTGGCAATCGACTGGCGCACTTTGTCAGTATCGATTTCGTGAACCTCTACGCCTTTGCCAATCCCTTCCAGCAACATGATGGTCAGCTGACCACCGAGATGTTCCCGGAATTCGGCCAGCCCTTTCACGATACCGGCGCTTTTGTCGGCGTCGAGCATGGCTTGATAGAGGGAAAAGCCCAGCGTGCGCAACGTCTTCAGTATCCGGTCGGTGTCAACGCCCGTGAGCCAACCGAGCTGCTGCGAGTACAGACTGTCCAGGGCAATACCGATGGCTACCGCTTCGCCATGCCGCAGTTCAAAATTGGTGAGTTGTTCCAGTTTGTGAGCGCTCCAATGGCCAAAATCAAGCGGTCGAGATGAACCCATTTCGAACGGATCGCCCCCCGCAATGTGGTCAAGGTGCATTTGCGCACAGCGGTGAATAAGGTACGCCATCGTCGCCATGTCGCGGGCAGCGAGGGCTTCGGCGTTGGCTTCGATCCACTCGAAAAACCGGGCGTCTTTGATGAGCGCTACTTTAACGGCTTCGGAGATCCCCGCCCGCCAGTCGCGATCGTCGAGGGTCAGCAGAAAATCACTGTCGTTGAAAACCGCTACGGGCGGAGCAAACGTGCCAAGAAAATTTTTCTTACCCCGGTAGTTGACGCTGTTCTTTACACCGATTCCGGAATCATTCTGCGACAGCACCGTTGTTGGAATCCGGATGTGGCGAATGCCCCGGTGTGATATGGCAGCCGCATAACCGACCATATCGAGTATGGATCCACCCCCGATAGCCACTACATACGAGTGCCGGTCGATGCCATAGCGATCGACCGCATCGACAATCTGTTCGACAAAAGCCGGGTTGTTCTTGGCCACCTCACCGCCCGGAATCACGAGAAGGTCCGGCACCAGTTCAACAACATCCGTATGCTGAGCAAAATAGGTGTTGATGGTCGTTAACAGATCAGGGTGCGTTTCCGTAACACCGGAGTCGATCACGACCAGTATTTTTTTTCGGGTTTCGCTGGCCTGTTGGACAAAAAAATCGGCAAGGAGCGGATTAGCTGTATCGAAAAGTTTTTCAGTAAAGAAAACGTTGTACGCAAATCGAACCGTGAAAGACTGCTGCAAATGGCTCATCTCCATATAAATTCACCCTGGCTGTAAAATTTCAAAATTACCGAATAAACAATAGTATTGCCCAAAAAAGTGCATTACAGTATCTTCATTTGATGCATAAATTCATCTGATGACCGATCGCAGCAGTTACCGGCTCGTTTGTCGCCACTAATGACCACCCATACAAAGCTGATTGTATCCATGTCAGAAACGCATTGATTTGCATGACAATTCACACCACACCCTAATGGCCTGGACCTCCAATCAACAGCACCAGTTACTTTCGTTAGTTAACCAACGCAATGAACGAGAACGACTTACCCGTTTTTTAGCCGACGCCGAAGCCGTGCAAACCAGTCAACTGGCGAAACTGGCTATGCTGACCGATCAGCTGAGTCAGGAGCAACGGGATGTCGATCAGCTAACGGGCCTGAGTTGGCGTACTATCTACTACACGATTCTCCAGCGAAAGCAGGAACAGCTGACAAACGAAGAAGCAGAAGTCGCTCAACTTGAACTTGCCTACGGTACAGCGACTGACGAACTCCAGCAGACAAGGCAGCTTATCGAGACATACAGCCAGAAACTTACCGCCTACGCATCGGTCGATCGTGATTACGAGGCTCTGATGGCCCAGAAGCGAGCGGTCATTCAGCTGCGTTGGGATAGTATCGGTCGGCAGTATGACCAACTCGTGGCTGACGTTGAAGCGGCCGATCGTCAGTTCATCGAAGCGCAACAGGCATTCAGAGCTGGCCGACTGGCGCTCGATGAACTTTACAAAACGAACACAATGCTCATGGATGCCCAGCACATTGGCTATCTGGATCTGGTGGGCCTGACGTTGGCATCCTATGCCAAATTGAAGAAGCTGGACGACGTTCGGGCGCAGACGTTTGCGTTACAGCAGGCACTCTACCAGTTCCAGCGGGAATACGCTGATCTGGGTTACGAACTGCGACGGGAGGTCCACATAACCGGCTGGTATCTGATCGGCGATGCGTTCTTCGATAATGCGTTCAGCGATAGAATCACGCAGACGCGCATCGAGAATGCGCTGGATGCTTCGGAAGAAGTGCGCCAAATTCTGATCCCGGTCGTTAATCAGCTTGCCAACCAGATCGGTCCGTTCAAGGATGCACTGGCCACGAAAAGTTTAGCCCTGCAAACGTTCCTCGAAGAAGTTTGACGCAATCTAGTACTTTGCCACTACAACATATTACGAGTTTTAATCCGCTGCCTGGCTAATCCGCGAATGGGTCAAGGCTCGTGATAAGTTTCCAGGCTACCAGTATAGTACTCGGTATTTTACGGCACCGTACAGTCGCCAATACACGGCCACAAAGGGAGTAGCCAGTGTTGTTGTGACGGTTTGTATCAAACTTGCCGTATTGGCTTCCTCGGACAACCGGTGCCAGATATGGTTTGCGGATACGATCCCCCACATGCCAAAGCCGACGGTTGAGGTAATGGCGCTACCCGATAACGTACCAGCAACACCAAACATCACCCCCAGGACAGCGGCATACTGTTCAAGCATCAAACTCCGGTCGGTGGCAATGCGCTGTCGGAACAGTTCAGGATGCCGCTTGAACAACAGGGCATCGTAGCGATTTTTCCGCTCATTTGTCAAGGGGGTGTACCACGGCGTTTCGCGCATCGGGTGAACCACAATGGCCTGTGGACACTTGCTGATGGGGATGCCCGCCTGAATGAACTTGAATTGTAAATCATTATCTTCGTGCCAGGCCAGATCAAACGCTTCTTCAAAACCGCCTACCCGCTCGATGGCCGATTTACGGCAGAAACAGTTGGCCGAAATAAACTCACTCATGTCTAGGTAAGCCGTTCGGGCATTTGTCGGCGTTGTGTTCGTGGTGAACCTCAAACATAACTGGCCCGTCATGACCTGCGCTCCACGCTGGAAACCCGTCAGTGCCGATAAGAGCCAGTTGGAATCGGGCAAACAATCGTCGTCGGTAAAGGCGATTACGTGGCCCCTTGCGGCCCGCCAACCCCGATTGCGGGCCGCAGCAGGTCCTTTCGGCTGCGGTTGGCCTAAGTAGCGAATTTCAAGCGGTCCACCTGATCGGGCGATCTGTTTTGTTAGTAAAGCAACAGCCGTTGCCGTTTCGGGCGAATTTGCATCGTCCACAACAATGATCTCATACTGGTCGCGGGGGAGCCGCTGCTGAGCCAGTGCCTCGAGGCAAGTAAGAAGTAGAGCCGGTTGCTGACACGTTGGTATCACCACCGAAAAATCGGGTAGCATAGAGGAAGCGAGTTTAGCTCATTTGATGCATAATTAACGCTCGGCAACGTCATGACCAAACGCGCCCTGAACAACGGTGATTTACTGGTTTTCAGTGCTTAACAAAAAAACTGATAAAGCCGTTTATGACTTCCTTGCTAACCAATCGAACGGTAACTAAAAATATACTTATTACCCAAATTTGTGACGACAATTTAGTGTATGAGACTAAAATAAAGTACTGGATACACACCACAATTTTTGCGCCAGTTGTGGCTAACGTAGTATCCGGTTTACACGTATCGATGCGCTTAGTTCAGTTTTGTGCTTTAAGAAGAATTGATAAGACGGGATTCTGTTAGTTTTGTCGAATACTTTACAACCCGACTACTATGATTGCTCTCATCACCGGCGCAACCTCTGGCATTGGCCGTGCTACCGCCGAAGCCTTTGCCGACCTCAACTATCGGCTCATTCTGTGTGGACGTCGGCAGGAACGGTTAGACGAACTACAGGAAACGCTCAGCGCAAAAACGCCTGTGACTACCCTCAATTTCGACGTACGGACCTGGGACGAAGTGGATCACGCCATCCGCACCTTACCTGATGACTGGAAAACGATTGACATCCTGGTGAACAGCGCCGGCAATGCACATGGTCTGTCGCCCATTCAGGACGGTGACCCAGCCGATTGGGACCAAATGATCGACGGCAATGTTCAGGGCCTTCTGTATGTGTCGAAAGCAGTGATACCGGGCATGGTTGAGCGGAAACGCGGCCACATCATCAATATCAGCTCGATTGCGGGGAAAGAAACATATGCTAATGGAGCCGTTTACTGCGCCAGCAAAGCGGCCGTCGAAGCCTTAAGTACGGGCATGCGACTGGATCTCACTCAGCACGGCATCAAAGTTACCAACGTTGCGCCGGGGGCTGTTGAAACCGAGTTTTCGGTCGTGCGTTTTAAAGGAGACACCGAGCGGGCGGCCAACGTATACAAGGGCTTCACCCCTTTGACACCGACCGATATAGCCGATACAATTGTTTATGTGGTAACCGCTCCTGCTCACGTCACCATCGCCGATATTACCATTTTAGCCAGTGCTCAGGCAGCAGCTACAACGATTCATCGGAAGTGATTTTTGTCTGATCAAGAAGCTTACTAATTTGCGTTAAGGACTGATTAACAACGAACTATTATAGTAAAGAAAAGTAGTCTAACCGAAAACCGACCTAAAATTTATCTTTTCTCCGATGTGAGAAATCTGAATCTGTTTCGAGCGCGTATGTATGTGCGATAACACTTTTCTTTTCGCGGGCTGCTCTTTCGGGAGTGGCCTATTTTTTTGCCCCTCTTGTAGTAGCGGCACCTCTTTGATAAAAAAAGCCCGGATAAACCGGGCCCCTCCTTGGTAGTGTACATTAACACAGTGCCCACACACAGGCACAATTGCCTAACCCCGTGTGCGAGTTAAGTGTTTGTGCGCAAACGATTTCCGGGCCATACGCGACCATCTTTTCGATGAAACGGCTCCGATCAGGGCACGTTGTAATCTACGGTTACCTGGTCCAGCGTTTTAGCGTATTTGGTTATCACTTCGTTAAAAAGCAGGAACTCGCCATTACTGACACCATCAGCCGACTCTTTATTGACGATCGGTTCATTTTCGTAGGAGTTACCTGCTCTATGCGATGTAGCCTGCGCCTTGAACAGTACGACTTCGCCGGATAGTGTAGCAGTTATGCGTATTTCGATAGGCTCCTTTATCGTCTTAAACTCAGCAATAAGTCGGTATTCGGTCACGATTGTACCATCCTCCTGATTGGCGATCTCAATATCAAAACCGGCTTCTTCGAGGTACGATTGCACCGACTCAAACAGTGCCGAATCAGCCAAGCTGGTGGTCAGTTCGATCGCATCGGCATCTTTGGGTATCTTCTGCGCTTCGGCGACCAGTGAAAGAACCAGCAGATTAAAAACAAGACAGAGAAATAACTTCATCATCGTGTGCATAAGCAATGTATGGATAGCCGTGTACGTGGCATTAGTAACCAGCTTTTACCGAATCGTCCCGGTCGTGGAGAAACAAAAAACGCCCGGCCAATCTGCCCGAGCGTTTTGATACCCACCGTAACTTGTAAATGACAAAAATAGAAAAAACGTCGAATGTATTGCTGAGCTACGGGGATTAGGGAGCACTCATCTGTAAAAAAAGAAGCTAACAATATCAAGTTAATCAAAGAGGATACATGTATATAAACAGTAACTTCAGGAACGACTACAGGTTCGTAAGCCATCTATAGAGTCACCGTTTGTTGACCAGCTTTCAGGGGCAACGCCTTCCCTTTCCAACGGAGTGTCCCGGTCACGTTGGTAGGTAGCGTAACGGTGCCCGTCAATCCGCCCGTCGCTGTCTTCTGGAATTGTACCGCAATGTCGCCGAGTGGATGCGGCATCCGTCCATTAACCGTCGTTAAATTGCCCAGATACGGCTCAATCCGAACGGACTTAAATCCTGGCTCTGCCGGTCGAATGCCACAGGTGATCGATAACAGTTCGTAGAGTGGCGATGCGCTCCAGGCGTGGCAGTCGGAACGGGTTGGCTCGGGGTTTTCGGCAAAAGTGGTCAGGCCAATAGCCAGCATGTCACGCCAGGGCTTCAACTGGCTCACAAACTGATCACCAAGGCCCGTTTTCTTCAACGCTTCGAACAGATAGAATTTAAAATAGAACGTAGCTTGGGTTAGCGAATCCGGCCCGCCCTTGGGATCGGCCATGACCTTCTGTAACAGGGCCGCTTGCTGAGCAGCTGGCACGGCATCGGTCAATACGGCCAGAATATTGGCGTGTTGGCTATAGCTCGTCTTGCCAGCCTGTCCGGCAGGAACGATGGGCGTATCAGCCATTAAGCCCCGACCAGCATCCCAGCATTGCGCATATACGGCTTTATTTAGCTTACGCCCTAGTTCGCGGTAATGTTCGGCCCGTTCGTTCTGTCCGTAGTGTGCCAACAGATCACCCGCCCGAAAATAAGTGTATGCCTGTTGAAGCGACAAGATACTCGATCCGCCCTTCCGCGCACCCGCCGGAACACCACCGGCTGTTTCATCTTTCGCATTCTGCCACGTCGACCAGTCAACGAAGTTCCACCACTCCAGCGGACCGTTCAGCCCTGTTTTGGCAATTCGCTGTTCGTGCCAGTTCAGCACGCCCAGTATGCCCGGCAGCATCGACTTCACAAATGCGTCGTCCTGCCGATGCATCCAGTAATCGTGAATCATGCAGACCCAGAACAGCGAAAACGTTGGAATAACCTGAAAATCGGCGGAAGGGTAACGGCTTTGGGTCAGTCCATCATTGAACCGGCTATGGTCATAATCGGCAATGGCTTTCCGCATCAGTCGATCATCGCCCGTTACATACAACGAAATCAGCGATTGAATGCGGGTGTCGCCCGTGTATTGCAGTTGTTCGTAGTACGGACAGTCGTAATAGTTTTCGCCCGCACAAAGTTGCGCCGTTCGCCAGCCGACATTCCAGATCGCTTTCAGGGTTGTATCACTGGTTACGACCTGCGCCTTTTCCTCGAATGGATAAGCCGTGTACTGCCCGATCAACTCATCCAGCACCAGCGATTCGCCTTTGGTCTCAACCGTCAGTTGCAGATAGCGATACGTTCGAAACCACAACGGTCGGAACGTACGTTTACTACCGCCATCGGCAACAAACTGATCATCGAAGCCGCGTAGTGTCCGCCCTTCCAGTTCGTTCCGGTTTCCTTTCTGGCCTTTGCTGTCAACCAGTGCTTCGGCGTAGCTCAGTGTTATGGTTGCCCCTTTTCCCTGAGAAACGGTCAGTTCAGGATAGGCATTGGTGAGGTATCCCTGATCCAGCAGAAAAACGGCTTTCGTATTCGTTGAAATCGTCACCGGCGATTTGCCCTGTAGAAAGGCGTTATCCATTTTACCGTGTTCACTCCGCCGAACCGTAGTCAGCCGGAGGGGTTTCTCGGTCATCATCGGAATTGTTCGTGGCACCAGTCCCCAGTTCCCATCGGTGCCCAGACCGCGTGGCTTGGCCGGAAAATTAAGCGTTTTGGCCGCAACCCAGGCTTTATCGTCAAAACTCGGCTGCTCCCACCCCCACGGGTACGTTGCCGCATCGACCCGATCCCCATCGCCCACCACAATATAGGTACGCAGTTTAGGAATATCGTTTTTAATGGGTGAGTACGCCGGATTCTGGAAAATTTTCCACGTAGCGTCCGTGTTGACTACTTTTTCGGTATCGCTGTCACCCTGTACCAGAAACCCGAGCTGGTAACTCATCTGCGCGAAGGGAGCGCCCTCACCCATGTACCATACCTGTGCCGCCAGCACATTTCGCCCTGCCTGTAAATAAGGAGCAAGATCAATCGTTTCGTAATTCCAGTTTTGTGTATCGCTGCGGGCGGGGCCCATCGCTACCGATTTGCCATTTACAAAGAGCCTATAACGATTATCGGCCGACACGTGAACTACAAAGCGCGTTGGTTTCTGGGCCAGTTCGACGGTTTTGCGAAAATGAAAAACGCCGTATTGCCGCGACGGAGCGGTAGGGTGCAAAATCCAGCGGGCTGTCCAGTATTGGGAGGTCCAGTCGGGAGGTGGTGTCTGGGCCCAAAGGAGATTGGCGAAGACCAGCAACCCTACAACTGGTAGCAACGAACGATATACTCGGAAAAGAACAGTCACACGGATACGATTTTTGACAAAAATACGACTTCCGCCCGTTTTACGACTGATACCCCCTGAAGTAAAGTAACAGTTCCAAACCGTTGTTTCTAAACTATTGCTAAAGAGTTGACCGGCAGATTACCTGACGATATTCTTCAATAATGAGCTACTGCGTCGTGTGTACCCGGTGATGAGCACGGGGGCAAGATACCGCATGTAAACTACCAACGAGCCTGTACCGACCTAAACGAATCACACGTGGATGAAAAAAGGCAGAACTAGTGATGTAATTCAACACACATGAATCAATACTAGTTGATACGATCATGATTAGGTCTTAATTTTGGGGTAACTTCATCATGCAGGATGCTTTGTGGAGTAGTTTAACCGCGGCCCGGTAGCTTGTAACAGAGCTGCCGGGTTTTTACTTGTCGGATTAGCCAGCCTCACTTGCTGTAAGCTAAACAAATAGGTCAAGCCAGAAGACGCATTTACGTTGACCGCGTACCCTATCTGAACGGAACAGAAGCGCATTGCTGACTGCCCGGGAGGTCATATCCTACTATATGTCTAGTCACATGTATTACAGGCATTCATCTGTAATCGCCCCGAATATGGACAGGTGTAAGCGTTAAGCTAGATTTATTTATTCCCACTATTTCTGCTACGCTGATAGCGGCCGTTATGTCAATTACCGCAGTCCGACCAGCCCGAACAACAATGTATTTTTTTCGCTCATTACCACGTATTGCCTGAACGATGGCATAACGCCCACACCACTGACGAGTCAGTGGCGTTTTACCTGATCTGGTGATGTAGTTGAAATCACCATTTGGTAGTGTTCCTTTGCCAAAATGGATTGTATCGCCAACAACTATTACCAGCCCATTGCGCAACGTCAACGGGCTATCTAGCTTTTCGCCATATAAAGCGGATTGTCCATACGTGCCGGTTATACTGATAACCAGAAGCAGAAAGAATAACTTCATCAGAAGTAAGTTAATGAATGGCTTTCTCCAACTAAGGCCCGGCCAGCCAGTCAGGCAAGCAGTGGCAGCGAAACCGTAAACTGGTTGCCTGTTTCCAAAACAATAGACTGGGGTAACTGCATCTGGTACACGCTCTCCCAACGCCATTCGATAAGACGCGGGTGTTCTTACACGTTAACGCACTGACAACTAATATCCTGCGATTAACATCAATCATACTGAACTGTTTTGCCTTTCTATTGGTCCGCTGATTTTTTACCGGGCGATGCTGATGTACGATTCATATTGACGGACTTGTTTTTCATATTCCGGCTGCTTTTGATCGTTTTCTTATCAGTGGCAACTACCGGCAAAGGAGCCGGGCGGCCACTCTGACCGCTGGCTCCATCATTAGTCGCGCTACCATCTGAACCGTCTACCGTTGCCCGGCTCATCGCATTTGAATTCTTCGGTGACCGTCCATTCATTTGAGAATTGGCTGGCTTACCGGTTGCAGCCGCTCTTGGCGTCGTTTGTGCCTGTACGCTGAAGTGGGTCATCAACATAACCAACGCAACAGCAGATAGCATTCTAGTTTTCATAGCCTGATATGATTGAAATTCTCCCCTTAGAACAACGATTATGACGAGTTTGGCTACAACTAAGCCTACAACTGATTGTATGGCTTCAACAGAAAGTCTTTGTAAGTTTTATACAGCTAGACTAAAATAGCTACAGCGCAGACTGAGTAGCTTTTGCAGGTATGCACTTTACGGAGGAGTAAACACAGTGCATACTGTCGTTGTACCTAAAAGCAAAAAGCACTTAACATTGCTGCTAAGTGCTTGATTTCTAGTGTGGGAGTTGAGGGATTCGAACCCCCGACCCTCTGCTTGTAAGGCAGTATAACTTAACAGAAAATAACTACTTAACTTATTGATTTACAGAGATTTTTTGTAAATTTCTACACAAATTTTTTATAGGTACAACAAAGTTTTTTATATTTGTTGTACCTAACGTTGTACCTCGAATGATTAGGTACAACAAATGGCAAGGACTACTGAATTTAAAGAAGGTAAGGCAACAGTAAAGATCATATATCGCACTCATAAAGTGTTACAAGATGGTTCTCATCCGTTCTGGTTACGCATTACAAAAGACCGTAAAAGCAAGTTTGTTGCAACTGGTTTGAGCTTACACCCTAAGTACTGGAACAGCAAATACACTGGTTACAAGGAAGCAATAAGGCGTAGTTATACGGAAGAACTTCGCAACGACCTTATTACAGAATTAGAGAATTGGGAGAAAAAGTATAGTCAAGCTGCTAGTACACTGTCTATGGCCGATGAACAGCACGATGCGAAAGCAGTAGCCAATAAAGCCGTAGAAAGCCGCAAACAGATTCGTAGCATTTCGCTGTTAGCTTACATAGATGAAATAACATCGACTATGGTTATAGCCCGTCAAAATGGTAACAGTACAATCTATAGGGATCTTAGAAACCAACTTACTGACTTTATTGACGGTGTCTACAAAAAGGAGGATTTAGCCATTAGTGAAGTTACTGTTCGATTGTGTAATCAACTGGAAGCCTTCTTTCGTCAGAGAGGAAATTCGGATACAACCTTAAGCAACAGATTCAGGACTTTACGGGCTGTTATAAACAAAGCTATTGCTGAAGGTGTAGCCAAACCAGAACACTATCCTTTTGCTCGAAGTGCTGCTGACAAACATAAATTTAGTATAGGTAAATTCGATACCTCAACTCAGAAACGCGCTATTAGTCGAGATGACATACGGAAAATCGAAAATTTTACGCCGATCGGATTATATTCTGCTGATGATTTCAAAGGTAAACGCAATGCGATTGCAATTGCTAAAATAAAGAACTTAGCGGAGACTGAACGACTAAGTCTTTCAAAACATGTATTTCTGTTTTCTTTCTACTGTGGAGGCATCAATTTTGTCGATTTGTCTAAACTTCGTTGGCACAACATTAGTACTGATGCCGAAGGGTATACCAGACTAATCTACATTAGACAGAAAACTGGCGGAAAATTCACAATTCGCTTAATCCAATCTGCAGTTGCCCTTATCAACGATTACAGACAATCGACATACGTTAGTCCCGACAGTTATGTATTCCCTATCCTAAGCATTGGACAGCATAAAACCGAAACACAGATTAATAACCGATTGCATAAGGTGTTAGGTCAAGTAAACAAAGATCTAAAGGTTTTAGGGAAACGAGTCGGCATTGAAACTCCACTAACGACATACGTAGCCCGACATTCCTTTGCCACTACATTACGACAAAAGGGTACTAGTACTGCTGTTATAAGTCAGGCAATGGGTCATAAAACCGAAGCGGTTACTGCCATCTATCTGGATTCGTTTGCATCTGAAGCAATTGATTCTGCTTATGAAGCATTATTGTAACCATTTATATGAAATAGATATAATTAAACTTTGTTTTGGTTCATTATCGATCACATCTATGATTAAAACTATTTTGCTAAGCCTACTTTAACTATTTTTAACCTAGCTCCAAGACAAATACAAAGGTGGCTAACTCATCACTTGAACAAAGACATAAGTAAGATATTTCACTCTATTAATAGTTATTATGACCAAATTCAAAAATTTACAGAACTTTGTATGATTTTTTTGATTTTGCTTGAGTAATTTTCTATAAAATGTAAAGATTGCTTATTGAACATTTTAAGAATAATATATTGCAAAATCTTTTAATACAAGAATAATATATAAAGTAGTTTATAAACTACCTCTATAAGATTCTGTTTACTTTTAAAGTTGGGGAACTATCGTATGTGAAATTCTGGTTGCACATAAAAACGGAAGAAGGTACAAACAAAAGAAGATACAAAGTAGGAAATAAAACTAGGAATAGAAACGGAAAATTGATTAGGCTACTTTATTAGGATAACGAGAACGGATAAGAGATAACAGGACAAAATAGCAGGTGAAGTAACGGGATAACTACAAGTACAATCATCACAATTATTTTAACGCAATTTATGCAATGCGGCTAAAAATTTGGCCGTTGTGGGAAATTTATTTTAAATTACTATGGAAATTTCAATCAATTCAACTATTTCAATACCAACTGAAATACAGAAGTCTGTTTCAGATCTTTTATGTAATTTTTCGATCAATAGTGCAAATCGAGTCAGTTCTACGGACAAAACTATTCCTTTAATCAGTCTAACTACAAAATGCAAAGACGATCAAGGGAAAACTATAAAATTACACTTAACTGTAACAGAAATAGCCCACCTAATTCAATTTGGTTTTCCACGGAGTCAGCACATGACTGACTATTTACCAAACAAATTTAAAGTTAATTCAAGAAATAGTTTTGGTTATGTATGTTGGAACCAGAGTATTAAAGCTATTGACGGAAAAGTTGATATAACAAAGATTTCTGGTTACGTGTGTATTCGCTTTTATGGTTTAAGTTATAAGACCAGTAGACAAATGCAGTCGATTGTAGCTAACGATCCATATACACGTTTGACCTATACATATAAAAAAGGTTCAAGTCTAGTTATAATAGTAGAAACTGGATGTCAAGACGAAATAAATGAAAAAAATTATTCGAAAAAGGTAGCAAGCCATTACCAATCATTAATGCCAATTAACTCTGCATTACTTAAAATTTCGATAAGCCGAGGTTTTAGTGTTTGCCATAATCCAAATGTACACTACAACCCAGTGAGTAAGGTCATTACTTTATTTGATGATAATGAACCCATTGTTAAGGAAATCAAAGAGATGAGGCAACCAGTTTTAGAAGACGCACCAGTTGAGAATACACTGAGTTTAATTACTTCAACGAATAACCAAAATCATGATGGTAGTTCATTCGATGATGAACGAGAAACTGCTTCTGTATTAAGTAGCATATTTAACATCTACAAGTGGCATAGTAACCATTATGATACAAAAACAAGTACAGAGATTTTAGTTAAACCTAATTCTAATAACAAAGAATTGATTCAGATCAGTTTTGGAAGAACAGAAGGTAAAAAGAGAGAATCAATCAATTTTGAATACGACTCAATAAGTAAGGCAATCATAATTTGTAGCAATAAGGTAGGAGAACCTAACTCATCAAAGGGTCATAGGGAGGCAATTGATCATCCTGAAGTTAACGTATATTTAGTAGCGTTATTAGAAACTGGTCAGATACCACAAGGAGAAGTTCAACAACTACTCGAAATGAAATATAATCGTAAAAACAGAACTATTCGAAATACGATAACACGGATTATTGCTGACCAATCGATTCATAAAAATACTAGCGGCAAATCAGTTATAGTGGCAAAACGTAGTGATGGCAATAAACATTACTTGTATCTAAGCCAAATTGATTGATGTTCTTCGGGAATTGTAATGGCAATTCATAAAACTCTGTGTTGCCATTACTCACTTAAAATGTTTAGACTATTCGTTCAACTATAAGTATAGCTTCATCCCTGCTAGTTGCTGTAATCATTCTACTAGCTAATTATTACTTACTAATTTGAGCAATGAAAGCCATAGTACCAGAAAACTTCAATCTTGAAGAGCATTTAGACCAGTATCCACCCAATTTTTACGGAATTTCTAATTTTAATAGGGATCATGGACTGTATTGTTTGAGCCAGATTATTATTGCCCCAGCTCAGGATCATGAACTACTTGACAACATGGACATCACTAAAAACTTCACGCCATTATATTCTAATCGATTGCAGGAATATGTCCACAGTTACCGGCAGTATATAGACTACTTCATCAGTACGCATGTAATTGAATCAGATAATTATTTCATCCGCGGTACTAACAGTGATAAAGCAAAAAGTTACGGATATAGGTTTACTTTTAAATTTAGCAGTGCTGAAATAAAGACGGTAGATTACAGTAAAAATTTCGTCAACATTCTAAAGAAAAAAGATAAGAACAAGTTTACTGAATTGAAGCCTAATTATGGGCACTTATTAAGAGATCTATGGCCGGTCTGTTCACTATCTATTGATCATCAATCTGCATTAAAAGAGGCCGAACGGAAACGTACTATGTTACTTCTCCATCCTGAGCTACGTGAAAAAAAGTATAACAAACGGAAGCATACAATTGAGGTGAAAAATCCAATAACGCAATACAACTGCAACAAAGTGAATATAATTTCTTTATCTATTGGCCATACTCATTTTTCTGTAGATGATAAAGGTCAAAGACTCCATACCGCATTAACGAATATGTCCAGCCAAAATAGAAAATTTATAACCTACAAAGGTAACTATTTAACGTCCATTGACATCAAGAATAGTCAACCCTATTTTATAACAGCCCTGTTCAAGAAGGAAATATACATAGACGATAAAAAAACGATCAATCTGTACAAAATCAACAAAGATCTGTATTCCACCGTTGAATCTGTGCTATTTCCAGATGGTCTGATGAGTTCGGATGATTTCTTCGGAAAGTTTACCAATCATGATGTTATTCAGTATAAGTCGTTGGTTAGTGGAGTGGATGACAATCCATCTGATTTGTACCTCTACATGAAGGATGAATTTAAAAAAATGGGTATCGATTACAACAGTAGAGATGAGGTAAAACAAGTTGTGATTGAGATTTTATATACTGCCAATCAGTATTCAACAAAATCGAAGAAATGCTTTCAAACGCTTTTTCCAACAGTTGACGCCTTATTACGTCAGTTCAAACAAACTCAAAAAGAAGTATTACCCTGCCTACTTCAATGTATCGAGTCCTATATGGTACTTCAAGTCATAACGAAACGATTTGCCAAACAACATCCCAAGGCACCCATATTCACCATTCATGATAGTGTAGCCACTACAGAGCCCTTTGTGAAACCATTGCAAACTATCATGTATGAAGAATTGATGGCTTTTACTGGACTACCACCTAAATTAAAATTGGAACGTTGGCATCCAGACAAGTTTGAATAGAATTTGTATCTGTCAAAACTCTAAAAAGTTGATTTAAGACGTTATATGTGCTTAAATGATATAGTTATCCATTTAGGTAGAGATAATTGCCTGTAGCTCAATTGTGGATGTTGAAAAGGTATCTACTGTTGAAATAACATAACTGTTCAGAACTTATACATTGAATTGAGCTACTAAAAGAAGTTTGTTCAATGCATAAGTTCTAATTTATTTTTACTAGTTACAAAATAAAAGCTAAAATAAGATTTGGTTTAGACTAACTGGTTGTTAGGAAACTGATAATGGTAATAATTAAATCGAAGATAAAGCTGCCACTACCGTTACTAAGAAAGCATTCTAGTTAATAATGAAAACTATCTTATACGTGAGACAAATTATGAAAATTTAAAATGAACTATTTTTTAAATTAAATTAGTGAACACTAGTGAATAAAAAGAAATAAATAAACAGAATTAAGTAAAAATATACTGAAAGATTAGTAATTGATTTATCCTTTTTAAGGTTAATTGCTAAATTGTTGATTCAAAGGTTGACTATCTGCAAATAAATACATAAAACTATTTGACTTATTTGTTAAACAAGAAAAAAAATAAGTATAAAATTTATTAAAAATAGGTTGAATGGTTAGAGTAAAAGTATTAACATACAATAGAACTATTATGAGTATGAATTAATGAATAGAGTGAGCTATAATATAATAATAAAGATTAAATAAGTATAAAAGTAGTAATTAAACTATTTGAAGGGGTATAATATAAGGGAAGAATCTGGGTACTTCAGTAAATTTTTTATAAAGTGTTGATAGTTAGACTTTTAAGGTAAAATTATTATGTTGTTATATGGTTAATTTTTAGCCAATCACTAATGTAAAAACTTAAACTTTATAGTAATCTAAAAATTACATGTAACAACAAAACTCGTAATTGGTTGATGCAGTTATTTTCATCACCTGTTAAATTATTTAGACGTCGCTTTATGTGTTTTTTTTGTTTACAGATCAAACAGTAAATTAAGAATTAACCAAACTATTAGGGTTACCACCAATGTTGGAAGAGAAAATCTGATCACTAGAATTTATCAATTGGAAAAAATATAGATGTTCTGGAGAATGACGCTCACAAATGACATGTAAGCAGTTACTTTATTTAAATGATCTAGTTGTATATCTTTTGTAATTTAACTCAACCTTGAGGCTGTGATGGGCCTTAAATCGATCTTTATTTGTTTATTTCGCAATGGATAAATAATTTTATGAACTAAACAACCAATTCGGTGTTTAGTTTCTCTAAATTTGACTGAAATATAAGCAGCAGACGAATTAAATCTTTTGCCTATTGTTATCTACACGCTTTCGTAGTAAACTTGGTTTTACATAGTCGGTGTACAAAAACTAGTTGCAGCAATAATGAATCAGTATTCAGTAGTTTGATAATAGGATAGCTAGTGGCAATACAGGGTAATTACCTTTACACATGTTGCCACTACTCATAATGAAATCAAAAAGATGGCAATGAATTATGGTACATATTAATTATTATCATCTTCATGATTTGTATTGCCAGTGGTGGCAAACCTGTATAGTGGCAAATTCAAAAACCGGTATTCATTATTGCCACTATCAGTATTGTGGTAAAAGAGGTGGCAGTGGTCAAATAGCTACACTTTGCCACCTTTCATAATGATCTAACTAAGTAAGGTTATTCTCCTGTTCACTTGAATCCAACCGTAATATAAGTACCTACTAACTGAACTTTTGAGCCAGTGCCTTTTCCGACTGTTCCAGAGTACTTTTTGATGAGACGACTGTATAAATCAGTTGCTGATTGGTTCATCAATACAACAGAACCGTTGGTTGGATAGGTGAACCCGCCATTTATCATACTGACATTAAAATTATAGTTAGAGTTACGGTCAACTGGCAACAGGATAGATAAATATGATACAGCCATGTCTAGGTTGGTCAATGTTTCCGGTAATCGATCCATACGAAATCGTTTCGAAAAACTAACACTAATCAGGGCAGTTTGCCGAATAAGGCCAATATCGGTATCAGAGTAACTAGACGTGGTGATCAACTCATTCGCTTTTCCGATTCTCAGCTTACCCATTTTGTTAGTCAAATTTATGGCATTGGCTAGTTTAATGTTAGTATCGCTAAATGACAGGTTGACTTCATCATTTGTCATACTGTAAATGAATCATAATTCTGACAGTAGTATCATGTTATCACCCTTAAAAGTAGCTAAATACATAGATGACTATTGGTTGTCAGGTTAGTTCAAGATAGACGTCAAACAACTACCGTTTAATTATTTTAAGGAATGAAAGTTGAAAATATGTATACTAGCTTATTCATTTGTGATAAGTTACATTACAACTACATTAAATACTAGACGCTAAATTCTATCGTACTGACAATGAGACTTTTGTAATATAATGGTTTTATACTCAAGATATGTTGGGTGCTAATATGCTCGTTTATTGCATCCTCAACATCTGTATGATAAGATACACTTAGCCGACAAGCATATGTTACTTGCTATTTTGTACGTCGTTTGACAGCCTAAACTTCTCCACAGTTAGATTGACGGTCTATACTCTCGTTTCTAGGTGATCGAGAGAACACCTAAAATAATCACGTAATTAAAAAAAGAAGCCACATGCCCCGAACAAATAAGAAGCATTTTATAATTTTCAACAACTGCGGAGTTATTAGTGCCACCACGCCTAAAGATTGGGCAAGAGCAAATCAGCAAGTTTTTCCAGATTATACTTTCGAAGATGCGAATACTACTCCCATTGTAAATGTGATTGAAAATTATTTAGTAAACACGCTCAATTATAGACGGGTTGAAAATGATGAAATAATCATTCATTATGCATATAAGGAAATATAGATCACTTTACGTAGAATGACCTTTAGATGAGAGGTTACGGGACGCACAAGGATGATTTGCTACTTAACAAGAAAAATATAAAGCTATAAAGCGTCTCTGTTTAAACCATTAATTTGTTTGCCTCAGTCTTTTCAGTAGGTTTGTCAAACTAACTATTTCGTAATTAGAAGATAAACTACCTGCAATAGTTTAGAAATGAGTAAGTAAAACATTTGCTGTTGGGCGGGATCTTTGTAACATGATGAACGGCCTTATTAGCTAGATCAGACTTTTATTTCCATGTTCCCTGCGACACAGGGCACGTCTATATAGTTTATAAAAATGAGATTTGAGTATACTAGTGATACCACTGTTGACGATATTATCGAACACATTTTGATGCGACTCAACACCGATTTTAAAGGTAGCTGTTTGCAAGTGCCAGATTTTTGCCATACGAGCAATTACGACTATGATACCCATATGGAGTTAAAGGTTCGTAGCAAAATGTATGAACATGGTGTAGCCAAGAGGTGCCAAGGAGTTGGCCAGCCAGAAACAGCCATTAATATAATGGCAAAAGGTATTGATGTTTTCGATAATGGTGGCTGGCAGAAGTACCTCGCTGATTACGAAGCTCAGGACATGGTAAGACGTGAACGGGAAAATCAGCCTCCTATTTACGTAAGTGGAAATGCAATTATAGGCAATAACAATTTGGGAATTACTCAAGGACGTGATTTCCGTGCCTCATCGATCACAAATACAGCTTTGTACCAAACTATGACTATATCTGAACACATAGATCAAATACTACACGATGCCGAAGAGGGATATGTCGCGCATCCTACCAGAGGTTCATCGAATGAGTATGAAAAAGCATTTGACAAATTAGTTCGACACGGTCTTGTTAAGCCCATCAGCAAAGATTCATATGAGTTGACACTTGAGGGTGAAAAAGCAATTGAATTTGGAGGTTTTGAAAATTGGAAGAAACACAAAGAGGAGAAAGAATCGCATCGTCACAATAACATTCACGTTAGTGGCGGTAATACTATAATTGGTAGTCATAACTCAGGTGTGATTCAGGCGCAAGAAGGAGCCTTGATTAACACAGGCAACGAAGTGCGTATTGAGGTTAAGAAAGAAGATTTTGAAAGTTTGGCCAAGAAACTCAGAGAAAATCAAGTCTCCCAACAGGATATAGATGAGTTGAAAACCATTTTAAAGTCTGATGGCCTAAACAAAGAAAAAGGAACTTTTGGCGCTGAAACGAATGGGTGGATAACTAAAATGATTGCAAAGAGTCTTGATGGCACATGGCAAATTGGCATCGGTGCAGCGGGTGGACTGTTAGTTGAAGCTATAAGAACTTTCTATGGGTGGTAGTAACGCTTTGTACTTTGTATTTCTCCACTGACAAGATTCTCCTCCCGAAATAGAGTCTACAGCCTAACCAGCAAAGGATATAAAGCTAAACGCTATTTGTATAGTTTTGAGTTGCTTTCTCATCCATCAGTTCCTGTAAGTATTGGGTGAACTGGCCAAAGGGGAAGTTCAAGGCAGGTTCTGGCGACAGTTTATCCATCTCAACAGGCAAATATTTTAGCTAATTATTAAAGTTCCGGTTGACAGGGTGAACGCCTAAAATTTTAAAAACTGTTCACAACACATTTTTATGCAAAATTTTTTTCATTCTTTCATTTGCACATAACTCACCATGCACTACTAAACCAAGCAAAGTTGTCAGCGAGACAGGCATTTCTAACCTTGAGCATGAAGATGTTGAAATAAATAATGCAATCAGTAAAAGCAGAGCAACCTTCGACAGGTTTTTGGTTGATGGTGTAAATCCAGTTCTTTGCTATACATGAGTTAGATTCTTGTCGACAAGTGATACGGTCAAACAGGCTAGCTTTTTGACTAATTAGGCGAGTCTCCGCTGACACGAGAAACGTCTAATTATTTAGAATTGAATTTGTAGTATGGTATCTAGTTGCAGACTAAACACATGACAACTAAGATTAGGAATACTACAATGTAGATGCGTATTTTCTATTGAAATACTATAATCAGCTGTAATTAAATTTAATCAACAGGCAATGTATATGGAGGAAATTCATCTCAATTCATTCGACGATTTTAATGAAAAGTTCAATCAATTTGAACCCGATACGCGATATTTCTTTAGAGGTGTAAAAAAGGAATCATACAAATTAATTCCTACAATTGGTAGAATAGATATAAGCCTTGGTAGCTATTTCAATGAGAAAACAATTTTTAAAATTTTTAAAAATCAAGCTTTACCATTTCTTTCACATAGGCCGGTAAATGATTGGGAATGGTTAGCCATAGCCCAGCACCATGGCTTGCCAACTAGACTGTTGGATTGGACATCCAATCCTCTTATAGCGCTCTACTTTGCTACAGAAAGTGATTTAGACGATATTCAAACAGATAATTTTTCAGTTTATATTCTAATAAAAAAAGAAGGAATCATTTATGATATTCCCGACCACAGTCCATTTGACACTAATGAAGTAAAGCTACTTTCTATTCCACATGTCACAAGTCGTATAAAAAACCAATTTGGATATTTTACAATTCAAGAAGACCCTAAAATTGAATTGAATGAACTGCTCAATCCAAACAGAATAAGAAAAGTTATTTTTCCTAATCAACTGAAAAAAGATTTTAGACGAAAATTGAATACATATGGAATAAACGCAAGTAGTATTTTTCCAGATGTTGATGGTATCGCGAAACATCTTCGTAATACAATTATTGACGATTTTTAATGTATCGTTACATAAATATTGCCAATAGTGTGGTAATGTACAGCTTTTAGTTATTAAAATCAGGATAACTTTGAAGAGGAAGTGTAGTTATAAAATAGCATTTAAAAAGTAAACTAGTAATGTAATAAAGAATTTTATGTTCTGTTTTACTAAGGTAATTATATACTTGACGACCCCAATACACAAATAGACGGGAAAATAATATGATAAGTGATTGAAATAAGTGAACAACTATTTTGATAATCAGATACTTAATCGCTATTATATTGTCATAATTGAACGACAATATGGCACCTGCTTCTACACCTAAATTCAAGTCACTAGTCCAACTGAACGACTACTTTTCTGACGAATACACCTATAAGCAACACCTTACTCAACTTCGCTGGAAAGGGACGCCCGTTTGTCCCCGGTGTGGTTGCCAGAAGTCGTATCAATTCAAGTCGGGAGACTATAAATGTGCTGGCTGCTGTAAAAAATTCAGCGTTCGACTAGGCACCATTTTTGAAGATAGCCCTATCGCTTTACATAAGTGGTTCATTGCCGTGTATCTGCCGACTTCACACAAAAAAGGTGTTTCATCCTGCCAACTAGCTAAAGACTTAGGCGTGACGCAAAAAACGGCTTGGTTCATGCTTCACCGTATCCGCTACGCTGTTCAGCAGAAATCATTCAACAAGCCTGTTGACGAAGTAGAAGCGGTTAAGTTGTCGGGTACGATAGAAGCCGATGAAACGTATGTAGGTGATAAGGAAAAGAATAAACACGCTGACAGGGTCAGAAAGGAACGAAAGGGCGTAGCACGAAAACAAAAGCCCCTATTTTCGACATGAAAGAGCGTAACGGTCGCGTTGTTGCTATGGTCGTCACTTCTACCGACTCCCGCACTCTTCAGCCCATCATTCGTAAACATGTCAAAATCGTGTCAAACCTGATGACGGATGAATTTAGGACTTATATTGACGCAAATTTGTTGTATAACCATCAAGTGGTGAAACACCTTGAAGGTGAGTATGTTAGTTGAAACTCTCAGACCAACGGCATAGAAAACTTTTGGAGTCACTTCGAATGAGGAATTTTCGGTATATACCACCACGTTTCAGTAAAGGACTTACAGAACTACGTCTGAGAATACGGATTCCGGTATAATTTTCGTGAGATGAAAGAAGGAGAACGGGTTGACTATATGCTTTCTAACGTCATTGGACGTTTAATGTATAAAGACCTTATCCACTGACCATATGGACTTCTATTTTGCTAAATTAAACTATAACAAGACATTATTTTACACCGGAAAAGAAGCAGATCTAATTGACGTTGTTGTTAAAGCCTTAAATAATAGTGGAACTATTCACTTTAGGTCAAGTCCGTTTACATTTGCTGACGTTGAAATAATTGAACACAAAGGCGTTCAAATGATTATTGGAAAATTAGTTAAGTATCGAGATGAAGAAGATACAACAATGGACGTTCCAAATCAAAAGACCAAAAGCCAGACCGTTTTAGATAAAGTATTTGCGCAATCAAATTTCATTATTGAGTTTAAGGAAAATATTCTACTTTATAATGAAAATAAAAACATTGCGAAGGCTTCATTTATTGATAGATTCAATCAATTGATTACCAAGGGGCTTATTAATTATAATTTAGCCTATGAATGTGAAGCAATACCCATACATGACAATTACAGTTTTTACGAAAGTTTACAGAAGTTAAAGACCGTATTTTATTTGGAGTTGACTATCCACCCGACAAACCCTTATCCGATTGACCTTATTCAAGATATTGACAAAAAGCTAAACACCCAAAATGTAAGTCAGAAGAAAACGAAGTACAAAGCAAAGAAGGGTGGTCTTAATATTAATGATGAGGAAATTAAGAATAATAGCATTTATACAGACGTTGGATATGGCATAGGCAAAGCGATGGGCGAAACAAAAAGTGGTAAGCAAATAACTATAAGCTCTACAAAATCAGAAAGGCAAAAAAAAGCGAATATAGATGAATTTAACAGCATGAGGCCTTTTGAAATAATTGACCAAATTAATAAGTTGATTGATGAGAAGAATTGAATCATACATATTAAGTTACGATACTATTTTGGGGCTTATTGCCTTAATATTAGGTGTTCTATTTGTGCCAGATAAAATCGAAAACTCAGTATGTGTTGCAATTTATGGAACTGCAATAGCTGTTTTATCCATCATTTTTTCGATTTTCTTTGCTAGTCTTGCAGTGATTTTAGCCTTTCCAGACAACGAGTTTATTGTTTTCATCGAAAAAGGGAATAAGTTGTTTTCTCGGATGCTAGCTTACTTCAAAGCAACATTATTCATCCTATTTATTTCCCTTATCTTCAATATAGTAATCTATATTCATGCATCATTAAATGGAAGCAATACAGAACACAATAGACCTATTTTTCTTACTTTTCTGTTTGTTTTTACGTACAGTCTTATTGCTACCATCACTGCCGTAATAGTTACGCTTAAGTTAACGCAAAGCAGATCAGACTACCTTGCCAAAAAGATAGAACTTGAAGCACAGCGGGAATTAGAAGTTGATTTATACGAAGAAGAAAATGAAGAAACAGAATAATAAGCCTAATGGCGACGAACCGCTATAGTTAGACATGAGGTTTGATGAAGCACTTGAGATTCTACCAAATACCCCACCGCCTGACGATCAGGGCGAAGAAGATATGCACAAACAGGACTGGAACGACGAGGATAAACAATGAAAGCCCCTATTTATACAAGGGCTTTTCCGTAACCTTATCAATATTGGGGGTCGTCAAATATATAATTGCCTTTAAAAAAGATAAAAATAAATGGAAGAAGTAATAGATGAACTCAAACTCTTATTTGATGAAGCCAAGCAAAGAAGTGAATTTGAATTGGTTTTAACGTTAATCAATTATAGAGGGATGGGTACACATAAACTGACCACGAATCTTCACGAATGGTTTGAAGCTTTAGACTTTTATAAAAGACTTTATATTTCGCATACTGACAAAGAGAAAACAAGAATGGGGGCTTTACTTTATTCTACTTTTTTTGAGAATAGCGATTTCTACAATATTATTGGTAGTCTTTGTAAAGTAAAAATGGGTTACAGAGGCTCATCATATCTTTTTTGGAAAACAAAAAAATATGAAAGGGTTTTAGGTATTGGGGAAAAACAAGAATTTTTATTAGAACTTTTATTTGATGCGAATAAACACAATATTGTAAAATTTTTTAAGGAAAACTACTTCAAAGAAATACGAAACACATTCTTTCATTCAGCTTATTCTTTAGGTAATGATAATTATATACTACACGAAACTGAACCAATTTATATTGGTGGCATAGGCCAATCTTCGTTTGAAATAAACGGCTTTTTTTATCCGAAAATAAACAATGTGATATCTTTCTTTGAATCGTTTAGAGACCTTTATCTAAATGCATTTGCAAGCTATAAGGAGAACAAAGTGGTCTTTGGCTTTTTCCCAAATCCAAGTAATATAACTATTTTAGGGTCAAATCAAGGATTGAAAGGTTTCAAAATTGAAAAACATGTTCAATTCTTTGACGAATGGTACGATGCCGGGATATGGTACGATGAAAAATACGATATGTACGTTGGTCATAATATTAGATTTGATATGCCCAATATTGAATCTATAGAAATTAATGACCAAATTAAGAGGTATGAGGATAAAGATGATATTCATCAAAGTGATGCAGAATTTCATAACTTGATTGAAAAAATTTCTGAAAGAAACTATCCTGATGAAATTGCAAAAGCTACTAATTTGTTATTAAAATTTGGTGGTTTACGCCATCAGAAAATGCTTAAAGAAGAAAATTATTTTAAAAGGAAAAGTTTTCCAAAATTCATTTTGCCGTTTTACAGACGTGCAATTGAAATTGGATCTGCATTATTCGACACTACCGAAATAAAAAAAACCATTGAGGAGTTAGAAAAGAATAATTAAATTATACACTAATTAGGCTAGCTCTGTTTATAGGTAGGAAGCTTTTATGGAATTTAAGTAGCCTAACTAAACACGAATAAAGGATATGAATGGTTGTATTTAGAATCGTATTAGACATGGCTATATACTTCTGATATAGCTTAGTTTATTGTACAAGCTTAAAAAATGTGTGCTAGCGTCTACACAACGAGCTAGAAAGGAATTACTTAAAAACAAGAATCTGATAAACGGGAATTTCCAACGCTTCAGCAATCTGTTTTAGAAAGTATACTGATACATTCACCTGTCCATTTTCCACTTTATGTAGTGTCTGTCGATCTTTATCACAGGCATTGGCTAGGTCAGTCTGCGACCAGCCTTTTGCTAGTCGAAGACTAGCGATATTTTGACCCAACAATTTTAAGAAGGTGGCTTTTTCCATTGCCCAATTCAAGTATGAGCAAATTGGGAGATGTTTATTAATCGACTGTCAGTAGATTGGCTGACAAAGACTATATTTGACGAAGAATTTAACTTAATCGCTCCAAGATCTACATTAATTCTATGAAGGAAGCTTTATTCTATTTGGGCAACATCTCAATCATAGGCTACATAGCTACAATGGTAGGTAAACAGCTATATGAATCCCGAAAAATCAACAACTGGCAGCAGTCAGCTCAAGCTGAATTTGAAACGGCCAGACAGGAAATGAATCTGATTCGGCGTGATCATCTTGCCACCATTACACAAGTCTATAGTAATCAGTATGGGAACGATCTAGCTCAACAACTAGAACGCGGTATCTTTTTTGAAGATATGCCCATGATCCTTCTGTTGACCTCAATGGGCCAGCCCGATAAAATACTTGATGGAAATTATAAGGGTGTAATGACCTCTAAGTGGTACTATGGCGAATCCACGAACCGTCTAGGTAATCCTAGCTATGATCTGGAAATCTCGCTGGAAAATTACAGAGTCGTTGGTTGGAAGAATCTAAAATAGACACTTATGCCAACCTGTCAACGATGTGGTATTATTTTGCCAGCAAATCAACGACTTTATCGACGTGAACTCTACAGTGGCACTACTGAGCGGGTAAATTATGGACGACGTGTTTCTTATGGCAACAGTAAACACTACTCCAAAAAGAATGTGTGTGGCCAATGTGTTGATGAACTTGATCACAGAGCAGAATCGCGAAAAAACATAAAAACAGTTAGGTGGCTGATAGCGGCTATCCTACTTGCCATCTACTTTTTACTGAAATAAGCCAACCCTATGACGACAAAGAATTATTATCATCTATTAGGTATCGAGCAAGACGCTACTGCTGAGGAAATAAAACAAGCCTATCGAAAACTATCTGTCAAATTTCATCCCGACAAAAACAATGGAGATTCGTTTTTAATGGATATGTTTAAATCAATAAATGAAGCCAATGAGGTGTTATCAAATCCGTCAAGACGAAAGAAGTATGACAAACAACTGAACGAAGCTATGGTGGCAATGAATAGTGGCAACTATACCCAAAATGCTGGTAACCCTGCTGATATAGCTCAACATTCGACTGGTGATCATGAACAAGTGTATAAACTTTGGAATCTGTATCTGGAAAAAAAGAAGCATGCTGATTTAGCCTACCAAACACTAGCCAGCGTCAACTCCTATAATAAACCACAATATGTAACCATAAAGAAAGTCCTGAGCTGTGCCTTGGTTTTACTTCTGGTATGGGGATTTCTGAAACCAATAGCCAATTCGGAAGTGGCCAATGACAAAGTAAAAAATTATGTCATTGAGAAAACCGCGGCAGTGTACAAGAAGCCAAATAAACTATCCAAACAAATTGATGAGTTAGTTCAGGGTACTGCCATTACAGTAGTGAGCGAAACGAATTATTTCTATAAGGTAGACTACAAAAATAGTAACGGTGTGGTAGGTCAGGGTTACATTTTGAAAGGGCCAATACGAAAAGATGACTAATATATAACTCTTTATTTTTCAATTACTGGCCATCCATGCATTTGATATGATTTACTGCTTCTTGTAACTGCTGATATAAAAACAGTTTCTTTTTACGTGAAGAAGGGTGATAAAAGTTAATGACAGGTACACCTTCCCAATTTCCATAACTGAATATGCCTGTTTCAACCGTATTCATTTTGAGCTGAAAAAGAGATTCTATGTAGTAATCTTGCCGAAGACAGCATATAATTAAAGTAGGTGAAATCATTTCAATCTGTTGATGTAGCAAATTCCTACTTTCTGAGATGTAATGGCAAATGACATTTGAGTCGGCTTTTGAATTGCCACTAGCTTTTTTGACATTTATAAAGGCAATTGATCGGAGAGCTAAATGCTTCTGATCATACCTTAATTGCTCGATACCTTCGGGAAAACCATTCAGAATGCCATAAGCCCACTCACTGATTCTGTGGGAAAACTGTAAGTGTACATGATAATTCCACCATTTACGGTAATCATCTTCGTCAGGATTCTCTATTGGATTACCTAAATGATTGTGTTCTTTGGCAATAAATAAGATTTTTGTTTGCTGACTACTGAAAAAGATTGGATCAATGATGCCATCCCGGATAAATTTGTTTTGGCAATCATGTAGACTTCTTTCTTTGTATAGTTCCTTAAATTTGACAAAAAGAGATTCAGTCTCCATATTAATAATGTTATTCTAAATTAAATCAGATATAAATATAAACCTAATAAGAGTAATTCTATAAGTTTTTATTTAGCATTAAAAATTAAAATCACTCAATATTCATTTCTGCTCTCCAACAGATAACAATAAATGAAAGGGGAGCAAAAGAAAGACGTTAAAAAATTATTCTTACTGGCTATATCTCAAATGTAGGCAAATTGGTGTTTCCTGCAAAAAACCGTTTCAGAGCCAGAAATTGACTTGGATGCTACAGTTTTTAAGATCGGTATACCAGAAGGCAAACAAGAAGTATAATCTATTCACTTTATTCTTTTCATAGACAAGTTATATTATTAATCATCAGCCATATCAATGAATAGATGATACAGCGAATTTAGGTTTTCATTTATTTTATACATTGTTTTTCCAACTTTAATATAGCTTCCGTATGCATATAAATCAGATACATCATGGAATTCTCCCTCAAGCTTATATTTTGTATTGGCGGTTACAACTGCGAATTTATATTTATCCCATAACTCTGAAAATTTATTTGAATCGCAATAAATTACTAGAAAGTTATTTTCGAGTCCATTAAAGTCGTAATAAAACATTTTTTCAACATGTGAATGAATTTTTTTAGTATCTAATTTATCTAAATTTAAACCTTCAAATATACTCAACGGTAACCCAGTACTACTTTCGAGTTTAATATCAATTTCACCCTGAGACTTTTTTGAGGGTGAACTACCTAGCCTTGTCTGGTCTTTTGCATTAATGCCTCTATTATTCAAAGCGTTTGCAATAATACCATTTCTACTATCTTCTTTGTTGTCATATAACTTTCGTTGATTTTGCAATTGTGCACATACAACAAGTAAATTTTCTAATGTTCTTTCAATAGGGCGGATTTTCGTATACCCTTTTATTAAGGATAAAACTTCAACAGCTTCCGCACTCTTTTGGCAATCAATAGTTAATTTATTTTTTTGTCTAAATAACTTTAATACACTAAATCTGTGAAAATACGGAGAAATATTATTTTTACATAAGTCGCAATTGCAAGGTATCATTTCATTATAATCATTTTCTCTAACAAGTTTTAGTGTTTCAAAAATAATTTCAAATTCTTTTCTAATGATACCGAATAGTGCGTCGCAGTCTTCCCCAGTTACAAATATTTTAATCTTCCTACTAATGGGTTCAGAAATTATTAATGAAACTGAATCATCGAATTTTAATATGACTCCATATTTCCAAAAATAATCTTTTTCAATAGAAAAATGATTCCTACAAATGAATCTAGCCATTAACCCTTCTGGCATGAATTTGAAATCATATTCAAATTTTATTTTTGAATTTTTGATTATAAAGTCACTGTTGTAGTTTGAACTAACTTTTAAAAGTGCTGGAATAATATAGTCATGTGTACCAATTAAATTAAAGCATATTTCAAAATTTTGCAATAAACTAATAATTTCATAATGCTTATCTCTTGGGTACTCATTTAGTTTCCAAAATTTACTTAACTCATTAAATGAAAAACGTCCATAATTGTCCTGTATGGAAATGTTGTCAATTAAATTGTAACAAGCATTTGTTACCCATTCTGGATTTAATATCACCATATTTCTTAGAATGGGATCTTTTTTAAAATGTAATATATCACCTAAATCATGTAAATATTCGCTTAAAATATTTACATTGCTTCTGGGTATATTAGAAGACGTACATATATTAGTGTATTCGTTGAAGCTAATGTAGTTTCGATCTAAATTTCTTAATTTATTTCTAATAATAACCCATGCTTTTGGTAACCTATCACGAATTTGTGGTAATTGCTTGAAAGTATTTATGATTGACGAATAAAGTTCAAAAATTCCACTGCCATTTATGCAACTTACCTTGTGATATCCTATTATATTTTGAAATTGCTTTTTTAAACTTATTTCATCGATAGGTCTAGATCTTTCATCAGATTTGTTCATTACAATTAATACGGGACTTTTTTCGCTTAACACATTTATTGTGTTAAACCAATATTCAAATCCTCTTAATTCTTCTTCTTTGCGGGCATCCCACACAAAAATGTAAATTGACCTTTTTGTTAAAAAAAACTCATGCGTTGAATAGTATATATCTTGTCCGCCAAAATCCCATATATTTAATTTTGCTTCTTTATAATATATTTCCTCATCTTCATCGTATACAAAGTTACTTTCTACTAATTCCTGTAAATAGATTTCCTCGTCATCGTCTTCCAAGTAATCAAATTTATTGTATATGATGTGGTGGATTTCCTCATTGCTAAATGGTATTCTAGTAAACCACTTCTCTATATTAATCCCGTGCGTAGTATTTTCTTCACCCTTAATAATTTCTATTTCTGGATTCATTAACTTCTTCATCAATGATGTTTTTCCCACTTCTCCTTGCCCGACGAATATAAGTTTGGCCTCAAAAATAACATCGGTAGTTTCTGAAAAATGAATTCCTTCGTAATAACTATCTATGTATTCTATTCCCTTTTCAATAATATAGCTAGGAATATTATCTAGTACTGGATTATTTGTTAGAATTACGTCCTCTAACTGTTCAAGATTAAATAGATCTTGTGGAATTTTATCTATTAAATTATTAGAAAGATCTAATTCTCTTATTTGTAAATAATTTGGAAAATCAAAACCGATACCGTTTGTGTACGAGAAAGAATTGAAACTTAGATTTAATCGCTGTAAATTAAATAAACTATTTATAATAGGAGGTAACCTATTGAAATTATTGAAGCTTAAATCCAAATTAGTTAAAAATGTCAACTCCCCTAATTCATCGGGTAAATTAGTTAGATTTAATGACGAAAGATCTAAAAAATTATTTCTATTAATTAATGCAACTTTAATTTTTAGAATTGCCTCATTATAATTACTCATGATTGTTTCATTAAATGTGACTCGTAAACAAGAAATAAACAATACACTTAAAAAGCGGCTAATTGTTTCTTATAAAAGACAATAAGAAAGGCTTCTATCTAAAACAATTGAATTAAGAGCCTAAAATAACTTGTGCGCTTAATCTTTTGCTAAATTGAGACCAAGTTAATCTTCTTGATATAGCTAATATGACTAAAATATTTTAATCTTTTCATAATGTATGCAATTTCTTTAGGTGGGCTTTTATATTTGGTAATATAGGGCTTTATCGCTCTGTAATCTGAATTGCCACTTATATCTATGATATCCTTTCTTCTCTTAGAATGAGTGAAGTGTCTTCTTCCATTTTTCTCCAATATAATCTAATTTCTAATCTGATTGTTGTACCTAACGTTGTACCTGAAACGAAAAAAGCACTTAACATTGCTGCTAAGTGCTTGATTTCTAGTGTGGGAGTTGAGGGATTCGAACCCCCGACCCTCTGCTTGTAAGGCAGATGCTCTGAACCAACTGAGCTAAACTCCCTTTCTTTTTCCGCCCGATTGTCGTCGTTTGGGAGTGCAAATATAGCTGGATTCCGAAGCGTTTTGCAAGTGTTTTGCTGAAAAATTTTAAAGTTTTTTATAATTAGCTGATAAACAGAACGCAACTAATTACTCGAAGTTCAGGTAGAGGGTCACTGTGTGCGTAGTCAACCGATTGATCCCTACTCCGGCGGCATTACTGGTGGGACGGTACAGATTGATAAGACCGTGGGAGAACCGAAGTTCGGGCGCAAATTTAAAAAATTCGAAAAATTGTTCGAAACCAACACCGTATTCAACCGCCAAATCCATCGTGCCCGTACTGAGTCGGCTAGCGCCCTGAAGCTCTTTCCGGCGCACGTTCGTTTCGACACTGAAAGCGCCACCCGCCAATAGATACATTCGGCTGTTGTTCCGCCGTTCGGATTTGTACTTGAGCAGCAGCGGAAAATCCAGCCAGGTCGATTCACGGACCTCCGTTTTTGAGGTTCCTCCGGGATAGTCGTAATGCACTTCCCGGCTAAAGAGTGACACCGATGGGGTTAGCCGCAGATCAAATCGGTCGTCGAGGAAAGCGTTAACAACGAAACCAACCCGAAAGCTTGGCTTGTTCGGCGAGTAGATACGGTAGGCTGAGTCGGCCGTTAGAAAAGCCGGGCTATGGCTTACGCTGAACCGGGTGACGGGAGCCGCAAAGAAAAAACCGTAATGAATGGTCTTATCGTCGTAGCGTTCCAGATGCTTACGAACGTATTTATAACCCTGCGCCTGGGCCTGTAAACCGATTCCGACACACAGAAAAAGGAAAAGAAACAGTCGGATCAATCCAGACCGGGTCAGTCCAGACCGGGTCAGACCTGACCAGCACGTTTGTGACCTACATAAATTGAAGCGACGCCGAATGTAAGGGGTATCCATTTGGTATTGGTGAATCCAGCCGCTTCATAAATACGCAGAAAGTCAGAGCCGTCGGGAAAAGCCTGCACCGATTCGGGCAGGTACGTATAAGCCGACGCGTCTTTGCTCACTAAGCGCCCAATGAGTGGCAGGATAGTGCGGGAGTAAAAACCGTATAGTTGTTTAAAGGGAAACTGGCGCGGGTTCGAGAACTCCAGCACCACGCATACGCCACCGGGGCGGGTTACACGGTGCATGTCGGTCAGACCCTTGAGCAGGTTCTCAAAGTTACGTACACCAAACGAAACGATGACAGCATCGAATTCATTGTCTCCAAACGGTAAACGTTCGGAATCGCCCGAGCGCATCTCGATCAGCTTATCGACGCCCCGCTGCTTCATCTTCTCCCGACCGATGGCCAACATACCTTCCGAAATATCGACACCGATAATTTTTTCCGGCTTGAGCGCCAGTGCTTCCAGGGCAAAATCGCCGGTTCCGGTGGCGATATCGAGGATCGTTTTCGGCGCGTAGGCCGGGGTTTTACTCGCTTTCAGTTCGCGGATAGCCCGTTTACGCCACAGAATGTCAATGCCACCGCTTAAAACGTGGTTGAGCAAGTCGTATTTAGGCGAAATACTATCGAACATCTCCGCGACCTGTTCGCGCTTGGATGTATCTTTATCTTTGTAAGGAACGACGGCCATGTATGTGTATGTAGGTGTACAGGAGCGGTAACAAAGCGGGCCTTGTACTGTCTGAGAAACCGGGTGTTTGATCGGAAAGTTTCGTTGCAATTTACGGATCAATCAATTGCAATGACGTAGTCGGCTCTGTTCGTCCCGAATGGCGGGACAAGCGTTCATCGTATAACCGGTTGACAAATCGTAGGAGACGATTACCAGCCGACCAACCGCTCCGGACAATCGCTAGTTGAGACTTAGGCCAATTCTGCGTATTTTTCGTGAAACGATACAACCCAGCCAATGAATCACGCGTTTCTTGCCCTACTCCCCTTTCTCTTTCTGTCACCACCCGACGACGATCCAATAACCAAGAAGGCCCATAAAATTCATCAGCGCGTTCTGACGCTCGATACCCACGCCGATGCACCGATCATGATGCAGAACCCTGGTTTTGACGTCGGCAAGACGCACGATACCAAGCGTGACCAGTCGCAGATCGATTTCCCGCGCATGAAGCAGGGCGACATGGATGCCATGTTTTTTGCGGTCTATACCTCGCAGGGGCCGCGCACGGATGAAGGCCACGCCGAAGCCAAACGCAATGCCCTTAACCAATTCGATCTGATCCATCAGGCCTTAAAAAAATACCCGAATCTGGCCGAACTAGCGACCACGCCCGACGATGCATACCGCATTCAAAAGGCCGGAAAGCGGGCCGTTTTTATCGGCATGGAAAATGGCTATCCGGTTGGTAACGATCTGTCGATGCTCAAAACCTACTACGATCTGGGTGCCCGGTACATTACCCTGACACACTTCGCCAATAACCTCATCGGCGATTCATCGACCGATCCTGATGGACCAATGTACGGTGGACTAAGCGAGTTTGGTAAGAAAGTAGTCGTTGAAATGAATCGGCTGGGTATTCTGATCGACGTGTCGCACGTGGCCGACAGTACATTCTACGACGCGCTGGCTCTATCGAAAGCACCCGTCATTGCTTCGCACTCCAACTGCCGCGCCCTCTGCGATTTCCCCCGGAACATGACCGACGAGATGATCAAGGCAATTGCCGCCAAAGGGGGCGTAGTACAGGTAAATTTCGTGAGCGACTACCTCAAAAAACCATCGGATGCGCACCGGGCCGCCAAAACGAAAATCCGGATGTCGCGGGTTGGCAAAGTAGCTACGCCCGAGATGGAAGCCCGGATTGCGGCATTGAGTGATTCGGTCTCAAAGGTGTATGCGTCCGAGCGGGCCAGCTTGTCGGATATTGCCGATCACATCGACCATATTGTGCAAATTGCGGGGATCGATCACGTTGGCATCGGTTCTGATTTCGACGGGGGCGGTGGCGTCAATGGGCTCGAAGACGTTAGCCAGATCGAAAACCTGACCGTCGAACTACTGCGTCGGAAGTATTCGGAAGCCGACATTGCCAAAATCTGGGGCGGTAATTTGCTGCGGGTGTTGGGTCAGGCAAAGGTGAACTAGATATAACTTATTGATCGAATGAATACGCTACTGCGCACGCTGCGAAGTCGGAACGCCGTTTTGTACGGGTTCGGGTTATTTTGCCTGATCGGTGGCCTTGGCGGCATCGGCTTGTCCTTGGCGACAACGCAACAGGTACTGGGTATCAATGCGTTTATCAAACCAACGAAGTTTTTTCTGTCTATCTGGATTTTCTGCTGGTCGATGGCCTGGTATCTGGATGTGCTGAATCGACCACGAACGGTGCGGATTTATTCCTGGATGACCGTCATCACCATGACGCTTGAACTGGTCATCATTACTGGACAAGCGGCTCAGGGGAAACTATCGCATTTCAACGTCACATCAGTTACGGGTGCGTTGCTGTTTTCAGTTATGGGCATCGCCATCGTAACATTCACGGCCTGGACGGGATACATCGCCTATCTCTTCTTGGTAACCAGATCGACAACCATACCGGCACCTTATCTGTGGGGCATACGGATGGGTATGCTGTTGTTCGTGATTTTTGCGTTCGAAGGCATGGTAATTGTCGCCAATCATGCCCATACCGTTGGAGCACCCGATGGCGGGCCAGGTCTTCCGGTAACCAACTGGAGTACGCGACATGGCGATTTGCGCGTAGCTCACTTTTTCGGAATGCACGCATTACAGATTTTACCCTTGTTCGGCTATTACCTGGCCAAACGATCCAGCCAGGTTATTGCCGTAAGCGTTGTGTACTTTCTGGTGCTCACGGCCCTGCTCACCCAGGCGCTGCTGGCCAAACCGTTGCTCAGCTATTATTGACGACAAATCGGTAAAGAAAACGGGTTTTGCCCTTTTAGGGGTAATAACCTCTTCCTTACGCATGAATCGTACTGAGTTTCTGAAAACCTCGGCGCTGGCCGGAGCCACGATCATTACTGACCCGCTGCAAGTTCGGGCGTTTATTACCCGAAAACCCGCTCAAAAATACCGCACGGCCCTGATCGGAGCGGGCTGGTGGGGTGGCAATATTCTGCGCTGCGCTGTTCAGGCGGGCGAATCGAAAGTTGTGGCGCTCTGCGACGTGGATACCCGGCAACTCAAAAAGACAAGCGATGAACTGAGCAAGCTGACATCCGACCAACCCAAGTTATACCGGGACTACCGCGAGATGCTGGCGACCGAAAAGCCGGAAATCGTTATCGTGGCCACGCCCGACCATTGGCACCCGCTCATCGCGATTGCCGCGATGCAGGTTGGCGCGCACGTGTACGTGGAGAAACCCATCAGCCATACCATCAACGAAGGAAAGGCAATGGTAAAAACCGCCCGGCAAACGGGGCGCATCTGTCAGGTGGGTACCCACCGGCGCGTGTCACCCCACAACGTGTCGGGTATGGAGTTTCTGAAGTCGGGGAAAGCCGGTCAAATCGGGATGGCACGGGCGTTTGTGTACTATGGGGGTGGCGCAGGACAGCCAACTCCCGACGGTGAAGCGCCTAAGGAAATGGACTGGAATATGTGGTGCGGACCAGCTCCGCTACGGGCCTACAATCCAGCAATGCACCCGCGAGGCTGGCGCAATTTTCTGGATTATGCCAACGGGACGCTGGGTGACTGGGGTATTCACTGGCTGGACCAGATTTTGTGGTGGACCGAAGAAAAGCATCCGCGTAAAATCTATTCGACCGGTGGGCGGCCCATCCGGAAAGACAGCACCGATGCCCCCGATCATCAGGTGGCGACCTACGAGTTCGAGAATTTTACGGCTATCTGGGAGCAGCGGAATTTTGCGGCCAATAACGCCGAAAAGACGCACCCGCAACAGGCAGTCGGGGTGTATTTCTACGGTACGGAAGGCACGTTTCACATGGGCTGGCTCGATGGCTGGACCTTCTATCCGGCTGATTCCAAGAAACCCATCATTCATCAGGACGCGCAACTCAATAAGCCTGATGATCAGAATATTGCACAGCTCTGGGCTAATTTTCTGGATAGTATCAAAACTAACAAATTACCCGTTTCCGATATCGAAATCGGTCACCGCTCGACCAATATGGCTTTACTGGGTATGCTGTCCATGAAACTGGGCCGGAGTGTCGAGTGGGACGGCACCCAAATTCAGAATGACCCCGAAGCGAATAAACTCCTCAGCCGGGCTTATCGGGGTGAGTGGCAATATCCGGTATAAACACAACGTCTCCCGAACGGGCTGAACCATTCGGGAGATGCAGACACGTTTCGTGAGGGGGTGCTTATTTAGTTAGGGCTCTGTTCTCTTCGATCAGGCTTTCTTCATCCCAACCCTCATCGGCGCGCAGGCTTGCGGCACTGCGGTCGGCCTGAATGATTCGATTCAGTTCGGCCTGCGTTTCCTGCACCGCGTGGACATATTCGTCGTCGTTGCGTATGGCCGACAGTTTTTTAAGCATCCGCTCATCGTGCCGGAAAAACATCTTTGCCGACCGGTTGGCCTCGTGTGCCCGATGGCCCAGTAGTGTTAACGCATCGACGCCCACCCGAAGGCTTGTATCGAGGGTTTCGCGGTAGATGTGCAACATGCCGGCGTTCATCAGATCGTAAGCGTCGTACCGGTTTGTGGCACGTACCAGAATGTGCAGTTCCGGGAAGTGCTTCTTAACGATTTCGATCAGTTCCAGTCGTTTTTCTTCGTCACTGATCGCAATAACGATCACCTTCGCTTTGGCCGCACCCGCTATCTCCAGCAGATCGTGCCGGCTGGCATCGCCGTAAAACACATTGTAGCCCATCCGACGCAGCCAGTCCACATTGTCGCTGTTACTATCCAGTACGGTCGTTCCTATATTATTGGATTGTAGAAAGCGGCCAATGGTACTCCCAAAATGACCGTAGCCCGCAATAATCACCGGGTTGTCCTGCTCGACCAGATCGCTTTCCCGCTCCTCAACCGCCTGTTTCATACCCAGCAGGGGAAGAATCAGCTTCTCGTTAAGCATCATGACCAGGGGCGTAAAGGCCATGCTGATCGCCACGACTGCCGTCATGGTATCGGTTATTTCTTTAGACAAAATACCCTCCTGTACTGAAAAGCTCAACAGGACAAACGCAAACTCACCGACCTGGCACAACCCAAAACTGAAGATCGAATTTTGTTCGTTGGAGAGCGCAAACGATTTACCAATCAGCGAAAGAACGAGTAGTTTACAGACCATAATGCCCAGTACCAGCCCCAGAATCAGCCAGGGATCGGCGATGACCAATTGGAAATCAATCGACGCACCTACGGCAATAAAGAATAGTCCCAGCAGTAATCCTTTGAAGGGATCAATGTCACTTTCGAGCTCATGGCGATACTCACTGTTAGCCAGCACGACACCCGCCAAGAACGTACCCAACGCGGGGCTAAGACCCACCGTCGACATCAGTACCGCAATTCCTACCACCAGCAGCAGCGCCGTAGCCGTAAACATTTCGCGCATTCCGGTTCGGGCAATGACGCGGAACAGGGGCGGAGTCAGATACCGACCCGTTACAATCACAATCGCGACGGAACCCAGTACGGCAATTGGCTGAAGCCAGGGGGGCAGCGAATCGACCAGCGTGGTACTGCTGTGGCCTCCTTCCGTAACGGGTGTGAGGGTATCGCTGGCCAGTAGCGGAAACAGGGCCAGCATCGGAATCACGGCGATATCCTGAAACAACAGCACCGCAAAGGACCCTTGCCCGGCGGCTGTTTTCATCAGTCCTTTTTCGTTCAGCGACTGCAACACGATGGCAGTCGATGACATGGCCGCGATCATGCCCAGCGCCAGCGACTGTTTCCAGTCGATTCCAAATAGCATAGCCAGACCGGCAATCACGACTGACGTAGCACCGACCTGAACGCCACCCATACCCAGAATCGACTTGCGCAGACGCCACAACCGGGACGGTTCCAGTTCAAGACCGATGACAAATAACATGATGACGACGCCAAACTCGGCAAAGTGCATGATGTCGGTTCCTTCATGACCAATAAATTCCAGACAGGATGGGCCAATGATGATTCCGGCCAGCAAATAACCCAGTACCGATCCCAGGCCCAGCTTTTTAGCAATCGGGACCATGATCACGGCGGAGGCCAGATAGACCATTGCCTGAAAGAAGAATGTATCCTTCATTGTAGCGAGTGTTTAGAGGAAATGGATATAAGAGGCTGCCTACCGCAACCAGCGGGAAGGCGAACAGAGATGATTCGCCTTCAGCATTGGCATCAGAACCAGATACGATCAACGCGCACCGGCAGTGTGCAAAGCAGGTAGCAACTCGTTAAAATACGTAGCATCCTGATAGTTAAGCATATTTAGCTTGTCGTGCGTCAGGGTGGACAAGATCGTCTGGTAGTCTTCACCAAACTGAACAATATCGTCTTTCGTCGTGCGGTACGTGCCATACATAACGAAAGGCGGCAGATACTCCATGTTACACGTACGGGCCGTTTGCTCGAACGGATGGAGAAACTGGTGAACCGGATAATGATTCCGGCCCATATCGGTATACGCGTCGGAGCCACCCCCGCAGGAAATCACGCACAATAGTTTTTTGCCGACGAGCGCCTTCCCCCGCGCCCCATACGCCCAGTTATGTTCCAACACCAGATCGAGCCACTGTTTAACAATCGCCGGACTACTATACCAGTACAACGGGTACTGGAACACAATGATGTCGTGCTGAAGTAACAATCGCTGCTCCCGATCGACGTCGATGAACATATCCGGATAGGACTCGTAGAGATCATTGAACGTTACGTTCTTCAGGTTACGGCAGTAGTCCATCAGTACGCGGTGCACGTTGGATTTGCTCAGCGCCGGATGCGCAAATTGAATCAGAACTCGTGCCATAGGCTTACAGGTTGGTGGTTAGAGAGCGGTTACAGGCAATCGACATCGGCCACGATGCTCACCTGGCGCAACCCCTTATCTGTCAAAATATCGTTGATGCGCTCCTGAATGTAGGCTTTCACTGCCTTGACATTCACCTTGTCGCGCTCAATCTTAATAAGAATATCGTAGAGAAACTGGTTCCGGATGCGTTCGACAAGCGGCTCTTCGGGACCCAACACCCGACTGCTCCCCAGCATATCCGTGAGTTCGTTAGTGAGTCGTTCGGCGGCCTGGTGACTGATCGCTTTGTCGGTATGGCGAACCGTTAACTTGATGAGCCTCGAGAAAGGCGGGTAATTAAAATCCTGACGCTCCTGAATTTCCTCTTCGTACAACCCCTTATAATCGTTCTCGATGATTTTTTGCAGGATCGATTGCTGCGGACTGTTGGTCTGAATCAGTACGGTACCCTGCCGCCCGGCCCGTCGTCCGGCCCGGCCACTAACCTGGGTAAGCATCTGAAAAGCGCGCTCGGTGGCCCGAAAATCAGGAAAACGGATCAGGCGGTCCGCATCGAAAATACCGACCAGACTAACGTTATCGAAATCCAGCCCCTTCGTGATCATCTGCGTACCGACGAGCATATCGATCTGCCCGCTTTCAAATTCCTGAATGATCTGCTGATAGGCGTTCTTGGCACGAGTCGTATCCAGGTCCATCCGCAATATCCGCGAATTCGGAAAATAAATCTGGAGCTGATCTTCGAGCTTTTCGGTGCCGAAGCCAATGGTCCGCACTTTCGTGGACCCGCAGGTCGGGCATATACGCGGCACGTCTTCCTTATGCCCGCAATAGTGGCAACGGAGTTCAGCCGCACGCTGGTGATAGGTCAGACTGACGGCGCAGTTGGAGCACTCGGCGGTCCACTCGCAATCTTCGCACTGCATGTAAGGCGAGTACCCCCGTCGGTTCTGAAATAGAATGCTTTGTTCTTTGCGCTCCATGTTCATTTCCAGCGCATTGAGCAGGGCGGACGAAAACTCATTTTTCATCGTTTTCTGCTTTTTCTCCTGCTTGATATCGACCAGAATAATGTTCGGCAGGGTCGCTTCCCCGAAGCGCGTGAACAGCTCGACCAGTCCGTACCGACCCTGTTTGGCCTGATAGTACGTTTCGAGGGAGGGCGTTGCGGAGCCAAGCAATACCTTGGCCTGCTGCCAGTGAGCCAGCATCATCGCCACATCGCGGGCGTGGTAGCGCGGAGCCGGATCGTGTTGTTTGTACGATGTTTCGTGTTCTTCGTCCACGATGATCAGGCCAAGGTTGTCGAACGGTAAAAACACCGCCGACCGGACACCCACCACAAACTGAAACTGGCCCGAGACGACACCTTTCCAGACTTCGACGCGCTCGTTGTCCGAAAATTTGGAGTGATAAATCCCCATTTTATCGCCAAAAACGCGCTGTAGCCGAACCACAATCTGGGTTGTCAGCGCAATTTCGGGCAGGAGATAGAGCACCTGCGATCCGCTGCCAATAGCCTGCTGAATCATGTCGATGTACACTTCCGTCTTCCCGCTCCCCGTAATACCATGCAGCAGCACGATGTTCTGGTGTTCGAACTGCGCCATAATCTGCTGCGAAGCCGCTCGCTGGGCCTCGGTGAGCTTAATCTCGACGGAAGACGCCGGAGAGTCGTCCGAAAAACGCGGCTGAATGATCTCAAAGGCTTCGAAAACGCCATTTTTCAGGAGGGTCGTCAGCGACGACTGCGAAAGCTCCTCATCCTGATTCAGAATCGTTTTATCCAGTCCCTTCTGGTTAAGGGTCGGGTCGCGTTGCATCGGTATGTGGCTCAGGTAGCGCATCACCACTTCCTGCTGCTTGGGCAATTTTTCGAGTCGCTGGAGCAGTACCAGCAGCTGTTCGCGTTCTTCGTAGTTCCGGTTCAGCCTGACCTTCCGGATCATCTTGGGAATGTATTTTTCCTTTACCTCCTCGAACACGATGACCGCCTTTTTGCTGATCAGTGATTTGATCAGCGCCGGCACATTACCACCCTCACCCGCCAGTCGCTCCAGCTCATCATACGAAAGGGCAGGGTGCTTTTTGAGTTCAGTCAGTAAAACGGTTTCAAATTCGGTGAGCAGTTCCGGGTAGTCGAAATCAGGATTAAACTGCACCTTCGACTGGCTTGAAATTTTCAGACCGGACGGCAGGGCGATATTCATCACGTCGCCGATGGGACACATGTAATACTCGGACATCCAGCGAAATAGTTCGAGCTGGTAGCCCGTCACCAGTGGGTATTCATCCAGCACTTCGCTGATGTATCGGGCCTGGTACTGGGTTGGTGGCGAGTTGTGCAGTCGGGCCACGACGGCGGTCAAGACACGGCCATTACGCTTGCCGAACGGCACGATAACGCGGGCACCAATTTTCAGTATATCGGTCATACCGCGCGGCACCCGATACGTAAATAGCCGGGGGACGGGAATGGGCAAAATCAAATCGGCGAAGAACGTGAGTTCTTCGGTTTCTGCTGACGAAAAGAGTGAATAAGGTTGATTTTCCACAAATAAAATCGGTACGTCCAGTAAATATAGGCAGAAAATGACCAGCTACGGGCAAGGCACGGGGCGAATGAAGGCCGGTTCGTTGAGACTATACACGTCTCAACCGACGACGATAGCCATCCGGTTCCGAACGAAAAAACAATGGCTGCGGTCCGAAACAGTCGGCGGATAATAATTCACCAAAAGCGCGTCCAGACGCAACCTTTGCCCGCTTTTTGTGTGTTAGATTACTGTAACGCGGGCTGAAACCCGCCTTAACTTGCGGGTTTCAGCCCGCGTTACCTGTATGCAATTTTTTGATGTTATTATTGTCGGTGGTGGCCCCTGTGGACTAGCAGCCGGGATCGAAGCAACCAAAGCGGGCCTGAGCCACTTGATTCTGGACATGGGTAGCCTGACCGAATCCATTCGGCAGTACCCCCGGCGGATGCGTTTTTTTTCAACCGCCGAAAATATTGAAATTGGCGGATTGCCGTTTCCCATTTCGGGCGTAAAAGCCGGTCGTGACGAAGCCCTACAATATTACCGCAAAGCCGCTGCCTATTTTCACCTGAACTTTAAGTTGTTTCAGGAGGTATGGGATGTTCAGAAAAATGAGGATCTGTTTACGGTAACGACGACAACCGGCGATCAGTATCAGGCTCGTAAGGTCATCATGGCTACGGGCTACTTCACGCGTCCACGCTGGCTGAATATTCCCGGCGAAGACCTCCCCCACGTGTCGCATTACTACGACGAACCATTCAAATATTCGTTCACGAACGTTGTGATCATTGGTGCCTCAAACTCGGCGGTCGAAGCGGCCCTGGAATTGTATCGGCACGACGTGAACATTACCGTTGTCCATCGCGGAGAGGATTTCCGGAGTACGGTGAAGTACTGGCTGGTTCCTGATGTAAAAAACCGCGTTAAAGAAGGCCGCATAAAAACGGTGTTTGACTCCGTTGTTACGCAGATCGACGATACGAACGTAACGATCAATAACCTGAAAACGGGCGAGGAAAGCCACCTTCCCGCCGATTTCGTGCTGGTCCTGACGGGTTATATTCCCGACGCGGAACTACTTCGTCGGTGTGGCATTGAGCTTGATCCGGCTACGCAGGTTCCGGTCTATAACAAGGAAACGTTCGAGACGACGGTGCCGGGACTGTATGTCTGCGGTACGGTGATGGCGGGTATCTACACCGAAAAAGTTTTCATCGAAAACGGTCGTGAACACGCTCAGGCCATTATCGATCACATCGTGGGTCGGGAAGTGCACCAGGTGAAAGAACTTATTCAGCGAATCTGACGCATAACGAAAACAATCGGGGTTTCCCTGTTTCATACGCCGTATCTCCGAGATACGGCGTATGAAACAGGGAAACCCCGCTCGGCAAGCAACCTTTGAGAAATCAACTCGTTCTCAAACGCCCGCTTTTTCCCGCTGCTGTCGGGCATAATCCGACGGAGACAGCATATACACAGTCTGGAACGTTTTCCGAAAGTGTTTGATATCCTCAAAACCAACCTGATTCGCGATTTCCGTTACCCGGAGTGAGGTGGTTGTCAGCAGTTGGGCGGCTCGCTTGATGCGGACATCACGAATAAACTCGACTACAGACTGACCCGTTATGGCTTTGATCTGCCGGTAAAACGCTGACTGACTCATGCCCATTTCCCGCACCAGAACGGGAACCGTGAAAGCAGGATCGGCCAGATTGGCTTCCACGATAGCCATCGCCTTTTCCAGTAGCTGCTTTTGTTCATCGGGAATGGCGATATCGGTGGGTTCCAGTAAAATCTGACGGTGGTAATATTCTTTCAGCCGGTAACGCGCCTGTAGCATCACCGCTATTTTGGTGTATAAAAGTTTGGGGTTAAAGGGTTTTGCCATGTACTCGTCGGCTCCCGTTTCCAGCCCTTCCAGTTCGTGCATGGCAGCCGCCCGCGCCGTTAGCAACACAACCGGAATGTGCAGCGTTTTTGGATGCTGCTTCACGTTCTTACAGAGTTCCAGACCCGTACTGCGGGGCATCATCACATCACTGACAACGATGTCGGGCAACAGAGCCAGCGTTTTTTCCCAACCTTCGACGCCATCCGTGGCCGTAACGACCTCAAAACTGGGCGCGAACAGTTGCTGTAGATAGTGCCGGAGTTCATCGTTGTCCTCGACCAGCAAAATACGGGCAGAACGGACGGCTGTACTCAATGCGTCTCTTTCGTCTAACATATCGGTTTCAGCCTTCATCCGTTCCGGCGCGGTCGTCGGCACACCGTCAACGTTAGCGGGCTCTTCCCGAATAGACTCCGGCTCAAGGTGTGCCCTACCGAACGGCAGGCGAAGAGTGAAACTCGTTCCTATACCCGGTTCGCTCTGCACCATCACTTCACCGGAATGCGCTTCCACAAACTGCTTGACCAACGACAAACCGATCCCCGTACCCATCATGCGCATGGTTTCCGTGTGCGATGCCTGATAATATGGATCGAAGATCTTGTCGATGTCATCCGCGTTCATACCAACACCCCAGTCGCGCACGGTCAGTTGCAGGTAATTATCCACAAGCGTCGTTCCTCTGAAACGGGCTGGTTCCGCCGACGAACCGACTGCCGAAACCAGTATCCGGACTTTTCCGCCTTCGGGCGTGTATTTGAATGCGTTTGAGAGCAGGTTGATCAAAATGATTTCCAGCTTATCCCGATCAAAGTACATGGGTATGGTCTCGGAAGGAGCTTCCATTGCATAATCCAGCTGCGACTCTTCGGCTTTAAGCGTAAAGATCAGATAGATCTCCGTCAGGAAAGCCACCACATTGCCCCGGCTTGCCCGCAGCGTTACATGACCTGATTCCACCTTCCGGAAATCCATCAGCTGATTGACCAGATTCAGCAATTTGCGGGTCTGCTGGTGCATCAGCATGATTTTGTCTTTAACGCTGTCGAGCGTACCACTCCCCGACGAAGCCAGTTCTTCGATTGGCCCCAGAATCAGCGTCAGCGGGGTGCGCAATTCATGGGATACGTTCGTGAAAAAGCGCAGCTTGGCATCAGTTACTTCTTTCTCTTTCTCGACTCTGAACTGTTCCAGCACCAATTCATTTTTCAACGCCTGCTTCGCCCGCTCGATGCGTCGATACAGGACGAATGCCCCGCCGATAAGGAGCGCGTATAGTGCGTATGCCCACCAGCTTCGCCACCAGGGCGGCAGAATAACGAATTGCAAGGTGGCTGGCCTGAGCGACCAAACGCCATCATCGTTGCTGGCTTTCACCCGAAACGTATACGTACCCGCCGGGAGGTTGGCAAAATTAGCGGTACGCTGACCGTGCGCTGTCGGCATCCAATTTTTGTTGTAACCATCCAGTTGATATGCGTACTGCTGTTTCTGGGGATTGGCATAATTCAGACCCACGAACTCAATAGAAAAATCATTCTCCGCGGCCTTCAGCCGAATTGGCTGTGCGTCAGAAAAGGGCCGTTTCAATAAAACCCGACCGTTCAGCGTATCACCAATGCCCACCGGCCGGTTGAGGATACGCAGTTCCGTAATCTGGACCAGGGGCGGATAGGGGTTCGGCAGCAGGGTTCGCGGCTGAAAATAAGTGACCCCATTCGTACCGCCAAAATAAAGTGTTCCATCCGTAGCCCGACAGGCAGCCCCCACTTTAAAGGAGTTGCTCTGCAACCCATCCGTGACATCGAAGTGAAACAGCCGCTTGGTGGACGGATTGAACTTATACAGGCCAGCCCCGCCAATCCAGAGATTTCCCGCTTCATCCGTCAGCAGACTTTCTACGTCCGTTTCGGGAACCCACCGGCTATATCGTTCAATCACGTCCTGTCCACGAGCATTCGTCGTCAGCCGATGCAGGCCACCGCCAATGGTCCCAATCCATAAATTGCCCCGGCGGTCGTTGAGCAAAGGCCAGGTATAGTTGATCAGCAGGCTGTTCGGGTTATTGGGTTCGTGTTTGAACTGGTTGAGCAGACGAAGCCCGTCTGGCGTAAGCTGCATTTTCAGCAACCCGGCATCCCGCGTACTGGCCCATAGCAGGTTCCGGCTCCGGTCGTAGAGCAGCGCCGTAAACTGACGGGTGGGCAGTCGCTTATTGGCTAAGTTGTACGTGTTGAGGTGCTTTCCCTGCCGGTCAAACTGATGTATACCCGCGTTGAAGGTTGCTACCCAAATCGAGCCGTACTTATCTTCCAGGATGCTTTCGATGCTTACACTGCCCCAGTCGGGTATGTCCGGCATAGAAGGGAGCCGGATAGGCGTCGAACCGTCACGGTCGCTCATTTGGTAAAGCCCATGATAGCGGGTGCCGATCCAAAGTATACCATCGCTGGCCTGAAAAATGGTGGAGACATCGATGCCATTTACGTCGCCGGATAAAGCGCGGTTGAGGTAATTCGTGTACGTCTTCCGGCTTAGGTCATAACTGGCAAAGCCATTGCGGGTACCCATCCACAGACGATTGCCGGTTGACTCCTTCAGAATAGCGTTGATATAGTTATTTGCGGGTGTCGTCTGCCCGACCATCTGCCGCCGAATATGGCCGAATGGTTTGGGGCGTAGCTGCAACTGATTTAATCCACCGGCCGACGTTGCCAGCCATAAATTGTGAAACCGATCTTCCAGCATATCATGCACCCGAACCGAGTTAATGCTGGCGGGATCGGTATCCAGCGGAAGAAACGTACGGACATCCTGTTCGTTAACGGGTGGCGTTGACGAGGTTGCGGCACCGGCGTTCATGAGCAGCAGCCCGTAATTTGTGCTGATCCAGAGTCGGTTCGATGAATCCAGAAAAAGGCTTTCCAGATCGGCAAACGTCCGGTGCAGTGGTTGGGCTGGCGGATTAGACGCCTGTGCCAGCGCGTTCTTATTGAGCCAGAAAATCTGGTTATCGGTGCCAATCCATAAATCGCCCCGCCAGTCGAGGTGCAGGGATCGAATGTTAGGGCCTGCTGGCGATGTCTGTTGCGTAGCCTGTAATGCCTTTCGTTTCGACAGATCCCCTTTTCCATCGAATACCCACAGTCCGTAACCTAACGTACCGATCCAGACTTTCCCCAGAGGGTCTACCGCTAATTTATTGACAAGCGGCTCGGCATTCGGGCGATTCGTCAGAGACACCTGTTTCATGCCGTAGATCGAACCCTGTTCGTCGGTCTGTACAACAAAGATGCCGTAGTGCTGGGTAGCGACCCAGATGCGATCTGGTCCATCGGCGCACAGCGCCTGCACATTCGTATGGGTTATTTGCTGAATGAAGGGCGCAAACGCAGCCGCACCGGCCAGTTCGCGTACGCTGACGAATCGGTCTTTCGTGGCATCGTACCAGAACAAACCTGACCGCTCCACCCCTACCCACAGCCGCCCATGCCCGTCCAGTTGCAAGGTTCGAATCCGGTTGCTGGCAATCCCATCCTGATCATTGATGGGCAAATCATATTTTTTTAAACTGTAGCCGTCATAGCGGTTAATTCCTTTATTTGTACCGACCCAGATAAACCCGGCTTTATCCTGCGTGACGCACATGGCATCGCTATGCGAAAGGCCTTCGTTGACGGTAATGTGCTCAAACCGAAACTGGTCAGGCTCACGCTGAGCAAACCCAGCCGATGACATCAGAAAGGCAATTAAAAAGCAGTAACTATGTAGAAAAACCCACTTCATGATTAGGGACCAATTTACCCCCTTCTTTTGACGAAAACCAACCCCTTTATTGATTTTCAATGTTCTATTTTTGCACTATTCGAATCATCTTTTGACCAAAAGACTTTTTACCGCCTATAGTAGCGCGGGTGGAAACCCGCGATTTCTAGCTACCAGTCGCGGGTTTCCACCCGCGCTACCGTACGCCACAAAACTGATAACGCCTTTTCTCAACAATAGACCCCTATCTTGTTCCATGTTTTTACCATTCCTCAAATACAGTTTATCCGCTGGGTTCCTGCTCGGTTTAACCACCCTATCCGATAACTGGGCTACCAAATCGCTGGTAAGCAACGGCCAGACCCAGGTTTGGGCCGACACGCTGAACCGTCCCGACGAGAACCGATTTACCAAACGTGTCCTTTCCAACGACCTGAACGAACCGATGGAGTTGGCCGTGGCACCGGATGGCCGGGTCTTTTTTGTTGAGCGGGCGGGCAAATTTTACCTGTATAACCCAACCGACCGGAAAACCCGGCTGTTGTACGACTTTCCGGTAAAAGCGGTCGATAAATACCTCAATGGCTTGTTGGGCATGACCATTGACCCAAATTTCCGCCAAAATCATTATCTCTATTTTTTCTACACCGTTCAGGACAAAGAACAGACTAAACAGCGGATTGCCCGTTTTGTCATGAACGACGACAATACGCTGGACGTGGCCAGTGAAAAACCAATCATCGAATTCCCGATCGATCTGGAGGTCAGTGCCCATACGGGCGGGTCGATGGCCTGGGATACGCACGGCAACCTGTTTATTTCGACCGGCGACAACACCGTTCCTTTTGAGTCGAATGGACACGCGCCCATTGACGAACGTGCTGGCCGGTTAACGTTCGATGCACAACGGTCGGCGGGAAATCCAAACGATTTGCGGGGTAAAATCCTGCGCATTCACGTCGAACCGGATGGCACCTACACGATTCCCGATGGTAATCTTTTCCCCAAAGGGACGACCGGCACACGGCCTGAAATATACGTCATGGGTTGCCGAAACCCGTATCGTATTTCGGTAGACCCGGCTACCTCAATTCTGTACTGGGGCGAAATTGGCCCTGATGCCGGAACCGACAGCCAGCAGGGACCGCGTGGCTACGACGAATTTAACCAGGCGAAGAAAGCCGGAAATTACGGCTGGCCCTATTTTGTGGGCGATAGCAAGCCATACTACCAGTATGATTTCGCCACAAAAGCCGTTGGGTCGCTCTTCGATGTGCAGGCACCAATCAACAATTCACCGAACAACACGGGCATCAAGAACCTTCCGCCCGCGCAGAAGGGCATGGTCTGGTATCCTTACAATAAGTCGGACGAATTTCCGCAGTTGGGCGTCGGTGGCCGTTGCGCTATGGGTGGCCCCGTCTATCACTACGATGCCGCGCTGAAATCAACCACCAAACTACCGGCTTACTACGACAAAGCGCTGTTTGTGTACGACTGGATGCGAAACTGGGTGTATGCCGTTCGGCTGGACGAGCAGCAGAACTACCAGTCGATGGAAGCCTTCATGCCCACGACCGGCGATTTCCGGCGTCCGGTCGATATGGAAATTGGCCCCGATGGCAGCGTATACATGCTGGAATACGGATCGGTCTATGGTATCGATAATGACGATGCGCGGCTGGTCAAAGTAGACTTCAACGGCGGCAATCGTGCCCCCGTAGCCCAGGTGGTAGCTACCGATACCATTGGACTGGCCCCGCTGACCGTGGCCTTCACGGGCGACAAAAGCCGTGATTTCGACAAAGGCGATCAATTACGCTACGCTTGGCGTTTTGAGGGCAATACGGTAGCATCGACCGACGCTAACCCAACGTATACGTTCCGTAAAAACGGGGTTTACAGGGCGACCTTGACCGTGAGCGACCAGTTGGGTAAATCCAGCACGGATACCCTGACGATTAAAGTGGGCAACACCACCCCACAGGTAGCCATCCAAACTGCCCAGAACCGCACGTTCTTTTCGCCCAAGTCGATGCCCTTCGCGTACAACGTGCTGATCAAGGATAAGGAAGATAAGCTCATCGACAAGAAGAATGTGAAAGTGGTGCTGAACTACATTCCTAAGGTGAATCCCGAACCGCAGATGGGACACCAGCAACTGACCTCCACCTTCAGTCTGGGCAAGACGCTGATTGCCGGTTCCGATTGCAAAGCCTGTCACCAGTTGGCCGCTAAGTCGGTGGGGCCTTCCTTTACCGACGTGGCGAAACGCTACCGGGACGATAAAACGGCAACGGCCAAACTGGCGAACAAAATTATTATCGGGGGCGGGGGCGTCTGGGGCGAACACGCGATGAGCGCCCACCCGCAGCTTTCGCGGGAAGAAACGACCGAAATGGTCAAGTACATTCTTTCGGTGGGCAGCGAACCGTCGGAGAACCGACTTCCGCAACAGGGTAATCTGACGCTGAACCAACACGTTGGGAAAGAGCAGCTGGGCCGTTATCTCCTGACTGCCTCCTACACCGACAAAGGGGCTTTGACACCCGCACCCGGAAAACCTCGTACCCAACTGGCGCTTACCAAAACCGACCTGCTCATTCTGCGCCCCTCGAAAGTGCTGGGTAGCGAAGCCGACGAACTGCACGACATGACCCGACAAGGAAAACGCCTGGGCAACATTCACAATCAATCCTATTTCGTACTGAAAAACATTGACCTGAAAGGGATTGATCAGCTTACTTATTTTTATTCATCGAAAGACAAAGCCGCCGTTGTTGAGGTCCATACAGATTCACCAACGGGCCCCGTCATCAGTACGCTGGCCTACACGGCAACCGGCGACTGGAAGAATTATAAGGAAGTGAGCACATCGATCCAAAATCCCGGCGGTCAGCACGATCTGTATTTTGTATTTACCAAACCGGAAACGCCCAACCGCGATCTGTTTAGTCTGGACTGGCTGTTGTTTGGTACGAATGCCACGGCGGCTCAATCGACCAAGGTGAGTCCTACGGGCAAGTAGTCGGTTAACGAGTAAAAATTCTAGGATAAATTAAGGCTAGAAGGGGGCGAGGCACTGTCTCGTCTCTTTTCTTTCCGACAATCTTTGTTCAGCCAATTCAATTTCCTTTCGGTACACGTATGCGTCAATTACCCCTGTTCATTAGCTTTTTGCTTATCACTGGTCTGAGTCTCGGTCAGTCGAAAACGAAGTCAGACAACTGGATCCAACTATTCAATGGAAAAGACCTCAACGACTGGTCGGTCAAGATAACGGGTCATCCGCTCAACGATAATTACGGCAATACGTTTCGGGTCGAGGATGGCAAGCTCACCGTACGCTACGATCAGTACAAAGCCTTCGATGAGCAGTATGGTCACATTTTTTACAAGAAACCGTTTTCGGCTTACCTGCTGGTTGTTGAGTATCGCTTTGTGGGCGATCAGGTAAAAGGTGGACCCGGCTGGGCAATCCGAAACAGCGGGGCGATGTTACACGGGCAGGCACCCGAAACGATGGGACTGAAGCAGGACTTCCCGATTTCGCTCGAAATGCAATTGCTGGGTGGTGATGGCCAGCACGAACGGCATACGGCCAATCTGTGCACGCCCGGTACGAACGTCGTTCTGAACAACAAGCTATTCACGGACCACTGCATCGACTCCAATTCTAAAACCTACGCTGGCGATCAGTGGGTTCATGCCGAAGCGCTGGTGCTGGGCGACTCGCTGGTGAAACACATCGTTGAAGGTGACACAGTACTGACCTATGCAAAGCCGCAGATTGGTGGAGGAAACGTCATTCATAACGATCCGGCTCAGAAGCAAGATGGCCGCCTACTGGGTGCAGGCTACATCTCGCTGCAAAGCGAAAGTCATCCGGTTGAATTCCGCAAAGTAGCCCTGTTCGACTTGTCTCCTTACCTGCACAAACCGAAACAACTGGCGGCTGTGCTGCGGCAGTTGCAGACCAGAAAATAAGGGATGCGTCTATGAATCGATTTTGTTTATTCCTCGCTTTACCGCTGTTGACGAGCATTGCCAGCGCAGGGCAATCTGTTCAGTCAACCAACCCGCCTACGTCTTCAACAACCAAATCGGACACGGTATGGCGACTGGTCTGGTCGGATGAATTTACGACCGACGGTGCACCGAGCGCCAAAAACTGGACGTTCGAAAAGGGGTTTGTCCGTAACCATGAAACCCAGTGGTATCAGCCCCAGAATGCCCGGTGCGAAAAGGGTATGCTCATCATTGAAGGCCGAAAGGAGCAACGACCCAATCCAACCTACCAGGCCAACAGTACGGATTGGAAAACCAGCCGCCCCACGATCGAGTATACAGCTGCCAGCCTAAATACGCAGGGGCTGCACAGCTGGCAATACGGTCGTTTTGAGATGCGGGGCCGTATTGACATCCGCCCCGGTTTATGGCCTGCATTCTGGACCCTAGGTGTAGCGGGCGAATGGCCTGCCAACGGCGAAATCGATATTATGGAATATTATCGGGATATGCTGCTGGCCAATGTAGCCTGGGCAACACCGAAACGGTACACGGCTGAATGGCGAAGTACCAAGAAGCCCATGAACTCCTTCAACGATCCGAATTGGTCGAGCAAATTTCACGTCTGGCGCATGGATTGGGATAAAACAGCCATCCGCCTGTACGTCGATGGGCAATTGCTGAACGCGGTTGAGTTGTCGGAAACCGTCAATCAGGATGGATCGGGCAAGAATCCCTTTCACCAGCCGCATTACCTGTTGCTCAATCTGGCTATCGGCGGAAATAATGGGGGCGATCCGTCAGCTACTACCTTCCCCAGCCGCTTCGAGGTCGATTACGTGCGGGTTTATCAGCAATGAGCAGCCGGAAGTAAGCTTCTTTCAAAATCGACAGTATCATTGGCGGTAATCAGCGTTGACAAACGTGTTCAAAAACGATAAATCCGTCTTGTTCAGGAAGACAACAAAATAAGGGTACACTACGCATCATTTCGTTAAACACCCATAGCGGTCAGAGAAGCTATCTCAGTTTCTTTGACCGCTATGGGCGTTTAGAGAGACCAGTACATCTAATCTGCCCAACGTAGAAGGCGTTCCATCGAGCGGCTGCCAACGCCTTCGTTCCGTTCTTTTTTACATACCCGACAGTCGCCAGCACCTACGGAAACAGCCTGTAGAATAGCGACGGCATTCGTTTGGAGTGCGGAACGGCTAAATCACTGACAACTAAGTGTTGTCAGCCTAATATACCCCCTCTTTTTGGCGAAAATCCCCCCCATCCATCTGAGGTTAGCCTTCTATTTTTGTACTATTCAAATATTTGATTTGCCTATTATCTGCTCACTGGCAAGTAAATCGCCAAATAACCTATAAACTTAATAGACACCTTATGATGATTAAATGGCTACTGGTTTGTGGAGCCTTGCTTCCCGCCGGGGGAGTATTGGCCCAGCAGGTTACCAGCAATAGCAGTCCGCTATATGCTTCACTTCAATCAACTGATTCCGGGCCTCGCCCATTGGAGGCAGCCGTCATTACCGTTACCGGAAAGGTTACCGACGAAAAAGGAGACGCCTTACCGGGCGCGACGGTCTCGCTGAAAGGGGCAACGGTTGGTGCCAATACCGACGCCCAGGGCGGGTTTACGGTACGCATTCCGGATGGGACAATCAATCCGATACTCGTTTTTTCGTTTATCGGCTATATATCCCAGGAAGTAGCGATTGGTAACCAGACGGTCGTCAACGTACAGCTCAAAGGCGATGCCAAGTCACTGAATGAAGTGGTCGTAGTTGGGTATGGTACGCAGAAACGATCAGACATTACAGGGTCTGTCGCGTCGGTTCCAAAATCTCGCCTATCGCAACTACCCGTCACGAACGTGTTGCAGGCGATTCAAGGTTCGGTAGCCGGTGTCAACATCAGCCAATCGTCGTCGGTGCCGGGTGCCACGCCCTCTACTACCATCCGGGGTCAGAACTCCATCAATGCAAACTCAGGTCCATACGTTGTCGTTGATGGAATTCCGCTCAGTAAAACCGGCGGATCATTAGGCGACATCAATCCGAACGACATTGAATCGATGGAAGTACTTAAGGATGCCTCAGCAGTGGCAATCTACGGTACGAACGGCGCGAACGGAGTTATCCTGATCACGACCAAACGCGGAACGACGGGCAAACCAACGATTCGCTACAACAATTACGTGGGTATTGAAAACTTCGCTCGTATTCTCAAACCTCGTAACGGTGCTGAATACGTTCAGAAGTACGCCGACTACATGGCCCAAACCGGACAGAAATTAGTGACCCCAGTGCCGAACTACGACGAGCTAGCTAACTACAACGCCGGCATCACCACCGACTGGATCAAAGAAGCAACCCAAACCGGCGTCTTGCAGGACCACAACCTGAGCATTTCGGGGGGAACAAATAACGTCCGTTATTTCATTTCGGGCGAGTTTCTGGATCAGAAGGGCGTTATCAAAGGCTATCAATACAAACGAGCCAGTTTCCGGTCCAACCTGGACGTAACCCTGACCGATTATCTGACGGTAGGCACATCACTCTTTCTTGCCAACAGCAACCGCGATGGCGGCCGGGCCAACATGCTGAACGCGTCGGCCATGAGTCCCTATGGGCAGGAATACAACGCCGATGGGACCTACAAAATATACCCGATGTTCCCGGAACAGTTGTATACAAACCCCATGATTGGGCTGACGACGGATCGGGTTGACCGCAACACCAACCTGAACGGAAACGGGTACATTGAGATGAAACTACCGGGTGCGTTGAACGGGCTGAAATACCGGATGAACATCGGCTATTCCTACATACCTGCCCGGACGGCCAGCTATACAGGTCGGGCGGCCAACGATCTGCTCGGAACGGCCAATACCTTCTTCTCGGAGACCAATAGCTTTACGCTCGAAAACATCCTGTCGTATACCCACGATTTTGGGAAAAGTCACTTCGACTTTACGGGTTTGTACAGTGCTCAACAACGTAAGTATGCAACGGCTACCGGCTCTGCAACAGGGTTTGTCAACGACCAGTTATCGTTCAATAACCTGGGTGCTGGCGCTACGCAATCCAGTAATTCCTACGCCGATCGCTACGGGCTAAATTCGCAGATGGGCCGGATCAATTACTCCTACGACAGCCGCTACCTGTTTACCGTAACCGCCCGGCGCGATGGTTCGTCGGTGTTCGGGGCCAATACCACTAAGTATGGTTTGTTTCCTTCGGCGGCCATTGGCTGGAATATCAGCAACGAAGCCTTCATGAAGAACGCGAACCTGATCAGCAACCTGAAACTGCGCTTTTCGTATGGTAAGTCCGGCAACGAAGCGATTAGCGTCTATCGCACGATCACGACCGACAATACGGTTCGTTCGCCTTTCAACGGCGTTAGTACCATCGGCGCGCAACCCGGCAATCTGGGTAACGCCAACCTACAGTGGGAATCGACACTCAGCCGAAACATCGGTTTGGATTTCGGTTTCTTGAACAACCGGATCAACGGTAGCCTGGACCTATACAAAAACAACACAAAGGGCTTGCTACTGCTGCGGAGTCTGCCGATTCTGACGGGCTATTCGAGCGTGTATGACAACCTGGGTGAAACATCCAACACCGGTATCGAGCTGACGCTGAACACCCGCAACGTAACGAAAGGCGACTTCAAATGGGAAAGTACCGTTGTGTTTGCCTCTAACCGCAACCGTATTCTGGACCTCTACGGTGATAAAAAAGATGACCTGGGTAACCGTTGGTTTATCGGACAACCGATCAGCGTTGTGTACGATTACAAGCTGGCGGGTGTGTGGCAGAGTGGCGAAAGTGCCGCAGCTCAGGACCCCGGTGCTGTAGCGGGTGATCTGAAGTTCGCGGACCTGAACGGTGACGGAAAAATTACGCCGGATGGGGATCGGATGATTCTGGGTCAGCTCGCACCGAAATGGACGGGTGGCCTGACGAACACATTCCACTACAAAAACCTGCACCTGAACGTGTTTATCCAGACGGTTCAGGGCATCACCCGCAACAATGCCGACCTGACCTACGCCGATGAAACCGGCAAACGCAATACGCCGATTGAGGTGGGCTACTGGACCGCAGATAACAAGAGCGATACGCGCCCATCGCTGGCGTACAAAAACCCGCGGGGCTACGGCTATGCGTCAGACGCGAGCTACACACGCATCAAGGACGTAACGCTGAGTTACGTGTTCGACCAGAAATTACTGGACAAACTGCGCCTGGGCAGTCTGACGGTCTATGCCAGTGGTCGTAACCTGTACACGTTTACTAACTGGATTGGCTGGGACCCAGAGGCTGTGCAGCAACCCCGCGGAACACAAGGCAATAGCAGCGATCCAAACACAAGCTGGACGAATAACTATCCAGTAACCCGCTCATTTGTTCTCGGTCTGAACATATCCCTCCGCTAGTCGGTCGGTTCTAAAATTAGCTAAACATGAAAGCATACATAAAATTACTGGCTCTTTCGGCTGTTGTTCTGGCGTCGTCCTGCAAGCAGACGTTTCTGGATGAGAAGCCCTATTCGTCCTACACACCCGTTACCCTGAACGACTCCCTGGGGTTTGAAGCGTCGCTGGTTGGCTTATATAACCACACCAGTACCTATTTTTCCTGGTCTGATCAGCAGGGCTGGCCCAGTGTCTGGCAGGTAGGAACCGATGTGGCCAATGCGACGACCAACCAGCAGGGAATCGAAATTCCTTACTATAACTATGCGCTCTTGACGCCTACCGATGGCGCTGCCGCTCGCACTTGGAACCGCAATTACGTGATGATCAACCTTACCAATACGATCATCAATGGCATTGAAGCACCTACGCTGACGGCCATCAGCAAAAGTGGTAAGGACAAGATCGATGCCGAAGCCAAGTTCTTCCGGGCCTATGCGTACAACAACCTGGCGACCTGCTTCGGTGGTGTTCCTATTTTGACCCAGGCGCTCACCGGTCCGAAAACGGATTTCGTACGGGCAACGCTGGATGAGGTCAACAAATTGGTCGTCGACGATCTGACGTTTGCCGTCGCCAATCTGCCGGATATCGAGAGCGTTAAGACGAACTCGAAAGGGAAACTCTACGGACGGGCCAATAAATTCATGGCCATGCAGTTACTGGCGGAAGCCTACCTTCGGATGGATAAACCCGATCTGGCCGAAGCGCAACTGCAAAGCATCATCAGCAGTGGACGCTTCAAGCTCATCAAAAGCCGCTACGGTATCCGAGCGGGTGAAGCGGGCGATTATTACCACGATATGTTCATCTACGGCAACCAGCGCCGGGTGCAGGGTAATACCGAAGCCATTTGGGTACTGGAACAGGAAAATCCGAATACTGTAGTGGGCGGCATTACCGATAACCCACAACAACGGCGGGTGTGGGGTGCGGCCTATCACAACGTACAGGGCATGGCGTTGTCCGATTCAACGGGTGGTCGGGCCCTGGGCCGGTTACGGCTTAGCAACTGGGTCATCTACGGTCTGTATAAGCAGGGTGACATTCGTAATTCGCAGTATAATATCCGCCGACGGTATGTCTACAACGATCCAAGTAAACCGACTACCTATGGTAAACCGGTCCCTTATACAGGTACGGATACGCTGCTGAACATTGCTCCCCACACCACGAAATGGTATCAGTTCGACCCGAACGATACGTTTGGTTACGCTATGGTCAAGGATTTCATTCTAATGCGGCTGGGCGAAACCTACCTGCTGCTAGCCGAAGCGCAGTTCAAACAAGGAAAGCTGGAGGCTGCGGCTACCAGCATCAACGCCCTGCGTGAACGGTCGTTCTCGGGCTACCCATCGGTCGGTAAAGTGACTTCAGCGGACATAACGCTCGACTTCGTTCTGGACGAACGGGTTCGTGAGCTGATTGGTGAAGAAAACCGTCGGATGACGCTGATGCGGACCAAAACGCTGGTAGACCGTGCCACCCGTCTCAACTCGAACAGCGCTGTCAATAAAGTAGTCGGTCTGACCACTACGCACCTGCTGATGCCTATTCCGCTGAACGAAATCCAGCTCAACAAAGACGCGGTGCTGACTCAGAATCCAGGCTATTGATGCGAGTTGCGTGGGTGGCAACCCGCGTAGTCGAAGACTAAAATACACGACCAATCTAGTCTTTAACTACGCGGGTTGCCACCCGCGCTACAGTTTTTTACTTACCTTTCTTATTCAACTGGTTTCCCGATGAAATGCATTCCGTTTACGATGCTGGTGCTTACGCTAAGCGCCAGTTCGTTTTTTAGTCAGGCTCAGGAAAAGACTACACAGCCGAAGCAGCAGTCATTTAAACCCGGCCAGATCTGGTACGACGACAAAGGTGAGGTGATCAATGCCCACGGCGGAGGGTTACTCTTTGATAAAGGCACATACTACTGGTTCGGGGAGAAACGCGGATCGTCTGCATCCGAAGGCGTCAATGTCTATTCGTCGAAAGACCTCTATACCTGGAAAAACGAAGGACTGGCACTGGCGAAATCGAATGACCCGACGAGCGAGATTGCCACCAATGGCCTCATGGAACGTCCCAAGGTCATTTACAATCCGAAGACGAAGCAGTACGTGATGTGGTTTCACCTTGAGTTGCCCGGCCAGGGATACAAAGCCGCCCGCGCCGGTGTCGCGGTCAGCGATAAAGTGACCGGCCCGTTCAAATACGTAAAGAGCTTTCGGCCCAACGGCCATATGTCCCGTGACATGACGCTTTTCGTCGACGACGATGGCTCGGCCTACCACATTTATTCAGCTCGCGAGAATTACGATCTACGGCTGGTGAAACTAACCGACGATTACCTGTCGGCCACAACGCAGGACACGTTGCTTTTCAGTAATCACCGGGAAGCGCCCGCTCTGTTTAGAAAAGATAACAAGTATTACCTGATCACCAGCGGCTGCACGGGCTGGGCTCCCAATCAGGCCAGTCTACACGTTGCCCAGTCGCTCTTCGGCCCCTGGAAACTGGTCGGCGACCCCATGCAAGGACCTTTGGCGGACAAGACATACGGGGGTCAGTCAACGTACATTCAACCCGTACAGGGCAAACGGAATGCGTTCATTTTTATGGCCGACAAGTGGAACCCTAAAGACCTGAAAGACAGTCGCTACTTGTGGTTACCGGTAACATTCGAGAACCAGCAGCCCGTAGTCGAATGGCAGGACGAGTGGAATTTAACGCGCTGGAAGGCGCAGGAGTAAGATACCAAGCGACGGAGTCGTACGACTATTCACTGGTCTTCTTGCGGTTGCTACACACGCACAAAAAATTTGGCGTAGCGACGATTTACGACTTGATCGTAGCGTAGATTTACACTATCAGGCGTTGCCCTTTCATGACGTTGCGGGAGGTTCGATACGCCGTATCTTTGAGATACGGCGTATCGAACCTCCCGCAACGTCATGCCATCACTACAAACCAAATTTCACTAAGGAAGCTTCATGCGCTATTGTTTCTTTTGGGTGCTGCTCTCGATCAGTCTGGTGGCTTCAGCTCAGTTACCAAAACCACCTGCGTCTCTGCGAACCGACTTACTACTGCATACCGATAAGGTGTGGAGTAATGGTTTTCTGACGAACCTCACCCTCGAAGCAGCTGACTCATCCGGCTTTTCCGGACAATTGGCGCTGATCCGTAGCACCAGGCCCTCCTTTAGCTGGGCACTTTCCAACACGGGCGGAACAAGCCGACAGACAGCTTACCGATTGATTGTATCCTCGTCCCGGAAACATAGCCAGGCGGATCAGGGCGACGTATGGGACTCCGGAAAAGTGATGAGCAGCCAAAGCGTGGGCGTTCTACTACCCACTGGTCGTCAGCTGGATACCAATCGAATTTATTTCTGGCGCGTTAACGTCTGGAATGACAAAAACGTTGAAAGTGGGTTTTCCCAACCGAAAGCATTCCGCACAGCCCCCCAGTTGGCTACTTACGAAACACCCTTTTACCCCGTCGTTAAAACGGAGGAAGTACCCGTTTCACAACGGGCCGTCGACGAGAAACGGGTCATTTATGATTTTGGGAAAGATGCCTTTGCGCAGGTGTTCGTAACGGTGAATTGCTCCACCGAACAGGACACGCTCATCCTGCATGTCGGCGAAGCCATTACAGCCGATGGGCACGTAAATCCCAAACCGACTGGCGTACTTCGGTATCGTCGGATTCCGGTTTTGCTGCAACAGGGTAGGCACCGGTACGCGATTCAATTTAAACCTGATAAGCGCAATACCGGCCCCAAGGCCATTCGAATGCCCGATTACATTGGCGAAGTACTCCCCTTCCGCTACGTTGAGCTGGAACTACCCGCTTCGATCAGTCACGTTGAACAGGTTGTTCGTCAGGTGGTTGCCTATCCATTTGCGGAAACGGCATCAGCATTCACCAGTTCAGATACACTGCTGAACCAGATCTGGGACCTTTGCAAACACACCATCAAAGCAACCACGTTCAGCGGTTTCTACGTCGATGGTGACCGGGAACGGATTCCCTACGAGGCTGATGCTCTGATCAATCAGCTTTCGCACTACGCTACCGATGCCGAATATACCATTGCCAAGCGATCCCTGAACTACTTGATTTATCATGCCACTTGGCCCACAGAATGGTCGTTGCAGAACGTGCTGATTGCCTGGTACGACTACCTGAACTCCGGCGATTCGCGCACGGCAGAAGCCCTGTATCCTGAACTTAAAGCTAAGCTCCTGCTTTCTCTGGCTCGTCCGGATGGGCTGATCAGTACGCGCACGGGGCTTCAAACGGCTGCGTTCAAGCAGTCGATTCACTACGACACGTTCGATGGCCGACCCATCATCCAGGATATTGTCGACTGGCCGCAGCAGGGCATACTGGGACTTGGGAAGAAAGAAGTGGGCGAAACCGATGGCTTTGTTTTCCGGGATTACAACGCCGTTGTCAATGCCTTCCACTACCAGGCGCTGACCTGCATGGCGCAACTGGCAAATCAGCTGGGGAAAACGGATGAGGCTGCTTTTTTTACCAATCGGGCAATCCAAGTCAGAAAGGCTTACCAAGCCACCTTTGTCGACACCAGGATGGGACTAATCCGCGATGGCGAAGGTACGGACCACGCATCGCTTCATGCCAACATGATGGCGCTGGCGTTTGGGCTGGTGCCGGCTAAGTACCAGCCAAGCGTGTTGACGCATATCCGGTCGCGCGGGATGGCATGCAGCGTCTACGGCTCGCAATTTTTGCTGGATGCGCTCTACAATGCCAACGAAAGTGCTTATGCGCTATCATTGCTTACCTCAACCGACGAACGTAGCTGGTACAACATGCTCCGAACCGGTTCTACCATGACGACCGAAGCCTGGGATACCCGCTACAAACCCAATCAGGACTGGAACCACGCCTGGGGGGCGGCTCCTGCCAACATCATTGTCCGGAAACTAATGGGTGTCGAAGCGTTGACCCCTGCTTTCGAAACCGTTCAGATAAAACCCCAGCCCGACACCCTCCGGCAGGCGTCCCTGAAACTGCCAACCCTTCGGGGACCCATCCATGTTTCGTTCGACAATACGCCGACCAGTTTCCGTCTGCGTGCTACGCTGCCCGCCAACATGACCGGTGTCGTGTACCTACCCCGTAGGTCCGCAAAAAGCCAGGTTCAGCAGAACGGTAAACGTATCAGGGCTGTTGCAGAAGGAAATTTCTGGAAGATCACCGCCGTTAGCGCGGGTTCGTACGAATGGGAAGTCCGCTAGTTGATTTCTCTTAAGTATACGTTTTCGCGGTTGCGGTCTTGTCCCTGAAGAGTTATTTCAACCACCCACCAACGGCATTTCTTACACATTAAAGTTCCAAACTGCCCACCTGGCAACATAACTGATTGTCGTTCAATGGAATACCACGTAGGTAAATCGCAGAGTAATGACGAAACGATAAAGATGGGTATTGATGGTTTTCTGGAAACGACATTCAACTGCTCGCTGGCGGGTTCTTAACTGGAAAGAAAAAGCGACAGCAGCGGTTTTCGGGGCGTAGGTCGTCTTATTGATAAGGTGGAGGACAGATCGGTCACTAAAACGATGAGCTACGACTCATCGATTGATCCGGAAAGAAATGGCTATAACCAACAGCACAAGACAGACACAATTGTTACAGCAAATGACTCTTCTAAACTAAACACAAATTAGGCTGTTGAACGCCACATCACACCAAAATAAGTTGCTAGTTGGCTTGATTAGCCTCTCAACGGACATAGCTGTCAGTGTCGGGTATAACATCACTAGCTGATAATATACTCGATACCAACTCTTTTCATCTGCCAAGCGCCTTACCGCATTAATAAGCGTTTTGTAAGGACTCTTCAGGTTCTTCGGTCTGGTCCATTTCTTCAAGGACGGCCTTTGCAAAAGAAGTTTTGTCGGATTTCCGATAGCGTTCTTTGACTAAAGCGCCGGAAGGTGCCTTGAAATCCTGACTAACTCGCTGACAAGCAGCCCACAAGAGAGGATTCAGTTTAATTTTGTGGTGTCGAATTGGTGTATCAGCACCAAACCAGAGCCTGATTACATTTCCTATTGTTGCTTTCATTACAGTACCCATACGCTACTTATCAGTAGAACGAAGGCAAATGTTTAATTATTCTACTATCTTTTTGGATATTAATACAAATTTAATTTAAAGTATAAGCGCCTTAGACACATATATACAATTGTGTTTACGGTATACACCCAAATAAATTATCGAAAAGAAGCGTTTATAGAGCGACTTTTTACTGCGTGATCTCCTAGCAATTGGCGCCGAATTTCTCCCCAGCGACGACGCGAAACTGGAACTGCCTTGCCAATAGTCAGATCGATTTGGTAACTACCATCAACTATGCCAATTTTTTCGATAAACCGGCGATTGATCACACAATTGCGGTGAATACGCACGAACCAATCGGCTGGTAACTGGTCATGATGGTACTTCAGCGTCTTTGTTGTCAAAAGCTCCTGACCATTTTTCAGATACACCCGGCAATAATTGAGTTCAGCTTCCAGAACGGTTATATCAGCGACCGAAACCAATTGTCTGCTCTCATTCCGGACGGTTAGGCGGATAGGAAGCCAGGCAAGCAATTCGGCAGGAACGACGGTTGTCTGTTCAAAAAAGAAAGTCATTAAACGGTTGTTTGCTGCTCTTCTACGTACGAGTTTGACAACCTGATTAGATTCCTGACGTCAAATTAATATTCTATTATGTTAGTAGGCTTATTGTGAGCATAGTAGTAAAAGTAGCCATTCATAGTCGACTAATCCTTAACCAATTAAGCCTGATAATCAATAAAATACGAAAGTAAGTAAACTCAGTAACCGTTCCGGACCGAATAATCAATTTTTCGTATCATTAAATGCCTATTTTTTAATTTACAATATATAGTTACATTGCATATGGATTTCTCTACCACTTTATCCAATTCATTAAATATAATGCCCGATTTCTCCCGACCGTTAATTTACGCTGTAGATGACGATGAAGACGACAGATACCTCCTACAGCGAATTTTTTCTGAACACTTCAAAGAATGCACACTACGATTATTCGATAATGGCTCAAATCTACTCACTCATTTAACGCATCAACTGGACGGGCGTCTGCCAGATTTGATCATTCTGGATCTGGAAATGCCGGTCTTCAACGGCATTGAACTACTGCGCTTTCTGAAGGAAAACGAAGCCTTTCGTGGTATTCCCGTTTCCATTCTCTCGGCTATGCATCATAAGCAGCACATCGAGCGCTGTTATGAACTAGGAACTACGAGTTACGTGAGCAAAGAGCAGAGCTACGTACAACTGGTTTCCAGCATACAGCACTTGCAACACCATTGGTCAGAGAATCAGGCACTTAAAATTAAGTCTCGAGTACTTTGCCCGGATATGAAAAAGCTAATTGACAGTACGGCTCTTTCGCTCAATTAACGGGTCGATTCGTTCGCAACTAAGTAGTTTTTCTTATATTGCGTCAAAATCACTGACGTATAGGACTTACTATCCCATGGCCGAACGCTCGCAACCACTACAAGATGACGATTCAGGTAGTGAAGAAGACTTCTACCGGATGCTGGAAGAGTACACACAACAAGTTCGGCAGCGATACCGTATTCCTATACGCCTGAACCTGCCTCGCACCTCGGGCAAGAAGGCAGGTAAACGCTACGTTGAAACCAAGTAGCCTTTACCCATACTTTCTTCAGCATAGTTGTACTGTGGGTACAGCTAGTATTTGTGGACAAAGACCAGCTCCAGTTTTTGTCCCAACTCTATTAGTTACGTTCCGTTAGCTCAAGCACAACGCTCGTCCGCTGTGTATCGACGTTGGGATTGAACCCAATGGTCATCAAGTAATTGCCCGAATAAACGGCGGCATCGCTGCTAATCGTCGACTTGGTACCCGGATATAGATTCAGCTCCCGAATGGAGTAATTCTTGGCCGGATCGAGCCCTTTCAGACGAACAGGTGCGGTACTGCCGGCCTTGTACCGATTTTTTGTCAGGTACGAAAACCAGACAGCCCGGTCTTTAGCGTCGCTTACGTACATCAGTGACGCCATATCAGTTGCGTACGGCGATGCCAGCCGGAACAGATCTCCCTGCCACACAACATTTTTGATTTGTTCATACGTCTTCAGCGCCTGCTGACTGAATGCTAATTCGTTCGCATCGAGCTTGCTGACAACAATATCGTACCCAACTTTTCCCATCATGGCAACGTCGGTGCGGAACTTGATCGGTTGCTTACCCCAGTCCGTCACGTGGTTGCACGTAGCTATTGACGGAAAGAAGTACGAATAGTTCCACTGAATGAACACCCGCTCCAGCCCGTCGGTGTTGTCGCTCGGCCAGAACTCGGTGAAATACCGCAAGGCACCGTAGTCGACGCGACCACCGCCCCCCGAACAAAGCATCATAGGTAAGGTCGGGTATTTGGTCCTCAATCGTTCCATTACCTTGTACAGCCCCTGCACGTATTCCACGTAAAGATGCGACGGGTTGGGGTTGGTTGCCGAAAACGCGTTATAAATGACGGCATTACAGTCCCATTTGATGTAGCCAAGGGTTGGGTTCTTCGTCATTACATCATCGACAACACTGTAGACAAATTCCTGAACTTTCGGGTTGGTCAGGTCGAGTACCAGTTGGTTTCTAAAATAATACTCCTGCCGGTTGGGCAGTTTCAGCACCCAATCGGAATGTTTTTCGTAGAGTTCACTTTTGGGATTGACCATTTCCGGTTCCAGCCAGATACCGAACTTAATACCCGCACTTTCGGCTCCTTTCACCAGATGACCTAACCCATGGGGCAGCTTTTTGACATTCTCCTGCCAGTCGCCCAGACCAGCGCGGTCGCTGTTGCGCGGGTATTTATTGCCAAACCAGCCATCGTCGAGCAAAAACAGATCGACGCCCAGCTTTTTTCCATCGGTAAACAGAGCCGTCAGTTTTTCCTCGTTGAAGTCAAAATAAGTCGCTTCCCAGTTGTTGAGCAGCGTCAGCCGGTTACCCTGCCCCTGCGGAATCCGGAACTTACGCGCCCAGCGATGCAAATTCCGGCTGGCCGTTCCTTTCCCCGAAGTTGAGTACGTAAATAGAAAAGCAGGGGTAGTGAATTCCTTGCCCGGTGTCAGCGTGTATGCCGAAGCGTATGGATTAATCCCGGCCATAAGCCGCAGATTATGAAGCGGATCGACTTCAAACGCAAGCTGGTAGTTTCCCGACCAGGCCAGCGTTCCTGCCAAAACCGCGCCCTTATCTTCCTCGGCGGGCTGATTTAGGGCAACCATGAACGAAGGGGGTTGAAATAAATCAGCGCGTGTTCCCAACTTGGTATCCAGCACCTTCAACCCTTCCGAAAGCAACTCCTCCGTCGGATTCATTTCGTTTGCCCAGTCCCCATGAAAATGGGTCAGGTAGTAATTCTCGGCTGGTATGTACAAGTTGGCCGATGCGTATTTGTGCAGTACAACGTTTTTCTTCTCCGTATGCCGGATGGTAGACCACTGCTCGATAACATCTTCGTTTTGATACGCTTTGTAATAGAGCGTTACCTCAAACGGATACTGCGGATCTTTCAGGTAAATCGTTGTTAGCACAACCCCGTCACCATCGGGTTTACGTTCGTGCCGAACGTAGCGTAAATCCAGCGACGGATTGCCATCGGCGTGGGTCACCTGGATAGCGGGTTCCAGCAAATTGCGTCCTCCGGCGGGGGTATATACGGAGTTGTAAAGACCGGTATAATCTTCTCCGCGCTTCCCATTTTCCGGAATCTTCCCGTATTCATCGGGGCGGATGAGTCGCTGACCCAGATGCACAATCGTCGGGTTCTGGTCTTTGTCAATCCGGATAACCAGGGCGGTATTTCGGGTTTCTATTTCAATATGCTTGTCATCGGGTGCGCTCCAGGCCATTGACAGGGTGAGCAATAACAAGGACAGCGCGAAAAGTACAGGTCGAAACATGGATGTTTGTTTACCGGGTAAAAGCGAGTAGACGCTGGATGTCAGACCAAAGACAGTTCGTCCGTTGTCCAGTATCCAGCGTCTAACAGCTGATGCCCAAATGGTTAAAAACGATTAAACTTGAGAATAGGCAGTTGGTTCGAGGAAAATCCGGATAATGTTCGATACCGTATTGGCGTACTCGGGAGCCTGCGAAACGCGTTTCCAGTCAGGATCAGCCCCAAACTGCTTCCAGTTCGCATCGCGTTCGGCCATATCCTTGAACGTCAGCATGTAGGTCAGGCAGGGCATGTGCTCGCCCGCTACGACTTCGCCAAAAAATACGGAGTGCAAGCCCGTGTTGTTAAAGATCTTGATCTCATCGACGTTAAACATTTTCACCTTCCGCCGGACAGCATCTTCGTTGTACCCTTCGTAGGTTCTCAACTCAAAAATTCGAGGCTCTTTGGCTGGTACGGCCAGTTGCGGTAATCCGTCGAAGGCACTCATCAACGAGGTCGTGTACCGGGCGAACGGGGCTTTTTCGGGTGTCAGGCTCACGTAGGACTGGCTGGCCTGCCCAAATGCCTGATCGCTGGCCAGCTTACTGGCAGCCGTCGTATACGCATCCCAGGATGGGTAGGGTATCAGAACATGCAGCTTGGCCGGGTCTGACTTTCCCATCTCCCGAAACACGCCTACGTTTTTCGCGCCCTGCCTGTTCAACGCCGGAATCAGCGCGTCTTTCAAGTAATTCTCGATGCTCGACTGCGGGGAACCGTATTTCGGTTCATACGTCCGCCATTCGTAAACGGCTTTCTGCGCATCGGGCTTACTCGGTTCAGAAGTCGCCAGTGCCGGGACCGCCAGCAAGGAGGAGGCCACAAAATTTCTTCGTTTCATTGAGGTAGGTTTCCGGCCCACACTACGGAGCCAGACTAGCGCTCCCCTTCTGTTTTTTTGAGAAGAGGAGCTGGATGTACATAAACTTAATTTTCCTTACACACTGACCTTGGCCAGATTCCGGTAGCTGATCGCAATGGATTCCAGCGGAGGGCGTTTGCAAATGTCCTGCTCCACAAAGTAATGGGTTAGTCCCGCCGTTTTCTTCGCGTCGAAAATGCGCTGAAAATTGATCGAGCCTTCTCCTACTTCCGAGAACTCGCGCTTTTCGGTTTTGGCCATATCTTTTACGTGCCAAAGCGGGAAACGGCCCGGATGTTTCTTGAACAGCGCAACCGGGTCCTGTCCGGCGTACGAAGCCCAGTACAGGTCCAGTTCCATTTTCACCAGTTTGGGGTCCGTTCCGCTCAGAATCATGTCGTACGGAAGCTTACCGTCCATCTCTTTAAATTCGAAATCGTGGTTGTGGTACGCAAACTGAATGCCAGCGGCTTTGCACGTTTCCGCCGATTTGTTGAACAGATCGATGTGCCGTTTGTAATCATCCATCTTGCGCTCGTCCGGGAACAAATAAGCGCAAACCATGTATTTCTGACCAAGCGTAGCCGCATCGTCAACCGCCCGTTTCCAGTCGTTTGTCAGCGTGCCTTTCATATTGGGCATGGTATTGCCGGTCGTGTAGTGACCGCTGGGGGCTTTGAGGCCCAGACTTTTCAGCAGCGCGGCAAATTCGGTGGGTGTTTTTCCGAAGAACTTCCCGTCGGAATAACCAAACATCTCAACTTCTTTATAGCCAATCTCCGCCACTTTTTTCAGGGTACCTTCGAGATCTTTCGGGAGCAGGTCACGGAGCGTATATAACTGTAAGCCAAGGTTTTTATTGGCAGGGCTGGCAAATACGTCAAGGTTGGGGATCAGGACGGCAGCCATCGCCAGCGCACTGGTTTTAAGAAAATCGGTACGCGATAGTTTCTGCGTGTTCATAGGAATGTAAATTGATTTTACGACTACATCAATAAGAGACAGACATGCGTTGCCTACTCTTTACTTCGTTACCGCTGGTACTGGATCGGTCGTATCGGAATTGCTGATGAACGCCACCTGCTTACTATCCGGCGACCACGAGGGTGTATTGATCGTGCCCTGTCCACCGTAAATATAGGCGATCACTTTGGCTGGACCAGTACCCGAAACAGGTAATAACCGCAAATATACGTGCTTATAAAACGGGTGATCGTCGGGTGAGACATCCTTGTTGAAGGATAGAATCGTCATCCATTTACCATCCGGCGAAATGTGGGGGAACCAGTTGTTGTACGCATCGTTGGTAAGCTGCACCTGGTCGCTGCCATCGGGTTTCATCCGCCAGATCTGCATGGTGCCGCTCCGGGTCGAGTTAAAATAAATGTAGTTGCCATCCGGCGAATACTCCGATCCATCGTCCAGTCCCTTTGCCGTTGTAAGCCTTGTTTCCGGTCCGCCGTCCGATGAAATCTTGTAGATGTCGAACTCGTCGTTCCGCTGGCCGGTATAAATCAGCGACTTCCCATCGGGCGACCAGCCATGCAGGTACGAATGACCAACGGGCGTGATACGCTTGGGCTTTCCGCCACCAACCGGCATCGTGTACACCATCGATTTATTGCCCTCCTCTTTCACCTGATGGCTGATACCCAGTTGTTTCCCATCAAACGACAGCACATGGTCGTTATTATTATTGATGGCAAAATCGGAATTAATGACCGTTGGTTTTTTCTTGGCCAGATCGAACCGATACAGCTTCCCGTTGCTGTTGTAGATCAGGGCTTTGTTGTTGGGGAGCCAGTTGGGAGCCTGAATCGATACGGGGGAGTGGTAGATCGTTTTCCGATGACCCGTAGCCACATCCATTACCTCCAGATCGCTACCGATGTATTCGCGGTAGGGCACAAAATTATCGCGGGCGGGCACGATGATCCGGACGTTATGAAAGAGCGCTTTCTCGGAAACAGCCGGATTATGCGAGCAGACGAAAAGGCCCACATACACCTCATCACCCAGATTCAAATCCGTCACCTGCTCGGTCGTGAATAGCTCCCCGTTTCGCGCCACGGACATGGTATACGTGTTACCCTTGCGCGCCAACTGGACCACATCCGCGGCCGTCAGTGTCGATTTTAATTCTTCCGTCGTAGCTGCTTTTGTCCGCCGGAATTGTAGTGATGTCAAGCCGTCGCCGTGGACCACCGCGTTGATATGGGCCGAATTTGAATCGAGCGTCGAACGAACCATCCAGCCCAGTTTACGGTGCGGATCGACTCCTTTTCCCAACAGTTGCCCATTGGTCTGAAGGATAAAATCACCTTTCATGCGCTTCCAGACGAAATGAAATTCATCGTGATCGAACCAGATGTTCGTTCCGGAGCCTTCGATCGTGTATTCCTGCTTGGCAGGGTCGTAAGTAGCCGAGCCGGGACGCTTCACGTTGCCCACGTCAGCTTGTCCATCGAACTGCCCGATCATTGGGGAGCGTTGCGCCAAAAGAGGTAGTGACGCAGTAAGTATGCTGACCAGCAGTACGCCGGTGCAGACCGTTTTAAGAATCATAGGGTTCTGTTTGCTAGAAAACAAACTACCCTTCTTTTCCTACTGTGTTTATAGCTTTATTAGCCACGAAGCCTTTTTATGGCCACCGTTCGGTGTCGCTATCATTTTATGAACAAAATACCGTTATTCACATACAGCTCAACCCCGACTCTATGTGGCGTTTTTACCTCTTAATGCTTATCAGTAGCCTGCTTACCACGAGTCTCCTTGCCGAGCCCGTCGCCTTCGTGGAGAACAAAGGGCAATGGTCCAGTGAGGTCCGATTCCGGGCGGAAATTCCCGGCGGTTATCTATACCTGAAGGCCAACGCCCTGCACTACGTTTTTTACGACGGGGCCGCCCTGTCGAGCCACCATACACCAGCAGCCGGACAGCATACGAACACCATTCCGGGCCACGCGGTTGAAGTGCGGTTCGAGGGCGCTACGCTGACCAGCTCGATCGAAACGAGTCATCCATCGCCTACCATTCGCAATTATTTTACGGGTCAAAAACCGGCTGGTAACGTCTCAGCCTTTGGCGAGGTAATTTACCACGATCTTTATCCGGGTATCGATCTGCGGCTTTACGCCTATTACCAGACCCTCAAATACGAATTTATTGTTCACCCCGGTGCTGACCCGGCGGCCATTCAGATGACGTATTCGGGGGCCAGTCGCGTGCGGATGGACAATGACCAGTTGATCGTCGAAACGAGTCTTCAATCGATTACGGAAAGCCGTCCCTACTCATACGTCAGCCAGAACGGGCGAGCCACCGAAGTAGCTGCGTACTGGCAACTTGACGCCGATCAAGCGGCAACGAACACTCCTCGAAAAGTCCGATTTCGACTGCCGAATGGGTACGATAAAACCCAAACGCTAACCATCGATCCGGAACTGGTTTTTTCTACCTATTCGGGCTCATACTCCGACAACTGGGGTATGACGGCGACCTACGATACCGAAGGAAATCTCTATTCGGGCGGGATTGTCTTTGGACCGAACTTTCCGGCAACAACCGGTGCCTTTAAAACGCAGTTCAGCGGTGTTGTCGACGTAGCCATTTTAAAATTCAGTCCGGATGGCAGCAAACTACTCTACGCGACGTTTCTGGGCGGCAAGGCCGCCGAAGTTCCCCATAGTCTTATCGTCAATAATCGGGGGGATCTGGTGGTTATGGGATCAACCTCATCGACCGATTTCCCGGTGACGGCGGGGGCTTACCAGACCAAAACGCAACTCGGTACTCCAGCTTCCTATTCGTTCGCCACCACGACTAGCATTGAATTTGATAACGGCAGCGACCTGTTCGTGTCTATTCTCAGCCCCGATGGCAAGCAGCTAAAAGCGAGCACATTCGTGGGTGGAGCGAGCAAAGACGGCGTCGGAGCCAGTACTACGACCGGTGTACATGGCGACGGCATATCGTTCCGGAATTATGGCGACGATCTGCGGGGCGAAGTCATTGTCGGGCCAAACGATGATGTATATGTAGCCAGCGTAACGGAATCGGCTGACTTCCCAGCTGCGGCCTTACCAACAAGCGGTAGCAATCAGGCCGATGCCGTCGTTTTCAGACTCAGTTCGGACCTATCACAACTGCGCTGGAGTTCGCGTATTGGTGGCAGTGGATACGATAAAGCGCACAGCCTTAAATTAACGGCTTCCGGCAGCTTATTCGTTTGTGGGGTAACAACCAGTCTCGATATGCCGGCCAGCGCGGATGCGATCAAGTCAAAACCAGAAAGTGCCACCCACGTTGATGGTTTCGTTGCCCGCTTCGACAACCAGCAACTGGCCCGGCTGACGTATCTGGGCACAGCCGCCGAAGACATTGCCTATTTACTGGATATAGACGCCGACGGTAATCCGTACGTATTCGGGTCGACACGTGGCAAGTACCCCGTCACGACCGGCACGTACCAAAATCCGGGCAGCAGCCAGTTTATTCACGCGCTGGACGCTACATTGTCCAAAACTCTGTTCTCGACCGTTGTTGGATCGGGACGGGCAACGCCGGACATTGCACCCACGGCATTTTTAGTGAACGAATGCGGCAATATTTACCTCTCGGGTTGGGGTGGCGTCGTAAACGTACGAACTGGGTTCAACGTCAACAGCAACACGACGGGCCTACCAGTAACCAGCGAGGCTTACAAAAAAACGACAAACGGCAGCAATTTTTGGGTAGCCCTGCTGGAACGGGGGGCGAAATCACTGCTTTATGCCACCTTCGCGGGGAGCCAGGATATTGGCCGGGGTGATCATGTGGATGGCGGCACATCCCGGTTCAACAAGCAGGGCGTTATCTACCACGCGGTTTGCGCCTGTGGGGGCACTAATTTCCCGGCAACAGCACAAGCCTGGTCGAAAACCAACAACAGTTCCAACTGCAATAATCTGGCGTTTAAGTTCGATGTCGATCGGTTACGAGCCGGTTTCGATACGTATCGCGGCACCGAGAAAGGGGTTATAACGGGTTGTACGCCCCTCACGCTCACCTTTCAGAATACCAGTACGGGCGGCAAACAATACCAATGGCTCATCGACGGGCAGGTTGTCTCGACCGATACCGCCCGAACCAGTTATGTTTTCACCAAAGCCGGGAAATATACCGTTAAGATCCGGGCCTACAACCCACTCACCTGCCAGCGTATCGATTCTGCACAGCAAGTAATTACGATCAATCCGGCCAATTTTCAGATCAGCCCCGATACCACTATTTGCCCTGATGCCCGTGCCTTGCTGCGAGCCAGCGGGGCAACGACCTACACCTGGTCACCCGCCGACGGGCTGAGCAGCACGACGATTGCCAGCCCGATGGCCAGCCCGAAACAAACGACAACGTATACCGTCGATATGACCAACGAATTTGGCTGTTCAACCCGCCGGAGCGTGACGGTCAACACCGATGCGTCTTTTCGGCCTGACTTTGCGGTGCAGGTCGGTGAAGACTGCAATCAGGCGGCCCGAATTACGTTTGTAAACAACACCAGAAACGCCGATCAGTATGTCTGGCAGCTGGGCAATGGAGATACCGTTCGAACGGCTATACCCGAAAACTTCCAGTACAATCAATCGGGCCAGTATACCGTAACGCTCACCGCATCCCGAAATGGCTGCTCACTGACCGAGTCAAAGACAATTACGGTCGAGAATCTGAATAACATACCCAACGTCATTACCCCCAATAACGACGGTAAAAATGATGTGTTCAACATTGGGTTGCCGGATGCTCAACTGGTGATTTACAACCGTTGGGGCCGCCGTGTGTTCGACGCGTCTCCGTACCTGAACGACTGGGGGGCTTCAATGGAGAATGGAATCTATTATTACCTGCTCACCACGCCGAACGGCGTTCAGTGCAAGGGATGGATACAGGTACTTCAATGAGGTCAGGTATGTTGGTAGGCCCACCAGATCAAGACGCCCTGAAGGGGTAGCCGCCCCCACCGGAGCCAGGCGGGTAGTTTGCGAAACCGACTGGCCGTTGCCATGTGTATATTGGCCGGAAAGACAACGATCAGCAACAGAATTATCCCCCAGGCCGATATAGATCGGGTGGCGGGGAACAACAGCCCAACGCCCAGCACCACTTCAGCAATTCCACTGAGAATGACCATCAGGTTATGCGCCGGGATGTAAGGCGGCATAATAGCCAGGTACGTTTTGGGGCTGATGAAATGATTCAACCCGGCGGCAATGTAGATAAAAGCCTGAAGGTAAAGACTTAAGTTAGCCATTAATCGTGATTCGTTGTGGTGGTTCGTCCCGTTATCAGCAAACTACCCTATACAAATCACAAAGTACAGCTTCTTAATTAAACCTTCGTTGAGAATAGGAATCAAATCGGCAAAAACAACAAAACGAATGAACACCAGACGAGTAATCGTGGCTTTGGTCGCTCTTTTCCTGTCGATTGGTGCGTACGCTCAGGATCAGACGGCGGCTCCTAAAGGGAAACCCCGACTGACCATAGAAGAACGGAAAGCAAAGCAGGCAGCCATGAAAGCCAAACTGGCTCAGATGTCGCCCGAAGAGCGCAGCACATTTAGAAAGGCTCACCACGAGCGGATGCAGACCCAGCTAAAGGCGATGACGCCGGAACAACGGGCTACGTTTGTGGAGCGTCGGCGGCATCATAAAGCGCATGAAGGAAAGTAAGTTCGTTAGTTAGTTTGCCAGTACCCTACCGTAGCTGAAGCGTGGCCTGCCCTGTTGCAGGCCACTTTTTTTAGGTTTTTTTACAGGATTATCGGTCACCTTCCACAACTTCCGGAGTTGATCGGGCTTATTCAACTACGTGCCCCACAAATCCGGCACTATTGTCCAGAATCAGGCCACCCCGCCGGAACCCAAGCCCACAGGATTCGCCCGCATAGAAAACGCCCGCCTGATAGGTGTTCCCTGCCGAATCCGTTGGGAACTCGACGTATTCCTGATAGATTTTCGCGTAGTCGCCGTAGTCACCATCAACGGTCTGTCGTTCGCTTCCATCGCTGTTCAGGATACGAACATTGGCCCCTTCACGCCCGAACAACACCTTCTCGACCGATGCTTTACCGGCCAGCGGCTTTGTATCGGTTTCAAGCAACAGGGGGTGATTAGGGTACAGCTCCCACAGAATTTTCAGGATGTATTTCGACTGGAACAACAGCGTATAAGCCGGATTCAGGACCAAACCTAAACGCTTACGAACCAAATCGGTAAGAATTCCGATGAGTTCGGGTTCATCTTCGGCAATGGCCTCCCACGGCACCAGTTTGAACCAGAAATCGAGTTTTTCAAACTCACCATTTTTCGGGTTTTGCCAAAAAATACCCTCCTCAGCGGAAAATTCGACGTTATCGATAAAGTCAAACTCAACCTCAAATCCGGCTTCGCGGGCCGCTTCGCCAATCAGAGCCACATTCGCGTCGTCTTCGGGAAAATCGCGCATGGCCGACAACAACAATGTTGGTTGCAGATCAGGATTCATTGCCAGCAACTCTTCGAATTGACCCGTCAGCGTTTCAAAAACGGCATTGAACTGATGACTATCGTCAAGGCCATTCGCGCGAAGGTGGGCATACTGTACCACAGCGGTTTCGGGCAGGCAGGTAGCGGTATCGGCGTTGAACTCGATCAGTTTGATGGGTCGTCCATCGATGCCCCCCGCCAGGTCAAAGCGCCCGTAGAGATGAATATTCCGGTCGTCGTCCCACGATAGTTTAATCAGTTCGACCAGACTTTCGGGTATACCCAATTCGGCAAACCGATTCTGATCGATCACCTGTTGCCCCGCAGCGACAACCATCTCGAACAACTCGTTAGCCGCTTCGTAATAGGCGTCCGCTTCGGCAGGCGTAACCAGAACGGCCTCATTAGCCAGATAGGGCAATGTGTCCTGACCAATCATCCAGTCCCAACCTAAATTACGAAGTTGGGCCTCGGGTGAGGTTGGAAGTGGTTTGAGAGAAATCATAGGTTGTCAAGTATGTTCGTGAAAAGGAATGCTTTGGCTTAACAAAGAAACGACTCTTTATGGCCCGCCTGCATCTTATTTTTGTTGGACTGTTGTTTGCGCTGACGATCGGTAACGCCCAAGCACAATCAGTACCACGAACAACAGCAGTACCGGTTATTTTCGACACGGATATGGGGCCTGATTACGACGATGTCGGTGCCATCACCATTCTTCACGCCCTCGCCGACAGCGGTCAGGCCCGAATTCTGGCTACCATCGCCAGCACCAACTACCCGAACGTGGCCCCCGTGTTGAGCGTATTAAATACGTACTTCCGTCGCCCGGCCATTCCGATTGGTGTACCCAAAGGCGAGGCTGTCACTGACAAAGACGGCCAGCACTGGTCTGATACGCTGGTCGCCCGTTATCCACACAAGATTCGCTCGAATAATGAAGTTCCGGATGCGGTCGCGCTCTACCGCCAGATTCTATCCGAACAACCCGACCGAAGCGTGACGATCATTACGGTAGGCTTTCTGACTAACCTGGCGAATCTACTTAACTCAAAACCAGATCAGTATTCCAAACTTTCGGGCAAAGAGTTAGTCACGAAGAAGGTGAAGGAGGTCGTCAGTATGGCGGGGAAATTTCCGTCGGGTCGGGAATACAACGTCTTCAGGGATACGCCAGCGTCCAAGGCCGTGTTCGAGAACTGGCCGACACCGATGCTGCTGAGTGGGTTTGAAATCGGCGAACAGATTCACAGCGGACTGCCCCTGACCCAAAATACCCGGATAACCAACAGCCCTGTGAAAGATGTTTTTACGATCTGCCTGCCTAAAACGAAGGAGGACGCTGGTGGCCGAATGAGTTGGGACCAGACCGCCGTGTTGGTAGGTATTAAAGGCTATGCACCTTACTACACGGTCAAAACGGGCCAGTTGACGATGAACGCGGATGGCTCCAATGGGTGGAGTGACGCGGGTAAGAATCATCAATATCTCGTCGTAAAGATGCCGGTGCCGACCGTGGAGACCATCATAAACGAACTGATGCAGCACCAGCCTGCCGGGCGGTAACGAAGAACGAGCCGTGGCCATTCCTTGTTACGGATGTACTATGGCTTCCTCCGACGCTCAACCACTTTTACTTTTCGATGGTGTTTGCAACCTCTGCAATGCCGCTGTCACGTTCGTGATCCATCACGACGCTAAAAAACGATTCCGATTTGCATCGCTGCAATCACAAACCGGGCAGGCTACACTCCGGCAGCTCGGTCGTTCAACGGCGCAGTTCGATTCGTTTGTGTTGTGGGAAAACGGGCAGTTCTACGAACAGTCAACGGCGGCTCTGCGGGTAGCCCGCCAGTTATCAGGGGGATGGCCGCTGCTCTACGGATTTATTATTGTGCCGAGTGTCATTCGGGATGCGGTCTATCGGTTCATCGCCCGGAATCGCTATCGCTGGTTCGGCCAGCGGGACGCCTGTATGCTGCCAACCCCCGATTTGAAGGCCCGGTTTCTACCTTGACCAGTGACTTTGCATGTTCGTAGGCTGGTGTTCATACGCCGTGTCTCTAAGATACGGCGTATGAACACCAGCCTACGAACACGTTGAACGACTTACAGTCCCGTCGCTACGGTCGGTTCCGAGACTAAGCCAGCCTTCATCATGAACGAACTCAGCAAAGCCTGATACGTGGCAACCTGCTTCGTCCGATACTGATCGCTCCACCCTAGCTCAGCCGCCATCAGATCGGCAACCAACGGTGTAACCTGCGCCGTCAGCTCCCAGTCCGATAGTTCGAGTCGCCAGCGACGGGCCAGTACATCACGGACGGTAACGGCCATTTCCTGCCGTACCTGATAGATGACTTCCGCTTTGATGTATGGCTGATTTTCGGTTATTCTTTCCCGTAGATCGGGGTGTGCAGTAAGCAGATTGGCTACCCGTTCGGCCCGATCGCCGTACGTTTGCATCAGATGCTGACAAACATCGGTAGGGAGTGAGAACCGTTGTTGTAGGGTTTGCCAGTCCTCAAAGCGGTAGGTTTCGCCCCCGACCAGGTAGTGCGTTTCCGTTGACCCCTTAACCGGATTAGCCAGCCGTTCGCCCACCCGATCAATCGCATCCTGCGCCATCAGCCGGTAGGTCGTCCATTTCCCGCCGAGCAGACTCAGCAGCCCCGATTCAGCGTCATATTCAACTTCGTGGTCGCGCAGAAGCGTTTTTGTGTTCGCCCGGCTGCTCTCGATCAAGGGTCGAATACCCCCAAAACCAGCCTGTACCTGCGACTTATCCGGTGTTTTAGCCAGGTAGGGCCGTAACGTATCGAGCAGGTAATCGACCTCCGCCGGTTCCAGCAGGGGCTCATGCCGAAGGTCCGAATAATCGTCGTCGGTCGTACCCACAAACACGTTATCACCAAATGGAATCGCAAACACAACCCGACCATCAGCCGTTTTCGGGATCAGCATGGCACAATCGCTCTGCAAGGTTTCGCGGGGCAGCACAATATGAACACCTTTGCTGGGCCGGATGCGATGGTCGAGATTGGGGTTCGCCATCAGCCGGATTCCATCCGCGTAAGGCCCCGTACAATTCAAAAACACCTTCGCCCGAATCGCGAAGGACTCACCCGTCAGTTGATCCTGGACAAGCGCGGCTTTAAGCTGACTACCATCCCGCTCGAAACCCGTTACTGCCAGGTAGTTCACGACCACAGCACCGGCTTCGTCGGCCGAGTGAGCCAGGGCCAGTGCGTAACGGGCATCGTTGAACTGCCCATCGTAATAGAGCACCGCACTGTGCATTCGGGGGGTTAGCGTCGGCATCTTGTCCAGGGCCTCCGGCTTGGTCAGCCAGCGTCCTTTGGGAAAGCGATCCTGACCGGCAAAGAACGCGTAGAGTGTTAGGCCCACCGACATATACATGCCCTCGAACCAACTGAATACGGGTGTTAGCAAGGCAAGCGGGTGGGCCAGATGCGGAGCGTTTCGAACGACGGTTCGCCGTTCAGCCAACCCATGACGAACCTGCTTTAATTGCGCTAGATCCAGCTTTTTAATGGCTTGTTCCAGATAGCGCACCCCACCGTGTATGAGCTTGGTCGAACGCGACGACGTTTCTCCGGCGATATCGCCCCGATCAATTAGCGCGACGCGATACCCACGCAGCTCTGCATCCAGCGCAGCACCGGCTCCACTGGCCCCGGCCCCGATTATACAAATATCAAATGATTCCTCTAGTAGCCGCTTCCGATTGTTGTCCCGATTCATATACCAAAGATACGCAGATTTACGATGCGTACTGGTTAAGAGGATGTTAAGTTACCGTTCAGGTATCTTGCCCATAACGCGGGTAGTAACCCGCCGAGCCGCAGATTACCGGGTCAACGTAGTCAGGATTCCCTGGTATAACCTTTCGTTTCTCGGGTTGCCTCCCACGCTACATCATTCTTCGGCGTAATCGAGGTCTTTACCAAACGTTTCGTCCATCGTGACCAGCGACCAGAAACCCAGCCCAAAACAAACCATGGCAACAACGGCAGCCGCACCCAATACGCCAATACCGGGCTTCATCGCCTGAAACGCGGGAATACTCAACAGGGTTGTGGCCCGCACATTGTTGGCAACGGAGGTCGTAGCCGTAGCGCGCAGATTCGTCCCAAAACTTTCGGCGGTGATGGTTAGAAACATGGCAATATAACCGATACTAAATCCCATACAGACGCATAGCGCGTAGAATGAACGGGCCGATGAGACAGCGCCTGACAAGTAGACCAGAACAAAAACGGCGGTCAGGCCCATCATCAGGCCAATGGCTTTCTTGCGGGAATGAAGACGCTGGCTTAGCACACCACTCGACAGATCACCAATCACCGTGCCGATATAGGTGAACATGACACACCGCCCCGGCTGAATGGCTTCCTCAATACCCATTGCTTTGCCAAACTCATTACCGAAGGTTGCCAGAATACCGATGACAAGGTAGGTCGGGAGCGCAATGCCCATACAGCGAAAATAACGGAGCACGCGGTTACGCCCCTGGAACAACGCCCAGAAATTTCCCCGCGACACATTGGTACGCTGTACTTTTTTGAACATACCCGATTCCAGCACGCTCACCCGCAGGGCCAATAAGCCGATGCCCAACCCACCGCCGACAAAATAGGTTGTCCGCCAGTTGAACAGCGTGACCGTGAAGTAGGCAACTACTGCCCCAAAAAGCCCTATGCTGGCCACCAGCGAGGAGCCATAGCCACGCAGTTCTTTGGGCAGAATTTCGCTCACGAGCGTAATCCCCGCGCCCAATTCGCCCGCGAGGCCCAGCCCGGCTACGAACCGTAACCAGGCGTAGACGTGAGGATCTTCGACCAGACCACAGGCCAGATTCGCCAGGGAATAGGTAATGATGGAGCCGAACAAGACCGACAATCGCCCTCGTTTATCGCCCAGAATACCCCACAAGATGCCACCCAATAGTAATCCCGCTTGCTGGTAATTCAGGATTTTTCCGCCAATAAGTGAGATTTCCGTTTCGGAGAGATTGAGATCGTTTAAACTTGGAACACGGACAATGTTAAATAATAACAGATCATAGACATCCACGAAATAGCCCAGTGCCGCCACAATAACCGGCAGGGTGAACAATGGACGAAGGGAGATGGGGTCAGCGGACGGAACACGTGTTGATTGCATGATGGTCAGGGATAGCCATCGGCAAGTTATAAAAAAAGGCACGGCTCCGTGCCCCATGCCTTTTGTGTTTTTGCCGTTTACGGCGGTTAATTCATGGAGATAAGTCGGGTTGGCTGGTGTTGCTCGATGGCTGGTGTCGCCAGTTTGAACGTGCGTTCTTCAATCTGGCTACCGTTCGAAATTCGGAAGGTGTAGTTGCCATCGCCGATTTCGCTCAGATCGAACTGCTGACGGTAAGCGTTCCGCTGGTTGCCTTTGGTGGGAAGCGTTTCATTGAACATCACTTCCCCTTTTTCATTGACCAATTCGACGTTGATTTTATCGTCGGCTTTATATTTCTCCAGGCAAAGCCAAACGTTGGAAACCTTCTTGGCAGGGAACATCGCAATAGCGAATGCTTTCTTTTCGGGTTGGTCACCAGTATTCAGACCAAACGATGATAGGGATACACTTAAAACGAGTACGAATGCAGTAGCGATGAATTTGATGGAGGATTTCATTGTGTTGAACGATTTAGTTTTAGAACCTTTAGCTGTCAACACAATGATGCGGATAAAGCCGCTAGGCGCTTTCCTTCGTGAGCAACGGTTTATAAAAATGATGAACGGTTTAAGACGATCTACCGACGGAATTCTGGCGCATTACCAACCCGTCTGAAACAAGTGCGAAGGCTAGTTGTGCGGAGAAGACCAATTGTTGGCAAACACAGTACAGAGAAAGCAGGGCTTCAACCGTTAACTAAATTTATAGTTTAATAAATCTGTACGGCATAAAAGATCACCTATCGCCTTCGTTTCACAGATAGGTTTCCACTTAAACACCTGTCCGATGCGTCCTTTATTCGTCTGCTTTTTATTTGTTGCTACGGTTATTCGGGCAACCTCCTTACCTTGCCTTGCCCAAAAGCCTGTCTATGACGTAACAGTAACGGCTGACGGCAAATCCCTGGATCTTAACCAAGGCATTTCGGCAAGTACCAAAACGGTAGAGTTAACAGGTCAACTTACCCCAGAAAGCCAGCAACAATATCCTCAACTAAAACCAGTCGTATTGATCAACAAGGCTGTTTTCAACTTGATACGAGATACAAGACGAGTGGGTTTTATTAATTGGCCGCAGGACGGATCGATTGCCCGTTTGTTCAAAGAAGCCAGATCAGGAGATCGGTTCGTGATTCAGTTTGAGGATGTAGAGGTACAGACGAAACAGGGGACCACTCAAAAAGTAGACGGTCTTAAACTTATTCAGATTAGCGTGAAGCCGTAGCAATGATACAAATTAGATGCGCTATAGATTGATACAACACGTATGGCAGTAAAGCATACAGTAATCTGTTTATCGATTCTGTTGCCTGGAAGTTGCGAAGGGGAAAACAGAGAAACAACCATTTTTGGGAAGGTGATCGATGATCAAGGACAACCAGTCAGTCAACTACCTGTTTCTGTATCTGGCCACAAGAAGTGGACTTTGTCAAGCTATCGTACTTTAGCTACCGCTTACACCGATAGCTCTGGTAATTACTCCACCCGTTTTGTGCCGCCAAAAGAGTACAATCAACTTACGGTGCTACTCGATTTTGGCCTAGGATCACCCAAACCTCAAACTAGAAAAGATTATCAATCTCAGCCCTTCGATCTTTGCTGTCTCTCTACTAGTTCTACACAAGAATATAGTTTCACGCTGATCGCCCGCTAATAAAGCCACAGTTAGTCAACACAAAAATTTATCAAAGTAGGTTCTCAGAAATCACTCTCTTTACGAGGTACCAATCTCGCTTACTCCACGAAATCGAGGTCTTTACCAAACGTTTCGTCCATTCGGCTCAGCGACCAGAACGCCAGTCCATACACCACTACGCCCAGCATTCCGGCAGCAATCAGGGCACCGACCGATGGTTTAAGCGCCTGAAAGAGCAACGTCATCGGAATGAGCGTTCCACGGACAACGCTCGGTACGGAGGTCGTGGCCGTATTGCGTAGATTGGTGCCGTAGAGTTCAGCGACCATGGTCAGAAACATGGCAATATAGCCCGTACAAAAACCGGCCAGCAAGCAAACGGTGTAGATACCACTCGCGGTGTGAATACCCCCGAACAAATAAACCCCACTCAGGAGCGCACTGAAAATCAATAAACCCGTGATGGCCTTGATACGCGACCGCAGCCACTGACTGATAGGCCCACTCAACAGATCGCCACCGGCCAACCCGACATAAATCAACATCACGCAGCGACCGGGCTTAACACCCCCGGCAATATCCAGCGCCTGCCCGAATTCATTGGCGAACGTAGCCAGAATACCGACAATGAACCAGGTGGGAACGCCCACCGCCACGCAGCGAAGGTATTTGATAGCCTGCGGCCAACTACTGAAAAAGTAAAGAAAATTACCCCGGCTAACCCCTTTATGCTCTACCTTCATCCGGCTGAATAACCCCGATTCGAACACGCTTACTCGCAGCAGCAGCAGAACAAGGCCCATGCCGCCACCCACCCAGAAGGCAGTTCGCCAGTTAAAATATTCGACCGTCAGATAAGCCGCCCCCGCTCCCAGATAGCCATTACCCGCTACCATCGACGAGCCGTAACTTCTGATTTCTTTCGGCAAAATTTCGGATACCAGGACCATCGCAGCGCCGATTTCACCGGAGAGGCCAACACCAGCTACGAAGCGCAGTAAGGCATACGTATTTACATCCTGCACGAATCCGCAGGCAATGTTGGTGAGCGAATAGGTCAGAATGCTGCCAAACAGCACGGACATGCGTCCGCGTTTGTCGCCCAGCACACCCCACAAAATACCGCCAACCACGAGCCCTGCCTGCTGACAGTTCAGAATAAACGTCCCGGCTTTAGACACATCGATCTCCGACAAGCCCATTGATTGCAAGCTGGGTACACGGACAATGTTAAAAATGAGCATGTCGTACACATCCACGAAGAAACCCAGTGCCGATACGATAACCGGCAAGGCAAATAACGGGCGGTACGATACGCGAGAAGGCGTTGCGGAAACAGGTTGCATAGGTATAAACCGCGCAGGCAGCCTCGCGGTCAGAATTTATTCTTCCAGATAGTCAAGGTCTTTACCGTGAGTTTCCGGAATGGTCAGGATCGAGTAAAAGCCGAGGATGAAGCTAATTAGACCAACCACCGCACCGGCATTGATGACATCCAGCGATGGTTTGAGCGCCTGATACGTCAGTGTCATCGGAATGACCAGTCCCCGCACCATATTGGGAATGGTTGTTGCCGCCGTAGCCCGAACGTTGGTCCCGAACTGCTCCGCGCCGATCGTGACAAACATGGCCCAATAGCCAATGCCGAAACCCATCGCCAGACAAAGCCCGTAAAGCAGGGTTGCACTGCTGACCCCGACAAACAAATAGACTAGACCAAAGATCAGGGCTATGCTCATGAGCAGGGCAACCGCTTTTTTACGCGACTCCAGCGACTGACTAATGACTCCGCTGACCAGATCGCCAACGGCCAGACCAACGTAACACCACATAATCGCTAGTCCCGGCTGAATCTCTTCGGCAATGCCGAGCGCCTTGCCAAATTCGTTACTAAACGTGGCCAGAATACCGATCACAAACCAGGTTGGCAATCCGATACCGATGCACCTGAGGTAACGACCCAACCGATCGGCGTTCGTGAAAAACGACAGAAAGTTACCCCGGCTTATGTGCTTTTGTTCGCTGACATCTTTGAACATACCCGATTCGACAACGCCAACCCGCAGCAGCAACAGCCCAACACCTAAGCCGCCCCCGACGAAAAAAGCCATCTGCCAATCGAAATATTTAACCGTAAAATAAGCCACAACAGCACCGGAAAGCCCAATGCCCGCCACCAATGATGTACCAACTGCCCGTTTTTCCTTTGGTAGAATCTCGCTCACAAGCGTAATTCCCGCGCCTAGCTCACCCGCCAGACCAACACCGGCCACAAAGCGCATCAGGGCGTAGTAGGTGACGGGGTCCATAAACGTAACGCTCTTGATAAATCCACAGGCGATGTTAGCGATGGAATAGGTAATGATGGAGCCAAACAACACCGATAACCGCCCTCGTTTATCGCCCAGAACACCCCACAGAATACCACCCAGCAACAACCCACCCATCTGCCAGTTCAGAATACTGGCTCCAACGGTAGAAATTTGGTCGGCGGTGAGGCCCAGATCCTTTAAACTCGGTACGCGAACAATACCGAAAAGTAGCAAATCGTAAATATCAACGAAGTAGCCTAATGCAGCCACAATTACGGGCAAACTTAGTAAGCCAGCTTCCGTAGATTGGAGAGGGTCACCGGGTGACTTAGAGGAAAGAGTAGGAACAGCCATACGGCAGAGTCAGGAAGTAAAGTCAGAACAATTCTGCAATTATACGAAATGACCAAAGAAGATTGGGAAATTGACCTGCCTTTATTCATTCAGCGGCCTCTATACTGCGTTGACCAAGCTCTTCCGGCAGATGATAGATACGCCATTTCTTCGAGAAATGGCGTATCTAAATCGGTAGGCGCATGTATTTGTGGTGGGAACGTTGGGGGCGGGCGCATGAAGAGGTACGCCATTTCTTGAAGAAATAGCGTACCTGATCGGGTACATCGTCTAAAATTACTCGGCTGGTGGCAATGGTTTTTCTTCTGGAATGACGACCGATATTGGTTCATCGGTAGATTCGGACAGGGGTATTGGCCGAGGTGCAGGGACTGGTTTGGGCAACGTTTCGTAGATAGCATACGCCGTTCCGAGCGACCATACTTTCAGGCCGACACGCGCAAAAACCAGCGTCTGCTGCACAACAAGCATGAACAGAATCGTTAGCCAGCCTCTCATCATGACGATGTCATCGATCAAGAAATAAATCCCGAACAAAGCGGCACCGATCAACATGAAGAGCCAGTAGGTTCCGTACGTTTTTCCCAGATTACGGATCACAAGCCGTCCGGCCAGTCCATAGGCACGAAAAGCCCGTCGTTCGTCCTCCCGAAACATCAGTACTTTGGCGTAATCGCCGATGCAGAGCGCAAGCGTAGCGGTGAGGGCAAACAGGACAAAGAAACCCGCACCAACCCAGAACAGGCCACGCTCGGTCAGCGTATCTTCGACAGCGATGCTCGCTAAGGTGCCGACGACCAGCCAGAGTCCACCACCAATAAAGGTGAACAGCAGGGTGACGCCAACTACTTTTAAAAAGCGACCGACATACTGGCTGCATCCTTGCCAGAACATGCCGGCATCGAATCGCGGTTTAGGCTGCGAAAATCGGAGTAAGATTCCCCCCGCCACAAAGACGCTTAGCAAGATGTAGAGAAGACCCAACCAACGGCCAACGCTGAACAGGGGATTGATAACCCGTTCGCTGCGATGCATAAAATCGGTATAAATGGTATAGTCAAACCCATCCAGCAGATTCAGGAAAGCCAGCGAATTCTGATCCTCAATTTTTAGCGTGTTGTAGAACGGCAGCGCCACTAGCAAACCCAGCACCAGCGTAATGACGTACAGAAGCCACAGCAGCCTGAACGACCCGAGCGTTTGACGTAGCGAAGCGAAAAGAGTAGTCATCAGAATCAGGTCAAAAGATCGTCGGATTCAGCGGGTTTGTTCGCCGAAAATACGACAGGTGCCGACTCGTTCGTTCCGAGCAATGGATGTTCTGTTCTTATTTTTTCCTGTAACTTCAGAAAGCCATCGATCAGCGCTTCAGGACGGGGTGGGCAACCGGGCACATACACATCGACGGGAATAATTCGGTCTACTCCTTTCACCACGTGGTAACCATGCTGCCAGTAGGGACCACCGCAGTTTGAGCACGACCCCATCGAAATCACGTAACGTGGTTCGGGCATCTGCTCGTACAGCCGCCGGATACGGTCAGCCATTTTATAGGTCACCGTTCCCGATACGATCATAATGTCCGACTGACGGGGGGAAGGACGCGGAAAAATGCCGAACCGGTCGAGGTCGTAATTAGCCGCAAACGCCTGCATCATCTCAATGGCGCAACAGGCTAGTCCAAAACTCATTGGCCAGAGTGATTTTTCCCGCGACCAGTTTAGCAGTTCTTCTGAGTGCATCAGGATGACACTGGCTTCGCCGGACTTATCTGAAAGTAGGGTATCTGACATGGTTTTGGTCGTGAGCTCAACGCTTATAGCGCTCGTTCACCTTCTGATACAAATCGGCTGGCACTTTCGTTTCCATCGTCGGCACCTTCGGTTGGGGTTTTACCCAATCCAGATAGCCTTTCGCCCAGACATAAGCCAGCCCAAGGGCTAGTATGGCTACGAATAAGAAGGCTTCGGCCAGCGCAAACCAGCCCCACAGCCCATCCGTTGCCTTAATCAGCGATGCCTGCCCAAACACGGTAGCCCACGGAAACAGGAAAGCCAGCTCGACGTCGAACAAAACAAACACCAGCGCTACGACATAAAACCGGATGTTGAACTGCACATTGGCGTTCCCGACGGGCTCCTCCCCCGACTCATACGTGCTGTTTTTCTCGACATTCGGGCGGTGTGGCCGCAATAAGCTAGCGCCAAACAAAACGATGCCGATGAAGGCGAACGCAGCCAGAATGAACAATAACAGAACGCCAAAGTCGGAGAGCATAGCCTTTCGGTTTGTGATTTACCGCGCCCGGTAATCCGTACCCTATTTTTTCTTTTTCGGGTACAGATTGTAAACGATCGACGCCTGAAAAACACGGTTCTGGTAGGTGGCCGTGGCCTCGGGCGATACGTTCGTCAGGCCGTAGATGTAGCGGACATGCAAACTGAATTTATCGAGCATATCCAGAAAATCGTAATGTACGCCCAAAACAGCCCCCAGATCGTTGTTGCGGCCCGGTCCGTTGGTCGAGCCGGAATTGAGCGCGTAACTGAATTCCGGTCCGGCCTGTATCGTCAGTCCTTCGGTTGGAATATAACCCAGCAATAGCGGTAAGCTCAGATAGGTGTACGAGTTATTGACGTTCAGACGGGTTCCGCCCGTTTGCTCCACCTGAAACGAACCGCCTTTGATATTGAGCAACAATTCAGGCTGCAACACGACCTTATGGAGCCGATAGCGGTACATAATACCCAGATTCGGGTCCAGATTCTGCTTTGGAATATTAGCGCTGGTGCCGGACAGGCTAAGCCGAGTGAGCCCTCCGCCCACTTTCACACCAAAATGGCCACCAACTGGGTTATTGCTCTGCGCCCGCAACAATAGGGGCGAACTGAATAAAAAGGTAAAAAGTAGTAGTCGGGAAACCTGCATACAAAACGGATGGAAGGAAGTTGACCCTCCAATAACGGCTGATTATCCGACAAAATTGGTTAAAAAAAGTTAAGAAGCCGTTTGAGCCAGCACTTTTAACATGTGGCGGCTGGACTGCCCGTCCCAAACCAGGCGCGTGACTGCTGTCTTCGTACCAGAATCGGGCTTGCTGCTAACCCGCTCATTCCACCAACCCAATCGGGCTTGCCGTTAATTCAGCCGTGGATCAACCGGATAATGGGCAATCGACTTGAACTCTCCGCCCATCCGTTTGAGCACCCCCCGCCAGAACTGATCGGCAGGCGTCTCGAATAGAAAGGTCGCGTCGGCCCGGCCAACAATCCAGGCTTTCTGATCGAGTTCACTAGCCAGTTGCCCGGCATCCCAGCCCGAATAGCCGACAAAAAACCGAATATCGCGATTAGTAAGCGTACCCATATTGATAGCCTGCTTCACCTGATCGAAATCCCCGCTCCAGTACAGACCGTTCGTTACACGGATGGAACCATCAATCAGATCGGGCCGCCGGTGAATAAAATGCAATGTATTCTGCTGAACAGGCCCACCAACGAATAATTCCTGCGTAACATACACATCATCGATGATGTCAGGCAGTTGCAGATCCGTAGTCTGGTTCAATACCAAACCGAATGTACCCGCCGGGCTGTGTTCGCAGACCAGCACAACGCTGCGATCAAAGTTGGTATCACCCATAAAGGGTTCGGCAATCAACAGACTGCCATTCGTGACGGGTGGCGTGTTGGCATTCATAACCCTCGGAACGTTAGAGATTGTTACGCTGAAAACGATATACTGTAAATGATGTTACCAAAATGATGCCGAATACTATCGTTTTGGCTGTAAGTGTCTTTTATACGGAGAAAAACTTGAAGTAGATTCCCCCATACCCCTATTCCTGAAAGGTAAGCCGTATTTTCCGGCCCGAAATACGTTCGAGCAAGGGACGCAGCATCCGGTCGGCGTTCTGACGCGTCTGCTCCAGAATACCACCATTCAGTGCCGACTGTCGGATCTGACGTTCTGCCTGTTGATAAGCATCACTTACCAGTTGCGACTGGTCCAGAAACGAAAAGTGCGTGTCGTAGACCCGTGATCGGTCGTGGTTAATTTTCCAGCTGCAAAGCTCAGGTTTGGGTAATTTCACCGTTATCGAATCACCATCAGCCCGAACGTCATCCGGTTTAATTCGGGTCAAGTCGATACAACCCGTAGCCTGACCTTCAACGATTAACACGGCGTTCGCGTTGGGCAAAAAGGTATTGACCTGCTCGTGTTCGATAATGTCCTTAAACGTGTAGCTCACTAGTTCCAGTTTACCCAACGCCGTCACTTCTTTCAGAACGATGCTTTGTGTAGTCTTGTCGCCCTTCCGAAACCGACTCATCACATCACTGCCACGAATCTGCTCCCAAATGGCGATCAGGCCCGCCACCAGAATAGCGAATACAAACAGACGAAGTAGTACAGTTAACAATCGAGACATAGGGTGAATGAGGCATTGTTCCTAAAAAAGAAAAACTCCCAAATCAATAACGATTTGGGAGTTTTTCCAGTATCAGTCGGGCAAACTAGTGCAGTTGTCTATGTTCGTCAGCCGATTGTTTTTCCAGATCGAACAGATCATTCAGCACATCGATCAGGGTTTCCGCTTCGCCACGCTTGCAGGCAGCTTTGAGCTGAAGTACAGGTAGCTTGATGATTTTCTGCATGATCCCACGCGTTATCTTTTCGACCTTTTCCGACTCATCGGCGGTCAGGTGCTTCATGTGCCGGGCAATTTCGTCCTTGCGAATCTGCTCCAGCGCATTTTTCAGTTTGTTAATCGTTGGTGAAACGACCATTTCTTTCGACCAGTCGCCAAATTCGGCTACAGCCTGCGCCACGATGGCTTCAACCTGTGGAATCGAAGCTAATCGCTGGTTCAACGCTTCGTCGGCCCGGTTGCGAATGTGATCGATGTTATAGACCAGCACACCCGGAATCTGCTCGACGGCGGCATCGACACTGCGGGGCATCGACAGATCGATAAAATATTTGTAGGTCAGTACGTTCAGTTTTTCCAGCAAGGCTGGTGTAATGAGCGGCTCATTGCGCATAACCGACGAAATGATTACGTCGGCCCGGCGAATTTCGTCGGTCAGGTTCGCAAAATCCGCAATCCGGAAACCATGTTTCTGCGCCAGCGATTCCGTTTTAGCCTGCGTCCGGTTGCAAAGCGTGATGTTTTTCATGTTCCTGGCATCCAGGTTCATGCAAACGTCAGCACCAATTTCACCCAAACCAACGACCAGCACATTGGGGTTCTGGTTATCACCAACTAACTCATCAATCAAATCGACAGCTGCGTAGGAAACCGAAGCGGCTCCATCGCGGAACGCTGTTTCCTGCGCAACGCGCTTGTTGGTAAAGAAGATCGTGTGCATCAGCCGGTGTAAAAATGGCCCGGCCATATCCAGATCAGCCGACCATTGATACGACTGCTTCACCTGATTCGGAATCTGCATGTCGCCAACTACCTGCGAATGCAACCCGACACATACTTCGAACAGATGCTTGACGGCATCGGTATGTGCATTGAAAAACTGAAAATAAGGCAAATACTGATCCATGTCAGTCAGGCCTTTTTCAATGAGCAGCAACCGGGCAATATCAGCGTTAAGATCCTGCTCGAACGCGTAATAGACTTCAGTACGGTTGCACGTCGAAACAACGAGCAGGTCCGATAAGCCAAAAAAATCCCGCAACCGAAGCATCAATCGCTTTGCTTCTTCTTCGTTAAGTGCAATTAATTCCCGCACACGGAGGGGAGCCGTTTTATGGGATAAACTAATTGATTTGAAAGTATCTAACATTGCTACGGATCACACGAATTAGCCATTGGCTAGTGCAAAATTACGGCACAATTACCGGACATGGAAACAGAGTGTAAAACGGTTATTCTATTTAGAATTTATCCAAATAGCAGATCGATTTCTTCGCTGAATCCTATTCTATTTTTTAACACGCATCCCCTGACAGACGTTCGATTTTGTACAATTAAACCACTTTTAACGTTTAAACTTGGGGAGCAAAAAACTATGTTACCCCAATACGGACGAACAACGGGATGGGTTGCTTGTTGATCGTTTAGTTTGTCACTGAGTACCCTTTACGATTTATGTGGCTTTTCTGAACGTATAGCCCGGATTCGCAGACCAAACCTATGCTGAAATCATTCGATATCTATAATCAGAATAACATTCTCAAGATCATCGTTGCCATCAACCTGCTGCTGGTCGGAACGGGTTCGCTGATGTATACCGATCGGCTGATCAACAAGCTGGAAAGCCGGGAAGAAAAGTATATTCAACTGTATGCCAGCGGCATTGCTTACCTAGTCGACCCCAATCACACTAATTCAGGCGATATCACCTTCGTAACTGATCAGATATTAAAAGCGAATCACACGATTCCGGCTATTTACGTCGATCCCAGTGGAGCGATAGCCTTCAATAAAAATATCGACCTCCCTCCAAATATAACATCGGAGGAAATGGAGAAATTTTTAAGGGACAAGATTGTGGAGATGCGGAAGAAGCACACACCGCTGACGGTTGAAATGGGCGATGGGCAGCGAGGTCTTGTTTACTACACGAACTCCAAGTTATTAAGACAGTTAACGTATTTCCCGTATGCGCTGCTAGCTATTCTGATGGCCCTGGGCGTTCTCGCCTATCTTGCGTTCAGTTCGTCGCGTCGGGCGGAACAGAACCGGGTGTGGGTCGGTTTGGCCAAAGAAACCGCACACCAACTTGGGACACCCATGTCGTCGCTGATGGCGTGGGTCGAGTACATGCGTTCCGATCCAGGTCAATTCGATGAATCGATCACCGACGAGATTGAAAAAGATGTTCGGAGGCTGGAAACAATTACGGCGCGGTTTTCCAGCATCGGTTCAATTCCTACGCTGAAAGACGAAAACATCAAGGACGTAGTCGAACAGTTCACCAGCTATCTGGCACGGCGGATTTCGACAAAGGTCAAGATGAGTCTGACCAGTCAGTTACCAGCCGGTCAGACGGTGAAGATCAATAAATTACTGTTTGAGTGGGTCATCGAAAACATCTGCAAAAACGCCGTTGATGCCATGAAGGGTGTGGGCGAATTACGACTCAACATTCTGGCGTTGCCTAACCACGAGATAGCCATCGATATCAGCGATACCGGGAAAGGAATTCCCAAAACGAGCATGCAAAAGGTTTTCACACCGGGGTTCAGCACGAAAAAACGCGGCTGGGGTCTGGGCTTGGCCCTGGCCAAACGCATCGTGGAAGAGTATCACAACGGTCGTTTGTTTGTCAAAAGCTCAGAAGTTGGCAAAGGCACAACGTTTCGAATCATCCTGAGAGCCGATAAAGAGCAGAAGGCCGTGGTGGAACCACAGCCTTCTGCTAAAGAAGCTTAACGAATACTCCCTGTTATTAAAGGGGAAATGGCAGACCAATCGTATCGGTTTCGACAACGTTGCTTACGTTCAGGCTTCGGTCGCGAATTCTAATCTGGAACTTGGTCGGATAGATCCTGAAACTCGTACCATAGGTAAAAATCTGGTTGAAGTCGATCGAACCCTCAATAGCCCCTTTGGGTTTACCTCTGGTCAGATCAGGAAAGAACAATACTCTGTTGATCGTCGGCGGCAGTTCTACATATTGTCGATTGATGAGCCGGAAGGTACGAATATCATAATTTCCCCAACCACCATTTTGCGCATAGCGGGCCGAATCACCTTTTGCGATCGGAATATCGTTACCCAGATCGCCATCGCCATCTTTGAAACCAATGGTAACGACCACCGAATCCCGCTTCGATCTACCGACGCCTTGTCCAGCCGCAATGGTATACTTGAAAATACCTTTGAAGTCTACCGCCGGGGTGTTGGAATAGTTTGGCTCGTTAAAACAGGAAGCCAGCGTGAGGGCCATTCCCAACGCCAGAAAATACGGTTGAATTAGTTGCCGTTGCATACTGTTGTACTGGTAGTGCAAATAAACGTTTTGTTACTTTGTTTCTTTCATCAATGCTTTCGCCCGAGGCAGCGGCAATGCGGGAATCGCTTCGCCAGCAAATCCTGACCATCAGTGAGCGCCCACTCGATTCCGCTCCATTTGAACAGCTCGCTGTAGCCGTTTTTCAGTACCAGGCCACCTATAACCCCATTTACCGGGACTATTTGCAGCACTTAGGCGTTCAGTCCGATGCGGTTACGGAACTACGCCGAATTCCGTTCATGCCCATCGGTTTTTTCAAGAAACATTCGGTCCTGACCGGTTTAACAGCCGATGCCGAGTTTCAGAAAAACACGCTGACCTTTGCCAGTAGCGGAACTACAGGCGAACAGACCAGTCGTCATTTTGTGCCCGATTCGGCGCTCTATGACGCGATCAGTACCCATATTTTTGAGCAAACATACGGTCCGCTCAGCAACTTCCACATACTGGCCTTGCTGCCGTCTTACCTTGAACGAAATAACTCGTCGCTCGTGTATATGGTTCAGCGATTTATGGACCAGACAGCTTCCGGCAAATCCGGCTTTTTTCTGCACAACCACGACGAATTGACCGAACAACTCCGGCAACTTACGCAGCAGCCCGACCAGAAAAAAATTCTGCTTATCGGTGTTACGTTCGGTCTGTTGGATTGGGCAGAATCGGGCACCGATCTGTCTTTTCTAGCGCAGAATCCAAATCTGGTTGTTATGGAAACGGGCGGCATGAAAGGGCGTCGGCAGGAATTGCTGCGGCAGGAAGTTCACGCGATTTTAACGGATCAGCTTGGTGTTCAGGCCATTCATTCCGAATATGGGATGACAGAATTATTGTCTCAGGCTTACTCAGTCGGGAATGGCGTCTTCAGGCCAAGCCCTACCTTACGCGTGTTTCTGCGCGACATCAACGATCCTTTCCTGCTTTATCCGAATGATTACAAACGCGCGGGGGGTATCAACGTCGTCGATTTAGCCAATCTGGATTCCTGTGCCTTTATCGAAACGCAGGATTTGGGGCAATACACGGAAGACAATGGCGATTTTCAGGTCATTGGCCGGTTCGACAATTCCGATGTTCGGGGCTGTAACTTACTGGTCCTTTAACGGATTTGGTATGGATTTATCGAATAGATCCATACCAAATCCGCCCGTTACGTTAGGCATACGCTTTCACATCGTCCAGCGAAATTTCCTCGCCACACATGATCACCAGCCGCTCGACAACGTTACGAAGTTCGCGGACGTTACCTGTCCACGCCAGCGACTGGAGGTAGGTCATGGCATCAGGCATGATTTCTTTTACGGGCGATCCGTAATCGGCAGCAATGTCCTGTAGGAATTTATCGGTCAATAGCGGAATATCGGTACGACGTTGCGCCAATGGTGGCACATGAATGACGATAACGCTCAGGCGGTGGAATAAATCTTCGCGAAAATTACCGTTCACGATTTCCTGCCGCAAATCCTTGTTCGTAGCGGCAATGACCCGCACGTTCACTTTGATTTCTTTATCGCCACCGACGCGGGTAATTTTATTTTCCTGCAACGCCCGAAGTACTTTCGCCTGCGCTGACAGGCTCATATCACCGATCTCATCCAGAAACAGCGTTCCGCCATCGGCCTGCTCGAATTTACCAACCCGACGGGCGCTGGCTCCGGTGAACGCCCCTTTCTCGTGACCAAACAACTCACTTTCGATCAGTTCGCCGGGTATAGCAGCGCAGTTCACTTCGATGAGTGGCTGGTTTGACCGACTGCCTTTATCGTGAATCTGCTTGGCCACCATTTCTTTCCCGGAACCGTTCGCACCGGTTATCAGTACTCTGGCTTCCGTTGCCGCAACCCGATTGATGGTTTCTTTTACTTTCCGGATCGGATCGGAGTCACCAACAATCTCATTGAGCTTATAGATACGCTTTTTCAGCGTTTTGGTCTCCTGCACTAGTTTAGACCGCTCGATGGCATTACGGACCGTAATGAGCAAGCGGTTCAGATCGGGTGGTTTCGTAATGAAATCAAAGGCTCCGCGCTTTGTGGCTTCAACGGCGTTCTCCACATTTCCGTAGGCTGAAATCATAATGAACTGCGTGCCTTTGCTGGCTTCGGTGGCCTTCATCAGCAATTCCAGCCCGTCCATTTTCGGCATCCGAATATCGCAGAGTGCTACATCGTAGCTTGTGCGACCAATCATTTCCAACCCCTCTTCGCCATCTTTAGCTTCATCTACCTCGTAGCCTTCGTACTCTAAAATATCGCGTAGAGCTGCCCGGATGCTCTTTTCGTCATCTACGATAATCAATTTGGCCATGCGCGTGGGTATAGGTTTGGGTGTGCCAAAGCACGGGGACGAAAATAGTAATTTTGCAACTACAAGTGCAAACGTAACGAATAAAGGTTTCCTAACATAGACCTACCACACGCAGCTTAGTAGCCTACCTGCCTTGCTTTATACTCGTTGTTGCCCCCCACCGGAAGTGGGTCTGACAGGCAACAACGAGGGTTTACGCCTAACGTGGCAACGGTAGGGCAATCACTTCAGCCAGATTCGTTCGGGCATCGACTGGCCGCATCCGGAACGAATAGGTGTATGCTTTGCCGGCTGGCAACTGATATTCCGGATGTACGCGGGGTGTCCAGCTATCGTCGCCCCCCAACCCCATCTGCGCCATATCTACGTTGACAACAGTCACCGCACCACGTTCCACCTCCTGATGGTCGGGCTGTTTGGCTTTTACCAGGGCGGCATCGGTATAATCGCGGGCGTTGATATTCAGCAATGTATGGGAGTTTGCGTCGGCCATAATCAGCAGACCAACACCGGCCCTGTCGGTCAGCTCGGCCCAGCGAACGTCGGTTTTATTGCCATTTTCCTGCGCCATCGTGTATGGAAAAAACTGGTCGGCAACCGTACGATCATACAGCCCTACTTTAGCCGCATCTTTTCGATCAGCGTAACTTTCGAAGGGGCCCCGACCGTACCACTTCATGTTGCTACTTGTCGCCGGCATCTGAAACTGCATACCTACCCGAGCCAGTGGCGGCAGATCGCCCGAGGACGTATAGGTTGTTGTAACCTGCACATCACCCGTACCGTAAACGATGTACTGCGTGTGCTGGACCAGCGTGTTGCCCTTGCTCGCAGCTTTGGTCGTGATTAACTCGTTCGCCGGATCGGTTTTCTGCGAGAGCGTATCGCCACCGCCAATCAGGGCATTGGTAAAGCTGACACGAACCAGGCGCGGGTTAATTTCCAGTTTGACCGTGATGGGTCGGGCTCTGGCCGTGTCCAGACCCGCCTGACGCCAGCGAGCCGCAAACGAACGGGGACCACCGCCTTCGTCATTATCCGTCGGTACGCGCCAGACGCTGGGTTGCAGGCCCTGAGCCAGCAAATTTTTTCCCCTGAACAGCCATTGCTCAAGCGCACCGATTTTTTTGTCGAAAACCACGGTAAAACCGTTTCCACGGACCGTTATGGCGGTACCTGACTGGGTTACTTTGACCGGCGGAATTTGACTTATACCCATAACGGCTTGAACCGGCGAATCGGCTTTTATGGAAAATTGTCCCGAAGCCACTTCGTGACCGGCAGGTGCCCAGCTTGCGGCCTGTTTCAGTCGAATGCTCACGTTCAAAAAGTATTCGCTGGCCAGCGATGCCGCAGTGGTCGGAACGGCGCGGGCGTTGCCCGTAACCTGACGGAGATCAATAACGTCAGGGATGCGGACCGGCAAGGTGAGCACCTGCGTTTGACCCGGTTTCGCCACCAGATTATTCTCTCCCCCCCGCTGCACAACCTCACCGTTACGAATCAGCTCCCACTCCAGCCGGAACGGTTCCAGCGTCTGAAAATCGTAGGTGTTCCGAACGTTGATCTTCACGGACCCGTCGGTCCTGATTTGTGTCGCTGACAAGGGAAGTTGCGTAGCCAGTTTCACGTATTGATAGACCAGTTTCACCTCATTGATTTCGGGCTGGGGTGTCCGGTCCGGGTTGACCAGGCCGTCGCCCGCGTTGGCCCCGTCGATGTGGTTGACGTGGTCGGTGTACTCCTTTCCCGCTTTATTTTTTAATCGCAATCCCTGATCGACCCAGTCCCAGATGAACCCACCCTGCATGCGCGGATACTTGTCAATAGCCGCCCAGTAATCCTTCAGGTTCCCAACGCTGTTACCCATCGCATGCGCATACTCACAAACGATAAGCGGACGGTTTGGATCTTTTTCCATCAGCTTAACCATGTCATCTACGGACGGATACATCGTCGAAATAATGTCGAAACTCGTCAGTGATGTACCCGTATACGGTCGGCGTCCTTCGTAATGAATGGGTCGCGTCGGGTCGATCAGGCGGACAATATCAGCCATATCCCGAAAATTTTGCCCCATATCCGATTCGTTACCGAGCGACCAGATGACAATGGACGGGTGATTTTTGTCGCGCTCCACCATAGCCCGCCCCCGCGCCACGAACGCATCCCGCCATTCGGGTTTATCAGCCGGCGACTGCCCTTTCGACCATAGATCGTGACTCTCGATATTGGCTTCGTCGATCACATAAAGACCGTATTCATCGCAGAGGTCGTACCAGTCCGTTACGTTTGGATAATGCGACGTACGAACGGCGTTAATGTTATGCTGCTTCATCAGCTTGATATCCTGAAGCATGGACTCGCGGCTGATCACGCGGCCGGTTATTGGATCGAACTCGTGGCGGTTCACTCCTTTGTAGGTTACCGGCTTGCCGTTGACCAGTAATTGCCCACCCGTTAGCGTCATTTCCCGGAAACCGATACGCTGACTGACGGCTTCCCACACCTGATCGTCAGCCCCGATGAGTTGAAGCGACAGCGTGTACAGCGACGGAGACTCCGCACTCCAGAGCGCGGGATTATTTACGACTTTGCTCAGCCGAAAAAGTGTTTCCTGCCCGGTATTGACGGCCGTTTCAGAATTCATCGTCTCCGCAAAGATGGCCTTCCGTTTCGGATCGTATAATGTAGCCCGGAGTCGGTAAGGCACCTGCGCCAGCGTTGACGACAGATTCCGGACGTTCGCCGTCAGTTTCAGCGTGGCGTCGCGGTACTGATCGTCCAGATCGGTCGTGACATACAGATCGCGCAGGTAGGTTGACGGGGTGGCATACAGGAATACATCGCGGAAAATGCCAGCGATCCGCCAGTAGTCCTGATCTTCGAGGTAGCTCCCATCCGACCAGTTGATCACCTCAACGGCCAGCAGATTCTCACCGGTTTTGAGCTTATCCGTGATGAGAAATTCAGCGGGTGTCATCCCGTCTTCGTGGTAACCAACCGGCTGCCCGTTCAGGAAAACACGACACGTTGATTGCACCCCCCCAAAATGCAGGAACACGTTCCGATCCTGAAAATTAGCAGGAACCGTAAAGCGCATTCGATAGAGGCCAACTGCGTTCGTGTCGGACGTGATGCGCGGGGGCGTAACGGGAAACGGGTGCTTGATATTCGTAAAAATCGGACGATCGTAGGGCCGTCCCTCGCGGGCACCGACTACCTGCCAGTTGGACGGGACCGGTAAATTATCCCAACTTTTGTCGTCGATGGTGGGTAGAAAAAAATCAGCGGGTACTTGGCTGGGGTGCTTCAACCAGCGAAACTTCCACGAGCCATTGAGCATTTTGACGAACGACGACGTTCGCCAGTCGGTTGCTTCTAGGGCTTTCTGTTCCGTAGCAAAAGGAATGAGCGTTGCGTGGGGCTTTTCGGTATTTCGGCTGATTACGTGCGGGTCCTCCCAATCGGGTACGGTCTGGCTCCAACTTTGGCTGACGGAGAAACTGGTCAAAAAGAGAGAGAATAGTAAGCTTTTGTGCATACGCAGCGCATTTAGTTCGTTAGAGAGGGAGGGCTTTCACAGCGCAGAGCGGCAGAACAGATGGCCTGTTCCAGCCAGCAGCTGTATTTCTTAGTAGTTTAGACGCGTCATATTACCCGCAAGTCATGAATTTTCGTCGTTTACTTTTCTGTTCACTGGTCGTTCTTCCGCTTCTTGTTTCGGGTCAATCGCGCCGACGCACCCAGCTGACAACTCCGCAGGCCAACGGTCCGGTTCCGGTTGTAGCCGCACCACAGGCTCACTTACTGGAGGGAATGGTGCTTAACAGTTCGCTCCTGAATCGGGGCGTCAAGTTCTCGATCTACCTCCCCCCCGACTATTATCAGTCTAACCGACGTTATCCGGTCGTTTACCTGCTGCATGGCTACGGCGACAATGAAACAGGCTGGATTCAGTTTGGTGAAGCCGACCGGATCGCCGACGCGGGCATTCAGTCGTCGGAACTTCCGCCAATGATCATCGTCATGCCCGATGGGGGTGCCACGTGGTTCATCAATGATTATCAAAATAAGGTTCGCTATGAGGATATGTTCGTTCAGGAGCTGATTCCACACATCGATTCGTCGTTTCGTACGCGTACCCAACGCGAATTCAGGGCGATAGCGGGTCTGTCGATGGGTGGCTTTGGTTCGCTGACGTTGTCCATGCACCACCCCGAACTGTTTAGTGCCTGTGCGGCCCTCAGTGCCGGGATACGCACCGACGAAGGATTTATGGCCCTCCCCGACGAACGCTATAACACCGTTTTTGCGCCCGTATTCAGCGGACCGGCCAAAGGTGAAGATCGACTGACAATGACCTGGAAACGCAACAGTCCGATCACGCTGGCTAAGTCAGCACCGGAAGGTGACCTGACAAAAATTCGCTGGTACATCGACTGTGGCGACGACGACGCCCTGACCGTTGGGAATGCCATGCTTCACCTGGCGTTACTCGATCGCAACATACCGCACGAATACCGGGTTCGGGATGGGGCTCATACGTGGTCTTACTGGCGCTCCGGCTTACCCGATGCGCTGAAGTTCATTTCCACAAATTTTCACCGGTAAATCCGCAAAGAGGACAGGTGTGCTAATCGCACTACTGTTTCCGAATCGGCACCACCACTTCGGTTTCATCCCAGGTCAGCAGCATATCGGCCCCACCCGGTTGTTCCACCAGATTGATCGTGAACTGTTCCGCGACCGGGCTGTGCTTGCGGGACGTAACCGGCACGCGCAGAACGTCTTTCGTTTGATCGTAGTTGGTGCCCCACTGGCCCGTTTCGCCATTCATAATAACGACCCAACTGGTTGCCGATGGGATTGTCCAGAGCGTGTACTCCCCGGCTTTCAACGGTTGCCCGGCGACGAGTACAGGCTGATCGAACTTGATAACGGTCGCTTCGTTGGCACCGGTTCGCCAGACGTTTCCGTATGGGACCAGGCCGCCAAAAATTACACGGCCTTTCTTTCGAGGCTGACAATAATCAACGCTGATGTTCAGCCCATTTTGATTGAGCTGCACCAGTGTTTCAGGACTGCTGGATTTCGTCCAGCTACGCAACGCAAATAAGCCGACGAGCAGAACAGCCGCGATAATGGCAAGAATGAACAGGACACGTTTCATGGTTATGGGTTGTAGTAGGTGGCTTTAAGCCTGATAAGCTGCAAGATAGCAAGTTTTGCCGCTCGATAGCGTTTACGTTCCACCGTTGGCAAATGGCGGTTACCAGCCACCGACCAAACCCAAAACATACTCATAGTAAACGGACAAGCGGTGACACAGCCGAACTGTGTCACCGCTTGTCACCTTAGCATTGCGGTGTATTACGCCGTTTCCTTCTTCAGTTTATCGCGCAGTTGAAACAGTTCGTCGCGCAGACGGGCCGCTTCCATAAAGTCGAGGTCTTTGGCCGCCCGTTCCATTTTTGACTGCGTTTCGTTGATCACTTTTTCCAGATCGCCCTTACCCATGTAGCGAACAACGGGATCGGCAGCGATCCGAATCTCTTCGGGCTCCACATAAAACTGTTTCGCCTTCGAATCGGCCACTTTGGTCTGCCCCATGATCGACTCGCGCGATTTCAGCACCGTTGTTGGTGTGATGCCATTGTCAGTGTTATATTCCAGCTGAATGGCTCGACGCCGGTCCGTTTCCTCAATGGCTTTTTGCATGGACCCTGTGATGCGGTCTGCGTACATAATTACCTTACCGTTCGAGTTCCGGGCCGCCCGGCCAATCGTCTGGATCAGTGACCGGATATCGCGTAGAAAGCCCTCTTTGTCGGCGTCCATGATCGCCACCAGCGACACTTCGGGTAAATCGAGTCCTTCGCGCAGCAGGTTGACGCCCACCAGCACATCGAAGTTACCTAGCCGCAGATCACGCAGAATTTCGACCCGATCGAGGGTTTTCACTTCGGAGTGGATGTAGCGCGTTTTGATACCGACACGGTCAAGGTATTTGGTTAATTCCTCCGCCATGCGCTTGGTCAAGGTCGTAACCAGCACCCGTTCCCCGTTTTTGATCCGACCGTCGATCGATTCGAGCAGATCGTCGATCTGGTTCAAGCTGGGTCGTACCTCAATTTCCGGATCGAGCAGTCCCGTTGGCCGGATCAGCTGTTCCACGACAACGCCTTCACTTCGACGCAATTCGTAATCGGATGGCGTAGCGGATACGTAGATCGTTTGCCCCGACAAATCTTCAAACTCCTGAAAGGTGAGCGGGCGGTTGTCCATCGCCGATGGCAACCGGAATCCATAATCGACAAGCGCCGTTTTGCGGGAACGGTCACCGCCCCACATGGCCCGAATCTGCGGAATGGTCACATGGCTCTCATCGACCACCATCAGGTAATCGTCGGGAAAATAGTCGAGCAGACAGAACGGACGTTGCCCCGGCTGACGCCGATCAAAATAACGCGAATAGTTTTCTATACCAGAACAATACCCCAGTTCGCGCATCATTTCCAGGTCGAATTCGGTCCGTTCCTTGATCCGGGTGGCTTCCTGCTCCCGAAACTCCGACTCAAAATAGCGTACCTGGGAAACCAGATCGTCCTGAATCTGGTACATAGCGCTGTTGAGCGTATCGCGGCCCGTCACGAAGAGGTTCGCCGGGAAAATAGTCACCAGATTCTCGTCCGAGATTTTCTTGCCAGTCGACGGATCGATTCGCTGGATGGTTTCGATTTCGTCGCCGAAGAAAATAACGCGGTAAGCGAAGTCAGCATAGGCGACGTACAGATCAACGGTATCACCCTTGACCCGGAAGTTGCCCCGCTGAAAATCACCTTCGGTTCGGCTGTACAGAATGCTGACCAGCTGATGCAGAAACTGGTTGCGGCTCATTTGCTCGCCAACACCAATCCGCACCACGTTCCGTTTGAATTCTTCGGGGTTACCCATACCGTAAATGCACGACACCGACGCAACGACGATTACATCGCGCCGACCGCTCATCAGTGCCGAAGTTGCCGCCAGCCGTAGCTTGTCGATTTCCTCATTGATGGCCAGATCTTTCTCGATATAGGTATTCGTGGTGGCAATGAACGCTTCCGGCTGGTAGTAATCGTAGTAGCTGATGAAATACTCGACAGCGTTGTCAGGAAAAAACTGCTTGAATTCGCCGTAAAGCTGGGCTGCCAGTGTTTTATTGTGACTCAGCACCAGTGTAGGTCGGCCCGTCTGAGCGATGAGGTTGGCAATCGTGAATGTCTTTCCACTGCCGGTCACACCCAGTAACACCTGCGACGGTTCGCCTTCATTGGTACCCTTAACCAGTTGTTCGATCGCCTTGGGCTGATCGCCGGTGGGTTGAAATTCTGAGGTTAATCTAAAGTTCATTAGCGCTGAAAGTAATCTGGCTAATTTACGACGTTCCGGGCTGGATTGCAAGCCTGTTTCGAACATAGTCCTGTTCCTAACCAGGGCCGACTAAATCTGGAGCAAGGCAGCTATCACCTTCTGTCGATCGTATGAAGAAGGCGAGTTGAGTCCGCTGAAATCAGCTCAGCCCGTTTATTGCCGGCAATGGCATATCAAAACAAAATAGCGGAACGGCAAGGACAATTTGATGCGCCGATCGTTCATAAGAAGACCAATGGTTGCAGGATCAGACTGGCAAACTGGACTGATCTTTTTTTCTGGCCATGGTTACGCCTTATTTTTCGTACCAATACCGCCAGCACCTGACCACTCACTCATACTGAAAAATCGGTTCCTTACTTTGACAACTCAACCACAACTCCTGTCGCCCGATGAACTCTACGGCGACTTTTTTCGCGACGTTCAGTTAAGTTCTGTTTTTACTGACTCCAAAACATTCGTCGATTGCATCCCCAAAATGCCCCCGGATACGCTTATTGTCCTCTATAATTCGGAAAAGACAAAGCCCGACTTTGATCTGGAAACGTTTGTCCGGTCGAATTTCGTGGTGCCCGAAAAAGCAGGTAGTCATTACGTGAGTGACCGGTCTATCTCAACAGCGGAGCACATCAATCGGTTATGGGATCACCTCACCCGCCCCGCCGACATGCCAATTGAGGGAGGTTCACGGGTTGCGCTGCCCCACCCCTACGTTGTGCCGGGTGGCCGTTTTCGCGAAATTTTTTACTGGGACAGTTATTTTACCATGCTGGGCTTGCGGGACTGCGGGCACATGGATCTGATCCACGGGATGCTCGACAATTTCGCTTACCTGATCGACACCTTCGGCTTTATACCCAATGGCAATCGCACCTATTTCCTGAGCCGCTCGCAACCACCATATTTTGCTCTGATGGTGAAGCTGTTAGCCGAACTGGAGGACAATGATAGTCTGGTCAAATACGAACCCCAGCTTCGGCGGGAATATGATTTCTGGATGTCGGGGCGTTCGCATCTCACGACCGGTCTGTCAACCGAAAAGCGCGTGGTTCGCATTGGTGATAAAACCTACCTGAACCGGTACTGGGACGACACGCCAACCCCACGCCCCGAATCCTATCGGGAGGAAATCAAGCTGGCCGAAAAAGCAGAAAAACGGGGTACCGCTCCCGAAACGCTCTACAACCATGTCCGGGCCGCCTGCGAATCGGGCTGGGATTTCAGCAGTCGGTGGCTGGCCGATACAACGTCGATGGCAACGATCCATGCCGCCGATATTGTTCCCGTCGATCTGAACTGCTTACTCTATTTTCTTGAGACGATGTTACGGGACGCAAACCTTCGGGACGGTGGCTGGAAAACCGCGTATGGCGATCTCGACCCGTTGGTTGTCGCCCGTCAGCAAGCCATTCAGCAGACGTTCTGGAATGAAGAAACTGGTTTTTTTCACGATTACGATGCCATTGCCGAAAAGCAGACGGATGCGCTGACACTAGCGGGGGCGTTTCCTCTTTTCTTCAAACTCGCTACGGCCCAACAGGCCAGACGTATTCATGATCGGCTTAAAGCCGACTTTTTGCAACCGGGCGGCTGGGTAACCTCGCTCCACAACACGGGCCAGCAGTGGGACTGGCCAAATGGTTGGGCACCGTTACAATGGATCATTTATCGCGGATTATTGAATTACGGCTACGTGGAAACGGCCCATGAGGGTCGAAACCGCTGGCTGGCACTGAACGATAAGGTGTTCAAGGCCACCGGCAAAATGATGGAAAAATACAACGTTGTCGATGATACACTGACTACCGGCGGGGGCGAATACCCGAATCAGGACGGATTTGGCTGGACGAACGGCGTGTACATCAGGCTACTGAAAGAAGTGGGAAAACGGTAACAGGCCGATACCATCTGACTGGCGTGTTCTTTAGTGACTTTTTCAAATCGCGCGTGTGGTTTTGAGAAAGTCACAAAGGGACCGCACGGCGACAGCTAGTTTTCCCGGTACGCGTAGCTGTCCGTTCCAGTGACCGTTGGTTTAGTATCACAACGGTTTATCCCTATCTTCTTGCAACCCAATGGAGGGTGCGGTAGTTTAGCAGTTCTAAACGTCTCCTGTTATGACACCGCTCCGCAAGCATGCCGTTCTTCGGCGCGTTAAAGATATTACCCTTAGTGCCACATTAAGTATGGCCCTGCTCAATGGTGCGTCCATACTCCAAAGTTGCGGCAATAACCGATCTGACGAGGAACAGACCGAACAAACCGAAACGAGCTTTAAACGTGGCGTCCGGACGTTCATCACCGAAACAGCACCCGGCAACTTTAAGATCACCGACGAAGTGCAGGCCGAACCCGACAAGGCGGGTGCTATTGTCAACTATTTCGACGGTCACCGCGATACGCTTAGCGTGGAAGCGGCCAAAAAGCTGGTCGAATCGGACAAATCGACGAACACATATCTGAACAATCCGGGTGCGTACGGAGCCCAGCATCACAATGGTCTGGCCAACGTATTGCTTTGGGGGGGGTTAGGCTATATGCTGGGTCGCTCCACCGCTCCGCAATATCGTAATGATGAACGTCGTTACGGTTCCGGTGTCTACGCCAATGCGGCTACCTACGATCGGTCACAGCAGCTTCGCGAGAATGTCCGCACCTCCCGCGTTGTCCGCACGACACGGCCATCGGGCGGGCGCAGTGGTTTCTTTGGTGGTCGTAGTCGCGGTTTCTCGTCGTAGAGTTTACGCATCAGAAAAGCCGATTACTCAATACGATGTTAATACCCTTGCTTTCTCGTTGCGGGTTTGGTGACCAAGGTTACTTTTTTTGTTAATTTTACGGCTGAATCGTATTCGTTACTATGTCGGCCAACAACCCCTCTGCCGTCTACTTTCGTGGGTTTAACGGAGTTCGTTTTCTGGCAGCCTCGTCGGTGGTGTTTCACCACATCGAGCAGTTCAAAACGACTTTCGGTTATACCGACACCTTCACACATACCAATGAGCACCCGGTCGTTTATCAGGCCGGGCGTCTGGGCGTTGCTTTGTTTTTCGTACTGAGCGGCTTTCTGATCACCTACCTGCTATTGGCCGAAAAGCAGTCGTCAGGCCGGATTCATATTGGCAATTTCTACGTCCGGCGCATATTGCGGATCTGGCCCTTATACTTCTGGATCATTGGCCTGAGCTTCTTTGTCTTTCCGCACATTCCAGCGCTATACATTCCGGGCGTGTCGGAATTTGCCAATGACCATTTCTGGCCCAAACTGGCCTTGTTCGGCCTGGTGATGCCCAATATCGCGCTGACGTTTTACCACGAAATGCCGTTGTGTTCGCATACCTGGTCGATTGGCGTGGAGGAACAGTTCTACCTGATCTGGCCATGGCTCATCGGTAGTTTGCGTCCGCGCCGAACGCTGCTGGTGCTGGCAAGTATTGCCCTCGTTATGGCGGGTGGCTTCTTCTGGCTCCGCTACGGCCCCGGATCAACAGCTCCCGAAGCGGGAACAACGATGCTGCTGGTGTCGGATTTTCTGGCCCATTTCCGGATCGGCACGATGGCGATTGGTGGCATCGGCGCGTATCTGGTTTTCAAGAAAAGCCCTGTTCTGGACGTGCTCTACCGTAAATCGGTTCAGTGGGTAGTCTACGCGATTCTGGCAGTTCTGCTCGCAACGGGCGTTCGGATTCCGGGATTGAACTACGAAGGCTATGCGCTCTTTTTCGTCTTTCTGTTAATGAACTTAGCGGCTAATCCGAACTCGGTCATCGACCTGGAAAAGCCGCTGTTCAACTTCATGGGCAAGATTTCGTACGGGCTTTACATGTATCACCCGATTGCGATTGTTCTGTGCTTGTACGTTATCCGCCAGTTTCTGCCGTACAGTCTGGGTTTCTCGATCATTCTCTACGTGACGAGTTATGCCCTGACAACCCTGCTGGCCTGGCTTTCCTACGAATACTTCGAGAAGCAGTTCCTGAAACTGAAAGATCGCTTTGCTCCTAACGACAAACCAGTTGCCAAACCGCAACCCGTACGTGTATAGCAGTTAGCCCCAGCTTCTCGAAGCTGGGGCTGCTTATTGACGCCATTTACCCATCATAAACTAGTGGTTATCGGACGTGGTCGTCCAACCTACGTACGCTAAATGGCGGGGCGTTTCATAAACCACGGCTTGGCTTGTTCCAGCTGACCCGCCAGTCGGAACAAGGTAGCTTCATCGCCGAGTTTGGCCGCGAACATAACACCAATGGGCAACCCATCGGGCGACCAGTGCAACGGGACCGACATCGAAGGCTGACCAGTCATGTTAGTAATGACCGTGAAGGAAATATACCCCAACGAACGTTCGGCCAGATCATCTACCGTTTTGCTACCGTTCAGGTATTTGAGCGCCCCCAGCGAATCGACCAGTTTAAGTAGTCGCTGCTCCGAGGCCGTATTCTGAAAGGTTCCGATGGCAATGGGTGGTCGTGGTAAGGTAGGCGTCAGGAGCAGGTCATACGTTTCGTGCAAGCGGCCCATACTGCGATTGAGCGAATTCCAGCGCCGTTTCTGGTAGGCTACGTCAGCTGCCGAGAACCCTTCAGCGAGCCTTGCCTGCGCCCAGGTGTTTAGCTCAACATCGTCGCGCCGAGCGGGTCGGCCCAGGTAGTCGCCCAGTTCGCGCAGCGTTGCCGCCGTTTCGCTCAGCACATTCACAAAGAAGGCTTCCGTTATAATGGTTTTCTCGTATGGCAGTGGTATTTCCTCAACCGTATGGCCCAGGCTCTCCAACAAGTTAGCCGTTTCCTGCACCGCTTTTATACACGCCGGATCGACGGGCTGTGAGGCAATGAGCGTTTGCGTTGAGAAGGCAATGCGCAGTTTACCCGGCTCCTGCTCTACTTCGTCCGCAAACGGGCGTTCCGGTGGCGCAATTCCGTACGGATCACCCGCCAATGGACCAGCAACGGCGTCCAATAATCCGGCACTGTCGCGCACACTACGCGTCACCGCATGACCAACCACGGCTCCATTCCATAACTCACCAAAGCGCGGACCAAGTGTCACCCGTCCCCGTGAGGGTTTCAAACCAAACAAGCCACAGCACGACGCCGGAATCCGAATGGACCCGCCACCATCCGACGCGGTAGCCGCCGGTACGATGCCTGCTGCCACGGCTGCGGCTGACCCACCACTCGATCCACCCGGCGAATGCGTTAGCTTCCACGGATTTCTGGCCGGCCCGTATAGTTTGGATTCGGTATAGGGGGTCAGACCAAATTCGGGCGTGTTGGTCTTACCGAAAAAAACCAGACCAGCCGCCTTCAATCGCCGAACGGTTTCGCTATCCTCCGCTGACACGTGCGTCTGGTAACCCCTACTTCCCATTTTCATGGGTGTGCCGCCCCAGTCGAACTCCAGGTCTTTTAACAAAAAAGGAACACCCCGAAACGCTCCTGATGGAGGCAAATTCATGACCCGCTCGCGCCCTTTTTCGTACAAAGGTGTGACGATAGCGTTCAACTGCGGATTGACCGTTTCAGCACGGGCGATAGCCGTTTCGAGTAGTTCGGCAGGCGTAACCTCACCGGAACGAACGAGTTGAGCGAGAGCCGTTGCATCGTGCTTGACGTATTCATCGAACGTAAGTACAGGCGTTGGTGACGGTTGCATAGCAGGCTGGGGGAATGGGTAGATGATCCTGGTCGGTTGTTCGATCTGTTATTTTGCCACGACTTGCTTACCGGCTTGTTCGTCCGGAATAGGTCCTTCGTGCGGTTGCTCCGTAAGCTCCCCTTTAAACCAGCGAGCCCGGTGCTGATTACCCATCGCGTCATCTAGCTCCAGCAGGCGTACCCCGCCAATGGATTCAGAACTGGGTTCTTCGTACGTCACGGCCAGCCCTACCCAGCCCAGGTACTCATTCAGTTTGGCTTCGAGCGGCTGATTACCCAGAATACACAGATCGTAGTACCAATCCAGCGATTCGCCCGCTACCGATTCGGTCACCGCGCGATAATCGTCTAGTGTATAGCCAATGAACGGTTTGCCAAACTGCTGCCACATGATTCGCATCACGTCGTCCAGCGAGCGGGCATGATCCGTTACTTTTCGAATGTGTAAATCCAGGATCAAAGCGGCAATGGCTCCTTTATGATAGACCGATACTTTACGATCTGGCACGCCCTTATCGTAGCCATCCAGCCACAGGTCCCACGATGATTCGACCAGCGACTGAAAAGCCCGGCCGTTGTTTTCGAAATGCCGTTTGAACAGCACCTGAAGTTCTTTCAGATACGCTTCATCGTCAAACACGCCCGACTGCCGAAGCATCAGATCGCCGTAATACGTGGTTACACCCTCGGCGACGAAACAGGTCTGAAAATAATTTTCCTTCGTAAAGTCGTACGGCAGCATTTCGACAGGTCGAATCCGGATGATGTTCCAGGCATGAAATAACTCGTGCGACGATACGCCCAATAAGTCAAGGTACAACCCTTCGCCTTCATCGTTCGGACCGAGCACCAGTACCGTCGAGTTGCGGTGTTCGACACCATGATAATAAGGCGTCGGCAAAACAAGGGTCAGAAAGTGGTAGTCCTTTTCGGGAAATTCCCCGAAGAGCGCCAACTGTGTTGCCGAGAACCGACTGAAATCGCGGACAATCCGGTCATGATCAAAGGTTGTTTCCCCATCGGTTCGTCGCCCGCCCTGAATCCAGACATGGAACGCAACGCCGTTTATGTCGTATTGAACGTGTTGAATGACGGGGGCTGCGATCAGGGGCGAATCGACCAGTTCATAAAAGTCAGCTGCCTGTAGCGTTTTAGCGTTTAGCTGTTCCAGGCCACAAGCTATCGTCCATCCATCGGGGATGGCTAGTTCGAGCGTACAGGGCTCATCAATGCGCCCTTCCGCATACAAACACAGATTGACCGGGTTAACGTAAAGCAACGTTTCGCTGATAAAACTGCTGCCCGCATTGAGCAGATTCGGTGTTGGCAGCAGCGAATAATAGTTGTAGCGGGCCGTTAGTTCGGTAGCCCCGTCGGTTTCGACCAACCAGCGATCTTTCGTGATTTTGCGAACGGATAATGGCTGGCCAGTGGCATCGATCACCTCGAACCGTTGAATATTTTTGGCAAATTGCTGCAACTCATATCGTCCAGGCCGCCAGGCAGGCAACTGCAACTCGATCTCCGATTGCTGCTGAATACCAGTCAGCTGGGCTTCAACGGCGATATAGTGGGGTAAAATAGGATCGGCAGACAGACGATAATGCATAGGTGATTCAAATTGGGCGATTATAGAAACGAAGGTACGGGGTTACGGAGCGCATCGAAGCACGAACGAACCTGATCCTGCTTTGTGATTCAGAACAAATAAATTTTCCTGGTATCAAAGTACTCATTTATCAGCATTATCCTCATTTGCCCGTATTCTATTCCCTAACTCGCTTATAGATAAAACGTTTTTCCGAAAACGGTCTTGGTAAAATCAAGGCATTCTTCTATCTTTGCGGACTCATTTGGAAAAACAAAGGTTTTAGGGAAGATATATCATGAAAAGAACGTACCAACCATCGAACCGTAAGCGGAAAAACAAGCATGGCTTCCGCGAACGGATGTCAACCGCCAATGGCCGTAAAGTGTTGGCCGCCCGCCGGGCTAAAGGTCGTCACAAACTGACCGTTTCGGACGAGAAAAAAGGCGAACGCTTTAAACTGTAGTACCCGGTCGTTAGTCGACAGTCGGCCGATTCGCTTGACCTGATGGCATCTGACTGTCAATTAACGAGTAGTATGCAGCAAACCTTTACCAAATCGGAGCGGCTTTGCAGCAAAAAAGTTCTGGGTGAGTTATTTAAAAAGGGTAGTACGACCGGGTCGAATCAGACTGTGCGGACGTTCTACCTTTTTCCGTTTCGGGTGCTCTACATGCCCCACTCCGACCCACCCGCACCCGATGAGCCCTTCCTCCCCGCCATCGTCATTACCGTACCAAAACGTATATTTAAACGGGCCGTCGATCGCAACCTGATCCGTCGGCGCGTCCGCGAAGCGTACCGGCTGAATAAGTCGTTGCTCAAGCCGAATCAGTTATCACCCGCCTACATTGCCTTCTTGTATACCGCTAAGCAGATAATTTCGTTTGAAGAAATAGAAAAGGGCATGAAATTAGTCCTGAAAAAGATGTAATTTCGGTAGGTCCTTACGTGGCATCTCTCTATCGTTTTAAAAAATGTCCATCCACCTACCCCTTGTCAAACTTCGTTGGATTGCCTTGTTTATCGGACTAGCGTTGCTGACTGTTTTTGTAGAGATGGCCGTAGTGCGTTCGGCTGCGTTCAGTCAACGGGCTGGACAACTTGCACCAGGCGTTATTTTCGACTTGATCGTTGGCATTCCATTACTCTTTTATCTGTTCGTTGTCCGTCGGTTCGGTTTATCCATTCGAAGTTTACTGTTCGTTCTAGGGGGAGCGATGGTAGTAACGATGCTTATCCTGCCCCGGAATCAGTTCCATCTGATTGGCCTGTTACGAAACGGACTTTTAGTTGTAGAGCTGACAATTGCGGGCTATGTGCTGACACAAATCCGGCATATTCTCCGGCACTATCGACAGTTGCAGGCAATTAACCCTGATTTCGTTATAAATATGCAGGCAAGTCTCGATACTGTTCTAGGACGTACTGCACTCAATCGTATTTTAGTAAGTGAACTCTCGGTACTTCGCTATAGCCTGTTCGGATGGTGGGCACCGGTTGAGAAAATAGAGGCTGATTCTGTTTTTACAACATACCGAAAATCAGGTCAGGTGGCACTTACTGTAGGCATTATTCTGGTTGGCCTGATCGAAACAGCAGGTATACACTTGCTGATAAATCGCTGGAACCCGACAGCAGCCTGGATAGCAACCCTAGTGGGGTTATACGGTCTTTTATTTTTAGTAGCCGATCTAACAGCTTCTGTCAAAAGACCCGTACTTGTTCGAAATGACCACGTACTGCTACGATTCGGCTTACGCGGCCAAGTATACATTAGCAAAGAACACATCAAACGAGTAGATTCAATACGTGATAAGCCTACGCCTAGTCCAGAGACAATGAACGGCACCTTGCTGTCAACGCCAAATGTGCTGCTAACTCTTTGGAATCTTACTGAAGCAAGAGGTCCTTTGGGTAGTCAGCGATCTGTACGTCGAATTGCGCTGTTCGTTGACGACAAAGATGAATTTATCGATAAACTAACGGCCTGAACCGGCTCCCGAACGCCATATGGTTATGAAAAAACAGTGGAAATCCCTTGCCCTTGCCGGTGCGCTAGCCGGAAGCCTGTCGTTGGTGGCGATGAAAACCGACGACCGCTTCTTCGAGATCGCACGTAACCTCGATATCTACGCTACGCTGTTCAAGGAGCTGAACATGTATTATGTCGATGAGATCAACCCAAACCGGATGGTGAAAACCAGCATCGACGGTATGCTGAAAGCCCTCGATCCGTACACGAACTTCTTTGCCGAAGACGAAATTGAGGATTACATGACCATGACCACCGGTCGTTACAATGGCATCGGTGCGCTGATCGGACAACGGCAAAACAAGAGCATCGTCCTCATGATCTATGAAGGCACCCCCGCCGAAAAGTCAGGGCTCCAGATCGGGGATGAGATTCTTAAGATCGATGGAGTCGATATAAAAACCCGCAAGGATGCCGATACGGGCAAACTGTTGAAAGGACAGACCAATACGGCAGTTAAGCTCACCGTTCAGCGGTACGGTCAAAAAGCGCCCCTCGACCTAACCGTCAGCCGCGACGTGGTGAAGATGACCAACGTGCCCTATTACGGTATGATTTCCGAAGACGTGGGCTACATCGATCTTAAGGACTTTACGGCAACGGCTTCGCGTGAAGTGCGGACCGCTTTTCAGGAACTGAAAGGAAAAGGCATGAAAAAGCTGGTGCTCGACGTTCGTGAGAATCCGGGTGGATTGCTGAACATGGCCATCGACATCTGCAATATTTTCATTCCGAAAGATTCGGAGGTGGTAACGACCAAAGGAAAGGTAACGGAATGGAACAAGACCTACACGGCCCTGAACACACCGCTCGACCTCGAAATTCCGATCGTTGTGCTCACAAACAGTCATAGCGCGTCGGCGGCTGAAATTGTGTCGGGTGTAATTCAGGATTACGACCGGGGCGTACTGATCGGTCAGCGGACGTACGGTAAAGGGCTGGTGCAGACAACGCGGGAGTTGTCGTTCAATACGAAGCTCAAAATCACGACGGCGAAGTATTATATTCCGAGTGGCCGCTGCATTCAGGCCATTGATTATAGCCACCGCAACGCCGATGGCAGCGTCGGTAAGATTCCGGATTCGCTCAAAACGGCTTTCAAAACCAAAGCAGGTCGGGTGGTGTACGACGGGGGTGGCGTATTACCCGACGTTGTCACCGATGCACAGACGCCAACGCCGATTGCACTGAGCCTGACCAACAAAGGGTTGATTTTCGATTATGCCGTGAAGTACCGTCAAGAGCACCCGACGATCAAACCCGCTCGTGAGTTTCACCTGACTGACGCTGAATACCAGGATTTTGTTAAGTGGTCCGCCGATAAGGAATATGACTACACGACACAGGTTGAAAAGGACCTCGGCACGCTGGAAGCCTCGGCAAAGAAAGAGAAATACTTTGATCAGATTCAGGATCAGCTAAAAGCCCTGAAAACAAAGGTTTCGCACAGCAAAGACGCGGACATGATGACGTTCAAAACCGAAGTCCGGACTTTGTTGGAGCAGGAAATAGCGGGTCATTATTACCTCCAGAAAGGGCTGAAAGAAGCCTCTTTCGCCACCGACCCCGAATTAAAAGCCGCACTTGCCCTCTTCAAAGATATGGGTCGCTATACGTCGATCTTGAAAGGAGGCAAATAATACCAGCGATGGCGGGCAGACACAATAAAGCGTCTACCCGCCATCGCTCATCCTGTCTATGTTACTTCTCTCGCTTGATACCTCGACGGCTGCCTGTTCTGTAGCACTCCATAAAGACGGCACGCTGCTGGGCGCTTACGAACTTTTTACTGAGCGCACATCAGCGGCCATGCTCACGACATTGCTTGAACAGGTCGTTACGCACAGCGGCTTTGCGCTGCATCAGGTCGATGCCATCGCTGTTGCCAAAGGTCCAGGTTCGTATACGGGTCTGCGCATTGGCGTATCTACCGCTAAAGGACTTTGCTTCGCCCTGGACAAACCCCTGCTGGCGGTCAATACGTTAGTCGGTATGGCCGAGCAGATTCGCGCGCATTACCCAGCAAACTACAGATTATGTCCCATGATCGACGCCCGGCGGATGGAGGTGTATTGCGCTTTGTTCGACGCGTCGGGTCGGGAGCTGGCACCAACCAGCGCCCAGATTATTGACGAGCACTCTTTTGGCGACTGGCTGGCCCAGAGCCCGGTCGTGTTTTTCGGTGATGGGGCGGCCAAATGCCAGGCAATTCTTGGCTCTACTCCAACGGCTATCTTCCCGGATCAGCTTATCATTCCCTCGGCCCGAACCATTGGCAAGCTGGCTACAGTAGCGTTTGAAGCGGGGCAGTTTGAGGATATGGTTACGTTCGAGCCTTTCTACCTGAAAGATTTCATGGCGATCAAGCCGAAAAAAGCCATTTTTTAGATTCATTCATCCACCTGATAATCAGTCGATAATCCAGGAATGAGCGCAATAGTGCGGGAATCTGCCGTTTTTCCCCTTATTTCGCCCCGGCAACCGTCTCCTTCTCCGCTCTCGTGCAGATTATCGTTGATATTGGTAACACCGACGCTGTTTTCGGCCTTTATAACCAAACCAGCTGGCAACACATCTGGCGAACCCCCGCCCGACGCGATGAATCGGCGGCCTCGTATGAGGCACGACTTCGGTTGTGGTTACTGGAAGAAAGCGTTCCGCTGAGCAGTATCAAAACGACCGTTCTCAGCAGCGTTGTCCCCGATCTGACACCGACCATGCGGGCGATGCTGACGGAGTTGTTTGGTTTAGACCCGATTGTCGTTGGACCAGGTATTTATCCCCTTTTGCCCCTTGAGATTCTGAGACCGCACGAAATCGGGGCCGATCTGGTAGCCAATGCACTTGCCGCGTATACGCGTTACCGAAAGAACTGTGTCGTCGTTGATTTTGGCACGGCGTTGACCTTCACCACCGTTTCGAGTGAGGGGAAAATCATTGGCGTAGCCATAGCGCCGGGGCTAAAAACAGCCATCCGGTCTTTGTTTGCCAATACGGCCCAGTTGCCGGAAGTACCCATTGAAGTACCCGCTTCAGCGCTTGGCACCAGTACTACGCACGCCATTCAGGCTGGCATCGTGCTGGGTTATGAGGGGCTTGTTCGTTCATTGCTGGAGCGAATTCGGGCCGAGCTCAACGGCGATTGCATTGCGGTGGCTACCGGCGGCCTATCGGGTCGAATTCCTTCCCTACGGGATGCCTTCACCGACATCATTCCCTCGCTGACACTGGATGGCGTGCGGCTGATCGGCGAAACCGTCACCGAATCGATTCAATAAATCGATTTTTCGATACGGATACCATTCACAATCGGGATTGGTGCAGTAGGGCCATTTATGCCTCTATTGGCCTGTATCTGAAATATTTACCAGAAGAAAATCTCAAAATTTAGGTTCATCTGCGCTTAGGACTTATTGCAAAATATCCTTCTTCGGTAAAGCTATGCGCCCATAAAATAATGCGTCTACTTGTGAATGAGCAAATCTAATTTTGCGTAAATAATGCAACTAAATACTCAATTAATACCACTTAATAAGTATTGCTAGTTAATCCCTTCCGATACGCCCAATTTCCTGTTCAACAAGGGCTTAATCGCCGAATTGGCCTGATTTACAGGGATAGACGTTATGGGAAAGTCTTTACTAGTATCAATACTGTTGCTAAGCTTTGTGGGAGGCAAAGGGCTGGCTAAACCGATATGGAGTCATGGCGAATTATCGTTGACGAACGGTACCGTGCTGGCCGGTGACCTGAGTTATAACTGGAAAGCCGAGATTGTGCAGTACCGGGAAGGCAATATAATAAAGGCGTTCTCTGCCTTTCAGGTTAGCGGGTTCAAGTATTTCGACGCTACGCTGAATACACTCCGTACATTCAAAACGGTCGATTATCCGGTGAAGGAAAATTTCAATCGATCGCTTTTTCTCGAGCAGATCGGCATCGGACCAATGATGATCTACCGGCGGCTTCGTCATGCGCGCGACCCGATCAAAATTGGCAACCCCAGCGCATCAGCGGTAGATGATATGATGCTGAAACGGGTCGATAACTTCACGTATTACGTTTTCGAAGGGGATCGCATGACCAATCTGACTGATTTCGATACCGAACTCTGGCCCCGAATGCAACAGGAGTTCTCCGATGAACTGGCGCACTACTCCGGAACACTGCACATGGATTTAAACAGTACGTTTGCCCGACTATTACTGATCACCCAATACAACCAGTTGAAAGTACGTGCTACGCATGTTACCTCACTGAAAGTCCCTACCGAATCGGTCAGTCTTTACTAGAATTTCAGCATATAATGCAAAAAAGGCACCTTCTAATTGGGTGCCTTTTTTGCATTATATCAAGTAATTAAGAATACGGCAAAAAAATCTGGTACCACAGGATAACTGTTGATACACGATTCGTTGTAAGCAAAAAATAAAATAATGCTACACCTCCCCTCTTTTCATTAATCCGTTCTATTCTATCTACACATAATTAAACAGAAGCAAATAGGACAATTTTTCCGCTGATAACTAGATACTTACCGCTTCGTTAACTTGCTGTAAGAGTTGATACAGTTCCCCGAATAGACACTGTATGGCTCGCAGGCATTTTATTCAATCAATCAGCAGCGGTCATGAAAAACAGATACCTAATCTTACCTACGGCATTACTTATTCTTTTCTTATCGATAGCTTCGGCTTCTGCGTTACCAACAACCAGTTGGCACAGTGGCCAATTGACCTTTTCCAACAAGGAAATTGTATACGGGGATTTATCCTATAACTGGTCAACTGAAACCGTTTTACTCCGCCAGCCCAACGGACGTGTTTGTGCTTTTTCGGCCAGCCAGGTTGAGCAGTTTGGGTGGTTCGATACCAAGCTGGACAAACAACGCAGCTTCATCGCCTTGTCAGACCAAGTTGACCCCCGTGACAAACGAGGTTTCTATGAAATTTATATGGACGGGCCACTGGCCGTAGTGCGCAAAATACGTCGGCCACGTGGACTGTTCAAACGGTCTTTTAGTCATCCGGCCTACTACAATGACCAGCCACAACTTGCTCAGAATACGGACCTGTTCTGCTATTTCGTCTACGATGCCGGTCGGTTGCGGGCGTTTGACCGATTCTACCTGGATATCTACGAGCCCCTGATGACTGCCTATGCGCAGAAAATACAACAGTACGTCGATACGCATAACATTAACGAGCGCAGCCTACTCGGACGGCTGGTTGTGGTCGATCATTACAATTTTCTGGTACAGCAAGATCCCGAAACAGCTTCGGTCAAAGCAGCCAGCAACGCGCAGGAATAACCCCCGTTCATGTGTCGGCAGGCGGTTCAGGCTCATTGTCCGCTACGTCTTTGGTCCGTTTTTTCCGTTTCCGAAGCGCATCATTCAGCAGGTACTCGATCTGTCCGTTCACGCTCCGAAACTCCTCCTGCGCCCACCCTTCAAGTTCCTTCAACGTCTCGGGCTGAATCCGTAACACAAACGCTTTTTTTTCTCCAGCCATAAATCAATGGGGACGATAGCCATGCATCCGTAAGCCGGTACTGTAAACATCATTTGTTCACAGTACCGACTTACGGATGAATTATTTATTGATACAGGGTTCCGGTGTTAACGATCGGACTAACTGATTTTTCACCACACAGGACAACCAGCAGATTGCTCACCATCGCAGCTTTACGCTCTTCATCCAGATGAACAACGCCTTTTTCGGCCAGCCGGTTTAGCGCCATTTCGACCATGCCGACGGCCCCTTCAACAATCTGTTTTCTGGCCGACACAACGGCCGTAGCCTGTTGACGTTGTAACATTGCTCCCGCAATTTCGGGCGAATAAGCCAGGTGGCTGATACGCGCTTCCATCACCCGAACGCCCGCCTGACTCAACCTTTCATCCAGTTCCTGTTCCAGAAATTTGTTGATCAGGCCCGTGTTGTCGCGCAAGGTAACCGTTTCGTGTTCGTCCTCGATGTTGTCGTAAGCGTGGGAACTCGCCAGAAACCGAACGGCGGCTTCGGATTGAATCTGCACAAAATTGACGTAGTTATCGACGTCGAACAAAGCTCTGGCGGTATCGGATACTTGCCAGACAACAACGGCCGCAATTTCGATCGGATTACCCATTTTATCATTCACCTTCAGCATCTGCCCATTCAGGTTACGGGCGCGCAGGCTGATCTTCTGTTTACTGTACAAGGGGTTTACCCATTGCAGACCCGTCTGTTTAATGGTTCCGACGTAATCACCAAAGAAAGTAGCAGCCAATCCTTCGTTCGGGTAGATGACCATGATGCCTTTCAAAATGAAGATACCGACTGCTGCCAGTACCAATGCGGGTATCGGTCCGTAGTCCCGAACAAACATGAACAGTGTGAGTGCGGCCAAGGCCAGACACAGCAGGCCAACCAGCAAAAACAAATAACCAGAAGCAGACGTAAGCTTTTTCTCTTGCATTGTCGTAAAGTCTAGAGCCAAATATTGATATCATTTTGATGTCACAATAATAGTATAGATCGCCTGATTCCGTACGAACTTTTAGACGAACGGTCTATTTTTGCCACAAGGCCAACAAAAAGCGGGCTGGTCGTAAGATGCCCATCAATGTGATGTGGGTTGTCTTATGACCAGCCGGCAAAATCTCGTTCTCCGGGCATGCTTTCCAGCTAAACGGTACTAGATACGCCATATCTTGAAGATGTGGCGTATCTAGTACCGTTTAGCTGGAAAACCATCCATTTGGGTCATTGGGTGAAAGCAGTTCGGGTTATTTTCGATAAGTGGGCATTTCGGCCTGATTCGCGATCAGCGTCCGGTTTTGGCCGCTGGTATCCATCGTATAGACGCCGTGCTGATTCTCATTCGCATTGTCGGCATTGGTAAAGATAATTTTAGCGCCGTTAAGCGAAAAACGCGGCTCAAGATCGTTTGTGCCGGTCGGTTTACTGCTTCCCGATACATCGACGACAGTCCCCGTTCCAAGTACGAGTCGATAAATGTGCGCATTGAGCTGACGGCCCTGCTCATTCTTGAATTCGCTGACATCATAGCTGAATAGAATCTCTTTTCCGTCAATTGAGAAGATCGGATTACTCAGTCGGCCTGGCTTGTCGTAGAGTACACTAACCGAATCGACCCGCGAACTGACCAGTACAAGCTTATTATCATATGGATCGCTGCTCGACGATCGGGCCACCATCTGGTTACCTTGCTCCGCCCAGTCGCAGCCCGAAAAAAACTGACCCGATGCCAACTTGGAGACGACACGAAGACCAGTACCGTTCGTTAGTACCGCATACAGTTTATTGTTACTTGGATAGAGGAGTTGCGTACCATCCGGCGACCAGCAAAAGGACAGATCGGCGGGAACGATACCCGCCATCGGGACTGTCGTAACCTGCCGCAGATTACTTCCATCCCGGTTCATGACGAACAGGTGCAGGTTCGTATTTATGTTCGATATGAACGCGATTTCCCGACTATTCGGACTAACCACTGGCCGCCAGTTGCTCCCCTGCGTTGTCAGTTGAATTTCGGACCCTGCTCCGCTGGACGTGAATAGCTGTAACCGACCACTCACGCGTTTGGCGTACACATACGTAAACTCAGGAAAAGGCCGGGTGCGGAACGAGAAGATATCGCTCTTCACGGCATTGGCCCCGTCCTTGACCGTTACCTGCCAGTAGTAAACGGCGTTGTAAGCCAGATTTTTTACCTGAAGGGTATCGGATTTCTGGTCCAGTGATGTCAGCACAGGAGCGACCACACCATCCTGATACACCATAACATCATACGTTAGTGAATCACGGTCAGGATCGGTCGCTTTCCAGCGTAACGTCAGGGAGGTCTGGAGCGTATCGGATCCAGCCTTGGGTGCAACGAGTACAGGCGCAGTAGACGGTTTGTTCTGACTCTTATCGGTCCGTAATAACAGGGTTATAGCCGTCAATCCCTGCTCACTCACCTCAATAGCGGCAAACTCACTGAGGTAGCCCGCCAGCGTCGTTTGCAGCGTGTACTTGCCCGTCTGCACACTATCGAACCGAAAGTTTCCTAGTGAATCGGTTTCAACACTACGGCTTGTCGGGCTAAGCCGCACCAGCACACGAGTGGCCGGCTTTCGGGTGTCACTGATCAATACCTGTCCGCGAATGGAGCTGTAACTATTCGGCTCTATGTATAAATCTTCATTGCAGCTCCAGGTTGTCACTAAGAGTGCGCCAACCAGTATACGTAAAATCAGGTTGTTCATTGTCGGTCAAAGTTGGGGTTGGTGTGGTACTAACAGGGGTAGGCTGGTGCGTTCAACGGCGGCTGAAATGACCAAGAATCAGAACCAGACCGGCATTGGCCCGGACGTAATAATCGTTACGGGTGCCAGCGGCCAGACCATCGAGCACATCCGTCAACGGCTGGTGATATTCGAACGTCCCGCGCAAACCCAGGATACCCGAAAGTCGGTATTCGAGACCACCACCTCCGCTAACAGTGACATATTTCTGGTTGGCCGGCTCCAGCTGTAAAGCCCGTTTTCGAATGGTATAACCAGCGCCCACGTACATCAACGGCGTGAATCGCTGATTGGGCAGGGCCCGATACACTAGGTTACCCGTGAACTCATTCAGATCGATGTTCAGAAAGTGGCGCGTGGCCAGCGTACCGGTAGCCACATTCGCCTGAATGGCCAAGTGAGGAATCACGTACAGTTCCAGTGAAGCACCATACCCGAATTTATTCTGCGGAACCGCGTAATCACCCTGATAACGCCAAACCGACCCGTAGCCCTGCGCCACAATTCGGGGAGCCGCCATCTGCTCACGCGCCCCGAACACATCCGTCTGCCTCATTTCAGACCGTTCCTCTTCGTAGGCTCTCAACTGATTATCGATCAGCGCAACCGATTTTGGCGACGCAGCCCATAAGCTGTCGCGAACTCCTTCGAGCACCATCGAATGAACGGCTTTTTCAATGGCTTCCGTCACCGCAAGGTGAGCCGGTTCGGTGGTGGTAAAGCCCGTTTCGGCTTCGAGCAGGCGTTTGAAATTGACGAATCGAAACACCCCGCCATCCACCGACTGCGACAGAATGGTTTTTGACGTGTAAATCGTTTTAAGAATCTTCCCGGTTTTGGTGGCCACAGCCCGCAGGTAGACCGTAACCCGGTCCTGCCGGTATTGCGTCGAACCGCCCGTACCGAAATAGCGCAGTCCAGCCCCACCGGTAATAATGTTCGCATCGTACGAAACGACTCCTCCTTCCATAATCAGTCCGGCAAACAAGAGCGGGGGCAGGTTGCTGTCTTCACTTTTAAATTGCGCCATGCTCGACCGGATGATTTTCCGTTCGTTCAGCAGGTTGCTTACGTTCTCGCGTTCGACGGGGACAAACCAGCCGCTTTCTTCCAGCGCTTTCATCAGAATGTTGGTGGTTCCCTGCGTAACGGCGGTTGAAAAGTTAGACCCGGTTTCGGTGAGCTTGTACTGGCCCGTCAAATCCCGGAATTTATACACAGCCGCATAAATTTTCTCTTTCGGTTCAGGCAGCGTCCGCAACGAGCCGGTAGCCGCCGTTTCTTCACCCAACCGGGCTGAGCGGACACCTTTGGGCTGATGCATGTAAGCGCTGCAACCCAGTAATAAGCAGCAACAGATGGCAGGGGCCAGCACAAAGGCCGCCCTTTTCAAGAATTCAGTTAGCATGGATAAGGTCGATTTAGGTAATTAGACTGACGGATAGGTCATCAGAAATAGGGCACCGTAATGGTCGTTTGCCCACCTTTACCGTCGGTAATCTGGATATTTATTCCATCCGTACCGTTGGCAACAACTACCTGCAAATCGCCGAATTGAAAGGTTCCCTCTTTCAGACCCTGCTCACCAAACTGGCTGGTGAACAGATTGCGGGACAGCTGACTGAGGAGTTGATTTTGAAGGGTCTGCGAAAAATTGGTCAGCGCATTCGTCTGCGCACCCGACGAAGACGTTGTTTTGGGGGCGGTCGGGTCTTTTAATTTGTCCTGCGCCTGCGCCGAGCTAAGCATCCAGGCATAGTTGAAGGTGTTACCACCAAACGCTGGATTGTTCGGATGATAGACCAGCGATTGCGCCCTCCCGGCCAGGCCCATAAGCACCAACAAACCGACAAGTAATAGTCGTTTCATGAGATGAAGTTTCCGTTGACTGTGGTGTGAATTGTAGTACGCGTAATCCCCTATTCGACTCTACCAGCGTTACCTAAAGTCCGGCATTGCCGATCATTTTATTCCTGTTCCACGCTGGTCTTCGTTACCGAGCTGCGTGGTTACGGTCTGTATATCCGCAAAATAGACCCGGACAATATCGACGGCATTGGCGGCCAGCTCATTGATCACATCGCGACGGGAAGGCACGAATTGCTGCCAAAGTAGCTCATTATCAACACTGACCGACACTATGTTCGCCAATAGATTACCGGCAGACGGCAATTCTTCAATCGTAACGACAAACTCATTCAGGTTGAAAACCGTCGACGACCGGGAACCGGCCTGCGTTGAATCACCGAATACGTTTACGGGTAGACTCAGTGGCGAACTGCTCCACTGCTGGTAGAACGATTCGTAAAAATCCCGTCCTATTTTCGTGCGGGTAATGTCCAGCACGATACTCGACGGGCCATTCTCGTCCATCATTCCCTCCACGAGCGAGTCCTCGGTCATTAGTTCCGTCAACTCGTCGGGCAGCCCCTGGGCACAGACCGACACAGTCGTTAGCCATAAGGCGATCAATAAAAAAATCAGGTGTGTTTGCACTACCGTTCAGAAATAACCCGTGGTCAGAATCACCTTCATGCCGCCCGTCTGTTCGATACGCATGGGCACACCAACGGAAAGGCCGCCCTCCCGGATCAACTGGTTACCATCGCCCCGCTGAATGAGTTGAACATCAACGTTATTCGATCGTACATTGGGCATGTCCAGTACATTCCGATTGCCGATCTGGTCAACCATGTATCGATTATCGTTCCCGGTCAGGTTCAGTTCGAGCTGATTCTGATTGCCCGTCTGCCGCAGTAGCATCACGTTGGCGTTCCCCTGACTGCTGGTCGTCAATTTATTGTCATTACCAGCCTGATCGATCAGCACGGTTGACCCGGCCGATACCGACCGGTTACCCGCCTGAATAGCCTGCTGAACCTGCGTGTTTGGTCCGGCACCCGTCTGCGTCCAGAACACATCCGACTGAGCCGATGCGCTCAGCGAAACATTACCTAAACACAAAGCCAGTATGAACCGTATCATTGTCGTTAGCATGGGTGTGGAATGGATAAGGATGTAGTCAAGACTCAGGCTACTCCGTAGCGCAGCAGCCTGAGTCTCCAATTAGTCCACTAGTTTGTCTGCCGCACAAATCCCATGTTGGTATTGCCGTTCTGATTGACATATAGCGTCTGACCATTACCCGTTTGCAGGGATTCGAGCCGGTTGTTGCCAACACCCATCTGACGGGCAAACGTGTCTCCTCCCGTGCCTCTCACTACGTTGTCGGAACCAAACTGGTTGATATCAGCGTAGTTGTTTCCATTGCCAGACTGCACGAGCCCGATTCGGTTCCGCACACCATCCTGATAGGTTTTCGCCTGGTTGAAATTGCCATACTGATAGATGTCTACCTTATTCTGGTCGGCAAACGTTGCCGAACCCTTCTGATCGATACGCAGTTTGTTCCCGTTTCCAGACTGATAGCCCCAGGCATAGCCCCAGTTGTCACTCTGGTAAATTTCGCCTGCGTTCGCATCGCCCAGCTGGGTCAGATAAGCGACGTGGTCATTACCGCGCTGCTTGATAACCGACGTAGTAATGTCCAAACCTATTACCTGATCAGACTGGTAGACGAGGTAGGCACGATTCCGGTTTCCTTCCTGGAGGAAATCAGCTTTCGCGGCCGTTCCATCTACACTTATCTGGCTGGACGAGATATAGTTGTTCTGTCCATACTGCCGCGAGAAGGCATACGAATTGGCGTTATCCTGCGTAAAATAAGCATTGTTATCCTGCCCTCTCTGTAACGAATTTACCTCATGGCCGTGGCCCGTCTGGGTCGAAACCGCCCCCTGATTGACCCCCTCCTGCGCTAATGTCGATTTGTTGAACGACGAGCTGGACCCATTTCCATTTTGATTGATGGTGGCGTCGTGGTTTATACCGCTCTGGTACACTTTACCATCGTTGTACAAACCAGCCTGATTCAGCGTTGCTTCATTGAACTGGGCAAATCCTGTTGCGGCAAAGGCCAGCAGAGCCGTACCGGTGACTAGTACTTTTTTCATTGTGGATAAACTTTTGGATTAAATCTGACATGAATAGAAGCGCGCATTAGTGCCGACGCTGCCGCCGTTTCGAAGAGCTGTGCCGCTGGATGACCGGCTTCTGGCCAGGAAGCAATGTCACCGTGTTGTCGTCCGTTCCTGACGATTGATTGATAACCGCCGAAGATTGACCCGCCTGCGACAGTTCGACCGAGTTGGGTCCATCACTGCGCTGGTTGATCGTCGTTTGGGTGTTTGTATCCACCCGCAGGCTAATCCGGTTTCCCTCTTGCCTGCTGTTGCTGGAATCGGTATTGTTTTGATTGAGAACAAGGCTATTACCAGTCCCGGATTGCGAAACGGTAGCGTGATTACCCGATGAGCCCTGCTGATTGATGATTGCCTGGTTTTGAGAAAATGCGACAAATGCGGATAGCACAGCCAGGCTTGAGAGAACCAACTTTTTCATGGAAGACGAGACTAAATGGTGCATCTGATAGTGTCTTTCATTAACCCTGTTCGCTGGTCTGACCAGCAAAGCGGGTGTCAGTGAAGACGAAACAAAGGTGAAGTATAAAAGAATACCATGTTCGGAAAGGGTTGTAGACAACCATCATTTGTCCTTAAAGAACATTTTATTGTATGTAATCAACATTAACTGTATAATGCACAATCGATTCCAGTTACCGTACGCTAAAAAGGGTGTGACAAGAAGTTGACATTGATGAGCACACGGCCCTACTTTACCCCCGCACTTTGCGCGCACAAACTATTGATTATCAAAATCCTACACACCACACCATGAAAACCAGCAAACGCAACGTGCTACTAATAAGCCCGGATACATCCTCAACGACGTATCTGGCACAGGTTTTAGAGGGTTCCGGGGGCTACGCCGTCAAAACGGCTACAACGGGCCGGGCGGCTGTCGGCATTCATAAGAAAACAGCATTCGATTTAGCCTTCTGCGATGTCAAGTTGAGGGGAAGCTGGAGCAGCGTAGAGACCGTACGTCAACTTCTAATGCTCAACCCAGTTTCTATTATCTATCTGACCGAGTCAGGCACTGAGCCAGAAACCTTCCCGACCACCGCCAGTCAGGTCACATACCTGCACAAGCCCGTTCGTTTTGACGATTTGTTTCACACTATCGAGGTTGTCGCTGGTGATCTGGACGAGCGCCTGAAACTATCTACTGCAACTCAGGAAGCATTAGAAACCAGTGAAGGATCGATTTTCAAAAAAAGCAGATTCAAACAGGAAGCGATATTCAGGATTGACGACAGTATTTTTATCAAAAGCAATTATCAGTTCATTAAAGTACTCCTGACCGACATTGTTTTGCTGGAAGCCAGCAACACCTACGTCTCGCTAATCACGGTGAACCGCAAGTTTGTTCTTCGGCAAACGCTCAGTTCTTTACTGGAACGACTGCGTCTGGATACACTGGTTCGTGTACACCGTTCGTTCGCTGTCAATATTCGCAGAGTTGATCTATTCTCAGAACATGAGATTAGTATCGAGCAGCATAAAGTGCCTCTGGGACGACATTTCCGGCAACAGTTTATCGACCGCTTTCAATGTTTGTGAGCTGTTCAACCCGCGAATAAATCGTTACTAAAAAACCCGCAACGTGTTCCGTTGCGGGTTTTTGGTCGGCTGTACCTTACTGTTCTTGTGTTGGCTTACGAAAGCTGAAGCACTGCCGGGTTGACACCAACTCGGTAAACGGGCGTTTCTTCGTGGCGGGATGCGACAATCAGCTCGGTAGCGTCCAGATGAGGAGCGAAGAAATCGCGGGCCAGTTCCGGAGAATTATTTTCCTTCGACAGGTGTGACAGCAGCACATGGCTCATAAAATCGGGCTTGTGCGTTTTGAATAGGTCCAGCGCCTGCCGATTGGACAGATGCCCTTTTTCTCCGCGAACCCGTCGCTTTAGGTGATGCGGATAGCGGCCATTTTCCAGCAACTCTTCGTCATAGTTCGCTTCCAGAAAAGCGGCATGGCACTGACTAAAGTGAGCGATCACGTGTTCGCAGGGCGCGCCAATATCGGTAAAAACCCCAACTCGGGTCCCCTGGTAATCAATCACAAAACTGTGCGGATCGCAAGCGTCGTGCTGCTTCGGAAACGCAGTAATGCGCAAATCGCCAATCTGGACAGGTTCATACCCACGTAACGCTTTGAGCGGAAAATCCCGTTGCGGTATTTTCGCATTGGTCAGTGTACCAGGCGTAATGTAGACGGGCAATTGATGTTTTTTAGCCAATAACGAGACACCCCGAATGTGGTCGGAATGTTCGTGCGAGATAAAAACGGCCTTTACCGTTTGCATGGACAAACCCAGGCGTAGCATTCGCCTTTCGGTCTCCCGGCAGGAGATTCCCGCGTCGATTAACACGGCTTCCCGCTCGTTGCCCACATAATAGCAGTTCCCGTTACTGCCCGAATTTAACGAGGTGATAAACAAATGCATAATAGTACAAAGAAACGGCTTTTGGGCGACATTTCTTTCGATTATTGAGGGCAAACTAGTAAGCTTTCTCCTGCCCAGCGTCAAGCACTGAAACCGTCCATCCGTATGCCGTATCTCAGAGATACGGCATACGGATGGACGACCAACCAGCGAGAACATAGCCTACAGATCAAGTTAGCGGGTCACTTCCTTTTGCCGATCGAAATACTGACGCATAAATAGCATCTGGTAGGTGACGGCATTTGTCCAGTAGGTCCAGTTGTGCCCGCCGGGGCGGGTAATGTAGTCGTGCGCCACATTGCGTTCCAGCAACTTCTCGTGGAGGTTATTATTGACACGAAAGAAAAAGTCTTCCGTTCCGCAGTCGATAATCAACGATAAGGCACCCGGTGTAAGCAGATGAAGCAGGTTGATCACCGTATTTTGTTCCCAGCGTTCCGAAAATTGCGCGTAAGTGCCAAGCCGCTTGGCCATATCCCAGTTATTGGGGAACGGTCGGATATCCACACCCCCACTCATACTACCGGCAGCCCCGAAAACGGATTGATGCCGGAAGGCCAGATACAACGCGCCGTGTCCGCCCATACTCAACCCGGTGATGGCCCTACCCGACCTGTTTTTGACCGTTTTGTAATGACTGTCGATCCACGTTACCAGTTCATCGGCAACGTACGTTTCATAGCGGAACGTAGGATCGGCCGGACTGTCGAAATACCAGCTCCCGATATTCCCGTCGGGGCAAACGATGATCATCTGGTGTTGATCGGCGGCTGTGCGGATGGCGGGCACTTTTTTTACCCAATCGCTATAGTTGCCACCGTATCCGTGAAGCAAATACAGAACCGGTAATTCCTTGTCTGTGGAATACCCATCCGGCGTCATGACAACCGCTTTGATCGATTTTTTCATGCTAGCACTGTAGGTCTCTACCGTATCGATTTTAGCCGCGAAAACAGCCTGATGAACGAAGAAAAGAATGACCAAAGTTAATAAGGTACGCAGAGAACGCATGGCAATAGAGTTTACGAATCGAGTTGCTAAATTAGGGCAGCCGGGGCATACAACGTGCACCGTTTCGGATGCGTATTGTATCGAATCCGCAAAATCGGCACTGCCAACGGAATCGGCTGGCGCTCACATTGACCATAACGTTCGATCCTATACCTGCAAACGCCAATCCTTTTCACTATTTTTGCACCCTCAACTCTTGGCCAGCCCATTGCTTTGGCTGGTCAACTTATTGATTATCATGCAACTGAGCGAACAAGAAATAAACCGCCGACAAAAACGAGAAGAACTGATCCGGATGGGTATTGACCCTTACCCAGCTCCGCTATTCGACGTAACAACAACCATTGCTGACATCCGGACGACGTTCCAGCCCGACCCAGGCGCTGAGGTGACTCCTGAAATGGACCTATCCGGCGACGAACGCTGGGGGTCGGTGCAACTGGCGGGTCGACTGATGGGCTTTCGCATTATGGGGAGCGCATCATTCGCCGAAATTCAGGACTCGACCGGTCGGCTTCAATTCTACTTCCGGCGCGACGATATTTGCCCCGGCGAGGATAAAACACAGTATAACACGGTATTTAAAAAACTGCTTGACATCGGCGATATTATTGGCGTTCGTGGTCACGTTTTCTCGACCAAAACCGGCGAATTGTCGGTCTACGTGAAGGAATTTACGGTACTGAACAAAGCCTTGCGCCCCCTGCCGGTTGTGAAGGAAGTTGTGAACGAGAACGGAGAAAAGGAAACGTATGACGCCTTCACCGACCCTGAACAACGGTACCGGCAGCGCTACGTCGATCTGATCGTTAATCCGCAGGTGCGCGATGTATTCGTCAAACGGACCAAACTCGTTAACTCGATTCGGCAGTTTCTGAGTCAGAAAGGGTATCTGGAAGTCGAAACGCCTATTCTTCAGCCGATTCACGGTGGGGCTACAGCGCGCCCGTTCAGCACGCATCACAACTCGCTCGACATGACGCTCTACATGCGGATTGCCAACGAGTTGTACTTAAAACGGCTTATCGTCGGTGGGTACGACGGGGTGTTCGAATTTGCGAAGGACTTTCGGAATGAGGGGATGGACCGGACGCACAATCCGGAATTTACGCAGGTTGAATTCTACGTTGCTTATAAAGACTATCTCTGGATGATGGATACCATCGAGGAAATGGTCGAAAAAGTAGCGCTGGACGTTGCCGGAACCACCAAAGTGACCGTTGGCTCTAACGTGATCGATTTCAAGCGCCCCTGGAAACGCCTGACCATGTTCGAAGCCATTCAGGAATATACCGGGGTCGACGTATCCGCGATGGACGAGGCTGAACTCCGGACAGTAGCCGAAAGTCGTAACATTAAGGTAGACAGCACAATGGGCAAGTCGAAACTGATCGACGAACTCTTTGGTGATGCCTGCGAACCAAACCTGATCCAGCCGACGTTCATTACCGATTACCCCGTTGAAATGTCGCCCCTGACCAAAAAGCACCGCAGCAAGCCGGGATTGGTTGAGCGGTTTGAGGCCATCTGCAACGGAAAAGAAATTGCCAATGCCTACTCGGAATTGAACGATCCCCTGGATCAGCGCGAACGCTTCGAAGAGCAGCTTCGGCTGGCCGAACGGGGTGATGAAGAAGCGATGGCGCTGGACGAGGACTTTCTGCGAGCACTCGAATACGGAATGCCACCAACCGCTGGCGTCGGTTTAGGTATCGACCGGCTGGCCATGATCATGACCAACCAGCCTTCTATTCAGGACGTATTGTTTTTCCCCCAGATGCGCCCCGAAAAGAAACTGGAACAATCGGAGGATAGTGATTTTGTGGACGCTGGCGTTCCGGCAGCCTGGATACCCGCCGTACAAAAACTTGGTTTTCTAACGGTTGAGCAACTGCGCACGGCCAATCCGAACAAGCTGTTCAATGACCTGGGTGGTGTCCGCAAAAAGCTAAAACTGGATGTGCCCATGCCCAGTCTCGCCGATGTACGTAACTGGACGGGTCAATAACGCTGTAGGGCGGGTGGGAACCTACTACAGTTGGTTGAACCATTGAACGAGCCCGCGTTGATAGTCTCCGAGATAGAGGGTGGGAACCCGCCAGTTCAACCAACCATAGCGGGTTCCCGCCCGCCCTACGGCAAGTAAAGAAAAACCCCACTCGGATTTCGAGCGGGGTTTGTTATTTCGTGGTCAGTGATAAAAGAGGATAAGGTTTACTACTTAATAATCTGACTCTAGTTTTTTCACTTTCACAGCGTTGAGGCCTTTTTTTCCATCAACTACTTCGAACTGCACCCGGTCCTTTTCGCGGATGGTAATACCATTGAGACCAGTGATGTGAACAAAAATGTCACGATTGGAATCGTCTTCAACGATAAACCCGTAGCCTTTGCTTTCGTTGAAAAACTTTACTACACCTGTTTGCATAAACTAAAAAAAATTAAACTAATTAAACATACAAAGGAAAAGAGAGTGACAAAAGACGCAGAATAGACTCCGAAGTATAGAGCAGGCGGTACACTTGACTGAAACTCAACGAACTTTGTTGATAACAGCAAGCCAGTGTTTTACCCAAACATAGATTACGATGCAACACAAAGTAAATAAATTTGTTCCTAACTCAATGCAAAATCGCTCTTTTTTTGGGTATCAATGCCTTATATGTTGTGCCTTTCTGTGTAAACGGCAAACATTCTATTGATTTCATTCGTTAGTTTTGTTCTGGCAAGTATTGCGGGTAATTTTGCGACAAATCCGTCAACTCAAAGAGTATGGATAAGCTTAGGTATTTTGTCGAGAAACAGGCGTTTGGCGTCTGTTCATTGTTGGGCGAGAAAATGAACATCTCGGCCAGCAGTATACGGCTCTATTTTATCTACACCTCGTTCCTGACGCTGGGCTCGCCCGTTGTTCTTTACCTCATACTGGCGTTCTGGATGGAAATGAATAAACACCTCCGCCGACACGCTCATCCCACCATCTGGGAATTGTAGAAAAGCAGGCCCAATGTAGGATAGGCCGGTACAGGTTTGCAGCCTGTGTCATCGGTTACGTAGCTCCCTGAACGTTTTCGCACCCTTCACGAAATAAGCCCAGACAATACTGTGCGGGTACAAAGCGACGGCGGTTTTCTGCTGTTTTTGTAGGGCCTTGCGCTGGCGGTGGAGCTGTGGTAGATGGCCGTAAAAAGCGAAATGAGCCCGTATAATGGCCATCACATCGCGCCATTGCCCTACTTTCAGGAAAAGCAGCGACGAGACGCCATCCAGTATCAATCGCAATAAGAATTTTCCCCACAGCCAGCCATCACTGGGCCAGTTCTTGTAGAGCATGAACAGGCTATTCCGGTAATTCAGGTACGTTTTATGCGGGTTTGACTTATGGAGCGTCCCTCCCCCAACGTGATAGACCGTCGATTGACCGCAAGCCCACACCTCATAACCGAGTCGTTGTAGACGCCAGCACAGATCGATTTCTTCCATGTGCGCAAAAAACGAGTCATCGAATCCGCCAACCTGGTGGAATAGGTCGGCCCGCAGGAACAGACAGGCACCTGTTGCCCAGAAAACGCGCTGATTGTCGTTATACTGTCCTTCATCCGTTTCGAACGTAGCAAAAACACGCCCCCGACAGAAAACATAACCAAGCCAGTCGACGTAGCCACCGGCTGCTCCCGCATGTTCGAATAGATCACGCTGACTATACGACAGAATTTTAGGCTGGCAGGCTGCAATCTGCGGATTAGCCTCCAGCAAGGCCATCACGGGCGCGATCCAGCCCGGCGTTACCTCAATATCGGAGTTTGGGAGAACGTAGTACCGCGCACCGCCGTAGTTCGTCCGAATGTACTCAAGCGCCCTATTATACCCACCGGCATAGCCGCCGTTGGTAGGTAGTTCAATGAGCCGGATATCGGGAAAATTGGCCCGGACAAACGCGACCGAATCGTCGGTAGAAGCACTATCGGCGACATAAACCGGATGCCCTTCGGCATGGGCAAGCACCGTCGGCAGAAATTTGGCTAAAAAAGCTTGACCGTTGAAATTGAGAATAACAATTGCGAGACTATCCACGGAACGAGTTTGTGGTTTATCGTTCGTAGTTGGTACGTGCAGCAACTACGAACAACAAACTTACAAACACTTTCCTACATTAGCCCGTCCAGATTCAGGCCCGGAATGTTTGGCAGCAGTCCTTCGGTAGCCTGACGAAGGTGTTCCCGCGCTTTTGTTTCTATATTTCCGATCGCTTTGTTGGTCGCGGCAACGATCAAATCCTGCAACATTTCGCGATCATCGGGTTTGATCAGATCGGGATCGATCTCGATTTTCAGCACATTTTTCAATCCGTTGACCGTAACTTTTACCAAACCAGCTCCCGATTCGCCCGTTTCGGTAATGGCACTGAGATTTTGTTGGGCATCCTGCATACGGGACTGAACTTCCTTCATTTTCCCGAACATATCCATCATGTTCATATCATCAAAAACTTTAAATGAAACGCTTCGTAATTAAGTGTAAAGCTATTTGTTAAGCATTTCTCACGAAACGGTTGTTTTCGCCCGTTCTCGTAAAACAGTTCAGTATTCTTCAAGTAGCCTTTTATTGGCTAACCCATCCGGCTTAATGCTCTCCTTCAAGTCAACATCCAAAAGCCGCCGATGTTTTCTGGACAAGAACGGAAAATAAACCGCTCACCTGCCTTGTCCTTACAAGGGTTCAGCAAATACGCATACCGGCTCATCTACCTTGTTTTGCTTCGTCAACGTTTGTCGCTGGGTTTTCTCAACGAAACGCTGTCAGTAAACGAGTTTCCAATTGGTAAATTCGCTACTCAGAAAAACCTGCGTGTTGACGGTAAAAAGATGTAGTGGGGTCGTTAAACCGCACGGTGAGCCAGCCTGTTGATTCAATCGGAACGCCCAGGTTCGACCAATCGGCTTCCATGTGAATTTATTATTAACTAGTGCTTTCCCGCCTTTTAACGCATGGATTCAGCCGGCCTATGTTCTGCGACTGGCCCAAGCCGTGCATGCACGAAAAGGACAATTATCCGTTGGGCCGAAGCTATACGTAAACAAGCCGAACACGATCGCTGAGAACCAATGCCTTAAACTCAATCGACGTTTACCCAGGGTCAATGATCATACTTATGGACAAGGGCCCCACCGTTTCTGTATCAGCAACAAGCGATGCACCAAACATTGACTTCAGCTACCGGGCAAATCTCGCAGCGTGCAACTCGTGTTAACATATTGTTAACTAGAACATTACAACTGATTGACTGGCTATTTTTGCAATTCATTAGCACCGGTTAATCTCCTTAGTCATCGTTTTATGAAACACCTCTCCTTCCGTAGATTACGCTATGTGATTTACTATTTCCTGGGTTTATTCTCTGCTTTCAGCGGACGAGCCCAGTTCACGGCAGGTAATGTCGTGGTACTGCAAGCCGGTAACGCAACAGCTCCGGTCAATCTAACCAACACCGGTAATCCGATCGTTCTCAAGGAGTTTTCCCCAGTTGGCCAACCGGCGACGACGGTAACAATTCCTACCACAGGTGGAACACCATTGGTCATTAGTGGCTCAGCCGCTTCGGAAGGATTACTGACCAGAGCGGGCAACGGCCAATCGCTTGTCTTTTCCGGGTATGCTCAGGCACTACCCAATACAATTCAGCTCGCCAGTTCTACGGCGGCAACCATTAACCGGGCTATTGGCAGCGTGAACGCATCGGGTACATTCAGCCGGGTTGCCAGCAGCACGTCCTTTCATTCCAGCAATAACATCCGGGGTGCTGCCTCCGATGGAGCGAACAAGTACTGGTCGGCCGGGGGAAACGACGGGACCGACTATTTCGGATTGGGCACACCCGTCAATGTGCAGAACACCAATGCCAATACGCGATCGGTGGCCGTCTTCGGCGGTAAGCTGTATTTCTCGACCCAATCAGGGACTACGTTAGGCGTATATCAGGTTGGATCGGGCCTGCCAACGACCAGCGGTCAGCCAACGTCCGTTGTTATCAGCACCGTAGGAACGGGAACCGGAACGTCTTCCCCAGCGGGTTTCTTTTTTAACGAAACAACCACGATCTGTTACATTGCCGATGGGCGAAGCATAGCCAATGGCGGTGGCGTTCAGAAATGGGTGAACAATGGATCAGCCTGGACATTGGCCTATACGCTGGGCACCGGTAGCAACTCAACAAACGGTACGTTTGGGGTAACCGCCGATTTTTCCGGAACAAACCCAATCGTTTACGCAACGACAACCGAAGCAACGGCCAATCGCCTGATCAAAATTACCGATACCGGCACCGGTTCTGCCGCGACAGTCCTGGCAACCGCACCGGCCAATACGAGTTTTCGGGGAGTGGCCGCTGCACCAGCCGTTGCCTGCCCGACCATCACGGCCAGTTTGCAGGGGACAACGACGATCTGCTCCGGCACAAGCGCTAATCTGTCGGCCACGATTTTGGGAGGTACGGGTCCGTACTCGCTAACGTACTCGGATGGCACAACCAACACAACGGTATCGAATTACGTCAGTAACGCCGCCATTTCGGTTAATCCGACGTCCACCAAAACGTACTCGATCATTGCCGTAAGCGACGCAAACGCCTGTTCGGGAACCGTGAGCGGGTCGGGGGCTACGATCACCGTAAATGCACCGCCCACCGTCGCAAACGCCGGTGTTTCGCAAACGATCACGTCCGGTAGCAGCGCCGTTTTAGCCGCCAACGCACCAACGACGGGAGCGGGTGTCTGGACCGTAGCCAGCGGCCCATCGACTTCCGCGTCACAGCTAAACGATCCGGGAAACCCATCGACCTCATTTACCCCGGCGGGTGGTGCCGGTGAGTATGTACTAACCTGGACGATCACCAATGCCCCTTGCCCAGCATCAGCCAGTAGCGTTACTATTACGGTTACGCCTACGGCACAACCTGACCTGACCGTTTCGGTGGCGGGTCCTGTTTCGGCGATCGTGGGTGATGTGTTCGCGTATAGCTTGGTTGTGAGCAATTCGGGCTTGGGGAACGCCACAGCCATTGACGCTCAATTTATTCTGCCAGCCGGCGCTTCGTTCTCCGGTATCTCAACCGCTGGCGGCTTTGTTCCCTGCCAATCGGGCTCAATCGTTTCGTTCGATCAGGGGGTACTCTCGGCGGGTACCAGTACTACGTTGATCGTGCGCGTTACCGCCAATGCACCGGGTACAGTGTCTATGCCAGCGGGGGCTGCGGTTGTCGATCCCAACAACACTATTGCCGAAAGCAACGAAGCGAACAACAACTCAACCGAAACGTTCTCGACCACAGTAGTACCGGCGAATCAACCGCCCGTTGCTCCTGGCTTTACTAATCAGACGGGTATTGTAGCGGTGCCGTTCAGTTACACCGTTCCGGCCTTCACCGATCCAGAAAATCAGCCGCTATCCTATACGATTACAAACCTGCCCACGGGTCTGACGGCTGACAATGCGAGCCGAATCATCAGCGGTACCCCAACAACGGGGGGCACATCGACGGTGACCATCGTAGCCAGTGATCCGCAGAGTGCTACGACAGCGGGCACCTTTACGATCACCATCAATGCCAATGCAGCCCCAACGCCAGCCATTGTTTCGAACCAAACGGCAACCGTAGGCGTAGCTTTTAGCTATACGATACCAACGTTTACGGACTCCGAAAATCAGTCGCTGACCTACGCGGCTATGGGTCTTCCAGCTCCGCTGACGTTCGATCCAGCTACGCGTATTATTTCCGGAACGCCCAGTACAACAGGCGTTTCGGCCATTACGATCACGGCTACCGATCCGGCTAGCAACACAGCCAGCGCAGCATTTTCGCTGACTGTTAGTGCCGCTCCGGTTGCCAATACGATCCAAATTACGGAATACATGTACAACGGTTCGGCGGGTGAGTTTATCGAATTGACGAACGTAAGCAACGCGCCCGTCGACATGACCGGCTGGAGTTTCGACGACGCATCCCGAACCCCTGGCTCCTTCCCTATCGGTGGTTTTGGTGTTGTTCAGCCGGGTGAGTCCGTTATCATATCGGAACTGGCAGCGGCTGCTTTCCGGACAAACTGGTATCTTCCCGCATCCGTAAAAGTTGTCGGTGGTAATAATCAGAACCTCGGCAACGGCGATGAGATCAACATTTACGACGCGTCCAATACCCTGGTCGATCGGCTTACCTACGGCAACACGGGCAACGTCATCACCAACGGCACCAGCGCCTGGCCAACAACGGCTAACTTAAACGCGACAACAGCTACTTCCTGGCAGTTATCGGTAGTGGGCGATGCGCAAAATTCGTACGCGGCTACAACTGGTAACATTGCCAGTCCCGGCGGATACTATAGCCCGCTCAATCGCGTGCTGGTGCGCGAATCAGGAGGAACGACGGTAGTTACGGAAGGGGGTGCCACCGATACGTACACCATCGCGCTAAATAGTCAGCCATCGTCTGATGTCACGATCACCGTAAATCCGGGTTCGCAATTAACGACCAATTCGTCGACGCTCACGTTCACGTCCGCCAATTTCAGCAGCCCGCAAACTGTACTGGTAACGGCTATCGACGATGCCATTTACCAGGGTGCTCCCCGCTCGGTGACGATCACGCAAAGTGCGGCTAGTAATGATGCTGCGTACAATGGAATTGTAGTAAATCCGGTTTCGGTCACGATTACGGACAATGACCAGCCCGCCAGCGCAGCACCTACGATTCAGGTCGCCAGTACAACAACCAGATTCGTCAATTTACCCGCTAATGGTCCAGGTTACGTGAGTGGCGTTGCCAACGATCCAACCGATCCGGCCAGTACGCTCGGCATTGATTTTACGCTGGCGGACACCGATTCCGATGTGGCTAGCCTGACGGTGACGGCAACCAGTAATAACGCTAACGCAACGCTGAATCTAAGCGGAACAGGGAGCAGTCGAAACCTGAAACTAGTACCGGCGGGTATTGGTTATTCGGTCGTTACCGTAGCGGTGACCGATGGACTCAATACAACCAATTACGTTATTAATTATGCCGCTTCAGCCGCGTCGGTTACGCCCGCTACAACCCGTTTTCATACGGAAACCAGCGATGCCTCAACGGCTATTCTGGTCGATGCCAACTACATGCTTGTCGCCGATGATGAGAACCAACGCCTGCGGCTGTACGATCGTCAACAGTCGGGATTACCAGTAGCCGGATTTGATTTTACGTCGTCGCTTGGCCTGACCGATGTATCGGGCGGTGTACCTCGTGAGGTTGATCTTGAAGCGTCGGTTCGTCAGAATAATCGCATTTTCTGGATAGGCTCGCAGAGTAATGCGGATGGTGGCAACGCTCGCCCAAACCGCGATCGGGTATTTGCGACGGACGTATCGGGCAGCGGTGCCGCAACCACACTGAACTACGTTGGCCGGTACGATTTCTTACGCGAAGATATCATTAACTGGGATTTGACAAACGGGCATGGCAAAGGCGCTAATTACTACGGTCTGCAAGCTAGTGCAACTCCGGCGGTTGGTTCCAAACAGCCGTCTGGGTACAACATCGAAGGCGCTGAATTCGGGCCGGATGGGAATACCGTATACATTGGTCTTCGCGCCCCACAGATCGTGCCCGCGAACCGGACAAAAGCGCTGATCATACCGGTGCTGAACCTGACAAATTTGGTGAGTGGACAAGCACAGGGCTCGGCTACGTTTGGTGCACCGATTGAACTGGACCTGGGCGGACGAGGCATTCGCGAAATCAGAAAGAACACAGCGAACCAGTACATCATCGTGGCCGGAGCCGCTGGCGATGCAGGTGCAGCACCGAATGATTTTCGGCTGTTCACCTGGACCGGTAATGCCAACGACGCACCTCTAGAGCGCAATGCCAATCTAACTGCCTTGTCAGCGAATGGCAGCTTTGAGTCAATCGTTGAGGTGCCCGCGTCACTATCGGACAATACACAGATACAGCTATTGGTCGACAACGGGGACGCCGTCTATTATAACGATGGCACGATTGCGAAGGAGTTGACGCAGAACAATTTTAAGAAATTCCGGTCGGATATCGTTGCACTGGGTTCTGCCCCGAATACAGCCCCAACAGTGGCCAATGCCATTGCACCCCAGTCGGCTACGGTAGGTACGGGCTTTAGCTTTGTGATTCCGGCCAACACCTTCTCCGATGCCCAGACGCCAAACGGGCTGACGCTATCGGTGAGCGGGCTGCCCGCCGGTTTAAGCTTTATCGCTCCGTCCACGATCTCGGGAACCCCCTCGACAACGGTAGGCTCGCCCTTCACCATTACGGTGACGGCAACTGATCCGGGCAGTCTGTCGGTCAGCACTAGTTTTGCCCTGACAGTCAACCCGGCTACGGTCGTTACACCGGCTAGCTTTACCATTGCCTCCGTGACGACGGTGAACTGCGCCACGCTGTCGGCTGGCGAACGAAGCTTGACCTTCAATCCGGTCTACAGTGGTACCAATGGTTCGCCCATCACCTTCTCGGTAGTTAACGAGCTAGGCGCGACGACAGAGGCAGGCCCTTACACCCTGCGTTTGTACACCGACAACCCAACGATTGCTCTGCGGGCGACTCAGGATGGTACGCAAGCTAGTTTCGCCTACAACTGGCTGGCCGCTTGTTCGGGCACACCGCCTACCAACACGGCACCAACGGTTGCCAATGTGATTGCACCCCAGTCGGCTACGGTAGGTACGGGCTTTAGCTATATGATTCCGGCCAACACCTTCTCCGATGCCCAGACGCCAAACGCGCTGAGTTTGTCAGTGAGTGGTCTGCCCGCGGGCTTGAGCTTCATTGCTCCGGCCACCATCAGCGGTACTCCGTCGACAACGGTAGGCTCGCCCTTCACCATTACGGTGACGGCAACCGATCCGGGCAGTCTGTCAGTCAGCACTAGTTTTGCCCTGACGGTCAACCCGGCAACGGTCGTTACACCGGCTAGCTTTACCATTGCCTCCGTGACGACGGTGAACTGCGCGACACTGTCGGCTGGCGAACGAAGCTTGACCTTCAATCCGGTCTACAGTGGTGCCAATGGTTCGCCCATCACCTTCTCGGTAGTTAATGAGCTAGGCACGACGACAGCGGCAGGCCCTTACACCCTGCGTTTGTACACCGATAACCCAACGATTACTCTGCGGGCGACTCAGGATGGCACCCCAGCTAGTTTCACCTACAACTGGCTGGCCGCTTGTTCGGGCACACCGCCTACCAACACGGCACCAACGGTTGCCAATGTGATTGTACCCCAGTCGGCTACGGTAGGTACAGGCTTTAGCTTTGTGATTCCGGCCAACACCTTCTCCGATGCCCAGACGCCAAACGCGCTGAGTTTGTCAGTGAGTGGTCTGCCCGCGGGCTTGAGCTTCATTGCTCCGGCCACCATCAGCGGTACTCCGTCGACAACGGTAGGCTCGCCCTTCACCATTACGGTGACGGCAACCGATCCGGGCAGTCTGTCGGTCAGCACCAGCTTTGCCCTGACGGTCAATCCGGCAACGGTCGTTACACCAGGTAGCTTTACCATCGCTAATGTAAATACCATCAACTGTGTGGTGGTATCAGGTGGTGAGCGGAGTGTGACGTTTAACCCCGTCTACAATGGTGCCAGTGGTTCGCCCATCACCTTCTCGGTAGTTAACGAGCTGGGTGCGACTACGGTGGCAGGCCCTTACACCCTGCGTTTGTACACCGATAACCCAACGATTACTCTGCGGGCGACTCAGGATGGTACGCAAGCTAATTTCACCTACAACTGGCTGGCCGCTTGCAGTCCGAATACGCGCGTGGGAGCTAGCGAACATAGCGAATCCCTGTCGGTAACCGTTCTGGGCAATCCCGTCGTGGGCGAATCAGTTGAGGTTCATATTAGTGGGGTCGCTGGCCAGGCCGTTCAGCTGAATCTGGTCGATCTACAAGGCAAGCTGGTGAATACGCATCGAATCGAGCAGGCCCAAGCTATTGAGCGGGTCAGCTTGCCCCTGGGTGCCCGTAGTGGGCTGCTGTTCCTGGATGTGAGCACGTCTACTCAGCACCAGCAGGTTAAGGTCTTAAAACCTTAGTTTCCTTTACTATTCATCGCGTTGAAAAAGCCCGGACCTCTATGAATCCGGGCTTTTTTAGTACCCTACCTCTCCTGTGATAGACGGTGGCTGAAATACCGCTGGACATACCAGGAAGGTGATACCTGACGATCTGCGGCCAGAAGATCATTCAGGCTACTACTGACATCTACCCACCAGAACCACGGTATAAGCCAGAAAGTTAATATAAAAATAACATGAATTAATCCGTTTATTCGGCGGTGACTTTTAGCTTAGCTAGCCTAAACTCAAGCGGCTATGAAGAATTTTATCTATGCCAGCCTCGTCACGGCTTCACTGATGAGCTGTTCGACGGATGGCTCTATCTCATCGAGCGTCATCGTTCCAGGTGCGAGTGGATCGACGAGTGTAGCACCCAACGAAAATGTCAGTGCTCTCTTCCAGCAGTTTCATGGTAAATACAAAGTGATCAGTTCGACCAGTAACCAGCCTGTAGACGTCAACCAGGACGGTGACTCATCGTCCGATCTATTAACAGAAATTCCCGAATTAAGGCTGCAAGCCGGCACTCAATATCACATCGATATACGCATCTATGGTCCGTCAGCGACCAGTTCGAAACCTCATTTTTCATTCACCCAATGGTGGCCTGAACAATACATACGAACGGGCGTTGGCCGCGTTTGGGATGGCGGTGAATTGATAAGCTATAATCCGGACTATCTTGTGAAGTATGATTTTCAGGGTGCAGGGCGCTCCTTCTCTTTTTCGACCGACCTGAAACAACTCACGATAAACGCAAATGAAAACGAGAACCCATTTCGCTGGGTTCGGCCCGAATCCGTAACGATTGATGCTACTGGACGGATCAGCGTAGTAAACAAACGGCGGCTGTATACGCGGGCGGGTGTTCAGGAAGTACTGATCACAACCGTGTATGAACGGTTTACCATGACAACGTAGTAAACTGCACCAGCGTCTGACGTAGAGCGTACTCTTCGGACAGAGAATCAAAAATGGCAGACCGATATTGTTAACGAATTATCGTTTTTGATAACTTTTACATAACAGCTGCTTTGGCGAAAATGGGTACTTTTGACCGGATAATTCATCAGGTCGTTATGCGTTTTGTCGCCATATTCAATCAACATCAAGTACCCCACGCACTCGGGTTTACTAACTCCGTCGAAGCACTCGACTTTCTGTTCTGGGGTTACGAAGATCAGCAGTTACTCCCCTACGGTATTTACGACAAATTTACCGATCAGGTGACCACCTATACTCATGCCGGGCAGTTAGTTCATACCATCAAGGAGGAATCCATTCGCGTGACGGTGAAACGGCACCTGGCCCTGACACATCGTCCAGCGACTAGCGAGCCTTCTTAAGCCAACAGCATCGATGGGCTGTGCGGTGCAGAAGCCATGACTAGTCACTAGTAGATAAACCATCTGGTGTTGTCATCCATTCGGACCAGCTCGCCATCGGTTATTACCCTAAAAACGATTTCCTCTGGTAGGCTGGTGGAGGGTTGAACGGTGATTTTTTGGCCCTTCCGCTGATAAGTAGCACTCACAATTATGTCTCCTCCACCAAGCAGGAGACCAGCGGTACCGTTCGCGTTGAAGTAAACCACTTCCGAGCAGTTAAACTCCGCATTGGCCTGGCTAATGCGAACGCACTCATCAGGGCTGTACAGCTCGTGTTTATAGCGTCGTTCCGTGTCGAAAGCAGGTTCAATGAGTGGGTTACACGTGCTCAGCAGACCGATCAGGCCAATGCATACGCATCGTACTGGATAGGAGATCGTCATAGCTATATTTTCTAACGAAGACCCGGTCAACACGGGAAAGGTTGCAATGGCAGGCTAGTCCATTCTGCGCAACCCTTATCAGTGGCTTTGCTCTTTATCAGCGCTCTCGGCAAAAAAATCAATCGCCAGTTGACAAAGCCTGTCACTTTTCAGCTCCGGCATCTCGTGACCCATGTTTGGGTAAATGCACAATTGTCCTCTTCGGAGTGATCGGAACATCTCGACGCTGTGCTCCAGTTTTATCATGTCACGATCTCCCCGTATGATTAGCACGGGTACGGCAATGCGGGAAAGCTTGTTGTCCGGCACTTTAATTTCTCGCGACCACATGGCTTGTGTATCCTCCCAGAATTTGATCCATTTGTCGGGTTGCGGATTCATCCGCTGGTAGTTTTCAAGCCATGTGGAGTCTTCTTTTACCGCTTCTACCGTATACTCCTTCAACAACGCACGCCCTTCCTGGGTCAGCCCGCTTGATCGGGTGTTGGAACCGCCACTAACCACTTTCTTTATTTTATCTGGTCTATTGGCCGCCAGCAACAGGGCGGTGTTGCCGCCCATGCTCCAGCCCATCACATAGGCGCTGTCCAGATGAAGTTGGTCGATGAGTGCCGAGCAATACTCGGCTAACAAGTCCCCGCTCAAACTGTCGGCCTGCTCAGACCGGCCATGTCCCGGCGCATCCGGTGCGATCACTTTAAAGTGCCTGGACAATTCGGGAATGATATCGCCCAGGTTTTCGATTGACCCAAGCCCCTGGTGAAGCAGCAGTAAGGGCATGCCTTTCCCGTATTCTTCGTAGTAAATCTTCGTGCCGTGTATGGTCAAATAGCTGCCCTTGTTGGAGCCGTATGGAATCGATGTGGCGGCTTCATTAGCCTGATTGCAGGAGACAACCAGTAGTGCTGTCACCACGTAGTAGATAAACTGTTTCATCGCGGTACGTCGCTTTCGAGTTGGTAAATGAGTTACCAGTCCAGAAGCGAATAAAACCGCGCATCTTTTAGTACGAGCCAGTTCTTTATGAAGTTTTAACAACTGGTGAGATCTGAGCCACTAGTGCTCCGCCAGAATAAAGAATAGCGGGTTTGGCCAAGCTCCAGGTTGACCCGATAACCTAGTCACTTCTTTGCTACGAACGGCTCCGAATAGGTACCAAACCGAACCGATTGTCCCCAATCCGACAGAAGATGTCCCCAATCGAAAAGCGCGTTTTTCAAGGCTCAACTACATTTGCAGGTAGATCGACTGCGCCACTAAAAAACAATAGATGCCGCTTAGTTAATAAATCAATTCGTTCGCAAGGATACTTAATAAATCGCTACCCGTTGCGCTTACTTGATGATGTTCAGGCATTGTTGCAGGCGATGGCGCATCGATTATCCGCTTACCAGTTCATACAGTATTTCATGTTCTAACCCGTTTCAAGTTTATGCAAAACATGTACCGTTTAGTAGTCCGTCCAACCTGGTTGGTTATGGTTTGGGCGCTGTGTTTATCCTTGCCCTTCGGCGTGTTGGCCCAGGTGCCCTTTCGGTTGAGTAACCCAGATTACGATTGCGCTACCGGAGCGATCACTTTCAAAACAACGGGTGGCAATGGCTCGCCCATTACATACACGGCACCGGGCGTCACCCGCTCCTCGCCCACCAGCAACACGGGCGTTGTCGAACAGGGCTTGCGCAACGACCCTAAATCACTTACCATCACCGCTACTCAGAATGGGGAGACCGTAAGCACTACCTTTAATTTTGCGCTGTATTGTAATACTCGCCAATCTTCACCCCTGTATAAAACGGTTGACAATCGAACCTTGCCCGTAGGCCAATTCGTGTTAGGTTATCCGGACTTCGTAGTTGGGCAGGGTTACTACGCTTCGTATGATTATTACAACTACACAAAATGGCCAATCTCCGCTACCGGCTTACCACCTGGACTCGGCTTGTACACAAGTGTAATGTCAGGAACGCTCTTCGCTGTCGGCATTGCCGGCAGTCCAACTACCCCTGGCGTATATCCGGTGCGTGTAACGGCTGTTGATCCTAAGTTTCCAAACGATCCTCCCTACGTCACCACCTTTACGATCACCGTTACTGACCCATCGGTCGTCAATCCCCCGATCAAGCCCCCCGTTTTAGCGAAGTCCATCCCTGATATGACCTTTACCGTTGGACAAGTTCCGAAGCAGGAAGACTTCAATCTGGGCAACTACATTGTTGACCCTACCCAAAGTCAGCCGCGCTACTTCCCGGAGTGGACAGCCTCTATCAAGGGATTACCGGCGGGTATCCGTCAAAACACATTCGGTGATTTACGCTATAATCTTAGCGTTTCGCTGACGGGTGCGCCTACCGTAAGTGGTGTCTATACCGTGACGGCAACAGCAGCTACCCAGTATTTTGCTTCCCAGCCCGTCACAACGACCTTCAACATTACGGTAACTGACAAGCCGGTTAATCCACCCACCAGCGGAGCACTTGCGTTGACCCAGCCCACCTATGATTGCGGCACCGGAGCCATTACCTTCAATACGACGGGTGGCGATGGCTCGCCCATCACGTATTCGGCACCGGGCATCACCCGCTCCTCGCCCACCAGCAATACGGGTGTTGTCGAACAGGGTTTACGTAACGACCCCAAGCCCATCACCATCACGGCCACCCAGAGCGGGCAGACTGTGAGTTATACGTTTGACTTCAAAGCGTATTGTAGCAACGTGACGCCGATTCTTCCGCCGGTTGTCGACGGTGCGATTCCTGCGATGGTTGTGCGAACCAATAGTGGTCGGGCCGTAGAACCGTTTGTTGTAAGCCAGTACTTCCGCGACCCAACCCAACCGTTTGGCACGTATAAATCTAACCTACGGTTTAGCATTGCCGGTTCGTCGGGTCAGTTGCTGACGACCCTGCCGCAGGGTCTGTTTTTGAAAGATTTGAGTGCGGAGCAGTCTGCCTACGCGTTCATCGCCGGATCGACCACGCAGCCAGGCACCTATACGGTGACTGTAACCGCTACCAATCTGAATCTGCCAGCCCCTGCCAACTCGACATCGGCTCCCCTGATCATTCAGGTTATCGATAAACCTGCCTTTAATGCCGATGGCGCACTGGAACTAACTCAACCTGATTATAACTGTCAGACCGGTGTTGTTGGCTTTCGCCTGGTAAACCGCGCGACAACGGATGTTTCGCCCATTACCTACACCGCGCCAGACGTTACTCTTACATCAGCAACCAGTTCGACCGGAGTTGTTAACGCTGACGTACAAAATAACCCTCGCCCCATTACCATTCAGGCAACGCAGAGTGGGCGAACGGTGAGCTATGTTTTTGATCTGAAAGCCTACACGGCGGCTTATTGCAGCACGCCGACGCCACCAAATCCGCCAACGGGAGGAACGTTGACGTTGCTGGCACCGACCTACGATTGCGGCACCGGAGCTATTCATTTCAATGCGGGCGGAGGCAATGGCTCACCCGTTGAGTTTAAGGCGGTCGGCATTACCGACTGGACCATCAATCCGGATCAGTTTGTGGACCGAGACAGTCGTACCGCCAATGATGTAAAACCCTTCACGCTGATGGCTCGTCAGAGTGGGTACGAAACTACCTACACCTGGGATCTGAAAGCGGCTTGCGGACGGGCCCGTGTCGGCGTTCAGGAATCCGGTTCGATCCTATCGTTAACGGTGTTGGGTAATCCGGTTCAGGAGCAGCTACGGGTTCGTATTGACGGAGCCGAGGGCCAGGCTGTGAACGTACAGTTGATGGACCAGACGGGTCGTTTACTGGAAAGTCGGGCGATTGAGCGGGCGGGCCGGTCCGAAGAGCAAACGTTTAAGCTCAGTCAACAAAACGGGGGTCTGTTGCTGCTTCGGGCAGCCACCAGTACGCAAACGAGTACGGTGAAGATCAGTAAGCAATAAAGACAGGAATCGTTAAAGAAAACGGGCTCTGGAATTTCTCCGGAGCCCGTTTCTGTTTAGAGTCATGCGCTTGGTCATTAACTCGTCGCTCACCAAATGTTGCGCAAGATTCAGGGTTCTATCGCAGCAGTAGCAATGCACCTGTCCGGACGGTTTTCTGATCGGTAGCGTCAGTCACTTCGATGCGGTACATGTACTGTCCCGAGTTGGCTGGCTGGCCGTTAATTGTACCATCCCAGCCCTGATTTCGATCCGTAGTGCTATAGATCACGTCGCCCCATCGGCTAAAAATCGTCATTCGAAACTGATTGAAAAAACTCCCTTTTACCAGAAAGGTAGCGTTCATGTTGTCGCCGTTTGGCGTGAAAGCGTCAGGCACCAGAATTTTCGGATCGCGCCGGAACGTGAAGTAGTTCGAGTAACTGGCGTACCCCTCCGGCGATACCGCGACAACCCGATATCGCTGCGACTGTAGATTCGGGTCATTCTGATCGGGCTCGAAATGCGTATTCCCGCCGAGTGCGATCTGCTGCCGGGTATTGCTTACGGAATCGACTATTTCGAGCGTATAATAATCAACCTTGCTGGGCGAAAAGGGCGAAGCCGCTGTCCAGTCGATGCCCGCCGGCGATTGGGAAGACAACAACACCGAACACACAGGCTGCGAAGGAGCCGATGTCTGACCGCAGTTATTTCTGTACGTTAGCTGGTAGCAATACGAGTTTGCCGATGCATCGGCGGTTGCGTCGAGGTATGAATTTGTGCTGATATTTGCGATGACCTCAAAGGAACCTGACGAATTGGTAGATCGGCTGACCGTCATCGTGTAGCTAGCCGATGTGCCGGATGTCGGGAGGGTAGCCACTATGTACGGATGGTTGTTTTCGACCGAAACAATCACGTCACCGAAGTTACCTGTCGGCTCGTTGTTGACGCCCGTCACGCAGGACTGCGCCGAGGTAACGACCGTCTGGCCAACGGTGGCTTCGAGTGTGTAGCAATACTGGACGCCACATTCAATCGCGCTATTGTCCGTATACGTCGTTGTTGTCCGGTTGGCAACGGAGCCGGTCGGGGCCGCCCCTTTATAAATCCGGTAGGATCGGAAGCTGCTGGTTGCTGACGTGGACCCCGCATAGGCCGACCAGCTCAGGTTATTTTGTTTGCTGCCCGCTTTCGTATCGAGTACCAGACTACAGACCTGTTCCGATTGATTCGGGCTCGTGTTGCCGCAGGCGTCCTGATACGCCAGCTGAAAACACTGCACTTGTTTGGCATCGGTCTGAACGGTAAACGTCCCGGACCCTGTGCCTGTCTGGCCCGTTGGCGCGTATATGCCGGACGCATCTTTTTGCAGCAACTGAACGGATAAATTTGTCGTCGACTGGTACTGTAATGCTATGGAATTATCACCGGTTGTCGTGAGCTTCGTGATGACGGGCGTCGTGATCGTACCGATCAGCGAAACGGTTTGCTGGGTTGCTCGGGCGTCTACATCGGAAAGCTCGCAACTGGCGGGTGCATTGTACCGACCCTTTATGTAGATCGTTGGTGTGGCTACGTTGGCGCTGTAGGTGTGACTGATCGGCTTCATAACATCGGCCCGGCTATAAGGACCACCATTCTGTCCATCGCCCCAGTTGATTGTAAACGTGTCATACTGACCGGTGTTGGCATCCAGCGTTACGTTGACAATGACCTGACGGCCTGAACAGGCTTTGGCCGTAAATTTTATGGGATCACGCGATAGGACCGTTATTTCTTTACAGGCAATCGTGCCTGTTCCGGCACTACCTCCAGTACCTACCTGTATGATCGTGTACGAACCTGGCTTAGTATAATTAACATAAGTGACATTTGTGGTAAGGTTTTGGGATAAACCATTTCCGTTATATTGGAAGTCGTATCCGGCATTTGTCACATCTGGCTGTACTGCTATAATTTTAGCTGCTTCCCCGAGACAGATTCTAGTTTTTTCTAAAGTAAATCCTCCTTCTGCTGTTCCACGTCTGTCAACACAGTAATTCTGTGCCTGCACATTCACTCCTATCAGTAAAAATAAACTGGCTAGAAAAGCAGTTAAACACATGGTTTTCACCCCAATTCCAATCGGCCACATTCGTAAAATTCGCACAAGGGTAAAGTTTTTTATCAATGATAAGCTGATGACGGTTTCTATCCCTAGAAACGTTACGGCGGACATTTTCGCGCCCGGCGAAACGTATCTTTCGCAAAAACAGTTTTGCCTTTAAAAGTAAGTAGTTTTCGGCAGTTGACTGACAAAATCGAAAACTGTATGCTCGTAATCCGACAATCCGGCGCTTGTTCGCCTACACGCATCGTACAAACCAATGAGCAATAATAATACCAACGGCACCGGGACAGAATCATCCAATGAACCTGTGTCCGATACAATACGTCTGGATCGTATCGAAGACGCCATCGCCGATATTAAAGCGGGCAAAATCGTTCTGGTAGTCGACGACGAAGACCGCGAAAATGAAGGGGATATGATCTGCGCGGCCGAAATGATCACGCCCGAAATGGTCAATTTCATGGTTCGTGAAGCCCGTGGCCTTATGTGCGCCCCACTCACGCAGGAACGCTGCGACGAACTTGGCCTGGAGATGATGGTGACCAGCAACACCTCCGTTCACACAACACCCTTTACGGTATCGGTCGATTTACTGGGTAATGGCTGTACAACGGGCATTTCCGCGTCCGACCGGTCGAAGACAATCCGAGCCCTGGTCGATCCCGCAACTGTACCCGACGATCTGGGTCGCCCTGGCCATATTTTCCCATTACGTGCCGTCGAAGGGGGCGTCATTCGCCGGGCGGGTCATACCGAAGCCGCTGTCGATCTGGCCCGGCTGGCGGGTCTGGCACCCGCGGGCGTACTGATCGAAGTGTTGAATGAAGACGGGACAATGGCTCGTCTGCCGCAACTGCGGATCATGGCCGACCGGTTCGGGATGAAGCTGATCAGTATTCAGGATCTGATCGAATACCGGCTGCGCACAGAAACGCTGATCCGGCGCGAAATTGGCGTGGACATGCCGACCGAATGGGGTCATTTTGATCTGATCGCCTACAAACAAAGCAACACCGGCGATACCCACCTGGCGCTGGTGAAAGGCACCTGGGAACCGAACGAACCGGTGCTGGTGCGGGTCCATTCGTCCTGCATCACGGGCGATATTTTTGGTTCGTGCCGGTGCGACTGTGGCGAACAACTCCACGCAGCGATGAAACGCATTGAGGCCGAAGGCAAAGGCGTTGTCGTTTACATGTTTCAGGAAGGACGGGGCATTGGTCTGCTCAATAAACTGAAAGCGTATAAATTACAGGAAATGGGCCGCGATACGGTTGAAGCTAACCTCGACCTGGGCCTGCCGATGGACTCCCGCGATTACGGCATTGGGGCACAGATCGTCCGCGATCTGGGTATTCGTAAGCTTCGGCTTCTTTCCAATAATCCAAAAAAACGGGCCGGGCTCATGGGCTACGGTCTGGAAATAATCGATACGGTCCCCATCGAAATTCCATCGAATCCGCACAATGAGCGCTACCTGCGCACCAAGCGGGACAAAATGGGTCATACGATTATGAATGAGCCCGTCAACGAAGAACAGTAGACGCCGGTTCAATTGCACGGAAAAGGGGTTGATCGTGAGCCATTGCCACGATCAACCCCTTTTCCGTGAGTTGTTCTTTGTACACGTTTTAGAAACCGCCGTTATCGTAGAAGCTCCGGCGACGGCTCAGTTTCAGCTCCTGGAGGATGGACGACCGCACCCGCAGGTCGAAGGAGTAGTTCCCCGAACGGATGTTGCTTCCCGAATAAGGGGTCCAGTTGAACGCCATTTCCCAGCAGTGGAGGTCGCGATTGATGCCGATGGTTGTCAGCGTTGGACTCTTGAACTGGAAGTCGTACCCCGTGTTGAACGTAATTTTCCACTTCGGCGTCAGGCTCAAATCGCCCGTCAGGGTCAGCGCCTGAACGACCTGCGAAATTTCTGGCGTCAGTTTCGTTAAGCTAAAGGTGTAGCTGATGTTGAGCGACCAGGGAATCGTAAAATCGACGTACAGTTCGGGGTTGTTATTGATTGCCTTCATCGTTGCATCGGTCGCATTCGGACTGGTTTTCTTTTTATCGGCCTGCTTCGGTGCCAGACGCGTACTGATGTAAGCCTGTAAGTTCGTTAACCGCGCCAGCCCCTGTCCCTCCTGAAACGCATACAATTTCGGAACGCGGGCGTACTGCTGCCCCGTATAGCCAGCTGCTTTTAGCAGATACTGGGAATAGCTATAGGCCGATATGGCTTCATTTCCCGAATTGGCAACCTGCAAGGCGTAATAAGGAATTCCGCCGTAGGGACGGGTTGCATACGGGTCGAACGTGGACGAGAAATTGAAGCTCACATTCTTGAAAATCTGCGTATTCGCGCTGATCGAAATGGGCGACAGGTTATAGTCCGGTGCCAGCAGGTTATAACTCCCGTTGACACTGATGTTATCGAAGAGCGGAATCTTCTTAAAGTCCTGCCCGGTAGAATCGCCACGGGTGCGTACTTTCATTTCCAGCTGGTTTACGATGCCGAAGGAGATAAAGGCCGACTGGGTACTGCCGCCTGATCCGCTGCTGCCCCCTAGTCCACGGAACAGGGACAACGTCCGACGATATTCCGCTAAACCGGCTAAGCTCCCCGTAGCGGGCAAGACCTGAAACTGCCCGAACGCTGGATTCGTAAAGTCTGGCACATAGCTGAACGAGATCGACGGGGCCACCGTATGCCGGATGGCTTCGATACGCTTTCCACGAACGAAGTACGTGCCGTAAAAACGCGTATTCATGCTGATGTTCGCCGAGAAATTGTATGACGGGAAGAAGCCCGGCATCGTATCGATCCGAACCTTGTTCCGATCCGATGAATACTGACCGGTAGCCGGATCGACTATCACCGTATTATTATAATCCAGATACGTGTACTTGAGTTTCTTGGTGTAAATGTTACCCTGCAACGAGAAACCCGGCGTCAGGTTGATGTAGCGGAGCAGTTTGAAGTTTGGCAGGGAAATGGGAATGCTATACGTGGCCTGCACCGTTCGATTCCGCCAGATCCGGTCGCGGTTCGCCAGACTAAAGGCAATCAGGTTTGGATCGGTTACGATTTCGCCATTCCGGATGGCTGTTGCCCGCGCAATACTATCGAGGGCCCGCTGAACGGAACTGATGGTTCGCAGGTTCGTAACCACCGGAAAACCTAACCCACTGGTATCGACCTGCGTACGAATCGTGTTACTGATGGCAATCGATCCGCTCACGTCCAGCCCTACCCGGAAACTCTCGTACCAGCGGCCCGAACCCCCTTTGAGCGCAAACGGCGAAATCTGGTTGATACCGAAGTTAAAATCCGATGATACGTCTGTTTTACCATTTTCGCGAACCCCCGTTATTTGGTTTATCTGCCCAAACTGCTGGTTCACGCGGATGTTGGCCCCCGCCCGTGCATACTGTCCAAACTGGCGGCTGTACTGCACCGACGACCCGGCCACGTTGGAGATATAGGCATTCGTGCCCGTCCCTGAGTTGAACTGGTTAAAGCTGTTACTGCTGACGTTGACGTTCGCCGAGAAACTGCCCCGTCCGCGCGGCACCGGCGAATGGGACCACGAAAACGAGAAATCATTGCGGGGCACCTGTGTCGTATCAACGCGGTCGCCGGAGCGGTTACGGTTGAATTGCAGATTTACGCCACCGCTGTAGCGATACCGTTTGTTGTAGGCCGATGAAAGGCCCAGTCCCCAGCTTCCCCGCGAATAAATTTGCCCCTTGAATTGCAGACCAAGATTTTCGCTCACGGCCCAGTAGTAGCCGCCATCGCGCAGGTAATAGCCCCGTCCGTTAGGTTCTTCGCCGTACTGCGGTACGATGATACCGGAGACGCCAATGTCTTTTTTCTTCGGAAAAGGGAAGAATCCGAACGGCAAACCAAGCGGCAGCGGTATCTGATTGATGACCAGATTGAACGGCCCGGCAACCACCTGTTTATTATGAACAACTTTCAGCTTACTGGCATTGATGTGGAAGTGAGGTGTTGCCAGATTACAGGTCGTATAAATCGCCGAACCGATGTACAGGTTGTCTTCAGCATCTTTCTTTACGTTCTGCCCGCGCACGTTTCCTTCGCCCTGCTGCGTAATGACACCCTGAATTTTGCCCTTCTTCGACTTGAAATTGTAGCGAATCTCTTTGGTATCGTATTTTCCTTCGCCATCCTGGAAGATGGGACGGCCAATCCATTTTTTGGCCGTTGAGTCGTAGCGGCCTTTTGCGTAGACCTCGTTCGTCAGATAGTTCAGGCGAATGAAATCGGCTTTGAGGGAAATTTCGCCGTAGATCACGCTGGCTTCACCGAACAACTCCACCGTTTGTCCATCGGCAGCGTAGATCGTCGAATCTTTGGCCTGATACTTGACGGTAGTAGCAAACGAATCAGGGCTTTTCAGTGAATCGGCTTTGGCCGAATCGAGGGCAGCCATCTGCCCAGCGTTCGGGCGGATCAGGGTCAGGCTCTCCGGCCGAACGATATTGGGCGATACTATACCCGGAATCAATCGGGTCTTACCGGCAAGCGCCGTTTTCGACCGGGGAATCGTTGTCGTGGCCGTGGTGCTGGCTGGCCTTGCCGTAACAGTAGCAGTGGTGCTGGCTGGCTTTGCCCTAACAGTACTTGCGGTGGTGCTGGCTGGTTTTGCCGTAACGGTAGCGGTAGTACTGGCTGGTCTTGCCGTAACGGTAGCGGTGGTACTGGCTGGTGTTCCGGCGGCAGGGTTATTGGCCGCTCTACGCGATGCGGGTGTACTCCCGGCTGGCGCGTCTGACACACGTTGCGACGGAACGTTGGCCGGTGGTATACCCCCTTTAGCCGGTAGTTGAGGCAACGCAGGAGCCTGCACCGGTTTCTCCTGTGTCACGGCATTACGCCGGGTGGTATCGGGCCGTACGGTATCTTTTTTGACAACCGCTCGAACCGGTTGACGGGTTTTGACTGAATCAGGCGCGGTTTTGGCTACCCGCGTCGGTTTGGTCGTTACCTTGGGCGATACAGTATTCGAGCGAGGTTTAGTAGCTTGCGTCGAAGTGGCCCTGGCCGGTTCGGGGCCAAGCCGGTTCGGCGTCGTGTAGGACTTGTTCAGTTCACGCTCCAGATCGCTTTCCGTAGCCGAGTCAGGGCGCGTCGGGTTGGCGGCTGGTGAAGCAGGTAGTTGCTTCGCCGGAACGGTTCCCCTGGGTATAGTATCATTGGCCGACCGCTTGGGTGTCGGCTGACTCTGCCCCATTGCAGTAAAGGTCAGGATTGACCCAAGCAGGCAGATTATAACGTGTATCAGCGGGGACCGTAAAATAAAGTGTCCTTTTTGGAGTTTTATCAAAAAAATTATATTTGCCAAAGTGGTACTAAACCCATGGCTTACAAAGGTATTCACGAACAGTTATCCCGCTATTGCCTTGAAACGATTTGAGCTGTTAAAAATTATTAAATCAAAATGTGTTCGTTCCTCTTTTTCAACTCCCGGAAAAGTAACAACACTATTGCTGGCCGCCCTGCCTCTGCTGGCGATCACCGTACTCCCGGCTCCTGACGCTGTCGTACAGGAATTGAACCAGGATACGGTCCGCCGGACCAATGCCCAGGAGCCCGATGCGGCCAATGATACGCCGAACCAACTTCGTGTTGTCGTGCTCGACGCAGGACATGGCGGCAAAGACCCCGGTACGCACGGTCGATACGCCAAAGAAAAGACAATTAACCTGAATTTGATTCTCCAACTAGGTCGTAAAATTAAGGATAAGTATCCAAACGTTCGGGTCATTTATACGCGGAGTTCGGACCACTTTGTCGATTTGTACGAACGGGGTGCCATAGCAAACCGAAATCGGGCCGATTTATTCATTTCGATTCACTGCAACGCCAGCCCATCCAGCAGTCGGGTTTATGGAACCGAAACCTACACATTAGGGCTGCACAGAACCCAGAGCAACCTCGATGTGGCACGGCGTGAGAATGCCGTAATCTTGCAGGAAAAGAATTATCAGCAAAGTTACAAGGGCTTCAACCCGAACTCACCCTTAGCGACGATCATGCTGGCCAACTACCAGCACGCGTTTATTGCGAGCAGCATCACCTTTGCCGAAAAGCTGGAGCGGAGCTTTCGGCAGAATGCCAGCCGGAAAAGCAACGGCGTAAAACAGGCGGGTTTCATCGTGCTCTGGAAAACCACAATGCCCAGCGTGCTGATCGAAAGCGGCTACCTGACTAATCCGGATGAGGAGAATTACCTGCGCTCGGAAGAAGGTCAGGACGAAATTTCCACGGCTATTTACAAGGCGTTTGCGCAGTACAAGCAGGAGATCGAATCGGGCGATTAAGCGCAGTCCGGTCATTCTTCGGTAAACGGTCGATTCCCTTACGCACATCGACCGGACCAAACTGTTTACCGAAAATCCCACCTTCGCGGGACAAACAGCCCCTAAAGTTGGTTATACTGTCAATCCAATTGATTGGCGAGACCCACAGGGTTGTTCACCTTCACATACGCATGAAAATTTCTCAGGAAGTAAAAGTTGGCTTGCTTGCCGTCATCTCGTTGATGATGCTTTATTTCGGATTTCAATTTTTGAAAGGATCTGACTTTTTCTCCACAACACGCAAGTACACAGTCGTTTACGATAACATTGACGGACTAACGGCGTCGAATCCGGTTCGGATCAACGGCCTATCGGTCGGCCAGGTCAAACAGATCGAGATTCTACAGGACAAAAGCAACGCCTTGCGGGTTACGCTCGAACTCCGCGACGACATCCGCGTCACGCAGGGCTCGAAGGCAGTTCTGGCTGATGATGGCTTATTAGGTGGTAAAAATATTCTGCTGAGCATCAATCCACGGGGCGCTGTCTTGGAAGATGGTGGTACCCTGGTTGCGGCCAAAGAATCGGGGCTTACGTCGCTAATTCGGGAAAAAACGCTGCCGGTACTGAATAATGTTGATTCGCTGACGTATCAGCTCAACCGCGTTGTTGCCCAGTTCGACCAAACGGGTATCGTACTCAATCAGACGCTTAAAAGTGCCAATGCCGCCGTTGGTGCGCTGGGTATGACCGTTTCCGAGAACCGGGCTGGCCTACAGGCTACGCTGGCCAACGTCAACCGGTTATCAGCCTCGCTGATCGAAACCGAGAAGCAGCTCAAACCCATTCTGGCAAAAGCAGATACCTTCGCCGATTCGCTCCAGGGGCTTCAACTGAAACAGACGCTTGTGAGTGTCAATCAAACCGTTGGCAACTTGCAGCGCATTCTGGGCGACATTAGCAAGGGGCGTGGTTCGCTGGGCAAGCTAGCCTCCGACGAAGCGCTCTACAGCAATGTCAACAAAACGACGACCAGTCTCGAAAAACTCCTGACCGACTTCCGCGAGAATCCGAAACGGTACGTACATTTCTCGCTCTTTGGCCGTAAGGAAAAAGGAGTAACGACCCAATCGGCCACCGCAACGGCAACCACCACTACGATTGTACCGGCGGATTCGACCAAGCAGTAATGGTTTACCTGCGTTCTTACAACTGATTATTCCATGCAATCCTTCATCGATGAGTTAAACCAGCGTACGGCGCAGACCCAATTGGGTGGTGGTCAGAAAAAAATTGACGATCAACACCGTAAAGGCAAGTTAACGGCCCGCGAGCGCATCGCTTACCTCATTGACGATAACGCCCCTTTTGTCGAGATTGGCCTGTTTACGGGTGAAGGTATGTACGCCGAACACGGCGGTTGCCCGTCCGGTGGCGTAGTGGTCGGGATCGGTCACGTTTCGGGCCGACAGTGCGTCATCGTCGCCAACGATGCGACGGTAAAGGCGGGAGCGTGGTTTCCCATCACCGCTAAGAAGAACCTTCGGGCGCAGGAAATTGCGATGGAAAATCACCTGCCCATCATCTACCTTGTCGATAGCGCGGGCGTTTACCTTCCCTTGCAAGACGAAGTCTTCGCCGATAAAGAACACTTTGGCCGGACATTCCGCAACAATGCGCACCTCTCGGCAATGGGCATTTTGCAGGTAGCGGCCATCATGGGCAGTTGCGTGGCGGGTGGTGCGTACCTGCCCATCATGTCCGATGAAGCGTTGATTGTTGAGGGTACAGGCTCTATTTTTCTGGCGGGTCCTTACCTGGTGAAAGCGTCCATCGGTGAAGATGTGGATGCCGAAACGCTCGGTGGAGCCTCTACGCACACCGACATTTCCGGTGTTGTCGATAACAAATACCCCGACGACAAAAGTTGCCTGGACGCGATCAAACGAATTTTCGATAAACTGGGTCACTCCAGCACAGCGGGTTTCGATCGTGTGACCCCAGCCCCTCCAGCCAAAGATCCCGCTGAAATCTACCAGATTCTGCCTATTGATCGGGTAAAACCGTACGATATGCAGGAAATTGTGGATAGACTTGTGGATAACTCCGAATTCGATGTGTATAAACCGGGGTACGGTCAATCGTTGCTCTGCGGATATGCCCGAATTGATGGATGGGCCGTCGGTATTGTCGCCAATCAGCGCAAGGTCGTAAAGGCCAAAGGAAGAACGGGGCAACCCAGCGAGATGCAGATGGGCGGTGTCATTTACGGCGACGCAGCCGACAAAGCCGCCCGGTTCATTATGAACTGTAATCAGAAACGGATTCCGCTGGTCTTTTTGCAGGACGTTTCGGGCTTTATGGTCGGGAGTCGGGCCGAACAGGGTGGCATCATTAAAGATGGTGCCAAAATGGTCAGTGCGATGGCCAATTCTGTCGTGCCGAAATTTACGGTCGTTGTGGGTAATTCTTATGGCGCGGGTAACTACGCGATGTGCGGCAAGGCGTACGACCCACGCCTGATGCTAGCCTGGCCAACGGCCCAAATGGCCGTAATGAGTGGAGCTTCGGCGGCTAAAACGCTCCTTCAGATTCAGGTAGCGGGCCAAAAAGCGAAGGGACAACCGATGACGCCCGAAGAAGAACAGGCTCAGTTGAAAAAGATCACCGATCAGTATAACGCCCAGCTTTCGCCGTATTACGCGGCCGCCCGGCTTTGGGTCGATGCGGTCATTGATCCACTCCAGACCCGGCAAATCTTGTCGGAAGGTATTGCGGCAGCCAACCACGCCCCGATCACGAAGCCGTTCTCGGTCGGTGTCATTCAGACGTAGGTATTAGCTATCAATGACAGGCACCCATTGTGAAACGTATGCCAACACACTGCGCTGCACAAGGGCTAGTATACGTTTTTCCATTGCACCCACACACGGGGTCTGTGGCAGGCAGTGTACAATAACAAGGTGTAGTTGACGGTGTTTCCACGCAGTCCGGACCAATAGGTTTATGGCATCCAGCGCCCACGCCTAGCCAGAATGTCAGTACTAGAAATCTACGCATAGATTGAGGTCAGTTTTTCTGCAGTGACCCCAATCGACACATAAGCGTTGGAAAAATCTATTTACCTGCCCGGACCGCTTTTACTTCGTCAGTGGTGACAGCCGTGGCTTTGTTACCAAAATTGCTGCGGACGTAGGTCAGCACGTCGGCAATCTGATCGTCGGTTAAAAAGTCGTGAGCAGGCATGGCATTATCGTAGGCATCACCTTCGATGTCCTGCCCCTGTAAGCCTTTTAATACAACATTGATGAGTCGGGTTTTATCGCCATTTACCCAGTCGGTTCCACGGAGGGGCGGATTCAGGTTGGGAACGCCCGATCCGTTGGCTTGGTGACAAGTCAGGCAGTTTTGTTCGTAGATGAGCTGGCCGGGCAATTTTGCCGCCACAACCGCCGATTTTTCGGGTGCTTTGGCCGCTGGCTTTTTGGTTTGCGCACTGGCGATCGATGCCGACAGGCAGGCGAAAAGAATGATCAATACTTTCATGTGACGTGAGTTAATTGCGCCATTTCAGCGTATTCAGCAGATGAACAATGTCCTTGCGAATGTACTGAATAGCGGGTTGTAGCGAATCGTTTTGAGTGGCCGTATTGAAGTATAACGCGCCACGCAGGAAATGGGTTGTCGAATCGGTCGTTACAAATTGTACCTGACTCGGCACTTCACCCGACAGATCAATGATACTGGCCTCCAGACCCGACTTCAGCCGGAGTTTTTTCTCTTCAATGGCATACGCTTTTATATTGTGCCGGGCCGCCAGCTTGTACGCATCTTCGAGCATCGCCCGCAACCGATTGACGTCGTTGTTAATGGGCTTATAAGTCAACTGAACACTGGCATGATAGGCCGGGTAATTGATAAAAATCCAGTGTGGTTCCGATCGGGCGAAGGTATCGGGCAGAATTTTAGCAATTTGGTTGTATTCGAACTGATACGGATGCGTCGGTTCCAGCAGTTTGTAACGTGCAACTGGCAGATCGAAACGCGGATAACCCTTTGGCTTGGGCGTATAATTTTCGGATGAATCGCTACCGCAGGCAGTAATGAACAACCCCGTAAGCAGAATAAACAGGTATCTAATCACAGTGTGAGTGGTATATCTTGGCCGGACAACTGCCCGAATTATGCAAACAACGAAAAAGCCCAGCGGTTTGGTGCAGGGCTTTTTTATTAGGTAGACCAGCGATCGATCAGGCGTTCACATCTTCTAATTCTTCCTGACGCACCGGTTGGCCCAGTAACGTAGCGAAGCGATTGATGTTAAAGGTTGGTTCGAACCAGACCTCCCCCATGACCGGATGTTTAACGGGCACCTCTGGGTTTTGAATTTCATTCAACAGCACCCCAGTGTCACCGGTCGTATGGCGCTTGACCTGCCGGATCGTATACATTTGATCGCGCTTTGGCGTCTGAATGCCGAATTCAGCATAAAATGCCAGGACGGGCGCGGGAAAGTTGTCGTTGGTGCAAATGACTTCCATACAGTTCTGAATGCTAATTTTTCTAATCCGGCTGATCCCGTTGTTTACCAATTGCGGGGTATCGATTGATCAGCCTGATCACAGGTCAAAGACAAATTAATCCTCAAACAAATTCCCTAACTGGCCTAATACTGAGCCCCCTTCTTTGTGAGCCTGTCCGCCATTGGGAGCAAGGCGTTGCACCAGTTTCGAGATCGGCATCGACTGGATCCAGACTTTGCCCGTTCCGCGCAGAGTGGCCAGAAACAGCCCTTCACCGCCGAAAATCATACTTTTCAACCCGCCCGACCGTTGAATATCGAAGCTGATGCTGGGCTCGAAACCAACTACACACCCCGTATCGACCCGCAGCGTTTCGTTGTTCAGCGTCCGCTCGATAACGACGCCACCGGCATGAATGAACACCATACCGTCACCCTGAAGTTTTTCCAGGATAAAACCTTCCCCACCAAAAAATCCGGCCCCTAACTTCTGATTGAACTGAATGCTCAGCTTGGTACCCAACGCAGCACACAGGAACGCATCTTTCTGAACGATCAGTGTGTTGCCGACGGTCGTACCCAGATTAACGGGCATTACCGTTCCCGGATAAGGTGCTGAAAAAGCAACTTTGCGCTTTCCGCTGCCGTACCGGTTGGTGAAATGAGTCATGAACAGCGACTCGCCCGTGATCATGCGCGTACCGGCCTGGAGCAGCTTGCCCATAAACCCCTGATTGGGCTGTGAGCCGTCGCCCATTTTGGTTTCAAAGTCGATACCGTCTTCCATGAACAGCATAGAACCGGCTTCAGCAATGACTGTTTCGTTCGGGTCCAGTTCTATTTCAACGATCTGGATGTCTTCGCCAATGATTTTGTAGTCGATCTCGTGAGAATACATGATGAGTGCGGTTAGCGGTTGGTTTCACCGTGATTATTACTGGCCGAAAACTACGGAAACGTGCGCATTTTACGCGTCGGTATTCGTACAAACGGATCAAAAAAAGCCCGACCGGGCATTTTTGCGGGTCGGGCTTTAGCGTTGATTGATATCGTCGGGCAGATCGTTATCCGTTTCGTCGAAGAGTCGTTCATCGTCCGAATCCTTTTCTTTTTCGTCCGATTCAGGCTCCCCTTTGAGGTTCAGATCCGTGCGATGGCGCAGTTTTTTATCGTCAACCGTTTTATTCAGAAACTGGTTGATTTTATCGATGTCGAAACTCGTCGTGATCTCACCGAACGAGTTGATCTGAATATCGAAACCTTCGAGTTCCTTATGAACGCGTGGCTTGTCGTTTTCGTCGGGATTCGTTTTCTTCTTTGCCATAACTAAAGATATAGGATGTATGCTGTGGGCTATAGGGTTGCTCAAGAGCGATTTTTCTTTTTAGTCAGACTAATAGCTCTTGATTAGTTTGAGCAAAACTTCGGCATCGGCATGTATCGACACAAATTGCTTTTCGTCGAGGTAGTTTGTGGCTCTTAACAATTCGAGCCAGTAACATGTTTCGTCACATTCTTTTTGCGCAATACCTAACTTGTGAATAAAATCGGTATCACCCTCCACGCGCGCTCCCTTCCCGAACGGTATGCTCGCTTTCCACGCTAGCCCACGTACAGCCTACAACCTTCGCCGATCAGCTTTTAACATGCAGTGCCCCAAGCGCCTGTTCAAGGCGTTTCATGGTTTCGTCTTTACCGATGATTTCCATTGTCAACATCAGATCAGGCCCAGCGCCGGAGCCTGTCAGTGCCAACCGCATCGCCTGCATGATTTTACCCTGTTTGATACCAGCCTGCTGCATGGCGTCGCCCAGCGCATGTTTTATATCGTCAGCGACGAACGCCCCGTCGAATGACTGTAGAGCATCGCGGAAAGCAGTCACCGCACGAACAGCATCGTCGTTCCATTTGGCCGCAGCAATCGCTTCGTCGTAGGTGGCGGGTGCGTTGAAAATCGTTCCGGCTTCCGTAAAGATCTCACGGGCGAAATTGACGCGTCCTTTCAGCAAGGCGACAATTTTTTCCGCTTTTTCCGGTGAGCAGGTAAACCCAGCGGCTTCGGCTTGTTCCTGAACGGTCGGAGCCAGCTCCGCGTCGGACCGTTGCCGAACGTACTGGTGGTTGAACCACTGCGCCTTCTGAATGTCAAACCGCGCGCCCGCTTTATGCACCTGCGCCAGATCAAAACTCGCAATCAGTTCATCCATTGTAAACAGTTCCTGCTCCGTACCGGGATTCCAGCCCAGCAGTGCCAAAAAATTTACGGTTGCTTCCGGCAGATACCCTTCTTCCCGAAACCCTTTGGCAACCTGTCCCGTGAATGGATCGGTCCATTGCAGCGGAAAAATCGGGAAACCGCCCAGATCAGCATCACGCTTGCTGAGTTTTCCGTTGCCTTCGGGTTTGAGCAACAGCGGCAGGTGGGCAAACTGAGGCATGGTATCTTCCCAGCCTAAATAGCGGTACAGCAAAACGTGCAGCGGAGCCGACGGCAACCACTCTTCACCCCGAATGACGTGCGTGATACCCATCAGGTGATCGTCTACGATATTCGCCAGGTGATACGTTGGCAATCCATCGGATTTGAGCAGTACTTTGTCATCAATGGCCGACGAATGAACGTTCACCCAACCGCGAATAATGTCGTTTAGCCGAACTTCTTCCTTGCGGGGCGTTTTCAACCGGATCACATATGGATCACCCGCGTCGATGCGGGCACGTACCTCGTCAGCCTTCATGGTCAGCGAGTTGCGCATTTGCATTCGGGTAATCGAGTTATACTGTGCGGCTGGCGCGTTGGCTTCTTCGAGCCGTTTGCGCATGGCATCCAGTTCCTCCGCCGTATCAAACGCATAATAGGCTTTTCCCTCGTCGATCAACCGCTGGGCTTCTTTCTGATAAATCTCCCGACGTTCCGACTGGCGGTAAGGCGCGTGGGGACCACCCATACTTTGTCCTTCATCGATCTCGATGCCAACCCAGCGGAGTGATTCCAGAATGTACTCTTCGGCACCGGGCACGAAGCGATTCTGGTCCGTATCTTCAATCCGAAGGAGCATTTTGCCGCCCATTTTCCGAGCGAACAGGTAATTGTAGAGCGCAGTACGCACCCCGCCAATATGCAGCGGTCCAGTCGGACTGGGAGCGAAACGAACGCGAACGGGTGTTGACATAGTAAAATATAAAGAGCGAATGAATAAAAGAGTGAAAGAGTGGAAAGTCGTCTAGTTTAGTAACGCTCTTTCATTCTCTCACTCTTTTATTCATTGAATAGCGATAACTGAAATTTCAACATTCACATCTTTGGGCAGACGGGCTACTTCCACCGTCTCGCGAGCAGGCGGTTCGCTGGTGAAGAATCGACCGTATACTTCGTTGATAGCCGCGAAATTATTCATGTCTTTCACGAAAATACTGGACTTAACGATGTGGGTATAATCCATGTCGGCGGCTTTCAAGATAGCGCCGATATTTTCCATTACTTTCTGCGTTTCGGCCTGAATATCGCCCAACGGTGCCAGATCGATCGCGACCTGACCCGATACGAACAACATGCCCGCAGCAGACGCTGGCTGCACTTTTACTGCCTGACTATAAGGCCCGATCGGCGCGGGAGCCTGCTCCGTATAAACAATTTGTTTGCTCATGGTTTTATTAGTATTTAGTGACTGGTGCGTAGTGGTTGGCTTAGTTACAACAGACGACTGGTCCTCCAATCACTAATTTCGACCGCAAGTTACCACCAAACCCCCGTATGGCCGAAAATCACCTCATTATCTTCGTGAAAAATCCCATTGCCGGGCAGGTTAAAACGCGCATTGCCCAAACCGTTGGTGATGGGCGGGCCGTTGAGGTGTACCGGCATTTGCTCCAGTATACGCAACAGATTACGAACCCTTTACCCGTCCATAAGGTCGTTTATTACGGCGATTTCGTTAACCAAGCCGACGACTGGAACAATGCCAACTATGAGAAACGACAGCAACTCGGTCAGGACCTGGGAGAACGTATGCTACATGCTTTCCGGGAGCAATTTGACGCGGGTGCTGATCGGGTCGTGATCATTGGCAGCGATTGCCTGACACTAACCACCGACCACATCGAACGGGCATTCGACGCCCTGACGGTAGCAGATGTCGTCATCGGACCGGCAACGGATGGTGGGTATTATTTACTGGGTACGAAGCAATTGTACCCGTTTTTGTTTGACAACATGCCCTGGAGTCAACCCGAACTTTGCCAGTTGACCAAACTGGCCATTTTACAACGTGACCTGACAGTCGAGTTGCTGGATGAATTGACGGACATTGACGAGTGGGCCGATTACCAACGAGCTATTCAATGACTACCTGGAAAGATTTCTTAGTAAGCGCATCCGCCGACGCCGAAAACCAGTTCGACCGGCTTAAAAACCGTCTTGCCAAGCGCCTTGACGCGAAAAAACCATACAAACTTGTCTACTATCGCGGCTTTGGGAGTCCGACTGCCGTTTGGATTACGGGGCGGGTCCTGCGCGAACGGGATCTCAGCACACCCAGCGACAACGACACGTTCTGGCAGAATTTATTGGCGACATACCAGCGGTTTGAGAGTGATGAAGTACCCAACGTAACTGTTCGGGTCGATGCCTTTGACGAGTCGTATACCACAACAACTGACAAAGAGGGCTATTTCGAGCTAACGATCAATCCGCCGGATGATCTGCCGCCGGGTCGGGCGTGGTTCCCGGTCCGGTATGCGCTGGACGACGTTGTGCAGCCCAATGGCGAAGCGGTCGTTAAAGAGGGTCATCTGATGATTTCGCCCCTGTACAGCCAGTTTGGTGTTATTTCGGATATTGACGATACCGTTCTGGTAACCGGCGCAACAAATCTGTTGCAAACTGCCCGACTGACATTCCTGGGTAATGCGTATACCCGGCTTCCCTTCGCGGGGGTGGCGGCTTTTTACCGGGCTTTACAAAGCGGACCGATCACGACGCTGTTCAATCCAATCTACTTTGTGTCGAGCAGTCCGTGGAATCTGTATGATCTGCTGGTCGATTTTTTCCGGATTCAGGGCATTCCGAAAGGGCCCATTTTACTACGCGATTTCAGCTTTAGTGCCAAACTCCTTTCGTCGCAATCGCATCATACGCACAAACTGGCCATGATCCGAAAAGTACTGGATGTGAACCCGCAGTTGCCTTTCGTGCTCATCGGTGACAGTGGTCAGCAGGACCCGGAAATTTATACGCAGGTCGTTCGGGAGAATCCGGGGCGGATTCGGGCTATCTACATTCGCGATGTAACGGAAGAGCAGCGGGATGAGTCCGTTCGCGAACTGATCCGAACCGCCGAAGCGTTCAACGTCCCGATGCTGCTCGTTCCTGACACGGTTGAAGCCGCCGAACATGCAGCCTCACTGGGCCTGATCGATCCGGATACCATTCCGGAGATTCGCGCCGACCGACGGGCGGATAAGGAATGACAAATGACTTCGTATCGACCAAAGAAGCCCCGATTGGCATATCGGGGCTTCTTTGGTCGTTCTCTATACCCCAGCGATCATCTTTTTCATCTTCTCCATCGACGTTTTGGCAACCGTCAGTGCGTCCTGCGCATAGTAGTTTTTGTTGAAAACTTCCAGTGACAGCACGATGGATTTATTGGGGTCTTTGATCCGTTTCAGCGTCTCCTGGATAGGTGCAACGCCATCGCCGGGATACACCCGATCAGCATCGCCAATGGCCTGACGCGTTAGGTTAGCCGGGTAGTCATTAACGTGAAACACCTCGATCGCGGGTTTTCCGATCAGCGGAAGGCTGTCGATGCTCGACCCTCCTTTGAACATGTGATAAATATCGAGCAGTAGTCGTGCGGATGGGTGGCCACTTTCGACGGCAACATACATCACATCGCTCAACTTGGTCAGGTTTTTTGCGAAACCCCACATTTCCAGCTGGGGCACCACTCCGGTCTGATCACCTACTTCCAGAATCGCGCGGTATCGTTCAGCGGCTTTTCGTAGGTCGATGACAGGCGCATCCGGAGCCTGTGCGCCAACCGATGGCGTTGCCACTCGCTTGCAGCCGATCTGAGCCAGCAGTTCCATTTCGCGTTTGAGCTGATCGACACCTTTGGCCCGAACCGCTTCATCATCGACAATCCAAGGCGCAAAGCCGATGGCATTCTCAACGCGAATGGTCAGATCAGCCAGTCGCTTGCGCAAATCTGCCGTGGTTCCGCCTGATTTGAGGTATTCCTGGAGTGAGTCGATCCATATTTCAACGGATTTGAACCCAGCTTTCGAGGCCGTTTCTAACTCCTTTACCAACCCAAGCTTGTGGCCCCGAATGGTGCTCATATTCAGGCAGAGGATGAACGGTGGCGGGGTGGCCAGAGGAGCCAACGACGGTTCAGCCGGTTGCGGAGCTGCCGAAGCAGGTAGAAAAGACGCACCGGCGGCAGTAGTCAGCGTCGCCATTAGTTGGCGACGAGTCACGGAGTGAGGCATAAGCAGTAAGTGTATCACGGACTTCAGTCCGTTCCTGTCTAGAAAACGGACTGAAGTCCGCGATACACTTAAAAACAAAAGATGATCTTATCCTACTGTCTACAGCAGCGGTTCGTTTACTTGTGTATCGAAAACGCCCGTCAGCACACGGCCATTTCGTTTCACCTGAATCCACATCCGGTAGTGACCGGCGCGGGGAAACGCATACGGAAATTCGACCATGTTGTTGGTCTTCATACCGTGATTCATGGTCGGCATACTCGCCATCAGCAACTTGTTCTTTTCAGCTTCGGGCAGCGTTTTCAAGGTGGCGATGTACGTATCGATACTATCCCGAAATTTGACCGCATCGGGATAATGGAACGTTCGGGCTGTGTCGGCAATCCGGCCTACCATCGACCGTTCAGCCGCCATTGAATAGGTGCCAACCGGGTGGAGGTGGATGTACACCGATCCGTCCGAGCGCAATATAGCAGCATGACCACCCATACCGAGGTACGGTTCCAGCGTCACCGCTTTCCCCTGCGCATCAGCAACGGCGAATTTTAGCGTGTATAATTTCCCGGCTTCCAACACTTGGCTTTTCTTATCCATCCAGATCATCGTAGATCCATCTTCCAGCTTAGTGCTGGCACCGGGTTTACCACAAACAACCATATCGTTGTCCAGATGCGGCACGTTCACCGCGTTGGGTTTTACACCCATCGGTTCGGTCACATGCCAGCTATCGTCGGGATCGGATGGTTTGGCGGCAGTAGCTGCATCCGCACCAATTTTAGGGGATGGTATCTCGACGGTATCGGTCAGCGTTTCGGCAAAACCACTGCGGTAAACCACATCGGCGTAGAGCAGGTATTTGCCACCCGGCAGCGGGGGCAGTGCCGCATCGTAGTGAAGGGTATCGCGTCGGTTCGGGTGCAGGTGGGCGAACGCGTCCAGACCCGGCATGCGGACCATAAAGGCGTGCATTAGCTTCCCGTGGTCAGGCAACACGTAACTCAGCGTCCGCCGAAGACGCCCGTTTTCTCCGGACATTGCCGTATCAAGTCGAATTGTCAACTGGCGCTGCGCGTTGGCAACCGTCACCGACGTATGAATGGGCAGGGGCTTGTACAGCTGTTCGCTTCGGTACGCTTCGGCAGTGTTGTTCCACCACGACCGCCAGCCGACCGAAATGAACACCAGAACCACCAGCCCAACGCCCATACCGATCAACCGCCGACGCCGGAGCGCGGGTAGAATCGGTTGGCTCGGTGCCACCATGCCATCGGCATTACTGGCCCCGAGAATTGTGATTAGCATAATCGTCAGCAGCAGACCCATAGCAGCCAGCCCCCAACCCGTTCCGGCGGGCATATCACGCAAAGCCGTAGCGACCGCCACAACGGGCACCACAACCTGCTGTTTTCCATCCGGTCCATCAATCGTCAATTCGATGCTTGATGAACCTGAATTCATCAGCCAGAGATCGGCTTCGTAGCTATTGTTACCGACGGACTTCAGGTCATCGAATGCTGGCGCACCTTTATCGCCCGACCGAAAATAGATAGGTCGTGCGCCCAGGCTGCTAACCCGTCCCTGCTCGACAAATACCGTTACTTTGGCCGTTCCGGGAACCACGTCGGGTGGGTTTACCTGAATCAGTAACTGGTACTTACCGGCCTGTTTCTGAACAATTACGCCCGCACTACCCACATGGGCGGTTACGCTGAGCGAATACGTTATGAACAGCATGAGCGAATAGACGAACAGCAATCGACTCACCCAACTCTTCTTTTTACACGTTATAGTCATTTATCTGTGTCCTAGTTACGGTGGTAAACCAACTCATTTAGGCTATCTAGCTACCCGCTTCATCCAGTTACCCCAATACAGACCGACACGGGCCGAGAGTGTGGCATAGAGCAGCGCCTTTCCATAATTTTTCAGAAAAACAGGGGTCGATTGCGTGAGCCAGGGCGGGAACGCATAGCGGAACTCCCAGTCAGGAGAACCGTCATAGCCCATGCTATACGAGAGAAAAACGCCATTACGCGCATACGGCGATGTCACCAGGAATTCACCGAACGGCCATTGAACAGCCAGTAGAATGAGCATGAACACAACGGCATATAGTCCGGCCAGTAGCCAGTCATTCAACTTTCGTTTCCCATCCTTCGGCGCATCAAATCGTTGCATGAGCCAGTCGATCGCCAGTGCTGGTATCACCAGTAACAAGGGAAACATGAAAGGCTGATAATGCGTAATATCATTCGAAACAGGACCCAGTCTGGGGGTTGCCGGGAAGTTTTGCAGAACCCAGCTTGGCACCAGCATACCAATCATGTAGATACTGGAAATGATGGTGATTGGCCAGCGGAGCAGCGAAGCCCGGCCCACCGCCAGCAAGTAGAACGGAAAGATAATAGCGGCTGTCGCGTAATAGCCGGAGTAATGCGATTCGTGCTTACCCATCGACTCAGAAAGCAGCGTGTAGAGCATCATCAGCAGAAATCCGGCCGACAGCGCAAACAACCATTTCAGCCGGGAAGCGCGTCCGTTGCTGTGGCTATCCGGCGTTACGGTCTGGTATCGTAACTGATTCTGCAACGCCAGCACGCCAACCAGCGCCCCAAACTGCACGGTCATAATGCCAATGGCCAGCACCGTATGCGGTGGGGTCAGAATCTGCACATCGAGTCCGTAGGTGTTGTGCCACCAATCGTCGAAGGGAGCCGAGGTCAACATGGCCAGCGCCCCCCACACGCTGAACATAGCACCGAGTGGTCCATAGAAAACACCCCAGAACGGAACTGCCTGAGCCCGACCCGGATCGTTTTTGGTCAGGGTTAATTTCAGAATCTGGTAAGCAGAAAACAATCCTGACACGATCGCACCGATGTAGATGACGACGTGCGGTGGTGCCAGCAGGCCGTCGCGTCCTATGCTCATGTGCCACATAATGTCCCAGAGCAGGCCCAGCACGACGCAAAAAGAAGAGAAAATAACGGCGTAGATGTAGACTGGTATGCCTAATCGCCAGCCCGCTACCCGACTGGTTGACGATTCATGCACCGACTGAAAAGAGGACGGGAGTGCGGAATTCATAAACTTAATGTTTACTTAAACTTATCCAATAAGGTATAAAAATACGAAAAAGTTGCGTTGTTCCCCTAAAAATAGTCCAACTTCGCAAAACTTTCGTCTTGTCTAGAAGGCTTTTACTTAATCACTTATAATCAAATTTGAAAAAGCGAATTTTTCAGCGCTATCCTTCTTTATACTTACCCCACAGCTTCACACTGAGCGAGCGGGATATATATTCGGTCAATAATAACGTTATTTGTACTTTAAATACATTCCTCTTCCATCATTATGCTTCGTTTTGATTCATCGGTGCGACCATCGGCAATGGCAGCCAAAACGCTTATTGTTGGCCTTTGCCTGTTCATGAGCGCCTGCGTACCCGATTTTCTGTTGTCAAATCCGGACTGGGTAGTCATTGAGGAAGGCGAACATGAACCCATGCCGAAACGTAAAGTGGGTCTTTTGATCAGTCCGGGACAGATAACCGCCGAAGTGACGTTCGATAGCAGCTGCGTATACGATATTGGCGCGATAGATGCCGACGATTGGAATAAAGTAATTGGACTTGGTTTTGTTGGTTCCAAAGATCAGCCGCTGGACGGCGTTCCTCCGCACCAGATCGATGGCGCGCGGGTCGGCTGGCGGTATAATACCAAAACCAAACGTATCGATCTGGGGGCTTACGCGTACATTGCAGGAAAACGGGTTGACTTCAAAGTAGCCGAAACGGCCATCAACCAACCCACCCGGCTGACCATAAAAATCGACTACGATCGAAAAGTATACCAGATTTTGGGCGGCACACCGATTCCCTTTACGCACGACAAATCGTTTGCTTACGCCACCGGGCTTTACTTTGGCGGTAGCCAGCCCGCACCGCACCGGATTCGGGTAAAAATCGTCGATTAACGTAGTACGGGTAGACCCTGCTAGTTGCCGGATAAGACGCTACAGATATGATCGCGGGTTCCCACCCACGCTACAGTGCGGCATGACAATCGCTCCCTTCGACCTTATTTTACTGCTGGGTGCTCTGCAAGGGTTCATTGTAGCCACGTTGCTATGGGTTAATCCGAACGGGAATCGATTGGCAAGTCGCTTGCTGGCTTCGCTCATTGGTTTACTGGCCCTAATGAGTTTTTCGGTCGGTATACCCGTAGCAAACCGGCTCGTCAGACTGTTCATCGACCTGACCCCGCTGATCATGGCGATGCCAATCGGACCGCTGATCTTCTTTTACACACGCTCGGTTCTTGACCCATCTTTCCGCATCGGCCCGCGCGAACGACGCCATTTCTATCCAGTTGTGCTGGACTGGGGATCACCAATTATTTGTTGGGTATTCATTACGGGTATGCTGCTTGGGTTCTTTCCGCAACAGCAGGGACCAGCGTGGGGGCGTGTAATGAATGAATACAACACCTACATCGACATTCCCCGCTGGCTTTCCTGCTCGACGTATTTGCTGTTGACTGGACGAGTTCTTCGTAGCCAGCCGTTGCCAACGAACGCCATCACCGACGAGCAACAAGCTACTTTGCGCTGGCTTCGACAACTCGTTCGGGCATTTTTCTTGTTTCAAGCGATCTGGCTGGTGCATCTGGTGCCGTACATCATACCCGCCTTTCGGGAGCCGTTATTAGATCGCTTTGGCTGGTATCCAATCTATATTCCCATTGCGGTGCTGATCTACTGGATCGGCATCAGGGGCTACCTGCATACCCGAGCGGTCACCGCAACGCGTCAGTCTGCCCGATCAGTCAATTCAGAAATCCCCGAAGAAACCGGTAAACACGTGCTAGCCGCCCTGACGAAGGCCATGGAAACAGACCGTCTTTTCCTTGATCAGGAATTAACGGTCGAGAAACTAGGGCAACACACGCAGGTAAACGCCAGGCTCATTTCTGCCGTTCTGAATCAGCACGCTCGTAAAAATTTCAACAGCTTCGTCAATGAGTACCGAGTTAGCGAAGTGAAGCATCGATTGACCGATCCGGCCTACGACCATCTGACCCTAACGGGCATTGCTTTCGAGAGCGGTTTCAACTCCCAGGCTACCTTCCAGCGAACCTTCAAGCAGCTAACCGGCCTATCGCCGGGCGAATACCAGGCGCAACAGAAGAAAAAGGCTGCTCAAATCCGGATTTGAGCAGATCCGCTCGTTGATTTCAGCCTTTTTTGGGCAAAAATCAACAAGTTATGAGCGCCCTGTACCGTATTCTCTTTTTCCTTCTTCCCTGCTCCCTACACGCCCAATCGGTCCGTGATTCATTGCAGACCACCGTGCTGCAACCCGCCGACATGCAGGCTGACTTCCGTTATTTCCGCCGGTTGCTGGAAGAAACTCACCCCGGCCTGTATCGCTACACCCCCAAAGTGGCTATGCAGGCTAAACTGGATAGTATCGACGGTACCCTGACAAAACCGATGCCGTTCTATTCCTTCTACGGGACGATTGAAGCCCTCATTGCTGACATTCGCTGTGCGCATACCCACGCGTTTCCGACGAAAGAGTGGCGACAGGGTTTCGATACGTGGAAAACGTTTCCGCTGTTCATGTTGCCTCTCCAGAACCGTTCGTACGTTCTGTTCAATGGGACTACCAACCCGATTATAAGACCGGGCTTTGAGCTATTGCGCATCAATGGGCGGGATATGGCCAGCATCCAACAGATCCTGTATCGCTATCACTGGGCTGATGGCTACATCCAGACCTCAAAGCAGGCAAGTATGAAAGGCGCGCTTTTTGCCCTATTCTACTACTGGTTTATTGACCGACCGGATACATTTCAGCTATCGTTCAGAACGCTGACCGGTGATACGATTCAGGTCGATGTGCCAGCCCAGCCTTTTCCTACGTCGCTGAAAGGCTACAGAAAGAATCCCGTTAACAAACAAATGATCGGATGGTATTACCAGAAAAAGGAACAGAAGCATCCCTGGCGGCTCTTGTTTCCGAAAGACGTTACCCAAACGGCTTACCTGCGGATTGATGGCTTCAGTGGCGAAGGCGCTACCAGCAACGAAACCGCCGTGGCCCGGTTCCGGGCGTTTATGGACAAGTGTATGGCGGAGATCGGGAACCGAAAAGCCCGTAACCTAATCGTTGATCTCCGGGACAATCCGGGCGGCTGGGATAGCCAGGGGATCGAGTTGCTCACGTACCTGATGAAGTCGGATTCCGCTGTTGCCTATTACGCCCGGCAGCACAGTATCACAGACAGCACCGATTTCATCCGGTTTTCGGATTTGTCGGAGGCCGATCGATCAAACATCAAAAACGAACTGATTCCCGAACCTGACGGGACGTTTACGCTCAGGCAAGGTGATAGCGGTCGGGGTCCCAAACGGTACACACCCAAACCAAACCGGTTCCGGGGACAGGTCTACATCCTCATGAACGGGCAAAGTGCGTCGACCGCTTCCGAGTTTTTAGCCCTTGCGCACGCCAACAACGTGGGTCTGTTTATCGGGGAAGAGTCCGGTGGTGCTTACGAAGGGGGTAATGGCGGCAGTTTTATTACGCTGGAACTACCTCACTCCAAGATTCAAGTGGGTACGCCACTCGTCTACTACGACACGGCTGTCGGCCAAACAGCCACCAGAGGGCGCGGAACCCGGCCCGATTATACGGTCCCGATCAGACTGGAGAATATCCTTGAGCATACCGACGACCAACTGGATTTTGTGAAGAAACTAATCAGCGAGCCGCGCAGATGAAGCGCACAGGCGAAACGGGTTCATAACTGTTGTTTGCGAACGGGTGTTACCTACCAACAACCCTATCCGGCATATGGCTCACTACCTACAATTACACGACTGGAACGTTTCGCCCGCTGAGGCTGTCGCGCTGCAAAAACAGTTGCGTTCGCAGATTCGGATCGGGCCGATAGCGACTCCGCCCAAGACGATTGCGGGCTGCGATATTTCGTTCAACAAGTTTGAGGAAACGGTCTACGCGGGGATTGTCGTGCTAAACCTGGAAACACTCGAAACCATTGAAGAAGCCGGGGTGATCAGCACGGCTCCGTTCCCATACATTCCCGGTCTGCTGTCGTTTCGGGAAATCCCGTCGCTGTTAGAAGCCTGGTCCAAATTAAAGACCGAACCGGATGTGGTGATGTTCGACGGACATGGTACGGCTCACCCGCGCCGAATCGGAATTGCTTCCCACGCGGGTTTATTCTTGAATCGTCCGACGTTCGGTTGTGGCAAATCGGTACTGGTCGGAAAATACGAAGAACCCGCTCCTGAACGGGGCTCGTGGTCGCCCATGCTGCATTACGGCGATGTGGTCGGCGCGGCCCTGCGAACTAAAAATAAAGTCAATCCGGTTTATGTCTCACCCGGTCATTTGATCGATCTGGAGACCGCAATTGCACTTACGCTAGCCTGCGACGGTGGCCGCCGTGGAGTCGGCCCCCATGGAATCGCCCCCCGTGGAGTCGGGTATCGGATTCCCGAGCCAACACGCCGAACGCATAATCTGGTGAATGCCCTGCGCAAGGGCGAACGACCAGATTTGACGACTTAAGAACTGAAGGGTACTCGATACGCCCTATCTCCAAGATATGGCGTATCGAGTACCCTTCGGCCAAAAAAATCAATAACTGTGCTCTTCCAGCTTCACTTTACCGCGAAACGTCCAGAACATGAAGATGGTGTAGGTTGCCACCAGCGGCATGCCAATAAACGCAATGAGCAGCATGGTCCGCAGCGAACCCTCCGAGGAAGCCGCCTGGTAAATACTGATATGGCCTCTCGGGTCAATATTCGACAGCACCAGATTGGGGTACAAACCCATCGCAAACAGGATCAGGAGCAACGCCGTGGTGACGGCCGACGAAACGAAACCACGCTGGTATTGCCGTTTTTCGATGCTTCGCCGGATATTCAGCACGATCAATACGGCGGCAACGGGCAGCACGAATAAGGCAGGGTGATCTTTGAAAATAGCCGTCATGTGCGGCACGTAAATCAGCGTTGCCAGCGACGTAGCCATAAAACAAAGGATGAAAAACTTGCTGGTGTTATTAGCGATGATCGTCAGGCGGGTAAAAATCCGGTCTTCGGTTTTCATGATCAGATACATGGCACCGTGCATCATAAACAGTGACAGAACGGTAACGGCAATCAGCAAGGCATAGGGGTTGAAAAAGTCGCGCAGCCGGCCCACAAACTCGTGATTGGCGTTCAAGGGAATCCCCTGAATGAGATTACCCAGAATCAGACCCAGCAGCAGCGAAATGGTAATGCTGGACAAACAGAAACTCACATCCCACATCTTCCGCCACCACTTCATTTCCTCTTTACTCCGAAATTCGATCGAGATTGCCCGAAAGATAATGGCGACCAGAAATAGCATAAATGGCAGATAAAATACCGACAAAATCGTGCCGTACACGAACGGAAAAGCCGCGAATAATGATCCGGCACCAATTACTAGCCAGACCTCGTTGCCATCCCAAACCGGGCCAATGGCGTTGAGCGCAATCCGGCGGCTTTCTTCTTTCCGGAAAAATAAGTGTACCGCGCCCGCCCCCAGATCGAAACCATCCAGAATGCCGTAGCCGCTAATGAGCGCGCCAATCAGCAGAAACCACCACGTAGGCAAATCAATACCAAGAACCGTATCCATAGAGCGAATGAGTGAAAGGGCGAAAGAGTGATTGAGCCAGTTAGCGATCGTCCCCGCGGACAAATTCGCCCTTTCGCTCATTCACCTCTCGCTCATTAATTTAGTACCGGATTCATGCGGGACGATGGTTCTTCCTGATCGGAGTCCATCACGTCGGGACCGTGTTGAATTTTCTTGTTCAACAGGTACAAAAACAGGGCAAACAGCATCACATACACAAGCGTGAACAAAATGAGCGACGCCAGGACGTGCTCCGCTTTGACGGCTTGCGACAGGGCATCGGAGGTGCGGAGCAACCCGTAGACAACCCACGGCTGGCGACCCACCTCCGCCGTATACCAACCCACCTGATTGGCGATCTGCGGTAAGAGCACCGCGAAAACGAATACGCTCATCAGCCAGCGCGTTTCGAACAGCTTTTTCTTGTAGAGCAGATACAAACTGAACAAGGTCAGCGCGATCAGCGTCATGCCAATGGCGACCATCAGGTGATAGGTCTGGAACACGAAATTGACCGCCGTGGGGCGATTTTCGGCTTTGATACTGTTCAGTCCGGGAATGGGCGCGTTAAAATCCTGATGTACCAGAAACGACAGGCCACCGGGAATTTTCAGCCCCATCGTCTTCTGCTCGCTCGCGTTGACCCACCCCATCAGGTACATATCCGCCGGAGCCGATTTCTTGAAATGCCCTTCCATGGCGGCCAGTTTCGCCGGTTGGTATTTCGTGACGACCTCCGCCGATTGATGCCCCGTGAACAACTGCCCCAGCGACGATACAGCCGCTACCCAGAGCGCAATCCTGAAAGCCGCCCGTGAATGAACGACGTATTGTTTTTTGAGAATGTACCACGCGCTGACGCTCAGCACGAGAAACGACCCCGCCAGCAGCGCACCGATCAATACGTGCGAGTATCGTTCGATGGACGACGGATTGAACACCATCGCCCAGAAATCGGTCACGATGGCACGGGCCTGCATTCCTGTTCCTTCGATCCGATAACCCGACGGTGTTTGCTGCCACGAGTTGGCCACAACGATCCAGAGGGCCGAAAAAATGGAACCCAGCGCGACCAGAACGGTCGCCAGAAAATGGACACGCGGGCTAACCTTATTCCAGCCGAACAGCAGAATACCCAGGAAAGCCGATTCCAGCGCGAACGCAAAAATACCCTCAGCAGCCAGGGCAGAACCGAAAATATCACCAACGTAGCGCGAATACGTAGCCCAGTTGGTGCCAAACTCGAACTCCATAACGATACCCGTAGCTACGCCAATGCCGAAAATAAGCGCAAAAATCCGGACCCAGAATCGGGTCAGTTCTTCGTAAATCTTGTCTTTTGTTTTGAGATACAGCCCTTCCATCACCACCAGGCAAACGCCTAGACCAATGCTCAGGGGCGGGTAGATGTAGTGAAACGCGATGGTGAAGGCAAACTGAATTCGGGAGAGTAATTCGACATTGTCCATAACCGGAGCGATAGTCGGGACGGGTCGCCGAGGTCGCAGACAAACGATGCGATAAGGGGCGAACAAGGCGAGGAAACTATCGCCCGAAAGGTACGACCGGAACGCACACACCGAACGTTTTTACCCGAGTTTTTCCCTAAAAATAGACGACGTTTTCGTCGCCGGTAAACCAGAAAAGCTTACATTCAATAAATTGATGTATCAATCCAATTCTCGTGCCATCCGCCGGACCTCACTCGTTTCAGCAGCAAGTTAGAAATTACATTGTTGCGTTCTACCAGACACAACGTAACGCGTTTGTCGTCATCATTACCTTACTCCTTTCGTTCTACATTTTAACGGTTCCCGACCAGGCCGCCGATATGATCAACGCCGTAATAGACGACGGTGTCTTCAGTCGGCTGTTCCAGTATATTCTGCTCAGTACGTTCGTCTGGAGCTGGATCGTGTATGGCAGCACCCGCATGATTCTGCATATTTCACCGGTTGGATTACGGCTCAATGAGGAGTCTGAGGTGCTGCTGCGGTGGCTGCCCAAACTGGGGGGCATTATTCCGGCGCTGATTCTGGCGTATGCTTTCTGGGCATCCAATCGCTGGCAGCCGTATCTTCTCCTGCTGGAAAGTGGGCTGATGCCATTCCTGTTTCTTTGGGTCGAACGGCGGGTAGCGGTATTCAGGTTACCGGAACACTGGCGGTTTTCGGACCGCTACACGAGCTTCAAACAGGATGTGCGCGAACTTTGGCGACACCCTCTTGGCCGGTTAGTCGTTTCGGCGGGATTACTGCTAACGGCTTTTCTGATCGCTCTATTGAGCCTCCCGGTCGAGTGGGAAATTGCGCGACGACTGCGCCCCACGGCCATTATCATTTTCGGCATTTCGATGTATACCTTCTGGGGAAGTCTGGTGGTGTATTTCAACGATTACCGCTATCGTCCGTTGGTTCTGTTTGTCTTTGTCTACCTCATTGTCGTCAGCGCATTCAATGACAATACAGCCGTGCGTCGGGCCACCGATTTGTCCGTGCCGCCAATCACGCAACGCCCAACCGTCGAAGCGCACTTTACTAAGTGGGTAGCCGCCCGTCGGCGGGAAGAAGGCGACACTATTCCGCTCGTGCTTGTAGCGGCAGAAGGTGGTGGCATTCGTGCGCTGAACTGGACGGCGGAGACGCTGATCCGGCTCGATTCCATCATTCCCGGTTTCAGCCGCCATGTGTACGCGCTCAGTGGCGTATCGGGCGGGGGTGTTGGAACGGTTTTTTACACAGCCTTTCTGCGCGATGTGGCCGAACGCAACCGCATCCGTCAGTTTGAGCAGTTCAGGAACGTAATTCGGGACGATTATTTGTCGGCGGTATCGTCGGCGTTGTTGTTTCCGGAGTCCATTCAGCGTTTTGTCCCGTTCCCGCTTCCGGCGCTCGAACGGGCCAAATGGCTCGAAGATTCCTGGGCGGGTTCCTACCACGACAATCTTGGTCTACAGACGCTTGACTCATCGCTGACGCAGCTCTACCAGACGCGTGATGGCTATAATTACAACCTCCCGTCGCTGTTACTGAACGGAACCCTTGCCGAATCGGGACAGAAGGTGATTACGTCGAATCTGCAACTGGATGCCCGTTATTTCAAGAACGTCGTGTCAACGCTGGATGTGTTAGGCTCAGATGTACCACTCAAGACAGCCGCGTCGTTGTGTAGTCGTTTTCCGGTGGTGACCAACGGTGGCCTGATCCAGAAAGACACGGTTGTAGGCAACAACAGCAAACAGCGCTACGGCGGGCACGTGGTCGATGGCGGTTATTTCGACAACTCCGGCGTTGAAACCTGCATCCAGCTTCTGAACAACCTTGTGCCTTTCATCCGACGGCTGGACACGGCGGATCGCGTGACCGTTATTCCGTACATTCTCTTCGTTCAGAACAGCAATACCATTGGCAAGCTACCGCAGAAACGGTCCGTTTTGCAGGAGGTGCAGATTCCGCTGCTGGCTTTTTTCAATGCCTGGGATAATGGGTCAAGTACGCGCGACAATATGTTCAACTCCTTCATGGACCGGTTTGCCAATCCCAAAACAAATTACCTGACCCTCCGGCTGGCCTACAACGCCAAGTATCCGCTGGGCTGGTTCATGTCCGATAGTGTTGCCCGTAGTATCAGCCAGCAGGCCAAAGACTCCATCAGCCTGAAAAACCGAGAGCTCGTTCGTCTGAAAGGAGCCTTCAGCCGCTTGGGTGTACAGCGATCAGTGAAGTAATCTTGTGGTTTCGGGTGGTTGATTCATACGCCGTATTTTCGAAATACGACGTATGAATCAACCACCCGAAACCACGCTTGTCGTACATTCGCCCCGGAACAACTTTTTCTGGCATGAACCTTCGCATCAATGGGCGCATCTGGCTCGAAACAGTCTCAGCCGACGGAGCAGAACGTTTTATGGGCATCGGACGACTCGAATTGCTCGGCCACATTCAGCAAACCGGCTCCATCAATCAAGCGGCCAAGGCCATGAACATGTCCTACAAACGCGCCTGGGAGATGGTCCATTCGATGAACACGCTAGCCAAAACTCCCCTGGTAACAACGCAGACCGGCGGAGAAAAAGGCGGGGGCACCATCATTACGGCCGAAGGCGAAAAATACCTGACTTTTTACCGGACTCTGCACGAGCGGTTCCAACAATTTATGGCCGCTGAATTAGCTAACCTTCCCACTTGAGCGTTGGTTGCGCAAAAGCACCGTTGCGGCTATAAATACAAAATCCCCGCATCGAACAGTATAGTTCGATGCGGGGATTTTGGCAATAAACTGCTTTCTATTTTTTCGCGTACATCACGCGCCATACTTTACCCTTCACCGAATCGGTAATATACAGCGATCCATCGGGTCCCTGTGCCAGCCCAACCGGACGAGCCTTCGCATCGCCGGGACTGGCGAGGTCAAGTTTACCCGCGTTTACGTCGGTACCGGGTTTGCCAAGTTCCGCTACGCCCGCGAAATTTTCCGCGAACACCTCGTACTTACCCGACGGACGACCATCTTTTCCAAACGGAATAAAGGCAACGAAATAGCCGCCCTGTTTCAGCGGAGCCCGGTTCCAGGAACCGTGAAAACATACGAACGCACCGTTTTTGTACCGGGCAGGAAATTGAGTACCGGTATAGAACAGTAAATCATTCGGTGCCCAGTGGGCCGGGAAGGCCATGATTGGTTTGTCCTTACCCGCACAACGATCTATTTTGGTGCCGTCGCCACCGTATTCCGGAGCCAGAAATTTCTGATTTTTCGAGTGATCATTGTAGCAGTATGGCCAGCCAAAATCGGAGCCTTCTTTCACCATCAGAAACTCTTCGGATGGCAACTCAGCGCTCATTTCATCGGTAAACACACCGCCCCAGTTGTTGAGATTATCGCGACCGTGCTGGAGCGCATACAGCGAGTTCGTTGCCGTATTCCAGTCGAGGGCCACCGCATTCCGGATGCCGGTTGCGTACCGCTTCCCGTCGGCTTTGTGCTGATTGAGTTTATTAGCGTCGAACTGCCAGATGCCGCCGTATTCTTCCAGGATTGGGCAGGGGTCCATGCCTTTCGATCCTTTCTGACGATCTTTTTCCTGACATGCGTTCGATGGTGCGCCGAAGTTCACGAACAGCTTACCATCGGGGCTGATGGCGAGTGATTTACTGGCATGCTGACGCTGGAGCGTTAAACCCGAAATAATGGGTTCGGCAGGCGACGTCTCCATTACTTTCCCATTGGTCAATTTGTAGCGATAAACCGACGTGTCCGAAGAAGCATACAGGTAGCCGTTGTAGATCGTCATGCCCGTTCCGGTATTGTTGCCGAACATAACGGTCTGATCGGCCCGACCGTCGCCATTCGTGTCGTTCAGCTCAACGATCCCTTTGCCATCATTGAGTTTTTCCAGCTTCACGAATACCGTACCAGCCTGATCAACAGCGACATGGCGAGCTTTCCCCAGATTATCGGCAAAGACCAGCGCTTTGAAGCCATTGACCAGTTTAAGGCCGCCATTGTCGGGATCAGGTGCCGGGAGCGAACTACGGGTAGGGGTCGATTTTGCTTTGACGGATTTGGCAGGTGGCCCCATGTGTCGCCCGGCAAGCGCAACGGTTGCGGTCATGGCCAGCAACAGTACTGTTGATTTCATAATGTGATGAGTGATTGAGGACGTGTTGTCGTGTGCTTAACGATGCGTCGCTCACAAAAGTTTTTGGCGTTCATAGCGGCTGGATGATTAATTTGCGCCATGAGCAACGAACCGCTTACCTGGGCTGATTTTGAGAAGGTTGAGATCCGGACAGGCACCGTGCTATCAGCCGAATCGTTTCCGGAAGCCCGCAAGCCAGCCTATAAACTGACGATCGACTTCGGCGATTCTGGTGTTAAGCGCACATCGGCCCAACTGACCAAACAATACAAACCGGCTGAGCTGGTGGGAATGCAGGTCGTGGCTGTCGTTAATTTTCCGCCCAAACAAATCGCGACGTTCATGAGCGAATGCCTGGTTTTGGGAGCCGTTGCCGACGATGGTTCCGTCACGCTGCTTCAACCCGAACGCCCTACCGACAACGGGCTGCGTATCGGTTGACAAGGCCATAAACCAAGCAAACGTCCATTCCGTTGTAGTCATCGGGACGCTATCCATCCAACAGCCATATAAACCGCAATTGTAGAAGCGACTGAAACCCTACGAATGCGGAACTACTTTGCGCTACCCGATGATTACTGGCATTTATGACCGTGCTGCGTACTATCGACAGTAGAACCGACCGTAAAAAAAATCATTATCGCTTCGGCGCCCTGTTTTCGTTTCATCTTTATGAAGACCCATTTACTGACCGTTTTACTTGTTCTCTCCTCAATCGCCGTCACATTTGCCCAGCGCACGGACGATACGTCGCATTATCGATCCGTTCCAATCCCGGCGCATCTGTTACCGATCGAACACACGGCGGCCTCCTCCTTTGGTGCCGTTTATTTCTATGGCGGCAAACGGCTTTCCTCCCCCTACGCGCTCGAAGTTCCTTTTTTTGAACTCAACGACCCGATGGTCAACCATCATTTCCGCGCCTTCAGGACACTGACCAGCATTAGTCGGTTAACGTCACTGGCGACGCTGGCATACGTTATCTTCAACAAAAACGGTCGAAACAGCACTTACTGGATTGTCTATGGTTCATCGATTGGGGCCTCGCTTACGCTGGCCATCATTGGCAACGGACACGTCAATAAGGCCGTTACACGCTACAATGAACTGCTTCGGCAACCACGCGTGGGCATGTCCATTGCCCCCATACCGCTGACGGGCAAACAGGCGATCGGCGTTGGCATTGCGTATAAATTCTGAAAGGAGAATCAACAGGAATCAATCCTGAACGCGCTCTGTTTAAGCTGAACGAATCATCCTCTTTACTATGAAATGACTTTTCCGTTTCGCGCAGCGCAGCAACCGCCTATAGCGTCTTACTTTCAGGAACATTTTTCGGATGAAAGCCTGAAACGGGAAGCGCAGCGAGCGGGTGTGTTGTCGGCGCTGTTTTTATTTACTATCGTCGTGCTGGCCCTTTTACAGCCTTTTCTGCGCGACGATAACCTGATTTATCTGCCGGGTCCTATCATGCGTACGGTAGCGCCGTACCTGGTGGGCATGAGCATCTATGAGCTGGGTATCCGGCGGTTGTTCCGGCAACAGCTGGATCGTCATCAGGATTTACCTACGTTCTTCAAGTATGCCAACGCCACCTTCGAGATTACCTCGATAACCTTTATACTGCTTCTCGTATCGCGGCATCTGGGCGATTCGCTTCTCGTACTCAACAGCCCGCTGGCTTTTACGTACCTGTTTTTCATTATTCTCTCGACGCTTCGGCTTAACGTCTGGCTGTCAGTCTATACGGGATGTATTGCCGGAGCGGAGTTTATTGGCGTTTACTTTCTGATCGAACAGCCCAGCCTTGTCGAACCCTACCGGGAGATCGACATGTTCGTGCATTTGCCCCTGATGTTCATTGCAAAAGGAGGCTTACTAATGATGGCGGGACTGGCATCGGGCTATGTGTCGCGGCAAATCCGGCAAAGTATCGCCGACACGATTCGCGCGACCGAAACCGAGCAGCAAGCCGTTGCGCTATTCGGTCAGCAGGTTTCTCCCGAAATTGCCCGCGCGGTACTCGAGCAAAAAGGAAAATACCAGAGCCATCGGATGCGGGTCGCGGTCATGTTTCTGGACATTCGCGATTTCACCAAATACGCCAGCCACGAAACGCCCGAAGACGTGATGGTCTACCAGAATACCTTCTTCGGAATTATTATTCGCATCGTGGAGCAGTACGGCGGTGTTGTCAATCAGTTTCTGGGCGATGGCTGTATGATCACATTTGGCGCACCGGTCGAAGTGATAAACCCCGCCGAGGTTGCGGTCGAAGCGGGCTTTACGATCCTAAAAGAAATCCGAAAAGCGGTCAACGATGAGCAAATGATTCCAACCACGATCGGCATCGGCATTCATCTTGGCGACGCGGTGGTGGGCAATATCGGCACCGAAACCCGGCAGCAATACTCGGTTACGGGCAATGTTGTTATTCTGGCAGCCCGCATCGAGCAATTAAACAAGCCGTTTAAGACGCAGTTTCTGGTTTCGCGGGAAGTCTATGATTCCCTGACGGAGCCCCCCGTAACCGCCCGCGCCCTGGGACCAACTCTCATCAAAGGCGTTGATGAAGAAATTGACCTGTACCAGTTGTTTTGACTTCCCTCGTTCTCTCAAAAGAAGAAGCCAACCCGCAACATGGGGATGCGATCTTCGCGGGAGACGGCGTATAGTACTGAAATAACGGCGGTGTTGTAGGGCGATAACCAGAGTCCTCCGCCGTAGCCATGATGCCAGACGGTCGACTTTTCGTTATCGACCCACACCCGCCCGACATCGTTGAACGCCAGAATACCCGCATATGCCGGAAACAGATAGGTCTTGATCGTGAACAGGCGCATTCGCAGATCCAGGTTGTGGTAGAATGCGTTTTCTCCCGCAAAACGCGTACGTCGGAAGCCGCGTAGATTCGTTAACCCCCCAAGGGTGCTGGCCTGAAAAAATTCATAGGTATCATTCAGGTTCAGACTGGTTCCTACGCGCGTGGCAATTGTCAGAATAGCCGGTAGCCGAATGCTGGCGTAAAACGAAAGCTCTGATTGCAGCTGTGAAAACGACTTCGATTGCTCGTTCAGCCCCCGGTAGGCGGTCAGGGCTGTCCGCCAGTGCAGCCCGCGTGTAGTCAGCAGCACGTTATCGCGCGTATCGACGGTGAAACCCGCTTTCAGACCCCCGTAGAGGAACGACTCAAACAAGTGTTTCCCATCGGGAATGCGCTGGGCATAGTCCGTAATAAACTTCTGCTGCCCTTCTTCCAGTTCGACCCGCTCAACAGCGGGACCGTAGAAAAAAGTAGCTTTCCCGACTCGGTGTTGTAAAAGCGCGTTCAAGCCCCAGTTCTCGAACCGCACCCGGTAATAATTGACGCCCAGTTCTTTGTTGAATACGGTCTCATTACCAATTCCGAAGAAATTCTGGACAAAGTTGGGGGCTTTTATATCGGCATTGACGACCAGGTCGGCCTTCCCTACCAGGTCGGTAAAGGTGCCGTCGTAGTGGAAGTTAAACGCGTTGGTCGCGAAGGCATGGCTGGCTATGATGCGGTGCTGTTGGGCAAACGTTTCTTTTCGGAAGCCCTGCGTCCGGCGTAGAATACCACCACCCAGAAAAAGGCCATCGTCGGGATTCGCCTGTATCGTAACCAGCGGCATCGTGAGGTTGTAGCGAAACGCCATCCGATCGTAGGTGTTCACGGCTTTGTCATCGGATAGGCGACTCCGCGTTTCAGAACTGCTCGTAATAGTCGTATTCTTACGCAGGTCATATACCCACGTTTTCCGCGACAGTCCCTGAACCGATGAACTATCCGTTATTACGTCCTCACCTTTGCCCCCAATAATCCGGATCAGACTACCATCCGAAGCCGATCCGTGAAGCACGAACCGATCGTCGCCCCCCTGTCCATACAACCGAATTTCGTCCGTTTCTTTCGAATCGAATAGCCGTCGGTATAGCTGCTGCGTCGCCTGTTTGTCTTTATTGAGCTTGTAAACGACCACATCCGTTTTGCCATCGGGCCGCCGGACCAGATCGAAAAGTTCATCTTTATCACTGCCTACTACGTCGACGGCCTTGGCCAGAAAACGGTATTGCTCGTCGGTATAGCGCGGTAGATCGGCGCGACGCTGGCGTAGTTTGGCGGCTATCGTTTCGGCGGTGAGTCGGCGCGATGGTTCGGGTAACTGACGCAACGCATCATCGATAACCTGATCAGTCAGAACCTTCTGAAGAGAATCGGCCACGGCCAGCCAGTCGGCGCGGCTAGGCTCGGTCAGAAACGAGCGGTCGAAAAATCGGGCGTTCGTATTAAAGCCGGGCACATACCGAATCGTATAATCGAATCCCTGAATTTTCGGCATCAACCAGCGTCGGCTCACGATGCGGGGCAAGACGCCTTCATTAACGAAAAAAGCCTGGTCGCGGTCGCGTGGTACGGGCTTGAACACCAAGCCTTTCCCCGATTTGAAACTCGCCCACCGCCATTGATCATCGTGACGGTCCCAGTCGCCAATCAGCATATCGAACAGCCGCGCCCGCAACACTGCCTGTTGATCGACCCGGTTGTCATTGTCGTCCTGTAATTTATCAACCAGTTTGGGCGTACTGTACAGCTTTGTCGTGTTGCCGAACAGACCCGTTCCTTTGTAGTCACCATCGGGCCGTTCTTCAATGAGCATCAGCGTGTTGGCGAATAGATGTTGGTAATCGCGCAGCGTCGAATCGTCGGGCGTGACCACCACGTTCGGGTTGGCATGGTAAACACCGGCAGCCTCGGCCAGGGGAGCTACGGCCAGTGCCGCAAACGGATGCGAGGCTGAAATCTGATCCTGTACGATATCTTTCGCCAAACCACTTCGGAGTTCAGCCGGAATCGCCTTTTCCGGAAATTTCTCGATCGAACGGATTGCGAATTCGTGCTTTTTCCGGTCAACCAGCCGCAACGACAGCGTTTGCATCCCTCCCCCGCGCTCCGTAGCCACCAACCCTTCTTTCCGCAAATTCAGCACAGGAACCGTCAGTGGGCTCGTCCAGACATCGCGATAATTCCTACCGAAAAAGAACCGTTTGCCCGCTCCGGCGGCATACCCGGCACCCGGCACGACCCGTACACTGTCCGGCTGTTTCTGAATGCGTCCGGTCCTGTTCGGAGCCGCGTCGGGGTGGAGCTGAATAACGGTTTGGTAGAGTAATTCGCCAGTTACCTTCTGCTCACTGGGCGCAAAAAATGAAATGGTCATCTGGTTATCACGCCCCAGATCGAGCCGGGCAAACCCTCGCTTTTCGGCCGCGAACAGTGACTCCCTGGGCTTGCCAACCGACTCGTGTTTGGAACCACTGCCGCTGGTCAGGTAATTCAGGCTATCGCGCCGAATCAACTGCATGTTGTGATCATGCCCGTTGGTGTAGATCAGGTTTCGGTATTTTTTGAAGACGGCCACCATGCCATTGCGTAGTTCCCGATAGACAGGATTTGGCAGGTCCTGCAAGCTCCCGAATACCGATCGATAAACGGGATAGATCGACCCAAGGACGGGTAGCGGCACGTACAGCCACTTACGAATGTTGGTCAGCGGAAACAGGTGGTCTTTTAGCGTATAATGTCCGCCGTGCTCCCCATGACTGTACATCGGGTGGTGCCCGGCAACGACCACTTGCCGATGCCGGTTTCGGTAGAGAATATCATCGAGTTGGGTCAGAAATTCCGGTAGGGTCTTCGCGCCACAATCGGAATCGGCACCCGGCTTATCCCACGGATGCAACCAATATTGGGTATCCATCAACACCAGCGTGAGCGAATCGGACAATCGTACTTCTACCGGACCCGGACACCCATCGTTTGGGTAAAACACATCATCACGCCCCATGTATTGCCGGACGAATGCCTGCTGGTTTTTAATCCGCTGCCACCCTTCTTTTCCGCTTTTGTCCCAGTCGTGGTTACCCGGAATGGCAAAAATTCGGCCACCAAATGCCGCCTTCATGTCGAGCTGTTCGCGGATACGTCGTTCAGCATCAGCGCGATCCGGATGATCGGCGTCGGGCATACCAAACTGATAGATATTATCACCCAGCAAAATCAGCGAACTGTTCGGACCAGCATTTTGTAGCTGAGCCCGAAGCGTGTTCAGTATAGGATCACGACCATCGGGCGTAGGTGCTCCGGCATCGCCGAGTAAAAAGAGGCTGTACGTTGTTTGTGCCCAAACGGGTGTTCCGATGGTCAACAGCGAAATCAATATGTAAAAAAACTTCATGCAGCGAGGAAATTTGTCTGCTCCATAACTATAATCGTCGAATCCAAGTGCGATTTCGATCCAATTAGTCAACCAATTTTTGGAACAACCGGGTGCTGGTCAGGCCGATACAGCTGAGCAAAATTAACCGAGCACCGGTAACGGAATCCGTGTTTTATTGGTTACTTTGGTGCTTACCGGCAAGTATAGTCAAACAAACCGTATGATCGCTCAGGAAACCACGCTGCTTCATCAAACCCGTGTTTACGCTGAAACGTTGCTCAAGCAGCTTGCATTAGAGTACACCTACCATAACCTGAGCCATACGCAGGCCGTCGTATCGTTTGCCACCGAGATTGCCGATCAGGAGGGCTTATCGGATACGGATCGCGAAACGGTATTGATTGCCGCCTGGCTACACGACACGGGCTACATTAATGGCTGTGATAACCACGAAGATAACAGCGTCGATCACGCCCGTCCTTTTTTGAGGGAGCACGGCATGCCGTCCAAGCGCATCGAGGCCGTCGTGGCCTGCATCGAAGCCACGAAGATGCCGCAATCGCCGAAGGGAAACCCCCTGGCCGAGATCCTTTGCGACGCCGATTTAGGGCATTTGTCGACACCCGATTTTCTGGAACGCAGCGAGCAATTGCGGCAGGAGCTAAAACGGACGGGTACGAAGATCAGCAAGAAAAAATGGCGCAAAAAAACGGCGGGCTTTCTGGAAAACCACCAGTACTTCAGCCACTACGGCAAAACCGTGCTGGCTCCCCGTCAGGCGGCCAATCTGGACATTCTTCGCCAGCAGATTGCCAACGACGGTGATGATAGCGACGACGAAATAAAGGCTGAACAGAAGGAGAAATTCACCAAAGACGCTAAAAAAGACAAGCCAGAAAACCAGGCCGAACGCCTGGATCACCTGCTCGACCCACCAACCGCCGAAGCCTCGCCTAAAGCAAAGAAACAGGAGCGCGGTCGCGGTGTCGAGACGATGTTTCGGCTAACGTCGCAGAATCACTTCCAGCTGAGTGCCATGGCCGATACCAAAGCCAATATCATGATTTCGATCAATACCATCGTTATTTCGCTGGTGTTGAGCATTCTGATCCGAAAACTGGAGGACTGGCCCGCGCTGACGATCCCGACCATTATGTTCACCATCACGAGCGTAGTCGCTACCGTACTGGCCGTGCTGGCTACTCGCCCGAACGTGACGAACGGTGTATTTAGCCGAGAAGACATTGAAAACAAGACCGCCAACCTGCTCTTTTTCGGTAACTTCTACCGGATGGACCTCCCGGATTATGAATGGGGCATGCGCCGGATGATGGATGATTCGGATTTTCTGTATTCGAGCATGATCCGCGACATCTACTTTCTGGGCAAAGTGCTGGGCAAAAAATACAAACTCCTGCGCTGGTCGTATTCGGTGTTTATGTTCGGCCTGATCGTATCCGTACTGGCGTTCGGTGTTGCCGCCTACATGAGCCGCTAGCCATCAACACTATTCATTTATTTCGGATAATTGTCATTTATCCGCTTATTAATTGGCAATTTCCCCTCATAGAAGCGCAAACTAGGCTGGTTTGCGCTTTTTTGTTAGCTTCGCCCACTCAATCATAAAACTCATGCGAATAAAGTCGATCCCTCCTCTTTTCCTCCTATCCGTTCTTTCTTCTCCCCTAATACAGGCCCAGTCCATCATAAATCGTGATCCACAAATTGCTGATCTGGTCAGTCAGGTGTCGGCCGATAGTCTGCGGGCACACGTCAACGGTCTGGTCAGTTTCGGTACGCGTCATACCCTCAGCGTTCCGGCCAACGCCACCGATCAACCAGCAAAAAAAGGACTCGGGGCCGCCCGTCAATGGATTCTGGGCAAATTCAATCAATACGCCAAACAGTCGGGTGGCCGGTTGACCGCTACACTCGATACCTGGACGCTGCAGCCCGATGGCCGACGCGTTGACAAGCCCGCGAACATGGGCAACGTGATGGCAACGCTCAAAGGCACCGACCCCACCGACGACCGCATTTTTATTGTTCAGGGCCACATGGACAGCCGCGTCACGAACGTCATGAACCGCGAATCTGATGCGCCGGGTGCTAATGACGACGGATCGGGTACGGCTGCGGTGATCGAGCTTTGCCGTGTAATGAGCAAAGCATCGTTTCCGGCCACGGTTATTTTCGTTACGCTGACGGGCGAAGAACAGGGGCTACTCGGGGCCGAACACCTGTCGGAGCGGGCCATCAAGGAGAAATGGAACGTAGAGGGTGTCCTCAATAACGACATTATGGGTAGCAACAACAGCAGCGGGTCCGCGCCGGGCGATCTTCGCATCATAGACAATACGCGGCTTCGGGTATTCAGTGAAGGACTGCCCGGAAACTTGCTGAAGGATACAACGGGTCGCATTGGGCAAATCCGGCAGTTTGGCAACGAAAACGACGGCAAAGCCCGCACCCTGGCCCGCTACCTGAAAGAAGTGGGCGAACGCTACGTCGAGAATCTGGAAGTAGTCCTGGTGTATCGCAACGACCGTTACCTGCGCGGTGGTGATCACACGCCCTACGTGCAGCGGGGCATTGCCGCCGTTCGCCTGACGGAGATGAACGAAAATTACGAACACCAGCACCAGGACCTGCGAACGGAGAACGGCATTGAGTACGGCGACTACCCGAAGTTTATGGACTTCGACTACCTCCGCAAAAATACGGCGGTCAATCTGGCCACGCTCGCCAACCTCGCCAAATCGCCGACCGTACCCCAAAAAGTGACGGTTGATGTTCGCAACCTGACAAACTCAACGGCTCTGTACTGGCAGGCACCTCAGTCCAACAAGGTGAAAGGCTATTATGTGCTGATGCGCGAAACGTACTGGCCCTTCTGGCAAAAGAAATTCTTTACGACCAAGCTTGGTATGACCCTGCCCTACTCGAAAGACAACTATTACTTCGCCGTGCAGTCGGTTAGTGACGATGGCAACGAAAGCTTACCGGTATTGCCCGTACCTAATCTGCGATAACGTATTGCAAGACAGTTGTGGGTTTCTGGCTCACAATCGGCGGGCTAAACCTACCAAAGCGGCCTGTTTACCCACTTGTCTTGCCCCCGGTTATTTGTTAGCTTTGGAAACGTAAGCACTGCACGTAATATGGAAACGCTCACTATAGAAATTAAGACAGCCAAGGCCCGAAAGCTTATCGACGACCTGATTGACCTGGGCATTATCTCCCTAAAAGTGGATCAACCCGCCTGGGTAGATCTGTGGAACAAAGCCGATAGCCAATTGCCTCAAACCGAACCCGGCATCACGGAGGATGAAATAATGACCGAAATCAAGGCGCATCGGCTCGAAAAGCAACTTGGGCAACCAACTGATCCAGCATGAAAATTGTGGTCGATACCAACGATTTTATCAGTGCATTGATCGGCAAAAAACACCGCGATAAATTAAAAATCGTTTTGGAAAACCCCACTATTGAGCTGTTTGCTGACGCCAGTCTGTTGGCTGAACTTTCGGAAGTGGCTCATCGGGATAAATTCCGAAAGTACGTCACTGCCGACGAAATTGCTCTTTTTCTGAAAGCGATTCAGGCACGACTTACCCTGATTGAGCCTACCACTGTCGTTACAGACAGCCCTGATCCCGATGATAATTACCTTCTGTCATTAGCGATCGACGCGCAGGCGGAATACCTTATCACCGGCAATAAAATTGATTTGCTCGCGCTCAGTCCATATCGAGGTATTCAAATCATACGCTTACAGGTGTTTTTAGATCGTATATCGCAGTAGCAATCGTTCCCCACGTAGCCTATTATTGATCAGTTATGTCCACGTTATCGAAGCGTCAATTTCTGAAGAGTGTCGTTGGAGCAACGAGCCTGGCGACAGTGAACGGCCCGAATCTGACGGAACTCCTGGCGTCGGTAGCCCATGTTCCGGCCACTACGCTGGCCCAACAGGAGGAATTCTGGGGTCAGATCCGAACGGCGTTTCCGGTCACGACAGAGTTCATCCAGCTCGAAAATGGCTACTATTCGCTGGCGGCCAAACCCGTACTGGACAAGTACCTACAGCATATTCAACAGGTAAACGCCGTGTCGTCCTACTACATGCGAACGCGCCAGTTCGATGACAAGCGAGTAGCGAAAACGCAGTTGGCTAACCTGCTGGGCTGTTCGGCCGACGAGCTGATCATTACCCGAAATACCACCGAATCGCTGGATACGGTCATTGCGGGCATCGACTGGAAAGCCGGTGACGAAGCCGTGATGGCCGAACAGGATTACGGCGCTATGCTCGATATGTTTCGCCTTCAGTCCCGGCGACACGGCACCGTCAACCGGGTAGTATCTCTGCCGAATCATCCGCAGTCCGACGCGGAACTTGTCAGCCTATATGAGAAAGCGATTACGCCCAAAACACGGCTGCTGATGGTTTGCCACATGGTCAACATCACGGGTCAGATCATGCCGATTCGCCAGATCGTGGAGATGGCCCATAAGCACAACGTCGAGGTAATGGTCGATGGCGCACACGCGTTCGGACAGCTGAATTTCGCCCTGCCTGATCTTGGCGGTTGCGATTATTACGCCAGCAGTCTACACAAGTGGCTCGGCGCACCCCTGGGCGCGGGTATCCTGTACGTGCGTAAAGATAAAATTGCCGGACTCTGGCCGTTGTTTGCTGATAGCAGTGTGGCCGATGACGATATCCGAAAACTGAATCATACCGGAACGCACCCGGTTGCCACAGATCTGGCCATTCAGGACGCCATTCAGTTTCACGAAGGCATTGGGATCGAGCGCAAAGAGGCCCGTCTTCGCTATCTGCAACGCTACTGGACCGATCGGGTGCGGCACCGCCCCAATATTGTTCTGAACACGCCCGAAGTCCCCGCCCGTTCTTGTGCCATCGCCAACGTGGGTATCGCTCAGAAAAAACCCGCTGAACTGGCGAAGCTCCTGTTCGATAACTACAAGATCTTTACAGTTGCCATCAATTCGCCCGCCGTGCGTGGCGTGCGCGTCACTCCGCATCTGTATACAACGACCACCGAATTAGACACGTTCGTTCAAGCGCTGACCAAATTGGCGGGATAACAGGCTAACCATCAGGGGAAGCGTAAACTAATTTTTACAATCATTCACTTGGATTGACGCAACAATAATTCGTATTTGAGCGTACTGTACGTAATAGTCTATTCTTTTTCGTAGTTTTCGCGCACTTGTCCAGTGTTGCTCTGATTCCAAACATTCAATTTCCCATGAAACTTTACATCTATTTATTCTGTCTGGCCGTTTCTCTCGCCGGTTTAAGTTCCTGTAGCAAAAGCAGTGATCCAGCACCAGATCCAGTGGTTGTAGGAAAATGGAATCTAAGCCGAATTCGGTTTAGCGGATACCCATCACCTTTTACATCATTGAATGGAGATCGAGTTTCCAGCACTTATAACCTTTCAGACGTCTTTTCTATAAAAAATGATAAATCTTTCACAGAAACTTATAGTAATGGCGTCCAGATATCGGATTCTAAAGGCACTTGGGATTTTACGAACAACACCTTACAGTTAACATTTGATGATGGTAGCAACGAAACATATACAGTAGATACTACACAGGACCCTGTACAGTTGCTTTCGTCAGTTACATCGGCTACAGACTCACTGCGAGCTACAGCAACTAGTCCAGTACAATCTGTTCCGTTTAAGTATCAGTTTATCTATACAAAGTAGTTGTACTAATTTACACAAAAATAGCCGGTGGACTTCCACCGGCTATTTTTGTGTAAATTAGCACCTTCCTTCCTACATCGACAATGATAAACAATTCCCTGCTCATTGGTCTGCTCACGCTCTCCAGCCTCGTCGGTCTGGCGCAAACGCCCGCCAAAAAACGCCCGATCAACTCAAAAGACATGTATCGGCTTCAGACCATCAGCGATCCGCAGGTGTCGCCCGATGGCAAATGGGTAGCCTATGGGCTGTCGACGGTCGATACGACGAAAGATAAACGAAACACCGACCTGTGGATGGTAAGCTGGGACGGTAACGAGTCGGTTCAACTCACGAACACGCCGGATGGTGAATCAAAGGCCCGGTTCAGCCCCGATGGCAAATATATCTCGTTCGTATCGGCGCGGCAGGGTGCGACCAAAGGGCAAATCTGGCTCATGGACCGTCGGGGTGGCGAAGCCAAAAAACTCACCGATCTGAAAACCGATATGGACGACTACGTCTGGTCGCCGGACAGCAAGAAGATTGCCCTCGTTCTCCGTGATCCCGATTACGCGGATTCGGCCAAAACGAAGGTTCGCAAGCCGTACGTACTCGATCGGTATCATTTCAAAGCCGACATGAAAGGCTACCTGGAAAAAGGGTCAACGCACCTCTACGTTTTCGACTTGGCCAGTAAAAAAATGGATACGCTGACAACCGGTAACTTCGATGAAACGTCGCCTGTCTGGTCGCCGGATGGATCACAACTGGCCTTCGTCAGTAACCGCACCGACGATCCCGACCGGAATCAGAACACGGACATTTATGTCATCAGCACCAGCAAAGGAGCCACGATGAAGCAACTGACGACCTGGCCCGGCGCTGACAACAATCCGATCTGGAGTCCTGATGGTAAACGAATTGCGTATCTGCGGTCAACGTCTTCGGGTAACTTCCTGATGTATGACCAGCCCGTACTGGCGGTGATCAATCGTGATGGTGGCGAACCGAACCTACTGTCGAAAACACTGGACCGGCCTGTTCGCAATCCGCGCTGGGCGAAAGACGGGCAAACGATCGGTGTGCTGGTTCAGGATGATCGCCAGACCTACGTTGGGCAGTATGCACTGGCGGATGGAAAATTCGCAAAAGTAGTAGGTGGCAACCGGTCGTTCAGCGAGTTGGAAGCCCTATCTGGCGGCAACTGGCTCACTCAACTGAGCGATCCCCAGACCCCCGCCGAACTATACGCCCTTGAGAATGGTAACCCGCGCCGATTAACCCACGTACACGACGCATTCCTGGCCCCGCTCGAACTGGCAACCGTAGAAGGATTTACGTCGAAGAGCAAGGATGGAGCGCAAGTGTCGAATATCCTGTTCAAACCGGCCAACACATCTACCAACAAAAAACTACCGACTATTTTCTATATCCACGGTGGCCCCGTTTCGCAGGACGAATTCGCGTTCGACCTGACCCGTCAGTTGCTGTCGGCGGGGGGCTACGCAGTTGTGGCGGTCAACTACCGGGGCAGCAATGGCCGTGGTCTCGACTACACGAAAGCCATCTACGCTGACTGGGGCAATAAAGAAGTGCTGGACATTCTGGGCGCAGCCGATTACGTGGTTGACAAAGGCATTGCTGACCCCGACCGGATGGGCATTGGCGGCTGGAGTTACGGCGGTATCCTGACCAATTATACCATCGCGACCGACACCCGGTTCAAAGCAGCCGCCAGCGGAGCTGGTAGCTCGTTACAACTTTCGATGTATGGTATCGACCAATACACGAATCAGTACGAAACCGAACTGGGCGCTCCCTGGAAAAACACCGATAAGTGGCTAAAACTGTCGTACCCCTTCTTAAAAGCCGACCGCATCAAAACCCCGACCCTATTTATGGCTGGCGAAAAAGATTTTAACGTGCCGACAGCGGGTAGCGAGCAGATGTTCCAGGCATTGCGATCATTGGGCATACCGACACAACTGATCATTTACCCCGGACAATTTCACGGCATTTCCGTACCGAGCTACCAGAAAGATCGGGTTGACCGTTACCTGCAATGGTTCGATAAATACCTGAAACCTAAAACATTGTAAGAATAATGGACCACTGGCATGTTCAGGTGTAGTGCTGATAAGACAAAAACAGACCCGTTGCAAGACGGGTCTGTTTTTGTTGTGGGGTAAGGGACTAGTTTTTTTTCCTTTTACTCAAAATAAGCCCTTCAGACGATGTTCCAGCTCCAGTTCTACCTCCGAATTGTTCTTGTTGCCTGTAGTGTTTTTCTGGCCGAATCGCTTAATGCCCAGCAACGTAGCTCCGGCTCATTCAACGGTCTCGACATGAGCCTCGGCAACCTTTCGCGCTTATCCAACGCCCAGACACGTTCTATCAGTCCCGAAAATTTTACGGGAGAGAAAGGGAAAGGCGGCATGGACGAACTAAACGACACCCGACCTAATCACGCCAACGCCAAAGAAGCCGCCCGCGATCTGGGTCGGGGCTGGAAAGTCAATCCGTTCATTCGCATCAAAGCGGGCGAAACCTTCACGCTGGCGGACATAGCAGGGTCCGGCGCTATTCAGCACATCTGGATGACGCCCACCGGCAACTGGCGATTTTCCATTCTGCGTGTTTACTGGGATGATGAGAAAGAACCGTCCATCGAAGTACCCGTTGGCGATTTTTTCGGCATGGGCTGGGGCGAATACGCACCCCTGAACTCGCTGCCGGTCAGTGTTAATCCGGGGAGTGCGTTTAACTGCTACTGGCAGATGCCTTTCCGCAAACACTGCCGGATTACGATGCAGAATATTAATGAGAAAGAGCCGATGAATTTGTACTACCAAATCGACTATACCCTTACCGATGTTCCCGATGACGTTGCCTATTTCCATGCCCAGTTCCGGCGCACAAATCCCAATGGCTACAAAAAAGACCTGACCCTGCTGGAAGGCGTGAAGGGGAAAGGGCAGTATGTCGGCACGTTTCTGGCCTGGGGTGTGAACAACAATGGCTGGTGGGGCGAAGGCGAGATCAAATTTTTTATGGATGGCGATACCGATTTTCCCACCATCAACGGCACAGGCACCGAAGATTATTTCTGCGGCTCCTATAACTTCGACCGGGGTGGTCAATACGTACCTTTTTCGACGCCCTATGTCGGCTTGCATCAGGTGCTTAAACCCGACGGCACCTACAAATCACAGCAACGCTTCGGTATGTACCGCTGGCACATCATGGACCCGATCCGGTTCGGCAAAGACTTACGGGTCACGATTCAGGATTTAGGCTGGCGTAGTGGTGGGCGCTATCTACCACAGATGTCGGATGTGGCCAGCACGGTTTTCTGGTATCAGACCGAGCCACACGCGCCCTTCCCCAAACTACCATCGAAAGATGAACTGGAGCCGAATTGACCTTTATTTTCTTTGGCAAAGCGAAAATCATCTGTTCATAAATTCTGATAAACCAAACATCTGTAAAATAAAAGTAAAAGTGTTTTCGCTCGGAAGGCGCTTTTTCTGGCATTAATTCGTACTTTCACAACACCCTATCTACTAAGGGATTATAATTGGAATTACTTTTATTTTATCGCAGATAAATACAAAAAAGCCTGTAATCATGTCTTCTCAACTAACTCGCCGAGACTGGCTTCGCGCCAGCGGTTTGATGACAGCCGGACTTTCGCTAAGTCGGTTCACTCCCGCTGAAGCGGCTCCGACCGCTGAGCAAACGCAGTCAACCTTCGCCAATGAATTTGCCTTTACGGCTCCGCCGGACATGCCTAAGCTGCGGGCCCGGCTGTTGGCCAATGAGAACCCGCTTGGCATTGCCCCCAGCGCCAAAGAAGCACTCATAAAAGCGGCTGACAGCGGTAATCGCTACGCCTGGATGGAGTTCGGCCAGCTGAAAGATCTTATTGCCACCGACGAAGGGGTGAAAGCAACGAACATCATGATGTCGCCCGGCTCTTCGGATATTCTGATGGCCGCTGCGGATAATTTTGCCAAAGCAGGCGGTACGATTTTGACGAGTGCCTTCACCTACGACGACCTGCTCCGACGTTCCGAAAAACTCGGCGCCAAGATCAAGGCCATGCCGATGACGAAGGATTACAAATTTGACCTTCCCGCCATCAAGGCCAGCCTTACGCCCGATGTGAAGCTGGTGTACATCGTCAACCCGAATAACCCAACCGGCACCATCGTCCCAACCGCCGAATTGGAAGCTTTCTGCCGCGAAGTAGCGCCTAAAGTACCCGTGTTCATTGACGAAGCCTATATTGATTTCTACGAGCCCGCCGAACGGCCAAAACTAGGTAAGCTGGTCGCCGACGGTCAGAACATAATTCTGGCGCGGACCTTCTCGAAAATTCACGGCTTCGCGGGTTTGCGTTTGGGCTATGCCATCGCGCAACCCGACATGCTGAAAACACTGCATGCGTATACCAATGGTGACTTCGCAGTGAGCATTACGACGCTCATGGCCGGCATTGCCAGTTACAAAGACATCGCCTGGCAGAATCACTGCCGCGCTGAAAATGCCAAAGCACGGTCCTACACGACCAAAGCCCTAACCGAGATGGGTTACGAGGTGATTCCATCGGCGGCCAATTTTATTCTCTTTCCAATTCGCATGAAACCCAAAACGTTTGAAAACCAGATGTTTGCCAATGGCATCGGTATTCAAACGCGGGAATACAACGGGCAGCCATTCTGCCGGGTGAGCGTCGGAACGTCGGAAGAAATGGTCATGTTCATCGATAGCTTCAAAAAAGTAGTGGGTTAACACGTAGGTGACGGGAGCAGGGGATCAGGAGCGAGAAACAACCGGTTGAATACGCCTTCTCACACCTTGCTCCTGCGCCCAGCTCCTGAAAACTATGACGCGAAGAGATTTTATTAATTCAACGAGTGCTAGTTATGCCAGCCTGTTGGCCTGGGGCATGTTGCCCGCAGCTCCTGCATCGGCCCTTGATCTGCCCGCCAACGGACAACGAAACGATGGCAAAGGGCGAAAAGTGATTATTCTTGGAGCCGGTTTAGCGGGACTGACAACGGCGTATGAACTAGGCAAACTAGGTTACGATTGCACGATTCTGGAAGCTCGATCCCGTTCGGGCGGACGGGTCTGGACCGTGCGGGGCGGCACCAAAGAAACCGAAATAGACGGTGGACTAGCCCAAACCTGTTCCTTTGCCGAAGGTCACTATTTTAACGGCGGAGCGGCCCGCATTCCCCACCATCACCAGCTAACGCTTCAGTACTGTCGGGAGTTAGGGGTTCCTCTACAGATTTTCAACGGTGCCAACGAATCCGCTTACCTCTACAACGAGGGCGGAACGGGCAATCTGGCGAACCAACGCATGCGCATCAGCGACTACCACAACGACATGCGCGGCTACACGTCGGAACTGCTGGCCAAAGCCCTCGATCAATCAGCCCTCGATCAGCAACTCACCAAAGAAGACGTTGACAAACTGATTGACTTTCTGAAAAACGAAGGTGACCTTAACACCGCGCATCTGTACAAAGGCACGAACCGACGGGGCTACAAAAGCAAAAGCGATCCCGGCGCGGGAAATGCCCCCGGCACACTCACCGATCCATTTGGTCTCACGGATTTGCTACGGTCCGGGTTCATGCAACCGGTTTTCTACAACGTGGGCGATTATGCCTACGAACAACAGACTACCCTGCTACAACCCGTTGGCGGCATGGACGCCATTCCGAAAGCCTTCGAAAAGAAACTAACGGAAAAAATCATCTTCAATGCACCGGTAACCGAACTGCGGAAAACGGACAATGGCGTTCGGATCGTCTACAAGAAAGACGGAAAGCCAGTAGAACTTACCGGCGAGTTTTGTGTCTGTACGCTCCCCTTGCCGATGCTAAAAACCCTCGAATCGGACCTGTCGGGAACGGTAAAACGGGCTGCTGACTTTATTCCGTACATGAAAACTGGCAAAATTGGGCTACAGTTCAAGCGCCGGTTCTGGGAAGAAGACGATGGCATTTACGGTGGTATTTCCCGCACGAACATGGACATCAATCAGATCTGGTATCCATCGTTCAGTTTGCAGGGCCAGAAAGGCGTTTTGATTGGTTATTACAATTTCTATAGCCGGGCCGAAGCCGTCGGTGCCTTGTCGATTGCGGATCGGGAGAAACTAGCTCTGGAGCAAGGTAGCAAAGTCCACCCCCAGTACCCGGCCGAGTTCGACAATTCGTTTTCGCTCGCCTGGCACCGCATTCCCTACAGCGGTGGCGGCTGGGCCGTTTACGACGACGCTACCCGAAAAAAATATTACCCCGCTTTGCTCGAACCAGACGACAACATTTATTTTGCGGGAGAGCATACGACCTATCTCACGGCGTGGATGGCGGGTGCATTCACATCGGCTCGCCGAACGGTCGAAGCGATTCACGCACGAGTGGGCGGATACACGAAGAACTAATTTTTGAATCAACCAACCTGAGTTTGGGAACAGACTTCAGCCTAACCAGAAACGATGAAAAACAACCTGTTATCACTCCTTCTTTTTCTCGGCTGTGCGATCGCAACGCAGTTGATGAGTCAGCGCGTTTGGGCGCAAACCGCGTCCGCGTCTATGACGCTGGAGCAGTTGACGGCCATCAAAGCCATTAAAGTTGCAAACCTCGACAAAGACACGTATTTTAAGTCGGGTGGCTTTATCCTGGATCGCTACGAAGAACGGCCTGCTTACGTATTCGCCTTTAGCGACGGCGTTACGCGCAAAATTTACCTGTACAAGGTATTTACCGCTGCCGACACAAAAGAACTTGGGTTACTCGCTGTTTACAAAAACGAAAAAACGGGCGTGGTAAAACCATTCGTGATTCCCGGTGCTTCAGCTGATCGCAAAGCGTGGGACGCATATATCGATGATCTGAAGTATGTCGGGGAAAAAGAGCCGGGCCTGATGCCAACGCTTACCTTTGTGCTGTCGCGCGAAATGGCCGGATTGCTTTCGGGTGGAACTGGTAAATCGGACGAAGGTGGTGCAAAGAAAAAAGAAGAGTACAATTTCTGCTTCGCGGCCAACGCTCCCATAACGCTGGCTGATGGTTCGTCAAAATCGATTAGTGCCGTTAAAGCTGGTGATGTTGTGCTGGGTTATGACGCAAAAACGAAGACCCTCACTCCTACCCACGTAACGAAAGTGGACGCCCACGAAGGCGACTTCACACTGGCTGGCGTATGGTTAAGTTGGGTGAACGAGCTAACCGCCGATAATCATAATGGACTGACAGCTCCTGTGCTACTTGAAGCAACGGCGAACCACCCGGTCATGACGGCCACCGGTCGTAAAGCCCTGGGCGAGGTACAACCGGGCGAGATTTTGTACCGGTATGATGCCGCTACGAACGGAGTGTCGGCCTACAAAGTGGTTCGCGCCGAAAAAGCGGTTCACTCGGTAAAGAATGTTTACAATCTGGTCACCGAATCAGGTGCTTATCTGGTTGGTGAAACGGTCGTGCTGGACAAATAAATTCGACAACGCCAAAAAACCAATAAACGAATCGCTGTTCGCCAACTTCTGCGTCTGTCAATAGGCACGGAAGCTAACGAACAGCGATTCGTCTTTTTAACGAATAAATTATCAATTTAACCTAAACTCGTTGTCCTATTCAACGTTTGACTGTACTTTTGTTCGACAAAACAGTATGCAAGCATACTAATTTTCGACGGAACTATGGCAGAAGCCTTCATTTATGATGCTGTTCGGACACCCCGTGGGCGGGGCAAAAGCGACGGTTCGCTGCATGATGCGCAGCCGATCCAACTTCTCACGAGCGTTCTGCGCGAACTCCGCGACCGCAACCAGCTTGACACCTCGCTTGTCGATGATGTCATCATGGGTTGCGTTACACCCATTGGCGAGCAGGGGGCTGACATTGCCCGCACGGCAGCCCTCGAAGCTGGTTACGACGAGTCGGTGGCGGGTGTGCAGCTGAATCGCTTTTGCTCGTCGGGCCTGGAAGCGATCAACATGGCTGGTGCTTACGTGATGTCGGGACAGGTCGATGCCATTGTAGCCGGCGGTGTCGAATCCATGTCACGGGTGCCGATGGGTTCCGACGGCGGAGCCCTGTTCATGAACCCGCAGATTGTCGCGCGTCATCATATTGTTCCGCAGGGCATTTCGGCCGATCTGATTGCCACCAAATACGGCTATAGTCGTTCGGATGTCGATTCGTTTGCTGCCGAGTCATACCGTCGGGCCGTTGACGCACAGGCCGCTAATCGCTTTCATAAAACGTTGGTCCCTTTCAAAGACGAGCTTGGCATGACCGTTCTCGACCGCGATGAAGGTGTCCGGCCCGGCACGACCGCCGAAAGCCTGGGCAAACTGAAACCAGCGTTTGAGGCAATGGGCCAGTTGGGTTTAGACGCGCTGGCACTGCTCAAATACGCTCAGTTCGACAAGATTAATCACGTGCATCATGCCGGTAATTCCTCGCAAATTGTCGATGGAGCCGCTGCTATCCTGATCGGCAGTAAGGAATTCGGTGAAGAGTCGGGGCTGAAACCGCGCGCCCGGATCAAAGCCTTCGCCGTTGTTGGTTCGGAACCGACCATCATGCTCACAGGCCCCATTCCGGCGACGCGCAAAGTGCTCAAACGAGCGGGTATGACGATCAGCGACATTGATCTATTCGAAGTAAACGAAGCGTTTGCCGCCATTCCGTTGCTGTTTATGGACGAACTTGGCGTCGATCATAGCCAGCTGAATGTCAACGGGGGGTCCATTGCCCTAGGCCATCCACTGGGCGCAACTGGTGCCATCATTTCGGCAACGCTGATCGATGAACTCGAACGATCCGGCAAACAATTTGGTCTTTCGACCCTCTGCATCGGGGGCGGCATGGGCATCGCAACGATTTTTGAACGGGTAGGTTAAGCGAGATCGCTCACCTGCCTGATGAGTTGAATACCCTCTCCAATACAGGCCGCTTCAAAATCAGCGTCGTAGCTGGCAAGCTGATTAACGCTGTTCAGTTTGCAGGTTGCAAGGATAAGTGCATCGTTTGGCAATAAATTGTAGTCTTCCATCAGCTTTAAATAGAGCGGAATAATTGCCTGATCAGTAGTTAACCATGTCACCTTCTTCAATAAACTGATGGGATTGTATAATTTTAAAACAGAAGGAATAGCGCCATCCCTTTTTAAGGTAACAGGCGCTTTACCGCCCCCAATCGCTAACCAGTAATAGGTGAACTCGCTGAGAATGGTGTGATTGATACACAACTCATACTTATCACTATTTGCCAGGTGATCGAACAAGGACGTTTGCGTTTTCTTTGCCCACTCAACCAGAATAGAACTGTCAAGGAATAACTTACTGCTCATAAACATTTAAGGTATTCCAATCAAAATCGGGACTAGGATCGGGCAAACGATCGAACAATTGACGAGATGTTTCGGCAAGTGTCAATGAATCATCTTCGCGCGCAGGACGGAACTCGATCACGATTGTCTCATCGCGCATGTCATCCGGAACTGTAAAAATAATCTTACCATCCTTTGGCCTTTGAATAAGTCGAATGGGATCCATAAGAACTTCGTTTTTGGTAAAAATACAAAAACCTGACCAAACATGATAAACTACAGCGTTGATCAGAACGTGGCTATCCTTTCGTGGGAAATGACCTCGTCGCCCATGAACGTCCTCAACGACGAATCGATACCCCAGTTTGAAACGGCTTTACAAAAAGCGTTTTCCGACGATTCCGTGACTGGTATCATCATTACATCGGCCAAGCCGGAATTTGTCGCGGGGGCGGACCTAAAAATGATCCTGCGCAATAACGACAAAGACCCAGCTGACATGCTAAAGGTATCGTCGGAACTGAACCGTATTTTTCGGCGTATCGAAACATCGGGGAAACCCACCGTCGCGGCCATCAACGGAACTGCGCTTGGGGGCGGCTACGAGATCTGTCTGGCCTGTCACCACCGTATTGCGCTCAATAACGGAACGTCCGCCCGGTCCAAAACGGTGCTGGGTCTGGTCGAGGTCACCATCGGTCTGTTGCCCGGTGCGGGTGGCACGCAACGGCTCCCGCGTATGATTGGCATTCAGGCAGCCTTACCGCTACTGCTGGAAGGCAAAAAGGTAAGCGTTCAGGAAGCAAAAAAGCTATGCATGATCGACGACATTGCGGATAGCCCTGCTGAAATGCTCGAAAAAGCCCGCGCCTGGATTACCGCGAACCCAAATCCAATCCAACCGTGGGACGAAGTCGATCGGAAGACCGGAAAGATTGTCGGGAAGGATAACGTCAAGATACCGGGGGGTAACGTTCAGAGCGTTGTGGGGGCGCAGACATTCAGTGCCGGAACAGCCATGCTGATGGACAAGACAAAAGGCAACTATCCGGCTCCACTCGAAATCATGGCCTGCGTGTACGAAGGATTGCAGGTTAACATTGACCGGGCCCTAACCATCGAAGCGCGGCATTTTGTTAAGGTAGCCACGTCCAAAGTAGCGAAGAACCTTATCCAGACGATGTTTCTGGGGATGAACGAGGCCAACAAAGGAGCCAGCCGGCCAAAAGATATTCCCAAGACCGACGTAAAGAAACTGGGCATTCTTGGCGCCGGTATGATGGGTGCCGGTATCGCTTATGTATCGGCCCAGGCGGGTATTGAAGTCGTGCTCAAGGATATTTCGGTGGAAGCCGCCGAAAAGGGCAAAGACTATTCGCGCGGGTTGCTCAACAAAGGTGTTGAACGGGGTAAGGTTGACCCCGCGAAGGTAGACGGCATCCTGGATCTGATTAAACCAACGGCCGATGTACAAGACTTACAAGGCTGTGACCTCATCATTGAAGCTGTCTTCGAAGATCGCGAATTGAAAGCGCAGGTTACGAAAGAAGCCGAACCAATGCTGTTGCCGGGCGGTAAAAGCGTGTTCGGCTCCAACACCTCTACCCTACCCATTAGTAGGCTGGCGCAGGCATCGGCAAACCCGACAAACTTTATCGGCATTCATTTCTTCTCACCCGTGGACAAGATGATGCTGGTTGAGCTGATTATGGGCCAGCAAACATCCGATTATGCACTGGCCGTTGCCATCGACTATGTGCGAAAAATTCGCAAAACCCCGATCGTTGTGAATGATTCGCGGGGTTTCTACACGTCGCGCTGTTTCAGTACGTATTCGTCGGAGGGAATGGAATTGTTGCGCGATGGTGTCAGCCCGATTTTGATCGAAAATGGCGGTAAGGATGCTGGCATGCCCGTTGGTCCATTGGCCGTTACGGACGAAGTTGCGCTCGATCTGGTCTACAAAATTTCCAGTCAGGGCGTTAAAGATGGTGCCTTGCCTGAAACGGATACCAGCTACCAGGTCGCCAAACAATTCGTTGAGTTGGGCCGACTGGGGAAGAAAGCCAAAGCCGGTTTTTACGAATATCCCGAAGGCGGACCGAAACACCTCTGGGCTGGCCTGACTGACCTATTCCCACGTGCGGAGCAGCAACCTACCCTTGATGAAGTGAAGACGCGATTGCTCTATCGTCAGGCCATTGAAGCCGTGCGCTGTTTTGACGAAAACGTCGTTCGGACAAAACTGGACGCTGACCTGGGCTCGATTCTGGCGTGGGGTTTTCCGGCTTATACCGGTGGGGCGTTGTCGTTTGTCGATTTTGTCGGGATCGACACATTTGTACAAACCCTCGACCGACTGGCCGATCAGTATGGCGAGCGATTCCGCCCAACCGAAAAACTGCGCGAACGAGCCGGTGTGACATTGGTAAATGGATGATTAGATTAGGCTCCGTGGTTGCGAGCCTAATCTGTATGTGACTGCTAGGTTAAGATATGTAACAGCTTTTTGTCATCCTGACGCCAGGAAGAATCTTCGTGAATCAAAAAAATCTAATCCCCGAAGATCCTTCATAACGTCAGGATGACAAAAGTTAGTTATCCTGACGTCACGCCAACTTACAGCAGCCGAAAGCTCATTCGGTGGTATTTCGTCGGGCCAAACTCCCGGATAGCGGCCCGATGTATGGGCGTTGGGTAACCCACGTTCTTCGCCCAGCCATACGCCGGAAATTCGCGCCCTAGCTCCTCCATCAGCGCGTCGCGGTAGGTTTTCGCCAGCACTGAAGCAGCCGCAATGGACAAGTAATGAGCATCGCCTTTGATGATACACGTATGCGGAATCATGGGATACGGCACAAACCGGTTACCATCCACCAGTAAATGATCGGGCCTGACCACTAACACATCAACAGCGCGGTGCATGGCCAGAAAACTGGCCTTCAGAATATTGATCCGGTCGATGTCTTCGTGCGATACTTCGGCTACGGCCCAAGCCAGTGCATCCCGCTGGATATCCGTACGAAGCTGTTCTCGCTGGAAGCGGGTCAATTGCTTGGAGTCGTTTAAAATCGGGTGCGTATAATCACGCGGGAGGATAACCGCAGCGGCCACGACGGGGCCCGCCAGACATCCCCGGCCAACTTCATCTAAACCCGCTTCGACGGCCTCCGCGTTGTAATAGGATTTAAGCATCGCCACTCACATTTATATACTGCGCCTTTGTGTGAATCAACGGAAGGTGTTTGATACGCCGTATTTCCAAAATACGGCGTATCAAACACCTTCCACAAATCAATCATCAGCTAATTCACTAATTATCAGTCTTCCAGCACATTGCCGATGATCGTATTTTTCAGAAAGAGCGCGAACAGCAGAAATGAAATCGCCCAGTATAGATAGACCCGATAATAGTCCTGTATATCCTCGTAAACCAGCACGCGGACCGGGGCTTTTTCCAGCCGGTCGATCTGGTCGAATACAGCCTTCAATCGTCCGGCGTCCGCTGCCCGAAAAAAACTGCCATGACCAATATCGGCAATGGTTTTCAGGATGCCTTCGTCTATCGTAGACGCCGATGTACTCGAACGAGTAGCCCGACCAACAGCGATTGTGTAGATCCGGATAGCAAACGCCTTGGCCAAACGGGCAGCGGTAACGGGATCCAGATTGCCGGCCGTATTGTCGCCGTCGCTCAGCAAAATGATCAATTTGCTTCGTTTCTTTTCGGTTTGAGTCGAATCCTCCTGCGTCATAGCGGGGTCGCGCATCCGGTTGATACAGCGAGCCAGCGCATCACCGATGGCAGTTCCCGAAGCAGGAATCATCCTGTCGTTCAGTTCGCTCAGGTATTGTTTCAACAACGGGTAGTCGGTCGTAAGGGGGCAAAGCGAGAAGGCTTCTCCCGCAAAAATGACGAGACCAATTCGGTCGTTTTTACGGCCATTGACAAAGGTCTGCGCGACACGCCGGGCCGCAGCCAGCCGGTTAGGTGGCAGATCGGTCTCGGTCATGGACGATGATACGTCCATCGCCAGCATGATGTCGATTCCTTCTGACTGCTGCTCACGATGCGTCTGAACAAACTGCGGACGAGCGAGTGCGATCAACAGCAGGCTCATGGCAATGAACAGACTACCGGGCAGCAGAAAGCGCAGTGAGCTGATCAATACCTGATTGACCCGAATCGTATTCTCGCTGAAACGACTTCCCGACGTTCGGCTGGTCGTTGACCCGAGCGACATGTTTAACCGCTGCTGCGAGTTCCGGTGCAGATAATACCGAAGCACAAACAGCATCCCAATGGTCGGAATGAAGTAGAGTGCCAGCGGATTCGAGAAGCGAAACTGCGCCCATACATCCGGAGAAAACCAGCGAAGTGAGTACCAAGGCTCCATATTACGGAGAAGTTGACGATTCGGGCTCACCAGACAAGGCCGCTGGTGCATCGGTTACGGATGAAGTCAGCATCAGGCTTCGTCGGCGATGATAGGCTAGAATGGCCACATCGCGCAACACGCGCAACGCATCCGGTGACTGGTCCGAAAACGTTTCTCCGTAAATCATCCGGTCGGCTTCCCGAAGGGCATCCGTCACCCGGTCGTCACCCGTGCGTTCGGCAATCTCGGGAGTAGTCAGCGAAGCATAGGGCTGATTTTCAAGCTGTTCCAGATATGTTTTCCAGAGGACAACCACCTGATTAGCCGTATCGGAAGCGGTACTGACACTCAGATGCTGGCTTAGAGCGGTATAGTCTCGCAGAAATCGCCGGTGCCGCTGGGCCAGTTGATAGATTCGCCACTGCCGCCGGATAGCCTGGCCAAACACTAAGTTGATCAGCGTCAGGAAAGCCCCTACAAGAATCAGAGCTTCGACAAGAAGCGGGTAGTTAAACTGTTGTTGCAAGCGGGCTAGCCTGGTTTCGAAAGCCAGCGTAAGGCTTTTCGGTGAAGCGGTTCCCGCAGCAGGTGACGTCAGTTTTGATCGCAGAAATACCGTGTCGATCTGCGTCATCAGGCTGGTGCAGTCCGTAGCATTGAGCAACCGAATGGGCACCTGCAACAACTGGGCAGAATCGGTCTCGAACGAAATAAGGGTATAAACGGCACTATCGCGACTAATGGTTGCCGGCCCTTCACCCGTTGTATGCGTAGGCGACACACTTACTGCTTTCACCCGAAAGGGCAGAAAGTGGATGGCGGTATCCGGGAACAAAACCTCAACCGTTGGCGGATGCCGGTAGGTCAGCGCATACCGAAACGGCCGTCCGATTTCAAGGCTATCGTCCAGAAATTGCCCGATCAATGCTGACTTTGCGGGCGGCTGCGCCCACACTGGCACGGCCAACAGGCAGAAAAAACAAACTAGTCGTATATGCGTCACCAAGCTGCCTTAATCAGAACTACTGATACTTCCTTACCCGAAACAGATCGATAAGTTTCGGCACAAAATCCTCCTGGGAATCAAGTGCCAGATAATTTGCATTAAACTGTTTGCAAAGTCGCTCCAGACGGGATTGATTCTGCTGAAACGTCTCCCGCAACCGGTGCCGATACGACGCCGACGATGTATTGAGCCAGACAGTCCGGCCACTCTCCGTATCGTGAACCGGAATGATGCCAAGTCGGGGCAGATTGACCTCGCGCTGATCATAGAAATGAATAACGACCAGATCGTGTTTTCGTGCCAGCGCCTTGAGATTATGTTCATAACCCTGATCAATAAAATCAGAGAGCAGAATCACGACACTTCGCCGTTTGAGGCAGTTCAGCGTAAACAGCAGCGCATCGGCCAGGTTGGTCCGTGCCGATTCCGGTTGCAGCTTGAACAGACTCATGATCAACTGATAGCCCGTTTTCATACTATTCGACGGCTTGATGTACCGCTCTTTCTGATCCGAAAAACAGTATAAACCGACATGACTAGCTTCGCGGATGGCCGACATCGCCAGTACACCACACACTTCTTTCGTGGCATCTAATTTGGCCCGGTGCTGCGGCCCGACCTGCTGCGATGCGCTGACGTCAACGACAAAAAAAACCGTCTGATCTTTTTCTTCCCGGAATACTTTCACGAACGTACCGTGCCCCTTTGAGGAAACGTTCCAGTCGATAGCCCGCACATCATCGCCGTACTGATAGATACGTAAGTCACTGAACTCCAGACCAGATCCTTTAAAAACGGAACGAAAACTACCGCGCATCTGCGAGTTGACAGCCTTGCGGATCTGAATATCGAAATTACGTAGCCGGGCCAAGAACTCGTCCATACCAAATAGGCGTTATGTTATTTTAACAACCAACCCCGAACTTTGCCCGACGGGTTTCTCTTACAAAATTAACGCATAAAACTATGAGTTGGCATCTGATCAAACAAACCATCTGGATGGGCCTGGCCATACTTGGCCTTGGGCTCCTGCAGGGCTGCCAGTCTCCGGAAGATAAACGTCCTGATAATCTGATCCCTACGGATCGTATGGCCACTATTTTAACCGAAGTACACATGACCGAATCACGTGTCAGTCGTCTGGGATTGCGGTCCATCGATTCGTCCAACATAGCGTACAAGCATCTGGAAAAACAGATTTATCAGAAGTTCAAGGTCGATACGGCGGCTTATGCGAAGAGTTACGTGTACTACGCAGCGCACCCTCGTCAGATGGAAGAGCTATATAAACAGGTTGTTGACAATCTGAAGAAGCTAGCTGAACCTAAAAAGCAAGACCGCTCATGAGTATTGGTATCATTGGCGCCGGCATTTCGGGCCTTACACTGGCCTACGAGTTACAGCAACAAGGTGTAGACTATCACCTTTGGGAAGCGTCCGAAAAGGCGGGGGGCTACATCGGATCGACGTGGGAAACGGGACCGGACGGCCAGCGGTATCTGTGCGAGCTAGGGCCAAACTCGTTGCTTGGCGATGCTGACTTATTGCTCTGGCTCGACCAACTGGGACTAACTCCTGAGCTGACGTTCAGCAAGCCCGTCAGCAAGGCCCGGTATATTTTTCGCGACGGTCACTACCGCCAGTTACCATCGGGTCCGCCATCGCTGTTGTTCGGTTCGTTCTTTAGCTGGAAAACCAAACTGGCCATCTTTCGGGAGCGGACCAATAAAACACAATCGCCGGGTAATGAAACGTTGGGGCAATTTTTCAGACGCCGTTTTTCCAGTGAGATCGTCGATTATGCACTGGCCCCGTTCGTAGCGGGCATTTACGCGGGTGACCCCGAAAATCTGCTCGTCTCCGAGACATTTCCGATGCTTTTGCGCTACGAAAAAGAATATGGCTCGGTGTTACGCGGTTTCATAAAAAATCAATCGACCGCCGGGCGTCGGCAGTCGTTTAGCTTTCGGAACGGTATGCAGGCGCTACCCGATGCGCTGGCCGCCAGGTTAACGAATCTCTCGCTCAACGATCCGGTTTCGCGCATCAGCCGAACCACTGATGGCTGGCAGGTAGAAACGAAATCCGGTACGCAGCACGTTGATCAGCTGGTGCTCGCCGTTAGTACCGACGCTGCCGCCCGGTTGGTTCTGGCCGATTATCCGGCTTTTGGCGATGCCCTTCGCCATGTTGAGTACCCACCAATGACGGCCATTCATTCGGTTTACAAACGCGCGGATGTGCAGCACCCACTCAACGGTTTTGGCGGCCTGAACCCAACGATCGAAGGGCGGTTTGCCGCCGGTCATATCTGGAGCAGTTCGGTGTTTGACGGGCGCTGTCCCGACGATGAAGTACTGATTACGACAATGGTTGGCGGACAGTCGGGTGAGCGCAACGCCAGACTAGCGGATAGCGTACTGACCGATAGCGTTCAACGGGAATTGAGCGCCAGTTTCGGCATAGCGGGGAAAGCCCCTGTTTTTCAGAAACTAACGCGCTGGGAACGCGCTATTCCGCAGTACAATGCTCAGATTCTGGCGGTCAAGCAACAGGTCGAGCGTGTTGAAAAAGACGACTTATTTGTGTGCGCAAACTGGCACAACGGCGTTTCTCTTTCCGACTGCATTGGAAAGGCAAAACGGCTAGCTAATCAATTGAGCACCAAATCCCTGATTAACAAATTTTAATAGTAATTTTGTACAAAAAGTACTGATTTAGCTGTTGTATAAATACAATAAGATCAGTCAGTTGCTAACCCACTCGATACGCTGTGAAAGAACGTTTGGTAGTTATTCCAACCTATAATGAGATTGAGAACATTGAGGCCATCATCCGCAAAGTATTCTCACTACCGGAGCCGTTCGACGTACTGATCGTAGATGATGGTTCGCCCGATGGAACGGCCCGGATCGTTCGTGATTTACAGGAAGAATATACCGGTGGCAATACCTCATCCCGATTACACCTACTGGAACGGCGCGGTAAACTCGGGTTGGGTACGGCCTATATCGATGGGTTCAAATGGGCTTTGTCCAGAGGGTATCAGTATCTGTTCGAGATGGATGCCGATTTTTCGCACAACCCGGAAGACCTCATCAAGCTGTATCATGCCTGTGCCGACGAAGGTCCTAACCGGGCCGATGTAGCCGTTGGCTCACGCTATATACGGGGTGTTAACGTCGTTAATTGGCCAATGGGACGCGTTCTTATGTCCTATTTCGCGGGCGTTTATGTTCGGTTCGTTACGGGAATGTCCATCATGGACCCCACAGCAGGTTTCGTATGTTATCGCCATACGGTGCTGGAAGTAATTATGCACAACCCGATCAAGTTTGTGGGTTATGCGTTCCAGATCGAAATGAAATTCACCTGCTGGAAATACGGTTTCCGCATTAAGGAAGTACCAATTATTTTCACCGATCGCACAAAAGGCGTTTCCAAGATGTCTACCAAGATTTTCAAAGAAGCCGTTTTCGGTGTTTTGCAGATGAAAATCAGCAGTTTCTTCCGTCATTACATTCCCCGGAAACAGCCCGCCGAAACCATGACCGAACCCGTTGACGCAGTATAATCGATCCGTTCCCGGGAGATACATAATCAGCTTTCGATAGGTCCCGTACGTCTAGCAAAGCTTATTTTCTCTTCGCGATTGAACAGCGTTATTCGTTTAAACCTGTTTTTCAAACGCAAGACAGGTTTCTCGACAAAGTAATACGAAACGGTAGCGACGCCGAAGACCGCAATGAAGTTTTGAGGAAATTGATTGATCCAGTAATTTAACTGGTAGGTCAGAAACAGTTGCTGCCAGACATAGAGTGAATACGACAACACCCCAATGTGAATCAGTAGCTTACTGTTTAGAACGCGCGCAACAAAGGATGGTATGTGGATGCACCACAGGACCAGAAAAATAATAAGCAGATTATTTACGGTCATCCCGATTGTCATGCCATAAGATCCTTTATACATTACGGCTAGCGCAGGTGATACCACGAAGAGCAGGATAAACAGGATAAATACGATCAGCTTGTTCTTCATTAAATAGATCAGCCATTTATTCGCCAGGATTTTTTCTTCCAGTAAAGCACCAAGACAGCCCGTGAGAATAGTATCTCCTCCGGTATGCAGCATCATAGGAATCTGCAAACGCATACCGGGAAATATAACATAATGCGCCACTCTCAGCAGTGGCATGAGCAACATAAGGGCTATACACAATTTCAGTAATCGGGTCTTATCGAATTTTCTGAACAGAAGAGGCCATAGGAGATAAAATTGTTCCTCTACGGCCAATGACCAGAAATGACCGAAGAACCAGTATCCCTTATCATTGGGGATGGACGGATAACTAAAAAAATGCTGGTAGTTCCACAGATAAAAACCAGCGAAAAAAACAAGGTAATAGCTACTAACTATGTCGGGAATGAAAAACCACTTTAACCCGAAAACAACTAGTATATACAGGTAAAACACAGGGAAGATCCGCAGCACTCGGCGAACATAAAAATCTTTTATATTGATTGTTCCTGTCTTTTTTTCTTCAGCGAGCAACAGCTTCGTGATCAGATAACCACTGATAACGAAGAAAAACCTGACTCCCAGGGAGCCGTTCGACAGGTAGGTAAAGACAGAATTGTTCGTATAATGAGCCGGAGTTTTGTAGACCCCATGAGCAAGTAATACCATGGCAATAGATACCGCTCGAAGGCCATCTATGCTTCTTATTCTGTTCATTTTTTATCCTAAAGACGGCGGTTAACTGTGGAACTATGTTGTATGTAATGTATAAAAAAGGTATATATATAGTATCATTAATTTAGCATTCGGAACAATTTTTACGTTTATTTTATCAATAATCCAGTATTTATCATAAAAATACGAATGCCATTTTTTATTTTCTACCAGTTTCTTGTCCTGAAATATGGAATAGACCGCCTGAAGTTGATTTTAAAGACAGTGACTCGCAAGCCTTTTACACTCCTTTGGTCTAGAGCATTAATTCATTTGTAATTCTCTTTAGACCTATCACCTTATCACACTCGTCGAGAAACTAGCCTCAATTATGAATGCGATCACAGCATTTCTTGCTGTCTCCACTTGCATAGTTCTATTTTGCTTTTAACTTTGTACTACAAAGTACTTTTAAAAATAATAGATCGTCGTGCAGTTTGTTAGCTAACTACACGGAATCACTAGGATAACCATTTCTTTATTAATCGTCTAGTCAGATCAATAGCTTATTTTACCCGTTGAAAAGACGACCAATTTATACTTCTAACATGGCAATGAAAAACGAGTCAACAATACAGCCAATTCATCCAGCGCCACTTGGCAAACGAATGGTACAGGGCGCGGGAGTTGCTCTACTCCTGATCGCATTTTTCCTGTTTAAAAGTGGCGAGCCTAATCCTGAATGGGGGAAACTATGGATGATCAAACCGCTGCTAATGGTGCCCGTAGCCGGTGCGATGGGCGGTGCATTCTACTATTTTATGGATTACCTGCGCTACCAGGGCGGTTGGAAAAAGCTGATTGCTACCGTACTGAGCCTGATTGGCTACATTTTTGCGCTGTGGATCGGTACTGTTCTGGGATTAAACGGCACCATGTGGAATTAAATGGTCCATAGTCCGTTAAGCCTGGCGATTTTCACACGCTCATTATCACAAAATACGTTTGCTCAACGATTCAACTTTCTGTTACTGGATCACGCTTGCGGTCTGTGCTCGTCAATACAGGTCAGCGAAAACGCTCCTGAACGTGTCTGAATTCCTCGTCCGTAACATCGACCTCCAGCCGTTTGTGCGGATTCGTAAACCCGGCGACAAGGGTCACTCTCGACTTTGAGATGCCGAATTGGTTAGCCAGAAATTCAACCAGATAAGCATTGGCCTTACCATCCTGAGCGGGTGCCCTGATCTTAGCGTTAAGCAATCCGGCAGCATCGTAGAATAGTTGATCTACTTTGCTGCCGGGTTTTGCTTTCAGATGGAGTATCACGCCGATTGACTCTGGGTAATTCAGTATTTAGACGGGTTGCTTTAGCTGGTCGGCCAGGATAGCAATGCCTTCTTCGAACGAGTGCGGATTATACCCAAGCACCGTTTGCGCTTTGTCCAGAATGAATCCGGTACGCGGAGGACGGCGGGCAACCTGCGTAAACGTCGATGCGTCGGCCTGGGCAATCAGCGACTTATCCAAGCCGAAATAATCGGCTGTTTTAATTGCCATTTCGTAGGGCGTTATCACTTCCTTACCCGAAATATTAAAGATCCCTTCAGCTTCCTGATCGGCAATGAGGTAACAGCCCATAGCCAGATCCTCGGCCAGGGTCGGACTACGCCATTGGTCGGTTACAACCTTGATATTTTTTCCCTCTTCCAACGACTTTTTGACCCACAGAATGATGTTACTACGGCTCATGTCGTGCGCGATCCCATAGACGAGTACCGTTCGCGCAATGGCCCAGCGGATTTTCGAATGCTTGACCGCCGACTCACCAGCCTCTTTGCTCCAGCCATAAAAACTGATCGGATTCGCTTCGGCGGTTTCGTCGTAGGGGCCGTCGGCACCATCAAAAATAAAGTCAGTCGATACGTGTACTAGGAACGCGTCAGTCGCCTGGCACGCTTCGATGATATACTCGACAGCGTGGACATTCTGCGCCCAGCAATCATCTTTCTGAACTTCGCACTTATCCACATCCGTCATCGCAGCGCCGTGGATAACTACGTTTGGGCGTACATCGGCGATCACATCAAGTACCTGCTGACGGTCAGTGATGTCCATTGACCGGTACGTATAGCCATCCGCAAAAGGCAGGCGATTACTGCCCCGTGCCGTTGCGATTAAGTCAACATCTGGCTGCTGCACCAGCAAACCAACCAATTTCTGGCCCAATAAGCCATTGGCACCAGTGAGTAAAATTCGTTTTTTCATAAGTTCTTTTCGTAGAAACCGATACGTCGGACCGGTCTCTACAGGGGTTGATATCCGAACTGTTTCTTAATCTTTTTTTTCTTCACCCAAGCCCCCGTCATGGTCATTCGGATGTCCTGTTTGGGACGGTCCAGCTCATTACGCGGCTGTTTGGCTATGCTGTCTACAACGGCCAGCCCGTCAATCACTTCACCAAACACGGTGTAGTTTCCGTCCAGATGAGGAGCACCGCCTACTGTTTTGTACACCTGTTTTTGCTCATCCGTCGGAACATGCCCTTTCATGGTCTGAATGCGGGTAATCTGCTTCTGCAACTCCTCATCGCTCCAGACGCGCCCCTGCACCACGTAAAACTGACAGCCACTTGATGCTTTTTCGGGATTATTATCGCGGGCAGCCGCCAGTGCGCCCTTTTTGTGAAACAGAGTCGGGACAAATTCAGCCGGAATTTTATAGCCAATGTCACCTCCTCCCATCGGTTCGTCGGCCTGTGCCTTCCGTGATTTCGGGTCGCCCCCCTGAATCATAAACAGCGGGATAATCCGGTGAAACAACAGACTGTCGTAAAATTTCTGGTTGACGAGTTTAATAAAGTTTTCTTTATGCTTGGGCGTCTGGTCATATAACACGAGTCGCATGGTGCCGTACGGCGTGTTGAGCGAGACAAGGTAATCTTTTTTCTTCCGGTTTTGCCCGACTGTTAGTAACGGTATCAAAAAAAAGAGCAACAGAAAGTTTCGCATCAGGATAGGGAAGATACTATTGATTGACAACTAGAGAACGATCCGATTCTGAAACACATCTTTCAGACGCTGGTCGTGTGTAACGACGATCAGGCTGGCCCCAATCCGTTCCGACTGATCACGCAGGAGCTTGACGACGCGGTCCGTATTCTCGTCGTCAAGGCTCGATGTGGGTTCATCGGCCAGAATAATATCGGGCTGATTCATGACGGCCCGCGCAATACTGACCCGCTGCTGTTCGCCCTGACTCAATTGGTGCGTTTTCTTCGCCATGTGATCGCCAAAGCCAAGTTGACCAGCCAGATCACGGGCGAGGGTTTTATCCTGCGGCTTATTGGCCAGATAGTTGGCCAGCACCAGGTTATCGAGTACTGAGAGCGAACTGACGAAGTGGGGCTTCTGGTAAACAATACCAACGTGCTTGGCCCGGAAGGCTGCCGTTTCGGCGGCACTCAACTTGGTCAAATCCGTTTGATCGATAACAACCGAGCCACTTTTCGGACGAAGCAGCAAAGCCAGCAGGTGAAGAAAAGTTGTTTTGCCGGTGCCAGACCGGCCCAGAATCAGGAGCGCTTCGCGGTTAGCACAATATACATCCGGAAATGCGAACTGTTTCGCAGGACCGTATTCGAAGGTGAGTTGCTTGGTTGCCAGCATTGGATTCGGGCGAGTACTCACAAAAATAGGTAAAAGTTGTAATTTTGACCCCTATCAGCCGGTAAGTATGTGATCAACGCCACGTATGCCAATGCGTTACTCCATTGAGTTTGCATCGTTTTACGACTACCTGACTGACCATCTGACCGCCTATCTCTTGAAACGTATCGCCATTTTTGCCTCCGGTTCCGGCTCGAACGCTGAACAAATTGCCTCGTATTTTGCTGACAGTACGGACGTTGACGTGTCGCTGATCGTCTCAAACAATGCCAAAGCGGGGGTTATTGACCGTGCCCGACGGCTTCACATTCCCGTGCTTTTGTTTGACCGAAAGACGTTTTATGAGACCGACCGGATCACGCAGCTTCTCCAGAAACAGGCGATTGATTTGATCGTACTGGCTGGATTCATGTGGCTAATGCCGGGCGATCTGGTTCGTGCTTTTCCCGATAGAATTATTAATATTCACCCGGCTTTATTGCCTAAATTTGGTGGAAAGGGCATGTACGGCCACTTTGTGCACGAAGCGGTAGTTGCGGCTGGCGAAACCGAATCAGGCATTACGATTCATTACGTAAATGAGCGGTACGATGAGGGTCAAATCATCTTTCAGGCCAGTTGCCCGGTCGTCGCGACGGATACGCCGGAGGATGTTGCCCGGAAGATACAGGTTCTTGAGCATATGCATTACCCCCGAATCGTGGCCGACGTTCTGAAAAATATTGATTAGCGAAAACCGATGAGATATGTACTACTGCTACTGGTCGTGGTAAGCCTGACGGGCTGTTTCAAACCCATGGTCTATCTACAAAATAAACCGCATTACCCCGTAGACGTATTCTACGAGAACCAGCGACCCGACCGGCCATTTGACCCGTTACAGGACCTGGAATTGAAAGGGGAAGTGCCCCTGACACGACGGCAGTCGGCCAATTACCGAATGCTCAGCCGGGGTAATGATGTGCAGCAGAAGGAGTTGCTGCTATCGAGATTAACCGTGCAGGCCAAAAAAATCGGCGCAGACGCACTCGTAGCCGTTCGTTATACGTATTACACGTCTACGACCGACAACGGCTATGTGATGACTGGCCTCGCGGTGAAATACAAGAAAGAATACTGATCACTTAATCTCTTCGTAATCAACGTATTCACCACCTTTATAGCGCGTATCGGAATCGTTCGAAGGCCGGGGATCTACCCGAATTTCACCTTCCCGACGACCACCATGAACGTTGCCGTTCCGCTTCTGTTCTTTTACCAGCTGACGACCAACGAGCAGGTAAAAAACAAATCGGCGTACGGGCGGTACGAACAAAATAATAAGGGTGATGATGAACAGATATTTAAACAGCATGTCGAAGTGTTGTTATCAAGTAAATAACGTAGGGTTGAGTCGTTTAGTTTTCTAAGGCGCTGAACGGTTTTTATCCGGGTTAATCGGTCGACTTACGATCAACCCGGATAAAACCAGTAGCCAACCCAGTACTCATTGTCCATACAAGGCTTTTCCAGCCGCTTCATACTTATCCCCCGCCGACCAGTGTGGGCGCATTGGCCGGTCGGCGATCAGCCGGGCCGCGTAGGTGAACGCCTGGCAAAACTTGTAAACGTAGTTAAAATCGAGCGATTCGGGGTTATCGATAGCCTGATGATAATATTTGCCAATGGCTTCATCGAACGTTTTGAAACCAGGTGAGAACGTTGGAGCGGGAATACCTTTGACGGCAAAGCTGACATTATCCGAACGATCGAAGAGACCCTGTTCGGGCGCAGGTTCGGCAAATACGCCCAGACCGAATGCTTTAGCGGCCGTTTCGATTTCAGCTTTCGCCCCTGTCCGTTCCAGACCAATGACTGAAACAATAGTGGTGTCGTTATAGCCCGCGCCATCGGTGTTGAGATCAAAAACCGTTTGCTTGAGCGGCACCAGTGGGTGCTCGGCGTAGTAACGACTACCCAGCAGACCGACCTCTTCACCCGTTAAGGCCAGCACCAGAATCGACCGTTTGGGCCGCTGTTGCGAGAGTGCTTTAGCCGCTTCCAGGATAGAAACCGTTCCAAAGGCGTTATCCCGCGCGCCGTTGAAGATGCTGTCGCTGGGCTGGTAGGCACTCCCCCCCTGCTTCCCAACGCCAACGTGGTCAAAATGCGCCGATAGGATCACATATTCATCCTTGAGCTTAGGGTCTGTTCCTTCGATAATACCCGCTACATTGGCCGATGGCACGGATGTATGGGGTCTGCCGGACGTGCGCAGCGTGACCGCTTGGCCAGCCTCTTTCAGCTGCTTGTACTGATTATTCGCGTTATTGATCCACACGTGCGTCACGGGTGTACTCGTCGCACTGGTCACCGGAATACCAATCTGCTCGCGGCTAAAGTACTGATTAACAAAACCCCACGGAATGGATTCGCTGTAGAGTTCAATCAGGGCAGCGGCTCCTTTTGAAGCGGCCAGTTTGCGTTTTTCCGCCGACGCACGAAAGATTTCTCCCGGACCTTTTGCCTCTGGCGAACCACCCTGCACAACAACGATCCGACCTTTTACATCGCGCCCTTTGTAGCCATCGTCACCGTCGGTCAGGCCATACCCAACGTAGATAACGTCGCCCGTAAGCGTAGTGGGCTCACCCGCCATAACGACTAGTTCCTTCCCAAGCTTAAGCGTATCCTTACCCACCAGCAGCGTCGCATTGGTAGCCGCTTTGGTTCGTTCCAGCTCGATCGGTTGTAAATAATCGGTCTGCCCGGGGGGCGTTTTCAAGCCAAGTTGCCGGAATTGTTCTGCGATATACCGAGCGGCTGCCCGATTGCCCGCTTCGCCCGTGCGACGGCCCATGAGTTCGTCGGACGCTAAAAAGCGGGTATGGCTTTCAACCTCCATCCGCGACATGGAAAATTCAGGAAGTGTAGCCGTCGTCGGCGTTTTAGACCGTGCGGCCACCGGTTTAGTGGGGCGGGTCTGCGCCTGCATTGATGCCGTGGTCAGCGTGAGTCCGGCCACAACAACGATAAAAGGAAGCGGTTGCATGATGATTGGGTTTACCGGTAAAATTACGAAAAACATGAACGGCTTTTCAGGATTCCGCACCTATCAGCGATTTTCAGTAATTTCGGCTCACCAAACCGTCCCGAATGCGACCGTTCGACTGGCTCGGTTTAGGGAATTGTCTTATGTCTCCTCGCTCAAATCAGTTCAGTAACGCATCGCCTTCTTCATCAGAACGATCCTATCTGCTCCTGGCCATCGGTTTATTGGTGTTGTATGTTTTTCCGTATGTATGGCTCGGTGAAGGCGCTTATTTAACGATTCATGACAATCTGGACAGCGATTTTCTGTATCTGTACCTGCTGAAAATTACGGGTACAGCCTTTGACTTCGACCTCAACACGATCATTCCCAACGCCATGAGCGGAGGACCGTTTACCGGCATTCCGCGCTCGGCATTCCGGACGGGAATTAACCTCGAAGTACTGTCCTTCTGGCTATTACCACCCTATGCAGCGCAGGTTGTTAATTTTGCCGCCGTGCATGGGATTGGTTTTCTGGGCATGTACTTACTGGCAAAAAAATACCTGTTACTAGCCCCGAAGTGGGCGTTTACACGGGTCGCCATTGCGTTTTTGTTCGCGCTCGTGCCTTGTTACACCGTGCACGGGGCATCCGTCAGTGGACAACCTTTGCTCCTGTTCGCCTTTCTGAATCTGCTCCATCACAAAAGCCGCTGGACCGACTGGCTGATCGTTCTTTTTTTTCCCTTTTACTCGTTTTTTGTCTGGGCTGGCCTGTTCATTTGCATCGCGCTGGGCGTAATCGGGGTAATTGGCATGATCAATAAGCGCTCGCTCAGCTGGCCTTATGTTCTCGGATTACTACTGCTCTCGATCGTCTATCTGGCCAGTGAATGGGAGTTAATTTACGCCTTCGTTCACCAGACTTACGTATCCGAACGGGTCGAATTCGACTTTTCGCAACTGCGCTCCATGAAGGTGCTGGACAGTCTGCGCCGAAGTGCCGATTTGTTCGTCTGGCCCATGTTCAACACGGGTGCTTTTCTGACCGTTGGCATACTGACAGTGGCAGGCGTTGGCGCGTGGCGGGCCTATCAGCGCAGCGATCGCCGGGCCGTCTGGTGGTTGGTGGGCCTACCCGTTGTGGCGGGTGTTTTCTGCCTGATCCACGGTTTTTATCACTACCTCGTTGTCTGGCTTGGCGACAGTTCGCTGGGTATGAAGTTCAGGGTCTTTCAATTTGACCGTTTTTATTTTCTGCTGCCAACGCTGTGGTTCTGCCTGTTTGCCCTGGCTCTTTATCAGTTTCGGGCCAATAGTCGCTGGAATCGCTTAGTTCTGGCTGGTCAGTTCGTGCTGATGATCGTGGCGAATAAGGAATGGTGCATCAACGTAGGCAAAATGACGGGGTTCGTCACGGAAGCGCAATATCCTTCCTTTCGCGCTTTTTTTGCCGAAAAACAATTCGCCCAGATTCGCGCCTACATTGCTCGTCCGCAGGCCGATTATCGGGTTATCTGCCTGGGTATGCATCCATCGGTTGCCCAGTTCAATGGCTTTTACACGCTGGACAGCTATCAGAATAATTATCCGCTTCCGTATAAACACGCCTTCCGCAAGATCATCGCGACGGAACTGGAAAAAGGCACCCGGCAAATGCGGGTTTATTACGATGCGTACGCCTGCCGGGTTTACCTCTACACGGCAGAATTGGGCATGAATTACTTATTCGGCAAGACACAGAACGAATCGGTTAGCCACCTCCAGATCAACACGAATGCGCTGAAAGCCCTGAATGGCGAATACGTGGTATCCGCCGTTCCGATTCGTAACGCAGCAGCCAATCAACTGCGCCTGGAGAAAGTGTTTGACGAACCGGAGAGCTATTGGCGCATCTGGCTATATCGGGTACAGTAGTTCGCCATATGCACACACAACCCGTTCAGCGGGAACCTAGTTTTTGGTGTAGTATTGCCGGGCAAAGCGCATGAACGTGTCCGCCAGTCCTTCCGTAACGCCCTGTAGCTGAATGGAGTAAAACTCACGATGTATGGCAAGCCCTTGCACATCGAGCACTTTCAATAAGCCAGCCCGTACTTTATCCTGCACGGCAAAAATCGACACAAAGGCCATGCACCGCGAGCTACCCAAATACGATTTAATGCTTTCGGTACTTCCTAGTTGCATCTCGATGGTCAAGTCCGTAAGCCGCAGGCCCACCCCTCTGAGCGCATGCTCGATAACTTCCAATGAGCCCGAACCCCGCTCACGCAGCAGGATCGGTACTGACTTCAACTCATCCAGCGTAATCTCATCCCGGTCGGCCAAGGGGTGATCAGCCCGGCAAACAAGCACCAGTTCATCCTTCACGAAGGGCGTATAGCGAATGTCACTGTGGTGCGTTCGTCCCTCAACCAGCCCCAGCTCAACGTCATTGTGAAGCAACTTCTGCTCGATCTGTTCGGTGTTCCCACTCAGGAGCGATATCGTAATATCGGCAGAATGTTCGTGAAAGCGGGCCAGCACCGGCGGAATGACATATTGAGCAACGGTGGTACTGGCGCCCAGCCGTAGCGTTCCACCCGGCTGACCTTTGAGCGCGTTCATATCGAACGCCAACTGGCGGTAGGTTGCCACAATCGTTTCGGCATGACGCAGCAACAGACTTCCGGCCGTGGTCAAACTGATCTGATTACCTCGCCGATCGAAAAGAGCGGTTCCGAAATGGTGTTCAAGTTCCTGAATGTGCTTGGTAACGGCGGGTTGCGTCACATACAGTTCAGCGGCTGCTTTCGTAAAACTAAGCCGCTTGGCAACCGTGTAAAAAACATTCAGGCGAAAATCGAGCATGGGGCAAAGTTACGGACGAATGATGGCCCAGCCATCCTGCTGGCGGATGATGAGTTCACCATTGGCGGTGGGTACGTAGCTGATGAACGGGTACATCTCGTCGCGGCTGAGCTTCCGCATCTTCATGGTGTTTTCGCACATGGCCAGAATAACACCTTGTTTCTGAAGGCTTTGAAGTTCTTTCTCAAAGTAGCCTTTGCCTTTTTGATAGGCGACGAACGCACCACTATACACCACCAATTCCATATCCAGTTTACCTTTCAACCGTGGATCATTCAGCGAATTCTGAATATTAGCCAGCGCATGCCGGATAACGGAGGTATCGCCCGTGTTGAGCTGATAAACAGCCCGATAGCGCGGCTTGGTAGCTTCGGCACCATGAAACGCGCTTGGGTCGATTGGTTGAGCCATGATTGGCAGCATCGCGCCTAAGAACACCAGAACGAATAGACAGGCAATTTTTTTCATGGTTGTAAGTTTTTGATTTTGAGTAAAGCTACTTTACTTTTCGCGCATCAGCAATCGGCTGAAATGGTCCAAATTTATGTTGATGTTCACTGAACGGATCGGCGTAAGGTCCGAAGGGGAAGTCAATAGGCTTACTGGCGATTCTGGGCCAGTCATTTCCCTGGTTTTTATGGGGTCTTGGCATGGCGTTGATGAAGGCGGCTACATCCCAGGCTTCTTCATCGGTCAGTTGCGGACTCGCATAACTGGCTCCGAATGGCATATTGTTTTTGACGTAACCTGCAAAGTTCGACAACCGGTATAACCCGGCCCCATCGTTGTAACTATGCGGTCCCCACATTGGAGGGTAAACGTACTCTGACGAACCGGGCGTTTTCATACCTTCCCCTTTGGCCCCGTGACAAACCTGACATTTCTCGGCGTACACCAACTGGCCTTTCGTCGAATCAGCCGCCCGATCCAAAAAGGCCAGTTTGGTCAATCCCACGCCATCGGGTCGCTGCCCCTGCGGCACATCGGAACCCAGCCAGCGCATATAGGCCACGATCGCTTTCATCTCGCGACTCGTGCTATCGGGGGCCGTACCGCCCAGACTACGCTCGAAGCAGTCGGATACGCGTTTCACGATCGTTTCGGTCGAACCGGAGCGTTCACGAAACTTCGGATAGGTCGAAAAAACGGCAGCGTAATTGTTTCCCAGTACTTTTGTTCCGGCTTCGAGGTGGCAATTCTGACAGTTCATCCCGTTCGACAGGTGCTTAACCGACCCCGCTGGTCCAAGGTATTTGGCAGTGTGCGCAATCAACTCGCGGCCATACCGGATTTCCTTGCCCAGCGCCCCCGCCGGTAGTCGACTGTCGGCGGGGGGACGCCAGTAGATGGGTGGTGTCAGCGCGAGCAACCCGGCTCCCAGTACGATCAGACCAGCGAATCCGTAAGCCACCTTCCGGGAGAAAATCAAACGCGTTTTGATAAGTTGTCGCTTCATAGATTATTGAATGTCTACTTTCACCAGATTATCATCCGAAACGCGGTCGATCAGTTTGTTATACGGATCGATACCCGCTTTGACCGGCTTACCCTTCACCGTTACCTCAATGACGTGTTCGCCGGGCGTTAGACTTCGTTTCTGCATCAGCAACGGCACTTTGGTCGTCAAGCCATCCTTGTTTTTACCATCATCGGTCAATACGGCAATATCCGCGATGACCGGGCCTTTACCTTTGGCAATTTCCTTACCGGTTTTGTCGTAATATTCGGTTGCGGTTCGGACATACAATTTTACGCGATATTGCCCATTCCCCACGGCCTTCGCTTCGGCTTTGGTGATGCGGTTATCGTAGAGCGTGAATTTTTCAAAGTTGTCGGTTAGCCAGGGTTTCAGTGAATCGGGCGTGGCCGCTTTGAGGAAACCGTACCATTCCAGCGACGTGGTGAACGGGGCTTTTTGCCGAAAACGAGCCGCCTTCATGTAGTCGTTCATGGCCTTGTTGACCCGGTCTTCACCGATATAATCCTGCAAGGCGTACATCAGCATCGAGCCTTTCTGATACCAGACATACGCACGCGTGTCGTTATCGAGCATGTTGGCCTCAAACTTATCCTCATTGGCCCGTCCGCCTAAATACTGATCCAGACTGTACTTCAAAAATTTCGGCATGGCATCGGCACCGTACCGCTGTTTAAGCACCATCAAGGCCGAATATTCGGCCATCGTTTCCGAGATCTGGTTCGCTCCGCGCGTTCGGCTGGGCATGATCTGATGCCCCCACCACTGGTGCGCAATCTCGTGAGCCGTTACGTAGAAAGCATAATCGGTCTTGTTCGGATCGCGAAAATCGCCTAGCCAGCCAAATTCTTCCGAGTAAGGGACTGTTGTGGGGAACGACTGCGCGAACGAAGAATAGCGTGGAAACTCAAGTACCCGCAACACGGGATAGGTATACGGTGCGTAGTTTTTTGTGTAATAGCTCAGCGAAGCTTTCATACTGGCCACAAACCGGTCGAGGTTGCGGTCGTGCGTCGGGTGATGATAGATCTCCAGCGCTACTTTTTGCCCGTCTGGTCCGGTCCACGTATCACGTTTGACACCGTATTTGGCAGAGCACATGCTGAAGAAATAGTCCGAAAAGCCAGGTAGTTTATACGTAAAGTAGGTCCGGGGTTTTCCGTCCGGCCCGTTCTGGGTCCAGGTTTTCAACAATTGTCCCGGCATGATGGCCGTCTGACCGGGCGTAGTTGAAATGGTCCCTTCGAACGTAACCCAGTCGGCATCGTCGGTAAACAGGAAATCGCGCAGGCCACGCGGATCGTTTTGGGCTGGGAGTGTCCATTGTTTGATGGGCAGGCCGTACTTCTTCCGGTATTTATCGCTCGACAATTCCAGTTCCTCGCTGTACCCGAAACCGGGAAAGATGCCCACGTTAAAGAACGTGCCATTGGAAACCACATCGCGACTATCACCGCCATTGCTAAACCCGACATATTGTCCCGTAACCGCCATGTCCATCCGAGCCGAATCGCCGGGATTCAGGCGTTTGGGTAGCCGGTAAATGAAATAGCCCAGGACGTTATCCGTAAGCACCAGACCCGGTTTTTTCCCGTCGATCAGCAACGTAGTCAGTTCACGGTGGAAATTGTCAGCCGGCATGGTCAGGTGCAGCGAATCGATGGGTTGATCACCTTTGTTCACGATCACAAATGCGCCGGTAGCGGTGGCTTTAAAATCATCGGGAAACACATCTACATTGACCTTGGCACTCGTGATTTTCGGTTGCAGCACATAGCGGTATTTTTGGTACGTTTTCTCGAACGAAGCTTGTTGCTCGCGTCGTTCGTCGGCGGATCGATAGCGGTTTTTAACGCTGACGTTCGTATAAATCCAGGCCCCCATACTCACAAAAGCAACCAGCAATAGGGCAAACACACTCATCGAAGCGCGACCCATGCGTTGCCGGGCCAGTTGCCACCGCGATTTAAAACTCGTATCAGCACCCCGGTTCCAGAACCACAACGCCAGCACCAGCAGCAACCCACCGAACGCATACCAGTATAACCGGAACGAAGCCAGCCCGGACAGGTAATGCCCAAACCCGTTCATGTCAGACAGCTGAATACCACCTCCCGAAAAGGGTAACGCCAACCGGTAATTGAACTCGGCAAACAAGGGTACGGCCCAGATAGCGATGTAAACGGCCAGCGTAGCGATGTGCCCCACGAATTTCTGGTTGACCATCGTGTGGACGAAAAATGCCAGCATCACCAGCTGAAAATACTGCGTGAACGCGATGCCGTATACATCCCGGACATAGAGCGAAAACTCGTAGTTGAAATACCCTTTGACGGTCTGGTTGATCACACCCGACACGATAATAAGCGTGCAGAGCAGCAGGCACACGTAGGTCATCGACAGGAGTTTGGACCCGTAAGTCATCCAGTCGGGCACCGGCAGCGCATCGGCAATAGTATCGTAATGCACTACTTTATCGCGGTGAACTACTTCGCCGGTGTAGAAAATCAGAACGATCAGGACGAACAGAAAAAAGTTGCCGTTGCGGGCTTCCAGCATCGAGAACGTCGTTGGCAGCGACGGCGTACCGTATGTCTGCGAGCCAAACCAGCCGTCAATAAACAGGAACAGAGCGGCTCCGAGCAGAATAGCGATGAAATACGGGTCCCGAACGACGTTGCCGAACTCTAGCCAGCCTTGCCGAAACATCTGCCGGACGTAAGCCCCCGTCCGAAAAACGGGTTTCGGCGTTGGCAAACTCGCCAGCGATGGTGCGGCTATCGTGTCAACATCGGCTTTTTCCTTGCGTCCGAGTTTGACGGCCAAAAAGCGCGGGAAACTGAACCGAACGACTGTTAGCAGAAATATCAGCAGCCCTATACCTGTCCAGATGAGCCGATTGGTCAGCATATCGCCTTCCAGCGGGACTAACAACGCATTTTGCTCTACCGGCGACCAGTATTTGGTAGCGGTATCGTAGGCATAGCTTCCGAACGGATCAAGCAAGTTGACCAGGTGCTTATTGTCGAGATCCTGCGATAAAGTCGATCCTAGTAGGTAGCCGATAAATAGCAGAATACTACCGGCGTAAGTTGTGAATACCTGCCGCGAGAAGGCGACCAGCCCGAAGAAAATACTACCGACCAGAAACATGTTCGGCACGACGAACAACAGAAATGGATAGGCATAATCACGAAACCGGATTGGCCCAAACCGTTCGGTGTTGTCGGCCAGATTGAAGACCGGTCCCAGCAACGAACCGATGATGATACCCAGCATACCAACGACCATAATGCCGAGCAACACAACGAACGACCCGAAGAACCGGCCCAGTATGTAACCCCGTTCGGTAATGGGAAAGCTGAAAAAGTAATTTTTCGTATTATGTTCGATGTCGCGGTAGACGGGCACTCCCATAATGGCCGACGCGATCAGCATTCCGAAAATGGTTAGCACCACCACAAACTGACTGATGGCGTAAGGCGAGTTGACGTTCGTTTTCTCCGAGACCGGACCACTGCCATAGATGACAAAGAGAAACGTAAATAAGAATAGAATCAGGGCGTAGAGATACGTGGCCGGGCGCTTCAGCCGGTAAGCCAGTTCGAAGCGAAAGATTTCGGTAAACATGGGAAGGATACTATTGGGAGCGAGGAGTGAGTATTGGGAGATCTACACAGTAACCACATCCATTTTTTCTGTGATTTTCGCGAAGTACACGTCCTCCAGATCGGGCGAAACCGGGTCGAAACCCGATAGTGGCAGATCGCTGTAGGCGTGTAGCCGGGTTTTACCTCCTTTAAGCTGCGTCGAAATGACGCGGTGCGTTCGCCGATACACGTCAATTTCTGTTTTCTCAATAAATTTCTGCCAGATTTTCCCGTTCAGGCCAGCCACCAGATCGTTCGGATCGCCGGTAGCCACGACCTCACCGAGACAAATGATTGCCATGTCGGAGCAAAGATTCGTGACGTCTTCAACGATGTGGGTCGATAGAATGACGATGGTATTTTCCCCGATTTCCGACAGCAGGTTATGAAACCGGTTCCGCTCGGCGGGATCAAGACCAGCGGTGGGTTCGTCGACAATAATGAGTCGTGGGCTACCGATGAGCGCCTGTGCAATCCCGAATCGTTGCTTCATACCGCCCGAATACGTACCCAGATTTTTCTTGCGGACCTGATACAGATTTACCTTTTGGAGCAAGCCCTCCACGATTTCTTTTCGCTCGCGACTATTGGCAATACCTTTCAGGGACGCGATATGATCGAGCATAGCTTCGGCGGTCACGCGCGGATACACGCCAAACTCCTGCGGCAGATAACCCAATACCCGACGAACGGCATCTTTCTGGGTCAATACATCCAAACGTTCCGGGGTGTAGCTGTCGACCGGCAGGCCCGTAAGCCGCACACTTCCGCTGTCGGCTTCCTGTAGGGTAGCAATCGTGCGCATCAGTGATGATTTACCCGCCCCGTTGGGCCCAAGCAAACCGAACATTCCCTGCGAAATGGTAAGCGAAATCGATTTCAATGCCCGAACGCCATTGGCGTAGGTTTTAGAGAGGTCCTGTATTTCGAGTTGCATAGAGAAAGAAGCTGATTATTGGGTAGTATGAATTAAAAAACGAATATCTTAAATGAAGGCGAAACCAACAGCCGAACTTTTTCGAACGGTAGCTATCTAACCCGAAAGGTATAAAAAAAGCCCCGCCACTGGCGGAGCTTCCAAATTATAGTCATTTCTAGCTAGGTCTGACCGGGTTCTTACTACCGGCGTGAAGCTATTCGTTGCTCACTAATCCCGGCGCTTTGGGTCGTTTGTAGAGCGGCACCGTACTGCACGGCTCACCGAAAAGCAGGCTGTGCACAACGGGGCGCAGAACGCGGGTTATCTCGACGTAGGCTGCCGTTGGCACAGGCACTTTAGCGCATCCTTTCACCACCACCCGCGCATCCTGGTAGTCGCCGGGATTGATCTGCGCAATGGCATCGAAATACAGCTTCGCTTCCAGATCAGCCAGTGAGCCAAATACGATCGTATTGGCGTAGGGCTGAAGCTGAAGCGTCAACAGCATATAGGCCCACGTCGGCACGATGGCGTCCTCGCTACAGGTGATCGCTACGTTCTTACCGGTATACTGACTCCAATCGTGTTGTTTAAGAAAGGTCCGAAATTCTTTCTCCCTCAGGATCAATCCCATATAGAGATTGTCTTTCAGATCATAGACTACCCGTTCGCCAGGATGATAATAGTCTTCCAGATCAAGCGTGACAAGGCCGCTGTTGACAACCCGATTGATGATTTCAGTCTCCATAGTTTCCGTTTACCGTAGTGGGACAAGGGGTATGAACGCACAAGCGCGGTCTTACTTTAGGGGTCAGCGCTACCAAAAACGGATACGTTGACCCCGAATTCTTATTTCATTTTAACAACTCATCATGGCGGAAAGGTTCTACATAGCCGTTGACAAAAGCACCCCAACAGTCAGCATTTTTTGTTACTTTTGTTCTTATATCTCATAATGAACAGCCTTAATCGATTGGCCCATGAAATTTATCGTTTCCTCGTCCGTCCTGCTTAAAAATCTCCAAAATATCAACGGCGTCGTGGCGACCAACCCGATTGTGCCGATCCTTGAAAACTTTCTGTTTCGCATCGAAGACGGTACGCTGATCGTGACGGCGTCGGACCTGCAAACGACCATGACGACCCAAATTCCGGTCGAAGCGTCGGAGAACGGAGCGATTGCCATACCCGCCAAATTGCTGCTGGATACGCTTCGCAGCCTTCCCGAACAGCCGGTGACGATCAACATCGATACGGAAACATTCGGAACTGAAATCCTGACCGACAACGGTCGCTATAAGCTTTCCGGCGAAAATCCGATCGACTTCCCGAAACTGCCGACCGTCAACAAAAGCCTGTCCGTCGAGATACCTTCGGACGTGTTGCTGGGCGCCATCAACAACACCGTTTTTGCCACCAGTACCGACGATCTTCGCCCGGCTATGACGGGGGTTTATCTGCAAATGAGCCCCGACAATGCTACCTTCGTCGCCACCGACGGTCACCGGCTCATCCGGTATCGCCGGACCGACCTAAACGCATCGGCCAGCTCATCGATCATTATTCCCCGGAAGGCGCTACAACTGCTGAAAGCATCCCTGCCCGACGGCGTTGAGGTGACGGCTGAATTCAGTCAGGCCAATGCGTCGTTCACCTTCGGCGGCAACGGTCGTCCGACCACCCAGCTGATTTGTCGGTTGATCGACGAACGCTTCCCGGACTACGAAAACGCGATTCCGACCAACAATCCGAACGTGATGACCATTGGCCGGACCGATCTGCTTAATTCACTGAAGCGGATCATGATCTATGCCAACCGCACCACGCACCAGATCCGGCTGTCGCTCAAAGCCAACTCGCTGACGATCTCGGCCGAGGACCTGGATTACTCCAACGAAGCCAACGAAAAACTCCTCTGCGACTACGATGGCGATTCGATGGAAATCGGCTTCAACGCGAAACTGATGGCCGAAGTGTTGAGCAACCTTACCGCGAAAATGATTTCGCTGGAATTGTCGGCCCCGAACCGGGCGGGTCTGCTCATTCCAGCCGACAAAGAAGAAAACGAAGACATTCTGATGCTGGTGATGCCGGTCATGCTGAATACCTACGCCTAACCCGAATGCTGACTGGTTTTCAAGGGGATGACCTTCTACGGACCCATTTCCTGAAAATCAGTCAGCATTCATCTTTTTATGGCCTCCAAACGTACGGCTCCTGCCCTTGTCTTTATCTTCATTACGCTCCTGATCGACGTTACGGGCCTGGGTATCATTATTCCCGTTTTTCCGAAACTGATCGAGCAACTGATTCACGGGAACATCAGTCAGGCGGCCTCCTGGGGTGGTTTTCTCACGTCCTCGTATGCGCTGATGCAGTTTGCTTTCTCACCCATTCTGGGCGGATTGAGTGATCGCTACGGGCGTCGGCCGGTGCTGCTGTTTTCGCTGTTTGGCTTCGGTATCGATTATCTATTCCAGGGCTTTGCCCCCTCCATTGGCTGGCTGTTTCTGGGGCGCATCTTGGCCGGTATTACGGGCGCCAGTTTCACAACCGCTACGGCCTATATCGCCGACATCAGCCCACCCGAGAAACGGGCGCAAAATTTTGGATTGGTCGGAGCCGCTTTCGGTGTCGGCTTTATTCTCGGTCCGGCAGCCGGTGGTTTTCTGGGCCAGTTTGGACCACGCGTTCCTTTCTTCGTTTCGGCCGGATTGACGCTGGTCAATTTCCTCTACGGTTATTTTATTCTTCCCGAGTCGCTTGCCCCCGAAAATCGCCGACCCTTCAACTGGCGACGGGCGAATCCGGTCAGCTCGCTGATGCGGCTGGGCAAATATCCTGTTATTCTTGGCCTGGTCGCGTCGCTGGTACTGATCTACATTGCCGGATTTGCCGTGCAGGGCACCTGGACGTTCTACACGATGGAAAAATTCAAGTGGGACGAAAAGACGGTTGGTTTATCACTGGCCGCCATTGGGGTTTCGTTTGCCGTTGTTCAGGGGGGATTAAGCCGGGTCATCATTCCGAAACTGGGGCAGCAACGGTCGGTTTACGTAGGCATGTTGTTCAGCGCACTCGGCTTTGCGCTGTTCGCTTTCGCCACGAAAAGCTGGATGATGTTTGCCTTCATGGGCGTGTATGCCCTGGGCGGTATCGCCGGTCCTTCCATACAAGGTATCATCTCTAACCAGGTTCCGTCAAACGAACAGGGCGAATTGCAGGGCGCGTTGACCAGCCTGACCAGCACAACGTCGATTATTGGTCCGTTCATGATGACGAACCTGTTTTCGTACTTCACCGCAGCGGACACACCGGTCTATTTTCCGGGTGCACCGTTTGTGTTCGGGTCCGTACTGATCTTCATTAGTGCGATTCTGGCCCGACGCGGTCTCAACCGAACGCAGCCGACGACGACCTAACCTGTCGTTTACCCATTCTTCATCTGGTTGGATTTCGCAATTCTTCGCAGAAATGACAGCACGGAGTGTTATACAACCAGTAGTCATTGTTTGATTTTTGCAAGTATCCGTTTGATCGGCGCAAGCGTTCCCGCCTGGTAGTCCGCTACTTTTGTGGTGTACTGGCAGCGTATTGTAAGCAACTGTATTTCACAGGTTCGTGTGCACAACTTGCTGCCTGCTCGCGTTTTACTAGCTAATCAATCATGGATACAACAACGAAGAAAGTGTGGTTTGTGACCGGTGCTTCTAAAGGACTGGGTTTAATTCTAGTGCAGAAATTACTGCAAAATGGGTACGCCGTAGCGGCTACTTCCCGTAATAAACAGGAACTTATTGATGCCGTTGGTGATACGAACGCGCCCTTTTTGCCCTTAGCAGTAAATCTTACGGATGAGACCAGCGTACGGCAGGCGATTGACGCCACGATTCATACACTGGGCGGTCTGGATGTGGTTGTAAACAATGCCGGTTATGGATTAACGGGTAGTCTCGAAGAATTGACCGATCTGGAAGCGCGGCAAAACTTCGACATCAATGTGTTTGGTTCGCTGAATGTTATTCGGCAAGCAATGCCGTTCCTGAGAAAACAAAACGCCGGTCATATACTGAATATCTCATCGATTGGCGGATTCTACGGTAATTTTCCCGGTTGGGGTATTTACTGTGCGACCAAATTTGCCGTGGAGGGATTTTCGGAGTCGCTAGCGGCTGAGGTTAACGCTTTTGGAGTCCACGTGACGATTGTAGCACCGGGCTATTTCAGGACCAACTTTCTGTCGGCGGGTTCATTTGCGCTGCCAATTACTCAGCTAGATGCGTACAAAGAGGTACGGGAGTCACAGCAGTTTCATCAACAGGTTATGGACGGAAACCAGCCGGGCGATCCCGAAAAAGCAGCGGATGCAATGATCCAGATCACCACCGAATCCAACCCGCCCCTGCACCTGTTTCTCGGCCAGGACGCGTACGACATGGCTAACGCAAAACTAAATGATGTTCACAACGAACTGGAACAGTGGAAGGCCCTGACAGTTTCGACGGGCTTTGCGAGCTGATAGAATTTACTCGGTGGTTTGCTAGTCATACGCCGTATCTCCAAGATACGGCGTATGACTAGCAAACCACCGAGTACCATTGCAGAGAGGCTAACTATCAGTTCACAACGGAAAAACCACGTTGATCTTGAGCGCCATATCGTCTTCCGTTTTCATGCCCATCAACGATGGGCGCTCAACGTTGAAGTCACTCATCTTTACCGGAAATTCGCCGGTAAGCGTCATTTTACCATCCGCATCCCGCCGAATCGCTCGTAAAGTAACCGGCTTCGTCACACCATGGAACGTCAGGTTCCCTTTTGCCACCAGCACGCCATTTTCACCAGCAGATATGTCTGAACTGACGAACGTTACGTTGGGGTATTTCAACCCATCGAGCACTTCAATGGCGTGTGAGTCGCGGTTGTTGTTATCACTATCGAACGAGGCCACTTTAATCGAAACGGCTACATTTTCAGGTAGTTTCGTATCATCGTTGTAGATCATGGCGCAATTGACATCGTGACTAACCCCTTCCCACTTGTGCAACGGATGTTTAGCAGCGTAGGTCACTGTTGACAGTGCTTTATCGGCTATCACTTTACGCTTAGCCATTGGGCTTACAAAGGCGCAGAGAAGCAGCGAGGCTAGTACATAACCCCGACTAAAAGAAACGTTCATAAGCTAGGAGATTGGAAAATAAACGTAGTTGGAGAAAGAGTAACTGGTTTGGCTGGGTCAAGCTTCCGCTTAGCCTCGATGAGTAAATTAACGGACCAAGCTGGAGCCTAACCCAGCCAAAACGCCGGTCGATCAGAACGTAAGCGATATGATCGACGCAGCGTAGGCACCAAAGGTACCATACGCAACCGCCCGGTGAACTGGTTTCAGATCAGGATGCGTATCGATCATGTGGGCCAGCACGTTGGTCGCAATCATACCCGTCAAGTGGACAATGGCGAGGTATTTATGCAGCTTGATCGACGTAAATCCGCGTTTTGCACCCACGACCGGCGGTGGGGTCGTCAACGACAACGCCAGCGTTGTGCCATACGCAACGTTGATGAATGTGGCCGACCGCTCATGCCAGACTTTGGTATCGGTGTATTCCTGCCCTTTGGCATTATAGAGTTTAGCACCGAGCAACCCCTGCGCTACGAACCCCGCCAGTGTTACAAACCCGCCGATCTGGTGCGTGATAAGCATCGTCCGCCGAATTTTCAGCTCTTTAGCGCGACCTTCGGGCGTTAATGGAGCCACGTTCATGGTTCGTAGCAAACCCTTCGGTCCCCAGAACGCCCGTTGCGTGAAAATCATTTTTCGGGGTAGCAGGGACGGCGTTGCGGTCGAGTCGGTCAGACCCGCCAATAGAGCGTCAGCGTCGTTCGCCTTCGCGGGTACTGTATCCGTAACGGCCGTTTTTTTAACGGCGGTCGAATCCTGCGCCTGTACCGAGCCGAGGCTAAAACACACGAGCAGTGCAACAAAAACGTAGTTCATAGCGAGGGAGTTATGGGTAATTAAGCAGTCACGGTCAGCGTATTCCCGTCTGCGCTAAGCGACGTTTTATACTGGGTCAGGGCTTTGGTTGCCGGGCCTACTTCGACAGCACCTGTCGGACTAAATTCAGACCCATGATTCGGGCAGTACATGTCGTCCTGAGTTGACCGGTACTGCACTTCGGTTCCCTGGTGCGTACAGGTTTTGGATAAGGCAACCACGGAACCACTTTTCACTTTGGCAATGATCAGGCTACCCACAATGGCATACTGACCCGTCGTTTTTAGTTTGGCGTAATTAGAATTGGTCAGGTCCACGGTAAAACTGACCGTTCCCGCTGATGCATCCGCGTTGCCCGTTACGCCAGCGCTGGGTGTTGTGGTGCTGGGCGTAGGATCGTCGCTTTTGCTGGAACAGGCGGTCAATCCCGTACCCATACAGTAAAAAGCCATCAGGGCCGCGCTGCCCATACCCAGACTACGCAAAAACTCACCACGCTTCAATTGATCCGTTTCCAAATTCGTCATTGTCTGTTTCGATTATAGGTTGGTTACTTGTAGATACATTAAATACTGCTTGTTCTCACCACTTGACTGATTTATGTTCTGGAAAACTCAGAGTTTGTAACGCAGTGACAGGAATGCGCCAGTGCTCATCAGGTTAATCTTGAAAAAACCAACGCCCTTGAGCGGAACTTTCATAAAAGGCTCAATCTGCCACGATAAGCGTCGGCTCAACGCCCGTTCATAGCCCACCGAAAGATTGAGTTGACTGAAGCCATAACCGCCTGTCCTGACACTCTCCCGCCACATACCGGGGTAAATATGCGGGTTAGATGGATCGGCAAAATTATTGGTATACTCCTCCTTCAACATCACATAAGACGTTACACCACCACTCACAAACCAGCGGTTGGGCTGCAATCGATTATCCAGTCGGGGACGCAGCGCAATATCGTAGCGTACGTTAATCGGAATATCAAGCATGTTACAGACCCCGTCCACACTTTCGGGCAGCACCTTCCAGTTTGACCAGAGCTTCTCGCCGTCATATTGAGAGGCCGATGCGTTATAGACTTTCGTACTCCGAATCACACCCGCCTGCACGCTCCACCGCGACGCGATGCGGTACTCCAGAAATAACCCAACGTTCGTTCCCGGCCGGGAGAAGTTGGTCAGTCCAATTGAGCTAAGATCGGGGGATACCGCGAACCGAACACTAAACCCACGCTCTGGTTGCACCGCAGGAGCTGATACGGGTTCGGTCGGCGTTGTCAGTTTTACATCCCGGCTCGTCAACGCGGACAGCGTTGCCCATTTCCCCTGCCGAATGGCTAACTCCGCTATCGAAGGAAAGACCATTGGTGCAGATTCGGACGATTCAGCTAGCACGACATTTTCTGACGTTGCCGATACGCTCGACAGAATTGATTCAGCCGAATTTCTGGCTGTCCTCCCGGTAAACGAACTTGTAGACCTGATTACGTAATCCGATTTAGGGACGGTCGTAAAACCACGTTTACCAATCGAACTAACATTGCTAGCCCGGTTTCTCAACTTCGCTTCGTCCTTGTGCAAACGCCTGGATTGATGTCTGTTTGTTGCGGTCAACCGATCGGCAGTCGTCGGCGTAGTTCGTACACCTGTCGGCTCACTCCGATTTCCCACTTTTTTCTTATACGTGACAACTCGGCGCTTTGTTGCATCAGAGACCGTATTTTTACTTAGTCCAACGTCCGGTTTAGTAGATACTGCAAGCAATTCTGTTGACTCAGAATCGACCTTACCTACTCCAACTGACTGTTTTTCAGCAGTAACACCCGAATCCTCCGAAGAACTGGGAGACAATGTTTCTACCGGGCGAGTTTCCGTTGCTGAATTACCGTCATCCTGTTGCTTACGACTATCGGTCAATGGCAAACTTCGTGCGTGATCAGCCACTATCGGTGATTTCTGGGCAACCCGTTGTGAAATAACTTTACTACTGGTCGGCTCTGCGCTCTGGTAAGCATACCACGTTCCGCCGATTAATAGCAGCAGCAGAAGTGGTATGCCCCAGGGTAACAATCGTTTCCAGAAAGCCGCGCGGTCCCGGTCATCCAGCTGATCCTTCACGGCTTCCCAGCCTGCCGGATCGTAGGGTGTATCAAACTCTTCAGCCGACTTTCTGAAGAGTCCATCCAATTGGTCATCGGTTAGCTCTTGCATACTCATCGTAATTCAATTGCTTCACTAATTGGCGCAGATTTTCCCGTGCCCGGGCCAGATTCGACTTCGACGCACCAGCCGATATACCAAGCTGGCTGGCAATTTCGTCGTGCGAGAATCCATCGATCACGTACAGGTTAAACACAAGTCGATAGGCGGGCGACAGTCGCTGAATCAAGCGCATCAGCTCTTCCTGAGCCAGTTGACTGTAAACATCGGGTGACTCCGTGACTGCAACCTGATTGGCCTGTTCAACATCTTCATGGTAAAAATGGCGCACCTCCTGCCGGTAGTGATCGACCGCCGTATTGATCAGAATACGCCGTAGCCAACCCTTGAAAGGCTGCGCCGGTTCGTACTGGTCCAGGCGGGTAAATACTTTCAGGAAGCCATCATTCAGCACCTCGAGAGCGCCCTCACGGGTTGGCGCATAACGCAGACAAACACTCATGGCGTACCCATAGAACTGCCGGTAGAGCAGCTCCTGACTACGACGTTGGTTGCGCAGGCAACCCGCCAGCAGTTCAGGTAAAGCCGGTATGTTTGACGCGTTAGACAACGGTTAGGTTTAGCGTTTCTGACTCCTGCTTCTTGGCTTTGGATGAATCCCTCTGACCACCATCTTGCCCAGAAATCAACAGTCTACTTAAAAATCAACTAGTTCGGTGCTACCGGCGAGGTAGCATTGACCACCGGCCAGACACCCGGTCTCGGCACGCTCACTCCCTTCGTATTGCCCCGCTGCCCCAGATCGGAACCGAAATAGTAAAGCGGCCAGCCTTTGTAGGTCAACTGAGTCTTTCCAACAGCGGTGATCGTTGCGAAGTCGGACCGCTTGAGTGCCGACGGAATCTCACCAATCGCAGTTGATGTTTCAAATATCGGCCAGGTGGCATTGTTGCTCAAATCGGCTCTGGTGTACCTGTTCAGGTTATTTTTATCACTGGCAAACGCATACAGCGTACGGCCCAGGCTATCCGTCAGAAACAGTGAATTACCCGTTCCTTCTTTGGTATCGAATGTATAGTTTTTACCGTCATTACCCACCAACTGCCGCGACGCCAGCAGTACCGTATAGTTCGGTTTAGCGACCATCCAGACATTCCCGATATTTTCTCCGGCCACGTCACCGGCCTTCGTATCGTTCTTGTAATAATAGAGCGGCCAGCCTTTGAACGTCGTTTGCTTTTCGCCATCGGCGCGGGTGATCGTGGCAAAATCAGTTGCCTTCAATCCCGTAGCTAATGTCGGTGTTTCCTTGTAAAATACGGGCCATGTTTCTTTGCAGCCACCCGAACAGGTTGCATCCCCCGCCACATCGGGCGCGAAAAAATAAAGCGTCTTGCCACCATCACCGGTCAATACGGTACCCAGTGACGTAGCGACCGTGGTTACGTTGGGCACGGTCGTTGGATTTTCTTCCTTACTGCACCCTGTCAATGCTGCGATGGCGAACGACGCGATGGCGAGCAGACGACTCGTGTAAATGAATGCTTTCATTATCTCAACTGTGTTATAAGGTTAAAAAACAGAACAGTTGAACCGGTTCAGTCGTCAATACGGAGCGGTTGACGGAAGGGTTGCGTCGCGAACGAAAAATAACGACAATCACTTCACTTTCTGGCTGAATTGACGTAAAATTGACCACCCATAACCCCACCCACGATGAATGATCACGAACGTATTGACGAACTGGAACGCAAGGTAGCCTTGCTCCAGACGAAACAGGATGAGCAGGAAACCCGGCTGAGTCAGGTCTTGTCCCGGTTAACGTTTCTGGAAGCGCGACAATATCGGCTGATGAGAGAACTTGGCATCGAACCAACCTCACTTGAAAGTCCTATCGTTGCGCAAACGGATGCTCAGGAACTTCTTCGTACGATTCCTGTTGATCGGTTGAATTGATGCAAGGTGACGGAGCCATTCTACTCCGAAAAATTTAATGGCTCGGTTACTCGTTATAGTCCCGTATGAAATTTGCTTCTTCCCGTACGCTGCTTGGTATTGCGGCTCTCATCGTCCTCAACGTTTTATCGGCATTCGTTTTTTTTCGACTCGATCTCACGCAGGAGAAACGATATACGTTATCTACGGCGACTCAAACGCTGTTGACCAATCTGCCCGACGATGTGCATATCGATGTGTACCTGACGGGCGACCTGCCACCGGCGTTCAAACGGCTCGAACAGGCGGTACGCGAAACACTGGACGAGTTTCAGGCTGTCAACTCGGGGCGAAAAATTACGTACCGCTTCGTCGATCCGGACCAGCTTACCAATGTCGATGCCAAGAACAAACTCATCGACAAACTTCAGCAGCAGGGATTATTACCAACAAATCTGGTCGCCAGTGAAGGCGGAAAACGCACCGAAAAACTGGTCTTTCCGGGCGTTGTCGTCTCCTATAAAGGCAAGGAAACGGGCGTTCTGTTGCTGAAAGGGAACAAAGCGGCATCGAAAGAAGAGCAGCTCAACCAGTCATACGAAGGCGTTGAGTTTCAGCTGGCGTCCGCGATTCGGAAGCTCACCCAGACGGACGAGACGCGTCGGCGCATCGGCTTGCTGTACGGCCACACGCAGGTTCCGCCCTCCCGATTTGCTGATTTGCTGGCTTCGGTGCAGGAAAACTACCTCCTCTTTTTCATCGACATGACCAAGCCGGGGCCCATCGAAGGGCTGGATGCCGTACTCGTTCCAAAACCGGATCGTCCTTTTTCGGAAGATGAGATTTTCAAACTCGATCAGTTCGTCGTCAAGGGTGGTCGAGCGTTGTTTTTTGTCGATGGGCAGCGCGTGGACAGCGTCAATAACGAAGGCACGTACGCGCAACCGATCAATCTCGGCCTCGACGATCTGTTTTTCCGGTGGGGTGTTCGCCTGAACCGAGACGTGGTGAAAGACATGTACTGCGCACCCATCCCGCTCAACGTGGGCAATATTGGCGACAAACCCAATGTGCAGCTTCTACCGTGGCGCTTTTATCCCTTACTGAACAATTTTGGAACGAGCGGTAACCCCATCGTGCGCAATCTAGACCGCGTATTGGGCCGGTTCGTGAGTACGCTGGATACGGTACGGTCGGTAGGTATTCAGAAAACGCCCCTGTTGTTGACTTCGCAGTACACCAAAGTTCTGAAAGCCCCGGTGTTGATATCGTATAACGAGGCCCGTCAACAGCCCGATCCGCAGACCTACACCGATGGCGTTCGTAGTATTGCTTATCTGCTCGAAGGGACGTTTCAATCGCTATTTACCAACCGGATTTTACCGGGTGATCCACGGGCGGCAGGTTTTCGGGCGCAGGGCGCGGCTTCGCGGGTGCTGGTCTGTTCAGATGGTGACCTAATCGTGAATGATGTGGATTATAAGCGCAATGCCCCCTATCCACTGGGTTTCGATCGATTTACCCGCACCACGTTTGCCAACAAGGATTTTGCGCTGAACGCGATTGATTACCTGGTCGATCCGAATGGTGTCATTGCCGCCCGCGCCCGTACCGTAACGCTCCGTCCGCTCGACAAAATCCGCGTTGACGCCAATCGAACCGGCTGGCAGGCACTTAATTTGCTGGGACCACTGGCATTGGTGGGACTCATTGGCGGTGTCTGGCAGGTCGTCCGGAAGCGGAGATACGGAAAATAGGCTATTCCACGGCGAATTTTACCAGCCATTGCGCCACGGTTACTCCGCTCAGGTTAAAGACGATATTGGGGAAAATACCCAATACGAGCGCCATTAGTCCTAGGGGAATCAGTAGCAATTTTTCGCGGGACGTCAGGTCCGGGAGGGTCATGGTTTCACCCGAATGACCCTCAGAGGGCCGTATCCAGGTCGGGCCGAAGAACATCCGCTGGAGCGTCCAGAGAAAATAGGCCGCAGCCAGCAAAATACCCGTTGCCGCAACAACCGTCACCCAGCCGGGCAACCATGCTGACTGGAAACTGCCCATCAGCGTGAATAGTTCTCCCACAAAGCCCGAAAAACCCGGCAGTCCCAGCGAGCCAAAGAATGCGATCGCGGTCAGAATCGTGTAATGTGGCATAATTTGCATCAGGCCACGGTACGAATCGATCCGTCGGTCGTGGGTACGATCATATACGACCCCCACCAGCAGAAAGAGCATCGCCGATAAGACGCCATGACTGACCATCTGGTAAACGGCCCCGTTGATGCCCTCCGCCGTTAGCGAGGCCACGCCCAGCAGCACGAACCCCATGTGCGACACCGACGAGTAGGCAATCATCTTCTTCAGATCGGTCTGCGCCAACGCATTCAGTCCACCATACACGATGGATAGCGCGCCCAGCAGGGCGAGGGTCTGAGCATATTCAGCCGCCCCATCCGGAAAGAAATTCCAGACGATACGCAGAAACCCGTAGCCCCCAATTTTAAGCAACACACCGGCCAGTACCACAGAAACGGGTGTCGGCGCTTCTACGTGCGCATCGGGTAACCAGGTATGTAACGGCACGATTGGCAGTTTGATGGCGAAGCCGAGAAATACTGCCCAAAACGCCAGCATACGGGCGGGAAGGCCCAGAATGATTGGCTCAGAGACCGGATTCAGAAACGCATTGGGAAGGTAATTGCCACCATCGGCCAGATAACGCATATCGAAGGTGTGAACGACCTGAGCCGGATTGAGCTGGCCATTTTGCAAATACGCCTGAATCATACGGATCATCTCATCCGTGACGGCCGATGCATCGGGAGCCAGTCCAGCCATAACCGCGGTACTAACCGGATCTATCACCGACAGATACAAGCCGATCATAACCAGTAGAATCAGCAACGAACCCAGCAGCGTGTACAGGAAAAATTTGATGGATGCGTATTCCCGGCGTGGTCCGCCCCACAGGCCAATGAGAAAGTACATCGGCAGGAGCATGAACTCGAAAAACAGGAAGAACAGAAAAAAATCAAGGGCAACGAAACAACCCATGATCGTGCCGGTCAATAACAGATAAAGGGAGTAATAGGCTTTGAGCCGGTGAGTCATGTTCCAGGACGACACAACGCCGATTACCATAACGACCGCCGACAACACGACCAGTGGCAAGCTAAACCCATCGACACCAACTAAATAATCAATCGACGCAACGCCCAGGCCACCCAGCGGCAATGTAATCCAGTCGGCTTTTTCCAGCAATTGATAACCAGCGACTGTGGTATCAAAAGCCGCATAAGCCAGCCCAGCCAGCACCAGATCGGCCAATGTAACGCCCAAAGCAATCAATCGAAACTGATTTTTTTGACCCTCAGGCAATAACGCTACCAGCAGGGAACCAAGCAGCGGAATAAAAACGAGTAACGAAAGAATCATACAGAACGCAGGTAAGCCCGCGATTTATAGCACTGATTGAGGAACTACGCCCCACGGCGGATCGTCCGCGTTATAAAAGCCACCAAAGCAATACCAGCAACCCAGCAACAGCCACCGTTATGTACGACTGAACCCGACCGTTCTGCACGGATCGCGTTAACTGGCCCAACTGACCAGCCGTCCAGGCAATACCGTTTATGAGACCGTCTATACCGAATCGGTCGATAGCGTTGGTAATCTGCGCCAGCACCACAGTCGAGACGCCCAGGCCATTGACGGTTCCATCGACCACACGCCGGTCCGCTCGGCTAAGCAGCAGGGCCAGTTTATGCGTTGGATTGATAAGCAGGTAGTGATAGATCGTATCTAAAAATCCGTATTCCAATGATAGGCGAACATACCCATGTGTGTTGTTCGGTTCGCGCATCTGAAAGCCAACCCACCCCCCAGCCGCTACGAGCCCGATCGACATCGGAGCCAGCCACCAGATGGCCGGTTCTTCGGCCACCGGTATTAACTGAAAGAACCAGCTCGAATGACCGGAAAAGGGATTGACAGAAAACCAGAACCATACGGATAACATCGCCAGAATCACAACCGGACCCCGCATGAGCCAGTCGGGTTCGTGCGCATGGGCCAGCGAGTTCGATTCGTTCCGGTAACTCCCGAAGAAAATCAGTCGCCATTGCCGGGCCATGTACAAGGCGGTCAGTCCGGATGAGCCGAGCAGCAGAACCGGAACCATGTAGGCCAGGGCGCTTGTCTGCTCGCCAGCCCAGCCGAAAGCACCCCCGAGAATGGCTTCTTTCGATAGAAAGCCGGAGAAAAAAGGCAGGCCGGCCAACGCAGCCACGCAAACACTGTATGCGATGAATGTTGTTGGTAAGACTTTTCGTAGTCCGCCCATCTGCCGCATATCCTGCGTGTTGACCGCGTGAATTACGGCACCCGCACTCAGAAAGAGACCAGCCTTGAAGAACGCATGCGTCAGCAGATGAAACATCGCTCCGCCGACATTGCCTGTTCCCATTCCAGCAACCATCAGCCCCAGTTGCGAAACCGTTGAGAACGCCAGCACCTTTTTGATATCCGACTGAAACACTGCTGAATAGCCCCCCAGAATCGTCGTGATGGTGCCTACCAGTGCAATCACTACGAGTGCATCGGGTGATAGCAACGGGTGAATTCGGGCCAGCAGAAAAATTCCAGCCGCTACCATCGTGGCCGCATGGAGCAGAGCCGACACGGGGGTTGGCCCCTCCATGGCGTCGGGTAGCCAAGTCAACAGCGGAAATTGGGCCGATTTTCCAACGCAGCCCAGAAAGAGACACAACCCAAGGGCCGTTGACGGAACACGAGTTATGTCTGTCGTTAGCAGCGTATCAAATTCGAGGGTATCGAAATAGTAATAGGTTAGAAAAATACCGATCAGAAACCCAATATCGCCAACCCGATTCATCAGGAAAGCTTTTTTGGCGGCTTTGGATGCGGCTGGCCGTTCGGTATAGAACCCGATCAACAGATAAGATGCCAGGCCGACCAGTTCCCAGAAGGCGTACATAACCAGCAAATTACCGGCCAGAACGATGCCGAGCATGGCTCCAACAAACAGTTGCAGGTACGCAAAATAACGCGCCAGTTTTGGCTCATCGTGGAGATAGGATAGCGAGTAGAGCTGAACCAGCAGTGCCACAAAATGAACCAGCACGAGCATCAGGCCGCTCAGACTATCCAGCCGAAAGCTAACACCAAACGACACGCCCGACACGGTTGCCCAGGCCGACCGAATCGTAACAGCCTCCTGCGGCAGTTGCATTACGGCAACCATCGACAGCACTAATCCCAACCCTGTCAACCCAATAGCCAGCATTCCCGACAGACTACGGTTGGCGCGCATCAACGCCAGGAATCCGGCGAAGGGTAGCCCCAGCAAAGTCACCATCAGGAAAGAAACAAGTGGGGAAGCGTCGTCAGGCATTTAGAATCGGTCTGAATTGGCCGCAAATATCCCCAATATACTGTGGGGAAGCAAACGCATCGAAACGCAAAGTCGTCTGCTTTTTACCAGATGTATCGAAAATGCGCGATGACCAATTGCTCACTTGCCTACGTATTGCCCTGCTTCGGTAACGGTGGGAATGCTAATTCGACACGATTGACAAGATAGTCACGAGCTAATCCTTTCGTTGATAAGCATCGTTCTTGTGAAAATCGGAACGTATCAACCCGTTTTTAGCCAACCCGTTACGCTCAATCGATCTCGGCTTGCAGGGCGCACTTCGTGTTCAAGGCGACCGCTTTCGAAACAGACCAGCCGACCACCGATGGGTTGAATGGTTAGTTCCCGTTCTGAACCGGCAGCCTTATCAGAGTCTGGCAGAAACAAAGCCAGTTGCCCACCGTCAGTTTCCTGCCAATCCGTATTCAGGTAACAGATGACGGAAAGTTTTCGGCGTGAATCGCTCCGAAACTGGTCGAGGTGACGCTTGTAGAACGTACCGGGCGGGTACAATGCGTAATGAAACTCGTAGTCGCGCAGCCCAAGGTAGCAGGTTTGATTCACGTAGTCAACGAACTCGCCAATACGCCGGAGAAATACGGTTTCTTCAGGCGTAGCCGTGGCCTCATCGATCCACAGGATCTCATCACCCCGTATCTTATTTTCGACCAGCACCTGCTGATTGCCAATACCAGCCGCTTTGAATTCACCCGCCTGCCGACGCTGACGAAGTCGTTGTGCCAGAGCGGATACGTCGGTCGCGGTTAAAAAATCATCGACAATGCCATACCCGTGTTCCAGGATACCGTCGATAATGGGTTCGAATTGGGGATTCATACAAGGTAGCAGGTTGGATCTAATCCGGGCTCAGAAATGAACTGAATGCAGTAGACGCAGCGGTCAGTGTCTTTTCCCCAACGCTTTACTGGTTCATTTCATTCAACTCATCGAGTTGAGCCGTTCGGAAATGGCGGTAAACCTGCAACACGATGGCCAGCGCAACCGCTGATTCAGCAGCGGCCACCACCATCACGAATAAGCCCAGCATCTGCCCCTGCACCCGGTCAGGGTCATACTGACTGAACGCGACTAAGTTGATATTGACCGCGTTAAGCATCAGTTCAATACCCATCAGCACGACAATCGCATGCCGCTTGAGCAGAACAACAGCCAGACCAATGGCAAACAAAGCCGCTCCGACAATCAAAAATAGATGGCTATCAACAGGTTCCAAATCGAGAATTGGGTGGTTACGTAAATGGGTAATCGGCTAAACAGTGAATTGGTTCCTGATCCGGTACGCCAGTTCGCTGTTTAGCCGATTACCCATTTGCGGTACTTTACGCTACACGTCGCAGATTAATACTGCTTCTTTCAGGCTCTTCAAGGGATCCCGTTTCGGAATGAACTCCTGCGCGACATATCCTTTGAAGCCGGTATCAACAATCGCTTTCATGATGGCCGGATAATACAGCTCCTGCGTTTCGTCGATCTCGTTCCGGCCCGGATTGCCACCCGTGTGGTAATGGCCAATGTATTTGCTGCTGTCGCGAATCGTGCGGATGATGTCGCCTTCCATGATCTGCATGTGGTAGATATCGTACAGCAATTTGAAATTTTCCGAACCAACGCGCTTGCAGAGTTCTACCCCCCAGGCCGTATGATCGCACATGTAATCTTTGTGATCAACTTTGCTATTGAGCAGTTCCATGATCATCGTGATACCGTACTTCTCGGCACTTGGCATCAGGCGTTTCAGCCCCACCGCGCAATTGTCGAGCCCTTCTTCGTTGCTCATCCCCTTCCGGTTGCCCGAAAAACAGATCACCGTGCTTAATCCGGCTTCTTTCAGCTTAGGGAAAATAGCTTCGTAACTGGCAACCAGCTCATCGTGAAATTTCGGATTGTTGAATCCATCAACGATGCCTTTGCCCGCACCCTGCGGCAACGCCGAGGTCAGGCCGTATTTTTTGAGGACAGGCCATTCCTCCGGTCCCGTCAGATCAATGGATTTAATACCCATTTCTTTGGCGGCTTTGCAAAGATCGTCCAGCGGAATTTTACCATAACACCACCGGCAAACCGAGTGGTTGATACGGCCTTTCAGTTGGGGAGCCGCAGCGTCAGATTGGTTCATGGAGCTTGCTAAGGAATCGGTGAGTGACAGCGTAAGTGCGCTACCAGTCAAAGTTTTCAGGGCCGTTCGGCGGGTGGTCATAGTGGTTTAGGATTGGTAGAGACGCAATACCTTGCGTCTCATAACCGGATGGTTTCATTGCTGGCGTCAGTAATTGCTGACGCACAGAAGACGCCAGGTATTGCGTCTCTACATTACCTCAACTACAATTCGCGAATCCGGATGTTACGATACCAGACTTTGTTGCCGTGGTCTTGCAGGGCGATATGGCCGGTAGCGTATTTGCCAAAGCCTTCCCACCCTTTAAACTTACTCTCCGACACCATTTTATCCCATTCCGGGCCGCTGGTAGGGTACTCGGCGGTCTTCTTGCCGTTCAGGTACTGTTCCGCTTTTCCATCATGGATGACCAGACGGGCCTTATTCCATTCGCCAGCGGGTTTAGCCGCATTGGGCGTAACCGGCTTTTGAATATCGTAAAGTGAACCCGCTGTTCGGTTGCCATCGCGTCCTTTTTTCGCGTCCGGATGACGTTCGTTGTCGAGGACCTGCATTTCGGGGCCGGTCTGGTAAGTAGCCTTGTACTGCGGATCTTCGTGTACGTGGAAGATGACACCGCTGTTTCCTCCTTCGGCGATTTTCCACTCCAGCTCCAGCTCAAAATCACCGTATTCCTTATCGGTGACGAGATCGCCCGCGCCCCCTTCTTTGAGGTGAATGGCATTATCATCAATGACCCATTTGTCGCCAACGGGCTGACCTGCTTTAAGATACGTATGCCATCCCTTCAGGTCCTTACCATCGAACAGCGTTTCCCATTTGCCTTTTTTCGGAAGATTATCCGCTTGCGCGTTAACCGTTAGCGCGAGGGCCAGCAGACTGGCAACTGATAAGCGCAGGTAGTTCATAATAGACGGGTTGTTAGAATTTTATTGAAACACACGACGAACGAGCACTTGATATCAATCCGTTGTGATTCACTTGTACATAAAGGCGGGTGCCCCGGAAAAATACCTCAATCGTTCCCAATAATCTCTTTCAGGAATACCCGAAACTTATCGGCGAACTCAGGGCGTTTGAGCGCAAATTCGACCGTTGTTTTCAAAAAATCAAGCTTATTGCCGATATCGTGACGTTTTCCTTCGATGCGGTGCGCGTACAGATTCTCGCGTTTGAGCAGCAACAGCAGCGCATCGGTCAACTGAATTTCGTTGTTTTTACCAACCGGGGTCTGTTCCAACATCGTGAAAATCTCCGGCGTCAGCACGTAGCGTCCAGCAATGGCCAGATTAGAAGGGGCTTCGCTGATCGATGGTTTTTCGACGAGGGTGGTCAGTTCCAGAATCCGGTCGTTCAAGGATTTACCACCCACAATGCCGTAGCGGTTCACTTTATCGTGCGGCACTTCCTCAACGGCAATGACCGAACCGCCGTATTGCGCGTAGGTGTCGATCAGTTGCTGGGTAACCGGAATCACCGAATCCATGATAGTATCGCCCAGTAGGACCGCAAACGGCTCATTCCCAACGTGGTGCTTGGCGTACCGGATCGCATCACCCAGTCCGTTCAGTTCGCGCTGGCGAACGTAGTGCAGATTAGCCATGTCCGACAACCGGCGCATCTCATCCAGCAGTAACTGATCTTCTTTCTCTTCAAGTCGGGTTTCGAGTTCAAAATTGCGGTCGAAATGGTCTTCGATGGCGCGTTTGCCCTTTCCGGTAATAATCAGAATGTCTTCAATACCCGAATCGACGGCTTCCTGCACGACGTATTGAATGGTAGGCCGGTCAATGATCGGCAGCATTTCTTTAGGCTGAGCCTTGGTAGCAGGCAGAAACCGGGTTCCAAGTCCGGCAGCGGGAATAACAGCTTTTTTTATCATGTTTAGTTTTGTCAAGACGCAATCCGTTGCATCTCCTGTAGGTAGTGGATTACCATCCGGGTAGAAAGACGCAAGGGATCGCCGCACCGGCGGACCGGTCTCTACTACATTTAGCGGTTAAACGACATAAGGTTTTATAACGCGGGCATTTACTTTCCGGAGTTCGACGAAGAGTCGATTGAGCATGGCGTCGTCGCGGTAAAGACCGATAATGGAACCGCCAGAACCCGTAAATGACGCCGAAGCACCACAGGCACGCGCCGTCTCGATCAGGCTTCGGTTGCTGTCGCTGATGGCATAAATCTGCGTGCGTAGATCGAAGTTGCGGTTTACCAGTTCACTCAGGGCATTTGTATCGTGTTGAGCGAGCGCTTCCCGGCCCTGGCGGGCTACATCGGCAATCGAACGCATCGTTTCCAGCACGAGCGGTTCGCCCTTCAACCACCGCGACCGAACATCGTTATGCACCCGCCCCGACTGCTTGCCGAGGTCGGTATTGTAGGCAATGTACAACTTGGGCAGCTGGCGCGGATCGATCGGTTCGTACTGACCATACCCCTGGCGCTCCATCGTTTCCCGATCAAAATCCATGTACACACAGCCTTCGTAGCACTGGATGACCCGGTCCTGTAAACCCGCCGTGATGCCCAACTCGTCGGCCTCGGTGGCAAGAACCAGATTCGGGAGAATCGGCAACGGAATCTCCACGTTGTAGAATTGCATCAACGCCCGAAAGGTAGCCACGATGATGGCGCTGGACCCGGAAAGGCCCACCTGCCGGGGAATAGAGGTGTTGTAGCGAATCGAAAAATTCTGGTTGGGTAACCGGATATGCTCGTTTTCGCAGTATTCCGCGAATTTTTTGATGGCCGCTTTCAACAGGGGCACACCGCCGTGATAGCCCAGCGTACTGACAGCGTCACGCAGATGGTGCAGACTCCGGAATACGTTCGTATCCTGAGCTTGTGGTTCGATGTTCAGTTCCGGCGATGGGTAGAGCGTTACCGACGCGCCAAAGTTACGGACGGTAATGGCGATCGTTTTACCAAAAAAGCCATCAGACGGGTTGCCAAGAAGGCCCGCCCGGGCGTAGGCACGGGTTTCGATAAGCAAGACTATGGGGCGGACGAGCTGTCCGACGACTGAATGATTGATAGTATGTCCAGCGGGCAGGTCTACCAGCAAAAAAACACGCATCAATTGACAGGTGTTCCTTCCCTACTTGGTTGCTGCGGCAATTCCCCGAACCTTATGGACTCGACTAAATAAAGAGCAAGTTTACAAAAGAATCCAGTTCCTATCAGTACACTACCCTATGTGGCTACCAATAAAAAGAGCGACCGGTTACTCACCGGTCGCTCTTTTAGCAAATTACTCGTATGGCGCGCTTTACTGCGACGTTTCTTTATCTTTTCCGTCATAACCAACGTTATGCGGATCATAGCCTTCATTTGGGTTGTCACCATCTTCGAGATAGGTGGCATCGGACCGGTGAAACAGCGCGTCATCGGATGGGTTTTCAGCGACCTCGCTCAATTTTTTAGCCGCTTCGTCGCTCATCATTTTGCCTTTGGGCTGGCCCGAGTCATTGACTGAGTCAGGTTCAACGTCCCAGCCCTGGTCGGTGCCAAAACTTACACCTTTCGGTTCACCTACACGACCTACACCGTGGTTGGCTTCACGAGTGTCGTGCGTATCCTGCATGTTTTCTGAATCCATATCCATGCCTGATGTCGAATCTTTATAAGCATTGGTGCCAACGCCTTCCGATTCGCGACCGTAATCAGAGTCGCCGTGCTGGTTAGGGTCACCCGAATAGAACTCAGGATCAACTTTATCTGGATCGAATGGTGATGTCGTTGCCATAAGGTTACGTGTTTTTTCAACTTATAACCCAAAAGAGCCGTACGTTGTTTGCCGTAGCGCAGCCAAAGCATGCGCAAAAAACATGGAATGACTCACGGTCTGATTAATCATTCGGCGCTCATCCTTTTTTCAACGCCATAACTTCGGCCATGAGCTGATCATTCGTTTGTTGCAACAGCGCCATGCGTTCATTGAGTTGAAAAAGCAAAAACTCGACATTCCGCAGGCGCTCCTCAGTTGTAATGGCCGCCGACGGTGAATTCATGGTCTTGAACATCATCCCGTCGCCCCGTAGCAACCAGTCGCCATTGACATTTGGATAGGCTACCAGAATTTTTTCGAGCGTATCGTACCGTGGTTTCAGCCGACCGTGTAAAATATGATAAACTTTTTCGCCCCGATGCTCACCCAACTGCCGGGCAAACTCAAGAACGCTGATGTCCAGCGCATCGATCAGTTGCTGTAAACGGAGATGAATCGTCATAGATAAGGGCAGACTTTACACAAAGCTATGTAAAAACCAATCGAAACGGCAGACGTGTAAATACACGTCTGAATGGAGCTAAAAACCGCCCTGAATGGCTTAATTCGGGTAACTATATTTCATCTAAAATACTTGCCGAACGGGTTTGCTTTTTACGCAAAACTGTGTAACTTTAAGTCAGTAAACGACCTCCTTAAAAAGGCAAAAGGGACCGCAAAATGGGCCCCCTGCTTGAACAGTAAACAACAAATACTAATGAACACACAAAACAAAAGCCAAATCGAGACAAATCAAAGCGATGGTGCCCTGAAACCGCATCAAAAGATGGAAGATCTTGCAAATGATGTCGTGACTAGTGGAACCACCCGGCGGTATAAGTATCTGGAAGGGCATCCACGCCAGTACCGATTCGACGCGAAAGAGGGTGTGTTCAACATTAACGGCGCGGAAAAGATAGGGCGCACGCTCACGTTTCAACCCGTAGCCTGGCGGATATTTACCGACAATATCCTGAACATGGGCACCAAAAACTGGGCTGAACTCTTTTTCATCGACGACAAAAACTGTGTATCGGCTATTCTTTTCCACGGGTATTCGGTCGATAATATTTTCCGGCTCATCGAACCACTCTATTACGACGACCTGACGCTGGCCGATGTGGTCATCACAGCCGTTGCCGAGAAGAAGGAAAACAACAAGATTCAGCCCAAAGGCGTCTACTACATTTCTACCTTCTCGTACAAGATGGGCGATGTCGAGAAAACAGCCGAGTTGAAGCAATTTGCTCAGAACCAAAAGATTTTCCGCCAGGAAACGCTCACTGACATTGCCAATATTAAGACGGCCATGAACTACTACAATCCGTTCGCCAATCTTGCCGAAGAAGCCGACGACGTTCCGCTATTATCGGCTGGACAGGTTTAAGCCGCAGCTAAGCGACTGAGTAACGCTGGCCGATGGGGAGCCCCCCTTTGCCAGCGTTACCTGTACACTCATTGACACCCATCAACCAGTCTACATGATTTCTCAACCGTTGATCTCCCTACCGCAGCCGATGCTTCGTCCCGGCGATGATTACCGCGCACTGCCCCGCGTGTCGAACTCAGATTTGACGCGCTTAAAAGAAGAACAGCTGGGGTACTGGTCGGTTCCGTCAGCGCGCTTTATTCCCGAAAAGACGAAAGTGTTTGGCCGGGCCTTTCACCAGCACCTGCTCGAACCCGAAACGATCGGTACTGTTTTTGAGCAGTTTCTGCCGGATATGGTCGGCCCATCGCAGCAATCCGGTCACGATCTGTTGGCCCCCGCTCAAACCGAGCAGTTGACGGCGCTGATGCGGACGATCAAACAGGATACGTTCTGCCGGCGCTACCTACGCCTGTCGGAACGGGAGCGTGTGGTCCTTTTCACGGAACCAACGACCGGGATTGCCTGCAAAGCACGGCTGGACATGGTATATACCAGTCCCAAACGCCGAAATGCGCTGATTATCGACGTAAAAACGACGTCAGCCCGCACACAGGCTCAGTTTCTGGAATCGTGCTACACCTATGACTACGACCGTCAGGCTGCGTTTTACATCGATAGCCTGCGTAATGCCGACGCCCGCGATGGCGGACTGGCCGAGTGGGAATCGACCCGTCAGTTCCGGTTCGTGTTCATCGGCGTTATGAAGCAGCGTCCGCACCGGCTCTTTGCCGTCGATGCCACGTCAATTCCCGGCTTTATCGACTATGGTCGAAAAAAATACCGCTTCTGGCTTCGTAAGTGGCAGGAAGAACAGGAACGAACGGTGATTTCCAGCCCGGCCTGGAGTATGACTGCCTAATTCATTTGTCGTTTTTGCGCCTATCCGTTGCTGATTCGTTAAGGGATAAACGCAGAAACAACAGATCACAAACCACAAACCCTTATGAACGCTTCCATTATCACGCTGACCCCTACCCCGCTCAATTTCGACTGGGGCACCGATGGATTAGTGCTGTGGATCGAAGAACTGGATAGTACAGACAGCCTGGCGGGTCAGATGAGCGACGTTATGGACCGAATTGCGTTTGCGATCGAGTTGCAAACCGGCTGGGACCACCGCATCGATGGTGACACGCTGCATCCGCTCTATGGCTATCGGCTCCTGCTGCGCGATGCATCGGGTTGCTGGAACGCCGTTCAGACCGACGAAACGGGCCATTACGCTGGCCTGACTCCGCTCGAAGAAATGGATTACGAAATTGCTTACGAGCGCGTTATGTGGCTTGATTAGGCTACCGATTACGGCGGAAAACCGTAGACTAATACCCAAAAACCGTCAGCCTCGAACGAAGTTGCCGGTTTTTGCTTTTGCAACCATCGCGTTACTAATCTTGCTCAGTGCGACGTAGTTTACCGGCTGATGCAACCTTTCGTCAACCCGTTGCATCTTTGCTTAAACAAGCAAAGCATCCGGATTATGAAAACACTACTTACCTCACTCCTGCTCGCCCTCGTTGCACTGGTTCCTGCGTTGGCTCAATCGACCGTCGATGCCAAGACTATCCTTGCCAAAATCAACCGTAAAGAAGCCGTTTCATACCAGAACGTAACCATTACCGGCGATCTCGATCTGACGAATCTGGCCAATCGGAGAGAAGTACGCGAGGGTAGCTGGAGAGGTGAATCGCGGGAATACCTGAGCGTTGTCGAAGCACCGATTACCTTCAAGAATTGTACGTTCAAAGGGAAATTCCTGGCTTATCATACGGACGATCAGGACAGAAAAATCCTGAACGTAACTAACACAGTTTACAACACCGACTTCACCGAAGCGATAACAATTGAGAGCTGCACTTTTACCGATGATGCGACCTTCAAGTATTCTCATTTTCAGCAACGTGCCATTTTTACGGACAACACCTTCCGGGAGATAGCCCTGTTCAAATACGCTAAATTCAACAGTGTAGCTGATTTCAGCGGCTCAACGTTTGGTGATTATGCTGACTTCAAATATGCTGCGTTCAATGAATCGTCGGCTTTTCAGCAAGTAACTTTCGAGCGGTACGCCGATTTCAAGTACACGAAGTTCGATGAAAGTGCTGATTTCAAACGAGCTCGGTTCACCAGCACTGCCGACTTCAAATACACGAAACTGCCCCGTAACACTAACTTCGACGACGCCCGTTTCAACGGATCGACCGACTTCAAGTACACGACACTGAATGGTCGAAAATTCTCTCCGAATAACTAGTATAACGAAGAACTGAAAACAGCGAACGGGGTATCTAATTGGACAGGTAGTGGTTGTATGACGGTAGCAAAATACCTCGACGATCACCCTGTCAATCAAGTACCCCGTTGGCTAATCAGTATCCGTTACTCTATTCGCATCCTTAACTAATTGCCCCAATCGCAGGTTTATCAAGACGTTACACCAACTACACCCGTTTTGAACCGCACAACCAAGATTCTAATCGCCTTCGTCGTTCTGGTGATTATCGCTCGATTGCTGCTGCCTTATTTTGTGCTGCGGTACGTTAACAAGACCCTGGCCGACATGGACGGCTACACGGGACACGTCGAAGATATTGACATTCAGCTTATTCGGGGTGCTTATCAGATCGATGAGTTGCGGGTTCGCAAGATCAATGGCAAGATCAAAGAACCGTTTCTGTTCATTCCCAAAACGGACCTGTCCATTGAATGGAAGTCGCTGTTCAAGGGTAAGCTCGTCAGTGAAGTAGAGTGTTACGAACCTGAACTGAACTTTGCTTTCGCTGACAGTGAAGCCAGCAGCCAGACCGGGGTCGAGGTTGACTGGACAGCCTACCTTAAAAAACTGCTGCCGATCAACATTAACCGGTTCGCCATCATCAACGGCACCATCAATCTAACCAGTCTCGTTACGCAGCCCCGCGCCGATCTTGCACTCAAACAGTTTCAGGGCGAAGTTCGAAACATTCGGAACGTAGAGGACAAGGCAAATCAGCTTCCGTCGCCCGTGACGGCCACCGGCAACGTACCCGGCTACGGCGGTACAATGACCTTCAGCGCCAACATGAATCTGCTGAAAGTTGTCCCCGACTTTGACTACAATCTCCGGTTCAGCGATTTACAACTGCTAAAGCTCAATCCACTGGCCAAAGAGTATGCTAACCTCGACTTCGAGCGAGGCACCGTGAGCGTTTACAGTGAGATGGCCATGCTTAACAGTAAGCTCAATGGCTACCTCAAGCCGCTGACCAAAAACATGAAGATCTTCAAGCTTAACGAGCACGAAGGGCGATCGGTAGGGAAGTTTTTCACGGAACTGATTGCGCAGGCCGGAACGGCTGTATTCAAGAATCAGAAGCACGACCAGGTTGCTACCCGAATTCCGCTCAATGGGACGATTGACGATGTACAGACAGCCATTTGGCCAACGCTGTTTGGTGTGTTACGCAATGCATACATAGAAGCCTTCAAAGGCGAGTTCGACAATAACATTACGTTGCAGGACGCGCTCAAGAGCATAAAGGAAGATTACAAAGCGAAACGGGCGGAGCGCAAGGCCGAACGGAAAGAAAAACGCGCGGAAAGGAAGGCTGAGCGCAAAGAAAAGCGGGAAGCCCGCAAACGGGAGAAAGAAAAGTCGAAATAAACGATACGTCGGCCGTATAGCCGGTGGGCCATACGGCCGACATATCGTTTTACTGTTTCCGTTGGTTCATTGTATCGGGTCGGGCACCTGACGATGTTCGCCGTGGCGTATATTTTGGCTGTGTTTTGTGGATACCAGCATCCTTCTCCTTTTTGTAACTGGGAATGGCGTTGTCTTTGCTCTCCAGATTATCGCTCTGCGACGGCTTCGGTATAGGTTTGGTAGAGCGTCGGGCGGTAGCTGAAGTCGATGTACCTTTCGAGGCTGAGGCCGATGCGGCCTGTGTCGCCTTTGCGTTTGACTTTGTCGTCAGGCCGGAGGCTGGTTTGGCCGCACCCGTTTGGGCGGCCTGAGGTGCAGTCTGGGCCAGCGTAGTGGTCGTTATCAGCAAAGCACCGATCATAAATTTAATCATAACGTTGTTTTGTTTTAGCTAGAATAAGACTCTGTGAGCTACTCATTTGTTCGAATCCGATTATGAATTATCGGTTGGGTTCAGGCAGATGGAAACTGTCTGTTCCTTATCAAATTGTATCGACCCGCGTGGCCCCTCCCCGTCGGAGCGAATCAGGCCGTAACCGACGTTGTTTCCGATTCGGATTAGGCCGATTTTTGGGCAAGGTCGTGTCCATACCTTTCTCCAGTTTTCTCTGCTCCTGCCCGCTCATTTTTTTCAGCATGGGTTTAGGTAGGTTAGCCCGCCGATTGTCTTCCGTCGACGTTGTTTGCTGCATAGTCGGGGCCTGGTTGCTTTGGGCAGAAGCACTGACCAGTAAGCCGACCCATAGAACAGTGGTACTAAATACGATGCGTTTCATGACAGTGAGTATTTGTGTGTATACTCAACGAATACCGCCCAAAGAAGGTTATCAAGCGAATCGGTTATCGAGCTAATTTGCCAGAGCTGTTGTTCATAGGCTCTATCTGATCGGTTTTCGAATTAGATCCGGGTTAGTTATGGAATTATATGACTTCGTACATCTATAGGATAAGCAGGCAGGCAGCGTATGTTTCTGAAACGGTTCCGTAAATCCAGACCCACCACCGATGCGGAGTACATCTCGGCATACCGTGCCACGGGCGATCTGGCCGTGTTGGGCGAACTCTATGAGCAACACATGGAGTTGGTCTACGCCGTTTGCTACAACTACCTGCGCGACGAAGACGAAGCCAAAGATGCTGTGATGCACCTGTTTGAGCAGTTGATTACTGATCTTCGCAAACACGATGTTCAACAGTTTCAGTCCTGGCTTCACAGCGTTGCCCGCAATTACTGCCTGATGCAGTTGCGTAAAAGTCAGACGCATCCCAGGGCCGTTCAATTATCAGGATTGACAGGTGAGAGCGAAACCGAAGAGAATCCGGTTACGACCCTGATCGCTGACGAATCAGACGATCGAACGCTTGATCTCGAAGAAGATCTGACGCGGATGGAAGCCTGTCTGCAAACGCTGCCCAGTGAACAACGCATGTGTCTGACACTATTCTACCTTGATCAAAAAAGTTACACGGAAGTTGCGGACCTGACCGGTTTCGAGCTTAAACAAGTAAAAAGTTATTTGCAAAACGGGCGACGAATGCTGAAACTTTGCATGAGCAAATAACTTCGATGGCCCGTTTGTATTACTACTATGAATGACCAATTGACTTTTGACGATTTGCGAGCCTACCAGGCCGGAAGACTGACTGGTCCGGCGCAGCACCGGGTCGAGCGGTTGCTGCTGGAAGATCCTTTTTATGCCGACGCACTGGCCGGACTTGAAGCGATGCAGCAAACCGCCAAGCCTACCGCCGAACAGCTGGCCAGTCTGCGGGGGGCGTTACAGGAGCGCATTCATACCACGGCCACAAAAAAAAGGCTGTGGCCTCTCTGGATTGCCACAACGACCGCTGCCATTCTCTTCATGCTGGCTATGGCGATCTATTTTATATTCTTCTTCCCGAAACAACCTGCCAAACCGAAACCCGTCGATACGCCTAAAACGACGCAGCAAATCAAGCGCATAAACCCGACGAACGTAGCGTTTACGTTCTCTATGAGAACCGCCTGAGTGGGTTTCTGACTCGTGGCGAAACGAGTGTCTTCCGATGCCTTGGCTGCCATCATCCAGCAGGTGATTACTTACTACGAATCTTTATAAATTACCCGTTCCAGAGCCGGGATATAAGAACTCACTTGATAGAGTAAAACATTTTCGAAAGAACGAGCGTTAACCGGGCATAACAAACAATTCTACATTCTATGTTTCGCTCAATTTCGCTACGTTTTCTCACCATTCTATGCGTAGCCCTATTAAGTTGCCTATCAACTACTTATGCACAGCAACGCTTTAGCGCAGGCCCCCGTATTGGCTTGAATATGTCCACATTGCGGGGCGATGTACAAAATTTCAAGTTGACTCCGGGTCTGACTGCCGGCGCTTTTCTGATGTACAGCTCCCTCAATCACTTCGGCATCTCCGCTGACGTGTTGTATTCTCAACGCGGTGGTAAGTTTGAAGGCAACACAAACGGTGTACCCGAAGAATTTAAACATCGGATAAACTATCTGGAGATTCCGATTGCGTTACGTTACTTCCTGACGCTTGATGGCAACTTCAGACCTAACATTTTCTTTGGCCCTTCGCTGTTTATACCCCTGAGCGCCCAAGTCGTTAAGCAGAAGACGAACGGCGTGGCTCAACCCGATGTAGACAATTCCCAGGCGTTCAAGAATGCTGATCTTGGCTTGTTCGCTGGCTTCCAGTTAAATTTTCCAGGATTTGGTCAGCGGCAGCGTTTCCTGATCGATGCTCGTTACACATTTGGACTGACCGATATAACCAAGCAGCCTATACGGGGTGGAACTGGCGCTCAGAATGTTTATAACTCAGGCGCTACTATAACGCTAGGCTATGGCTTTGGTGTTGGCCCTGAATATCGCAGCCGTTACCGGAAATAGTTTTCTAGGAAGGTATTGGCACAAAAAAGCCCTGTCGGATGACCGACAGGGCTTTTTTGTGCGATCAAAGGTTGATTTCAGGACGAGTCAGCATGTGGTGATTCTTTAGACCAGCCTCATCAGACGGATTAAAAGAAATTAAAACCAAACGTTGATTTCTTGACTTTTCAGACTCGTTTTGACATCAATAATCACGAGCCAAGGGCAACCAGTTCTAAGAAAACACTTATGAATCAAATGCTTACAAACGCCAGTTTTTACGAAAGCCGTACCTACCACAAAATATAATTTTAATCTTTTTTTAATACAACCCAATCCGTTCCGAGTTAATGTCCGTATAGGCATTCAGTTATTATACACGCTTATGAAATCTTTTTCCCAACCAATTATGTCCTACAACAAACCTCTCCGCTCCCTAGCTGGTCTGCTCTCTTTCGGATTGTTGCTGTCGCTCAACGCCTGTCGGGATGTTCAGCCGTTAGACCCGCAAAGTAATTACGGCACCGCCAATGCCCGTTTGTCAGCCGACTTTATGTTTTATGCGCTGACCGATAACAACCAGTTGCTGAAGATAAACACGCAAAACCCAGGGGTAAACCAGGGAACGATCAGCATCACCGGCGTTCAGAACAACGAACGGCTGGTAAGCATCGATTTCCGGCCCGCTACAGGTCAGTTGTACGGCGTAAGTAACGGCAGCCGGGTTTACATGATCAACCTTGCCAACGGCGTTGCTACCCCACTGGGATCGGGGCCGTTTACACCGAGCATCAACGGCGACGTGGTTGGTTTCGATTTCAACCCAACGGTTGATCGCATCCGGCTTGTTACCAACAAAGGACAGAATTTGCGGCTGAACCCGGAAACGGGAGCCGTGATGATTGTTGACGGTCCAATCAACGGGGTTGCGAACGCAGCCGTTTCGGCAGTTGCTTACACGAACAGCCGGGCGGGTGTTACAACGACGACGCTATATGACATCGACCCTATCACCGACAAACTGTATCGTCAGGATCCGCCCAACAATGGTACACTGGTTGAAGTCGGTTCATTGGGTATTGATATTGCTGGTCGGGGCAGTTTTGACATTGCACCGGACGGTAATGCGATTGCGACGTTGATCAACGGTATTACACAAGGTCTTTATGAGATCAATCTGACAAGCGGTCGTGCTGAGCGGCTGGGTGATTTGCCTGGTTCGACGAGCATCGTTGGCTTAGCCATTCAAACCGAACCCGTTGCCTACGCCGTTGATGGTGCCAATATGCTGCATATTTTCAACCCAATGACCGGATCGTCGGTTACTAAGTCCATAACGGGCCTACAAGGTGGTGAAACCGTGTATGGTATTGATTTTCGTCCTGCCAATGGTCAGCTTTATGCGCTGGGCAGCACGAGCCGGCTTTACACGATCAACACATCGAACGGAGCGGCAACGGCGATTGGTTCAGGCTCGTTTTCTCCATCGATACCAAGCGGGGGCGGTGATTTTGGCTTTGACTTCAACCCAACGGTTGACCGCATTCGGCTAGTTGGTTTCAACGGGCAGGATCTGCGACTCAATCCGGATAATGGAACAGTAGCCGCAGTAGATGGCACCTTGGCGTTCGCTTCTGGTCAGGGCTCACCGAACGTAACGGGCGCAGCGTACACAAACAACTTCGCGGGTTCGACCGCTACGACGCTCTTCGATATCGACACTCGTACGGGTAGTGCGTTGCTAGTGCGGCAGGCTCCGCCAAACGACGGTACGCTGGTCCCTGTTGGCCCATTAGGCGTCGAGATCGAAGGCGGCAATGGCTTCGACATCGGCGGTACGTCGAACACAGGTTATGCCCTGCTTCGTTCGGGTGGATCATCTAAAGTATACACGATCAACTTAACGACGGGAGCGGCTACAGCGGGTGCTACATTGAGTGGCAATCCTTCCATCCGCGGATTTGCTGTCGGCCTGGGTTTCTAATAAACTATATTTTCCACCCGGTAACGCAACAGCCCGGCCTGCTTAGAGTAGGCCGGGCTGTTGCGTTTTGATTACTAATTTCGGTTCCTACCGGCTCAGGTAGAGATTCCGTTCGGCGTATACTTTCTGGAAGAAGTCGTCGCTCAGATCGTCGATGAAGTAAATTCCTTCACCCGTCGATTTCATTTCGGGACCGAGTTCTTTGTTGACGTTCGGGAATTTGCTGAACGAGAACACTGGAATCTTGATCGCGTATCCTTTCTTCACCGGCTTAAAGTCAAAATCTTTCACCTTCTTATCGCCCAGCATCACCTTCGTCGCGTAGTTGACATACGGCTCCTGATAGGCCTTACAGATGAACGGCACCGTCCGGCTGGCACGTGGATTGGCTTCAATGATATAGACGATCTCGTCCTTGATCGCAAACTGAATATTGATCAGCCCGACGGTTTTCAGCGCGACGGCAATCTTTTTGGTATGCTCTTCAATCTGCCGGAGCACATTTTCACTCAGATCGAACGTGGGTAACACCGCATACGAGTCGCCGGAGTGAATCCCCGCCGGTTCAATGTGTTCCATGATGCCGATGATGTAGACGTCTTCGCCATCGCAGATCGCGTCGGCTTCGGCTTCAATGGCGTTTTCAAGAAAGTGGTCGAGCAGGATGTTGTTATCGGGAATATCCTTCAGGATCTTCATCACGTGCTGCTCCAGTTCATTCTCGTTGATAACTATCTTCATGTTCTGACCGCCGAGCACGTAACTTGGTCGTACCAGAAGTGGGAAGCCCAACTCCCGCGATAGTTCGATTGCTCCTTCCGACTCGCGAATGGTGCCAAATTTAGGATACGGAATGTCGAGTTGACGAAGCATGTCGGAGAAATGACCCCGGTCTTCGGCCAGATCGAGCGCTTCCCAGCTTGTACCAATAATTTTGATCCCGTAGCGGGTAAGCTTCTCCGCCATCTTAAGCGCCGTCTGTCCACCCAGTTGCACAATGACGCCTTCGGGCTGTTCGTGCATGATGATGGCGTGTACGTGCTCCCAGAAGACTGGCTCGAAATACAGTTTATCGGCAATGTCAGGATCGGTAGAGACCGTTTCCGGATTACAGTTGATCATGATCGTCTCATAACCCGCTTCCTTCGCGGCCAACACGCCATGTACGCAGGAGTAATCGAACTCGATACCCTGCCCGATGCGGTTTGGTCCCGATCCTAGCACAACGATCTTTTTCCGGTCGCTCCGAATCGACTCGTTACCAGGCAGATCAGAAACAGGTTCCGGCCGGTCGGTGGTGATGGGCAACTGGTTGTTGAACGTCGAATAATAGTACGGCGTTTTTGCCTCAAACTCCGCGGCACAGGTATCTACGCATTTGAACACCCGTCGGATATTATGCTTCTGCCGGTACTGATAAATCTTGCTCTCTCTGACCTGCAACAAGTGGGCAAGCTGCCGATCCGCGTACCCTTTTTGTTTTGCCGTGCGCAGCAATTCGGGGGGTAAATCGTCCAGATCATATTGTTCGATCTCACGTTCCAGTTCGATCAGTTCCTCGATCTGATGCAGGAACCAGGGATCGATTTTAGTCAACTGCTGAATCGTACGGAACGACATACCGGCTTTGAACGCATCGTAGATATGAAACAGTCGGTTCCAGCTCGGATGCGCCAGACTCTGCCGCAACGCATCACGGTCGGTCAGTTCGCGACCATCGGCGCCGAGACCATTCCGGCGAATCTCGAGCGATTGACAGGCTTTTTGCAAGGCTTCTTGGAAATTCCGGCCAATACCCATCGCTTCGCCCACCGACTTCATTTGTAAGCCCAGTGACCGGTCAGCACCCGGAAATTTGTCGAAGTTCCAGCGTGGCACTTTTACGATGACGTAATCGATAGCCGGTTCGAAAAACGCCGAAGTCGTACCCGTAATCGGATTGATCAGCTCATCGAGATTATACCCAACGGCCATTTTAGCGGCAATCTTGGCAATGGGATAGCCCGTTGCTTTTGAGGCCAGCGCCGACGACCGGCTTACGCGTGGGTTTACTTCGATGACGATAATATCGTCGGTTTGTGGATTGATGGAGAACTGAATGTTGCAACCGCCCGCAAACTGCCCGATGCCACTCATAACCCGAATGGACAGATCCCGCATTTTCTGATACAACGTATCGGGCAGGGTCATGGCCGGAGCTACCGTAATAGAGTCGCCGGTATGAATACCCATTGGGTCGAAGTTCTCAATGGAGCAGATGATGATGAAATTGCCGTTGTTATCACGCAGCAACTCCAGTTCATACTCTTTCCAGCCCATTACGCTCTGCTCGACAAGGACCTCATGTACCGGCGACGCGTGCAGGCCATTCGTCAGGGCTTTATCGAATTCTTCGGGAGTGTTGACAAAGCCGCCCCCCGTACCGCCAAGCGTGAATGATGGGCGAATAACGAGTGGAAAGCCAATTTCCTGAGCAATTTCTTTGCCTTCCAGAAACGAACGGGCTGTGCGACCTTTACAAACACCAGCCCCAAGTTCCAGCATCAACAGCCGGAATTTCTCCCGATCTTCGGTTGTTTCGATCGCGCGGATATCCACACCAATGATCTCTACACCGTATTTTTCCCAGATACCTGCCTTGTCGCAATCGATAGCCAGGTTCAGTGCCGTTTGACCACCCATTGTCGGCAGGACCGCGTCGATTGGCCGCCCCATTTCCTGATGTTTTTTCAGGATTTCAACAATGGATTTTTTCTCCAATGGCAGCAGATACACATGATCGGCGTTGATTGGATCGGTCATGATCGTTGCCGGATTGGAGTTGATCAGCGACACTTCAATACCTTCCTCCCGGATGGAGCGGGCCGCCTGTGAACCGGCATAATCAAACTCACAAGCCTGTCCGATAACGATAGGACCAGAACCGATAATAAGAACCGAGCGGATTTTAGCGTTTTTAGGCATTTTTCAGCGGGACAATGAACCGCGCGGGCGAATCCAGGCCGGGCGGTCCCGAATGAATGATGAACGATTGACTCGTGACGAACACCGGCTTTTTGCTAGTCAAGCCGGTATGGGGTAGTCAAAAATCCTGCAAAATTAGGGGTTTACGGGGGAATGGAAAAGGAGAATTTTAGAATTAACCTGAACAGATAAAATTATCCGTTCGTAAGTCAATGCCGTTTTTCGTGCGATGCCTGTTAAAAACGGCTAGCAGGAGCCGTAAATGGCCTTTGTCAGCGATCGACCGACACGTACCGACTCAAACTCTAAGAGTTACCAGTAGCAATAATTAATACTGCGATAAACCTCACTCAATTCATAAACAGTAATTTCGGCTTGGTACGCCCCTTGTATTTCAGTCAGAGCACAGCTGTTCCCCTTACGGCTCCGTCAGCTGGTCAGTGGATAATAATAGTTGGAAAACGCAGGGTAGGGTCGTATTTTTGATTTAATCATTTTTTAATCTATGCACCGAACACGCTTCTACCTGTACTCGCTGTGTATCGTCGTTAGTATGCTGGCTTTTACCTGTGTCCGTGAGTATCCGGCTACGGCTCCGTATACACCGCCTACTACGCCTACCAATCCGGGAAATCTGCCGCCACAAACCCAGCCTGTTGTCCAGAATCGGCTATTTATCGGCAACGACAAAGTGCGGGTAGCGATCGACCTGAATATGGGCGGAGCGATCAACTACCTCTCCGAAGCGGGTAGTTCGGAAAACATGGTCAATAACTATGATCTGGGTCGCCAGTTACAAACATCACTGTATGCGGGTCCTTACCCCTACTCGGTGAATGGCAAAGATCCGGTCTATTTCTGGCGAAATCTGGGCTGGAACCCTGTTCAAACGGGTGATTATTATAACCATCCGGCTCGCGTGGTCAGTTATCAGCAGGGGCAGAATACGCTGTATGTCAAAACGGTTCCGCTCATCTGGCCCCTCTTCGACGAACCTGCCGACTGCGTGATGGAGCACTGGATCGAACTTCAGGGGAATACGGTCCACGTACGGAGCCGCACAACAGCTAACCGTCTCGATACGACCCAATATGACGCCCGGACTCAGGAGATGCCCTGCGTTTATCTCAACGCGCCCTACTACCGCATGGTTACCTACACCGGCAATCAGCCGTTCACCAACGGAGCCGTAACCGAAATTTCGCAACGGGAGATGATCAGTCATTACACGACCGAAAACTGGACAGCACTGCTTAACGCCAACGGGCGTGGAGTGGGTCTGCATCAACCTAACCAGTTCCGATTCAAAACGAATGCGTTCGGGTCCGGTCAGACAGGTAACGAACTCGACGTTACGAGTACGTATATGAACGCTGACGGATTTGCCCAGATCGATCATAATGGCGTTTTTGAGTACGAGTATACCCTGATCGTTGGCTCACTGGCTGATATTCGGCAGTATGTGTATAGCCAGCCGCGTCCGGCCACGCTCCCTAATTTCAAATTTACGCAGGATCGTCAGGGATGGTTTTATTACAACGTCAACGATAAGGGATCACCTATTCAGAACGAGCTGGCGGTACGCTGGCAGCGCGTCGATACAACGAAGGCAAACTTCCGGGTATGTAGCCCGTTCGTCTACTGGAACCCAACCGATTTGAAGAAGATTTACATTCAGGCCGCTTTCACAACGAAGGCAACTATAGCCCGAATGGTCTGGCGTAAACCGGAAGATTATGACTTTCTCGACGGTCCGGACCGCCAGATCGACTTCCCGATTATTGGCGACGGGCAATTCAGAACGTATGAGATCAACTTAAGTGGTCATACCGGATGGAATGGTATTATCAATCAGATCTGTCTGCTCAATCCGCAGAACAGCGTTGAGAAAGGATCGCTCATGAGGCTACGGAGTGTTACGGCCACACCTAGTTTGTAGCCTGAACGAATCGGTTATAAATGAAAAGCCCTGGTTAGCGCTAACCGGGGCTTTTCATTTAAACGCTGTATAAACTAATTGGGTGGCTAGCTGAGCAGAGACCTGTTCAACAACCACCCAATTAGCACTCCACTTTATCTATGCCAAGAACGGCGTAGCAATAGCTAGTACCTGCGCCTTGGTCAGTGGTTCATCGAATGCGCCGGTAACCTGATCGACACCAAGGCCCGTCAGATTGACCACATCAACACCACCCTGTACCCGCACGTCATCGCCAGCATATACAGCAGCTGGTACGCCCATTGCGCCCATGATCCAGCCACGACTACCATTCAGGTAGCGTACTTTCGCTGCGTGCATTGCTTCTACTGAGTGAATCTGTAGGGCAATCGTCAATACGTCTGGTGCGCTGATCAAATTGCCAGCCTGGCCTTTGTAGGCACGAACACCAGTATCTTCAAATGCCTGAGAAAGGGTCAGGAATGTCCGATAGTTAGAGAATGTATCCGGGAAAGCACCTTTCGCCGAGAAATCGAAGTTAGGCTTCGCAATGGCCGCGCCACCCAGTGCTGATTTCAGCAAGGCAACGTGCGCATTTTCGTGTTTCGCAATCTGCTGGAATGTGCTCAAGCCTTCCATACCCGTAATCAGACCGGGAGCGGCCAGACCACGATTGTAGAATTCAGCTTCCAGATATTCAAGCGTCAGCGCGAAGTTAAGCACATCGGCAACAGAACTACTCTGTGCGTAAGCGTTGTTTAGAACAGCACCTAACGCTACAGGAGCTGCGGCTTTAACCGACTTCTTCAGTAAATTCTGGAAAACGTGACGACGAGATACGTGAGCTACCCGTTCGAATACGTCAGCATCAACCTTCTCAATTTCAGTAAGTATGTTTTGTAGATTCATGGCTGTTGATTAGTTATGCACGACGTCCGTTTTTACCATTAACGATTTCCTGAATGAAGGGGCGAACCAGCATCAGAACTTCTTCTGGTGTGCGAGCTTCTCCCAACCCTGTTGATGGCGCAACGATATCATCACCAGAGAAAGACATTGTTTGTGGGCTGACCAGCTCGCTGATGATCGCCGTGTGACGAGCTTCAACCGAAACGATTTTTCCAGCAAGTACCAGGTAATCTGGTGTGGTAATGTATTTACCGGCACCATTGTAAGCAGATACACCAACGGCTTCGAATACACGCGCGGTACCTAGCACAGACGCACGGCTGTTGAAGTTGATAGAGCTGAAGTTAGGCGTTAGGCCTGGAATAGCCGCACTAGCTAATGCTGCTTTAAACAGTTCGCGGTGAGCAATTTCGTGATCACGGATATCACTCAGAATAGCCCGTTCGTAACCACTCATGCCCGAGTATGGCGTCATGAGTACCTGCATATAAAAAGCTGCTTCCAGCTGCTCTAACGCGTAAGCGTAATTCAGTACGTTTACGTCTTTAGAACCGATGTCGCCAAGGTCAACGGCTTCACCAGCGCGGGCAGAACCTGTCGCTACAGATGGGTCAACAATTTGATCGTGGCAAGCACTTAATACTACACCAGCTGCTGCGGTGGCGCCAAGATAGCGCATGAACACACGGCGACCCAGGGCGGCCGATGCTTTACCGGACAGACCTTGTGGTGTAACCGTTGGGTCGTTTGGTAGTTTTTCCATTGAGCATTCTAATTGTTTAGTGGAGTTGCCCCCCGACAGCCGAGGAACTGCACATAGATACTCGAAAACACGCCCGATGGATTTTTACTTTTTGCCTTTTTTTCAGCGTTTCGGTCGTTTTTGAGCCAGTGGCCCAAAAACGACCGTTCAATAACGATTTTACAGGAAAAATTAGTGATATTAAATAATTGTAAAATACAGTTTTTAGACCCTACGCTATGTGTGAAGGCCGCACCAATCACAAGTGACTGGTGCGGCCTTCACGTACCGAGCAGAGAAAGCTAATTCCGTTCGTCAGCTTGGGCTCACTTAAACATGCTGCATGGTGCTCAATTTCCGGTAGAATCCTTCATCGAGGGCCAGTAACTGATCGTGCCGACCCCGTTCGACGATACGCCCCTGATTGACGACCAGAATCTCGTCGGCATGCTGGATCGTGCTGAGTCGGTGCGCAATGACGAGTGTCGTCCGATTGGCCATTAACCGCGTCAGGGCTTCCTGAACCAGCTTTTCGGATTCGGTATCCAGCGCCGATGTGGCTTCGTCCAGAATTAGGATTGGGGGATTTTTCAAAATAGCGCGGGCAATACTAATCCGCTGTCGCTGCCCCCCCGATAACTTGCCGCCCCGGTCACCGATGATGGTCTGATAACCGTCCGGCTGGGCCATAATAAACGCATGGGCGTTGGCAATTCGGGCCGCTTCCATTACATCCGCTTCCGTAGCCGAACTCCCAAAGGCGATATTGTTGAAGATTGTGTCGTTGAACAGAATACTTTCCTGGGTAACAATACCCATCTGCGCCCGCGAGGACGCCATCGTACAATCGCGCAGGTCAACGCCATCAATCAGGATCTGGCCGTTAATTGGGTCATAAAAGCGCGGGATCAGATCGGCGATGGTCGACTTCCCTCCCCCCGACGATCCAACCAGTGCAATGGTTTTTCCTTTACACAAATCAAAGCTGATATCCTGCAAAACGGGCGTATCAGGCGTATAGGCGAAGGACACGTTCCTGACCGAAATCTTATGCTGAAAACCGGCCAGCGTTACAGCGCCGGGCTTATCCTGAACAGCGGGTTTCGTATCGATCAGTTCAAGCACCCGTTCGCCCGAAGCCAGTCCCCGCTGCGATCCGCTAAAGGCATTGGAAATATCTTTGGCGGGGCGGGTTACCTGCGAGAAAATAGCGATGTAGGAAATAAATTCAGCCGCGGTCAGGTCCGACTGGCCACTCAGGACCAGTGAGCCGCCGTAGAGCAGGATTCCAGCGACCACCGCCACGCCCATAACTTCCGAAAAGGGCGATGCCAGTTCGCGCCGGTTGGCGAGCGACCGAATCGCTTTTCGATAACCTTCGTTTTCCGTCCGAAACTTGTCCAGAATAAACCCCTCAGCCACGAATCCTTTCACGACCCGCATACCGCCGAACGTTTCATCCAATAAGCTGACCAGACCGCTCAATCGCTGCTGACCCTCCTGCGCATCCCGTTTCATCCGCCGGACCAGCGTAGCGATGAAGCCGCCCGAAATGGGAATAACGATAATGGCAAACAACGTTAGTTTGACCGAAATAAGCAGTAATGCGGTGACATAGCCGATCAGCAGGAACACTTCTTTCGACGCTGCCGACAGCGTGTTGGCAATGGAGTTTTCAACCTCCTGCACGTCGGTCGTTATGCGGGAGATCAGGTTTCCTTTACGCTCGTTTGAGAAAAAACCGAGGTGTAGCCGGAGTGTCTGGGCAAATACAGCTTCGCGGAGTTTCGCCACCATGCGCACTTTGAACGACTCTAACTGACGGACGGACAGATACTTGAACAGGTTATTGAACAGTACAGACAGCACGATGACAACGCAAACGAACCGAAGCGTACCGATTTGTCCGTAGGTGTAGAAAGCCTGCGCGAAATAATAATTGAAGACGCGGGTTGGCGACGTAACCACCGAAATCAGCGTAGGCGCTGGCTGACTCAGCAGCACTTGCATCTGCTTGGTATTGACCTGATTGAACAGCGTACTCAGTAATGGGATCAGCAGGGCAAAATTCAGAACGCCAAACACACTGGATAGTAGCGACGTCAGCACAAACGGTGTCAGAAAGCGGCCTAGTGGCTTGGCAAACGAGAGTAATCGAAGGTATGTTTTCATTGGTACGACAAAGGTACGTCCCTGAAAAAAATTTTATACCTAAGATTTCTAGGTATATAGAATTCTTTTGTACGTTTGGTCCATGAATACGCCCAATACTTCCTCGTTACTGAAAGGTAGCCTGTCCGTCATGATTCTGCGCCTGCTCGAAGATCGCGAGAAGATGTACGGCTACGAGATTACGCAAAAAGTGAAAGACCTGACCGCGGGCGAAATGACCATCACGGAAGGCGCGCTCTACCCGGCTCTACACAAGCTCGAAGCCGATGGGTTGCTCACGACCGAAACGCAGGTTGTGGATGGCCGCGCCCGTAAATATTACTCACTCACAAAAATAGGTCATACCGAAGCGGCTGGACGCATCGCCGAATTAACGTCCTTTCTGGAAAATCTAAATCTGGTACTCAACCTCAAACCGAGTATTTGACATGCTTACCCCCGATCAACTCACTGCCATTGACCGACACCTGCGCGAGATAAATCTGCTGACCAACGAGGAACTGATTCTTGAGCTAACCGACCATTATACGATCGCTCTTGACGAACGACTAGCACACGGCCTGTCATTCGAAACGGCGATAACCGATGTCCAGAGCGCTTTTGGCGGTAGCAAAGGCTTACAGAAGATGGAGCGACAATACAATCGCGTTACGTTTCGGCACTATGACGAGCGGGGGCTCCAGGCTCTGCTCGCTCAATTTCAGAAACCCTTGGTCGGGCAGACGCTGATTGCTGTTCTGGCAATTTTTCTTTTCTCCTGGCTTACCCACAAAACGCGTTTAACGGATGAGCCCGATTGGCGTCATTTTCTGAACGGTACACTCGAGGGAGCCTTGGCGGGTAGTTCGTTCGTCTGGCTGTTTATGCTTTGGCCTTACCTGAAGACGATACCGTTTCGCGGCTTCCACAACGTACCTACTGAAGTTTTGTACCTTTTAAAGCGGCACATTCTGTTTTTAGTACCCTTCTACGCTGTCGGAAGCCTCGGCGCTGTTTTTCTCTCTATTTTCCCGAATTCACTGGAAATCAGTCTGGTTGCTCTGTATCTGTTCATCTATTATTTATTTATAAGAACGAGCCGGGCAGTCTATGAGACACTATACGAAGTTGATACGGCTCGATAGTCAATGGCCAGCTACCATTCATTATACCAACTCTTCACACTGGCATTCCACACTAAAACGACCCATTCACCATGCTCACGCCCGATCAACTCACCGCCATTGACCGACATCTGCGTAAGGAAAACTGGCTGCTCAACGAAGAGCTGATTGATGAACTGACTGACCACTATGCAGCCGGCATTACGGATCGGCTAGCGGCTGGCGTGCCATTCGATGTGGCCTTACGGGAAATCCATACGGGCTTCGGGGGCCGAAAAGGATTGTTAAAAATGGAGGAAGATTCCCATATACAGAACGCGCGTCGGATCAATACGATGGAATGGAAACTAATTCATTCCTTTATGCAAGGCTCTCGCTGGCCGTTGTCAGTTAGCCTGTTCATTGGTGTGTATATGCTGAACACATTTATGGGCCTGGAAGAAACTATTAAATCAGGATTGGGCATCGGATTGCTGTATGCCTCCTTCTCGGTCCTTTTTGCGTTGATTAGAGGTGTTGTATTTTTCTACCAGAATCGTCGCGAAGTGAGTCATGCTGTTATGCTTCCCGGCTCACCGGTATACATCATCGCTTACGGCCTGAGCATGGCACTACTGTTGCTGAATAAATACCTGTTTCTTAACTATGACACCATGCTTTCGGGTCAGATGGTTACCCTCCTGGAAAGCATCCTGGAAACATTGTGCCTTCTTTATTACGTAGCGATTGTACTGACAATCAAAAATGTGTTTGGAAAGAACCGTAGCCATCGTCTTAGAAAAGCCGCTTAACGCTAACCTTCTGGCCTCACTCGGGCAAAACCGCGTTTCAAACGATTGCTTAGCTCAGGATTTTGGATTCATCAGCCCTTTGTACAACGCCCAGTAGTCGCGGGCTACGTTTGGCCAGCTAAAGCCAGCCGCCCGTTTGCGTAACCGTTCCTGGCGAAGTGCGTTCTGACCAAAATCGTGCAACCCATCGTGGAGAACTTTTGCCATATTCTCCGGCTCGAAGTCGTCAAAATAATAGGCTTCCTTCCCCCCTACTTCGGGCAGACTCGTGAGGTTGGAACTGAAAACAGGTTTACCGAATGTCATGGCTTCGGCAACGGGCAACCCAAATCCTTCTGACAGGGATGGGAATAAAAATGCTTCGCAATGAGCATAAAGCCACAACTTGGCAGCCTCATCGACCGCGCCGAGCATCAGAAATCGGTCAGCTACACCAAGTTTCTGCGCCTGTTCGCGAAGATGCTGTGCATACGGATGACCGTCCGGACCAGCCAGCACCAGTCGATAATCCGGGAACGCTTCCAGCAGCGGCAACAGTGTATGAACATTTTTCTTGGGGTGAATGACGCCCAGAAAGAGCAGAAAAGGCGATTCGGCAAGTGAGCTTAATGCGTCGGGCACTACAGTTGGTGCACCGGCAGGATCGACGGCTACACCATTTGGAATAACCTGTACTGGTTTCGACACCGGAATGCGTAAGTGCTCCCGCACCACACCAGCCGTATAGTTCGAAATAGTCGTTAAGGCGGTAGCCCGGTCGACCTTACGTTGTAATTCCGCCAGTTTACCCGCTTTTTTTTCGGATGAATAGTCGGGTCGTTCCAGAAAATTCAGATCATGGATTGTCAACACTAGTTTCGTCGGCGACTGCCGGGGCAAATACGCCGAATCCTGATGCAGGCAATGCCAGACGTCATACTTGCCCGATCCGGAAGGTCCTGGAATCCAGAGTTTGCGTTGCCACGACGCTTCGAAGTAGTTGACCGAATTACCAAAAATACCCGTTTGACCTCTTGGCACCAGAAACGTTACATCCCATGCGTCGGGTCGCTGACGCACAAGTTCATGGCCGAGGTGCAGACATACCTGTCCAAGACCGCTGTTGAGATCACGCAACCGTTCGGCGTCGATGAAGAGTGAAGGCATTGGCTTTTCCGTTTCCGGTAAAAATAAAACAACTAAGAACGATCAAAAGTAATCAGACAAATCAGGATAATCAGACGAATCGCGGTTGAGGACTATCTTTGCACCATGACTTTACAGAATGACTTATTACTCCGCACTGCCCGGGGTGAATTGACGGAACGGGTTCCCGTTTGGATGATGCGACAGGCAGGTCGCGTATTGCCGCAGTACCGTGTCGTTCGGGAAAAGGCCGGGAGTTTCATTACGCTGGCGAAAACGCCCGAACTAGCCGCTGAGGTAACGATTCAGCCGGTCGATGCGTTCGATGTCGATGCAGCCATCATCTTCTCCGATATTCTGGTTGTGCCCGAAGCGATGGGCCTCCCGTACGAGATGATCGAAAGTCGGGGCCCGGTCTTCCCGGACACGGTTCGCACGCTGGCCGATCTGAGCCGATTGCGCGTAGCCGATGCCGAAAGTGATCTTGGCTACGTACTGGATGCGATCAAACTGACAAAAAAAGAACTGAACGGACGTGTACCGCTGATTGGCTTTGCCGGGGCACCCTTCACCATTTTTTGCTACATGACCGAAGGAAAGGGGTCGAAAACATTTTCGGTAGCCAAAAAACTGCTTTATACCGACCCCGATTTTGCTCATGCGCTGCTTCAGCAGATTACCGACAGCACGATCAGCTATTTGCAGGCACAGATCCGGGCCGGAGCTGATTTGGTCCAGATCTTCGATTCATGGGCGGGCATTCTTTCGCCGGAACAATACCGCACGTTCTCGCTACCGTACATCAAACAAATTTGTGATCTAATCACCGATGTACCCGTCACGGTTTTTGCCAAAGGCGCTTTTTTCGCGCGGCACGAAATCGGTCAACTGAGCTGCGATGTAGTGGGACTGGACTGGAACATGAACCCAGCTGAGTCGCGGGAGTTGATCCCGAACCGGGTTTTGCAAGGCAATCTTGATCCCTGTGTTCTTTACGCCGATTTTGCTCAGATCCGGGCCGAAGTCAAACAAATGTTCGACTCTTTTGGTCATCAGCATTACATCGCCAATCTCGGCCACGGCATTTATCCCGATACGGACCCCGATAAAGCACGGTGCTTTGTCGATGCGGTAAAAGAAATGTCACAACTGTAACGCGGACATCCTGTCCGCTGAGCATAGGCTGAGTTGTCAATCAATTGTTATCCTATGCCCAGCGGACAGGATGTCCGCGTTACAAATTTTCTTTGGCTTCTTCTTTCAACTGGGCTTTGTCGATTGGCACAACACCAACCGATTCGCAAACGAGTCCGCCACCGAGGTTCGATAAGCCCGCAATGATACTGGGCGACTGCTTCAACGCGACACAACAGGCCGCAATGCTGATCACGGTATCACCCGCACCCGACACGTCGGCGATCTGACGAACGTGGGCCGGCAATTTCCGCTTCTCGTCGTTGAAATCAATGTAGACCCCCCGTTCAGAAAGGGTGATCAGTGCCCCTTTTATGTTAAGCCGGGTGATCAGTTCATCGACAGCTGCCCGGAATTCAGTAGCATTATCGACATCAAATTCAAGTTTTAGCCCTTCCCGAAGTTCTTTCAGGTTCGGCTTGAACAGCGTCGTGTTCTGATACGACAGGAAGTTCCGTTTCTTCGGATCAACGACCGTTGGAATACCCTGCTCGTTGGCGAAGTCGGTAATTTCCGCGATGGCTTCTTTACTTAATACACCTTTGTCGTAATCCTCGAAAATGACGACATGACACGTTGGAATCAGTTCTTTGGCCTTGGCTACTAATTGCGTCCGCTCATCGGCGGTGATGTATTTATCCGTTTCGGTATCAACGCGAACCACTTGTTGCGAACCAGCAATAATACGTTCCTTGATGGTTGTGATCCGATCTTGACTGCGAATCAGACCATCGCAATTCAGAGCACGCTCGGTAAGCTGTCCGATAAGTCGATCACCGGGTTCGTCGGTTCCAATGACTGAACAGATGATCGCTTCGGCTCCTAATGCCTGTACGTTCAGTAATACGTTACCCGCTCCGCCAAGCCGCAACTCACGCCGATTAACAGCCACGATCGGCACGGGAGCTTCGGGTGAGATGCGCTCCACACGCCCCCACACATACGAATCGAGCATTACATCGCCTATAATCAGGACCCGCAGTTTGTCGAATTGGTCGAACAGTTCGTCGATGGTCATATCCAGGACCGGACTCATAGGCGCACATCAGCTTGTTTCAGACTGCAAAGAAACGAAAAGCCGGGGTCATTTTCGAAACGAGCCCGTAGATTGAGGAAGCGGTCGGGTGTTGATGTCTGTTTAGGATTGTGTATTTTGCACCAAAAAAGATGGTTACGGTACGGTGGTTTGTCGTTTGGCGACTACGCTTGCCCATACCCTGTACCTCATAAATCCTAAAACCTATTTCCATGTATCTTATTGGCTTCGACCTGGGCAGTTCGTCCGTTAAAGCGTGTTTAGTTGAGGCAGAAAGCGGCACGGCGGTCGCTTCTGCTTTTTTTCCGGAAACTGAAATGGCCATTGAATCTCCACAAGCGGGATTCGCCGAACAGCAACCCGAAAACTGGTGGAAAAACGCCTGTCTGGCCAGCAAAGCTGTTTTAAAGAAAGCAAACGTTCGGCCGGAAGACGTGAAAGCCATTGGCATTTCGTACCAGATGCATGGACTGGTCGTGGTCGATAAAGCGTTCAATGTACTGCGCCCTTCCATTATCTGGTGCGACAGCCGCGCCGTTCCGTTTGGGAACCGTGCATTCGACGATCTGGGCCACGAACGTACGCTCCAGCATTTACTCAACTCACCGGGCAATTTCACCGCTGCCAAACTCGCCTGGGTTAAAGCGAACGAGCCGGACGTGTATGCACAGGTTTACAAATTCATGCTTCCCGGCGATTACCTGGCGGCTCGCATGACGGGCGATATCGTCACGACCGCATCGGGCTTATCGGAAGGTGTGTTCTGGGATTTCCAGGCCGATCAGCCAGCTCAGTTTCTATTGGATTACTTCGGTTTTGATTCCGGACTGATTCCAACGATCAAACCAACCTTCGCGCCACAGGGCGAATTGAGCACATCGGCAGCCGCCGAGCTTGGCCTCTCCGCCGGGACACCCGTTACGTACCGCGCTGGCGACCAGCCCAATAATGCGTTCTCCCTGAATGTGTTGGAGCCGGGCCAGATTGCGGCTACCGCCGGAACATCAGGTGTCGTATATGGGGTGAGCGATCAGGTCAACTACGATCCCAAGTCGCGGGTCAATACCTTTTTGCACGTTAGTCATACGCCCACAGCGCCCCGTTACGGTGTTTTGTTGTGCGTAAATGGCACGGGTATTCTGAACAGCTGGCTTCGCAATCAGGTCCTCAACCGATCGATTGGCTACGACGAGATGAACGTTCTGGCGCATGAAGCCCCCATCGGTGCCGATGGTTTGCAGTGTCTTCCCTTCGGCAATGGAGCCGAACGCGTTCTTGAAAATGCCGATCTGGGTGCTTCGTTTCATGGTTTGCAATTGACGCGCCACGGCTTACCCCATTTTATCCGCGCAGCCCAGGAAGGCATTGTCTTTGCGCTGTATTATGGTATTCAGGTCATGGAAAGCGTCGGTGTTGGCCTGCAAACGATCCGGGCGGGCGAAGCGAATATGTTCCTAAGCCCACTCTTCCGCGATACGCTCGCGAATCTGACGGGTGCATCGATTGAACTATATAATACCGATGGTGCTCAGGGTGCCGCCCGTGGGGCCGGACTGGGGCTGGGTTATTACAAGAATGCGCAGGAAGCCTTCTCCGGCCTGAAAGTCGTACGGACCATCGAGCCAGACATGCGCGCGCAGGAAGCCTATCGGGACGCTTACGGACAGTGGCTGTCATTACTGCAACAGAAGCATTAATTATATTAGCGGGTGTCGGATGGCCGATACGCCGTATCTTGGAGATACGGCGTATCGGCCATCCGACACCCGCTGACAAACAGGCTCTATTGCGGTTCAGCTGTCGTATTTTTCTGGGGTGAATTGATCATTAGTTCTTAGGGAAGATTATGAAAATAATATACCTCCTGGTTGTTGCATTGATCCTCCTGGCGGGATGTTCACCTAAAGTACAGGTTATTACGTTGCGGGGAAGCAACGTCAAGCCAACAACCGAAGGGCTGGTTCTGGATAACGATACCCTAACGCTTCAATACAGCTTTGCCAGCGAACGGGGGCAGATGAAGGTATCGATAACCAACAAGTTGAATCAGCCTTTGTACATCGACTGGAAACGTTCCTCCCTGATTTTTGGTCAGGAAAAAGTCGATTACTGGTCCGATGTAGCCAACGTCCAATTGTCATCGTACGGCGGTTATCGTAGCCGCTATTCGATCACAACAAGTGGTACTATCGCGAAAGAAGATCAGGTTAGCTTTATTCCACCCAGAACCAGACTCTACAAGCAGCAATTCGTGGTTGTTCCCAGGGGCGCACTGGCTCTATCCGGAACGCCCGACATAATGCCGGAGAAATCCCTCTGGCGTCCAGAACAGAAAAAGCCGGTCATGGTCGACATCTTCTCCTACAGTGCAGAGAAATCGCCATTGACGTTTCGGAATTACCTCACGCTCTCGACAGACAAGGATTTCAAAAATGAATTCTATATCGACACGCAATTCTGGGCATCGAATGTACAGGTGATGCCTTTATACCAGCTTACCGGACCTGTGCGTCAGTATGATGGAAGCTATTCCTCATTGCTCCCCTTCAAACAGCCCGATGGTTTTTATGTGCCGGTGCCGGCGCAGTAGTAAGAAACTGGGCACTCCGGCCTTTCTCTAGTTGCTATAGTCCCAAGCGCTAGTGACCTTTGGGACCTTATCTGTTTCAAAACCCAATAAGCATGTCTGGTACGAACTTAACGCTCGGCGAAAAAACGTTTTTCCCGTTTATTGAAAAACCAATCCAATACGAAGGTCGCGAATCCGACAATCCATTGGCTTTCAAATTTTACGACGCCAACAGGTCCATTCTCGGCACACCGATGAAGGATCTGTTCCGGTTTGCTACCGCCTATTGGCACACCTTCTGCGGCACGGGAGCCGATCCATTTGGTCCTGGGGTTAAGCATTTTCCGTGGGATCAGCATTCGGACCCACTCGCGGCTGCGCACGAAAAGATGGACGCGGCCTTCGAGTTCATCACCAAAATAGGCATGGAGTACTACTGCTTCCACGATGTCGATGTAGCGCCCGAAGGCAATTCGAATGCTGAGTTCGAGAAAAACTTCCGCGCCATCGTCGACTATGCCAAACAGAAGCAGGCGGCTAGTGGTGTCAAGCTGTTATGGGGAACGGCGAACCTCTTCTCGCACGAACGCTACATGAACGGTGCCTCAACCAACCCCGACTTCCACGTACTGGCACATGGCGGCTGGCAGGTCAAGAATGCCATCGACGCTACCATTGAACTGGGTGGTCGTGGCTATACCTTCTGGGGCGGTCGCGAAGGGTACATGTCGCTGCTCAACACCAACATGAAGCGTGAGCAGGAGCACCTAGGCAAATTCCTTCAGATCAGCCGGGATTATGCGCGCAAACAGGGCTTTACGGGATCGTTCTACATCGAGCCGAAGCCGATGGAACCAACCAAGCATCAGTATGACTTCGACGCGGCTACGGTGGTCGGTTTCCTGAACCGTTTTGGGTTACAGGATGATTTCGAGCTCAACATAGAAACCAACCACGCTACGCTGGCCAGCCACACCTTTGCGCACGAATTGCAGGTAGCAGCTGACAACAACATGCTGGGGTCGATCGATGCCAACCGGGGTGACTACCAGAACGGCTGGGATACTGATCAGTTTCCGGTTGATGTGTATGAACTAACCGAAGCGATGTTGGTAATTCTGGAAGCGGGCGGTTTGAAATCGGGTGGCGTGAATTTCGATGCCAAGACCCGGCGGAACTCGACGGATCTGGAAGATATTTTCATCGCGCACATTGGCGGTATGGATACCTTCGCGCGGGCAGCGATTGCAGCCGAGGCCATTCTGGGCAAGTCGAAATACAAGCAGTTACGCGCTGACCGGTATGCTAGCTACGACGGTGGCGAAGGTGCTCGGTTCGAGAAGGGCGAATTAACGTTAGACGACCTACGTTCCTACGCCATGGCCAACGGAGAGCCGAAGCAAGTCAGTGGCAAACAGGAGCTTTACGAAATGATCGTCAATCAGTATATTTAATCGATCATTGATCCGCGAGCGGCCCTGCCCGAGCGAATTGTCACTGATAATTCGCTCGGGCAGGGCCGCTTTTATTTCTCGTACCTATCTTAATGTAACCCCATGAAAGCCGTACTGTTCCTGCTGGCATCCTTTGCCTGCTTTCCAGCCATCGCCCAGTCACCAACCGACGAAGCCGCCGTCCGGGCTTCGATTAATCAACTATTCGAGAGCATGAAAAAAGCAGATTCAACCCTGATCAAATCCATCATGGCGCCCGGAGCCCGCTTACAAACCGTCATGAACAAGCAGGGCGAGGTGTCGGTCCAGGACGAGGCTATCAGTAAGTTTATAGCCTCTGTCGGCAAAGCCAAACCCGGATCGCTGGACGAACGACTATCGGGCATGGACATTAAAATTGATGGTGAACTGGCAACCGCCTGGACACCCTACTCCTTCTATTACAACGGCCAGCAAAGCCACTGTGGCGTCAACGCGTTTACGCTAGTGAAGCTGGCGGGGGCCTGGAAAATCCAAACCATCATCGACACCCGTAGAAAGCAGAATTGCCCCTAGCGATCTTTACTGTTACGTATTACGACGTCCAGTTCGGTTTTCGTTTCTCCAGAAAAGCCGCCATGCCTTCTTTCGCATCGGGTGTTTGCTGAAGCTGCTGAAATTGGTCGTACAGATAAGCCTGCTGTTCGCTCGACGGCAGGCTTTTCAGTTGCTGATAGGCGCGTAGCCCAAAGGTGGTAGCGGTCGGCGAAAACTGTTTTAATTCGTTCGTCAAGCGGCTGACCGCTGAATTTAAGTCATCCGGTGGAGCAATTTCTGTTACCAGACCGATGGCCAGCGCATCGGTGGCAGTCAGTGTTCGGGCGCGCAGGCACAGATCGAGAGCCGTTCGGGCAGGCATGATTTCCAGTAATATAGCCAGTACCTGAAACGGGAACAGGCCCCGCTTCACCTCCGGCAGGCTAAACGTTGCCGACTCAGCCGCAACAACGTAGGTACTCCCTCCTACCAGCAGAAAGCCACCCGCATACACCGGCCCTTGTACTTGGGCAACGCAGGGTTTGCGCAGTTGCGCCATCAGCTCACCCAGCCGAACAGGGCCGGCTGGTTCAGGAACCGTACCCAGCTCACCCTCACCAGACGACAGCGCTTTCAGGTCCATACCGGCGCAGAAGGTGTCCCCTGCGGCTGCCAGCACAACAAGCCAAACCGATGCAGTATAGTGCGCATAGGCCAACGCAAAAGCCAGTTCGTTCAGCATGGCCGGATTCAGCGCATTTTTCTTTTCGGGGCGATTCAGCGTGATCGTCAGGACATGATCGTCCAGCGTTGTCCGTAGGTAACGAAAGCCGCTGGCGGGCAACTCGGTGGTTTGATCGGCCGTGTAAAGCATGGTTAAACTGAGTGAAATACCGTTTAAAAAATCTTCAGTATGTCGCTATACGACAATGTACCTATTTAGAGTTATTCGGTCAACTACGTCTTATCCCTCAACTACTTATGAGAACGTTTCTACTGCTAAGCCTACTGATTCTAGGCGGTCAGGTTTCTTACGGCACTCACCTACTCGGTGGTTATATTCAGGTAAAACCAATAGCAGGCTCCTCATTGACGTACGAAGTAACAGCAACTTTGTATCTCAATGAACGGGAGGGAGCCACTGCTGCTGACAATATGAACGGTATACTGTTGTGTTTCGGCGATGGGCAGACACAAACCGTAACCAGACAAAGCCGGCTGCTGGTGTCGAACCGAGAAATTAGCGTGAATACCTACCGGATGAATCATACCTACGCCGGTCCCGGCACCTATTCCGTAACAACCTCTCTGCAGAACCGGACGCCATCGGTCAACATTCCCAATAGTGCCACGCAACAGGAGTCCCTGACGCTGAGAACCACATTTCTGACCAATACAACCCCAAACCAGACGCCGGCATTGGCCCTCACGACAGCCAGCTTTCAGATCGCTGCGAATCAGCGAACTACCCTTTCCTTACAGGCTAAAGATGCCGAGGGCGATAGTCTGGTGTATGCGCTGACACGCCCGCTGACGATTAATACCAATGACCCGTGCAGTTTCCGATCCATCGGCTCGTACCAGTTTCCGAACGATCTAACCCGGCAGGGCACCTTTAAGCTTGCGAGTCGAACCGGCGAACTGACGTGGGACATGCCAACGCAACTGGGCTATTTTAGTGTGGCAATCACCGTCAGCGAATACCGAAATGGCGTTCTGCTGAGTCAGACAATTGAGGAAATTCCGCTAATTGTTGTCGATAAGCCCGGCACACCCGGCGTTCTTCCACCTTACGAACCAGCCCTTGAAGGAGCACTTGTTACGGCTTTATCCAACTATAAGGACGAAGACGTCTCGTTTACCGTTTTTCCAAATCCGGTTGACGATCGCCTGCAAGTGGTCGTCCAGACCAGCCAGCCGTCTACCGTATCGCTGCGATTAGTCGATGCAAACGGTCGGGAACTTCATCGACTCGCTTTCAATCGGGTAGCCCGGCAGCACGAACAAGTTATTGGTATGGGCAGTTTGGCACAGGGCGTTTATTTGATCCATGCCACGATTGACGGGCGGTCGATGGTGCGCAAAATTATAAAAAAGTGATTAGACCAGTTGCTTCCAGGTACCCTTTATCCAGTTGTACTTGAGCGTGCTGGACAGGGCTTTCCACCAGTACTTGTTCACTTCAACGGCAAACGACGGCTGCATGTAGCAATTGATCACGCACCCTTCGCAGGCGGGCAGTCGGCCTTCCAGCGCCACCAGTTTCTGCACGTCGGCTGAACGGTAGAGGTCATACAGGTGTCCGTCAACGGCAAAATCTTTCAACCCTAAATGGTAGCAGGGTAAGACAAGCTTATTTTCCGGAGAAATGACGATGGTGGTGCTACCTGCCTTGCAAATAGGGTCATCGACGTGATTACCACCATCGAGTCGGAGCTGAATAAACGCTTCGTTTAGGTAAACATTTTTTTGTTTCCCCCACCACGACAACTCCTTCAGCGCGGCATCGGATAAACGGTCGCCCGTTTCAACCGTATTGTACTCGAAAACGGGATTCAGAATCAGAACCAGATCGTTGGGCAAACAAATCTCTTCGTGCATCTGCCTGATCTGTTCGATGTTCCGGTCAAATACGGTGAACAGAATATCGGGTCGCTCACCCAGTTGCCGAGCCAGCGCGATCGACTCCATTACTTTATCGAAGCAGCGAACTCCTCTAGACTGATCGTGTTCGGCGGCAATGGGTGAATCGAGCGAAAAATGAAGCATATCGACCAGCCCCCGCAAGCGTTCAGCCTGTTTGGGATACAGTAACGCGTTGGTCGTGACGGTTGTGATAAAGCCGAGCCGCTTAGCTTCCTGAAGCAGTTCGGGCAACTGACGGTGCAGCAAGGGCTCTCCACCGGTAAAATCAATCACCCGAACGCCTAATTTTTTCAGATCCCGAAGGTTTTCGCGGGCATTATCCAGCGTAACATACGGAGAAGGACGCTCCCATATATCGCAGAAACTACAGGTGGCGTTACAGCGGTACGTCACATAGTAGTTACACAAAACCGGATGGGAGACAAGTCGCATAAATAATCCATTTGTAGAGACTGGTCCGCCGGTCTCTACATTACATCAACATTCTAAACAGATTTGTCAGCTTGTCTTTCAGATCTTTCCGGTCAACAATAAAGTCGAGAAAGCCGTGATCAAGAACGAATTCGGCGCTCTGAAATCCTTTCGGCAAATCTTTACCGATGGTTTCCCGGATGACCCGTGGGCCAGCGAAGCCGATCAATGCTTCCGGCTCGGCAATGTTGAAATCGCCCAGCATGGCGTATGATGCCGTAACTCCACCCGTCGTCGGGTCCGTCAGCAACGATACATAAGGTAGTTTCGCTTCCGACAACAACGCTAATTTGGCGGAGGTCTTTGCCATCTGCATCAGCGAAAAACCGGCTTCCATCATCCGCGCTCCCCCCGACCGTGAAATCATCAGGAAAGGCGTTTTATTTTTTATCGCGTAGTCAATGGCACGGGCGATTTTCTCACCGACAACCGACCCCATCGAGCCGCCGATGAAGTTAAAATCCATAACCGCCATCGTAACGATTCGGCTGTTGACCGGACCATAGGCAGTCCGAACGGCATCCCGTAACCCGGTTTTGGCAATCGTTGACTTTACCCGATCCGGATACGCTTTTGTGTCAACGAAGTTCAACGGATCGGCCGAGATCATCGTTGCATCCAGTTCGGTGAACTCATTGTCGTCGAACAGGATGGAAAAATAAGCTTCCGAACCTATTCGCTCGTGATAATTGCAGTGAACACACGTATACGCGTTGAGTTTGTGCTCGCGCGTATGCATCACTTTCTTACAGTTTGGGCATTGATACCACAGACCGTCGGGGGCTTCCCGCTTCATTTCGGTCGGGGTTTGAATACCCTTATCTTTTCGGACGAACCAAGACATAGTCTAAGTTTACAGTTGATAGCCGCTATGAGGCAGGCCGGTTTTTAGTTGACAGTTGCCAATGTGGGGTGTAAAGATACAAAGTCCATCGACCAATTCTCCCATTTACCGTGTCAGATAATAGGTGCGACGGGCCAGTTCGAACCGTTCGATCGCATAACGCAGCGATGTACGGGGCATTTGCCTCCCGTAATCGTGCAAAAATTCGTCGAGTGCGTCAATATTACGCTTGCCCACTTCCCGCAACATCCAGCCAACCGCCTTGTGAATCAGATCATGTTTATGCGTCAGCAATAGCTCCGCGATAGCCAGTGTATCCGCAAATTGTCCGGCTCGAATAAACGCGACTGTCGACACGATCGCCATTCGTTGGCTCCATAAATGATCCTCCTGCACTAAGTCGTAAAGAATAGAACGATCGCGCTGGAGCAAGGGCTGACCGACCAGGTACGGGCACGATACATCGACTAAATCCCAGTTATTGACGTAACGCCGATTCGCCACATATCGATCCATCAAAATCGCCTGCTGTATCGCACCGGCTTTTCGAGCCTGATATACCCAGATCAGAAGACCAGTCATCCGCATTTCGTGGAACGGCTCGTGCACTAACTGTTCTACATCGTCGATCGAAAGCGTTAGATATTGCTTGGCAATGGCGTGTTGCTGCGGCATGGAAAGCCCCATAAACTGATCTCCTTCGCCGTATTGACCAGGTTTCGTCTTAAAAAACGAGGCTGATGACTGAGCCCGTTCAGGGTTAGCCTGCGCTAGAATGGCGCTCTTCACATCGAGGTGCGTCACGATACTATTGGTTATACGGACCGAAATCCGTGTCAATGCCTGAATCGAACTGAATGACGAAAGCGGTTTATGACACAAATCATCAATGAAAAAGGGCTTCCGTCGAGAAAGCCCTTTTGTCGCAAAATCAGATCAGTTATTCGTTCAACTTGGAGCGAACGAATTCATTTTCAGGCAACAGCGGCATAGCATAGAGAACGGTTTTGTTGCGCTCAAATGCGGGCCGGTCAAGATCAGAAGCGGAATACTGCCCCTTCGCGAAAGCATCGACAGTACGCCTGATCAGATCGGCATCATCATGCCGTTCTTCTTCGTCCATGACCAGTGTGCCCCCATCGTCATCGTGGGTTGGCCGGAAGCTGCCATTCAGGGACTCGGGACGCACGATCGTGGTTCCATTGAGACCCGTAGGTGTCAACTCGCGTTCATTGACCTTCGGCGTAACAGTCGCCGTTTCGGGCGATGTTGGCTCGATCTCTGCCAATGCTGCCTCATCAGTCAATAGCGAATTTTCTTCGTTCAGCGCATCTTCGGGTGTATCTACCGTTTCCTCGACTTCTTCGACCACAGCCGTTTCCTCGACGTTAGGAAGCGATTTGCCTTTCAGCTGATTCATGAGCGTATCTGTCCCATCGAATCCAGCCGCTATGACAGTTACCCGTAAGCTATCCCCAAGATTTTTGTCCGTGATTGCACCGAATTTGAACATTCGGGCTTCGGCCTGAATCTTCTTGGCCACGTGTTCTGAAATAGCCATTTGCTCTTTCAGTTTCATAGCGTGCTCTTTGCTGGACGAGATTGTGAGCAGAATACGCTTGGCACCCCGGATGTCGTGATCGTTGAGCAATGGCGAATTCAGGGCTGCTTCAATGGCGTTGAGCGCCCGATCTTCACCACCTGCTTCCGCCGAACCCATCACCGACTGACCAGCTCCTTCGAGCACTTTCTTTACGTCGGCAAAGTCAGCGTTGATGTCACCCTGGGTTGTAATGATTTCGGCAATGCTTTTTACCGCATTCGCCAGCACGTCGTCCGCATGCGCATAGGCATCCGTCCAGGTGAGTTCGCTGTATAATTCGGCCAGCTTATCATTCAACACGACCAGAACCGTATCGCAGCTTTTCTTCAGCTTTTCAATACCTTCACGGGCCTGTTCTTTCTTATCGGTCCCTTCAAAATAATACGGTGCCGTAACAACGGCCACCGTCAATAATCCCATTTCACGAGCCACTTCGGCCACAACCGGAGCTGCACCTGTACCCGTGCCGCCCCCCATACCGGCGGTGATAAAAACCATCTTGGTCGGTGGAGCCAACAGGTTTCGAATCTCTTCGATGCTGGCACGGGCTGCATCTTCGCCGGCTTTCGCTTCTGTACCGGCTCCCAATCCATCACCCAGTTGTAACTTGGTCGGCACAGGGTTGCTCATTAGAGCCTGTCGGTCTGTGTTGCAAACGGCGAAGTTTACATCCTTCATCTCCAGGTTGAACATGTGCTTGACGGCATTGCCGCCCATGCCACCCACGCCCACAACCTTGATGATCGTTGGATTGTCGTCTGGTATATCGAATCTATAGCCCTGACTCAGCATCTTATTAGGTGGTGTCTTTTTTGTGTAAATTAACAAACTGCCTGTATACGATTAAACCGGCTCCAGGCCGGTTACCCCCAATGGATCAATAAGGATCGGTTTCGCTGCCTCGAATTGGCTGGAGCGCTTCTTTCAGCCAGCTCAAAAATCCTCCTTTTTCCTTCTTGGGAATTTCCTTTTCAGGCGTTTTATCCCGACTGCTTATTACCGGATTACCGTAGGATGGACGAGCAGGCGCTGGTGCCTGTTCTTCGATATAAGCAGCTCTGGCTGGATCGCTGATGAACGAGATCCGGTTGTCGATGGTTTTATAACCCGCCCAGACCAGGCCAACAGCCGTGGCATACGCCGGATCACCCACCAGATCGGCCCGTCCATTTGGTTCCAGGTGCTCCGGATAGCCAACTTTTGCTTCCGTTCCCGTTACCCGGCTGAAGATATGTTCTACACCCGGTACAAGAGCCGTTCCGCCTGTCAGCACAATACCCGCCAGCAGTTTTCCTTCGTAGCCAGCCCGAATCACTTCAGCCTGTACCAGCGCAGCAATTTCGCGCAGCCGATCTTCAATAATTACGGCCACATTTTTGAGCAGTACGTCCTTTGGTTTGCGATTGCTCAAACCCGGTACAGCTACTACTTCATTGATGTTATATTCGCCCGGATCGGCATTGCCAAATCGTTTTTTCAGTTGCTCGGCCTGATCGGGCATTATTTTACAACCCGACTGAATATCGGCAGTCAGACTATTGCCCGCCCACGGAAATACAGCTACGTGCCGTAAAACACCCCGATAATAAATGGCTAACTCAGTCGTGCCACCACCAATATCCACCAGTGCAACACCCGCGTCTTTCTCTTCATCGGTCAGCACCGCCAATCCCGATGCCAGGGGTGACAACATCATCGTTTCCTGCTGAAGATTGTTCCGCATGATGCATTTGCGAACATTCCGGGCCGCGTTAGCCTGAGCCGTGATCAACTGAAAATCAGCACCAAGCTTAACACCGTTACGACCTACGGGTTGATTGACGTTCGTTTCGCCGTCAACCACAAAATCCATTGGCAGTACGTGAATAATTTCTTTGTCAGCTGGAATGGACGTTCGATACATGTCACTTAACAGGTGATCGATATCCTCCGACTGAATCTCATCGCCTGACGACGAACGAGTAATACTTCCACTTGACTTGACTGATAAAACGTGCGCTCCGCTAAAGCTTACATTGACCAGATGAATGTTCAGATTCGATTGATTCGATGCTTCCGCAACAGCCCGTTTGATTGCACTTACCGTATTATTGACATTTACAACCGATCCTTTCGTCACGCCATCGGTCAGCAATGTTTCGCCAACGCCCAGCACTTCGAGTGTTTCCTGATCTTTGTTATTACGCACCACCCGACCCGCTACGGCACACACTTTTGTACTGCCGATGTCGAGCCCTACCACGATTTTATCGCCAATGTTTGTCGTCGTCATTCGCACACGATTTGATTTCTGTATTGGACATTCACCCGGCTATATCGGTCCCAACCTTTTACCGGTAGAACGTCCGTATAAAATAATTTCAGTTTTTTCAACTTGGCCTCCAGATCGGTCGGAGTCCCGAATTCGATCTGATGGTTGCCCACTTGCGGCCACATTGTTATCCTTCCCTGCTCATCAACCGATAGCTCAGTGATCTGAGCCCGCCAAAACGGGTCATTACGCACTCGTTTCAGTAATTCCAGCAACGGTTTGTTCCGTTCGTTGGCGAGCGAACGATTTTTGTCAAAGTAATTCCCCGTTAACACCGGTACGCGGGCCGAATAATTCATCGAGATGGGAAAAAATTTACCGTCTTCGCTTACATACTGTCCCGCTACCATCCTCAACCCCTCATTCGATGCCATTAACCGAGCAACCGGTCTGGGCTGTTCGATCGTGACCAGCAAATCTCCCGTAAGATCACGGGACACCTGACATTTGTTTATCAATCCATGATTCTGAAGCCGCTCCTCCAACTGATGGAAGTCAAGCTCTTTATACTCTTTACCGATCACCGGATCAGCCCCGCCATTGGTCAGATAACCGGTTACATCCCGACGCGTTAGGAAAGAATGTCCATCGATTTGGTCGATATGTACAATAACGGCCTGAACGCGCTTCTGTCTGTGCCGGATTTCAGTAAAAGCGATTAGACAAAAGAGCAAAAAAACTCCCCCAATTGTGACCAACCACTTCTTGATTGATTTAAAGGTAGAAAACATCTGTGTATAAGCTAAGTCGTCATCCAGATATTTTTATCTATTGGTCTTTTAGCACGCTTTTCAAGGCTGGTAACATTTGATCCACATCACCGGCTCCAATAGTAACAAGCAACGATGGTTTCATCCCCCGCACAACGTCGAGTAGTTCGTCTTTGGTACTTCGTTGCTTCGTTTTAGAGCGAATATCCCGAAAAATCAATTCTGAGGTCACGCCCTCGATTGGTAATTCGCGGGCCGGATAAATATCCAGCAGAATTACCGAATCAGCCAGCGACAGGCTTTCCGCAAACCCTTCGGCAAAATCGCGGGTGCGCGTGAACAGGTGCGGCTGAAAGATAGCTGTCAACTCACGGTCTGGGTATAAGGCTTTAACGGATTGCAGAAACGCTTTCACTTCAGCCGGGTGGTGCGCATAATCGTCGATAAGCACAGCCTCATCTGTTTTAAGCACGTACTCGAATCGCCGACGAACGCCCAGATAACTATTCAACGCCGATCGAATGGCCTCTGGAGAGACACCCAATTTCAGCGCTACTGCCCCGGCAGCAACCGCATTTTCGACGTTATGGTAACCCGGAACAACTAAGTGAATAGCATCAATAACACCATCTGGATATACCAAATCGAATACAAATGCCGCGTTTTCAATCGTCAGATTTTGGCTGTAATAATCGCCCTCGTCAAGAGAATACTGCTGGACAGTTGCTTTTGTTTTATCGGTCAGCGCCAATCCTTTTTTCATGAACAGCGTACCGTCTGACTCGATCTGGCTAACAAAAATGGCAAATGACTCAAGCACAGCCTCATGCGCGCCGTAAATATCCAGATGGTCGGCATCCGTCGATGTAACAATGGCCAGATTGGGAAATAAGGTCAGGAAAGAACGATCGAACTCATCGGCTTCTACGACACAAACGACCGATCGCAGATCGTCGGCAGGCTCATTGAGCAGAAAATTCGTCCCGTAGTTATTGGTGATTCCGCCCAGAAAAGCCGCACAGTTCACGCCCGAATGACGAAGAATGTGGGCCACCATCGAGGAGGTTGTCGTTTTGCCGTGCGTCCCGGCAACGCCAACGGTTTTCATCTGGCCAGCCAGCAACCCTAATACCTGGGAGCGTTTCTGTAAGGTAAAGCCGTTTTCCGTTAAATAAATATATTCCTGATGCGTTTTCGGAACAGCAGGTGTGTAGATAACGAGCGTTTCGGACGGGTTCTGGCGAAACGAAACGGGTATCTGCTCAACATCTTCCAGAAAATGAATTGCCATGCCTTCGGTTTGCAGCGCGGTTGTCAGCGCCGTAGGCGTCTTGTCGTAACCGGCCACGTCATACCCATTCACACCAAACCATCGGGCAAGGGCGCTCATGCCAATGCCACCAATACCCAAAAAATAAATGTACTTGAACTGATCTAAGGTCATACGTCGAAAAGGAGTGGACCGCTAAAGCAGGGAACGCGCTTGTATCTTGCGCAACCGTTTTTCCGCTTTGCTCCTAGTTGATAAGTTTTGTTACTTCTTCTGCAATTTCACGGGCCGCATTCGGCTTTGCCAGTGTCTTAATCTCAGTACTTAGTTGCTGACGCTGGGCCGAATTAGCCAGTAAGGCCAGCGCAGCCGTTACGAGCTCTTCGCGCGCGGTGCGGTCATTGACCAGCAAAGCAGCGTGCCGATCGACCAGACTCATGGCATTTTTTGTCTGGTGATCTTCCGCAGCCGTCGGCAAAGGTACTAAAATGGCGGGCCTACCGACCAAACAAAGTTCGGATACGGACAACGCACCTGCTCTCGATACCACGGCATCAGCCACCGCATAAGCTTTATCCATCTCGTAGATGAAGTCGTAAGCCTTGATTAACGGTGAGCCTGTTGCCGCAACAGCCGCCCGCGCCCGTTCGATAAACGCCGTTCCGGTTTGCCAAACTACTTGAACGCCCGCATCCACAAATCGGTGTAGACCAGCCTCCAGACTTTCGTTCAGCGTTCGGGCGCCCTGACTCCCGCCAATGACCAATACTGTAGGACGGTTCGTTTCCAGCCCAAACAGTTTCCGCCCGGCATCGATTTGCTGATCGGCAAACTGAATATCACTGCGTACCGGATTCCCCGTCACTTTTATTTTATCGGCGGGAAAGAACGCGTCCATACCCGGATAGGCTACACAAATACGTTCTGCCCACCGGGCTAATGCCTTGTTTGTCAGCCCGGCATACGAGTTTTGCTCCTGAATCAGCGTTGGAATTCCTTTCAGTGATGCCGCGAACAACAGCGGGCCACTCGCATAGCCACCCACACCAACAGCCGCATCGGGCCGAAACTCACGAACGATCTGCTGAGCACGCAGAAAACTCCGGCCTAATTTGATGGGAAAAGCCAGATTCGCCAGTGTGAATTCACGCTTGATACCAACGACAGGCAAGCCAACGATCTCATAACCAGCTCGGGGCACTTTCTCCATTTCCATTTTTCCTTCGGCCCCTACAAACAGAATTTGCGTAGTAGGGTCCAGGACTTTCAATTCGTTGGCAATGGCAATGGCCGGGTAAATATGTCCACCGGTGCCGCCCCCGCTGATAATAACTTTCATTTGATGTATAGTTGTAGACTATAGTTTTCCGATTGCTGGTCCGTTAGCGAATCATGAACTACGCACGAGTCCGGTAACCCGGCACAACACTAAATTTTACTCTCGTCGACTTCATCACGGCTGACACTCAACACGATGCCGATAGCCAGTCCCGTAAAGATCAGTGAAGTGCCCCCCATACTGAGTAACGGCAAGGGCTGACCGGTAACGGGAGCTAACCCAATCGCTACGCAAATACTGGCAAATGCCTGAAAGACAATGCTGAAGGTCAGGCCCGCCGATAGGAGCCCGCCAAACGGGCGTGTCGTTTTCTGAATGGCTTTGATGCCTCGCCACAAGAACCAGATATAAGCCAGTACGACCGGAATACCGCCCATTAACAAGCCGTACTCTTCAACGATAATGGCATAAATAAAGTCCGAAAAAGGGTTTGGGAGTGTGTTGCGCTGGTGGCTGTTGCCAGGGCCCTGTCCGACCAATCCTCCATTGGCGAGCGCGATATACGATTGTTCGACCTGGTAGACTACCTTGTCGGAATCCATAAAACTCTTGATCCGGTTAGTAGCCGTGCCAAACCGCTGGCCCAGATATAAACCGATACTGCCAAAAACGATACAGGCCCCAACCATGATGGCCAGATAGCGAACGGGAACCCGGCCAATATACATGAGCAGGAAGCAGGTCGCCCCCAATAATAAAGCTGTCGATGTATTCGATAAGACGATGAGCGAACAGATCAACGCAATCCAGAAGATCATGTTGATCAGAACGCTGGGATCACTCATGAATCGCTGCCGCTTGGCCAGCATGGCCGCTAAACTGGATATGAGGGCCAGCTTCGCTAAATCCGACGGTTGAAATGTCTGGTTAATGATCGGAATGGTCACCCAGCGCGACGCATCATTGAGAGTCGATCCTTTAAAAAAAGCCCATAAGAGCAATGGAATGGACAGCCACAACCCGAATTTAGCTAACCGGGCATAGTAGATGTAATTGATCTTGTGTGCGAAGTAGGTACAGACTAAACCAAGCATCAACAGCGATCCGTGCTTGAGCAGGAATATTTCGGTGTTGCCGTCCAGCTCCCGAAACGCCTTCGTCCCCGTTGCACTATACACGACCAACACGCTCATGATCGATAAATACAGGACGATCCACCAGATTTGGCGGTCGCCTTTAAGATGAGTACGAATCCAGTCGCGCAGAACCATGGTTTTTAAAGAACAGATAACGAACAATAACCAGCTACTAATTAGCTAGTTATCAGACTCAATTAAGTGGTTGACCGCAGCCTTGAACTGATTACCACGATCTTCATAATTTTTGAATAAGTCAAAACTTGCGCAGGCCGGAGACAGCAAAACAGCATCGCCGGGCTGCCCCCATTCCAGTCCTTTGGCCACGGCATCGGTTATACTTTGCGTCTCATAAATAGCCGCAACCTTATCGCCGAAGTAACTTACTAATTTATGGTTATCGATACCCAAACAAATCAGTGCTTTTACTTTCTGGTGCACCAGTTGGTCGAGTTCGCTATACTCATTCCCTTTATCCTGGCCACCTGCAATCCAGATCGTTGGCACATCCATGCTTGACAGGGCGTAGAATACCGAATCGACATTGGTGGCTTTGGAGTCGTTGATGAACACAACGCCATTCTTAGTACCAGCTGGCTCAAGTCGGTGGGGTGCGTTCTGGAACGTTTTCAGTCCCTTCGTAATCACATCGTTCGAAATATCCAGCGACTTAGCGGTCAGTACAGCAGCTAGTGTATTGATCGCGTTATGCGGACCACGCAGGGTTGTATCGGTCAAAGCTACACGATAGGCGTCAGAGCCATAGGTTGCCACGATTTCACCATTCTGAAAATAGCCACCCGGAGACGGCGTGGTTTCGAGAGAAATGGGCAGGCGCTGTATCAATGGGTTCCGCTTTGCCAATTCATTAAGGATCGGCTGGCTTTCCTGGAAATAGATAAAGGTGTCCTCCGGTCTGGCATTCTGGATAATCCGAAACTTTGAGTCGGTATAGTTCTGAAAATCATAGCCGTAGCGGTCCAGGTGATCGGGCGTAATGTTGAGCATCACCATCACGTCGAGGTGGGTGTCGTACATATCGTCCAGCTGGAAACTGCTCAACTCAAGCACGAAATAATCGAATGAATCGTCGATCACCTGAGCCGCAAAACTATCGCCTACGTTCCCCGCGAGCCCAACGTTAAAACCCGCCGTTTTGAGTAGGTGGTAAGTCAGCAACGTTGTGGTTGTTTTGCCGTTGCTGCCGGTTATACCGATTAGTTTTGCTTTCGTATAACGGGCGGCAAATTCAATTTCCGAGATAACCGGCGTTCCCTGCGCTTTCAGTTTTTGAACCAGGGGCACCGTTGCCGGAATACCGGGGCTTTTGACCACCTCAGCCGCGTCGAGAATACGCTCTTCGCTATGCTGCCCCTCCTCAAACGGAATTGAAGCATTCTGTAACGTGGTCCGATACGCTTCTTTTAGCGACCCTCTATCCGATAAAAACACATCGAATCCTTTTGCCCGAGCCAGTAAGGCTGCGCCTACGCCACTTTCGCCACCACCAAGAATCGCTATTTTCTTCGCTGCCATAATCATGTAAACTAGTGGCAAAATAACGCATAAATGAAGAAGCCCCGGCTATCTCCAGGGCTTTTCGTTTATTTTTCCAGACAATGGTTATTCTTTGGGAGCTAACGAACTAGAGAAACGAGCGCGATTGGCCAGTTTGACAATGAGGAAAATGACCCAGGCTATAATTAAAAACTGAATCAGTACATTCACAAAGTTACCGTAGCGAATGGCCACTTCGGGTGCCGTACCGACAGCTTCTTTCAAGACAATTTTCAACTGGCTAAAATCTATACCACCGATTACCAACCCCAGAATTGGATTGATTATATCCTCGACCAGTGATGTGGTGATCTTACCAAAAGCAGCACCTATAATAATACCAACGGCCAGGTCGAGCACATTACCTTGTGCAATGAATGTACGAAACTCTCTTAACATAAGCTAGTTAGATTAAAGATTAAGGCGGTTAAACTAGACAATCCTTACTTAAAATCAAAATCGACCCGGTAGCGGATCTGTTGCTTTGATCGGCTCTTTTTTCTTACGGAACGAGCTAAGGTTGTAGACCAGGCCAATGGCCAGCGTTTGCTGAATTTGTAATTCCGAACTGAAATCTTTGTTATACAGACCAATCAAACCGAAAGTCGTACTCAAATAACGGGTCACTTTAGCCGTCAATGTCAGGTCGAGCCGATGATTGATATTATCTAGCTGAGCATACTGAGTGAAAAGTTGATAACGAGCATTCAACGCGATGTTATCGCTCAGATTCCGGTTAATGACAGTCTGAAGCTGAAAAGCGAGCCACTCCGTTCGCGTACTCTTACCCGGTTCTACACCGTAGGCTACCTGAGTCGGATCAAAAACATAGTTTCCATCGGCCAGCTGCCGAACCCGCACTGACTCATCGGTCAGGAAAGTAAATCGGGGTGCTATTGGGCTCATCCGCAGGGAAAACCAATCGGCAGGCTTGTACGCTATACCCACGGAAAACGTAAATTGAGCCGGTGCAAAAAAGTTCGAGACTTTCAACCGGGTCTGATCGGCGGGGAGTTTATCGTAGCGGTAACCCGGCGCGAAAAAGGTATTGAATGTTCCAGAAACGAACAAGTCCCACTTCGGCGCAATCTGACGACCCAGGACAGAGATCACAATAATCTGATCAGCCGCCTTGCGCGTAGTACCCAACTGATTCACATAACCCAGTTGAAGATCGGCCGTGTTGTCCCAAGATACCCTCTCCCGTTCGTACAAGGCTCGGGCATTAACAACAGCGCCAATAGCAATCGAATTGACACCCCCACCCGACCAGTTGCTGAATGATGCCTGATTAAAATTGACACCTCCGCTGAATGATCGTTGCCAGTACGACGTATCGGGCTTGACAGTCACAACGTCTTTAAAATTGGTCGTTGTTCTGGTTGAATCCTGACTGAACGCGTAAGTAAGGCTGATCCAGCAAACGACTGTATAGATAGCGATTTTCATATCAGGTATAGACGAACCGATCCGCAATAAGACACACCCGAGCCTGACTTTTCAACTAAAAATCTCAATCTTTTTTGTTTGCAGGACTTGCAATGGGAATACAGTCGTTGTCTCACCCGTCTTCAGGGTCAGCGACATGGTGTCTACCTTCAGAATCTCGCCTTTTACATCGTCAATCTGAATCATTTGACCTTCTATGTATTTACTTCTGGAATAAAATGAGGACAGAATGTTTGCCATTATATCGCGCGAAGCGATTCCATATCCAACCGCAAACGCAAAAATCCCTCCGCCGATGACGATATTGAAACTTGATTCAAGCAGTTCCGTATTGATTCCTGCCTGGCCAAGTGCGCTGATAATGGTGATAATTATGAAGAAAACGAACACGATCGTACTCAGCAATCGACCCGACGAGATATTAAACGATTGGCATACGTTCAATACCGCTACCCGTAGCGTATCGGCCAGCAAAACCCCGACCTGCAACATAATGGCGGCTGCAATTACTTTCGGAATGAAGTTGACCAGCGACGAAACCATCTCGGTGATAGCGCCCACACCCAGCGTTTCGGTGGCAGCCGTAATGAACACCAGCAGTACAAAGTAATAGAGTACTTTGCTCAGTATTTCACTCAGCTTGATTTCCGTGTTGAGCTGTTTTATAATACTGATTTCATTGAGACGACTTCCAATTTTATCAAAACCCACCCTGGATAAAATTCGACGGACGATGAAGGCGATCAACCGGGCAACAGCGATACCAATCAACAGAATCACGATTGACCCAAGTATCCGGGGTACAAACTCGACAAATTGATCGATAAGTGTTTGAAACGTATTACGTAAAACCTGCGTGATGTTAGGAAGTTCTTTCATGTAGTTACGGTAGTAATAGTCAGCAATTTGGGGACTAACGGGGCGGACTAGCCAGCACAGAGACGACCCCGAACAAGTCACCGATATAAAGCTCCAGTACGGTGGCTACGTCGCGGATCAGGTCGATTTCTGCGATTAGTTCGGCCTTCAAATGAGGAGGACATTCAGCGTCCGGTTCGAGTTCAAGAAATGGGTTATGTGTTTTCATAGCGTGTAAATGAACCTATTAGCGAAATGGCCACCGTATAAACAGGGCCGCTTTTATGGCCAGCAGCACCCAGAATACAGCACCGGCCAGATAGTATTTGCGAAGTTTATCTCGGGTACGTTTCAAACGCATCTTCACAGCGCTTTCAGTTATCCCATTTAAGTTGGCAATCTCACGGATGCTAACGTCATCCTGATACTTCATGAGCATCAGGCTTTGTTCTACGGGGTCGAGTTTGTCCAGCGCTTTTTTTAGCTGCTGCGCTTCCATTTCCGCCAGTTCAGCTAATCCATCATCCTCACCAACATCCAGTCGTTCCCACCCCTCATCCATATACACTTCAGCGCGCCGTTGTGGAGAACGCATTTGGTCTGTGCAATAATTATAGGTTATTGAATAAAGCCACGTAGAGAATTTTGCCTGTTCTTTGAAGCCCCCAATCTTGACAACCAGTTTCAGGAAAATGTCGTGAGTCAGGTCCTCCGCCTGCACGGGATCTTTTGTGAACGAGAGACATTTCCGATAAACCTTATCGCAATAACGTTCATACAAACGCTCGAAGTAAGCGTTCTTCTGTGTCTCCACGTATAGTCGAACTAACTCCTCGTCCGAAAAATGCTTCATCAAGTACGGTGGTAGTTAAGACACGATAGACAGTTATAGTAACGGTTTTCGTGACTCAGAAGAGAACGTACTTGCGCTTTCTATACGCATAAGCGTTTCTGCTATCAACTGAGATTTAGTCCCAATTTGATAGAAATAAATCTATAATGCAAAAATAAGAGACAATTAATTATACGTTATTTTGCTATATAGTGACTCAACGGGAGGTTCTTCAATGTATAATTGGCGCAATTTGTCGCGGGAGCGTTTTAGCCGCATTTTGACAGCACTTGGCGTTACCGCGAATAGGGCCGCAATTTCCTTGATACTAAAATCATCCAGATACTTCAGCTTTAGCAGCCACTGCTCATCGGCGGGCAGCAGCTTCATAGCACGTTTTAACTGCCATTCGGTCAGTTCATCGAATACATTTCCGCTTAGTTCATCAGACACGAGAGCGGACTGGACCTCTTCCTCCCAGCCTTCTTCCAGAATCATTACCTGCTTGATTTTAGGTAAGCGGATATAATCTGTGCAGTAGTTACGTGTAATCGTATAAATCCAGGTTGAAAACTTAGCCTGTTCTTTATAGCTACTTAGTTTACTAAACAATCTCAAAAAAATATCCTGCGTCAAATCTTCAGCCTGCGTTGTATTTTGGGTAAACTGCATACACTTTCGATGTATTCTATGAAAATACCGTTTATAGATTGTCGTGAAGTAATCTTCATTTTCGGTATCGACATAGAGTTTTACCAATTCCTCGTCCGTAAGATTTTTCATGCTGGGAAGGCGATCAAATTAACAACAATTCAATAACCGTATCTACGCAAGCACTTTTGTTTACGATTTCACAGAAAAGTAAAAAACCCGACCAAGTGGCCGGGTTTTACTAAACGGTAGGTAAATGAGAAGATCAACCGATCGCTACACGCTTAAATGCAGATACAGTTAGTCCTTTGCTCGTTTTTTCGAGCAGTTGCGCAATCGTCAATGAAGTGTCTTTTACGAACTCCTGATTCAGTAACGTATTTTCTTTGTAGAATTTGTTCAATTTACCCATCGCGATCTTCTCGAGCATTGCTTCAGGTTTGCCTTCCTGACGAGCCTGTTCTTTACCAATCTCAATTTCGCGCTGAACAATAGTAGCGTCAACACCATCTTTATCCAGAGCAACCGGCTTCATAGCGGCAATCTGCATAGCGATGTCTTTACCAACTTCGGTCACGTCGGCCTCATTCGTGTTCGATAAGCCAACCAAAACGCCAAGTTTGCCATTCGAGTGAATATACGATACTACCTTATCGGCAGTAACGGTTTCGAACGAAGCTACATCGACTTTTTCACCAATTTTGCCCATCAGGTCTGTAATGTGATCCTGTAGCGAACGGCCATCAGCCTGCGGTGTTGCCAACAAAGTCGCTTTATCAGGAGCGTTTGTCGCAACGGCTGTGCTGATGATCGTCATTGCCAGATTCTGAAAATCTGCAACTTTAGAAACAGGTTCCGTTTCGCAAGCCAGTGCAATAACTTTCCCGCTCTTACCATCCTCGCTAACGTGTGCCAGTACGATACCTTCGGACGTGGTGTTGTCAGCCCGTTTGTCGGCTATTTTCTGACCCTGTTTGCGCAGAATCTCTTTTGCTTTTTCAAAATCGCCATCGGCTTCGGTGAGGGCTTTTTTACAGTCCATCATGCCAGCTCCGGTCTCTTGCCGAAGTTTGTTTACGTCAGCAGCAGTGATTGCCATAGTAATAGGTGATTGTCGATTTAAATTGCCAAAAAATGTTTGGTACTCAATAAGTTGTATCCTGAAATGGAATAGCCCATAGCGGCTGGCTACGGGCTATCCTATTCGTTAGAGCATTGTGTCGTTATAAAATTTCAATCGGCAAAAAGACGCTGTAATCTGATAACGAAATAACACGTTTATGCTTCCTGCTCGTCTTCGGTTTCGGCAACCGCGGCTGGAGCAGCTGTTGCTTCAGGCTGCGATTCGCCTTCGGCTTTCGCCTGAGCCAGATCTTCAGCACGTTTTGCGTCTTCTTCTTCCTGAACGCGCTGATCGTCTTTATCCTGTTTCCGCTCCATCAGGCCTTCTTCGATAGCTTTACCGATAGCAAGCGTGATGAGGGAGATCGACTTATAAGCGTCATCATTGGCTGGAATTGCAAAATCAACTTCTTCGGGGTTCGAGTTCGTATCGCACATAGCGAAAACGGGAATACCCAGACGATGTGCTTCAGCAACAGCGATGTGCTCGCGCTTAACGTCAACGACGAACAGAGCAGCTGGCAAACGGGTCAGGTCGGCAATACCGCCCAATACGCGTTCCAGTTTTTCTTTATCGCGCGACCGGGTCAAACGCTCCCGCTTGGCAATGCTTTTGACGGTCTCCTCGTCTTTCAGCATTTTGTCCAGCGTTTGCATTTTCTTTAATGATTTGCGGATCGTAGCGAAGTTCGTTAACATACCGCCCTGCCAGCGATCGGTCACGTACGGCATTTTCAGACGACGCGCTTCTTCCGAAACGATCTCCTGTGCCTGTTTCTTCGTTGCCACAAACATTACTTTCCGGCCCGAACGAACAATACCTTTGATTGCGTTCGATGCTTCGTCCAGCGCAGCTACTGTTTTATTAAGGTCAATAATATGGATGCCGTTCTTCTCCATGAAGATATACGGGGCCATCCGGGGATCCCACTTGCGCGTAAGGTGGCCAAAGTGCACACCGGCGTCCAAGAGGTCTTTATATTCGATTTGTGCCATTTTCGTTATGAAAAATGAGTATTAAACGTACGCAGCACCACCCGTCGGCATCATCTAAGGGCAGTCTGGACAAAAATTTTAGCGAAAAGTCAGTTTGTTCGTTCAGACCAGGCTGACCAAAAACTGACCAACCAGAATTAACGTTTCGAGAACTGGAACCGGCGACGGGCTTTTTTCCGACCTGGTTTTTTCCGTTCTACCATACGCGAATCCCGTGTCAGGAAGCCTTCTTTCTTGAGAGCAGGGCGGAATTCAGCGTTCATTTCAACCAGTGCACGGGCAATAGCCATGCGGGTTGCTTCAGCCTGTCCGGCAACACCACCACCACGAACGTTAACTTTCACGTCGTATCCACCAACGCCGTTTACGGTCGAAAAGGGTTGGTTCAAAATGATTTGCAACACTTCGGTTGGGAAGTACTGTTTGTAATCTTTCCCGTTTACCGAGATGGCTCCGCTGCCCGCCGACATGTAGATGCGGGAGATGGCAGTTTTACGGCGGCCAATGGTATTAATACGATCCATTATGACTTAGAATTTAACTGCTTTTGGTTGCTGAGCCTCGTGCGGATGTTGTCCACCAGCGTAGACATACAGGTTGGTGTACAACCGACGACCAAGCCGATTTTTAGGCAACATGCCTTTCACGGCGTGTTCGATGATGCGTTCGGGATGCTTTTCGAGCAGCAACCGGGGCGTTGCGAACCGTTGACCACCGGGATAACCCGTGTGGCGGACATAAACTTTGTCGGTCAACTTAGAGCCAGTCAGGCGAACCTTGTCGGCATTGATGACGATTACGTTATCTCCGCAGTCAACATGAGGTGTGAAGTTTGTTTTGTGTTTGCCGCGAATCAGGCGTGCGATCTGGCTGGCCAGCCGACCAAGCACTTCACCCTGAGCGTCAACTACAATCCAATCCTTCTGCACCGTTTCTTTGTTGGCAGAGATGGTTTTGAAACTGAGCGTATTCACTGTTATGGAGACTAATTAATTGATTTCTAATTGCTTGCTTACAAAAAAAGCACCCCCGCTTCGAAACGGGAGTGCAAATATAGTAGTTATTACGCTGAAAAACAAGGTGATGAATAGAATATGAAAGCGAAGCCTTATTTTTGCTCAACCTAACCCGCTACCATCAGATGGTTGATCCGTTTCGACTTGACAGGACTGCATTTCATATGGGTACTCACGAAGAGACAGAACGTTACCACGCCCAAAATCAACCGGCAACGTTTGCTGACCGACTAAAGGCGGCTGCTTATTTGAATAGTATCGCTTTTCGGTATGATGTAAATACCCCCCCTCCACTGGACCGTACTGCTTTTTCAGCTCGAAAACACAACAATGGCTGATCTCTTTAATGTGGATTTCCGGGATTTTCTGGTTGCCTTACAGAAACGAAAAGTCCTGTATGTATTAGTTGGGGGGTACTCCGTAATTCTGCATGGTTACAATCGAACCACGGGTGATATGGATATTCTGGTTGAAAAATCCGCCGAAAATTATGAACGCATCGTTGACGCATTTCTGGATTTTGGCATGCCAACGTTTGATATGACTGCTGATAATTTTCTTAACAATCTAGCTTTCGATGTATTTACATTTGGTCGACAGCCTGTAGCTATTGACATTTTAACAACAATCAAAGGGCTCACATTTACGGAGATTTTTGCCCATTCTTCTGAAATAGATGTCGATGGACTATCCATACGCCTTATCCACTATAATCATCTTATTCGTGTAAAAGAAGCGGCTGGTAGACCAAGAGATCTGAACGATATAGAACAGTTAAGGAAGAGCCGGGAATGAGGGTCTCGACTCTCTACTTAATGAACGGTTATCGAAGCTTCAATGTCGCTAAAGCCAGTACGGCCAGTATAATACCAATAATCCAGAAACGAGTGACAAGTTTGGCTTCGTGGTAGCCTTTTTTCTGAAAATGGTGGTGTAACGGCGACATCAGAAAGATTCGCCTGCCTTCCCCGAATTTTTGCTTGGTATACTTAAAATAACTCACCTGCATAATGACGGAAACCAGTTCGACCAGGAAGATGCCGCAAATGATCGGGATCATCAGTTCTTTGCGAATCGCCAGGAATAATACAGCAATAACCCCCCCAAGCATCAGACTTCCGGTATCGCCCATAAATACCTGAGCTGGATAGGAGTTATACCACAAAAAGCCAACGCAGGCACCCACAAAAGCCGCACAGAAAATTACTAATTCGCCCGAATTGGGGATGTACATAATATTGAGGTACTGCGAGAAAACTTTATTCCCCGACAGGTAAGCCAGTACCCCAATCGTCAGCCCGATAATCACTGACGTTCCGGCAGCTAACCCATCGATTCCATCAGTAATATTGGCCCCGTTCGAAACGGCGGTAATGATGAAAATACAGATTAGGACGTAAACGATCCAAGTGTAACTATCTGGTATAAAGCCAAAAAACAGTGAGCTATAATCAAACTCGTTATTTTTTACGAAAGGTACCGTCGTGAGTGTCGACTTAATGTCAGTGTACACATCCGGAACGGTCGATGTACTCAACAAGCGGGGTGCGTATTTGCGAATTTTGACGTATTCGTTGAAGGATAAGGTCAGCCCCACAATCAGCCCTAAACCAACCTGACCGACAACTTTAAACTTACCCTGCAAGCCTTCTTTGTTCTTCTTGAAAACTTTTATGTAATCGTCCAGGAAACCAATCAGACCGGTCCATACGGTCGACACCAGCGCCAGCACAACGTACACATTGGATAACTTGGCAAACAGTAGGGCCGGAATTAGTAGCGACGCCAGTATGATAAAGCCGCCCATGGTTGGCGTTCCGCGTTTCTGCAATTGTCCTTCCAGCCCCAAATCGCGGATCGATTCGCCAATTTGAAGGTTGCGGAGAATGTCGATAATGCGACGCCCGAAAATGGCCGCGATCAACAGAGAGGTTATAACCGCACCGAGTGCGCGGAACGAGATGTATTGAAAGACCCCGGCACCGGGGAAATTATAGTGCTCGTCAAGAAATTGGAAAAGGTAATAGAGCATTGATAAAGAGTGAATGAGTGAAACCGGGCCTCTGGTGCGTAGTTAATGAGCGAATAAAAATGTGCGCCAGCTATTCACTCAATCGCCCATTCGCTCTTTAGTACTGGCCAAAGTTACTGATTTCCGCGTTCTGAGAAAGTCTCCCGCAACACGGCGCGGTCGTCGAAATCGTATTTCACGCCCTTAATGTCCTGATACGTTTCGTGCCCTTTTCCGGCTACCAGAATAATATCGTGCGGAAGTGCCAGCGAGACAGCCCGTTTGATCGCTTCGTGACGGTCTTCGATCGTGGTCGTTTTTTTGATGTCGACCGGTGATACCCCCGCCTGCATCTGCTCCAGAATCGTCATCGGGTCTTCATTCCGTGGGTTGTCCGATGTCAGGATGACGCGGTTGCTGAACCGGCAGGCAATATCAGCCATGATCGGTCGTTTGGCCGCATCCCGGTTGCCACCACAACCTACAACAGTTATTATTTGCGGAAACCGTCCTTGTTCATCGTCCTGCCGTATAGCATTGATAGTTTCGAGCACGTTTTGCAGCGCATCGGGCGTATGGGCATAGTCGACAATACCGACAATTTTATCATTCGAAACGACCTGCTCGAAACGACCCGGTGGCGGTGTGACGCCCGACAACAGCGTCAAAATTTCGGCGGGATCTTCCCCCAGCAGCACTGCCGCTCCGTAGACGCTCAGCACGTTGTAGGCGTTGAATCGGCCAATGAGCTTAAACCAGACTTCTTTATCATCAACCAGCATGTTCAAGCCGAACAGACTGTCGGCAATCACTTTCCCTTTGAAGGTCGCCAGGGTTTGCAGCGAATAGGTTTCCTTGCGGGCAGCCGTATTCTGAAGCATGACCAGACCGCGTTTATCATCGACATTGGTCAGCGCAAAGGCTGTGGCTGGAAGCTGATCGAAAAAGCCTTTTTTGGCCCGTATGTAATTATCGAACGTCCCATGAAAATCCAGGTGGTCATGGGTAATATTCGTAAAAATCCCACCGGCAAAGGTCAACCCGGCGATGCGTTCCTGCACAACCGCATGGGAACTGACTTCCATGAACACATGCGTGCAGCCGTGCGTCAGCATCTGCGTCAGCAGCCGATTGGTGGTGATCGCATCGGGGGTGGTATGGGTGGCTGGAATGATCTGGTCGTCGATCTGATTCTGAACCGTCGATAGGAGGCCACACCGATAACCCAGCCCTCTGAATAACCGAAAGAGTAATGTAGCAACCGACGTTTTACCGTTGGTACCTGTAACGCCAATGAGTTTGACCTTTTGCGAGGGCTGCTGGTAGAAATTAGCGGCCACCAATCCTATCGTACGTGCCGAATCCAGCACGCGTACATACGCAACAGAAGGATCGGGCTCGTCGGGAAATTCTTCGCACAGAATAGCCGAAGCCCCCTGACGAATGGCCGTTGCGATAAACTTGTGCCCGTCGCTAACGGTTCCGCGCACGGCCACAAACAGACTGCCTGGACCCACCTTTCGGGAGTCCATAGTCAGGTCCGTAATATCGGTGTCCATGCCGCCAGATGTGGCCAGCAGAGGAATTTTATAGAGAAGGTCTTTTAACTGCATACTGAACGAACGAGCCTCACACTCATTTTGCGTTTGCAAAAAAACAGCATCAGGCCCGTTCTACCTAATTTTAAACTCGTTTAGGCGCGATCGGCTCAACCCATCTTCAGCGTAATCATCTTTGTCCCGAGTTCACTAGCTCCCGTTCCGGGTGTGATGGATTGCTCTTTCACTTTTCCGCGCCCCTCAACCGTAACCCTGAATCCGCGATTTTCCAGCAGGTATACGGCATCGCGCAATGTCAGACCACGCACATCGGGAACATGATCGGGTGTTGTTTGACGCGATTTCCAGCGACCATTCGGTGTGGACTCGACCCACCCTGCGGTGTTCGGTTCGTTTTTGATATTGAGAGCGGTACTGATCGTGTGCAGATCATCGGTACTCCCGGCCAGCATACCCGTCGTTGAACGAGGTTGCGACGCGCGCGCCCGAATTGGTGCATGCATCCCAATATCGTAGGCAACAATCCGGTCGGCCACCTCTTTGAACACCGGAGCCGCTACGGCACCAGCATAAAGCAAGTCTATATTGTCGCCCTGGGGTGTGTCGACAACCGTGATCATGCTGTATTTTGGCTTGTCAGCAGGAAAATAGCCGATGAACGAGGTGTAGTATTTACCGACCTGATAGCGGCCATTGATGATCTTCTGCGCCGTTCCCGTTTTCCCGGCTATGGCATAATTCGGGTTGTTGATATGCTTGGCCGTCCCATGCTCCACCACGCCCCGCAGCAGTTCCTGCGCCTTGCGAGCGGTTTGTGGTGAACAGATTGGTTCCGAAAGTACATAGGGCGCATTGTCTTCAATGATCTCATTGGCCAGCTTGATCTGCTTCACGATCATTGGACGTACCCAACGCCCGTCGTTGGCTACGGCATTATAGAACGTCAGCATCTGAAGCGGTGTAATCTGCATCTCGTAGCCGTAACACATCGACGTGAGCGACACTTTACTCCAACCTTTCATATCAGGATTGCGAACAACCGGAACAGCCTCCCCTTTCATGTGAATACCCGTTTCCTTGGTCAGATGGAACCGACGCAGGTAATCGCAGTAGCGTTCGGCCCGGCTATAGAAGTGGCTTTTCATCAGAAGGTGGGTACCCACGTTTGAAGACTTTTCGAAAACCTCCCGGGCCGTAATCGTTCCTTTTCCATGCCGGGAAGCATCGTGAATCGCCAGGCCCTTGTACGTAGTTGAACCGCCACCTGTCGCCACAAGCTGTTCCAGCGAAATGGCTTTATCTTCGAGCAGAGCCATCATCGTCGCTAATTTAAACGTCGAACCGGGATCGGTACGGCCTGCCAGCGCGTGATTGAAATTCTCGGAATAGTGATCGCCCTGTTTGGTCAGGTTAGCCATCGCCCGGATTTCGCCAGTAGCCACTTCCATCACAACCACACAGCCCTTAGCCGCATTGTATTTTTCGAGGGCCGAGCGTAGCGCCGTTTCGGCCATATCCTGATAATTGACATCGATGGTCGTATACAGATCCATCCCCGATTCGGGTTTCATGTCGGGTCCGTCATCGACGGGTTTACGAACACCCCCCGACAGCACTTCCACCAGTCCAACGGCATTTTTACCCGCTAGTGCTGACTGAAAACTAGCTTCCAGGCCGATCAGGCCCCGCCCCGTTCTTGCGTCAAGGTTACCGATGGTTCGTTCCGCCATGTGATCAAACGGATGGTATCGTTCGTAGTAGGGACGTAGCACCCCGCCCCGGGCAGATACCTTCGCCGATGATCGAAAGAACGGCCATTTGCGCATCATCTGACGCTCCTCAAACGTAACACGACGGTGGTTCAGCAACACGTACCGCTGAGAATCTGCGCGGGCCTCGACAACAAGTTTCGTATAGTAGTGGGGCGGGTGATCGCCATAAATTTTCGACAGTAACAGACCCAGCGAATCTTTTTTCTTCTCGAAATAATCGTCCTTCGCAACCATTGGGTCGAGGCCAACGACATAGGTAGGCAGCGAGGTTGCCAGCAAGCTACCGTCCGTGGCATAAATGTTGCCCCGCATCGCCCGGATGGTATCGCGCTGGATAAGTGTAGCCGCTACCCGCTCCCGCCAGAATTTTCCTTTGAATGTCTGAAAATACTGGACATAAACGAGCCGGACGATGACGCTCAACGCCAGGAAAATAACCACATAATAGACATGGTTGGCCCGCTGAATGATATCCTGTTTAATGTTCATTGGTCTTGACAATAATTTTATGAGGTGGGTTCTGACTATCGGTCAAACCAAGCACGGCGACCCGCTTACTCAGTTCAGACTGCTTTCCACTTTTCATGAAGTTGGCTTGTAGAACGGTGTACTGTGAGCGTAGCTCATCCACCTGTGTTTTCGTTCGTTGAATTCGACGGACGAGCCGTTCGGCGTTATGGTTAAGACCAATGTAGAGGACAAGCAGAAAGGTGACCCACAGAATCCGGTCGATGTGGCGAATCGGCCAGGCGTTGTCTTCGCCAAAGAGCCGGTCCAGACCAATAAAATCATTGAGCCACGTCGCTAACCGGAGCCGACGCCGTACCTTTTTCTGTTTGGCAACCCGTTCGGGTTCCCGAAATGTATTCTTGGCCATGAGGATCGGGATTCTTATGCACAAAGTAACAAAAAACGATGCGCCACAGATAGCCTATAACTAAGAAACGATGACTCTCCCTAAAAAAGATGTCATCGTTTCTTAGTTACGCATTTACCGGACTTATTCTTTCCAGCGCCATTCGTTGGCAATCTGCAAAGGCGTTCGTAATCCCTGGGCGACCAGATAATCGCGCGTTTGCGTATCATTCTGTCGACGGGTCGGAATATCGTCGGCGTCGGCAAGGGCGTAGAGTAACATGGTCGAGTAACGAACCGTATTCTTGAGCTGGTCCGCATTGACGAGATTCATCCGGTCGCAGTTGGCATGATAGCAGTCCAGCACTTCGCGGGCCAGGTGACCGTTCATACCGACCACCGGAACACCTTCGAGCATGAAGGGTTGATGATCAGAGTGCAATCCAGCCTGATTCTGCATGTTGTTGGCAAAGGCAGGTTCAGTCCGTTTGATCGTTTCGCCAACGCTGTTCAGAAACGCAACCATATCGGATCGGCCAAAGGCGTTCAACCCCGTCGGATCATTCGTCATATCCAGATTCAGCATGTACCGAACGTTATCCAGTTTGCCGCTTTTTTTCAGGTTTTCAACCATCGCCCGTGAACCAAGCAGGCCCTGTTCTTCGCCCATAAAGAGTACGAATTCGATGGTCCGTTTGGGTTTCAGTTTCAGCGCCTTGAACGTCCGGGCAATGTCCATGATGGCGAACGAACCGATTCCGTTATCGATCGCACCGGTGGCCAGATCCCACGAATCCAGGTGGCCGCCGACAATAATTTTTTCGTCGGGGTACTTCGACCCTTTGAGCGTTGCAATCACGTTGCGGGCCCGAATTTTCCGGCTCGTATTGCTCATGTCGATCAGGGCATGAAGCGGACTAGCTTCTTCCTGCATCCACGCCCGCAGTGCCTGCCCACTTTCGTGCGTGATACAAACGGATGGGATCGGGATTAGCTTACCCGTAACCGATGCCGTTCCGGTCAGCAGCACATTACCCGGCACAAGGTTGACCATGATGACGCCGATTGCCCCGTATTGAATGGCTAGCGCGGTTTTCTCGGAGCGGTGCAGATTACGGGCACCCTTGGTCGGGGCTGCCAGGCCGATGTTCACCAAGGCAACTTTACCTTTCAGTTTATCTTTCAACGCGGCAAAATCGCCTTCCAACCCATTGCCAACGTCAACGATTTCGCCTTTTACGTGCGCATCAACGGGTGAATGCGCCAGCGAGACGACGCTTATTTCCCGGAAATTGTCGCTCCGATCGGGCACGACCGATAACGTAACCGTATCGCGCGTCCACGCTTCAACTTCAAACGGTTCGTAACGAATCTCTTTGAAACCATACGAGGATAATAAATCAAAGGCATACGTTTCGGCGCGGGTACCGTTCGGGCTTCCCGTCAGGCGGTGGCCTACCTGCTGGCTTGCGTTGGATAGCGTTTCGTAAGCTCGACTGTGTTGCATCACTTCTTCATTGATTCGAAGAAAAGCTTTTTCGAGGGAAATCGTATTCGAATAGAAGGCGGTCAGGCAACCGGCAAGGCCAACAAAAAACAGGCCGTGACGGAAGCGGGGCACGTAAAAGATTCGGTGCATAGATGAATGGTTAATTCGTTGCTAAATATACAAAAAAGATAGCAGATTTCGGGGTCGAAAAAGTAGACACACTATAAGGTAAAAGCGTTCGGTGCGTTGCTAAAAAAAGTGGAAAAGTATGCCGTAGGTTCACCATCCGCAGCGTAGTGTCAGCATGAAGTATCTAGTACCCGACCAATCATAAACTCCGTTGCGACTCGTCAGGAAGCTGGTGCTTCATTGGTTTCAGGTAAACCGTCTGCCGTCCGGCCAGCCAGTCCGCGTCGATACCGACCAGGCCGAAAACACGATCCCAGCTCCGTTCGAAGCAGTGAGCTGCATCGGGGAATGTGATCGAAACCGCCAAGGCCCGTTCGTAAACAGGAAGGGGTTGCAGCCGAATGGCATCGCGATGAACAACGAACTGGGCACCCAGCACGAACGTGTAGAGGTCTGGCCCGTCCGTACCGAACAGCGCCCGATGAAAGCCGAGCAGATCAAGACCCCGCCCATCCTCGTTTTTGCTCCACGGACGAAAAAGCCGTGCGCCCTGGTTATCGTCGGTGTCGATCAGGTGGCCTAGCCAGCGAAACGGATCCTGTACCGGATCGCCAGCCGCAGCGTGGTTTTCGGCGAATGCCTTCATCGTTTTTTTGAAATCATAGGCGTGATCGAACGGTTTTCCCTGACAGAATACGGTCCACTCCGCCAGCGAATTGTACCGACTAACGATGTGATGCAGATACGTATGCGCTTCGCGACCAATATTGGGGAGCGGTATGGCCAGCGGCCCCGCTGAACCATCCGGACTCTTATCGTAGACGATTATGCGGATTCCGGCGGGCAGATTACGGAGCCAGTTCAGGTTTTCTGTATAGCGGGCAACGACGAGTTCAAACGTACACACGGCGGCAGGCGAAGTTTTCAGAGCGAACACAAAGAAACCGGGTTTGCCCCGTTAAAGCGTTATTTTCTCCGTCTTCACCAGCCAAACCCTTATTTTTACGAGTACGCTTTAGAAACGAACCATGATACGAACGTGTTTTACGTTTATCACCACGCTTACGCTGTACAGCATGACACAAGCTCAAACACCGACCACAGGAACAGGAACCCCGAAGGCTCCAAAGGCTGCGGTTAAACCGAAAGAATTAATTACCAACGGCCACAAGCGGATCGATAACTATTACTACCTTAACGAGCGCGAAAATCCGGAGGTCATCAAGTACCTCAACGCCGAAAACACCTATCTGGATCAGGTACTGGCCCCGGTCAAAGGCTTACAGGACAAGCTTTTTGAGGAGATGAAAAGCCGCATTAAGCAGCAGGACGAGTCGGTTCCCTACAAAGAAGGCCATTACTACTATTACACCCGATTCATCACCGGGGGCGAATACCCAATCTACTGCCGCAAAAAAGGGTCATTGCAAGGCACCGAAGAAATTATGTTCGACGGCAACGCGATGGCCAAAGGGCATAACTACTACCAGATTGGTGGCTACGAGATTTCGGACAACGATCAACTGGCCATTTTTGCGGAAGATACGGTTAGCCGCCGTCTCTACACGCTGCGGATAAAGAACTTGAAAACCGGCACAATTTATCCGGAGGCCATCGAGGATACGGAAGCGGGCAGTTTCGCCTGGGCGACCGACAATAAGACGCTGTTCTACATCAAGAAAGACCCGCAGACACTACTGGGCTATCAGGTCTATCGGCACGTTTTAGGCACTGATCCCAAAACCGACGTGCTGGTCTATGAAGAACCCGATAACCAGTTTTATATGGGTCTGGGTCGGTCAAAATCAAAAAAGTACATCACCATTGGCTCCGATCATAACGGCGTTTCGACGGAATACCGCCTGCTGGAAGCCAATCAGCCGCTGGGTGAGTTTAAGGTATTCCTGCCGCGCCAGAAAGGCCACGAGTACGACATCGTTCATTACCAGAACAAGTTCTATGTTCGTACGAACTGGAAAGCGGAAAACTTCCGGCTGATGGAAGTACCCGAAGGTAAAACCGCCGACCGCACGGCATGGAAAGAAGTGATTGCCCACCGGCCCGATGTGTTCCTGGCCAACATGGACGTATTCACCAATCACCTCGTTCTGGACGAACGCAAAGCCGGACTGACTAATATTCGGATCATCAATCAGCAAACCAAGGCGGACGAGTACCTGGACTTTGGCGAACCCGCTTACGTTGCGGGCATCAGCTACAACCCGGATTTCAACACCAACGTGTTGCGCTACAGCTATTCATCGCTGACAACGCCCGGTTCTGTCTTCGATTACAACATGGATACCCAAACCAAAACGCTGATGAAACAGCAGGAAGTATTGGGTGGTTTCGATAAGACCAATTACGTATCGGAACGGGTATTCGTTACGGCCCGCGATGGCGTCGACGTTCCAGTTTCGCTAGTGTATCGGAAAGGTACACCCAAAGACGGTTCGGCTCCGTTGCTTCAGTATTCATACGGTTCCTACGGTTACTCGACCGACCCCGGCTTTAGTTCAACGCGTCTGAGTTTGCTCGACCGGGGCTTCATCTTCGCCATTGCCCATATCCGGGGTGGGCAGGAAATGGGCCGACGGTGGTACGAAGACGGTAAGATGCTTAAGAAGAAAAATACGTTCAACGACTTCGTGGACGTGTCAGAATACCTGATCAAAAATAAATACACCAGTGCGGCTACGTTGTTCGCGATGGGCGGCAGTGCGGGCGGCTTGCTGATGGGTGCCATCGTCAACCAAGCTCCGCAACTTTACCGGGGTGTTGTGGCGGCTGTACCCTTTGTGGACGTTGTAACGACAATGCTCGACGAAAGTATTCCGCTGACCACGGGCGAATTTGAAGAATGGGGCAACCCTAAGCAGCAACCCTATTACGAATACATGCTGTCCTATTCACCCTACGACAACGTAGAGAAAAAGGCGTATCCCAACATGCTCGTCACCACGGGTCTACACGACTCGCAGGTACAATATTGGGAGCCAGCCAAGTGGGTCGCTAAGCTCCGGGCCATGAAAACCGATACCAATCAGCTTCTGCTCCATACGAACATGGAAGCGGGTCACGGTGGCGCATCGGGGCGGTTCCAGGCGCTCAAAGAAATCGCACTTGAATATGCCTTCATCCTGAATCTGGTTGACCAGCGGCAGTAAAAGGAGTTGACCATTTCTTACCAATGGTTAGCGGCATCAGGCTGATCACAGGCTTATTCTGTGACCATTACCCTGATTGCCGCTGACCATTGTCTTTTTTATTCCACAAAAATCAATTGTTATGGCCAATCCGCAGCTCGTTCATATTCCGACGCCTAGCAAAGACAAAGCCCCGCTCTCGAAGGCCCAGAAGGAATTTAATCGGCTGACCCAAAAAATTGGTGAGCTAGAGGATGAATTGACGCAATTCCGGACAGCCGCGACGGCCATTCAGCAACGCGTTTACACCGACTATGAACCGTTGCTGCGGGAATACAACCAGCTACGCGCCAACCTCGTGCGGGTATTTGACCGGGCGTACGAACGTCCCGATGCGACTAAATCCGAAAAGAAAAAACTCACTGACCTGATCATTGATCTGGCTTACGATCTAATCAGTGAACACGGTATGAACGAGCTTAAGCCCATTTTCGACAAGTACGACAAGGACGGGTTCGACGCGATCGACGCTGAATCGGACCAGCAGGTTTCGGATGTCATGAAAGAGGTGGTCAGTTCAATGTACGGAATCGAAATCGACGAGCATGCCGATGTGAGTACGCAGGAGAAATTCATGGCCTATCTTGACGAACAGATGCAGGCCCGGCAGGCAAACGAGCAACAGGAACGCGACGAAAAACGAGCGAAGAAACCAAAATCGGCGAAGCAGCAGGCTCGCGAAGCGAAAAAACAGCTCGACGAACGAAACATCACGAAAGCCGTGCGAACCCTGTACATGGATCTGGTGAAGGCGTTTCACCCCGACCGCGAACCCGATGAGGCCGAGAAGGTCCGCAAGACCGAAATCATGCAGCGGGTGACTGAAGCGTACGAAAAGAGCGACCTCCTTGCACTGCTTCGGCTCCAGCTTGAGTTCGACCGCATCGACCAGCAGCACCTCGAATCGCTGGCCGACATTCAGTTGAAATACTACAACAAAATCCTGAAACAACAGGTCGATGAACTCAGTGACGAACTGTTTACGCTGCAAACCCAACTGGCGTCTATGCTGGGTAAACCGTTCGGGCTGGTTAGTTCGCCAGTGGGCTTGGAACTTAGTTTTAACAACGACATTCGCGCGTTGAAACGGAGCATCAAGGATGCTAAACGAGATGTGAAAGACCTTTCCGACCCGTCTATTCTTAAGGGGTGGCTCAAATCGTATAAAGTTTGAGAAGCGGGCAGTCTGGATGCGTTCTTGGGTGAACCAGGCGTTAACGTCTGTATGATCTCTACTTACTAACAACAATTTTCCAGTCGGCTCCGCTAAACACATTGTACTTCCCCGAGAAATTACCCTGATTCACGGCAATCGAGAAATTCAGTAGGCTGTTGATATAGGCTACATCAGCACCAATGGGGGCTTCGCCAAACGTATTCACTAGCCGAACTGACTTGTCATAGACGGTCGAATCGTTGTGCATAATCTGAATGCGTACGGCCTCACCGGGTTTGGCATTGAGTTGCGCCAGCATGGCTTTTGGTATGTTGGTCCAGACATTGCCGTACTGAACATCAAGCGCAGGAATCGTTCCTTTGAGCACGCCATTTGCGTAGTCCGCCTTTTGGTACGGCAAACGCACGACATCGTTGCGCACGGTTGAACCGACCTGCTGAAATGTAATGGTTCGGGATGCCAGTCGGGCCGCCGTATACGCATATACATCGCGACCATGAAACGTGTAGGATTCGTTCGAGTTCTTCAGTCGATTGACCGCTTCGTCAATTTCCCGAATCTCACCAATACCCAGATTTTCTGCAACCAGTGTCAGTGTACCGTTATCGGGTGTCACAATATAATGACCTGACTTCGTAAGCAGCACTACCGAATGACGATCCGTACCAACGCCGGGGTCGCAGACCGAGACAAAAACCGTTCCCTTCGGGTAGTACGAAACGGTTTGATGCAGCCGGTAAGCGGCCTCCCAGATGTTATAAGCGGGAATTTCGTGCGTCAAATCGAACAGCTTTAGCTCGGACGATACACCCATCGCCACGCCCTTCATGGCTGATACGGCCCCGTCTTTCAGCCCAAAATCCGATTGAAAAACGACAATGCCATTCTGGGCGCGGGCAAATTGCAGGAAACCAAAAAGAAGTAAAACGGTAGCGGTGTAAGCTGGCTTCATGGCTGGTGGTGTAATTCCAGCGCAAATATAAATCACCGGGCCAGCATCTTTTCGCTCCGTCGCCTGATCTCCGCTACCAGAAAAGCGAACACCACGCTGTACTCAATTGCTGTTAGCCAAAGATTTTCCTGATACGGCACGGCTCGGTAGGTACAATACGATAACGGAATCAATGCAGACCAAACGAGGGGATAGCGAAAGCGGGTGAAAACGGCAGCGGCTACAAGCGTCGTGATATACCAGGGATGAACCGTGGTAGCAAAGGCAAAATAGAGTGTCAGCACCGCCAGTACCTGTGCCGGAATAGACACGGTACGCCACCGGAACGAAATCCACAGCATACTCAGCGTTGTCGTGACGGACAGCCAGAAACCGATAAATCCAATGGCATTGTACCCTTTAAACCAGTAACCAATGGCGCGTAAAACGTAATAGATACTGGCATTGAACTCAAACTTCTGGAAATAGAGATTGACGCTGGAGAATATGTTCTGCACCAGTTCGAGACTGGCAAAGGAGACAAACTGAACGATCGTAAACAGACCGGTCAAGATAGCATAAACAATCCCTTTCCGCCATCCCAGCCACCGAACAATAATCGGCAGTAGCACCAGCGGCAACAATTTCGACCCAATAGCCAGCGCCAGCGCGCCCGCTGATTTTAGTACGCTCAACCAGGACTGGTTGTCTTGCAAAAGCCACCAGGCAGCCAACAGGGTAAAGAAAATCATGACAGCCTCGAAATGCAGATTTCCAGTCAGTTCGAGGATGACCAGCGGATTCAGTCCGTACAGCAGCGCCAGATTAGGACTGCGCCCCAATTGGCGTAACAGTTTCGTCAGGAGCCACAATGAACCTATGTCGCTAAGCAGAATTGGCACACGAAGCCAAACGACATTCCAGAATAAACTGTTGGACGACAGCCTCGCTGCTACACCAAAAAGAATCTGATTCAGTGGCGGATAGACGGTGAAATAAGCGGGAGAGTTAAGGTGTCGGAACAGGTCTCCGTACAGATTGGCAAGCTGAGCTATTTTTGTATTGACAATCGAATTGGGCAGGTACAGATACGGGTTGAAGCCATGCGAGAGCAGCCGCCCATCCCACACGAATCGATAAACATCATCGGAGAGCCGGGGCATAGCAAAGAGCAAGGCAAGTCTGAACAGGATTGCCGCGCTGAATAGAAAGCGGTTTCCCTCACCCCCGACCCCTCTCCCATGCTGGTCGAGGGTAAGCACCCACCAATACCACAAAAACAATCCCGTCAGCAGAACGATTAGCCAATCGAATTGCTGACGGGAAATTGTGTAAGCGATTATGATGTACGCAGTGGCCGATGTGATGAGCCAGAGCAAACGAAGCGGAGTTACCATCATACACTCACCGATACCGGACGAGCCACTCGAACCGGAACACCGGCTGGGCGACGTCCCGCATGGACGAGCGAATATACGAACACCATTCCAAACCCAACCATAAGCATGATGTGCAGAAAGAACATCCGGAAGTCCTGCACGTAGAAAGCCAGCACTAACCCACCGAGAAAATAAAGTGCGAGCGCGCCTTCGGCCAGGGCCAGCCAGCTGAGCTTCCGACTGACGTATTTATTGGCATCCCAGCGATCGCCAGCCAGTTTTACGTTGAATTTGGGCGTCCGAACGAATGGTGTTTTTCGACCGATATAGCCTTCTATCACTGCGATCGTATTGTGCAACGACAACCCCATCATCAGCGATGAATACATTGGGAAATACCAGATCAGGCTAGCCTTACTCCCGCGCTTCAGGAGCCAGAACGGAATGCCGTAAAACGTAATAAGAATCAGCAGGTTAACTTGAAACAGGTTAATCACAAAAAATACGCTCTCCCATTCAGGATGTCGATGGCGGATGTAAATCAACGGGACGCTCACTACGCCGAGGATCAATACGAGGATGAATGTTGCACTGCTGAAGAGATGAAAAAAAGCGTGAAGCTTCATCACGAGCGAAACATTCGGCGCTTTTAAGACCTTCACGATCAACTTACGCGCGCACTCTGCCGCGCCCTTCATCCAGCGATATTGCTGCGACTTTAGCGCGTTCATAGCTACCGGCAACTCGGCAGGCGAACCAACATCTTCGCGATAGACAAATTTCCAACCGCGCAATTGAGCCCGATAGCTCAAATCCAGGTCTTCGGTAAGCGTGTCGCTCTGCCAGCCGCCGGCGTCAGCTATGGCTATCTTCCGCCAGACACCACCCGTGCCGTTGAAATTGGCTAGAAAACCAGCCGCATACCGCCCGCTTTGTTCGATGGTGAAATGGGCGTTCAACCCAAATGCCTGCAACTGCGTTATCAGCGAGAAATCTTCGTTCAGATGTTCCCAGCGCGTTTGAACGATAGCCACTTTCGGGTCGCTGAAATGCGGAACGGTTTTGAGCAGAAAATCCGGATCAGGGACAAAGTCGGCATCGAAAATCGCGATAAACTCGCCTTTTGCAAACGCCAGGCCATACCCCAGGGCTCCGGCCTTGAATCCTTTCCGCTCCGGACGCCGAACGTGTTCGATATCAAAACCCTGTTGCTGGTATTCCTTCACCTTAGCGGCAATGATCTGCACCGTTTCATCGGTTGAGTCATCGAGCACCTGAATATCGAGCTTGTCTTTGGGATACCGTATGTCAACAACGGCGTCAATCAGTCGCTCGATGACATACAGTTCGTTGTAAACCGGCAGCTGAATCGTAACCCGGGGCAATGAATCCGGGTGCACGCTATCGGCCAGCAGAATGGCGGATTTTCGCTTTCGTCCAGAGCGTAGATAAATGATAATCAGGCTTAACTGGCCGCAGTTGTAGAGAAACAATAACAACAGAGCCAGCCCATAAAGAATCAGGACTGATATTTCCATGTTGGTGAAAACGAAATCGTTTTAACGTTGATTTTGGTATTGTGTACTTTCATCTGGTCGATAATCGGCGTAAACGACGAACACGTTGTTGAAGCGACTATGTTTTCAGTCTGATAACCCGTTCGCTCAATAATCTGTCCTGTTTTTCTGGTCATTTGCCCAACGATCACCAGTATTTAAAAATCGTTGTAATAATCTTATAGCCGGCCAGTACTGTCCCTTTAACCGTTCCCGAGATTTTCGAGAAACCGATGCGTCTTCGGTAGTTGACCGGCACCTCCACAATCCGGAGTCGGTGTTTGGCCGCTTTCAACTGCATCTCGACCGTCCATCCGTAGGTTTTATCCTGCATATCTAATGCCAGTAGTTTATCGAACCGAATAGCCCGAAACGGCCCCAGATCGGTATAACGAACATTGTACAACCATCGGAGCAAGGTTGTTGCCAGCCAGTTGCCGAACAGTTGCTGCGGTGTCATCGAACCCCGCTGCCGGTTGCCCAGCGCTCGTGAGCCAATAACCAGATCCGCTTCGTTTTTCAGTATCGGTGCCACTACCTGAGTCATCTCGCCGGGATAGTCCGAGTAGTCAGCATCGATGAAAACAACTACATCTGGCTTTTGTTGCCGATTGTGAGCGTAAGCGATCCCTTTTAGGCAGGCCCGTCCATATCCTTGGCTGGGTTCGTCCAGAACAGTAGCTCCTGCAAGAGCTGCTTCCACGGCCGTTTGGTCGTTCGAATTGTTATTGACGACCACAATTTCGTCGACAAGGCCAGCCGGAATTTCGCGAATGACCTTCCCAACGGAGTTCTCTTCATTGAAAGCCGGGATAATGACCAGGATAGCGTACAAAACAGAGTCAGGTAATGATAATGAGTTGATGGGCTGGGCAACCGGAGATCGTAGCGAATCGGTCGTAGAAGCTACGTGACTTTTCTGTTTACGCAACCAGCCAGTTACATCCATTAACGATACACCAATCATCTTGTTCCGAACGTATGGTGCTAAATTCAATCAAAATGTTCTATACTTGAGCTATGGAAGTATCCTTTATTGGTGCGGGTAATCTGGCCTGGCACCTCGCCCCAGCCCTCGAAAATGCGGGGCATCACATTAATGAGGTATACAGTCGGCAGCTTGCGCATAGCCGGCAGCTTGTCAGTAACCTTTATGACGCCCGCACGCATTCGGACCTGAACTTTGCCGATAGCCCCGCCCGCTTGTTTGTTCTCGCCGTTCCCGATGACTCGCTCGAACCCGTCTGCTCACGGCTGGTACTGCCCGAAGATGCCACGCTGGTTCATACATCGGGCAATCAGTCGCTCACTGCACTGGAAAATTGGATGACGATCTACAGTGATGTACCCGTCAGGACGGGCGTCTTCTATGGGTTGCAGACATTTACGAAGGGACAGCCTTTTATGGACTTCCGTGGAATTCCGCTTTGCATTGAGGCCACCAGCAAAACAACCGAAGATCTACTGGTTAAGGTGGGACAGGAATTAAGTGATATTGTTTATCTCATCACCTCCGCCGAACGCCAGACGTTACATGTTTCGGCGGTATTTGCCTGCAATTTTACGAATCATCTGCTGGCCATTGCGCACGATCTCACCACTACCAATGGCCTGGAGTTCGAACTCCTGCAACCCATTATTCGTGAAACCATCCGGAAGGGCCTTGCGGTCAAAAACCCGGCTGATGTGCAGACCGGCCCCGCCCGCCGGGGTGACCTTACTACCATTGAAAGTCATTTACGACAGTTGGAGATGCAACCGCGACTGGCAGAAATCTATCAGATTATGACAACAAGCATACGACAACACTACAATCATTAACATGGATAATTCAGTGTTTCACTATAGATAAACATTTAATTTTTAACGAAGCCTATTTATCACTACTAGTTATATATTCTTGAATAAGTTGAGAATTGTTTGGATAAAACCTAATCCGACTATAGATTTACTTCCTTATTAGCCAAGACAAATATACCTAAAGTTCATTTTGAGCATATAGCAACAGATCAATGCGTTATAGAGCTAGCTATCAACGTTCGTTAAACAGAGTAGAATCCTTGGCGTTGTATAAATCAAGTTTTACTAACTGATCGTATGAGTGCATCGAAACGATTGGACAAAACATCAGTTCCCGGAAATACCGAGCGACTTGCTTTGTATGAAACATACGGCGCTATGGCGTACGGGGTCATCTTACAAATTATTCCCCAACCCGAGCTGGCACAGCAGGTTCTGGTCGATTTGTTCATTGCCCCGCAGATAGAGCAATGTATAGGGTCGATGGCCAGTCCGGGGTGCAGCATTGTCCGACTTGCCCGTACGAAAGCGCTTGAGGCAAGTCGAGTCACCGGAGCTTTATCTGCTCCCCTCTCTGACTACAAAGCAAGTGAGAAAGAAACCGCTGAGAAGCTCGTTTTCGACTTATCGTTTCGTCAGGGCCATTCGTTGGGAACTATAGCCGAACGCCTGCAAATACCTTATTCAGATGTGATGAAGTCAATTCGCAATTATTTTAAGTATCTTCGTACGTCTTAACTGCACTAACCTTGAAGAACTATCAATATTTGACGGATGGCGTTATAGAGTCTTATCTATTAGGCTTGGTGTCCGATGGTGAGAAACGGGAGGTAGAACGTTTGTTGACTACTGATCCGGATGTTCTGTCACAGTTGAATGAATTGGAGACAGAGATGGAGGACCATTTTTTGCGTAGTGCGGTTCCGCCACCACCAGCCGTTAGAATGGCAATTCTGGACGAGCTAAACAAAACCGATCTCATAAAACGGGACCGGAACCAGAACGATTATACCCGTTTCAAACAGGAATCACACGAATCACCCAAACCCGACTACGTTGACGTCGAAGTTAACAATACGCACATTCAGGTCCATAAATACTGGCGACCTGCTTTTATCGCGGTATTTGTGCTGTCGAAAGTTTTCCTGATCGCGGGTTTATACTACTATTTCAAGACGTCCAGTCTTGAGCAAGAGATCATTCGGCTTAAGGCAACGACCCAGCAAACGGCTCCGATGACGCCCAGTAAAACGCCATAATGTTACGTTTGATCAAATTGTCTGTCCAAAGGCTGATTACCGTCACCTAACAGACAATTCCCTCATATGAAACAAAGTTTTATCGCTCTTTTACTTTCTTTCTCTACTCTTCTTCCCGCGGCTGCTCAGTGGCAACTGCAAAACGTCCAGACTGAGGCCAGTTTTCGTTCAGTAAGTGCATCGACTCCCAATGTCGTCTGGATTGGCGGCACGCAGGGAACCTTTGTCCGCACAATCGATGGTGGCAAAACCTGGCAGACCGGCACCGTTCCCGACGCCCAATCGTGTGATTTTCGGGACGTGCAGGCTATCGACGAGCAAACGGCTTATCTGATGAGCGCTGGCCCCGCCGAAAAAGATCAGGCTCGCATCTACAAAACAGTCGATGGTGGTCAGACCTGGACTTTGCTCTACAAAACGCAGCAATCCGGTGTCTTCTTCGATGGTATGGATTTCTGGGATAAGCAGCACGGTATTGTCTTCAGCGATCCGGTCCATGGACGCTGGTTCATTCTCACGACAGACGACGCGGGTAAAACATGGCAGCCTGTGCCAACAACCAGTATCCCCATGATGCACCCCAACGAAGCCGCCTTTGCTGCCAGCGGCACCAGCCTCGTTGTTCAGGGCAAACGAAACGCCTGGATTGCATCGGGAGGGGCCATCAATTCACGCGTCTTTCGCTCCACGGATCGTGGCCGCAGTTGGGCCGTCAGCACAACGCCACTACCGGCTGGTGATGCTACGGGCCTGTTCGGTATGCGTTTCGTTAGTGAGAAAATAGGTATCGTGGTGGGGGGTAATTATAAAAAAGAACAGTTGACCGGTCCCAATACCGCCATCACCCGCGACGGTGGCGAAACCTGGCAGCTACTCGCGCCAACGGATCCGGCAGGGTTAAAAGAAGCCATTGCCTTGCTGCCGGGTGATCGACTAATTACGGTTGGCCCATCGGGGACGAGTCTATCAGCCGATCAGGGGCAAACCTGGCAAAAACTTGATACAGACGGATTTCATTCACTTGTCTGCCTGAAAGGCACCTGCTATGCGGTGGGAGCCAAAGGAAAAGTGGCGATCCAACACTTCAAATAAAAGCCTGCTAGTGTTTAGATACGCCAAATCTCAAAGATATGGCGTATCTAAACACTAGCAAACTCACTTACAACAGTTTATCGAGCGTAATCGGCAGATCACGCACCCGCTTCCCTGTCGCATGGAAAACGGCATTGGCAATAGCAGCCGGCATACCGACAATACCAATTTCGCCGAGCCCTTTGACACCAAGTGGGTTGACGATCGTATCGTGCTCTTCGACAAAAATCACGTCGAGATCGTGAATATCAGCGTTGACGGCTACATGGTATTCGGCTAGGTTATGGTTCATGAACCGACCGAAGTGGTGATCCATAACACTTTCCTCTTCCAATGCCTTGCTGATACCCCAAACCATGCCGCCAATAATCTGCGACCGGGCTGTTTTGGGATTGATAATTCGTCCACCCGCAACGGCAGTCACGGCCCGCGTTATTTTAACCGAGCCCAGTTCTTCATCGACCTGCACTTCAACGAAGACGGCAGAGTGTGTGCTGCGGCTGTATTTACGCTGTTCCAGCATGTTCGGTAAGGATGTCGATGTTTCCCGAATAGCCCGTCCCCCGTTTGAATCGACAACAGCCTGTAAGGATACGACAACCGACGAATCACTTTTCAGACGAATCGATTTATCGGCAAACTCCACATCGTTAAAATCGACTTTCGCGAACGGTGATCCCGGCATTTTCTTGGCCAGTTTGAAGAGCGATTTGCTCAAATCTTCGCAGACTACCTTTACGGCTGACCCTACTGTTGCCATCGTCCAGGAACCACCCTGAATAGGCGCCAGTGGCAGGTCGCTATCCCCAAGTTTAAACAGCACATCGTCAATTGGCATACCAAGCGTATCGGCAGCAATCTGTGCCATAACGGTGTAAGTACCTGTTCCAATGTCGGCGGTAGCGCTGCTCACTCGTAGTTTTCCGTTTACCATCAAAACGGCTTCCGCCCTGGCTGGCATCTGATTCGCATCCCAGATACCCGTTGCCATCCCCCAACCGATCAGGTTATGCCCCTGACGTGTGGACCTTGGTTCTGGATTGCGCTTAGACCAGCCAAACCGCTCGGCCCCCTGTTGAAAACAGGCTTTCAGTTCTTTGCTCGAGTAGGGACGATCCTCGTTCATATCCCGATCCGCGTAGTTTTTCAACCGCAGTTCGAGCGGGTCCATCCCAAGTTTATGAGCGAGTTCGTCAACGGCAACCTCCAGCGCCGATATACCCGTAACACCCCCCGGTGCCCGCATATCAAGTGGGGTATACATATCCAGCGGCACCACCTTATACGTAAGCGTGACATTTTCTGATGGATAAAGCATACCCGCCCAGTTGACTACAACTTCGGTATAGTCCTCGAACTGTGACGTTTCGGCCACAGCGTCGTGATAAATCGCGCTCATCGTTCCGTCCGGTGAAGCTCCCAAGGCCAGCCGTTGTATCGTAGCCGGACGATGTCCGAAGGTAAACATCTGCTGCCGCGTCAGGGATACCCGTACCGATCGCTTCAGTTCACGTGAGGCTAGTACGGCCAGAAACAGCTGGTATTGGGGCCGTAATCCTGAGCCGAACCCGCCACCAACGTAGGGTGAAACGACGCGCACGTCACTGAACGGTATGTCAAATATCTGCGCGACATACATCTGGCTGTTGGGTGCTCCCTGCGTTTTGTCGTATATGGTCAATTTGCCATTCTGCTCGTAAACGACCGTAGTAGCAAACATCTCCATCGGGTTATGATGCTCAACCGCATGAACGTATTCTTCAGCCACTTTCACGGCCGACGCGCTGTATGCCTCGTCAAAGTCACCACGCGGTTTTGGCGGTGGCGGCTTCAATAAGCTGGCTACACCTGACTTCGGCTTACGGCCTTCCTGCTGATTCGATGCCAGATCGGTTTCGTGCTCATCAACGTCGTACTCGACCTGAATCAGCGAGGCTGCATACCTAGCGACTTCAAATGTTTCGGCAACAACCAGCGCAACAGGCTGACCGCTGTATTTTATTTTGGCATCGTACAACGGTCTGAATGGTGAACCGGGAGGGGCATCCTGATCTTTGTAGTTCATGTCAAACCAGGCCAGCTTTGGCCGGTTTTCGTGCGTAAAGACCTGCAAAACTCCGTCAAGGCCCAGGGCATCAGTCGCATCGATCTTCGTTATCTTCCCTTTCGCGATGGCGCTGGAGATCACATAGCCATAGGCTAGATCCGGCACATTGAATTCGGCGGCATATTTAGCCTTACCCGTCACCTTATCAACGCCATCAACGCGGCTCAGCGGCTTTCCTATGTATTGGGTCATGCTGTCGGTTCGAGTTTAGCGGCCTGTCCCAATGCTCGCACAATGGCACGTTTAACCAGTTCAATTTTGAATGTATTATGCTCATAGCCACGTGCACCCTCGACAAGTGCCTCTGCCACGGGTTGAAAATTAGCTTTTGTAGCTGGCTTGCCAATGAGCATCGCTTCGACCTCCGACTTCCGCCAGGGCTTGTGCGCTACGCCACCCAGCGCAATTCGTGCGTCGGTTATTTGGTCACCGTCCATGTCAAGAGCAACAGCCACGGATACCAGCGCAAAAGCGTACGAAGCCCGGTCGCGGAGTTTCAGATAGGTATGGTAGTCTGAGAATCCCTTTGCTGGCAAATCGATAGCAACGACCAGTTCGCCGGGTTGTACGGTATTATCGAATTGCGGCTCTTCGCCTGGTAGTCGGTGAAAGTCAGCAATAGGAATGGTTCGCTCGCCCGACGGACCCGACACGCGAATAACCGCATCGAGCGCGCGCAGGGCCACACACATATCCGATGGGTTTGTGGCAATGCAACTGGTACTGGTGCCCAAAATAGCGTGAATACGGTTGTGGCCGTTAATGGCGCCACATCCTGAACCAGGCTGGCGTTTGTTGCAGGGCATGGCCGTATCGTAGAAATAGTAGCACCGCGTCCGCTGAAACAGGTTTCCACCATTGGTTGCCATGTTCCGTAGCTGCGGAGACGCTCCGGCCAGAATAGCCTGCGATAGCAGTGGATACCGTTTTTCGACCTGTTCGTGGTAGGCCGTGTCGGCGTTCGTTACCAGCGCACCGAGTCGCAGTCCACCGTCTTCGGTGTCCGTTATTGAACTGAGCGGAAGCCGGTTGATGTCAACGAGCCGATTAGGGCGTTCGACGTTTTCCTTCATTAAATCGAGAAGGTTTGTCCCTCCCGCAATGAACTTTGCTCCGGTATGGGCAGTCAGATCGTCCAGCGCGACAGCAACATCGTCGGGACGGGCATACGAAAAACTATTCATAAGGATTAGGCTTTTGTATCGATTTGCATTACCTCACTGATCGCATCCACAATGTGGGGATAAGCACCACAACGGCAGATGTTGCCGCTCATCAACTCACGAATATCATCCGCAGTACGAACCCGGCCTTCGCTGATCAGCCCTACTGCCGAGCAGATCTGTCCGGGTGTGCAATATCCACACTGATACGCATCGTGCGCGATAAAAGCAGTCTGAAGCGGATGAAGTTGTGTTTCAAAGTTATTATCCGTACTGGCCAGGCCTTCGATCGTTGTTATCTCCGCCCCTTCTTTCATAACGGCCAGCGTCAGGCACGAATTGATCCGTTTGCCATCAACCAGTACCGTACAGGCACCACACTGTCCGTGATCGCAGCCTTTTTTGGTGCCGGTCAGGTTCATGTACTCGCGCAGTGCATCGAGCAAAGTGGTCCAGGGAGCCAGCTGGAGCTTTTTTTCTACCCCGTTGACCGTTAACGTGACCAGACTTTTTTCTGGCAGGGAAACAGCTTGTTTGGGATTTGGCTCTGATAGGAATGTAGTCTGCATGAATAGTCTACCGTTTAGGAGCAGTGTCGAGATACGTTGTAGACCGTAGAACGACCTCCTTCCGGAGATGTTCAGAAAACGACAGCCACGCCATCCTTTCCCGGAATGGACTTATCGAATGGCTACAGCCCGTAGATAATGTGGCCAGTAAGCAGCCATTGATCTGTCTACAGAGTTGCGGTTTGTTGCAACCCGCTAACTTTACGATCACCCCTTAAAATAGCAGCCTGCTTCCGTTCGTTATTCTGCCGTGTCGAACGATTAACCCTTCTCGGTTATGCCAGTGAAAGCGGCCTTATCACTACCTGTTTTTTTACTAAGCGCGGCCCTGACTGGCCCCCTGATGGCGCAGATGCCAGCTCAGGATATGTTCATCTGCAAATACACGGGCGGTACCGTTGGCCCACAGGTCGTTTGCAACAATCTGAATTCACCCTCGAACGGCCACGCCGAAAAGGTGGTCGACCGAATTCTGAAACCCATCGGCCTGATGCGTAACTTCAAGGTTATGGAATGTGCCAATACCGACAACTGTTTCGCGACGGTTGTGAAGGGACAACGGTTTATTATCTACGATGCGGCCTTTATGCAGGGCATTGAGGAAGAAACGGAAACCGACTGGTCGGCCATCAGCATCATGGCGCACGAAATTGGCCACCATTTGCAGGGCCATACGATCGACGGACGGGGTGGTCAGCCACAGAAAGAAATCGAAGCCGACAAGTTTTCCGGCTTTGTGCTTCATCAGCTAGGGTCATCGCTGGACGAAGCAATGGTGGCCGTTCGGGCGCTCGGCGACGAACGCGCGACATCCACGCACCCCGCCAAACCCGCCCGGCTGGACGCTATTCGAAAAGGCTGGCTGGAAGCAGAAGCCATGTATCCCAAAAGTCGGGTACTGGTCAAAGCACCGACGGCAATGGCGCCCAAAGCAATCGCCACCAACAATTCGGCAACTCCGTCTCGGTCATCGGGTGTGACCCGGCCAGTTGTTGCACCCAGCACGACTAACCGGGCAACCGTTGGCTGCATTTCGGGTGATTGCGAGGATGGAACCGGCACGTTCGTCTACCCAACCCGCGAACGGTATGCCGGTGAATTTGAGGAAGGCGATAAACACGGTGAAGGTGTTGAATACTACGCTGATGGACGGGTGAAATACAAGGGAAATTTCCGCGACAATCTCCGGACTGATTACGGCGTTTACTTCTTCCTTAACGGGGATAAATACGCAGGCTGGTTTCAGAAAAATATGCCCAACGGCAAAGGAACCTACTACTTCGCCGACGGTGGCCGGTTAGTCGCTACGTTCAAGAATGGCCAGCCAGTTGCCGGTGGCGTCTTTTATAAGGCAGATGGCACCAGAGCAGACTAAAAAGAGGGAGCAGCCAAACCAAAATGGGACGACCGGGGTGATAATACCCGTCGTCCCATTTTTCGTATTTATTCCCATCAAAACGCCAGCACGGTCTTTTCAATGATATCGCAGGCTTCGTGCATCTGGTCCTCATTGATAACGAGCGGTGGGGCAAACCGAATCTTATCGCCGTGCGTTGGCTTGGTCAGTAACCCGTTGTCTTTTAATTTCAGACAGATTTCCCAGGCCGTTTCTGCACCAAGGTCTGGTCGTTCGCTTATGACGATGGCATTTAACAGGCCCTTACCACGAACCGATTTCACGAGATCGGTCTTCTGACTCAGTGCCGTCATCCGGTCACGGAAGATCGTTCCCATCGCATCTGCATTCTCGGCTAGCTTTTCGTCTTCGACAACCTGAAGGGCTTCCATCGTTACAACACACGCCAGTGGGTTTCCGCCATACGTACTCCCATGTTCACCGGGTCTGATGGTCAGCATTACTTCATCGGAGGTCATAACCGCCGATACGGGCATTGTTCCTCCCGACAACGCTTTACCCAGAACGAGCAAATCCGGTTTCACACCCTCGTGGTCACAGGCAACGCGCTTTCCCGTACGACCGATGCCGGTTTGCACCTCATCGGCAATAAACAGAACGTTATATTTTGTGCACAGATCGCGAACACCCCGCAGGTATCCTTCATCCGGTACGACCACGCCAGCCTCGCCCTGAATCGGCTCGACCATGAAACCGGCAATGTTCGGATCGCTTTTGAACGTATCTTCCAGCGCCGTCAGGTCGTTGTAAGGAATGATGATGTAACCCGGCACTAACGGCCCGAAATCATTGGTACTGCTTGGATCGGTCGAGGAGGATATGGCAGCTAACGTACGGCCCCAGAAATTTCCGGCCGCGTAGACGGTCTTTGCCTGATCCTGCGGAATACCTTTCACTTTATAGGCCCACTTACGGGTCAGCTTCAGCGCGGTTTCGCCCCCTTCGGCCCCGGAGTTCATCAACAGCGCTTTATCGTAGCCAAAATACTCACAGAGGAATTTTTCGCAAAGCCCCGTTTTGTCGTTATAAAACGCCCGCGACGTAAGCGTAAGCCGCTGCGCCTGCTGGATCATAGCGTTGATGATGCGCGGATGACAATGTCCCTGGCTCACTGCACTGTAGGCCGACAGAAAATCAAAGTATCGTTTATCGTCCACATCCCAAACGAATACGCCCTCTCCCCGCGTCAACACGGCCGGAATCGGGTGGTAATTATGGGCGCCGTAGTGCCATTCCAGTTGCATCGCCTGGTCAGCAGCTGATAGTGGGGTTGTCATCTCCATAGCTGGTAGTGAAAGAAGTTATAACTTTGCGGACTAAACATTAGATGCTGACCGTTGGATTTCAGACGCTGAACGAAGAATTGAATAGTCCACAGTCTAAAATCCAATGGCCAGTGCCCAACGTCTGAAAGTCGGCATCCAGTCAAAAATACAGTTATTCGGGCAGATGCCCAAAAGCATGTCATCGCAGTCAGAGAAGAAAAAAATTCCGGGCCTAGCCGACGCTGATTACTACTACACACCCGAGGGGTTTGTTGTTTTCACCGCTGCTTATCACCTTAAACGAGGCCATTGCTGCCAGAACGGTTGCCGTCACTGCCCCTATGGGTTCAAAAAAAAGGAATAAGGAGTTGCAGATTATGAATAGATTAGCTACTTTTGCGCCCTCTAACGGAAAACGAGTACGGTAATGGCCAGAGTTTGTCAAATCACAGGAAAGCGCACACGGACGGGAAACAATGTTTCTCATGCTAATAATAAAACAAAGCGTAAATTTTTCCCGAACCTGCAAAAGAAGCGGTTCTTCGTCGAATCAACCGGCGAGTGGGTTACGCTGAAAGTGGCTACATCGGCCATTAAGACTATAAACAAAAACGGGCTGGAAGCAACGCTCCGTAAGGCATACGAACGCGGTACGCTGACGGTATAGTCTTTCGCAAGATATTTATCATCAAGCCTCTTCCGCTACGGAGGAGGCTTTTTGTGTTCGTTTACAGATTGAGGTTCATAACAGTCCGCCGGAGCGGTTTGTCGCCTGACGTTACCTCAACCGCTGATCCATAAAGTCAGGCGACAACCGACAACTTTTGAAACTGAACTTTGAAGACCTCATCGTATTCGAGAACGATGATTACATCCTGATCAATAAACCACCGCATGTTGCGTCCCTCGACGAGCGTACGCCCGATCGAAGTGGGCAAAGTATCGTGCGAATGGCAAAAGCCTATTACGCTGATGCGCAACTGGGACACCGGCTGGATAAAGAAACGTCGGGTATTCTGGCTATTGCCAAAAATTCGGAGGCTTATCGGCATCTGGCCATGCAGTTCGAGCACCGCGAGGTAACGAAACGCTACCATGCCGTAACGAATGGCATCCACGACTTCGACGGTATTTCGGTTTACCTGCCCATCTCGCCCATTAAAGATGGTACGGCGGTTCGGATCGATCGGGAGAAGGGAAAAGTTGCCGAAACGATTTTCAATACCTTGCAGGCGTACCGTACAACGACGCTGGTCGAGTGTATGCCCGTTACAGGACGGATGCACCAGATACGGGTTCACCTGATGTGCCTGAAAGCCCCCATCGTCAACGATTCGACCTACGGCGGAGAACCCGTCTATCTGTCGGACGTAAAACGCAAGTTCAACCTGAAACAGGGTACGGAGGAATTACCGCTGATCAATCGCGTCGCCCTTCACGCTTATTCATTGACATTCACCTTATTGGATGGTGAAGAACAAACGTTTGTGGCGCCGTATCCGAAAGACTTCGGGGTATTGGTGAAGCAGTTGGAAAAATTTAGTTGAGTCGCTTATGCCGTTCGGTTTGTGGTTTATGGTAGTTTCGTGCCGGCCTGCTACTGGCATAACCTGTAAACCGAAATTCATAATCGCCCATGTTTGTTCATACTGTATTCTTCTGGCTTAAGCATCCCGAAAACCGGGATGACCACAGTGCCCTTCGCGCCGGACTTGAATCGATCCGGGGTGTAAACGAAATAACGACGGTGTACATTGGCACACCTGCCGAAACGCGCCGTCCTGTTATCGATCACTCCTACGATTTTGCGCTGACACTTGTCTTCGTTGACAAAGCCGCTCACGATGCCTATCAGGTACACCCGATCCATCAGGAATTCGTGGCGGAATGTGCGCACCTGTGGGAACGCGTGCAGATCTACGATGCCGTGAGCTAATCTGAAACGTGAAAGTCCGGCTCAACGCGATTGACAGAATCATCAATCGCGTTAAGCCGGACTTTTACTGACCAGCCTTCGTTAGACCAGCACTTCTACTTTTATATCCATGTTGCCTTTTACCGCTTTCGAATACGGGCAGACGGCATGGGCTGTATCAGCCAGTTGCTGAAGTTCATCGTGGTCCATACCCGGCGCTTTCACAACAATTTTTCCGGAGAGGAACATTCGTTCGCCGTCCTGATTGAGCGAAATACTAACCTCAACGGCATGTTCCGGCAGAATAACTTTTCTCTTTTTAGCAACGCCCATCAGCGCCCCATTGTAACATGAACTGTAGGCAGCCGCAAACAACATTTCCGGATTGGGTTTGCCTCCTTGTCCATGCATTTCAACTGGTCGCCGGATGTCCATTTCCAGAACACCATCAAGCGATTTAACATCTCCTTCGCGCCCGCCGACGTTGCTGACGGTGGCAGTATACAGGGTTTCCATTCGGTACGTTTCGATTTTATCTACCTATCGTTAACCCGGTCTACGCCGAAAAGTTACTACACGATTGATTATTGATCCAGACAAGTCTATTCCAAGGTAAGGGAAACCGTAGACAACCGCTCTTTTCCGGCCATTGGTTCGGGGTGATATATACCGATCGGGTCGCATTTAATTCGACGCTGACGGGGGCACTTGACGGATCGGTTACCGACATTCCGTCATTTTGAACTACCTTTGTCTTAGGGCTTTATTTAAGTTAAAAGTGCAATAGAACGGGTTGAGCCGCGTTTTTCGTTAACGTATGCACCACGACACGCTGACCAACATGAATAAGTCATACAGATTCCTGCTTAATCGTCAACTGATCGGTCTGATTGGTGGCCTGAGCATGGTGCTTTGGTTAACGGCATTACCTGCACTGGCGCAACGAAGACGCGCTAAAGCCGAACCAGATACGGCCATTGCAAAGCCAGGTTCCGGCTCAACGACGACGGTACGTATGGAAGAAGAAACGCTGTTCGCCGAAGGAATGCGTTTTATGATGACCGACGAACCGGCAAAGGCCATTGCGCAGTTTACCAAGATTCTCCAGAAATACCCCAATAATGCGGCAGCCCAGTATTCAACAGCCAACGCGCTGCTGAAAACCGGCAAAACGAACGAGGCCATTCCCCATGCGGCCAAAGCCTATTCGCTCGATAAGCAAAACAAGTTTTACTCGCTTCTGCTGGCTGAATTATACGTCAAGCAGAAACGCTACAGCGAAGCCGAAGAACTGTACGAAGGGCTACTGAAAAAAGGAACCGAAAACGCCGAGTATGGCGTTGAGCTAGCCGCCATTTATCTCTTCGATGAAAAACCCGACAAAGCACTCGAAACTTACAATAAGGTAGAGCGGGAACTGGGCCTGAACGAAGAGATTATCCGGCAGAAACAACGGATCTACCTCAAACAGAACAAGATCGACAAAGCCATTGAAGAGGCCGAAAAATTAGTTGCTTCTGAACCGGGCGACCCTGATTATTTACTGGAAGGCGCTGAACTGCTCATTGCCAACGACCGCACCGATCAGGCCATCAACTGGATCGACCGAGCTCTGAAGCTGAACGCCGATCTGCCCCAGGCCCACGTGCTGCTGGCCGATATTTACCGGAAGAAAGGCGACATGGCCCGCGTCAGTAAAGAACTCAATCAGGTACTTGCCAACCCTAATCTGGAAGCGGGATTGAAAGCCCGGATTCTGTCGAGCTACGTTGGCATGACGGGCGAAAACGCAACGGCACAGCAGGATGCATTCAGCATGGCACAGAATTTGGCCAAAACATCGCCCAATGACCCAAAAACGCAGATAATGTTCGCTGATTTGCTGATGCAGCAGGGCAAGAAGCTTGAAGCGCGTGATACCTACGCCAAAGCAGCCCGGCTTGACGGGTCAATCTACGAGGTCTGGGGGGCGTTGCTGCAACTGGATGGCGAGCTAAATCAAGTCGATAGCTTGCTGGAGCATTCGCAGAAGGCGCTTGAAGTATTCCCGACGCAGGGGCTGTTCTGGTATTCCAATGGGTCCGCCAATCTGTTCAAACGCAAGTATCAGGAAGCCGTCGACGCGCTGGAAGAAAGCAAAAAACTACTGTCGGCCACCACTGACACGGCAATCAAAAAAGGAATCGACTCGCAGTTGGGCGATGCCTACAACGGTATTGGCGATTACGCGAAATCCGATGAGGCATACGAGTCAGTGATCAAGATAGATCCGCTGAACGATCATGTCCTCAACAATTATAGCTATTTCCTGTCACTGCGAAAAGCAAACCTGCCCCGTGCTTTGCAACTCGCGCAGAAACTCGTTGAACGGAATCCGACCAACGCGACGTATCTAGATACCTACGCCTGGGTACTTTACACAGCAAAAGATTATGCCAAGGCGAAGCAGTATCTGGAAAAAGCCGTGGCTGATCCTGCCGGTGCCAGTGGAACTATCATTGAACATTATGGCGACGTTCTCTATCAGCTTGGCCAGCCCGACAAGGCTGCTGCGCAATGGAAACTAGCCAAAACAAAGGGGGGTGGCAGCCCTGATCTGGACAAAAAAATTGCCACCGGAAAGTTGTAAAACGGCATTCGGGTTGCGGTTTTCGATTCGTTGTTTCTACTGTTGATCGCCAGCAAGCAACTCGACGGTCAGTTCATCGATCGTACCGCAAAAACCAAACGTCGAAACTCACCCAAATGAATAAATACCTGTTGTTTGCCCTCTGTTTGGGCGTGTTGGTGAATTCGGAAAGTTGTCGGCGTCGGCATCTCGCCCAGTCGAGCAGTTCTCAGCCAACGGTTGCCGTTCCAGATAAGCCAGTTTCTACCACCGTAACTACCGATTCTTCTGTTGCTGCACGCCCTGCTCCGGTTCGTCCGGCGGATTCAACAGCGGCAACGCCCCGCCCACCCCGACCCGGCATTGACGAAGCCCGTGCCAATGTGGCCGAAATCGATTTTCGCTTCCTGACGGCTAAATCGAAGATCTCGTTCAAAAGCCCTAATCAGGATATTGACAATGCAAACATTAATATCCGGGTTCGGAAAGACAGCCTGATCTGGTTATCAGTCTCCAAACTGGGTATTGAAGCCGTTCGTGGCCTGATCACCCGCGATTCGATCACGATCATTGACAAGATTCATAAAGAGTACTCCGTTTACGACTTTCCGACGCTCAGCAAGCAGTTCAACTTCGAGATGAATTTTTCGTTGTTGCAAGCGCTGATCGTGGGAAATCTACCCCTACCCAAACGTCCGGCTCAGAAAATCAAGAATGAGCGCGACTACCTGCTGCTGCGTCAGAGCGAAGGGAAAGTACTGGTTGAAAACTACATTGGCGAGCAGGATCGAAAGTTAAAAAAACTGATGGTGACCGAGCAACCAACGAAAAATACACTGCGGCTGGATTACGATGATTTCACGTCGCTCAATAGCTTTCTGTTCCCCTACACTAGTCTGGTAACGCTTGATTATCAGTCGAGAGCGGACGGACAATTCTACCAGACACTTCTTCGGATTAAACACAACAAAGTTGAACTGGTTGATAAAAATCCAGGATTCCCATTTACTATTCCCGCCAGCTACCAGCGCCGGCCGTAAGTCTCTTTGTTTTCCAGCCCCTATGCAATCTAAAGCGTTTTCGATCTCTGTTCCTTTCCAACTCAGCCTGACCTTGCTGGCGAGCCTGTGGATTGTAGCGACACCCGGGATGGCGCAGCTTACCCAGCGTAGTCGGCAGGCACTGGAAAAAGAGAAAAAGCAGAACCTGGAGAAAATGGGGCAAATCCGCACGATTCTCACGAAAACGGCTTCCGAAAAACAGGTCGGTCTGGGCCAGCTTAAAGCCCTGAATCAGCAGATTAGTGCCCAGTCGGAGCAGATCAATCTATTGAATAAGGACCTTCGACTGACCGAATCGGAAATTGCCGAGCTGCGCGAAAATAGCAACATACTCAAGCGTGATCTGACCAAGCTCAGAGCCGAGTACGGGTCAATGGTGTATGCGGCCGATAAACGCCGTCAGCAAGTCAATCCGATGGGATTCCTGTTTGCCTCCGATAATTTCAACCAGCTCGTTGCCCGTTACCGCTACATGCGCCAGTACTCCGATGCCCGGCAAAGTCAGGTACGGCAGATGAATAACATCCAGACGATGTTGCAAACCAAGCAACAGGCTACACAGCGGAAACGGCAGGAACAGAAGGGAACGATCGTTGCGAAGGTGCAGGAAAGCAAAAAGCTTGAGTCGCTCAAGGAAGAAAAGAACGAGGTTGTCAAAACACTTAGCCAGAAAGAAGTCGAACTGCGTGCCGAGCTGGCCGAAAGCCGTCGGTCGGTTGGTCGGCTGGAGTCGATGATCACGCGCATCATATTGCGCGAACGGGCAGAGCGGGCCGAACGGGAAGCGCGCGAACGGGCGGAGCGGGTCGAACGCGAACGGGTAGCCCGAGTGGAAGCCGCGCGGAAAGCAGCCGAACGCAGACGGGCCGAAGAAGCCATTGCAGCCGCTGAAAAGGCCGGCGAAAAGCCAGCCCCCACCGACGTGGCAAAAGTGGAACGTCCGGTCGAGCCGGAACCCGCGCCTAAAAAGGCAGACGAACGGCGTAACAACAACCTAAACGATGAGGAATCCGCGCTGGCCTCGTCATTTACGTCGTCACGATCCCGGCTGCCGTGGCCCGTTACGAAGGGGTTCATTTCGGACCACTTCGGTCGCAAAGCACACCCTGTTCTCAAGGGCATCTACGTCGAGAATCAGGGCGTCGATATTCAAACAAATCCTGGTGAAGGGGTTCGCTCCGTTTACGATGGCGTCGTTCAGGACGTGACTAACATGCCGGGAATGAACACGGTGGTAGCCATTCAGCACGGCGACTATTTTACGGTGTATGCCAAGTTACGGAGCGTTTCGGTACGCATCGGTCAACGCGTGAAAGCTCGCGAGTCGATCGGCACCGTTGCAACGGACAAAAATGGCGTCTCCGAAATCCAGTTTCAGATCTGGAAAGAATTTACCAAGCTCAATCCGGAGTCGTGGCTCCAGCCCCACTGAGCTAGCCGATAGCTGTCCGTTGGCAGTCAGTAAAAAGCCGTACCTTTGCCGCTCTTATCTGCTTATTGCCCCAACCGGCCACTGACATGTCTGTTCATAATCCCGATATCAAACGCGTTACCACGCACACCATTCAGGAACTGAAAAATAAAGGCGAGAAGATTTCTGCGCTGACCGCCTACGATTATTCAATGGCCCGCGTTGTCGATGCGGCTGGCGTTGAAGTGATCTTAGTGGGTGATTCAGCCTCGAACGTCATGGCGGGTCACGAAACAACCCTACCCATCACGCTCGATCAGATGATTTACCACGCCAGTTCGGTTGTTCGAGGTGTGAAGCGGGCATTAGTCGTGGTCGATCTACCATTTGGTTCGTATCAGGGAAACTCGTCCGAAGCCCTGCGCTCAGCGATTCGAATCATGAAAGAATCGGGTGCCCATGCTGTGAAGATGGAAGGTGGCCAGGAGATCCGAGAGTCAATTGTCCGTATCCTGAGCGCGGGCGTTCCGGTCATGGGCCATCTGGGGCTTACCCCGCAGTCTATTTATAAGTTCGGTACGTACGCCGTTCGGGCTAAGGAAGAAGTAGAAGCGCAAAAGCTCATTGATGATGCGCACATGCTTCAGGACATCGGCTGTTTTGGCCTCGTGCTCGAAAAGATTCCCGCAACGCTCACCAAAAAAGTATCACAAAGCCTCGCCATCCCAACCATTGGCATTGGTGCCGGACCCGATGCAGACGGTCAGATCCTGGTTTTCCATGATGTACTGGGCATCAACAATGAGTTCAAACCCCGGTTCCTCCGCCGGTATGCCGATCTGCATACGATTATGACTGAGGCTCTTGCGCATTACGTAGATGATGTGAAAGCGAACGACTTTCCGAACGAGAAGGAAGCATATTGAGTTAGTACCCAAGTGGCGGGATGTAAAACCCGTCAACGAATTTATACCGCGTCATTTCAGCCGCGATACTTATGGCAAAGAAACAGTTTCATGTTGTATACGAAGACAATCACCTGCTGATTGTCAATAAAGAGCCAGGGATTCTGGTGCAGGGCGACCGCACTGGTGATGTGACCCTGCTGGACGTGCTAAAAGATTACGTAAAAGAAAAATACGACAAACCCGGTGAAGTATTTTTGGGTCTGGTGCACCGGCTCGACCGCCCGGTGAGCGGGCTAGTCGTGTTTGCCCGGACCTCGAAGGCGCTGGAACGGATGAACGAAATTTTTCGCAAACGGCAGGTCCAGAAAACATACTGGGCAGTTGTTCGACGCAAGCCGCCCAAAACCGCCGATAAGCTGGTGAACTGGCTCGTTAAAGACGAACAGAAGAATCAGGTGACGGTCTATGATTCCGAAGTGGCCAACTCGCAGAAAGCGGAACTGTCGTATCGGCTCATGGGCAAAATAAACGAGCATTACCTGATCGAAGTGAGTCCAATTACGGGCCGTCCGCACCAGATTCGGTCGCAGCTGGCACACATCGGCTGTCCAATTCGGGGTGACGTCAAATACGGCTACGATCGTGCGGTGGCCGACAAAAAAATCTACCTCCACGCCCGTCGGCTGTATTTTATTCACCCCGTCAAGAAGGAGCCGCTTATTTGTAAGGCCGCTCTGCCGAACGATCCATTCTGGGAAGAATTTCTGGAGCTGGATGACGAAAACTACAAAGACAAGAACATGGATTTCATTTTTGAATAAGCACCCTGACGTCAAAAAAGAAAGGCGGAGCCAACTAGCTCCGCCTTTACTGATTCAGGTTGATTCAACAAAATGATACTTACTTTCGTGTAGTGAATGGTGAGATCGGAGATCAGTAACCACCGATGGGGAATGAATAGCCCAGCGATACGGCAACACCCCGGTTACGCGTGTTGATGTTGACGACCGGAACCTGCACCTGACGGGTAAACCCTTGCGTGTAACGACCTTCGATGAAGAATTTGCCAGCACCAGCATCCATAGCAAGACCCAATCCGCCAACTGCCCCAATATCCCAGCGATTCATCATGTCGCCATAATTGACATTGACATCAATGGGTTGAGTCGTGATGAGAGCCGTTGCACGGGTACGGACGCGCCCGTCGACGGCGTAACTCACTGCCGGACCCGCAATCAGGTAAGGCTGCACCGCACCATCAGACAGGTTTATCTTGGCCAGTAATGGAATTTCGATCGTTTGTGCCTGATACGCAATCCGCGCACCTAGTGGCAACGTAAATCCACCAAAGTTCAGGTCGAGCCCTTCTTTCACGACAAATCCTTTTTGCACATACGCCACTTCAGGACGGAATGACACACGATCACTCAACGGAATATCCAGAAAAACGGCACCGGTCAGCCCCGGCGACGGATGCAGCGTTGGTGTCAGGCTACCCAGAAAATCAGGTTTGGAGGCAAACCCCCAGTTGGCCCCACCCCGGATACCAACCTGAACCTGCGCAAAAGAGGTTTGAATAGCGACTAGGCAAAAAACAAAGGCAACAACACCGGCAAGCACAATACGTTTCATGGTCGTGAACGAGAAAAATTGACTGGAGAAATAGGAACCTGAACTAGATTGTGTAAAATGTCGGCTATAGGCAGTTTGTGTTTTTTCGTGCAACTTGACGGTTGGACAGAGCGTTTAAAAAAAAGATTAATAGTGTCCTGAAATTATTTTGTAATCGTTTATGAATGAGCAACTAAATTTTTTATCGACTCGCATTGAGCCTCTCCGTGAGCGCCTGACCAGTCACCCCTTGTATGCTTCGGTGCGTACCATCGACGATTTGCGGCTGTTCATGCAGTCTCACGTTTGGGCCGTATGGGATTTCATGTCGCTCCTCAAATCCCTTCAGCGCAGTTTGACCTGTGTCGATGTGCCCTGGTTACCGGTCGGCAATCCCGAAACGCGCTACCTGATCAACGAGATTGTTGTGGGCGAAGAAAGTGACGTAGATCCGGCAGGTAATCGCCTAAGCCATTTTGAGCTTTACCTGAAAGCCATGCACGAAGCGGGGGCCAATACCGACCAGATGACCGCATTTGTCGGTGAACTGACGCAGGGACGTACCATTGAGGAAGCCCTGGCAACGGTGCGCCTACCGGATGGGAGCCGTCAGTTCGTTAATTTCACGTTCGACCTCATCAAAAAAGGGAAACTACACGAGATAGCTGCCGTGTTCACATTCGGTCGCGAAGACCTGATTCCCGATCTGTTCATTGCGCTGGTGCGCCAGTTACGCGATCAATCGCCCGCGCAACTAGGTCTCTTCACCTACTATCTGGAACGACACATTGAAGTCGATGGCGATCACCATTCGCATTTGGCAAAGGCCATGACCGCTGAGCTTTGCGGATCGGACAGCCAACGCTGGAACGAAGCAACCCTGGCCGTTGAAGCCGCGCTGGAAGCCAGAATTGCGTTGTGGACCAGTGTCTATGATCAGATTTCTCAGCCAGAGAACGTCTAATCGAGCTATTTTTCTTTACTTGTTGCCCGAACTTGGCCAGCCCTCGTTCGGGCATTTTCGTTGCAAGTCGACCAATTGCACTTTTTCTTAAAAACATTGTAATGGACTTGTAACTTTACTAATTCAGTACGCTCGATTGTCTGAAAAGACACTCTGATCTTCGGGTAAGAGAACGTACGGAAAAGCCCTGTGACCTTCTTAACCTACGATGAACTACGTAAAGCCTACTAAATTCAGCTACTTGCCCAAGTTCCTGATGCCGTTGGACATACTCGGTATTTTCGAATGTGATCCCTTTGGCAACTCACTGCTGGTCAGGCGTCTATTGATCGCTATTATTGGTTGGCTGACCTACGCCCGGTACACAGTCGTCAATCGAATTCAGATTGAAGGCACCGAAAATCTGGAAAACTTACCGATTAATAACGTGCTGTTTCTGTCGAATCACCAGACGTATTTCGCCGATGTCATCGCCTTCTTTCATATTTTCTGCGCCGTCAAATGGGGGTTTCAGAATACCATGCTACCACCGGTTTATCTACTCGGTCCGAGGGCTCGACAATACTATGTGGCCGCATCAGAAACGATGAATAAAGGGTTTGTGCCCCGTGTTTTTGCCGCGGGCGGTGCCTTAACGATCGAACGGTCCTGGCGGGCGGAGGGTCGTGAAGTACAACGGTCGGTTGATACGACGGCAAACGACAAAATTGCAAAGGCGCTGGCTCACGGTTGGGTCGTTAGCTTTCCGCAGGGCACCACTACACCCTACGCGCCGGTTCGTAAAGGCACTGGACACCTGCTCAAAGCGAACGAGCCCATCGTTATTCCGGTGGTTATCAACGGATTCCGGCGGGCGTTTGACAAGAAGGGGTTACGATTCAAAAAGCGCAACACGCTGCTGACCGTTCAATTTAAAGAGCCTCTCCAGTACAGCAAAGATGATAGTGTCGACGACATCGTCGCTAAAGTTCGTCACGCGATTGGCCAGGACATGCCCGAATGGTCGAAGGAAGAGCGGTAAACAGACTGAGCCTTTGTACCTGCTTTACCAGTCACAAAGGCTCAGTTCCCGTTCGGGCGATCGCGTTCAGCAGAACGGTTGGGATTCTGTTAAGGAAATTACAGCTGGTAATGACTAGAGAAGCCAGCGGAACAAAAGATAGAACGTAAAGGCCAGAAGCATCGAGACGGGCAGCGTTAGCACCCACGCCAGCGCGATATTCCGGATAGTGCCCGCCTGTAAGTTTTTGACCCCCTTGCTGGCGACCATACTACCGGCAATGCCGGAAGACAACACGTGGGTCGTGCTAACGGGTAGTTTCATGGCCGAAGCAAGTCCGATCATGCTGGCAGCCACCAATTCCGCCGACGCGCCCTGGGCGTACGTCAAATGCTGTTTACCGATCTTCTCACCAACAGTAACCACAATCCGACGCCAGCCGATCATAGTACCCAGACCCAGCGAAAGTGCGATCATCAGGATAACCCATAGGGGTGCATAGTCAGTAAACCGGCGCAGGCCACTTTCTTCACCCAGACTCTTTTTCAGAAGTGCCAATTGGTTAGCGCTCAGATTGGCGCTTTCGTCGTCGGCAATTTTATTCATATTGCTGTTGATCAACAACAGATCACGCCGAACGTTCAACCGCTCTTCCTTCGGAATCTTGTGATCAACGAGTGGCGCGTTGACTAACTCCTTCAATTCGCCCAACTCAATACGGGTTCGAGCCAGCCGATCCCGGTTTACAGGTGAGAGTTGGTTTGAATCCAGTGCGGCAATCGTTTGCTCGATACCAGCGATGTTCGGTTGCAGCAGACGCGGATCGAGATCAGACTGGATGGCAAAATGAAAGGGTACGACACCGATCAGAATCAGCATGATCAGACCCACGCCTTTCTGTCCGTCATTGCTACCGTGAAAAAAGCTCACCAGCGAGCAGGTCGCAATCAGGATGCCCCGAATCCAGGACGGGGGAAGGCTGTTTTTCTTAGGCTCCTTGAAAAGCTGATCCTTCACCTCTTCGGGCACGGATCGTCGTAGAACAAACATCAGTACGATGGCCAGGCTAAAACCCAGCAACGGCGACAGCAAGAGAGCCTGGCCGGTTTCAATAGCTTTATCCCAGTTCACGGCCGAGCCGGCGGTGTTGTCAGGCATCGTGGAGAAGGCAAGACCAACGCCGAGGATTGAGCCGATAAGGGTGTGTGAACTTGAACTTGGTAAACCAAAATACCAGGTTCCCAGGTTCCAGATAATGGCGCTTAGCAACAGGGCCAGCACCATGGCAACGCTATGATAAACGTTCTGATCGACCAGTAATTCAACCGGCAGCAGATTAACAATACCCATGGCAACACCAATTCCGCCCAGCAAAACGCCCGCGAAATTGCAGATGCCCGACCACACCACAGCGGCAGTGGGCTTCAGTGCATTGGTATAAATAACAGTGGCAACGGCATTGGCCGTATCGTGGAAACCATTAACAAACTCGAAAGCGCAGGCAGCGAATAAGCTGATAAATAAGAGGATAAAAACATCCGTTTCTAATCCAAACATAGGTGGGAAGTCTTCTATGAATAAGCAAACAGAAAGTCTGTAAGCCGATGATTGCCACAAAAGTACAGCAAACAAACAATAGGCGTATTACTAAATTGTTAAGTAGGGTTTATCACACGGATTCCATACGACGCAGAAAGGCCGCGACTCACACTATCTGACGTGTGAGTCGCGGCCTTTCTGCGTCATTATTTTTTACCAGCCAACTGACCGCAGGCGGCATCAATATCCTTCCCCCGGCTTCGGCGTACGTTTACGGTTACACCCTTATCTTCCAGAAATCCAGCGAATCTATCCAGCGTTTGCGGGTCCGTGTTTTTGAAATTGGCTTCCGCGATCGGATTGTACTCGATAATGTTGACTTTCGCCGGAACCCGTTTCGTAAACTTCCAAAGCTCCTGCGCGTCCTGCTGCGTATCGTTAAAATTATAAAAAAGGATGTACTCAAATGTAATACGAGTCCCCGTCTTTTTGTAAAAATAGCCCAATGCGTCGCCCAGAGCGGCTAATGTGTTGCTTTCGTTGATGGGCATAATCTGGTCACGCTTCAAATCGTTGGCCGCATGGAGCGACAGAGCCAGGTTAAATTTCACCGCATCATCACCGAGTTGCCGAATCATTTTGGCAATACCCGCCGTAGAGACCGTGATCCGTTTTGGCGACATGCCCAATCCATCGGGCGAGGTAATACGATCGACCGATTCCAGCACATTTTTGTAATTCAGCAGGGGTTCACCCATGCCCATATACACAATGTTCGACAGGGGCGACTCGTAATTTTCTTTAGCCTGCCGGTCAATGGCGACCACCTGATCGTAAATTTCGGCGGCATCGAGATTGCGTTTACGGTCCATGTATCCCGTCGCACAGAATTTACAGGTCAGCGAACAGCCCACCTGGCTCGACACACAGGCCGTCATGCGATCATTCGACGGTCCCGCACCGGCGGACCGGTCGCCACGCTCATCGTCATTCCGTAAGGCCGGGATCAAAACACCCTCCACCAGATTACCATCGAACAATCGGAACGACGATTTGATGGTGCCGTCATTACTGCGTTGCTGCTGATCGACGGTCAGCGGGCGAATCTCGAAGTGAGCGCCCAGCAATTCCCGCATTGGCAACGACAGATTTGTCATCTGCTCAAACGATTGAGCCGATTTTTTCCAGAGCCATTCATGAACCTGTTTAGCCCTGAATCCCGGTTCGCCCTGTTGCGCTAGCCAGTCTTTCAGTTGAGCGGCCGTAAGTTTGCGAATGTCTTGTTTCATTTCCTGAAGAGTGAACGAGTCAATGCCTGAATACAGAGAAAGAGCTGCCCATCGGGAGCCCGGTTTTCACGCATCCGCTTTTACTCGCTTGTAATTTCTGCCCGCCATTTTTTCCCGGTTTCCAGCCCCTTGGGCACCCAAACGGCGGCTTTGTCCATTATTTGGGGCGCTACGGGCCGAATGTACGTATACAAAAAGGCTCCTTTGGTCTGGCGAGCTGGGATTTTGACACCCATATAGCTGAACAACCAAAGGATTACACTAATTCCAAACAGCCACGTAAAAAGACCAACAGCGGCTCCGGCTACACTATCGAACGTTCCCAGAATCGTATATTTCAGGGAGCGCCGAAGCGCAAAACCCATCTGATTGATCATGAACACCGTAGGAAAGAAAATCACCGAAAATCCCAGCCAGGGTAATAGCTTGCGGGCTAGCTCGCGGCTGATGTATGGGCTCAACAGATCGATACCGAAAGCCAAGAACTTGAACCCGATAATCATAGCCACCACAAAGGCAATGACCGCGACAATTTCTACCAGCAGCCCTTTTCGGTAACCATTAAACGCCCCCCAGGCCAGAGGGACAATCATAAGCAGATCAAGGGTGTTCAATGTTGAATGAGTGAAAGAGTGAATGCGTGATTGACCGGGTGAATAAGCACTCACCCGGTCAATCACGCATTCACTCATTGAAGTAATTGCTTAACCGCTGCCGAAATTGCTTTGCCATCAGTCTGACCAGCTAGCTCTTTGGTTGCCACACCCATCACCTTACCCATATCGGACGGAGCCGACGCGCCAACGCGGGCGATGATGACCTGTAGTTTTTCCTTTAGCTCATTTTCCGAAAGTTGCTTGGGCAGGTATTGCTCAATGACGGCAATTTCCGCTTCTTCCGTAGCCAGCAGATCGGGGCGGTTCTGCTGGCGGTAGATGTCGGCCGAATCTTTCCGCTGCTTTACCGCTTTGGTCAGAATTTTGGTTTCATCGTCGGGTTTGAGGTCGCCAGCGGCCCCTTCTTTGGTTTCTTCAAGCAGGATCATGGATTTTACCGCGCGCAAGGCCCGCAGTTTGTCTTGGTCTTTAGCAAGCATAGCCTGCTTGATATCGGCGTCAATTTGTTGTTTTAGCGACATTTTTACTAAACGAAAGGGTGAATGAATGAACGAGCGACTGATGGTTCGTGAACCTTCATTGTTTTGGCAAAGTTACGAAACCAATGAGCCTAATCACCGTTTCGTTCATTCACTCTTTTACTCATTAGAAAAGATGACTCGTTTAAGCGTTAACATCAATAAAATTGCCACGATTCGGAATGCGCGTGGTGGCAACAATCCGAACCTTGTTCAGGTCGCGCTCGATTGCGAGCGGTTCGGGGCTCAGGGTATCACGGTCCACCCCCGCCCCGACGAACGTCATATCCGCTACCAGGATGTACTGGACCTGAACGAAGTGGTCACGACCGAATTCAATATCGAAGGTAATCCCGATGAGCGGTTTATAGCGCTGGTGAAGCGGGTAAAGCCCGCGCAGGTAACGCTCGTTCCGGATGCAGTCGATGCAATTACCTCAAACGCGGGTTGGGACACCATCCGTTATGCGGATCACCTTCGGCGATTGGTAGAAACGTTTAAAGAAGACGGTATTCGCGTGTCGATCTTCGTTGATGCCGATGAACGCATGGTCGAAGGAGCCAAAGCGGTCGGCACGGACCGGATCGAGTTATATACCGAGCCGTATGCTACCCAGTACCCAGAAAATCCCGATGCAGCCGTTGCTCCGTTTGTGCGCGCGGCCCGAAAGGCCACCGAACTCGGCCTCGAACTCAACGCGGGTCATGATTTAAGTCTGGAAAATCTGCGTTTCTTTGATGAACAGATTCCGGAGTTGAAAGAGGTGTCCATTGGTCACGCCCTGGTCTGCGATGCGCTTTATTTCGGTCTGGAGAATACCATACAGATGTATTTACGCAGCCTATCCCAACCGGGATTTATGTGATTTTCCTGGCTGACCACGATTTTTTCAATGCTTTTCATGATGATTGGTTAGGTGTGGTTATTAGGGTTATCTCACCAGAACGGTGGCGCTTTATTACTAAACGTTTTGGCTCATACAGCATCATAATCAGTCAGCTAAATCCCAAACATCCCGGTTCATGGTTCACCAGTTATCCGTCGACGAATTTTTAGAAAAGGCGCAGACACTGCCGATCATCGACGTTCGCTCGCCGGGGGAGTTCGACCACGCCCATATTCCAGGCGCGGTGAGCATTCCCCTGTTCGACAATGACGAACGGGCGCAGGTTGGCACGAAGTACAAAAATGCCGGTAAAGATGCGGCTGTTCTGGTGGGACTGGACCTGGTTGGGCCGAAGCTGGCCGGGTTCGTCAAGCAGTCGAAAAAACTGAACCAGCCGACTAAAGAAGTGCTGGTGCACTGCTGGCGGGGCGGTATGCGTAGCGGATCGTTTGCGTGGCTCCTCGACACGGCAGGGCTGACCGCTTCGACCCTGGTTGGTGGATACAAGGCCTATCGCAACGTCGTTCTATCTGCTTTTGCCGAACCGCGTACTCTCATCATTCTGGGTGGTAAAACGGGTAGTGGTAAAACCGATATATTGAACGAACTAGCTCGTCAGGGCGAACAGATCATTGATCTGGAAAAACTGGCTCACCATAAAGGATCGACATACGGTGCGATTGGACAGCTTCGGCAGCCCGCAACCGAACAGTTCGAAAATACGCTGTTCACCGAGTGGCGTCAGCTAGATGCCGGTCGCCGGATTTGGCTCGAAGATGAAAGCCGTAATATTGGCTCCTGCTTCATCCCGATAGCGCTGTGGCAGCAAATGCAGGTAGCCCCGGTGGCCCTAATCGATTTACCCAAAAAGACTCGTATTTCTCGGCTGGTAACTGAATATACCGGCATTGATCATGCGCTCCTCGTTGAAGCTACCGAACGGATACGGAAGCGCCTGGGAGGTAAAGTAACCAAAGATGCCCTCGACGCGTTGGCCCAACACGATTATGCAACCGTTGCTGATTTGACTCTCGATTATTACGACAAAGCCTACCTTCATGGTCTGGCTCACCGCGATCCGGCTACAGTTCGTTCCTTTCCGATCGAGTCTGATGATCCGGTCCAGACCGCGAGCCAGCTTATTGCATGGGCGGATAAATGCGCTTAACGCATACCGGCCAAGTCACTTATTGCTTCCGTTTCTTCGTCGAATTCATCCGTCGAATCACTTCGCGCTTGCTGAAAGCCAGTCGCCAGACCGCAAACGGTACTTCCTGCTTACCAAAACAGGCTTCGCAGATGGGACTGTCAGCCGGTAGCGCCACATTATAGACGAAAAGCGTATCGCTGATCTTTTGAATGTTTGAAATGGGGGCTAGCTTCTGTTTGGCATTATAGAGATAAGCGTCCAGGATTCCCCGCTCTTTCTCACTAAATGCCTTATTCTGCACATCAGCGGCTCCCAGCAGACGAATATCGAGCGCATAGCGTTCAGCAATCGCCTTTGTTCGGGGCAGGTTTTTCAGTTGACATAAGTTTACTCGCTCTGCCGGGTTCGTCGTTTTTTGCAGTTCAGCCGCCAGTTCTTTTCCAATTACAGCGCTTACCTTCCCGCCCATACCATCGATCGTTTCAACCAGATCCACGTCCGTGATGCGTTTGATTTTCGAGTCGGCCATTTCCTGTTTTAATGCATTCGTGTATTGCACCCGGTCGGGACCACAGGCGAACAAGACACTGATTAACAAGGTAGCCAGAATTGCAGGGCGTGTCATAAACAGGAACTTAATAGGGGTACGTTTCGTCATTTCTCTGAAGAACGATGTCAGGAAAGGCTTGGTTGCAGATCGCAAACATAAAGCCTAACTGCCGGGATTTTTGTAATTTTGTTTTTCGAACGCAGACTTAGACTACCGGAGCGTTTTTACCCGACCCTTTTTGGGCGAGATTGTCCGGCTCCTATAATTTAGAATCTAACGCCTTTCCAATATATGCTTGACCAGTTAGAAGCCATCAGTGAACGCTTCAACGAAGTAGCTCAGCAAATCGTACAGCCTGAAGCCGTTTCGGATCAGAAGCGCTTCATGAAGATGAGCAAAGAATATAAAGATCTGGAAAAGATCGTCGTGCAGTATCAGGCCTACAAGCAACTGCTCGAAGAGATTGATAATGCCAAAGAAATTGTTGCTACCGAAAAGGATGAGGATTTTCGGGAAATGGCTAAGGTTGAACTGGATGAGTTGTTGCCCCGCCGGGATGAACTGGAGGAAACGCTCAAGGAGATGCTGATGCCGAGAGATCCGAATGACAGCAAAAACGTCATTCTCGAAATTCGGGGTGGAACCGGCGGTGACGAAGCGGCCATTTTCGCGGGTGATCTGTTCCGGATGTATCAGCGGTTTTGCGAGAAAATGGGCTGGCGCATGTCGCTAGTTGACTTTACCGAAGGCACATCGGGCGGTTACAAAGAGATCATAACCGAGGTAGAAGGCGAGGATGTATACGGCAAACTGAAGTTTGAGTCGGGCGTTCACCGCGTGCAGCGTGTACCGGCAACAGAAACGCAGGGACGCATTCACACCTCAGCTGCCAGCGTAGCCGTACTACCCGAAGCCGAAGAGGTCGATGTTGAGATCAACATGAATGACATTCGGAAGGATACGTTCTGTTCGTCGGGTGCTGGTGGTCAGTCGGTTAACACGACCTACTCGGCGGTTCGCCTGACCCACATTCCTACGGGCCTGGTGGTTCAGTGTCAGGACGAACGTTCGCAGTTGAAGAACTTCGATAAAGCACTAACCGTTCTTCGCTCACGACTCTACGAAATCGAGCTGCAGAAGCATAACGACGCCATAGCCTCACAACGCAAAACGATGGTTGGTAGTGGTGATCGCTCCGATAAGATCCGGACGTATAACTATCCACAAAGCCGGGTTACCGACCACCGTATCGGCCTGACTGTCTATAATCTGCCCGCAGTAATGGATGGCGGCATCGGTGACTTCATCGAACAACTTCGTATCGCTGAAAATGCCGAACGGTTGAAAGAAGGCGCAACGATGTAAGCGAAGTACTTCCCGCTAAAAAGAAAGTCCGGTCCTCTGTGAGAAGACCGGACTTTGCATATATACCTGACGTACGTTATCGCTACGCGTTGTTCGAGGTTAGTTTTGCGCCCAGATATTCGCGGTTCATCCGTGCGATGTGATCCAGCGAGATAGACTTCGGACATTCTACGGAACAGGCACCGGTAAACGAACAGGCACCAAATCCCTCAGAGTCCATCTGAGCAACCATGCGTTCGGCCCGCTCCTTGTGCTCAGCCTGCCCTTGTGGCAAGATAGCTAATTGAGATACTTTAGCCGATACAAACAGCATAGCCGACGCGTTTTTGCAAGCTGCTACGCAGGCTCCACAAGCGATACAGGCAGCCGCGTCCATTGCTTCATCGGCAATGGTACGAGGAATCAGTATTTCGTTTGCATCACGAGCCGAACCCGTATTGACTGACACATACCCACCCGACTGAATGATCCGGTCGAACGCTGAACGGTCTACCATCAGATCCTTGATGACCGGGAAAGCCCGCGCCCGCCAGGGTTCTACCACGATGGTATCGCCATCGTTGAACGAACGCATGTGCAACTGGCAGGTTGTTGCCCCCGTTTGCGGTCCATGCGCCCGACCGTTGATGTACATTGAACACGTACCGCAGATGCCTTCGCGGCAGTCATGGTCGAAGGTAACCGGATCTTCTCCTTTTCGAGTGAGAGAGTCATTCAGTACGTCGAACATTTCCAAGAACGACATATCTTCCGATACGTTATCCAGATTATATTCAACCAGTTTACCTTCTGTATTGCTATTTTTCTGTCTCCAGACTTTTAGATTAATCTTCATTGTTTGAGCGTTTTCAAGTCTCTGTTCCTAATCGCCAATGACTTTTTACGCCATTAGCAGCTAAAACGAAAGGCTTATCTCTGAAAACTTATTTATAACTACGCTGTGTCAGTTTCACGTTTTCGAACACCAACTCCTCTTTGTTGAGCAGTTCAGGCTTGTCTTCACCCTGAAACTCCCAGGCGGCTACGTAAGCGTAGTTCTCATCGTCACGGAGGGCCTCCCCATCGGGCGTCTGGTACTCCTCGCGGAAGTGACCACCACAGGACTCATTCCGATTCAGTGCATCTTCAACCATCAGCGCACCTAATTCGATGAAATCGGCCACGCGTGAAGCACCTTCCAGGGCCTGGTTCATTTCCTGCGAATCGCCCAACACTCTGACATTTGTCCAGAACTCCTTCTTAAGTGCCTTGATTTTCTCACGGGCAATTTGCAGCCCTTCGGCAGTACGGCCCATGCCGCAGTACTCCCACATGATATGGCCTAATTCTTTATGCAGGTCGTCAACCGGACGCTCCCCTTTAATGGCTAAAAGGCGTTCGATCTGGTCATGCACTTTCTTTTCTGCTTCCTTAAATGCAGGCGCATCGACCGGTATTTTGTCGGCAGGACCAATCGTTGCCAAGTAATCACCAACCGTATAGGGAATGACAAAATAACCATCGGCTAGTCCCTGCATCAGCGCCGAAGCACCCAACCGGTTAGCTCCGTGGTCGGAGAAATTCGCTTCGCCGAGCGCGTACAGACCCGGAATCGTTGTCATCAGGTTGTAATCGACCCACAAACCGCCCATCGTGTAGTGAACAGCGGGGTAGATCATCATCGGCGTCTCGTATGGGTTCTCGCCGGTGATCTTTTCGTACATCTCGAAGAGGTTACCGTACTTAGCCTCGATCGTCTTCTGCCCGTCGCGTTTGATCGCATCGGCAAAATCCAGATAAACAGCCAGACCGGTTTTACTAACGCCACGACCTTCGTCGCACATATTCTTAGCGTTACGAGATGCTACGTCACGTGGTACGAGGTTACCAAAAGCCGGATAACGGCGCTCCAAGAAGTAGTCGCGCGCATCTTCGGCCAGGTCGGTTGCCTTCAACTCACCCTTCTGAATTTTCTGCGCATCTTCCTTCGACTTCGGTGCCCAAACCCGGCCATCATTCCGCAGCGATTCCGACATCAGTGTCAGTTTCGACTGGTAGTGGCCCGATACCGGAATACACGTTGGGTGAATCTGTGTAAAGCAGGGATTGGCAAACAAAGCACCTTTTTTGTGCGCCCGCCACGCAGCTGTCGCATTCGATCCCATCGCATTCGTTGACAGGTAGAATACGTTACCATAGCCACCCGTGCAAAGCAGCACGGCGTGCGCGGAATGAGATTCGATTTTACCCGTAATCAGGTTACGGGTAATGATACCGCGCGCTTTTCCACCCTCAACCACAAGGTCGAGCATTTCGGTGCGTGGGTATAATTTCACTTTACCGTTGGCAACCTGACGGCTCAACGCCGAGTAGGCACCCAACAGCAATTGCTGACCAGTTTGACCACGCGCATAAAACGTACGCGATACCTGCGAGCCACCGAAGGAGCGGTTTGCCAGCAGACCACCGTATTCACGAGCGAACGGCACGCCCTGCGCTACGCACTGGTCAATGATATTGACACTGACTTCAGCCAGCCGGTGTACGTTACCTTCCCGAGCGCGATAATCGCCACCCTTGACCGTATCGTAGAACAGCCGGAATACGCTGTCGCCATCGTTTTGGTAATTCTTAGCGGCATTTATACCACCCTGAGCCGCAATGGAGTGAGCCCGACGGGGGCTATCCTGAAAGCAGAATGCTTTGACACTGTACCCCAACTCAGCCAGTGAAGCTGCCGCTGATGCACCAGCCAAGCCAGTGCCCACGATAATGATCTCATATTTACGCTTATTGGCTGGATTCACCAGCTTCAAGCCAAATTTTTGCCGACTCCATTTTTCGGCTAGAGGACCTTCGGGAATTTTAGATTCCAGTTTCATACCTTCTTAAAAAGTAAAAGGCGAAAGTGTGAAAGAATGAAAGAGTGAAAAACAACGCTCCTCCTCTCTTTTGCTCTTTCACTCATTATATAATTCCATGAACCTGTAAGAACACGTAAATCGGCATAGCGGCAAAAGCGGCCGGAATAACGATAGCAAAGAAATATTTACCCACAAACTCGATGAGGGGTGTGTATTTCTTGTGCCGGATACCAAACGATTGAAAACCACTCTGGAAACCATGCGCTAGGTGAAAACCAATGGCAATCATGCAGACTACATAGAGCAGTACATACCACCACTGACTAAAAGCCTCTTTCACGACCGCGTACAGGTCTTTGTATTGCTTCCCGTCGTATTCGGCCATTGGAACAGAGCCAAAGTGCATCTCATACCAAAAGGTCCGCATATGGATGATGATGAACAACAAGAGTATCGTACCCAGAATACCCATGTTACGCGACGACCAGTCGCTGTTCGCTTCAGGCTTACTATACGCGTACTTTACAGGACGGGAATCCTGATTGTGGCGCGTCAGAATCCAGGCCATAAGCGCATGGACCAGAATAGACGTGTAGAGCAGATACGATACAGTGATGATAAGCGGATTGTGGGTCATGAAGTACGTGTACTCATTGAAAGCCCGACCGTTATCACCCTTGAAAAGCTGCAAATTACCAGCCATGTGAACAATCAGAAAGCTACTCAGAAAAAGCCCCGTCAGCGACATAATAACCTTGCGGCCGAGGGAGCTGGATAGTGTTTGTATTACCCAAGCCATATGGCAAATGACATGAAAATTTGGTGTAAACTATTGAGAAAAAGCCGATTTAAACGGCGCATCAAAGCTAAAGCACAAACCCGATGCAAACAACTTTAAACCCCATTTTCAGCAAACTTCTGTCTAATATAGAGCCGGTAAAAATTAGACAAACTGGTTATTTTCACAACAGAGTGTGTCAAATTTTTGTTTGTCATCCACATCAAAAAAGCGGGTTCTTTCCTTTAATTTTCCGCTTACCCGACGGCCTATAAGCAGATTGCTGCCAACTTACTAAAAATCAGCATCTTACTAATTGAATCGCGTCAGTTTCTTGACTAAGTGTACGGAGTCCCGTTAATTTGTCAGTCACACGGTCCTCTAGTATCTCTATAAACCGTATTTGTTAATCCGGCCACATGTCTTGTTGGCCTTATAGTCTATGAAAGCATACGTATTTCCCGGCCAGGGCTCTCAATTTCGGGGCATGGGTCTTGACCTCTATCAACATTCCGAAGCCGCCCGTCAGCTATTCGATCAGGCGAACCAACTACTGGGCTATGATCTGACCCGGATCATGTTTGAAGGAACGGAGCAGGAGTTGAAGCAAACGATCTATACACAACCAGCGGTGCTGCTCCATGGGGTTGTGTTAGCGCTTACGACAGATTCGTTCGCTCCGGATATGGTAGCCGGGCACTCATTGGGCGAGTTATCTGCCTTGACGGCGGCAGGTGTACTCTCCTTTGAGAATGGGTTGACACTGGCATCCATTCGCGCCACTGCCATGCAGAAGGCCTGTGAAGTAGCTCCATCGGGTATGGCTGCGGTATTAGGGCTGGCCGACGATGTGATCGAGCGGATCTGCGCCGGTATTACTAGCGAAACCATCGTACCTGCCAATTACAATTGTCCTGGTCAGGTTGTTATTTCCGGCAGCATGGCTGGTATAGAACTGGCGGCAGAACAACTGAAAGCTGCGGGGGCAAAGCGGGTATTACCCTTACCTGTCGGCGGAGCATTCCACTCCCCGTTTATGGAACCTGCCCGTGAAGAATTTGCCAGAGCGGTTGAAGAAATGACCTTCAGCGAGCCCCGTTGCCCAATTTACCAAAACGTGAACGCTCAGCCAACGACCGATCCGGCTATTATTAAGGCTAATTTAATTGCCCAATTAACTGCACCCGTCCGATGGACACAGTCGGTTGAGCGTATGACAGCTGATGGGGCAACCGAATTTATTGAGTGTGGTCCGGGCAAAGTGTTGCAGGGGCTAATAAAAAAGATAGCTGCCGAGGCTATTGTAAGCGCTGTCTAACAAAAAAGAACGGACTGATAGTCAGCGAGAAAACGGAAAAGCGGTGCAAAAATCAGATTTTTTTAAGGCCAGTACTTGTTTTTGACTAGTTCAGGCCCTTATCTTTGCACTCGCAATTGCCCGATCGTCTAAGGGTAGGACGACAGATTTTGGTTCTGTTTGTGGAGGTTCGAATCCTTCTCGGGCAACAGGAACACGAAAAGAAAAGCTGCTTACGATACTGTGAGCAGCTTTTTTTATGTTTCTGTTATTCGATCCGAAAAAATGGTATCTTGTAATAACTATATTTTCGTACTATTAAATTTGTTAATTGCGCAAAAAATACTTACTATTGCCAAGATAGTATTATCGAGTAACATCTCATATTGGTTTGTAACAAAACGAGTTAAGCGTTAAATACAAGATAAACGTACATAAACCCGTTTTGTAAGTATAAAAGAGAGAAGTACTATAATTCGTGTTAATACCCGTAATCTATCGTTACAATTTTGTGGATCGCACATTCTCAATGTGACCACGCCTTTCTGATTACGTCAAATTGATATAATGTTTTGAATTTTAATGCATTCTTAGATACATGGAGAAGGACGAAAAGGTCAGACGTAACCGCGCTAAAACAACTCAGCGGATCGTAGAAGCGCTGGAAGAAGTAATCGCAGAGCGGGGTCTGGAAGGTGTGGGAGTCAATCGGGTAGCTGAAAAGGCTAATGTCAGTAAAGTACTGATTTACCGCTACTTCGGTGGTATGGAGGGACTTCTGGAATACTATGTGAAGATGGGTAAACTCTTTCCAGTATTCAATCCAGCTGTGCTGGACCAAATTCGTCCTTTACAAGAATCTGACGTAGCGCGTATTTGGTATCGTCAGGTGATTCAGACTTACCGTTACTTCCGGACGTTCAAAGCAGCCCGTGAGATTCTGAAAGCGACCGTTATCGAAAATGATTCGATCGCGGAAACAACGGCTAAAGCACAGGACGAAGAAATGACGCGCCTTGTTGAGCAGTTATCGTTCGTTAAAGGTGCTGACACTCAGGCAATTTCAGCAATTGTTCTTGGCGCGATGACTTATCTGACGATTATGGCTCAGAACGATCGCACAATGATTAGCATTGATTTACGGAGCGAGGAAGGTTGGAAACGCATCGAAAACGCCGTTAAAACAATCTATATTTCCTTGAATAAAATGGCAATTCAATCAAAAGAAGTTAACCTAGAGTTGCAGTCGGCACATTTGCCAATTGCTCAGTGGTAAAGTTAACGCTTAACAAATTGGGTCTATAAGTTATAGAATTCACATAATCTATAACTTACAGACCCAATTTGTTTTATGAACTGTCCCGGACAGCATTCATCTTCATTTCAGACGCGACGGCTTCGACAATCAGCCATTTCCGTAGTTGCGCATTACCCTGCTATCTGACTATGAGTTTCTGTCCTACCAGCCTGTAGTACAGTCGCTTGTTTACCCAACAATGTCAGCCTGTTTTAGTATCGCGGCTATGTGCGTTTGACTCTCTTCCGTTACCCCATCCGACGCTTCAGACTAATTAAGAAGGCCATGCCAATTCTTTAATCAGAATCGGCATGGCCTTCTTAATTATAAACCTACAATAGAGCCGGATAAAAAAAAACGAAGCTTACTGTAACAAACAACAGAAACTGGTTTCCAATGATCAATAACACCGCAACGGCGCCGACGCGGCAATTCATTGATCAACCAAACCAGTCTTTGTTATTATGAAAACGTTCTTGTTTTTAGCATTACTGCTTGTCGCTCGATTCAGTGTTGCTCAGCCAACATCATTCAGCGTCGTTGTCGTCGGTAAAGGACAGCCGATTCTGCTTATTCCTGGCTATTCCTGTAGTGGGGAGGTCTGGAATGAAACAGTAGACCACTTGAAAGATCGGTATGAATGCCATGTGCTGACGCTACCTGGTTTTGCGGGCGTTCCAGCCATTAAGAACCCGGTACTGGCGACAGTGCGCGACGAGATTATCCAGTACATCAAGACAAAAAAATTACGTCAACCAATTCTCATGGGTCATAGTCTTGGGGCCTTCATGAGCCTTTGGGTGAGCAGCAGAGAGCCGTCGCTGGTTAGTAAGCTCATTTGTGTTGATGGCGTACCGTTTATTTCCGCGATGATGAATCCGGCGACGAACGCGGATTCGCTCCGAAAAAATCCGATGTATAATGCCGACGTCGTGGCGCAGAATTTTGTGAACCTGCCAAACGGCAATTACGAAACCAATATGGTTAAGTCGATGCTTACGCAGGTGAGTGATACGACAAGAGCGCGGCAAATTGCCCGCTGGTCGGCGCTGAGCGACCGCCGAACACTTGGCTATACGCTTGTTGAGATGAGCCTGACAGACCTTCGAAATGACATTGCTCGTATCCAGTCGCCAACGCTCGTTTTGGGAAGTTTGTATTTTAATAGCCAGGCAACGAGCGAGCGAATTTTGACGGAACAGTACAAACAGCTAGGCCACAAAACGATAGCGGTTGCCCAGACGAAGCATTTCATTATGTACGACGATCCGCAGTGGTTTTATCAGCAGATCGATCACTTTCTACAAAGGGCTAATTAATTCTCGGAATCGTATGGCCCTACTTACGGACTTCGATACGCTGCACCAAACGTATTATCCCAAAGTGCTGAAACTATGCTTAGGCTATACCGGCGACTATGCACAGGCGCAGGATCTTGCTCAAGAGACGTTTGTGAAGGTGTGGCAAAACCTGGCAAAATTTAAGGGCGAGTCGCTGGTGAGTACCTGGCTGTATCGAATTGCCGTCAATACATGCCTGAATCATTTAAGAACGGCCCGGCATCGCCCTACGGATGCGCTCCAAACGCATCATAGCGAACAGATCGCGGAAGAGACAGGCGAGCTAGACCAGCAGATTAACCTGCTCTACAAATGCATCAGCCAACTCGCCGAAACCGATCGGCTCATCATTTCGCTCGTTCTGGAAGACACGCCTTACACAGAAATAGCGCAGATTGCCGGTATTTCGGACGGTAATCTGCGCGTCAAAATTCACCGGATCAAGCAACAACTCACCGACATCTATCATCGATATGGACGACTTTGAAAACCTCAAGCGAGTCTGGCAACAACAAACCATTCGACCAGCCGATTTTACCAGTGCCGAATTAAAGAAAACGAATGACGGTCACCAGCGAAAACTGGAACGAACGCAATTAATGTCTGCCATAGCCCTTTTGTTAACACCCGTTGGCATTATCTGGATTGGTTTTTTCAGTGGTATTACGTTTCAGTCCTCGTTAACGTATGGTGCCGTTATTCTGATTGCGCTTATACCAGCTGTACAGGGCATTATTAACCTAAGCACCTACAACTGGTTACGCCGGATCGATATAACGGCTCCGATTGCCGAGCATCTTTCACAATGGCAACGCTACTATGCCTTTCGAAAACGCATGATTCGATTCAATGGGCCCATTTACTTCCTGCTTCTCAATGGCGCGTTTGCGCTCTATTTTATTGAGATTTTAGGCTATTTCTCCTGGCTGGGCCGCGTTGTAGTATTAATCCCCTATGTAGCCTGGATGTTGTATGCTTATTTCGTTCTTGGCAAACGGAATCTGCAAAAAGAAACGGAGCGCCTGGAAGCAATCATTGGCAATTTACAGACCTTACAGCGTCAGCTCGATGCCCCTGAATCGTAACGCTTACCGACCATGACCGTGACCCGACCGGCCTGTACGTCCTAACCGGGTGCGGCCAATCCGAACCAGCGAACCCGAATCTGTCCGCAAGAGGCCATACCGGATACAGATGCCGTAGAATGTTTTGGATGAGTCGGTGGTTTCGTTGCTGAAATCGTAGTAGCCCGTTGTCAGGCCGATAGCTAAGCGGGGAGCGATCTGCGCGATAATGTTGTAGGTCAATTCCAGCATCAAACTCCCCTGCTGATCGAAAACCCGACCGGCGCCAATGGTCATCTCGTTGGCAAAAACACCATAGTTCGCCACGTCCATCGTAACCCGACCTTCCAGAAAAAGCGTAGAATCAGGTCGTAGGGTATTTCGGCCGAACGCGATACCCAGATCGATCACGTTGAATGTTTTACCGATTTCAATGCTCTGGCCTATGCGATCTCTCGATTTACCCGCACCCGTATATACCAGGAACGGGGTCGATCGAACATACCAGGGAGCGGCTTTGAAATTAAATACCGACCGCGTTGAATCTTCCGGTGACCGACTCAGCGCGCGATAAGTAATTCGATTCTGTTCCGCCCGGGTGCGCACTGAATCTTTCGACGATTGCGCTAAGAGCTTTGTTTCCGATACCAGTAAGATCAGCAGAAATAACGGTAGTAAACGTGATAGCATGGGAAGCGATGAAGTAGTGGTGAACCTATAATTTGCCAGTTACAAAAAAAGAACCGCCTAAAAAAACGGTTCTTTTTTTATGGACGTTTAATCGCCTACCGACTAGCCACAGCCGACTTACGGGCGCGAATTTTCTGGATGACCCACTTGCCAACCTGTTCGCCTTCTACCTGTCCATTCTCCAGAGCCGATCGATAGTGAATACCACCATACATACGACTTATTGAGGCTTCATTAGCGGCATCCCGAAATGATTTGAATGACCGAACGCCGTGACCATACTGAAACTCCGTTGAATCAGTGAAGGTAATATTGTCCCCGATCAGGTTTGTTAGTACGGTAGCCGCTGCCGTTGAAATTACGCTGTGGCCGCTGGGATATTCAGGGAATGGGGGTGTTTGCAGAAATGGCGTCCATTTCGGATCAATCGACTTATTGATAACCGTTTCGGGCCGAACCGTTTTTGTCCGGTATTTCTCATCCCAGCAGGAGATAAATCCATCGGTCAGGGCAAATGACGTTAACGCGTAGGCTTCAACCATTTGTATCATGGTTAATTTCTTTTTACGACCCACCGTTTGGGCAATACCCAGCCAGTGACCACCGGGCGTCATTTTCTTGCTGGCATACATGACGTGTCCAGCCACGTTCATAACGAAGGCATTGTCATCCCAGAAATAGGCGATGTCCTGTTTCTGTTTATCCAGATTCTTCCCAACCTGATAGACTTCATCCAGTTCTTTTTCGTATGGACTTCCTTTCACTAAGCTAAACGGAAAGGGGCGGGGCGGCATAAACTGACTACACGTATCCATGGCCCAGCAACGAATTTTGTTCCATTGAGGCTCTGCAGCGTCCATGTAAGCCGGTGGCGTTGGCACCCAGGTTCCCTCTTCGTTGGTCACCGTATGCTTGAAGCCACGCGTTTGTTTGTAGTTATCCTTCGCAGCATAATCCAGAATGTGTTTGGCTACCGTTTCACCATACGCCATGGACCGATCATATACCTCATCGGGCACACCATCTTTTTTGTATTGCTCATAAAACGTTTTTTCAAATTCATCATAGTATTCGACTGAAAACGTGAGCGCGCGGGCCACGGTCAGGAATGCGTGCGTGCTGGCCAGTGGGAAACAATACTCCTTGCCGGGTTCCGGCTTTGGACTCGCCTGAAAGCGCTTCAGTTTTCCGCCCAGCGATTCATACTGAGCATCGAATGGAGCGAGTGCTTCATAGCCAGCCAGGTTGGCATAGGCATAAATTCGACTGGCAACGGGGGGCGAAAAAATATCGTGAATGACAACCTGCGTCAGTTTGTTCAGAGCCGAATTGTAGTATTCAGGATTAGCCGCTTTGGCGTTGTATTCGACAGGAGAAGAAGACTTCTGGCATCCGGCAAACGCAACAAGCAGGATCGCCAGCAGGAAACTGAATCGAAACGGTACGTTCATAGTTCAGAATAGCAAGTTAGTACGGTGTTACAGATCAACTATAAACTGTTCTGTACTTACAAAATTAAGGGAAATTACCAGACAAAACTCAGTTAGAAAGCTGGTTTCCCTGAATCTAACGGCTTAAACAATTGCAGACCTGCTCCATTTCTGGCGACCACGATCAGTGGTCCCTGTGCGGTTTGCAATGGACGAATATCCCGAATCTCACCGTTGAGCAAGAACCCGGTATCGACTGGTGACAAGGCTGTGAAATGGCCTTTGCCGTCATTTTTCAGTACTAGCCCGTAACTGGCATCGTACCGTCCCTGATACGTGCTGACGTTGTAGAAATTGCCACCCCCTAGCACATCCAGATCACCATCATGATCAATATCGATCGCTTGTAACGCAAACAATTTCGACACCTGCGCCATCATAGGAAGTTCATGAACAACGAATTTGCCGTTTTTATTTTCCAGATAAACCGACGCAAACTGATTGACGGTCAGTTCATCGGCATCCTTCAATTCACTGTCGGTTAATACATTATTCAGCGGTTTTCCGGCAAATGATACGTAATCGGTAAAGCGCTTATTGATTACTCCGGGCATCTGCTTGCCCAGTTCATCTTTGAACGCCAGGGGATACCAGTCGTTGCCCCGGTTGTAGGCAATAATTTGCTCCGTCGTCTGGTTATTGTCAACATCTTTTACCCACATCCGTAGCTGTGAATCTGGTCTTTTGCGAAATTTTGTGTTCGTACCCAGATTGCCCGCCATCAGGTCAATATCACCATCGCGATCAAAGTCAGCGGCAATGATGCGCTGAAAAAAGCCGTTCAGGGGCGTCTCCCCTTCGGTGATTGGGCCGATTTCCGAGAGTTTACCTTTATCATTGATAAAGATCTTAAGAGGCATCCAATCGCCGGCTACGATCAAATCGGGGTCTTTATCACCGTCGTAATCAGCCCATACGGCGTCGGTAATCATGCCTGCTTTCCGAAGGCCAGTAGCCCGTTTGTCGGTTTGATCTGAAAAATGGCCTTTCCCATCGTTAATCAATAAGTACGAGTTTGGCGATTTACCGTAATTGAAACCCATTACGCGACCACCCACAAACAAATCCAGATCGCCATCCTTATCGACATCAACAGGTCGGACGCAGCTTTTGCTGTCATACATCGGCGGAAGTGCACTGGGAGCCCGGCTGAATTCCCCCCGGCCATCGTTCAGGTAGAGCCGGTCGAACTGTTCGGGCATTTTATCATAGAACTCGTTACCACCCGATACGACATACAGATCCAGATCCTTGTCACCATCCGCATCGAAGAATACAGCATCCACGTCTTCATACGTAGAATCAGTGATAAATGCCGGCTGAACAGACGATTTGAAGCGTCCGTCAGGCTGCTGGATCAATAAGCTTCCAACCTGCCATTTGGCACCACCCGCATACATGTCCTCCAGTCCGTCGCCGTTTACGTCACCAACGGCCAGATGCGGTCCTTCGGTCGATAGTTCAAACGGCATCAAGGGCTCACGCACAAAATCGAAATACTCCTTGTTTTCTTTGTGCTTGTAAGGGATCGAATCGTTCGCGGTTATATCAGCAAACAGCGGAGAGACTGCGGGAGCCGTGTAGCGGAAGTTTTTTCCATCCAGCTTCGCTTTGGCTTGCTGTAACGTGATTGTTTGGTTAGCCTTTACATTCCGCTGAATTTCCATCTGCTGGTTCGGCCAGATGACAATAAGGGAATCGACCGAATCATGTTGTCCGATACCAAACAACAATTCGGGCGCAACCGACGACTCAAACCCTCGCGTTGGCATCAGCTGTTGGACAAGCGTCGTGTCGTTGTACTTGAGAATCACCTTCGCTCCTACGCCAAACGTATTTGGCGCATCCCCTTTCAGCTTAATGGTCAGATGCTTGTTATTTGGAAAGACCTCATTGGCATCGTTTCGATACAATCCCGCCGGGTCGTCAATGTTGTTCGTAATCAGATCCAGATCGCCGTCATTGTCCAGGTCCGCGTAAGCCGCCCCATTCGAAAAGTTGGGGGTTTGGAAACCCCAGGCGGTAGACTTGTCTTCAAACTGTAAGGTTGATGTTCCCCGGTACAGATAATTATGTACCTTACCTTCGGGCATAAGCTTGACAGCCCGGTTGTCGAGCGAACGCGACGTTTCCATCGCATACCGCAACGAATCATCAGCGGCAAACTTTACATAATCCAGGTTATTGGGTCGGTGAACAATACCGTTAGCCACAAACAAGTCTTTTATGCCATCGTTGTCGTAATCAGCCAACAGCGGTGACCAGCTCCAGTCCGTAGCCGCCACGCCCGCCATAGACCCAATATCCATAAACTTCTTCCCCGACAAATTCAGTTGAAGGCAGTTCCGGCTATATTGGTTCATGTAACCGTAGGCCAGCTTGTAGAAGTAAATATCGAGTGGGTCTTCACCAAGCGATGACTTTTCGACGACTTCGTCTTCCGGGTACATGTCGAGTGTCATAATGTCGGCAAAGCCATCGTTGTTTACATCGGCCACGTCGTTTCCCATCGAAAACCGGCTGGTATGCTGAAACGCTTTTCGGACGCTCTCCGTGAACGTGCCATTCTGATTGTTGATGTAATAATAGTCGTCCTCGTGGAAATCGTTTGAAACGTATAAGTCTTCCCAACCATCGTTATTCAGATCGGCAACTGCTATGCCTAAGCCATAACCCATAGCAGCCCCGTAGATGCCGGCCTTTTCGCTTACATTGACAAAACGGGCCGTTTTCCCCGCCGGTGCTTTCCCGGCTTTAGTTATCAATTGATTTTCGTATAGATAATCACCGGACTCGTTGTGGCGCAGATTACGGGCCGAAACGCGGTCATAACTGCGGGACGTGTGCACAGCATGATTAAGCAGGTAGCAATCCAGATCGCCATCGTGGTCATAATCGAAGAAAGCAGCTTGGGTGGAGAAGCCTGTAAAGTCGAGCCCGTAGTCGGCTGCTTTTTCGGTGAATGTGTTGTCACCGTTATTGATATACAATTCGTTCGCGCCTTCAAGCCCCCGGAAGTTCCCAACAGCGCAGACGTAGATATCAAGGAATCCGTCGCCGTTAATATCTACCATTGTTGAACCAGTCTGCCAGTCCGAAAACCCTTCAACACCTGCTTTGGCGGTTATATCCTCAAACTTGAAATTGCCTTTGTTGAGGTAAAGCTTATTCTTCCCCTGGTTCGAGACAAAATACAGGTCCGTTAGTCCATCATTGTTAATATCGCCCGCGGATACACCGCCCCCGTTGTAGAAGTACAGGTAATCGAGTATGTTCAATTTCTCCGACGGCACGAGATGGTTCACGAAACCAACACCCGTCTGGGTTGAATCAAGGGCTTGAAAAAGCGGCTTTTCTGACTTGAGTGAATTACAACCAGTCAGTAGTACACTACTGACCAGTATCAATAAACCAATTTGTTTCATTGTAGGTAAGTCATTGACACGTGTCTGCTTAGCGACAGCATCAATTGTTTATTGGGTTACAGCGGCTTTAGCGCCGTTGGGAGTGGGTGCCTTGAGCGTAAATACTTGAGCGCGGTCGTTGTTCTTGGCCAGAATCAGTTGTCCCTGCGCCAGGCGTTTCATGCGCCGGACCTGGCCCCGCACAAAGAAACCGGATACCGCCGGATTTATCGATGTATACGTCACCGAATGCCCATTGGCTTTCCCTTCATTGCGCAGAACGACTCCATAACTGGCATCATAACGGCCTATTTCGGGAAGCACATCAAAAAAGTTTCCGGCCAGTACTAGATCAGTATGACCGTCACCGTCGTAATCCAGAAAGGTTGCACTGCACATCGGCGAGAACTGGGCTTCAGCAGGCAGCACCTGCAACGTCAGCTTCCCTTTCCCATCGTTGATCAACAGTACCGAGTTGCTCATGAACGATTGCTTGACAATAGCCTGTTTCAGTTGATCTTCGTCCAGCAGATCACTGATTTTTTTACCTGCGTAGTCGTTAAACTTTACAAATTTCTTTTTGATACTGGGCATTTCTTTCTGCAATTCACTTTTAAGCACCATCGGGTACAATTCTCCCGTTTCATCGGCGCAGTTGATAATTTGCTCCATCGTGCCGTTATGGTCGAAATCACTAACGTACAGTTCAGCGGGTATCGTTTGGGTAGCCCGGATACGTGAATTCTGACCCAGATTTCCAATGACCAGATCGAGGTCGCCGTCGCCGTCAGCATCGCCTGCGGTAACACAATTCCACCAGCCGTTCGTCTTCGGACTTTCCCCTGCCGCATTGACAATAGTCATTTCAGCGTTCTGACTTAATTTCCCATGCTTGTTTTCAAAGATGCGAATCGGCTCCCAGTCTCCTACCACAATTAGCTCCGGGTACCTGTCACCATTGAGATCAGCCCACGTTGCTGACGTAACCATACCCAGTTGATCTACGTCGGGCAATATGCGTTTAGTATAATTCTTAAAATTTCCCGTACCATCATTCGTAAGTAGATAGCTGGCCGGATTGACACCGTACTGACCCGGAATCATCCGTGAACCCACGAATAAATCAATGTCGCCATCCTGATCGTAGTCGGCAGCCGTGACACACGAACCACTGGCTCTCAGGTTTGGTAGGCCCGATTCTGAGCGTGTAAATGCGCCTTCACCGTCATTAATATATAGTCGATCCAGTAACTCATCGGCCTCTGCCCCGAACTCATTGCTACCTGAAACGACGTAAAGATCCAAATCATTGTCTTTATCCGCATCGAACAGAACCGCGTCTACCGCTTCGTAGGTTGTATCCTGCCGTATAGCGAGTGGCGTTTTATCGACAAACCGCCCCCCCTGCTGAACGAATAATCGGTGCGGTTGTCCACTGGCTCCGCCGAAGAAAACATCGTCCAGGCCATCGCCATTCACATCGCCGGTTGCCAGCGCGGGACCCTGCGTCGAAAACTGCTGTTTCACCAACGCATCGCGGTTGTAATCAACAAATGGACTCTCCTTGTGTACGAAGTTCAAACCCGACTTCGTAGTATTATCCTGAAAAATTGGCGTTTGAGTGGTCCTGACCGGTTTCCAAATCTGCGTCGCATCCTGTTGACGCAACGTAAGCATCTGGTTCGCTTTCGGTCGTTGCAGTGTCTGCATCCGATCGTCAGGCCATATCACGACGACCGAATCCAATTGCGGCTGATTGCCGAGGCCAAATACCATGTTAAGATCGACCGACGACTGAAAACCACGATTAGGCATTTGTTGTAATAGCTGCATTTGTGGTTTATCGGATGCATCGTGCTGATAGACAAAAACGCGCGCGCCTATAGCATTGCGGTTCAGTCCTTTTCCGTCCAGTTTTACTTTCAGATAATTAGTTTTGAGATTCTCGACAGATCGATTCTGATAGATGGCGACTGGCGCGTTGACGTTGTTTACGATCAGTTCCAGATCACCATCATTATCCAGATCGCCATAAGCAGCCCCATTAGAAAAGTCAGGCTCGGATAGGCCCCAATCGACGGCTTTGTTTACGAACTGTAGATTTCCTTCGTTGTGGAAAGCGTAGTTCGGAACCGCTTCGGAGGGTGCTTTATCCAGGAATTCTTTAAAATTGAACGAACGCTGCCGGGCAATCTGAGCCATGTTTTCACGATCGGCCAGGAAATTCACAAAGTCCTGATCTGTAACGTCTTTAGCAATACCATTCGCGACAAACACATCTTTCAGGCCATCGTTATCCATATCGAAAATCAGTGCGCCCCAACTCCAGTCGGTTGCCTGAATGCCCGCAAATCGCGCGATATCGCTGAAAACGGGTAATCCGGCATTTCCAGGCTGATTACCCTGGTTCAGATGGAGCATGTTCTGCATAATCTGATAATGGAAATCCCGGCCCGCTTTAATCTGTTCCAGATCGTGACTCTCAAATGTGGACGTCTTTTTCAACCGCCGATCATTGCCGGGTAACATATCCGTGATGAAAATATCAAGGCGACCATCATTATTGATATCGGCGACATCAGCTCCCATCGACGACAGGCTTGTGTGGGGCATGGACTCTTTTATCGACTCCCGGAATGTGCCATCCTGATTATTGATGTACAGATAATCGCGTTCGTAGAAGTCGTTGGAAATGTAAATGTCCGGCCAGTTGTCTTCGTTCACATCGCCGATGGTTATGCCCAGCCCAAAACCAATCAAACTACCATAGATACCCGCTTCTTCAGAAACGTCCTTGAATACGGTAGAAGGCATTTTACCTGCCTTCACAGCACCGCGCTCAACAGTCATATTCCGAAACAACTTATGACCACCCAACGAGTCCCGCTGTTCCCTGATGTTGGCATAAACGAGCCGACCAACGGGCATGAAGCTGTTATTGAGAAGGTACATATCAAGGTCGCCGTCACGATCGTAATCGAAGAAGGCAGCATGTGTCGAGAAACCGCCATCGACAAGACCGTATTCAGCAGCCCGCTCCGTAAATGTAGGAACACCGTTCGGACCGACTCCGTTGTTGATAAAAAGTTCATTACCCCGTTTATCACCGGGTCTTATGCCCGCATTGCACACGTAAAGATCGAGCAAACCGTCCCCATTCACGTCAGCGAACGTTGCTCCTGTGCTCCATGCGCGTTGACCGGCGACGCCCGCTTTTGTCGTGATGTCCTCGAAGGTTAGCTTACCTTTATTCAAGAAGAGCTTGTTATCGCCCATATTGGCAATTAGCAACACATCCGATAAACCATCATTGTTGACATCACCAATGGCAACTCCACCTCCGTTGTAGAAGTTACGATAGTTGAAGATGTTAAACTCTTTATCGTCAGTAACGGTGTTGGCGAAGTGAATCTGCGTCTCGTCGGGAGACAGTTTTTGAAAGAGCGAATCGGCTGGGTTTGGTTGTTCGGAATGACAACCAAACAAAAGAATGACTGCCAGAAAGAATAGACTAATGCGCATTAACACAACTACATGAATGAAAACGTACCGTAACGAATGATGTAAAAGGTAGAGTTGAGGCAGCGTAGAGAAAGGGACTACAAAAATAAGGAATTATACGTACTCCGTTTGCATTTTCCAGCAATTAATAGGCTTTTAATTAGCCCCTTAAAACCAAAAAGAGCAAGCCCGTATGAGCCTGCTCTTTTCGTTGTATACTAGAAATTAATACCCTGGATTTTGCTTCAGGTTTGGATTCAACGACAGCTGATCCCTCGGAATTGGGAAGATCGTACGGTAAGACTGCGAGGCTGGTTTGAAACGCCAAGCCTTCGTGAACTGACCGAAACGAATCAAATCCTGGCGACGGTGGTATTCAAAAGCAAACTCACGACCACGTTCAGCCAACATATCGTCCAGCGTTATAGATGTGAAGTCGGCCATGCCAGCCCGTTTACGAATCACATTAACATCCGTAAGAGCAAGTGCCGTGTTCCCTAGTCGGAGATTTGCTTCAGCCCGCATCAGGTATGCATCAGCTAGGCGATACACAACGAAGTCGTTGTCCTGCTCCGTAAAACTGTTGTTTTTCTGTATCTCGTATTTCTGACTCCGCGCACCTGCCATCCGTCCAGTCGCACCTGCTGGTAAAACAAGCGCCGGGATTTCTGGATTGAATGCAAACGGAACACCACCATCTTCCTGTATAGCGGTACCATCTGCCTTGTACTGCTGACCGACAATCCACATTTTTTTGCGGATATCCTTATCATCGAACGAGTTGTAAAACTCGGTTACTGTTGCAAAACCATTCCACGGCGCTGTACCCAGGTTGTACGTCAACTGGTTCAGATAATGAAGGTTCTGCATCTGTGGCCGGAACCCTGTCCGTTTCGATTTGTCGAAAGGCGTTGCCAGGATGATTTCCTGCGAGTTCTGGTTCTGCGTAATGAAGTTGCTGAAAAAATCACCAACAATTTGAAACTTGCCCGAACTGATAACATTGTTCGTGCGCGTTACTACATCAGCCCAGCGAGCAGTACCCGTGTAAACTTGTGCGTTCAAATACAGTTTAGCCAAGATCATGTCAGCTACGTATTTGTTCATACGACCGTAGTAAGCACTACCTGACACATCGCTCAGATTTGGATAAGCAGCCAACAGTTCTTTCTCAACAAAAGCGAAGACCTCTGCACGAGTACTTTGCTTTGGTGAAACACCACCTACTGCGTCCGAAATAATTACGTTGCCAAACAGGTCCATCGCTTCATAATGGAAAAATGCCCGCAACGCTTTGAGTTCTGCAACAGTTTTGACGTCTGTTTGATTGCCCAACACCTGGTTTATAGATGTGATGTTGTTGTAACACCAGGTCCAGGGGCCATTGAACTGTCCATTATCCGTAACAGGGTCCCAGGTGTGGGTATACAACCGAACCCAGTTGTCGCCATCTTTCCAGTCACCACCCCGAGTTGGTACGATCTGTTCATCAGTCGTCGTATTCAGGTTGGATAAGTTACCATAGTAGTCACCCAGCCCATTATAGAGAGGGCCAATAAGTGCTGCCTGTTGGGCAGCAGTACTACCAAACGTCCCACTCGTTGGAATGACGTCATAGGTTGTTTCGGTGAGGTCTGTACAGGATTGACCTGCCAGCATCAGCGCCGAACAGCCCAGAAGCACTTTTATTGTTATTCCTTTCATAGAAGTTTTTGATAATTAATTAGTTACATCGGCAAACCTCAGATGGTATATTAACGATGTGTTAATTAGAACAGTTTTCACAAACCGAATTAATTTTTGGATTTAATCCAGTTTGTGAAATGATCAGTTTAGAACGTCAAATTCAGGCCTAACTGGAACTGACGAGTTTTGGGATAGATCCCACTGTTGTCAAGACCAATCGAGTTAGGTGTCTGAGAACCTTGTGGTAAATCAGCTTTTACCTGCAACTCCGGATCAATCCCCTTGTATTTCGTGATAACAAATAGGTTGTTACCACCCAGATAAATACGAGCGTTAGTAATGTATTTGCTGGCTGGCAATGGTACATTATAACCGATCTGCCAGTTATCGAAGCGAACAAACGTTCCGCTTTCAAGCCAGTTGGTCGATAGTACGTTTACACCGTATCCTTTTGGCAAGGTTGTTACCTCCTTCAACATGTTTGTTTCCAGAATGGAGCCTGGCAGCAGCAGGTTCGACCGAACGTTGTTCAGAATACTGTTGCCAAACGTACCACGTACCTGGAAATAGACGTCAAACCCCTTATAGCGGAACGTGTTAATGAAAGCACCCGTCAGGAAAGGCTGTGGATTACCCTGTTTCAGTGGCGATCCGGCAGCAATAGCAGCCGCAGCATCGGCTTTCGATACATCCGTTACGGGTGTATCGCCCGAACCAGCTTTCAGCAATGGCAGACCATCAGCATTGTAGCCAACAAAAGTTGGAACATTGTTGAACTCGCCCAAAGGCTGACCGGGTGTAATGAATGACGCATATACGTCAGACAAACCACGTCCACCAAAGGCATTAAAGCGAACAGTACCTGAATCGAACTCATCACTTTTGAGGCTCACAATCGTATTCTTATTGTAAGCGGCTACGAGTTTAGAATTCCAGGAGAAATCGCCTTTCTGAATAACGTCCCCACCGAACGAAAATTCGAAGCCAGAATTCCGCATCGAACCAACGTTAGCCAGAATAGAATTGGCAAAATACTTCACACCGTCAGCTGGCACGGAGTACTGATACAGCAAGTCTTTAGTCAACTTGTTATAGTATTCTACTGTACCTGCAAACCGACCACCAAATAATTGGAAGTCTAATCCAATATTCGATGAGCCAAGTACTTCCCACTTCAGGTTTGGATTCGCATTCTGTGTAATACCGTAGCCAGGCAGGAAGTCACCCAATGAACCATCGTAATAAGTGCCTTTCTGACCATACAACTGAATCGAGTTGTAAGCAGCGATACCTTCTGAGTTACCCGTCTGACCATAACCAGCACGCAGTTTCAGGAAGTTAAGCGTGTTGCTTTTTGGAAAGAACGATTCGTTCGTAATCGTCCAGCCAGCACCGATCGATGGGAAAACGCCCCATTTGTTGTTAGCACCAAATTTAGTGCTACCATCCCGACGTATTGTAGCCGTCACATTGTACCGATCATTCAAATTAACCGTTGCCCGACCGAAGAACGAGATCAATTTACTTTGATTCCGGTAAGAAAACGCGTAGTTGTTAGAGGGTAATACAAGTGTACCTGAGCCTAAGCCCAGATTGTCAAAATTGACATTGCTGGTTAAGAAACCGTTGTTAGCCGCGCCGAAACCATCGTTGTCAAACTGTTGGAACGAATAGCCTCCCAGTACAGAGAAATTGCTATTCTGTGCACCGAACCCTCTTGTATAGTTTACTGTCGTTTCTAATAACTGGTTATTAGACTCCGTGAAGTTGCGACCCGCCCGTCCGTTGTTAGCGGCAAAAGCTTTGATGGTTGGATTTGTGTAGTATTGACTGGTGGTATTGTCACGCTGCAATTGTCCGCTTACACCCAATGTAAGTCCGTCCAAAATTTCATACCGTAAGGTAACACCACCCTGTAAGTACCGTTGAACAGCTGTGTTGACCGAGTTTTCTAAGGCGGCTACCGGGTTAAACAAATCGAAACTACCACCTACCTCATAGTAAGAACCATCTGCATTGCGCACGGGTAATGTAGGCAGAAATGTTGTAGCGCGGTTCAAGAAACCACCTACGCTCGGGGCACCTGTGTTGCCATTGTCCGGAAAATCTTTGTTCGTTTCCGAATACGACAAATTGTACTGAACATTCAAACGGTTGTCGAACGCTTTCTGGTCGAGGTTAATCCGGCCAGTAACCCGATCAAAACCACTTTTCTTAACAAGCCCCTGTTGATTAATGTAGTTCAACGAACCACGATAGCTGAAATTGGGTGAACCACCGGCAATAGCCAAATCGTGGTTGTTGGTAACAGCAGTGCGCGTAATTTCTTTCACCCAGTCCGTATTGTAATTACCAGTTGGGAAGCGCTGTAAATCAGACAATGCCGATGCACCTTTGATAGACGTGACTGCATCACGGTACCCTTGTGCGTCCAACATATCGAACCGTTTAGAGATGACAGCAATCCCAACATAGTTGTTGAATGATACTGTTGTCTTGCCTGCCTTACCGCGCTTGGTCGTGACCAGAATAACGCCGTTGGCTGCCCGTGATCCGTAAATAGCAGCCGCAGAAGCATCTTTCAGTACGTCCATCGATTCAATATCGCTTGGGCTGATTGTACTAATTGGAACACCAATCATACCATCAACTACATAAAGGGGATCGCTACCACCAGCTAGCGACGTGTAGCCCCGCAGACGGACCGTTGGCGACTGGTTGGGATCACCTGAAGGCGATGTAATAACCAGACCAGCTACCTTACCCTGAATGGCTTGCAGCGGGTTGGGGTTCACACCGGCGTTGAAATCTTTCGCCGTTACCTGTACAACCGAACCGGTCAGATCTTTCCGTTTGGCCGTACCGTAACCGACAACGACTACTTCTTCTAGAGCCTTTGTATCATCGAGCAGTTTCACATCTGCCGTTGTCCGATTGCCGACCGCAACTTCCTGAGTCGTGTAACCGATAAAGCTTAGAACCAGTGTCGCATTATCAGGTACATTCGTTATACTATACTTGCCTTCAGCGTCAGTATTGGTACCACGTTGAGTGCCCTTGATCTGTACGCTCACACCCGGTAATTTTGACCCTGTTGGATCGGTTACTGTTCCTGTAACCGTACGACCCTGCGCCCATGCTGCTGAGTTACTCAACAGCAATACCATTACCAGCATTGATAGAACGCGTAACGCATTCCACACAAGTGACTGGGGTTGAGAAGTCCCAACCTGACCTACGTAACCACGATTATGGTTACTTGTGTAGGATTTGTCCATCATAGGTTTACAGTAAAAAGTTTAAAATATGGTATAGTTTTTATAGGTTAAAGTTGGTATGTCTGAATCCACACTAGTCACAAGACACCCATAGGTAGACCGGAAACTGAATTATCTCCATGAGAGTTTGGTAAATTGAGTAGAAATTATAGAACATATACCCGAACCAGATGGCAAATTACTAAATCTCATTCTAAAAATACAAGTAGTAAAAGTTAAAATCGACTTAATCAAAGTCAATATTGTATCATAATAATTATTAAGAGTTATACGAACTATTTGATTAATCATACTGTCTGATACGAACAAAACAAGTCATAGTATTGATTTTCAGTGATCTGTTGGCTGATCGGCATTAACTAATTATGAAATTTCCGTGATGATTTTGTTTTCTAAATTCGTTGCCTTATACTACTAATTTTGGCGTATTAAGGACTAATTTTGTCTAAATTCTGGTAACGCCACTGGTTTAGTATTATGGATTCAGAAGTTATACGGCATTTAGGCAATCAGCTCGCCGGTGATGTCTACGATGACAGTACGTATCGGACACTTTATGCCACGGATGCATCGGCCTACCGTGAGATGCCCGCTGCGGTTGCGATTCCCAAAACGATTGATGATTTGAAGACGCTGATTGCTTTTGCCCGTCAGCATAATACATCACTTATACCCCGTACGGCCGGAACGTCGCTGGCAGGCCAAGTTGTTGGAAGCGGTATCGTTGTCGATGTGTCAAAGCATTTTACGAAGATTCTGGAAATCAACCCCGAAGAGCGTTGGGTACGCGTACAGCCAGGTGTTGTCCGCGACGAATTGAACCAGTTTCTTAAACCATACGGCCTGTTTTTCGGACCCGAAACCTCCACGGCGAACCGCGCCATGATTGGCGGTATGGTCGGGAACAATTCCTGCGGATCGAACTCCGTTGTTTACCGGGCTACGCGCGAGCATACGCTGTCCGTCAAAGCCCTGCTGGCGGATGGGTCAGAGGTTGAATTTGGGGGGGTGAGCGGCTGGGATTTTACGAAACTGGTGAGTGAAGCGAGCCGTAAGAATGGTTCGGCAACGCTGGCCGATCGAATTCTTCTTCAGGCAAATACGATCCTGTCTGATCCTGCCAATCAGGAAGAAATTCGGCGAAACTTCCCCAAGAAGACCATCGAACGCCGAAACACGGGTTACGCGCTGGATGCGTTGCTCGACATGGAACCGTTCACTACGAATGGGGAGCCGTTCAATCTGGCCAAGTTCATTACCGGCTCCGAAGGGACACTTTGTTTTCTGACCGAAATCAAACTCAATATTGTCCCCCTTCCCCCGAAAGAAAGTGGACTGGTTTGTATTCACTGCCATTCGATCGACGAAGCACTGCGGACAACGCTGGTGGCGCTGAATTACAAACCCTATGCCGTCGAGCTGATCGATGACATTATTCTGGAACGGGCCGATACAAACCCTGAGCAGCGAAAAAACAGCTTTTTTGTCCAGAAAACGCCGAGTGATCATTTCCCGATTATTCTCGTCGTTGATCTGTCGCGCGATACCCGCGCCGAAATCGAGTTGTTAGCCGCCGACCTGGAAGCCGAACTGCGGGCGGCCAATTTGGGCTATCACTATCCATTACTATTTGGCGAGGACACCAAGAAAATATGGACACTTCGCAAAGCCGGTCTCGGTCTGCTGGGTAACCTGCCCGGCGATGAGAAAGCAGTGGCGGTTATCGAAGATACGGCGGTCGATGTCCATGATCTACCCGATTACATTCGTGACTTCAACGGGATTCTCAAGAAGCACAATATGCATTCGGTACACTATGCTCATGCGGGATCTGGTGAACTGCACCTTCGGCCAATCATCAATCTCAAAACGGAAGAAGGTCACCGTCAGTACCGGATGATTGCCGAAGAAATTGCCACGCTGGTCAAAAAGTACGATGGGTCGCTATCGGGTGAACATGGCGACGGGCGGTTAAGGGGCGAGTTTATTCCGCAGATGGTTGGCCCGCACAACTACGAGTTGATGCGTCAGATCAAGCATACGTGGGACCCACAGGGCATTTTCAATCCCGGCAAAATCATTGAAACGCCCCCCATGGATACCTTTCTGCGGTACGAAGCGGGGCAGCAAACGCCGGAATTCAAGACGTATTTTCGCTACAAGGATCAGAATGTACTGCAGCATGCCGAGCAGTGCAATGGGTCGGGCGACTGCCGAAAAACGCAGGCCTCTGGTGGAACCATGTGTCCCAGCTACATGGCTACGCGCAATGAAAAAGACACGACGCGGGCCCGGGCGAACATCCTACGTGAGATGCTGACGCGTTCACCGAAGGAAAACCGCTTCGATCATAAAGAAATCAAGGAGGTATATGACCTCTGCCTTTCCTGCAAGGGTTGCAAAAACGAGTGTCCTTCGAACGTAGACGTAGCCAAACTCAAAGCCGAGTTTTTGCAGCAATACTACGACACGAATGGTATCCCGATTCGATCGCGGCTGATCGCTAATTTCGCCCGGCTATCCAGTATTGCCGCTTTTGTGCCCTGGGCCTGGAACGGTGTACTGGGCACCCCTTCGCTTCGGCGCATCGCGAACCGGGTAGTCGGCTTCCACCCCGACCGGACGATGCCATTGCTCAGCAACACGACCCTGAAAAACTGGGCTTACGATCACAAAAGCAACGCACAGAAATCAGCCAAAAACGGCCAGAAACTATTCCTGTTCTGCGACGAATTCACAAATTACAACGACGTTGAAGTTGGCCAGAAAGCCATCCAACTGTTTGAACGGCTTGGCTACGAGGTCGTTATCCCGAATCACGGCGAGAGCGGTCGCGCGGCCCTGTCGAAAGGGATGCTTAAATACGCTAAGACCCTGGCTGAGCATAACGTCAAGGTACTGAAAGATATTATTACCTCTGAAATGCCCCTGGTAGGTATGGAACCGTCGGCGATTCTAACCTTTCGTGATGAGTACCCTGATCTGGTCGATGAATCGATGGTGGCAGACGCCAAACAGCTGGCCCAACATGCGTTGACGTTTGAAGAATTTATCGCCCGTGAAGCTGACGCAGGGCGTATACGTCCGGACAGTTTCACGACCGAGACGAAACTCATTAAACTGCACGGCCACTGTCAGCAAAAAGCAGTTTCTTCGCTGGTGCCGGGCAAAAAAGCTTTGTCCTTACCGGCGAACTATACGACACAACTGATTCCGTCGGGCTGCTGTGGCATGGCGGGTTCGTTTGGCTACGAAGCCGAACACTACGACATTTCGATGCAAATTGGGGAACTGGTTCTCTTCCCGACCGTTCGCCAGCAACCCGACGACGTAATTATTGCAGCCCCCGGAACATCGTGCCGCCACCAGATCAAAGACGGAACGGCCCGTAAGGCAAAGCATCCGGCCGAAATTTTATTTGAAGCTCTGAAGTAGTGTGCCGTTGAAAGTTTTTATTGCCAATAACGTGATGGGTTAATCCGTACGATGTCGGCAATACAAATCCTTCTCTGTATTTTAGAAGACCTTTCCGGCAGCGACTCACGAAGCTATCCATTCTCAGACGTTTGTATACACATTAACAGATAGTCCCGGTTGTTGCTCTGGACGAAGCAACCACTGAATTTCACTACAGATATAGTACTTTCTTTCGTAGCGTTTCTCCAAAAATGGCGTTTTACATACGAGTTCTGGTAGCATTTTTAAGTGGCATGCTCCCTTTTTTTTCGTTGGCTCAGCGCGCTCCGGTAACTGATCCACCCGTCTGTGGCACGCCCGATTTGACCGATAGTAAACGCCGGGCACTTTCTAGTGAGGCAGCTTTTGCATTAAGCGAGAAACAAGCATCGGGCCAGCCCACGACCGGCGTTGCCTATGTACCTATTCGACCGCACATCTACCGGCGTAGCGATGGTACAGGTGGCTTGACACTGGACAAATTGAACAATATCATCGCCATTACGAACAGCTATTACCAGCTCAATGGCAGTGGCATTCAGTTCTATTTCTGTGGCACATCGCCCGAATACATTGACAACGACAATCTTTACAATAGCTTTCCCGCCTACAACGAAACGATTACCAATGGGCATGATGCGTTAAATGCCATGAATCAATACTACGTCAATGGATTTAACCAGAGCGGATTAGGGGGCTATGCTAATTTTCCTGCCAATAACATCAATAGTACGCGCTCATTTATTCTGAACGAATCTGATGAGATAGACCTGGCGAACCGACTGCTCCCCCACGAACTGGGTCATAGTTTTAACCTGTATCACACATTCGGCAATTCGGGCTCCGGTACGACGGAGTTGGTAACGCGTGGGGCCGGAGCCAATTGCACAATAGCGGGTGACGAACTTTGTGATACCCCCGCCGACCCGTATGGCTTGTCCGGCGCGAATGTTCCGTACATTAATGGCTGTCAGACCTATACAGGATCGGCTACGGACGCGAACGGAGAACGGTATGCGCCTTCCATATCTAACATTATGTCGTATTACTTTCCCTGCACGCACGATTTTACGCCGGGGCAATACGAGCGTATGCAGGCAGGGCTGGCACTGCGTCAAACGCATACGGCTTACTCGCTGGATTGTCCGGCCACCAGTGTTCCGGCACCTACTAACGTAGCCGCCACGATCAGCAACGGCAATGTAGTGATCTCCTGGCAGGACAACGGCTCCACGGAGATGGGCTATTTCATTGAACGTTCTACTGCTCCAGCCACGAATTTCGTTCCGATCGGTGGTGTTGGCGCTAACAGAACTACTTACACTGACACCAGAGCGACCGCACTGACCACCTACTATTACCGCATTCGCCCTTCGAACAGCACTACGCAGGGAATCAGTACGACAGGCAGCATTACGACACCTCCTTGTCGCCCAACCTATAATGCCTACGCCTGTACAGGGGGCGATGGTCTGGATGGATTCGTCATCAACGGCGCGGTAATAAGTCAGAGCTCAGGCTGTTCGGCAGGTGGGTATAGCGCGGGGTCTGTCGTTTCCGGCACGGTCCTGGCCGGGCAATCAGCGTCGTTTACGGCAAAGTTACTCCCATCGTCGTACAAACAAGGGGTCACGATATGGGCCGATCTGGATCGGGATGGCTTATTTGATTCGACGAAAAACGAGTTACTTTACAAAACATCCGCACTCGTAACCGGTCAGTTTTCGGGCAATTTGGTACTCCCCGCCACACTGACGACAGGGCCGATGACGATCCGCGTTATTGTGGCCTACAATGTGATCCCAACCGATGCATGTGGGAGCTACCTGTATGGCGAAACCGAAGATTATCAGGTACTGGTTGCAGGAGCTGCATCCGCTGATCTTAGTCTGCGCATGCAGACCGATATCCGAACACCTGCCCTTAATCAGCCCGTCAGTTTTTCGGTAACGATACAGAACAACGGACCCGATAACGCGACGAATATAAGTTGGCAGAACAACCTACCGCCCAATTTCAGCTTCGTTAGTGGTGAAACCGGTGTAATCAATTCAGGATCATCCGTGGGCGGAAGCGGTATATCGATTGCGACCGGAGCTTCAGCTACGTTTGTTTACCAGCTCAAACCAACCCAACCGGGTCTTTACCTCAACTCGGCCCAGATTCTGACGAGTAGCCTGCCCGATCCTACCTCTCAGCCGGGGTCCGGTACGGGTGATGGGCAGGATGACACAGCCACGATTGATATTCGCACCAACGACAACAACACAACCGTTTTTTCCTCTCCCAATCCAAATCAAACCCCTTTGCCGACAACGATCCCGAACCAACCAGCGCCTGATCCGGCAAAGGCCGATTTGTCGCTGCAATTTCGGGTGAGTACTCGTACCCCCAACGTGGGTCAGCCAGTAACGTTTACTGTCATAGTTGCCAATGCGGGCGGTATTTCGGCAGGTGCTATCGTGGTACGGGATACGCTACAGGGTATGTCGTTCGTCAATTCGCCAACGGGGGCTAGTAGTGTGGGTAGTGGCAATAACTACACCATCATCGAAGGAACGATTAACTCACTGGCAGCGGGGTCTACAGCCCAGATAATCTTTACCGCCATGCCTTCTGCTGTGGGTTATCTGACAAATGCAGCCCAGATCTGGTCGGCCAACACGCCAGACCCCGATTCGACGCCCGGTTCCGCAACACCCACCGGTAATAACCTAAACGGCGAAGATGACGTTAGTGCGGTCGACATGCGTGTCGTTCCTTGACAGCCGGTTGGATTACCGACCAAAGGGCCACTGGTGACGAATACCCGATGAGACCAGAAAAGCAACAGCACCCAACCCGATTACGGTCAAGCCCGAAAGCATGAACGTCAGTCCCGTTGAGAAAAAGATGAAGAGCCACACGCTGATAGCCAGCAGGACGGGCAACGGATAAAGCGGCATCCGAAACGGAAACTCGGAAGCAGCCCGTCGTCGGTGGAGCAGTAATAAGCCGATGGCCTGACCAACGAACTGGATCACAATACGCATCGCCAGAATCGCCGTAATGACATCGCCAAGTCGAAAGAGTAAGCTAAACACGAATCCTAAGCCTCCCAGAAACAGCAGCGAAACGTAGGGGAACTGGCGCGTGGGATGCAGTCGGGCGAAAATGGAGAAAAACTGCCCATCGACCGCAGCCGCGTAAGGTACCCGAGAATATCCCAGCAATACCGCAAACAACGACGAAAAAGCGACCAGCAATACCAGCACCGTTGCTAGTTGGGCCGCTTTAGGTCCGTAGAGCGTTTCAACGAACGTACTGACAATGAAGTCACTGTTCTGGGCTTCCTGCCAGGGGACAACGCTCACCACACTGAGGTTCATGAGCAGGTAAAGTCCCGTAATACCGGCGATGGAAATGAACATACTGGCGGGAATATTTCGCGTTGGCCGTTTCATTTCACCACCCAGATGGCAAACGTTATAATAACCCAGATAGCAATAGATCGTCTTGACCGATGCCTGACCAAGACCAGCTGCCAGTAGCCCACCACTAACCGAACCCATCGAGCCGAGTGTTTCCGACAGCGGAATTCGCGCATTGCTTAAGCCGCCAACAATGATCCAGCCGAGGGTCAGCAAAACGGCACCCCACATTACCAGACCAATTTTTCCGATTGAATCAATCTTTCGATAGAGCAACACAATGATCACCAGAACCACCCCACCCGAAACGGCTTTTCGCTGCCACTCGTCCAGGGGCATCAAATACGACATGTACTGCGCAAATCCAATGGCCCCGGAGGCCATCACCAGCGGTGCCTGAATCAGCGTTTGCCAGACGTACAGGAAGGACAGCAATCGTCCCCAGCGTTTTTCGCCGTACGAAATTTTGAGAAAATTGTAGCTCCCACCCGCCAGCGGAAACGAAGCGCCAAGTTCGGCCCAGACAAACGCATCGATTACAGATACGAACGCACCCAGTAGCCAGGCCCATAAAAACAACGGTCCGCCAAGGGTTTTAATGACCAGCGGCAGCACAACGAACGGACCGATACCAACCATATCGATCATGTTCAGAGCAGTCCCCTGGATCAGGGTCAGTCGCCGGGGCAACGCGGAATCGCCAGTCGATATAGGAGGAACGGAGGGCTCTGATGAATCAGAAGGCGTAGAATCAATCAATAGCGTAACGGGAAAAGAGAATGATCGGCCAAACGATCAGGCAACGGTCATTCTACGCCTAAAAGTTCGATTTCCCAACCGTATTTTGAGGCATTGCGGCTAACCACAGGCCAAAGTTGTAGGCGTGGTCTACATCGACCGAAAACAAAAGCGTCGTTGCCGGTAGTCTGGCAACGACGCTAAAAACGTATTCGTTTAGTTTAATTCATCAATTGATCGAACGTCAGGCTAATGTAATACATCGATCCAACACTGGGATTACCCCACGATTGCGTGTACAGCTTACCCGTCAGGTTCGTACCACCAACTTTCAGAATAGACTTAAAAGCAGACAGTTTTTTGCTAATTTGGGCATCAAGCGCACTGTAAGCCGGTATGATCGTCTGCTGACGAGCGGTCGCTTCGGCATTGGCAAAACTCGACTCCCACAGGAACGACTCCTGCGCCCGCCATACAACGTTGAACCCGATGCCAGTACCCCTCACATTCCGATTCCCGAACGACAGGTTATAGCGGTACTTTGGTGTGTTGAAAAAGGTCACAAACCCCGTCGGAATCTTGTCTTTATCGATCAGATAGTTGGACGATATGTTGGCCCCGATCGTGTAGTTGCCCGGCAACAGGTAATCCAGCCCAACGGCCCAGCCCGCATTTTTCAACTGGGTAGGCGAATTGACGGGGTACGAGTAAATCGTACGGGTCGAGCCACTGATCAGTTGCAGCGTCGAAGCCGGATTGGTCACGGTAGCCGGCTGTTTACCCTGAACGGCGACCTCGCTTCCCAGAAAATTAAGGAACCGATTGTAATAGTAATAAGCGTCGATGAACAGTTTGTTGCCCAATAACCCCTTGTAGCCCACTTCGTACGTTTCTACCCGCTCAGGGTCGTAGGTCGAACTGGTACTGGTAACTGGTTTCAACAAAGAAAGCGCCTGTGGCAGCGCAGCCTGTCCACCGGTTTGCAACGCGGCTCCGAATGCCTGCACCGACTGAAGCGTATAAGCGGGATTCGAGCTAAAACCGTAGCGCTCTTTCAGGAAGGGCAGACCACCGATGAGGTGATACGAAGGCGTATTGAGATCGATGTACTGATCCTGCGTCGTTGGAATCCGGAAACCACGCTGGAACGAAGCCCGGATGTTGTGAACTTTTGCTACCGTCAATACAGCCGATAAGCGGGGACTCACCTGCGCCTTGAAGTTCTGGTTCTTATCGTAGCGGATCGAACCCGTTAGTTTCAGCACATCGGCAATGGTTTTCGATGCCTGCGCATAAGCGCCATATTCATCGATGTTGAACTCCCTGCCACTTTCGTCGCGCGCAAATAATGTACCTTCCGAATTCAGGGCATACCGCCGGAAACTAGCCCCAACAATCACTTCAACGAGCTTGGGATCAACCAGTTTATTAATGTTGTACATGCCCTCCGCATGGTAGAGATTCGTCTTGTCGAGGAACCGCGCACCGACACCCGTAGCATCACCCGGAATCGATTTTCCCGTTACCGCATCGAAAGCCTGTTGAAACCCAGCGGTTCCAGGCAATAAGCGGCCCTGATCAGCTGTACCCCGAGCCAGATTGAGCCAGGTCGATTGCTGACTGGAGGCATACGTTTGAGCGGCTGTTGCGGCTGCCGCTGCGGTTTGGCCACTACCCAATGCCTGCAGGAACGCACCGGCATAGCCCTGGAAGGCGGTTTGCGCGTACGTACCAAAATAAGTCGGAAACCATTTGGCCGCGCTGCCACTCCAGGCCTCGTTGATCCCCTGCCCCAACGTCGACGTGGCGTAGCTATCGCCAGATCGTTCCTGCGTCGTGTAGGCACGCACGAAAAAGTTGGAACCTTTCAGTTCGAGTTTGTACTGACCCAGTTTGAATCCTTTCAGGTAGTAGCGATCGGCACCCGTATAGACCGTTGTTCCCGTGCCCCAGTTGGCTTGCAGAATCGCTTCTACGTTATCATTCAGCCGGTAGTGCAATGCGCCGTTCAGTTTCAGATTGGTTGCGTTATAATTGACCAGATCCTGCTCCGCGTAGCCCGTCCGCGAAATGTTCAGGTTCGGTATGATCGCGTTGAAGATCTGCTGCGGTGTCTGTCCTGTCAGTTGCGGCAACGTTCTGTTTCCGGCCTGTGGGATGGGCGTTGACGCAATCAGCCCCAAAACTTGTGAGGTTCCGTCGGCACCGGTTCCGGGTTGGCCATTACCATACAGGTTCGAATACAGGTTCGCGCTGGCGTCACCGTAAATATTTATACCGTCATAACCCGCGTTATTGGCCCGCGTCCCGTTGTCGAGCGTATAGCCATTTGAAAAACTCTGATCGCGGTAGTCAGTCGCCTGCCAGTCTTTAGCCGTCAGATACGAAACACCGACCTTGAACGCCAACCGGTTATTGAATGCTTTCGCATAGCGAAAAGCCGCATCGTAAAACGGCGTCGTTGCCGTTGAGCGGTTACTGGCGTTCATGACACCCCCCTTCACGTAAGCACTAAGACCCTGATACAGAAATGGGCTTTTCGAGGTCATCAGCAGGAGGCCATTGATCGCGTTCGGACCGTACAGAGCCGAAGCTGCTCCGGGCAACAGCTCCACACTTTCTAAATCCAGCTCCGATACGCCAGCGATGTTACCAACGGAGAAGTTCAGCCCCGGTGCCTGGTTGTCCATCCCATCGAGCAATTGCACAACCCGTGTGTTCCCGTTAGTACCAAATCCGCGCACGTTGACCGATTTGAACGTTATACTTTGGGTACTCATATCTACACCTTTAACGTTCTGCAAGGCATCGTAAAAGGAGGCCGATGGCGTAGACTGGAACGACCGAACATCCAGCCGTTCAACCGATACGGGCGATTTAAGCACGCTTTCCTCAACGCGTGAGGCCGATACAATAATCTCCTGCCCCAGCGTTACCTGCTCCTTCAGCGAAATGGTCAGCCCCGTTTTGTCGCCCGTGATCGCAAATTCCTGCGGCTGGAAACCGACCGCCGATATGGCAATCGTGAAGGGAGTAGGCGTGTTGGTACTCAGGGAAAAGTTTCCCTTCTGGTCCGTGATCGTACCAATAACTTTGCCTTTGACTGCGATGCTGATGCCCGCCAGTTCTTCTTTTGTCGCTTCGGCCGTTATTTTACCAGAAATGCGCGTTTGCGCCATAACACTGGCAGATAGTAACCAGCAAATTGACAAAAGAGATAGTGAGTAAGTAATTAATCTTTTCATATACTACTGGTTAACAAGATATTGAATTTACACACATCGACTTTGGTGCTAAACATACGGATAAGTCTTCTTTTAGTTCTACTAAATCATGTCATTAACAAATAATTTTTTAGCTAACACCCTTTTGGCCATCCGTTTATCCGAAAGCAAAGCCAGCCAATGAATGATTCTTATCTCGGAAATTTGCTGGCCAGATCACTGAGGGGCAATAAGTAAGCCAAATTTTGGTGTCCCAAGTCGAATGTGCAGTAGGCTGTAGTAAATCTGTCATTGTGTTGCCTTTTTGTGGGTAAGCATCCAAGTTTCTCAACCGATATTCCTTACGACAATGACAAACGAATCAAACCGGCGCGATTTTCTCAAATCTTCAGGCTTGCTGACAGGCAGCGCCTTACTGAGCAGTTTACCCTTTACGACAAAAGCGGCAACGGGACATCCAGGGTATCATTTCTCGGCAAACGATACGATTAAAGTAGCCCTGATCGGCTGTGGCGGACGCGGCACTGGAGCTGCGCAACAGGCGCTAAGCACGAAGCAAAACGTCAAGATTGTCGCGCTGGCCGATGCCTTCCGCGACCGTCTGGACGATGCCTATAAAGCGCTGACCGCACGCGGAGCTAAGGCCGCTGACGGGACACCGAAAGTAGATATACCGGAAGACCATAAGTTCGTCGGTTTCGATGCGTACAAGCAGGCTATGGCGTTGGCCGATGTTGTCATTCTGGCGTCTCCTCCGGGTTTTCGGCCCAGCCATTTTGAAGAAGCCGTTCGGCAGGGCAAGCAGGTATTTATGGAGAAACCGGTGGCTACTGATGCACCGGGTATTCGGCGGGTTTTGGCGGCTGCGGAAGAGGCCAAGAAGAAAAAACTAAACGTAGTGGTCGGTTTACAGCGCCGTTATCAGCCGAGCTATCGGGAGATGATCAAACGCATTCACGACGGGGCGTTGGGCGATATTGTCGGCGGACAGGTATACTGGATTAGTGGTGGCGTCTGGCATAAACCCCGCCAACCAAATCAAACCGAAATGGACTACCAGATGCGTAACTGGTATTATTTCAACTGGCTGTGTGGTGACCACATTAATGAGCAGCACGTCCACAACATCGACGTGGCCAACTGGGTCAAGAACAGCTATCCAGTTTCCTGCCAGGGAACGGGTGGGCGGCAGGTCCGCGTCGGAAAAGATGATGGCGAAATTTTCGACCACCACATTGTCGATTTTGTTTACGCCGATGGTACGACCATTAACAGCCAGTGCCGCCACTACGAAGGCACCTACAGCCGGGTCGATGAAATGTTTCTGGGCACGAAGGGCAAGGTTGAGGGAATGGAAAAGAAAACCAGTGCGCTGATGGGCTATAACGGCCAACCAATTTTCAGTTACAATGCCAAAGCCGATGGCAATCCGTACCAGATCGAGCACGACGAATTATTTGACGCGATTGCCAAAGGCGAATACAAATTTGCCGATGCCGAACGGGTGGCGAAAAGCACCATGACAGCGCTGATGGGGCGCATGGCTACTTATTCCGGCAAAGTCGTGAAGTGGGATGAGGCCCTGAATTCACAAATCGATTTGTTCCCGACAACGCTTGCCTGGGACGCTATGCCCAAAAGCCTGCCCGATGCGAATGGTCTTTACCAGATTGCGGTGCCGGGTAAAACAATAGCCGTTTAACCATCGCTTCTCATGTAATGCCAACGCATCTATCGCGCCTGAATTGATAGTCAGAAGCGATGGATGCGTTTCTTTTTACCTGATGACTTGACTTAGCCAAGAGAAACACCAATCGTTTCAGCCAGGTAGTTTCTGATCGGCGTAAGCGAATCTGATTGGTCGATCCGTGCGATGTAATTGTCGGGTCGGAGCAGGATACTGAACGACTCCTTCGTGCCAAACAGGGTCTGTACATCGGCGGAAAGCGGGACCTGGTGATAGTTCAACAGCGAAGGATTACGCGTCAGTAGCTCATTTAATTCTGCCCGATTCGTATCTGGTTCATTCTGAACGCGAATAAGATGAAATTTCGGGTTGCGCAGTACATTGAATATACTTTCTCCATTGACCAGAAAATAAGGCATGCGATCCCCAGCTTTGATATTCAAAAAATCGTCATTGGATCGGCTCAGCGAACTCGATCGGTAGTTGATGCCTATCTGTGAAATCAACGGAAAAACGGCCTTCTTAACTGCATCAAGACCCATCACAAAATGGGCAACATGCGGGATAATGTGTGTGCGTAAGAATGTTAGAAACCAGTCAGGGCTTGCACCAAACTCAAACATACGATCAGTGGTATCGAGCAAATGCTTGGCATTTTCGCCACGTTCCTGGTTATACGTTGCCAGCAAGCCTTCGTTAGCCTGATGCTTCAGCACGAGCGCCAATTTCCAGGCCAGATTATACCCATCCTGAATGCCGGTGTTCATCCCCTGCGCACCAGCGGGCGTATGGATGTGCGCAGCATCACCCGCGACAAAACAACGGCCCTCAGAAAATGCGCTGACACGTCGGGAATGCACTTTATAGGTGGAAAACCAATTCACCTGTGTAATGTCGAGGGCCAGTTTGGTATCGGTTTTCAGTTGCTGCTCAATCGTCTGGTATACTATGTCACCCGCTTCGTGCTGATCGCCTTCGGGAAATGTACCGACGATCCGGTAACGGTTGGTGCCGGGGAGTGGAAAGAAAGCCGCTAGTGTTGCTTTAGCCAGACAGATCATAACCGAATTGTGGTCATACTGCCAGTCGATCACCACATCGGCTACATAGAAGAGACGTTCCATGGTACTTCCGGCAAAAGACAGACCAAGTCCACGACGAACAACACTATGAGCACCGTCGCAACCGACCATATACGTAGCCGTGATTATCTGCTCATCGCCACCATTCGTCACAACATGCGCGGTAACCTGCTGATCGGTTTGCGAAAATTCCTTTAGGGTTGTCTGCCACTGAACGGAGTTACCGTGTTCCTCCAGAAAGGTATAGAGTAATTGCTCATGCTGGTTCTGCTCGACCAGCAGCAGAAAAGGGTGAGGGCTTTGTCCCTGCCCAATCGTGGCTAGTTCAATCGTCCCGCGTACCTCACCGCCTTCAATTAATTTGGCTTTTTCGGCAATAATCCCTTTTTCGATCAGGGGGTCAGCCAGGCCGATCTGATCGTAGATTTCCAGCGTACGGGCCTGTACACCGATGGCTTTGGAATAAGGCGTGATCCCTGCTCCCGCATCGATCAGGATAAAATCAACGCCCAGCCGAGTGAGTTGACAGGCTAGTGCAAGACCCGTCGGGCCTGCCCCTACCAGCAGAACACCCGTATGAAGTGGAGTTAGCATGTGTATTGGGTCAATAGTTGCTCAGTAAAGCACCAATGAAGAGCCTGCTACTTGACGAAACAAGGCTTATCCCAAAACTTCTTGTGAGCGCATCCAGAGACTAATCCACAGATCTATAAACAGATTTATCCCGCTATTGATAGTAGTGACAATTCTCAATTAGTTGGAAAATCGGCAGATCGCCACTCGCGCAGTCGACCGGATTTGTTTTCACGGATCAATAGTTTTGTCCCTGGCCATCGGCTGATCAGTCGTCGACTTTTACGCAGTCCAGCCACGCTGAATACTTTCGTGAGTGCGTCGGCATGGTACCCGTCGGGAGACAGCACAGTAGCCTGCACAAAATAAGGCATGCCCAGCCCAGAGCGTGGGTCCATAATATGCGAATAACGCCGACCGTTGTGCTCCAGAAACCGGTACATGTCGCCGGAGGTGGTTATGGCTGCATTCTTCAGGAATAGTGAGGTGGTATCTATCGCTCCGGCTTTACCTGAACCAATGCCAACGCGCCAGCCTTCTGGTCTGTCGGGCGGGGCATCACCTACGAGAATGTCGCCCCCAATATCAAACAACGCCGAACGAATACCGTGTTGGTGCAGTACCTTTATCGCTTCATCGATGGCAAATCCCTGACCAATACCACCCACATCCAACCGCATGCCCGCCCGCCGAAGCCTGACCGACTGTTTTTTCGAATCTAATTCCATCAGTCGATAACCCACCAACCGCCGGGCTTTTCTAAGCACCTTTGCCGTGGGAAACTCCTTCCGACGAACAGCACGTCGCCACAGTTGCGATAGCGGACCGACTGTTGGGTCGAAGCGTCCGTGCGAGCGTTTGGCGATCGTCTGCGCCTTCTGCAGCACATCAAATAACTCCGCCGATACGGGTGTCCATTTTCCGGAACCGCTCGTGGCCGATAACCGATTGATTTCGGAACCGTCCAAGTAATCGCTCATGATCTGATTGAGCGAATCCATTCTCGCCGAAACGGCTTCATTGGCGCGCCGGGCGCTCAGGCTGTCTGCCGCGTAAAGAATTACGGTAAACTGCGTACCCATCAAACCCCGATGGAAGGAAAAGCGACGCGTCGTTGGCTGAGAATTACCCAAAACAGGCACCAACACGCTCACAAACAGGACCAGCATCACCCGTCTGTAGTATACCGTCGTTCGCAATAATCGTTTATCGTGTAACTTTATCCGGCAAACCACGGTTTTTGCCTGAAACCGCGCCACCGCGTTAAGCAAAAAGACAGCTAATCGTACTATGGTCACGATCAAAAATAAATTCGTTTTACTGGCCGCTGGCTTCTGGTTTGTCGGTATTCTGCTGCTGCTCCTTGGCGCATGGGCCAGAAAAACCAACTCAGACGCAGCCGGAACCTTACTGACGCTCGGCATTCTGGGTCAGGCGGCTGGATTCGGCTTTCTGGGTTTTGCCATTATGCAGTCCGTTCTGAAGAAAAAATAGCCCCTCTGGCTACGCTTATCAGATCTGTGCGGCCTTGTTACGCAGGTACATGTCGATCAGAACCAGGGCCGCCATCGCTTCAACGATGGGCACCGCCCGTGGCACTACGCAGGGATCGTGGCGTCCCTTGCCCGAAACGGTCACCGCCTGCCCATGTACATCAACGCTGTCCTGATCCTGCATGATGGTCGCGACGGGTTTAAAAGCCGTGCGGAAATAGATCGCTTCGCCATTGCTGATTCCCCCCTGAATACCACCGGATAGATTCGTCTTTGTCCGGACACGACCGTGCTCATCCGTGTAAAATTCGTCGTTATGCTGTGATCCACGTAACTCTACGCCGGCAAACCCACTACCGTATTCAAATCCTTTTACGGCGTTGATACTCAGCATCGCTTTGCCCAGTTCAGCGTGGAGTTTATCAAAAACGGGTTCGCCCCAGCCAGCCGGAACACCGGTCACCACACAGTCGACAACACCCCCGATCGAGTCGCCCTGTTTACGAATTTCGTCGATGTACTGAAACATGCGTTCAGCCGTTTCGGGATCGGGACAGCGCACTGCATTTTCTTCGGCCAGCGCCAGATTTAACTCCGAATATTGTTTTTCGAGTTTCAGCGTACCGACCTGCGACACATACGCCCGAACCTGAACGCCCAGCTGCGTCAAAAGTAGCTTGGCTACAGCACCAGCAGCCACCCGCGCAGCTGTTTCGCGCGCCGACGACCGCCCACCGCCCCGGTAATCACGGGAGCCGTACTTGGTCTGGTAGGTATAATCCGCATGGGATGGTCTGAACTGCTCAGAAATGTGGCCGTAGTCTTTACTACGCTGGTCAGTATTTCGAATCAACAGCGCAATGGGCGTTCCCTGCGTCTTTCCGTCAAATACGCCCGACAGTACCTCAAATTCGTCGGCTTCCCGCCGTTGGGTCGTAATTCTGGACTGGCCCGGCTTGCGACGGTCCAGTTCATGCTGAATAAAATCCGTATCGAACGACAATCCGGCTGGGCAACCATCTATAACAACGCCAATGCCGGGGCCATGTGATTCACCGAAGGTTGAGATTTTGAATAGTGTTCCGTAGGTACTGCTCATGCTTATTTATCGATGTTAGCCACTGGTTAGTAGATACGTAAGACTATAAGTACTGTCCGTTATCTAAATCGTAGCTGCTAAAATCCACTCGTTTATTTCTTGAAAAATACAAAGATCATCCCTAATAGCATTAATGCAATCAACACATTGGCAATACTGCGAATTAAAACCGTAATGCTCATTGGCTGCTGCGTACTATCGATTGCTTCAATACCCGCATATAACGAGTCCCCCATCGATGTTCCCGGTACGGTTTCGCCGGTTGTTCCTGACAAAGACGCCTGAACGGTTGAGTTGACGGCTACCGCGTCTGCTTTACCACCTACCTGCATTTGCAACCGTGGCCGCAGGGTATCGTAACGGGCTGTTTTGGGGTTAAAATAAATCCACTGAAAGCGATTAGCCAGCGAAACGACCCCATTCTGATGGGGAACGATAAAGTACGTAAACGTCTTATTGCCCGTCACGTCAACGCCTGAATTGGTAACCGTGTGGCGTTCTTTAGGGGGAAATACATCAATACTAGCCGTATCACTGAGCGTTTCCGGCGCCGGAAGCGTAGCAATATTACCCTCACCCGTTACTGCAAATGTGTAGCGGACACTCTGACCAACGCTGACCCGCTGCCGTTCGAGGCCTTCCTCCAGCCGAAACGACCCCACGGGCACTCGACCACGCAGCGGGTGAGCAGGTAAGGGACGAATCGCGATGGTAACGGGTTTACTGGTGAACGCGATCGTTTCAGGCTTGGCCGATGGCGGACCAACGATCGGCTCTTTGCCTAGCCAGAGCGTTACAGCAGGCAACTTGAGCGATTGATTCGACAACGGGAAAAAGACGGATTGATACAGTCGATACTCCCGAAATTTCTTTCCGCCCACCAGCACCGGGTTTGGGTTCAGCTCGGTTATGTTCAGGTTTTCTTCCCACGCATTGGCCGGACGAATCTTTTTTGTGATAGCCTGCATCTGCTTATCCAGCGCCGTAAAATTCAGCTTATACGGATAATTATCGGCCACAAAAAACGACAACGTGAGCGCGATGCTTTCGCCCGTATATATTCTGGACTGCGAAGACCGAAGTGACAAAAAAGCCGCCCCATTAGGTGGCGAAACAAGGGCGGTGGTCGTCACATTGACGGGAGCAGTGGTCGTAGCGGACGCACGAACCACCAGCATTGTCCCTTCCGACTGTACCGTCTCGTCGTTGACCTTTATGCTGAAGGGAGGCACCCGGAAGCGACCAGGAGTACGCGCCTGATAATTTTGCGTAATGACTTGATTAGTAATTGTTTTTCCACCAATTTCGCTCGGCGTAACGCTAGCCGACATCCCTTTTTTGGTAAAACCGACAATGTCCGGAAAGGTAATGGACGGGCGCGTGTCGCTGTTTGGGATGATGACGGAAATCGTGAAAGGCCGTTCAATCGGAAAATTAGTTTGGCCCAACTCAATAGTCAATTCATTTTCAACCGTTTGGCTGAATCCTGCGACAGACGCAAAATAAAATAATACAAAAAATATGCGGAATATTGCAATCGACATTGTTATTTTTGAGCAACAAATCACAAAGTAAGCCGTTACGGATAATATACCCTATTAGAACGAAGCAGTCAACCTTTTCCAGTATCCATAAGCTTCATAACCGACAAAAATGACATACCATGCTTTCCATGCTTGAGTATATCAAAACCATCCTTCAGAAGGTTAGTTTTGACAAAGGATTATTCGAAAAAGAATTGGCCAAAGCTATCAAAATGCTTATTCCAAAAGAAGTAAGGCAACTTCGGAGTTGGTGTTATGCCCAGTTTGGCAAAATGTATCGTGTCGTATTGAACCGTCGCTTCACACGGGGCTTTTCCCGAGTCCGTTTTACCTGACAAGGCTGTCCCGGTTCTTATTTTTTTCAACCCCGGTTTTTAGTGCCGGGGTTTTTTATTGCTCACGACTCCTGATTCAACCTGTTGACGATAGTCATAAACTTGCTTTTTCCTTCATATCAGGTATTTCGACGTGGTTGAAACCAGCCGCCTGTAGTTTGCCTTTCCAGATCACCTGCTTGTCGTAGTCGCCGTGTACCAGAAATACCGTTTTAACGCGCGTCGGGTCCTGGCAACTCAGAAAATGAAGCATCTCCCGGTAGTCCGCATGAGCCGAGAACGAATCCATGATCTCGATGTTAGCCGTCACATGGTATCGGTCACCGAAGATAGTCACTTCCTTATCGCCCCGCTTGAGCGCCCCACCCAGACTATTCGGCGAGGCATAACCGACCAGCAAAATGGTGGTGTTCGGCTTTTCGATGTTATTTTTAATATGGTGCTTGATACGGCCAGCCTCAGCCATACCCGATGGCGCGATAATGATGCAGGGCTCGTTATTGTTGTTGATGGCTTTTGACCCCTCTACATCGGCAACGTAATGCAGGTTTGGAAAATCGAATGGATCGCCATCTTTTTTGGCATAACCCAGAATATCGGGATTAAAATCTTCTTCGTGGTCGCGCATTACCTGCGTCGCTTTTACCGACATCGGGCTGTCGATATACACCGGCAGTTTAGGCAAACGGCCTTCGCTCGACAATTGATCCAGCGCATAAATCAACTCCTGGGTCCGGTCAACGGCAAAGGCAGGAATGATCAGCTTACCGCGCTTCTCCACGCAGGTTTCCTGAACAATGCGCAACAAATGGGCTTTCATGTCGGGTTCGGCTTCGTGAAGACGGTCGCCGTAGGTTGATTCGCAGATAATGTAATCAGCCTGTGGAAACGGTTGGGGTGACCGAAGAATTTTGTCGTCGGGCCGACCAATATCGCCACTAAAAAACAATTGTTTTTCGGCCCCATTTTCGCGAATTGTCAGGCTTACAGACGCGCTTCCGAGCAGGTGACCCGCATCGGTTAATAGCCCAGTTACCTCGTCGCAAATAGCGAATGGTACATTATAATCAACCGGCTTCATCTGATCCAGTGCCCGCTGTACGTCCGCTTCATCGTAAAGTGCGTCGAGTTCGGGCTGATTCCGGCGCTGACGTCGTTCATTGACCCGTTCGAGGTCGCGTTCCTGAATGCGGGCACTATCCATCAGCATAACCTCGCACAGATCGATGGTAGCCGAAGTTGTGTAAATGGGTCCGCTAAACCCCTGACGCACCAGCCGGGGTATCAGGCCTGTGTGGTCAATGTGCGCATGTGACAACACCATGTAATCGACCTGTGCCGGATCGAAGCCGAACTGTTGGTTCAGTTCATCCGTATTGATACCCTGAAATAGTCCGCAGTCGAGCAGAATTTGTGTGCCTGTGGCCGTGGTGATCAGGTGTTTGCTACCGGTTACGGTGCGGGCTGCCCCGAAAAACTGAATCGTCATCGTTTAATGTATGGTTTCGTTGGTTAAGGAATTTCGTTGATTTTTGCGGTTGTTTTTAAGGAACAAGAACACCTATGGGTCGGTCAATATTGGGAAACGTTTGCGGCATTGCCAAACGAATCTGGAAACCACGTTTCGTGAAGGTCCTGTTTGTCGTCACAATGGGGTTTCTGAGTATCGATTTTCTATACCCGCTCAACACCAGCGTTGCGTATTCTACCGTAATCACCGCTCGTGATGGGGACATTCTGCATGCGTTTCTGAGCCGCGACGACAAATGGCGACTCTACGTCGAGCTTCCCGAGATTACTCCTACTCTCCGCGACGCGATTTTGTTCAAGGAAGACAAATACTTCCGGTATCATGTTGGGTTCAACCCGGTATCCATGCTGCGAGCTGCGGGCCGGAATTTTGTGTCGGGTCGGCGAACGTCAGGGGCTTCGACCATAACGATGCAGACCATTCGGCTGCTGGAACCCCGCCAGCGAACCTACGGGAATAAAGCCATCGAGCTGTTTCGGGCGTTGCAGCTGGAACTTCATTACTCCAAGGATGAGATCCTTCAGTTATATCTGAACCTGATTCCGTATGGGGGTAATATTGAAGGGCTAAAATCAGCCTCACTCCTGTACTTCGGCAAGCTGCCACAGCTACTCAGTCTGGCCGAGCTGACCACCCTTACCATCGTCCCCAACCGACCCTCGAGCTTACGGTTGGGAATAAACAATAGCCTTGTCGTACAGGAACGCAATCGCTGGCTGGCCCGCTTTCGCGCCAAACACCTCTTCGACGAAACAACGATTACTGATGCCATGGCCGAACCGCTCACGGCCTACCGGCGTTCAGCTCCTCAGTTGGTCCCTCACCTGTCGCATCGACTTCGCGCCGAAAACCCCGATGTGCCCATCATTCATTCGGCCATCCATACAGCCACGCAGGCCACCGTCGAGCAGTTAATCCGAAACTACGCGAACCGTATTAAAGCTTATTCAATTCACAATTCAGCCGTACTGGTGGTAGATAATCAGACCCATGAAGTAGTTGCGTATGCCGGTTCTGCCGATTTCGGCAATACGTTCGATGGCGGACAGGTTGACGGGGTTCGGGCGATTCGATCGCCGGGGAGTGCGCTCAAACCATTGCTCTACGGTTTGTCGTTCGATGCGGGAACGATTACGCCCAAATCCAAGCTTAGTGACGTGCCAACGAATTTCGGTGGTTACGAGCCGGATAATTACGACCGAAAATTCAACGGGCCAGTCACGGCTGAATTTGCACTGGCAAATTCACTGAACATTCCGGCGGTAGCACTTCTGAAAGAAATCGGCACGCCCGTTCTGGTCGAAACACTACGAAAAGCTGGTTTTAAAACGGTTCGCAAACAGGCGAAGGAGTTGGGTCTTTCGATGATTCTGGGCGGATGCGGTGTCACGCTGGAGGAGATGACCCGGCTTTATGCGGGCTTCGCCAATGGTGGGGTTGTCAAGGAGTTGCGTTTTACGGGGCGGTCCGACGGGTCGGTGAGGGAAACCGGCACAAGACTACTTTCCAGAGAAGCAGCCTTTCTGATTACCAATACGCTTTCGCAGATCACACGCCCCGATCTTCCCAATAATTTTGACAACAGTTATCATCTGCCGCAAATCGCCTGGAAGACCGGTACCTCCTACGGACGGCGTGATGCCTGGAGCATTGGCTATAACCAGCGGTACACCATCGGCGTGTGGGTTGGTAATTTCTCGGGGATTGGCGTAGCTGAGCTGAGTGGTGCCAATACGGCTACACCATTGTTATTCCAACTTTTCAACGCGCTGGATTATAATTCGTCTAGAGACAAGCTCAGGAAACCAGGAGGTAGCCTGTCGATGCGGCTTGTTTGCCCCGAAACGGGAGATATTCCCGGCGAGTTCTGCCCAAGTCAGGTAACCGATTACTTCATCATGGGTGTATCGCGGTATCGACGTTGTCAGCATCGCAAGCCTATCTTTACGAATGCAGCCGGAACTGTATCGTACTGCGCTCATTGCAAGCCCGATAGTGGTGCGGTACGCCGATCGTATCCGAATTTATCACCCGAGGTGGCCGCCTTTTACCAAAGCAGGCATATTCCGTTTGAGACCGTTCCCCCGCATAACCCAACCTGTGAGCGCATTTTTGGCTCGACCGGAACGGGTCCGCTCATAACCAGCCTTAACGACGGCAGCGACTATTTTATTAATTCCAGACAGCTCACTGACCTTGAACTGGGTTGTCAGGCAGCCAATGACGTTCAAACAGTCTTCTGGTATCTAAATGATAAGCTCTACAAAAAAGCTCGTCCGGATGAAGCTGTCTTTTTCAGGCCGAAACCCGGTCCGTTAAAAATATCATGCGCCGACGACAAAGGGCGCTACAGCGATTTACACGTGACGATCAAAAACGAGTAACGATTTCTTCATTTTGCTTTTCCATACGGTATCCCCATTTTTCCGTCCAAAAGCAACTCCTAGTCTACATGAAAACGTTAGTCTCTCTTATCGCCGTACTGCTATTTACCACTGCTACTACCTTTGCTCAGCAAGCTACCGATCTCGCCCAGGACCCAACGGCTTTAGGGAATGCGTTTTTCAAAGCACTCCTTGACGAAAACGGAGACGCTGTGAGCAAACTGATCACCAGTGACTTCAGTCTGGTTAGTTTTGACGGGAATGCCGTTGCTGGTGACCTACTGGCTCAGGGCATGAACGGCGGTTACATCGTTGTCGAGACAGCAGCCCTATCAAATGCGCAAACCCGCCAATACAACAACGATGCGGCTGTTATGACGGGCACCTGGAAAGCAAAAGGTAGCGTTCGGGGACAAGCGTTCGACAGCACGGTATCGTTTTCGGTCGTTTCGGTCAAGCAAGGTAGTTCCTGGAAAATCGCGAACATCCAATTTACGCCAATACAGTAGAAGCTGATAGTCAGACCATACTATTTCTGTTTTTTTTGACAGGACTACACAAGGTTTTTAGGGCATAGAAATCTTGTGTAATCCTGTCAAAAGCGTTCTAGCTTTTAGGAAAGTACACCAAACAACACAATTAACATCGTTAACGTATCTGAAATAGAGTACTAAGTCCTGATCTGCATGAAATCTTACCGCATCCTTATCAACCATAGAATTTCAGCGAAATAAACTCTATGCTATTGGACCGACTTGGCAGCGTTTGAAACCAGATAAACTGACAACTGCCGGGGTATGTCTGGCGCCAAGTAAACATGAATGGCGCATTTAACATCGTTAATAGATTAAGCTGAGTGGCTCAATTCGAGAAAACGCTCAAAAAGGACAACCCCACTGTCAGAGAAGCTTACAGCCACTCAATAAGTCATACGCCGAAAAACAAACTTGGCGAACAATGTCGAGTGATTTTTTCGTCTACATTCGGCCTCTCACCTTTACTGTGTATAAAATGCGCTCCCGGATTCGTCGGTCTGGCAACCTTGCTTTATTGATTCCTTTCGTATTGCTGGTGAATTGCGCCCGGCTATCATTTAACGAAGTAACCGTAGTAGGCCGGAATTTTGCCGACGAGGTACAACAGACGCAAAATCTTACGTTCTCCTTCAACAAAAATATCGGTCCCGTCAACCAGCTCGATGAATGGGATTCGACGCAATACGTTCGTTTCATCCCCACAGTACGTGGTAAATTCAAATGGACCGCTCCCAATGAACTGGTCTTCTCCCCTGCTGCTTCGTTCGACCCCGCTACCAATTACCGTGCCGAGCTGACCGACGATCTTCTAAAACGCGCCACTCAGAAAAATTTGACGGTTTCGGAGGATGCCATCGAGTTTCATACCCCCTACTTACAACTGGCCAGCACCGAAAGCTGGTGGGCCAAGTCGCAGGAAAGTGGAAAACCGGTAGCGAAAACCCGGCTCAATTTCAATTATCCGGTTAGTTCCGCCGAAATTACCGGGAAGCTGACGGTATCAGTCGACGAAAAAAAGGTATCGACACAGCTTGCCCAAAGCGACGCTCAGACCAATGTCAGCGTAACACTGGCCGATGCACGCGCCCTTAAAAACGAGCACCCCCTGACAATAAAACTGGACAAGGGGCTTAAAATACCCCATACGGCCTATGTCAGTAAAGAAACTATCGAGAAGACCGGAACACTACCATCGCGTTACACCATTGACATTGCTGACGTTCAGACGAGCTTTGAAAACAATCAGGGGGTTATTCGTGTCATCACTACCCAGGAGATCCAACCCGGCGAACTGAGCCGCTACTATACCATTCAGCCACAAGCCGAAACAAGCGCCGAGCTGACCGAAAACGGGTTCATCATCCGGGGAAACTTCAGCGAAACGGACACCTACGTATTGACCCTGACCGACCAGATTCGTGGAACGCTCGGGACTAAACTCAACGAGCCGGTCACACGTGATTTGTTTTTCGGCAAGATGCCCGCCAGCATTCAGTTTGCGAACAAGAAAGCCCTGTATCTCTCCTCGAAAGGTGCCCGGAATGTGGGACTTACCATCGTTAACGTACCGAAAGTACACGTCAAAATCGCGAAAATATACGAAAATAACATTCTTCACTACCTCCGCTCGGACCGTTACGAAGCGTATGCGGAGAGCGCCGATGGCCAATGGGAACCCGCGGGATCGTTCACATACAGTGATGACGAATCAGGCGATCTGAGCGATGTACTCGTCAATAAAACCGTCGAAACAACCGATTTGCCCAAAGTTGGTGGGGTGTCGGCCCTCAACCTGGCCTTGCCAGAGTCCGTTCAATCTGGTTCATTCCGGGGTGTGTATCTGGTCACGGTTGGCTCAAAAGATGAAGCTTATCTGCGGACCAGTCAGTTGGTGTCCGTATCCGATATTGGTCTGGTCGCTCGTCAGACGAAGGACGAACTACTCGTCTGGGCGAATTCCATCAGCAAAGCGGAACCGATACAAGGTGTTGAGCTGACGCTTATCAGCAGCAATAATCAATCTGTGTATACGCTCAAGACCGATGGCAGTGGGTTTGCCCGGTTTGATAAAATACAGGAAGAAGCCCCCGGTTTTAAAATCGCCCTGATCACGGCCAGAACATCCGGGACGGGAAACGACGATTTCAACTTCATGTTTTTGCCCGACACTCAGGTAGAAACATCCCGGTTTGAGGTCGAAGGGAAGCGTGACAACGAGTCGGGTTTCGATGCGTTCGTTTATGGCGATCGTGATATTTACCGCCCCGGCGAGACGATCCATTTCAACACGATCATTCGGTCGCAGACCTGGCAAAGTGTCGGCGAAATTCCGGTGTTGATCCGGCTACTCATGCCGAATGGCCGCGAGTTACGGGCTTTCCGGAAAACAACCAACGCGCAGGGTGCCGTTACGACCGACATACCACTCGATCCGGCTGCCGTGACGGGTAGCTATACCATTGAGGTGCTGAATGCGAACAATGTGTTACTTACCTCCCAATCCATAAGTGTCGAGGAATTTATTCCGGACCGCATCAAAGTTGACGTACTGACAGACCGAACTAACTACAGAGCCGGTCAGACACTGACCCTCTCCGCTACGGCGCTGAACTTATTCGGACCGCCTGCTTCTGACCGGGCCTACGAAATGGAATTGCAACTGAAGCGTAAGGTATTTGCGCCAAAAGGTTTCGAGGAGTACAATTTTGATATTCCCAACGAGACGACCTTCCCGAAGGAGCTGCGGCAGGGGCGAACGAACGCGAATGGTCAGGCTACCGAACGCTTCCCGATTTCAGCGTTGTACCAGGACATTGGCCTGCTCGAAGGCAAATTGTTCGTAACGGTCTTCGACGAAAATGGCCGACCCGTCAACCGGCTTCGTCGCTTCGATGTGTTGACGCAGGATACGTTTTTCGGTGTTCGTCTACCCGATCGCTATGTTGCGACCAATGCGCCCGTAACCGCTGACCTGGTATCCCTTGATCCAACCGGTGTTGTACGAGCGTCATCGTCAGCTACGGTTGATGTGGTTCGCTACGAGTACCAGACCGTTATCGAGAAGAAAAATGAACAGATCAAGTACACGACCAAGCGACGCGAAAAGCTCGTCTATTCGAACACGTTAGTTTTCAAAGGAGGGAAAGCCGGCTTTCGTTACGTACCAACTGTTTCGGGTGAATACGAAATTCGTGTCCGCCGGGCTACCGTAGACGCACCTGCCGCAACGGGTTACGCAGCGACAACGTTTCACGCGTATGGCTATGGCAACACATCAGCCTCTTCGTTTGAGGTAAGTCAGGAGGGTCAGGTATTGATAACGCTCGACAAATCCGCTTATCAAACCGGCGAAACAGCCACGGCTTTATTTAAAACGCCTTTCGAGGGTAAATTACTGGTGACGGTCGAGCGGAACCGCGTGCTCGAATCGCAATGGCTAACGACGGACAATAAATCAGCCGAGTGGAGTTTCCCAATTGGTGCTGATCATCTACCAAACGTCTATGTCACAGCAACGCTCATTCGGGCGATCGATGGAGCCAACTTACCCCTAACCGTCGCTCACGGCTTTGCTCCCGTTTCCGTTCAGGATGCAGATACCAAACTTCCTGTTATAATCACAGCGGCAGCCCAGTCGCGGTCGAAAACCAAACAGACCATAAAGGTTAAAACGGCCCGCAACGCCCAGGTCACGGTGGCAGTGGTTGATGAGGGAATTTTACAGCTCAAAAATTTTAAGACGCCGAACCCACACGGCTTTTATTACCAGAAGCGGGCGCTTGAAGTTGGTAGTCACGACCTCTACGCCCTGCTTTATCCTGAGCTTTCGCTTCGGTCTTCATCAAGCGTGGGGGGTGATGGCTATGATCTCGAACGACGGGTGAACCCACTGAGCAATGGCCGGGTAAAACTCGTGGCCCTCTGGAGCGGAATTTTACCGACAAACGCCGATGGCGAAGCGACGTTCACAGTAGACATCCCGCAGTTTTCGGGCGATCTACGGGTGATGGCGGTTGCCTATAAAGACAACGCCTTCGGGTCAGCAAACAGTAGCATGAAAGTAGCCGACCCCATTGTCATCAGCACAGGTGTACCACGCTTCCTCACCCCAGGCGATGTGGTTGAATTACCGGTCAATTTGAGCAACACCACCAAGCAGCCCGCCATTGTTACAGCCCGTCTCAGTCTGACTGGTCCGTTGACAGCAGATAGCCTGCCCACGCGGAAGCTAACCATCCAGCCCGGTCGCGAGATCCGTACGATTTTTAGCGTAGCGGCCCGGCAGGCGATTGGCCCCGGTGCGATAACGGTTACATTGACTGGCTTGAAAGAAACGTTTACGGAAACAACGGAGGTAACTGTTCGCCCAGCGGCATCGTTGATCAAGACAACCTTATCGGGAGCAGTTGCTGGCGGAAACACACAAACGCTCAAACTGGCCGATTCTTTTCTGCCCGGAACGGCAAAAGCAAGTATGACGCTCAGCCGGTCGCCGGTTGTGCAATACGGCAATGAGCTATCGTACCTGCTGGGTTATCCCCACGGCTGCATCGAGCAAACGATTTCCAAAGCATTCCCGCAACTTTACTTTGCCGATCTGACCAAGCAGCTCAAGGCCAATACGTACTTCGTCAGAAACGGTGATAGCGATCTGAATCCGGCTACTAACGTTCGGCAGGCCATCCAGACAATTGAAGGGTTGCAGACGCCGAATGGTGGCTTTTCGATGTGGGCAGGACAGACAGCTGTCGATGAATGGGCAACAGCGTACGCGGTGCATTTTCTGACCGAAGCGCAGGAAGCAGGGTATGAGGTTCGGAGTTCCGTATTGAGCTCGGCTATCGATCAGCTGACCAGTTTCACCAATAATCCCGCTACCGAAAATGTCGTTTCGTACGATGAAACAGGCGGACGAACGATGAAAAAAGTAGCCAGCCGAACGGCCATCTACGCCCTGTACACGCTGGCCGTGGCCGGAAAGCCAAATCGGTCGGCGATGAACTACTACAAACAGAACGCCGGGTCATTAACGCCCGACAGTCGATACCTGCTGGCGGCTACTTTTTTCCGGGTGGGTGATACACGCAGTTTCACGGCTTTGCTGCCAAACCGGTTTACCGATACTACAACTGGTCGGCAAACGGGCGGTAGTTATGCTTCCCCCCTGCGCAATCTGGCCCTCACGCTCGACGCCCTGATCGATACGGACCGCGACAATCTGCAAATTCCGGCGCTGGCGCGACAGTTATCAACCGCACTTCGGCAGTCCAATTATCTCAACACGCAGGAAGCCGCGTTCGCTTTTCTGTCGTTAGGAAAGCTGGCCCGGCAAACGGCCACCAGTACAGCTACGGCAACTTTGTCTGCCAATGGAAAATCGCTAGGTGCGATGAATGACGCGTTTCTTACGATAAAGCGTGTACCGACGAATCAGCCATTGACGCTTAGCGCCCAAGGCTCGGGCAACGTGTACTATTTCGCCCAGAGCGAAGGTGTTCCAGCCACGGGACGAGTTGTTGATGAAGACCACGGCTTACGAGTTCGACGGCAGTATTTTAATCGGGACGGAAAGCCACTGGGGGTTATTCATCAAAATGATCTGGTCGTCGTAAAACTGACCCTTGCGAGCACAACTGGACTGACAATCGACAATGTTGTCATTACCGATCTGCTTCCCGCTGGTCTGGAAGTGGAAAATCCCCGGCTAACCGAGGCATCGGGCAGCGAACAACGCGACATGACCTGGATCAAAAACCCGACAACCGGAACGCCGGACCGTCCCGATCATTTCGATCTGCGGGACGACCGCATCAATTTTTACACGACCGCAACAGGAACGGCGCGAACCTTTTATTACCTGGCCCGAGCCGTATCGAAAGGCCGTTTTGTACTGGGGCCTGTATCCGCAGACGCGATGTACAACGGCGATTATCGAAGTTACAACGGAGCAGGTATACTGGAGATTCGGTAGCGTAGTTACCTCGTTACGCCAGAGTGTATACTGTGGACCTGTTCATTAATCTCTACAGTAAATAGGGAAATAGCTTCCACACATCGGCCTCAATTGTGACTTAGCGGCTCAAAAAACGACATGGTACGTTTTTTGAGCCGCTGTTTGCGACATTACCACCAAATAATAACAACGTTATGGAAAGGAAAGTATGGGTTGTAGCCGCAATGCTGGCAGCCACCACGAGTTTGACCTCCTGCGCATCGTTTGAGAACTGGCTTTACGGCGACTCAAAAAACAGCAGACAGGATATGGTACAGCGGGATCGTACGAGCAACAACGATGACCGTGACAACCGCGATTCGCGGAGACGTTCGGGTGATGATGATTCAGAGCGTAGCGGCTTATTCAGCCGTCGTGACCGGGATGAGTCACAGGACAGACGCATGAGTCGGAATGATTCACGGAATTCCAACCAGTCAAACTCTTACCGCAACTCCTATCGGTCATCTGACGATCAGGACAACCGGCCAAACCGGATGTCAGGTAGTGATTCCTACAACAACCGGTATAACGATCAGTCTTATGATAATCAGGACTCACGCAGCAGCCGTAATGATGACCGCGATCGTTATTCTGACAGCCGTGATGATCGGGACTCACGCGATTCCTACAGCTACCGTTCCAACTCCAACAACTCACGCGATAGATACGACAACTCCAGTAACTATGACCGCCGGTCCGATGACCGGGATTCACGGCGCAACGATAACCAAAACGATCGCGACAGCTATAGCGACCGCAACTCCGATCGTCGCAATGATGATCGCGATAACCGAGACAGCAACAACCGCAACGACAACCGGGATCGCAACTCAGATAGCTGGGATAGCCGTCGGGATGATAGAGACAACCGGGATTCTGATCGGGACAACCGGGGTGCTTTAGGTAGCCTGTTCAATGGTCGTGATCGGAATGATCGGGACAACCGCGACAGCGATAACCGCCGTGACGACCGGGACAACAACCGGGATTCTGACCGGAACGATCGCGACAATAATCGGGATTCTGATCGGAATGACCGTAACAGCGACAGCCGGGACTCTAACCGCGATAGCCGCAATGATCGGGATAATCAACGTGATAGCCGTGATCGGAACGACGATCGCAATAGCCGCGACAACAACCGGGAAAGCGACCGTGACCGTAAGGAGTTAGCCGATCGTATTTCGCAGCAGATGGATAAGATCGACGACCAGCTCGACGATGCGAAAGCTGACGTAAAAAACGAAAGCCGTAAAGACAAGAAAGCCCGCGAAGACAAGGTCAAAGACCTTGAAGACAAGCGTCGCCAACTGTCAGACAGCTATTATAAAGTGCAACGTTCCAATGAGGATGACTTTAAGAAAGTGAAACGCGAAGCTAATCGCGCTATCGATGATGTTGAAGAAGCCATGGAAAAGATGGTTGACAAAGTCGACAAAAAGTAACATTTTGGTTACTGTGAGAAAGGGATTGGTCCAAAAGACCAGTCCCTTTTTTGTTTCTGGCCACATCGTTACTCGACTGTGCGCTATATTTGCATCATGGCACTATTAAAACCTGTTCACGGAATTCATCCCGCTTTTGGCGACAACTGCTGGCTTGCAGAGAACGCCACGGTTGTCGGTCAGGTCACGATGGGTCGCGATTGTACGGTTTGGTTCAATGCTGTTGTGCGGGGCGATGTCAATACGATCACATTTGGTGACCGCTGCAATGTTCAGGACGGAGCCGTTATTCATTGCACGTATCAGCGGCATAAGACCACAATCGGTAACTACGTATCCATTGCCCATAATGCTATCGTACACGGCTGCACCATTGAAGACGATGTACTGATCGGCATGGGAGCTATTGTTATGGATGGGGCGGTTGTCGGAACAGGCAGTATCGTTGCTGCTGGCGCGATTGTCACCCAGAACACCATTATACCACCCAATACGATTTACGCAGGCAACCCGGCCCGGTTCCTGAAAGCTGTTTCGCCTGAACAGGCCGAAGTGTTCAAGCGCACGGCCAACAATTATGTCATGTATGCAGACTGGTTTAAATAACTAACGATACTCAGTTTACAGATCATGGATGATTTCTGGATTTACCTCCGCCTTGGCTTCGATCACATCACCGATCCCAGTGGTTATGATCACATTTTGTTCGTTATTGCCCTCTGCGCCGTTTATACGTTTCACCAATGGCGGCAAGTCCTGGTTCTGGTAACTGCCTTCACAATTGGCCATTCCATTACGCTGGCCCTAGCTACTCTACGGCTAATTACGTATAAAACGGCGTTCATTGAGTTGCTCATCCCGATCACCATTCTAATTACGGCCATTACCAACTTCTTTTTTAAGGAACCTACCTTTCGGTCGCAGTCTCCCGCCAGAAAGCAGGGCCGTACCTGGCGATATGGTCTGGCATTGGCCTTCGGGCTGATTCACGGCATGGGTTTTTCCAACTACTTACGCAGCCTGCTGGGTCGGGAAGCCACTATCGTAAAGCCCTTGCTGGCCTTTAATATCGGGCTGGAAATCGGTCAGTTAGTAATCGTCAGTCTTATCATGGGACTGGCGTATGTTGTTCTGGACATCCTTCGCGCCAGCCGACTCCGCTGGACACTCATCGTATCCGGAATCGTGGCCGGTATGGCGTTATCGCTGATCATGGCGAGCGAGTAATTGAGTGCGTTGATAAACCAGTGTTTACCGTTCCTCCCCGGGTTTATCATTCTCATCAAAATACAGGATGGCTAACCTCTTTTTTTTGTAGTTTTACCCCTCTTATCAACAACTACAAGCCATTTTATGCAAAAGATAATTTTGCTGATAGCGAGTGTAGCCATCTCTACATGGTCTGCTCATGCACAAGCGCCAGCCCCGTCGACGCAACATGCCAACACGCGCTTTGAGCAACTCGGCCCTGTTTTACCTACGCCCAACACCTTCCGGACGGCCTCGGGTGCCCCTGGAAAAGATTATTTTCAGAACCGCGCTGATTACGATATCAAAGTCACGCTGGATGATATCAACCAGAAAATAACAGCCTCTGAAGCCATAACCTACCACAACAACTCCGCCGACGCGCTCCCGTATCTGTGGCTACAGCTGGATCAGAACCTGTTCAAGCCCGATGCGATTGGCAATGTTGCGAAGACGAATAGCATCAACGCCGATCGGGGTGCATCCATGCGACAGATCGACCCCAATTCGGCGCTGGCCGGTAAAGATTACGGGCACAAGATCACGTCCGTACGTGATCAATCGGGTAAAGCGCTCAAATACACGATCAATCAGACGATGATGCGCATCGATTTGCCACAGGCTGTTTCGCCCGGCAAGTCAGTAACCTTTACGATCGACTGGAATTTTAAGATCATTGATGCCAAAACGGTCGGTGGCCGGTCGGGTTACGAGTTTTTCCCGAAAGATGGCAATTACATCTATGAGATGGCGCAGTGGTTTCCGCGCCTGTGTGCTTACAATGACGTAAATGGCTGGCAGAACAAACAGTTTCTGGGTCAGGGTGAGTTCACGCTCATTTTCGGAAATTACAAAGTGGCCATCACCGCACCAAGCGATCACATTGTTGGCGCAACGGGCGAGCTGCAAAACCCGGCGCAGGTGTTGACCGCTACGCAGCAGAAACGATGGAACGAAGCTAAAGTTCGGGGTGATAAACCCGGCGAAAATCCAGTACAGATCGTTACGCAAGCCGACGCGGAAGCCGCCGAGAAAGCAAAGCCGGGCGACGTGAAAGGAACAAAGACCTGGATTTATGATGCAAAAAACGTCCGCGATTTCGCCTTCGCTAGCAGCCGGAAGTTTATCTGGGATGCGCTGCAACCAACCGTCGAAGGAAAACGCGTATGGGCCATGTCGCTCTACCCCAAAGAAGCAAATCCACTGTGGGGCCAGTATTCGACCCGACTTGTGGCGCACACGCTGAAGTCGTACTCCCGCCGAACCATTGCCTATCCGTATCCGGTAGCCTATTCCGTTCACGGCCCGATTGGGGGTATGGAATATCCGATGATGAGCTTCAACGGTGCCCGTCCGGAAGCCGACGGTACTTATTCGGTGGGTACGAAGAACTTTCTTATATCGGTTGTCATCCACGAAGTCGGCCACAATTTCTTTCCCATGATCGTCAATTCCGACGAGCGTCAATGGTCATGGATGGACGAAGGGCTGAACAGCTTCCTCGAAGGCCTGGCCTGTCTCGAATGGGATGCCAACTTCCCCGCCCACGGTATTGATCCACAATACATTGTTCCCTACATGCAGCTCGATTCGAGCCAGCAGGTTCCCATCATGAGCAGCTCGGATAATATTTTGCCGGGCACCTTCGGTCCAAATGCCTACACTAAACCCGCTACGGCGCTCAACATTCTGCGCGAAACGGTTATGGGTCGCGAGTTGTTCGATTACGCCTTTAAGGAGTACGCCCGTCGCTGGGCCTTTAAATCGCCTGAACCTGCCGATTTCTTCCGTACCCTGGAAGATGCCTCGGGCGTTGATCTGGACTGGTTCTGGAAAGGCTGGTTCTTCGGCGTTCAGCCCGTTGATCAGTCGTTGGTGAAGGTAGACTGGTTTCAGCCCAACTCGCAGAATCCGGACATAACCAAAGCCGAAGCCCGGAAAGCGGCTCAACAGCGCCTGAATACCATCAGCAAACAGCGTGATGCCTTGAGCAAAGACGAAACCGTAGTGTCGCAGGACAGCACCATGCGTGACTTCTACAATCGCTACGACCCCTATGCCGTTACGGAAGAAGATCGCAAAAAATACCAGGATTATCTGGCTTCACTGACCACCGAGGAACGGTTGCTGGCTGAAGCAGGCACGAATTTTTATACGATATCGCTGAAGAACAAAGGTGGTATTCCTATGCCGGTTATCGTGCGGATGCAGTTTGAAGATGGCACCGATTCGGTAGCCCGCTTCCCCGCCGAAATCTGGCGTTTCAACGATGTGTCGATCAAGAAAGTGATTACCACATCGAAAAAGGTAAAGCAATGGACACTTGATCCGTTCTACGAAATTGCCGACATCAATACCGAAGACAACTCGTTCCCGCCTGTTGCCCAGCCTACTCGATTCCAGTTGTTCAAGCAACAGGGCCGGGGAGCAGCCGCCGGACCAAATCCAATGCAGCAACAACGCCAGTCGTCGCCCGCCAAACAGGGTACTGGCCGAAACTAACCAAGCATTCAACTTCCAATCAACCATGAGAAAAACAGTGTTACTGGCTGGTCTGACCCTTTGGTCGGCCACGTTACTGGCTCAGGCACCAGCGGCTCCAACCCAAAACGCCAATACGCGTTTTGAGCAGATGGGACCCATGCTGCCCACGCCCAACACCTTCCGGACGGCTTCGGGTGCTCCGGGAAAAGACTATTTTCAAAACCGCGCCGACTACGACATCAAGGTTGAACTTGATGATGCCAACCAGAAAATTATCGGTACGGAAACAGTCACGTATCATAACAATTCGACGGACGACCTACCGTTTATCTGGCTTCAACTCGATCAGAATCTGTTCGCTAAGGGTTCCACAGGTAGCGTGACCCGCACGGGTGGGGTCAACGAAAGCGGCATGAGCTTTGCCCAGCTGCAAAACCTAACATCGGTTCGCGAGCGTAGCAGCCAGCAAGCTTCGGATAAGTACGGGTATAAAATTCTATCCGTTAAGGATTCGAAGTCGGGCAAAGCCCTTCAGTACACGATCAACCAGACGATGATGCGGGTTGACCTGCCAACTCCGTTGAAGGCGGGTGGCAGCTACTCGTTCAATGTAGACTGGAACTACTTCATCACCGAATACTACGGTCGGAGTGGTATGGAGTTTTTCGCCAAAGATGGCAACTACAATTACTTCATTGCCCACTGGTTTCCCCGTTTGTGCGCTTACAACGACGTAAATGGCTGGCAAAACAAGCAGTTTCTGGGTCAGGGTGAGTTCACGCTCATTTTCGGAAATTACAAAGTGGCCATCACCGTACCGAGCGATCACGTGGTTGGTGCAACCGGCGAGTGTCTGAATTACAAGCAAGTACTTTCGGCCACGCAGCAGAAACGCATGGCGCAGGCGTCTACATCCAAAAATCCGGTGGTTATTGTCACACAAGCCGAAGCGGAAGCCGCCGAGAAAGCTAAACCAGGTGACACAAAAACAAAGAAAACCTGGGTTTATGATGCAAAAAACGTCCGTGACTTTGCTTTTGCAAGCAGCCGTAAATTCATCTGGGACGCCATGCAGACGGATGTATACGGCGATGGACACAAGATCTGGAGCATGTCGTTCTTTTCCAAAGAGGGTAACCCACTTTGGGGACAATACTCAACCCGTGTTGTTGAGCACACGCTGAAATCGTACGGTAACCGGACCATCAAATACCCGTATCCAGTAGCAATCTCCTGCCACGCAACGGCTGGTGGCGGTATGGAATACCCCATGATTTCGTTCAACGGTGGCCGTCCGGAAGCCGATGGTACTTACTCGGAGCAAACCAAAGCAGGTATGATCGGTGTAATCATTCACGAAGTGGGCCACAACTTCTTCCCGATGATCGTCAACTCCGATGAGCGCCAGTGGACCTGGATGGATGAGGGCCTGAATACCTTCTGCCAGTATCTCGCGGAAAAAGAGTGGGATTATAACTTCCCAAGCCGTCGGGGTGAACCCCAGTACATTGTCGATTATATGAAATCGGACAAGTCGGTGCTGTCGCCCATCATGACCTCATCCGATAACGTGATCAGCCTCGGACCAAATGCCTACGCGAAACCCGCTACAGCGTTGAATATCCTCCGTGAGACAGTTATGGGTCGCGAGCTGTTCGATTATGCCTTCAAAGAGTACGCCCGTCGCTGGGCCTTCAAATCGCCCGAACCTGCCGATTTCTTCCGCACTCTGGAAGATGCCTCGGGCGTTGATCTGGACTGGTTCTGGAAAGGCTGGTTCTATGGTGTTGAACCCGTTGATCAGGATCTGGTAGAAGTAGACTGGTTCAAAGTCGATTCAGGCGATCCGGTAGCAACCAAAGCGGCTGCCAAAGCTGAAGCACAACGTCGGGCTGGCACCATCAGCAAGCAGCGGGATGCCGCCACAAAGGCCGAAACGGTTGTTGCGAAGGATTCGTCTATGAACGATTTTTACAACAGCTACGACCCATACGCTGTTACGGATGCCGACAAAAAGAAGTATCAGGATTATCTGGCCACATTGAGCGCCGACGAACGCAAATCGTTGGAGACAGCCGCTGGCACGAACTTCTACACCCTGTCTTTGAAGAATAAAGGCGGTATACCAATGCCGGTCATCGTGCGTATGCAGTTCGAAGATGGTACTGATTCGGTAGCCCGTTTCCCCGCCGAAATCTGGCGCTTCAATGATGTATCAATCAAAAAGGTCATCGCGACGCAGAAGAAGGTGACGCAATGGGTTCTCGATCCTTACCAGGAAATTGCTGACATCGATACGGAAAATAACGCGTTCCCGCGTATGGCCAATCCGACACGTTTCCAGCTGTTCAAACAACAGCAGCGCTTTGGTCCACAGGGGCCTAACCCAATGCAGCAACAGCGTCGGGCGAGCACGCCACCCGCTACTCAAGGAAGTGGGAAGAACTAACTAACAGGTGGAGAGTGAAGGTTGAATGATGAAGAGCACAAATTTTCGATATTCTTCATTGTTCATTCTTTACTCTTCACTACCTTTGCAATCCAATTCGGGATGTAGCGCAGTCCGGTAGCGTGCTTGCATGGGGTGCAAGAGGTCGTGGGTTCGAATCCCGCCTTCCCGACAGTAATCGACAGCCACTTACAAACTCTGTAAGTGGCTGTTTTTTTCGGATGTGCTACACACTAGTGCTTTACCATTCAATTCGGAGCAGAAAATTGATTCGCAAACAGGCAGAGCAAAGCGCTAGATTCGCCCGTACACCTAGTCACCAAGGCCAAGTCGAAGCCTGGCCAAGCCAAACTCAGATAGTTTTTACTTTTTATTGAGAAGAGCACTAACAGACGTGTTGAGGCACCTTACTATCACGGTAATTTTGGTAAGGTATAAGTCAATCAGCGCTCAAGGACGAGCTTTTGTGGGATGAGCCGCTCACTACTGTGAGGCTTACTGGATATTGTGTAGCAGAAAACTAGCCGAAACGTTACTCTTTGTTAGATCAGCAATGAATTGGCCAACGTTCACAGTTAAATAGCAGGCTGTGGTTCGTCGTCAACAAGATCTTTGATGAACGGCGTACCCTGCCACAGCGATAGCAATGCGTGAGCGGTCATAGCTCCACAGGTCAATGCAGCCATTATTAACAAAATGGTAAAGAGAATCCATCCGGCAAAGAGCCAACCTTGAGAAACGCTGACAAATCGCTGAAAAAAGTCGATGGATGTTACCCCCCAGGTGGCGACAATACTTGCTGTACGGAATTTATACAGGTACAACATGGCGTTAAAAAAGCTGGTTGTTGACACAGAATATTACCTTCAATGCCAGAGGAACTTTACCTTTTTTTGATAATCGATTTACTCTCGGGTTCTTATAGTACAAAATCTAATTGATTTATGTCAATTATTTTGTTATATACGATTTGGTAACTCTTCTGGTTTTTTCTAGGACAAAAAAAATATTTTTACCCGTATGCATTCCGGGAATCAATTGCATCTAGTAGACACAGAGAGATACTAGTCTCTTATTTCCTGAAGCAACCTTAACAATTATTTTATGAACAAAGCCCCTCCTGAAACCTGTCCGTTGACCCACTTCTCTTGGAAACGCTCAATATTGGATGCTTGAGAAACAAGGTTTTACCGGTTTACACATTAGTAAAGTACATGTATGACATTGCAAGAGGCCGATAAGTACTTATTGATGGATTAGTATAAGCAAATAAAATTTGGCTAATACGTTTGCGTTGTATTCGTCGGAAAAACCATAGTTTTGTAAAGGTTTAGACGGCTTTCACTCAAATTTTTAACTGAACAAACCAAAAGAGTCTAATTTTTTTGCTTTTTTTACCGGGCAAACCAACTTTCAAATTTAACCCTACAGTCCAGTTCCAATGAAAACACAAACTCCTTCTCCAGCACCAGCCAAGGCAGCGGCACCCAAAAAGAAGTCAGGTGGTTTAAACCCCGCGTTCGTAATTCCTGTTCTGCTGCTGATCGGTATCCTGACGTACATGTTCGTCTTCGGTGATGGCAGCCACTTCCAGGAAGGTGACAACACGAAAGAACCACTACCAGGCGATTACTTCGGTACCGTTTACAAAGGTGGATTCATCGTGCCAATTCTCTTTACCTGTTTCTTAACGGTGTTGGTGTTCTCGATCGAACGCTTTATCACCATTGGTCGGGCGACGGGTACCGGTTCGATTGATGATTTCGTTCAGAAAGTGAAAGCTTCGCTTGACCGCAACGACGTGGCAGCTGCCATCCAGGCGTGTGACAAGCAAAAAGGTTCGATCGGTAACGTTGTTAAAACAGCGCTGGTTAAATATCAGCAGTTGGCTACCGATACGCAGCTTGACAAAGAACAGAAGTTGGTAGCTCTGCAAAAGGAAGTGGAAGAAGCTACTACGCTTGAATTGCCAATGCTGGAAAAAAACCTGACGATCATCGCTACGCTGGCTTCGGTTTCGACGCTGATCGCCCTGCTTGGAACGGTACTTGGTATGATCCGTGCCTTCGCAGCCATGGGTGCTACTGGCCAGCCTGATACAGGTGCTCTATCTACAGGTATCTCTGAGGCCCTTGTAAACACGGCTTTGGGTATCGGTACAGCAGCTATCGCAACGATCATGTATAGCTACTTCACTAGCCGGATTGACGTTCTGACTTACAACATCGATGAAATTGGATTGAGCATTCAGCAGAATTTTGCTGCTCACTATTAGTCGAGATTGTATATCCAAACCACCTGCCCGACGCACGTCGGGCAGGTAGAAACAAAATAACTCATGCCAGCAGTTAAAATTAAACGTGCCAGTTCTTCGGTGGACATGACGGCAATGACTGATGTGGCGTTTCTGTTGCTTACGTTCTTTATTCTTACAGCCCAGTTCCGGTCGCAGGATGCAGCAGCAATTGAAACTCCATCGTCGATTTCCGGCATTAAAGTTCCCGATAGAGATATCATGACCATTGGTCTTGGTCGGGACGGCAAAGTCTATTTCGGTATCGACAATGCGCAGAATCGCATTTCTATGCTGGAAAATATTGCAGCAGCGAAAGGGATCACGTTCACACCCAACGAGATGAAAGAGTTCTCGCTGATGTCGAACTTTGGTTTACCGATCAACCAGTTGAAGTCGTACCTGAGCCTTCCAAAAGAACAACAGGGTAAGGTGAAACAACCAGGCATTCCAACGGATTCGACGGGAGCAGCACCAACGAACGAACTGAAAGACTGGGTGTTCAACGCCCGTAAGGCCAACAACGGACTCCGGATTGCGCTGAAAGGCGACAACCTCGCTAAATTCCCCGAGTTCAAGAACGTACTGGCTACGCTACAAGCGCAGAATATTAACAAATTCAACCTGATCACGGGAACAGAAGCTCCCCCAGCTGGTTGGAAAGCAGATTAATTCAGCTTATAGTTTTTGGCAGGTACTACTTCTACGCTTAGAAGGCTACGCTAAAAACTAAAACCAGACAAACTCATGGCAGAAATTAACACCGGTGGTGGTGGTGGTAAGCATGATGGTGGTAAGGTACGGTCCAAGAAAGCATCGACTCGGGTAGATATGACCCCGATGGTAGACTTAGGATTCCTTCTGATCACCTTTTTCATCTTGGCCACCACCCTGAGCAAACCATCTTCGATGACGCTCAACGTGCCGGACAAAACAAAACAGGAAGAAACGGAGCCAATCAAGGCATCTAACGTAATGACGGTCTTTTTGGGAAAAGACAACAAAGCTTACTACATCTTTGGTAAAGCTGCGAACGAAGATCCCGAAGTAAAAACCGTTGGCTATGGCTACGAGTTTCGGCAGGCTCTTCAGGAGAATGTCAAAAAAGTAGGTGGCGAAAAGTTTGTCGTGGTTATCAAGCCCACAAAACAGTCGACCTACAAGAACATGGTTGACGTTCTGGATGAAATGGCCATCACGAAACTAAAGCGTTACGCTCTCGTGGATCAGTTAACTCCGGACGAGAAGAAACTTCTCAAAGACAAAGTAAAATTAGACGCATAGCACCATGGCAGAATTAGAATCCCAGGCAACGCTCGATGATATCGTGTTTGCCAACCGGAACAAAGCATATGGTGCCTACGATCTGCGGAAAACATACCCAAAGACCGTTACCCGCGCCCTAATAATTGGTGGTATCTTGTTTACACTTGGTGTTCTTACGCCAACCATCATTACCGCTTTAACGCCGGAAGCAGAAGAACAAGCAATGGTTGAGGTGGATTTGATGAAACTCCCACCACCGCCGATTGACCCGAACGAACCGCCACCGCCACCACCACCACCGGTCGAAATGCCGAAGGTGAATACGGTGAAGTTCTTGCCTCCCGAGGTAAAACCAGATGAGGAAGTTCCTGAAGAAACACCGCCACCAGCCGTTGAAGAGCTCAAAGAAGCGGTAGCGGCTGAAAAAACGCAGGAAGGTGATCCGAATGCAGAGGAAGTAATTGCGGCTCCTGAAGCGTCGGCTGCCCCTACGAAGGTAGAAGCTGCTGTTGAAGCGGCCCCTAAAGAGGAAGAAATCTTTACGGTGGTTGAGCAACAGCCAGAATTTACCGGCGGTATGGCTGCTTTGGGACAATACCTACAGAAAAACCTTCGGTATCCAGCTGCTGCCCAACGGGCTAACGTCTCAGGACGTGTGTTCGTAAGCTTCGTCGTTAACACCGACGGAAGTATTCAGGATGTAGCTGTGTTGAAAGGTCTTGGCTTCGGTACAGATGAAGAAGCACAACGCGTAGTGAAAGGTATGCCTAAATGGCGTCCTGGCAAACAGTCTGGTCGTCCGGTTCGTGTTAAGTACAACCTACCGATCAACTTCACGCTGGAATAAGTTATCTATGCGCGGACAAAATCGAGGTCCAGCGAAGCTAACACTATTCATTTCAGTACTAGCTTCACTGGCATACTTGGGAGGAGGCATCGCACTGATAGCCTCCTCTCAGTCTTTTGGCGTCTTCCCTGAATCGGGATTCTTTCGATACGGGTTAGCAATACTGCTCTTGGTTTATGGAAGTTTCCGGTCATATCGGTCCTATCAGGCTTTTCGAGAAAATGATTAGATCAGGGATTTGCGGCATCGTTCTTCTGATTGGGCTGCTGGGTTGTGATGGTGGAAAACCAGCGCTCGACAGTCCGTCCAGAGGATCAATCGTGATCGCTGCTGATGAATCATTCCGGCCTCTCGTCACCCAGCTAACGTCGGCTTACTCGGGTATCTATCCCGATGCTCACTTTAGAGTGATTTATGCACCTGAGCAAGAGGCTATCAACCTTATGCTCAAAGACAGCGCCCGGATTGCCTTTACGACCCGGAAGTTAAGCCCCAGTGAGAAAGCCGTCTTAGACAAACGGAAAATTGTGGGGTCTGTAACCAAACTCGCTACCGATGGTGTGGCACTTCTGATCAACAAAGCCAACACTGATAGCTTAGTAACGATGAGTGAGCTGAAAGGCATCTTCACCGGAAAACTCACGCAATGGTCACAGTTGAAAGGGGGTAATCAGTCGAGTCCTATTACGTTGGTATTCGATAACAACAACTCCAGCAACATAGACTTTATATTACACACGTTCGGCATTACGGACGTTAAAGGTCTTCGAATCTTTACGGCTAAATCCAATCGGGAGGTTATTGATTTTGTCAGAACGAATCCATCAACACTGGGCTTTATCGGCGTGAACTGGATCAGCGATGGCGATGAACCGCTCACAACTGAACTCTCAAAAGATTTACGCGTTGTCGGCGTCTCCGCGAAGGAAAATCCAGCCAGTCGGGCTGATTACTTTCAGCCTTTTCAGGAGGATCTGGGCATGCAGCGATACCCGCTTCGGAGACCCGTTTATGTCTTAAGTCGTGAAGCACATCCGGGACTGGGTGGCGGACTGGTGAACTATGTAATGCGGGACGCTGGCTCACTGATCATCTATAAACTTGGGCTCTGGCCGTCAGTAAAGTACAATAGAGAGATTAACCTGAGGAAACAATAGCATGTCCCTGACAACTTGCGTTATGAGCTAAGGGTCAGGCATGTATATTACTACCATGTTACACGAGTCGTTCAATAAAGTCTAAAAAAAATAATAGATTTCACATACAAACTACCTATTTGCGTAGTTATATGCAAATAAGAAGTATTTGGCAGATCCGTAAACTCACAAACGTAAAATCAAGTTTTTTGATTTAAACGCAATTTTTTAGTTTTGCTAATTGTTTTATACTCACAAAACCTTTTTTCTAATTTTCCAACCTGAAATACATGATGAACAACCAGAGAAAATCGCTGTTGACCATCCTGTTCGTGGGGACTGCAATGACTGCTCCACTAATGGCGCAGGACGTCCAAACGGCACTCAAAGACGTGGAGGCTGAGCGATTTGCGAAAGCAGGCCAAACGCTAACGCAGTTAGCGACTAGCTCGCCATCGGCTGACAATCAATTTTACCTAGGCTATTATTACCTGAGAAGCGGCCAAGTCGATAAGGCTAAGGCAGCGTTTGAGAAAGGGGTAGCCGCTGATGGAAAAAACCAACTGAACAACGTTGGCCTTGCAGGTGTAGCACTGGCCAAGAAAGATCGTGCCGGCGCGAAAACGCTGATCGATAATGCGGTTAATTCCACCAAAAGCAAAGACCAGAACGTGTTGCTGCGGGCAGGTGAAATGTACACGCTGGAAGAAACAAACGATCCAGCGGAAGCGATACGCCTGCTGACCATTGCCGATGAGAAAGATAAGAAGAACGAAAACGCCGAGATCGAAATGTTGCTGGGCGATGCGTACTTCCTGAAAAACGACGGTGGTAATGCAATTTCCAAATATGAGAATGCATTGACGATTTCGCCAAATCTGGCTGAAGCGAACTACAAGATCGGTCGTCTTTACCTACGTGGTAAGAACTATACCAAAGCGCAGGAGTATTTCAAATTAGCCATTCAGAACGATCCGGAATTTGCGCCGACTTACCGGGCTTACGCTGATGCGCTCGCGAACTCACGGGCATACAAGGCCGCGGCTACGAACTACGAATTGTACGTTCAGAAGAGTGGTACAACCGATCCAGAGCAATTACTTGATGTAGCGCGCTACAAATTTCTGGCTCAGGACTATCAGGGTGCTATTGCGTACCTCGATCAGTTGAAAGGGAAAATCAACAACCCAATCATCGATCGGATGTACGGCTGGGCTTACTCGGCTCTTGGTAAAAATCAGGAATCAGTTGAGTCACTGAATCGCTTCATTTCGACCGCTCCTCAGAAAGTAATCTATGACGATTACAAATATTTGGGTCGGGCATACGGCCAGCTTGGAACACCGGAAGGTGACTCATTGAGCGTTGCCAATTTAGAAAAGGCGGCTCCACAAGATACCACGGAGAATTTGTACCGTGAGATTGGCGAGAAGTATTACAAGACGAAGCGGTATGACAGAGCGTCTCAGTATTACGCGAAAACAATTGCAAACGACAAGAAGCCACAAAACAATGACTTCCTGTGGTTAGGTCTAGCCAACTATCAATACGCGCCACGGGTTGGACGTGATAGCTCGGCTGCGCCAATGGATACCGCGCAGATTCGTGTTGTAAAACAGCAATATTATTTGCGTGCTGACTCGGCTTTTGCTCAAATGGCACAACGGATTGAAGCAGATGGCAAGAAGTATCCGTTAGCTTACTACTATCGTGCCGGGGCTAACTACTACGCTTATCCTAACGACAAAGAAAAGGCTGCGAGTCAAGCTGGTCCACTTTATGAAAAATTCATCGAGCAGGCTATGGCTCCAGATTCGTCAGACAAAACCGATTACAAAAAGTACTTGGTTACATCGTACAAGGCACTGGCAGGATTTAGCATCTTGAAGAAGGACGACGCGAAGGCGAAAGAATACTTCGAGAAAGTGTTGGCTATCGATCCAAACGATGAGAGCGTGAAGAAAGCGCTGGCAGGTCCTAAAGAAACACCTGCACCAACAAAACCAGCCGGAAAAACAGCCCCTAAATCACCTGCGAAGAAGAGTACAGCCGGTAATTGACGGTACTGAATATAAATCAAAGCAAAAGCGCCGGCCAGTGGTCGGCGCTTTTGCTTTGATTTCCAGTAAATAAAAACATAGATGCCGTTACGAGTTCCTGTATTATTTTACGGGTGGAATCGTAACTTTGCGGGCGCAAATTTTTACCCAGACGATACCACCTTACGAAAGCCGTATGCTTAACCTTGTACTGTTTGGCCCTCCAGGGGCGGGCAAAGGAACTCAGAGCGAGAAATTAATTCGTAGATACAACCTAGTTCATTTATCCACAGGCGATCTGTTACGTTCCCAAATTGCTGCCGGCACTGAGTTAGGGATCAAGGCAAAACAATTAATGGATCAGGGTCTGCTAGTGCCCGACGAGGTCGTCATTGGCATGATCCAGCACAAACTACACGAGAATCAGACTGCCGCCGGTTTCATTTTTGACGGCTTTCCCCGTACAGTTCCACAAGCAGAAGCCCTGGACCAGCTACTTCACCAACACGACACGCAGATCACCACAATGATTGCTTTAGTTGTCGATGATGAAGAGCTAACCCGACGTTTGTTGGTACGCGGCCAAACATCGGGCCGTCCTGACGATCAAAACGAAGAACTTATTCGTCGACGTGTTAAAGAATATAATGAGAAGACTGCACCTGTAGCAGACTATTACAGCAAACAAGACAAATTTGCCGCCATCGACGGTATCGGTGATATTGAGACGATCTTCGATCTTATATGTAGTAAGATTGCGCAGGCCGTTGGTTAATTTTCGTTACTAATCCAGACTATACCCGTGCGGTAAAACTGGCGTAGTATATAACATATGGCTTCATCTAACTTTATTGATTACGTAAAAATAAATTGTCGGTCGGGTGCTGGCGGAGCAGGGTCGGTTCACTTCCGTCGCGAGAAACACACGCCAAAAGGCGGACCGGATGGCGGTGATGGCGGACGGGGGGGGCATATTATTTTAAGAGGTAACCCGCAACTCTGGACATTGCTCCATCTAAAATACCGCAAACACATAAAAGCGGAAAGCGGTGTGGCGGGCGAAGGTGGGCGACGTAGTGGAGCACAGGGCGAGGACGTTATTTTGGAAGTTCCTCTCGGTACCATTGCCCGAAACCCGGATACCGGCGAGCAACTGGCGGAGATTACAGCCGAGAATCAGGAAATCATTCTATTTCCAGGCGGTAGAGGAGGTTTAGGCAATGATCATTTTAAGACACCTACTCAACAGGCCCCCCATTATGCTCAGCCTGGTGAACCAGGTATCGAAGAGTGGGTGGTGCTGGAATTAAAACTGCTGGCCGATGTCGGTCTGGTTGGGTTTCCGAATGCGGGAAAATCGACCCTCCTATCGGTACTATCGGCGGCTCGTCCTGAAATTGCGGACTACCCGTTTACAACCCTTGTACCCAATTTAGGGGTCGTTGCTTATAGAGACTACAAATCATTCGTTATGGCCGACATTCCCGGTATCATCGAAGGTGCTTCACAGGGGAAAGGGCTTGGCCTGCGGTTTCTACGGCATATTGAGCGGAACTCGGTGCTTTTGTTCGTAATTCCAGCTGATAGCGAAGACATTCGGCAGGAATACAATACTCTGTTGAATGAGCTTCGGGAATACAATCCGGAACTGATGGACAAAGACCGACTACTAACGATCTCAAAAACAGATCTGGTTGATCAGGCCGAACTGGAACGTATTAAGGAGACACTACCTAAAAAATTACCTGTAACATTTATATCAGCGGTAAGCCAGCAAGGCCTGGATGAGTTAAAAGACAGCATCTGGGAACGATTGACGGTGACCCCTGAACCATCTGAATAGACTAATTTGATTTGAATTTTAGTAAACTGGCCGCCTAGCATACAACCTGGCCGCATCTGTACGCACTATGAAACATGTTTCGTTGGTCTGCTATCTAGCAGTATGGCTACTGTTGCCAACACTATCGATGGCTCAGATTCAAGTCTCATTTCCTACCAGTCGAGCTGTCTTTCAACGGAACAAAGCCAATCAGGCAACGTTTCGCATTACGGGGTACTACACAGCCTCCGTCGCCCAGATTCAGGCTCGGGTGCAGGCCCGAAACAATCAGGGAACGTCGACAGACTGGGTGTCGATACAGAATAGTCCAGCCGGGGGCGTTTTTGCCGGAGATATTACGGTAGCTGGTGGCTGGTATGATCTTCAGGTCAGGGGTATGAACGGCGATCAGCAGGTTGGCTCCATTACAACGATTGAGCGTGTTGGTGTCGGTGAGGTCTTTGTTGTAGCTGGTCAATCCAACGCACAGGGTGTTCACTACAACGCGCCGGTCTCAACCGACGACCGGGTCAATTGCGTAAACTACCGTTTCCCCGACGGTGGTTTCCCCAATGACCCGCCCGTACCCCAGTTCTCCCATTTAGATAACAGCACCGGTTTTACCATTGCCCCGCGAGGCACGGGAAGCTGGTGCTGGGGACGGCTGGGTGACCTCCTAGCGACCCGGCTGAATGTACCGGTCATGTTCTTCAACGCGGCTTTTGTCGGTACATCGGTTCGCAACTGGAGCGATAGTGCACCAACGGGTGGTCAGGCTTATGGGTATGGTGGTTCACCTTATCCAGCGCGCCAGCCGTATATAAATTTAAAAATCGCGCTGCAATATTACAGCAACATGCTTGGCATACGGGCCATTTTGTGGCATCAGGGCGAAGCCGATAACGTATTCAACACAACTACCGACAGCTACGTAACCGATCTGAGGTTTCTTATCGATCAAACCCGATCCGATTTCGGCCGGGACATATCGTGGGTGGTGTCAAGAGCATCGCATTATGATCCACTCGGATCAAATAGCCGAATAATTGCGGCCCAGAATCAAGTGATCAGTAGCGTCAAAAATGTGTTTGCCGGTCCCGCTACCGATACGGTTCAAATTCCGCGCAATCGTCCTCCGCTCAACGATCCGGATGGCGTTCACTTCGATTTTAATGGGTTAGTTTCTGTATCGACTCTCTGGAACAACAGCCTCACAGACGCTTTTTTCCAGAATTCAACCCCAAATTCTCCAACCCTGGCCCCAACCGTTACGGTAGCCTGCGCTGGTAACAACCTGACGTTTAGTGTAAATGGAAGCTATTCGTCCATTCAATGGGAATCGGGCGAAACTACTCAAAGTATTACGAAAGGACCAGGCGCTCTATACCGGGCCAAGGTAAAGGATGCAAAAGGTAACACTCAGTTTACCAGCTATGTCCGGGTATCTGATACGCCTACTGCATCCGTGGTTGATAGCAAGCTACCGGCAATTTGCGCCGGAAATACATTAGCACTGACCTCGAATTATGACAATGTAACCTGGCTCAGTCAACCAACAAGTGCGAGTCTGGCTTCTGGGAGAGTATTTAATGCCAGTATAGCCGGCTCTTATGCGGTCCGGTATCGTGATGTTAGTGGTTGTGATTTCGTATCAAATACGCTCCAACTTACGGTTAATCCGCTTCCTGCCACGCCGACAATCACCAATAGTAAGTCAACGACCTTCTGTCAGGGCGACAACACCATCTTACTGACAGCGAGTGATAATGTCGTTTACAACTGGAGCAACGGTCAAAAAGCGAAGCAAATAACCGTAACCGCATCGGGTTCCTACAGCCTGACCGTAACGGATCAGAACGGTTGTACATCGGCGGCTTCTAACAGCATTCAGGTTACGGCCAATCCGGTCCCGGCCAAGCCAACGATAACGCCGAGTGGATCGACAACGTTTTGCGCAGACCGCAGTGTGATCTTATCCGCCCCATCAGATGCCGCTTACATCTGGACAAATGGCCAGTCTACTCAAAGCCTGACCGTTACGCAATCCGGAAACTACTCGGTACAAACGACAAACCGATTTGGCTGTACCTCTGTATTATCGGATATTGTTAATGTACGGGTAAATCCACTGCCTGCCACACCGACCGTTGCGGCTGCCGGAGCCACAACCTTCTGTGCGGGAAACTCGGTAGCGTTAAATGCAACATCACCCTTCGACATAGTTTGGTCGAACGGGCAGACCAGCAAAACTATTACAGTGGCTCAATCAGGCAATTACGCGGTTCAAGCACGGGATCAGAACAGTTGCTTATCGCCCTTCTCCCCCGTTATCAATGTTCGTGTAAATCCATTGCCGAACGCTCCGACTATTCTGGCTAATAAGTCGCCGATGATTTGTCAGGGTGATCGGGTGACATTCACGGTCGAAGGGCCTTATACTGTATTTTGGTCGACCGGTGACTCTACGCGGAGCATCAGCACGGGTCAGGCCGGGAATTATACCGCGCGGATTCGTGACGTGAACGGATGCATATCACCAACTGCGACGCCTACCGTTGTCGATGTTAAAGCACTGCCGCCCGCACCGACTATCAATTCGATTGGCACCTATACATTGCAAGCCATCAGTTCGACTAATGGGGATCGTTTTCTGTGGCGTCGTGGCACGGATTCTCTAACCGCCCAAACGGCTATTATCAAAGCGGGAACGTCCGGAAGTTACACGGCACGCTCATCGATCGTTTATTCAAATACGCTCACCTGCTTTTCGTTGCCTTCGGTAGCCTATGCGCTTACTGTTGACCCCAGTTTCGATGGTCTCAGTGTTTATCCGAACCCGAGCCCTAACAAAATTATCATTTTGGAAACGCAGGAAAATCTGACGAACGCAACGATCATGGTCTACACGTTAAATGGCCAGCGAGTGCTGGTTCGGAATGTCGGTACACTGGATGAGCGAAAACAATTATCGCTGAACGATCTGCCGCCGGGCGTTTATATCCTGCAAGTACAGGCCGCAGGCTTCAACAAATCCAAACGAATTCTGCTGGGTTTGTAATATATTACTCAAACTACCGTTCAATCATAAAATCCCCGGCAAGGTTCACATTTTGCCGGGGATTTTATGATTGAACGGTAGCCTAGTTAAAGTCAGGTCTGATTGTTGCATTACGAACAGTACCTGTATTGTCGTAGTTTAGAGTAAAAGAAAATCAACATATGAAAAAGTACTATAATCTTTTCACCTTTCTTATAGTCACTGTGCTTTTTGTGCCCCTTGGTAAGGCGCAGACAGCCGATCAGGTGGTGAAGATTACGTATCCCGAGAGCAGAGCCATTTTTCAGCGAGGGAATGATAATACAAGTACCATTTACGTTTCGGGTAATTATTACCAGCCCGTGGATAGCATACAGGCGCGGGTTGTTGCGGAAGCATCCGGTCAAGGCATCAGTACCGAGTGGGCAACGATCCAGCGAAACCCGCAGGGGGGCGTCTTTCAAAGCTCATTACGCGCTCAGGGCGGATGGTACCGACTGGAAATACAGGTATTTTCGGGTGGTGTGATTCTGGGCAGTGATGTAATCCGTAAGGTTGGTGTCGGCGAAGTATTTATCATTACGGGGCAGTCGAACGCACAGGGATTCCAGAATTTTGGTGCGGTTGGAGCAGCCGATGACCGGGTCAACTGCGTTACGTATGACAACAGCACGGCCAACTCACTAGCCGATCCACCAGCACCAACGTTTCAGCAATTAAGTGCAACCTCACTCATCGGGCCTCGTGGGCAAAGCGCCTGGTGCTGGGGCGTTTTGGGCGATTTGATCGCTAAACAATACAATGTCCCGGTGTTATTTATGAATACAGCCTGGCAGGCAACCGTTATCAACAACTGGAAAGAAAGCTCGGATGGTATCGTTACCAAAAACATATTCGCTCTGGGTACACCGAACGAAAACTTTCCGGCTGGCATGCCCTACGCCAATTTGCTGATCGCCCTCCGCTATTATTGTTCGCTTCAGGGATTGCGGGCCGTCTTGTGGCAACAGGGTGAAAATGACAACGTGCCTTTACATTCAACAAGAAAAGCATATAACGATGGCATGCAGTATTTAGTCAATAAGACTCGTGCCGACACCGACCGCTATCCAGCCTGGGTATTGGCGCGGTCGTCGTATAACATGGGCCAGGTAAGCCAGGAGATCATTCAGGCGCAAAACGATGTTATCAATACGTATAACAACAACGTTTTTGCCGGTCCTTTTACCGACAATATTCAGATTCCGCGATTTGAGGGCGATGTTCACTTCGGTGGCGATGGCTTAAAGCAGTTGGGACAGGCCTGGTTCAACAGCCTGAACGCTATTTTCTTTGCCACCTCACGCCCGCTGACGCCATTGCCATCGCCTACGGTGAGGGTAGCCTGCGGAACGAATAGCTCATTGACACTTAGTCTACCTGATCTGTATAAATCGTACACTTGGAACACGGGTCAGACGGCTCAATCGATCACCGTTAATAGACCAGGTGTTTACCGGGCTATTCTCAAAGACAGAACAGGGAACACCTATTTGTCCCCTCCCATTGACGTACAGGGAATCATTCAGCCGACCGTTCCCGCGATCTCGCTTAGTACACAACCTGGACAGGTGGCGGCAAGCCAACAACAGATCTGCGCCGATTCGGCAATTACATTAACCGCTGTGGCTTCAGCAGGTAGTGTTCCATTGTGGAGTACAGGTGTAACCAGCAACACCATAGCGCTCAAAACGTCCGGCACCTATTCGGTACAGGGCGTCAACGTCTACGGTTGTAGATCGGCCCAGTCATCCTCCATTACCCTCACTGTCCGGCCTAAATTAGCGGTTCCAACGGTCGAGCAGGTCGGTACATACGCGTTACGGGCTGACATGCCCGCATCGACAGGCGGACAGAATGACGCGTTTGACTGGAGACGGGCCAATGAAGTGATTCCGCAGACAACGGCTGAAGTTAAAGTTATCGTTACGGGGAGCTACTCGGCCCGTGCCAAAACTACGTTCGCACTGGCTAATACGCCGAGCCTGACCTGCTATTCCGACTTTAGCGCACCAAAGCAGTTTACATTCGATCAGACAACAGGCGGCATTAGTGTGTATCCGAACCCGGTAAGCGACGGCGTTGTAACCATTGAGACCATCGAAAATCTGACCAACGCGCTCGTTACTGTGTATACGCTGACCGGACAGGAACTGGTCTCCTATTCAGTCCCGATCTTCGATGAACGAAAATTGATAAATCTAACTGGGCTCGCTCAGGGCGTGTACATAATAGGCGTCCGTTCCGCTGGCTTTAATGTATCCAGGCGGATTGTCGTTGCCCGTTAGTAATTGACAACAGCTTTTTTGACCGTAAACGAGGTCTTTTCTCTGAAAAGACCTCGTTTCGTTGGAAGCCGTATGAGCAGCAGCCGGGCGATCTTGGCTGTTGAAAAAACAACGGTTATTTTGTATCTTTGGAAGATGTTCGGCCAAAGGGATCAATGGTAACTAAATGTGCCTATTGGTTTTATCGCTACCTTTGCGCCACTACTTTTCAATTCGCTGTATGAACGCTACTTACCTGCCGGCCGACTATCTGCCGGTGCTGATTCAGCTTGGTTTAGCTCTGGGCTTCATCGTCACAACGATGATTGTTACTCACTCAATCGGCCCCAAGCGTAATAGTCAAAAAAAGGATGATCCTTTCGAGTGTGGCATTCCTGCACAGGGCGACGCCCGCACACCAATATCAATCAAATACTTTCTGATTGCTATTTTGTTCGTACTGTTCGATGTGGAAGTGATTTTTCTGTATCCGTGGGCCGTCAATTTCAAAGGCTTGGGCATGACCGGTTTTATTGAGATGGTACTGTTCATGGGCCTGTTACTGGCCGGTTTCTACTACATCATTCGCAAAGGTGTTCTAAAGTGGGAATAGCCTTCATCAAATGAATTTTAGAACCTACTTATTCGTTGTTTGATAAGCAACTACAACGTATTTATGGCAACTGACATTAAGCTGGCCGAGGCCCCTGCGAGTTACGACGGACCGGGATTTTCCGCTACTTCATTCGATAAAATTATTGGTTTAGCCCGGGCAAATTCGCTCTGGCCATTGCCGTTTGCCACCTCGTGCTGCGGCATTGAGTTCATGTCAACGATGGCGTCAACGTTTGATCTGGCCCGCTTCGGCTCCGAACGTCCGAGCTTCTCACCCCGCCAGGCCGATATGCTCCTCGTTGCCGGAACAATTGCCAAAAAAATGGGCCCTGTCGTAAAGCAGGTCTATCTGCAAATGGCCGAGCCCCGCTGGGTTATTGCCATTGGTGCTTGTGCATCGAGTGGTGGTATTTTTGACACGTACAGCGTACTTCAGGGTATTGACCGGATTATTCCTGTTGATGTATACGTACCGGGTTGCCCACCTCGGCCTGAACAGATTCTTGACGGAGTTATGCAGGTTCAGGAACTGGCAAAGAACGAGTCGTTGCGTCGTCGCAACACCGAGGAGTATCAGAAACTGCTGAACTCGTACAGCATTCAATAACCAAATCAGCGACTGAGTGCATGGACAGTTTGTTCCCGGCATCATTCAGTTGTTTATTCACTCATTCACTATTTGACGATGCTGACCAACGAAGAAGTTGCGCAGACTATACTAACCCAATTTGGCGAGGCCGTCAGTGATTTCGATGATCCGTATGACCTGCTGACCTTTTCGACGACCCGGGAGACGATCATTCCCCTGCTCACGTATTTAAACGATCATTCGTCTTATCGGATTAGTTTTCTAACGGACATTACCGGAATACACTATCCGGATTCTGCCGGCAACGAGTTCTGCGTAGTCTATCACCTGCACAGCCTGACGAACAATTTCCGCCTGCGCATTAAAGTCTTTCTTTCGGGAGAGGATCTTCATATTCCCACGGCGAGTTCTATTTTTGCCAGCGCCAACTGGATGGAACGCGAAACCTTCGACTTTTTTGGCATCATCTTCGATGGGCATCCCGATCTTCGCCGAATCCTGAACATGGAAGAGATGGATTATTTCCCTATGCGCCGGGAGTATCCGCTGGAAGATGCCACCCGCGAAGACAAAATTGACGCACTGTTTGGACGATAAATACGGGCGAAAGAACGTACGGGTACATGAACGATACCATATCGACTCATTTTACACTCGTCCATTCTTTGGTTTTTTACTCCTTGAGCAATGATTTCTGAAGATCTCGATATAGCAAACAAAAATCTGCCTGCCGAACAGGGGCCGATTCAGTACGTCAACGAACTAACGACGCTCAATCTTGGGCCAACGCACCCCGCTACGCATGGCATTTTTCAAAACGTCCTTCAAATGGACGGCGAGAAAATCGTATCCAGCGAGCAGACCATCGGCTATATTCACCGGGCCTTCGAGAAGATTGCCGAGCGTCGGCCATTCTATCAGATAACGACGCTCACCGATCGGATGAACTACTGTTCGTCACCCATCAACAACATGGGTTGGCACATGACGGTCGAGAAGTTGCTGGGTATCGACATACCAAAACGGGCGCAGTATATTCGTGTCATTATGATGGAGTTGGCCCGCCTGGCCGATCACCTTATCTGTAATGGCATTCTGGGTGTTGATACGGGGGCCTTCACCGGCTTCTTGTATATCTACCAGGAGCGCGAAGAGATCTACGAAATCTATGAAGAGATCTGCGGAGCCCGCCTAACGACCAATATGGGTCGTATTGGCGGTATGGAGCGTGACCTTTCTCCTACGGCCATTCGTAAGATCAGAGAACTGCTGGTGCGCTTTCCGAAAGTGCTGAACGAGTTCGAAAATCTGTTCAACCGCAACCGGATCTTTATGGATCGCGTCGTAAACGTCGGAGCGATTTCAGCCGAACGCGCCCTAAGTTACGGATTTACAGGACCAAACCTGCGGGCAGCGGGCGTCGATTATGACGTTCGCGTGATGAACCCATACTCGTCGTACGAGGATTTTGAGTTTGACATTCCTGTCGGACAGAGTGGCGACACCTACGACCGTTTCATGGTTCGGAATGAGGAAATGAAGCAAAGCCTGCGCATCATTCAGCAGGCGATCGACAACCTGCCCGAAGGCTCGTATTATGCCGATGCTCCCCAGTATTACCTGCCGCCAAAACAGGAGGTCTACAAGAACATGGAAGCGCTGATCTATCACTTCAAGATTGTGATGGGTGAGATCGATGCACCAGCTGGCGAGGTTTATCACGCGGTCGAAGGAGGCAACGGCGAGCTAGGTTTCTACCTGATCAGTGATGGTGGTCGCACCCCCTATCGACTCCATTTCCGTCGCCCTTGCTTTATCTACTATCAGGCTTATCCTGAGATGTGTAAGGGCCTTACCCTCTCTGACGCTATCGTTATCATGAGTAGCATGAATGTCATTGCGGGTGAGTTGGATGCTTAATACAGTTTTCACCGGGCCGCGTCAGGTCGGGCCACGGCAGGTCAGGCCGGATCGCCGAAGCGGTTTATAGTTTTCAATTTATGAGCACGACTGTTGGAAATAAAACGGTGGTTTTTACCCCAGAACGTTTAGAGAAAGCACAGGAAATCATTGCCAACTATCCGGAAGACCGGCAAAAATCAGCGTTACTGCCCCTGCTCCACCTATTGCAGGAACAGGAAGGCTGGACGAGTCCCGAAGGCATGGATTATGTGGCCCGGTTGCTTGATATTCAGCCCATTGAGGTCTATGAAGTAGCAACGTTCTACACCATGTACCACATTGATCCGGTCGGCAAACACGTCATCGAATACTGCCGTACAGGCCCTTGCTGCCTGATGGGTGGTGAAGAAGTACTGGCCCATCTGAAACAACGGCTTGGGGTCGATACAGGACAAACAACGGTAGATGGGCGGTTTACGCTCAAAGAGGTTGAATGTCTGGCAGCCTGCGGCATGGGTCCTGTGTTTCAGGTTCGGGAGAAGTATTACATGAATCTGACCAACGAGCGCGTAGACGAGATCATTGACGAGTTGTCGAAGTAACACATGGCTACCAAAATACTAACCGAACATATTAACGTTCCCGGCATCGAAACTTTCGACGTCTACCGGAAACAGGGCGGCTATACCGCCGTTGAGAAAGCACTGAAAACGATGACGCCTGAAGCCATTGTTGAGGAAGTGAAAAAGGCAGGCGTTCGGGGCCGGGGTGGTGCTGGCTTTCCGATGGGTATGAAGTGGAGCTTTCTGGCTAAGCCGGAGGGCGTTCCCCGTTACCTCGTCTGCAATGCCGATGAATCGGAACCCGGAACATTCAAAGACCATTACCTGATGAAGAATATCCCTCATCTGCTTATTGAGGGAATGATTGTGTCATCATTTGCGCTGGGCGCGAACAAATCGTTCATCTACGTTCGGGGTGAACTGATGTACGTCATCCGTATTCTCGAAAAAGCCATTGCCGAAGCAAAGGCGAAAGGTTTTCTGGGTAAAAACATTCTGGGTACCGGCTATGACCTCGAACTGGTCGTGCAGCCCGGTGGTGGTGCCTATATCTGTGGGGAAGAAACGGCCTTACTCGAATCGCTGGAAGGCAAACGGGGAAACCCCCGCAATAAACCCCCCTTCCCGGCTGTAAAAGGGCTGTATCAGTGCCCCACGGTAGTTAATAATGTTGAGTCCATCGCTACGGCCTCGTGGATTGTTAATAATGGTGGCGATGCATATGCCGCGATTGGCATTGGACGAAGCACGGGCACAAAATTGATTTCAGCGTCCGGGCACATCAACAAGCCGGGTGTGTATGAAATTGAATTGGGTGTTCCGGTTGAAGATTTCATCTACGCCGATGAGTGGTGTGGTGGCATCCGGACCGGGCATAAGTTCAAAGCCTTGGTAGCCGGTGGTTCGTCTGTGCCCATTCTACCAGCGAATCTAGCCCTGACGCTGGCAAACGGCGACAAGCGGCTGATGAGTTACGAATCGCTATCGGAAGGTGGTTTCGCTACGGGTACAATGCTTGGCTCCGGCGGTTTTATTGTATTCGACGAAACGTCCTGTATCGTTCGGAACACCTGGAACTTCTCGCGTTTCTATCATCATGAATCGTGCGGACAGTGCAGTCCCTGCCGCGAAGGAACGGGCTGGATGGAAAAAGTTTTACATCGCATTGAATATGGTCATGGCCATCAGCAGGACATCGACTTGCTGGTAGACGTAGCCAAGAAAATAGAAGGAAATACGATCTGTCCACTCGGCGATGCTGCCGCCTGGCCCGTAGCCAGTGCTATTCGGCATTTCCGCGATGAGTTCCAGTGGCACATCGACAATCCTGCGGAAGCAACCCAACCCGGCGCTGTTTATCGGGGCGAAATGGCATTGGTGTAACCAACGTGTGGCTTTTTAGCCGCCATAATCAACATTTACAGAGCGGCTCCAGGGCCGCACTACGACTATATGGAAGATGTAAAGCCGCAACTGTTAAAGGTCACTATCGATGGCATTGAGGTAGAGGTAGAGCCGGGCACAACCATTCTGCAGGCCGCTCGCAAAATCGGTCCGGAGGTGGCTCCTCCGGCTATGTGTTACTACCAGCCGTTGAAAGGTAGTGGCGGCAAATGCCGGGCCTGTCTGGTTCGGGTAGCTGCGGGTTCGGCTAAAGATCCACGGCCTATGCCTAAACTGGTAGCGTCTTGTCTAACCGCCGTACAGGATGGAATGATCGTAGAAAATACGACGAATCCACAGGTACTCGATGCTCGCAATGGTATTGTTGAGTTTTTGCTGTTGAACCACCCGCTTGATTGCCCTGTCTGCGATCAGGCTGGCGAATGCGATCTTCAGAATTTCGCTTTCGATCATGGCAAGGTTACAACGCGCTACGAAGAGGATCGCCGGACGTTCGAAAAGCACGATATAGGTCCATACATACAGCTACACATGACGCGCTGCATTCTGTGCTACCGTTGCGTGTACACGGCTGATCAGATTACCGAAAAACGCGTTCATGGCGTATTAGGCCGGGGTGATGCGTCTGAGATTGGCACTTACATCGAGAAGGCAATCGACAATGATTTTTCGGGTAACGTAATCGATGTCTGCCCCGTTGGTGCGCTGACGGATAAAACGTACCGGTTTAAAAATCGGGTCTGGTTCACGAAACCGGTTGATGCACACCGCGATTGTCCGACCTGCTCAGGCAACGTGACGATCTGGTACCGGGGAGAGGAAGTAATTCGCGTAACGGCTCGCAAAAACGAGTGGAATGAAGTAACTGAGTTCATTTGTAATACCTGCCGCTTCGAGAAAAAGAAAACCAGCGACTGGACCATTGAAGGACCAACAAAAGTCTCGCGTAGCTCCGTCATCTCGGCCAACAAATACCGGGCCGACACGATCAAACCAAGCTTTGGTCAACGATTGGCAGCCGCTGAGTACAAGCCCATTCACGATGAACGGGACACCTCGCAATTGACGATTCAGCAGTTACCACCGGAGCGCTTCGCCAAATTACCATCGGCAATGGAGCCCGAACCTTGATTTAGTTTATAGCTGCTCACAGGTGGTTTACATTCTCCCGTTTGGAGTTGAGTCGTAGACCGAAGAATTGTAAACAGAAAAACAAAAAATGGACCTACCCATATTAATCGTTAAGGGAATTATTATTCTGGTTATTTTCGGGATAACGCTTCTCATCGCGACCTATTCAACCTACGCCGAGCGCAAGGTGGCCGCCTTCCTGCAAGACCGCATCGGGCCTAACCGTGCGGGACCGTGGGGGCTGTTGCAACCCATTGCCGATGCGGGTAAAATGTTCTTCAAAGAAGATTTTATTCCGTCGCAGGCCAGCAAATGGCTGTTTATTTTAGGGCCTTGCCTGGCGATGCTTACTGCATTGATGTCGAGCGCGGTGATTCCATTCGCCGATAGCATCCGGTTTGCTTGGGATAAAGTCAACTACGACATTCCCGTACAGGCAATCGAGATCAACATTGGCGTATTATACATTTTCGGCGTTGTTTCGCTGGGTGTGTATGGCGTCATGGTGGGTGGCTGGGCTTCTAACAACAAATTTTCGTTGCTGGGCGCGATTCGGGCCGCTTCACAAAACATCAGCTACGAAATTGCGCTGGGCTTATCCATGATCACGATTCTGATGATGACTGGTTCATTATCCGTTCGGGCAATCGTTAATGAGCAGGCTACCTTCTTCGAATGGAATGTGTTCACGCAACCATTGGGCTTTATTATCTTTCTAACCTGCTCTTTTGCCGAATGTAACCGTACACCTTTCGATCTTCCGGAGTGCGAAACGGAGCTTGTGGGGGGCTATCATACCGAATATAGCTCGATGAAACTTGGCTTCTACCTGTTTGCCGAGTACATCAATATGTTCGTTTCATCAGCCTTTATTTCTTCTTTGTATTTCGGCGGTTTTCACTACCCGTTCATGAACGAAGTGGGAGGAGCTTTGGAAGGGTCGCTAGGAGCAGTAGCCGGGCATAACGTGGCAACGGCAATCCAATTCGTTGTTTTCTTCGGCAAGATCTTATTCTTCATCTTCTTCTTCATGTGGGTTCGCTGGACATTACCTCGTTTCCGCTACGATCAATTGATGAACTTAGGCTGGAAGACATTCATTCCACTGTCGATTCTGAACGTTGTCTTAACGGGCGCTGGATTGCTTTATGATTTCAAATATGCGTCCTGGCTCATTGTTATCGTAATGACCGTGCTAGCCGTAACATCGACCGCCCGGACACCTAAGCAAGCTGTCATTCCACAACAGTCTTAACAGTTTATGACGCTTGGTTTCCAGCTCGATCAATAGCTGAAGATCAGGCGTCGAAAACGGACAAAACATGCAATTAACAAATCGCTCCAAGCAAGTCAGCAATAAGGAAATGACGCTGGCGGAGAAGATGTACTTACCAGCCGTTGTTAGTGGTCTAGCCATCACCATCCGTCACTTTTTCCGCAAGAAGCCGACGATTCAGTATCCTGAAGTAAAAAAATATCTCGGACCGATATACCGGGGCCATCACATCCTGAAACGCGACGAACAGGGTCGCGAACGGTGCACGGCTTGTGGCCTGTGTGCTGTCGCCTGCCCGGCCGAAGCGATCTCGATGGTTGCCGCCGAACGGAAGAAAGGTGAAGAAAATCTGTACCGGGAAGAAAAATATGCGGCTGTTTATGAGATCAACATGCTGCGGTGCATTTTCTGTGGTCTGTGTGAAGAAGCGTGTCCTAAACAAGCTGTTTACCTGCGCCACGATCAAATGGTGCCCGTTTTTCTGGAGCGTGACGAAGTGATTTACGGAAAGGAACGGCTCGTTGAGAAAATGGACGACCGCTATATTCGTGTCGCCAATTCAGAAGTAAAAGCGACACCAACGGAGCCTAGCCTGACACGAGCTGCTACCTAGTCGTTCTTTCTCACCCATCGTTCTCCATTTACCTGAACCATGACCGAATTTATAACTTTTTTTAAGTCTCTGACGCCCACCGGATACCTGTTCCTAATTCTTACGGGTATCACCTTATTTTGTGCCATTGGCGTTGTAACGGCTCGTAATCCTATTTACAGCGTTCTGGCCCTAATTGCGACCTTCTTTTGCCTATCAGGTCATTACATTCTATTGAATGCTCAATTTCTGGCAGCGGTCAATATTATCGTCTACGCGGGTGCAATCATGGTCTTGTTTCTGTTCACCATCATGTTTCTGAATCTGCGGAAAGATGATGAAGAATCGAAAACGAACCTAACCAAAATAGCGTCAGTGGTTGTTGGCGGCTTATTGATGGTGATGCTCATCACCATTTTTCGGGCTAAAAGCGCTCAAGTGCCAGTCGTAAACTCGGCGTCATTTAACGCGAAAACAGGTTTGGTTGAAAACCTGGGCAACCTGCTGTACAGCGATTATATTCTGCCCTTCGAACTGGCATCCGTGCTCTTTCTGGTTGCTATGGTCGGTGCCGTTATGCTCGGTAAGCGTGAAGCAGGTGACCGTCATTTTTAACCGTTGATTTGAGGGGTTATTTTGATCATACTGATAGTAAGCCGCTCATTGAGCGGCTTTTTTTATGGACGTGGGGCCTGCCTGTCCAGTAAAACAACTGGATCATTCCCTTCTTTATCTATTCCCTTCACATGCCTCTGCACAACGGCATGGAGTGTTAGATCAATTCTATTTGTACAACGATCATATGGTTCGCTACGTCTTATTTTTCACTTTTCTCGGATTAAGCAGCGCATCAGCGCAAGAGCCGTTGCTTACGGATTCTATTCGGGTCGATGGTCACTATCGAACATTTCATTTCATTAAACCGCCTAAGTCCAATGCAACGCTGATCTTTATCTTGCATGGATCAGGCGGCAATGGACTTGGCATTCGGGAGGGAGCGCGAAAACTGGAGGAAAAAGTAGATGACGAAAATCTGCTGCTCGTCTATCCGGATGGCTACAAACGGTACTGGAATGAATGCCGGAAAACGGCCAACTCAGCAGCCAACAAAGAGAACATAGATGAAAATACGTTTTTCGGGGAGATGATCACCTATTTAGCTGATAAATATACGATCAATCAGAAGCAAATTTTTGCCGTGGGAACGTCGGGAGGTGGCCATATGGCTTACAAACTTGCTTTGACCATGCCCGAAAAATTTCGGGCCATATCGGCGCTCGTCGCCAATCTTCCCGACACCAACAATCTAGACTGTCCCGAAAAACGGGTTCCTATCCCCGTTATGATTGTCAACGGTACCGACGACAAGGTTAATCCATACATGGGTGGTGAAGTCCTGACCAATAACATCAGCTTGGGGCTGGTGCGCTCCACCGATCGGACGTTCCAGTACTGGTCTACGCTGGCGGGTTACACGAATAAACCGACAAAAGTGCTATTGCCCGACACGGACCCCTCGGATGGAAAAACGATCGAACGATACACGTATAAGCAAAAAGGGAAGCCCGAAGTCACGCTCCTGAAAGTGTTGGGTGGGAAGCATGACTACCCGAACGATATTGATGTGTATCTCGAATCGCTTGCTTTCTTCAAACGGCAGCTAACTCGCTAGCAACGTACCATATCGCTCGCTTCTCCTACTATCTGAACGGCTTATTGTCTTACAGCCATATTGTGGAGGCTCATCTGCATGATGAAAAACGCACGCGTACAGATATAGTATGCTTGCATAATAATTTTCGTTCGGACTGTGATTTTTCCCGCGAAAATTAGGTTATTGCAGTAAGTTTCCTGCTTAACCAGTAATCAACAGTCTGTTTTATGGACGCATACATTGTAGCCGGATACCGTACTGCCGTGGGTAAAGCCCCGCGCGGAGGTCTCCGTTTCACTCGCCCCGATGATATGGCGGCTGAAGTTATCAAGCATTTGATAAGCCAGGTTCCCAATTTTGACCCGGCCCGTGTTGAAGATCTCATCGTTGGAAACGCGGTTCCCGAAGCAGAGCAAGGCATGCAGATTGCCCGCTATATCGCCTTGTTATCGCTGCCCAACAGTGTGCCGGGTATGACGATCAACCGGTATTGTGGCTCGGGACTGGAAGCAATCGCCATTGCATCGGCGAAGATCCATGCTGGACTAGCCGATTGCATCATTGCCGGTGGTACCGAATCCATGTCGCTCGTACCGGTGATGGGATGGAAAACGGCACTGAACTACGAAATCGCTAAAACACATCCTGATTATTACATCGGTATGGGCCTGACGGCTGAGCAGGTTGCCCAGCAGTTCAAGATAAGTCGTGATGCTCAGGATGAGTTTGCGTATGAATCGCATCAGAAAGCATTAGCCGCTCAGAAAGACGGGAAGTTCACGGACGAGATTGTCCCCATCAACGTGAGCGAAACTTATTTTGATGCGGAGAGCGGCAAAAAGAAAAATCGCGAATGGACTGTTGCTCAGGACGAAGGACCACGAAAAGATACGAGTGCCGAAGGTCTGGCTAAATTGAAGCCAGTATTTACAGCGGGCGGATCGGTAACGGCGGGTAATTCGTCGCAGACATCGGATGGTGCGGCTTTCGTGATCGTTATGTCGGAGCGGCTGGTCAATGAGTTGAATTTGCAGCCTATTGCGCGTATGGTATCGTATGCTACCGCTGGCGTCGAACCCCGGATAATGGGTATTGGCCCGGTTGCTGCAATTCCGATTGCGCTGCAAAAAGCGGGTTTGAAACAGGATGACATAGACCTGATCGAATTAAACGAAGCATTCGCGGCTCAGTCGCTGGCTGTTATTCAGGAGTTAGGACTAGACAAGAGTAAAATCAATCCGAATGGCGGAGCGATTGCGCTTGGCCACGCACTTGGCTCTACCGGAGCCCGATTGTCGGTTCAGCTGCTGAACGAGATGCGTCGTCGCGATCAGAAGTATGGGATGGTTTCTGCCTGCGTCGGCGGTGGGCAGGGTGTTGCCGGTATCTTCGAACGACTGAATTAAAGCCAATCTATAGAAGAAGCCGAACGTGATCAATGTCGCGTTCGGCTTCTTTCATTTCCGGATCAGCAGTTTCTGACCGATTTCGATGACGTAGTTTGGCAGATTGTTCCAGCGCATGAGGTCTTCCACCCGTACCTTATTAATCAAAGCGACACGATACAGCGTCTGGCCCGCTTTCACGGTGTAATAAATAGCCTCTTTTACGGGGGAAACGACAAATAGATTGACCAGATTGCCCCGCCCCGGCTGCTTCTTAACAACTGGCTTAGCCGACACGACCCGTTGTTTCTCCCGAGCGATGCGTTGTTTTTCCGTAACATCGATAATCAATTCCTGGCCCACTTTGAGTGGAATGCGTTCGGATAAATTATTCCAGGTATAAAGCTGCTTGACTGTAACGCCATATAAGCGGGCAATCGCGAAATACGTCTGACCAGGGGTAACAACGTGCAGTTTAATGGCCTCAATCACCTCGTGCTGCGCCGTGTCAACATGACTGATGCTATCGCTCACAGCCAGTAAATCCTCATCTAAAGACCTTGCTGAACTATCATCCGGTGTTTTGGGGCTAATAAGCGCAGCTTTGTTATCAGTTACCGGGCTGGACGTAATCACTGCTGGCTTTTGCTCCGGTAACGAACTTGGACTAGGCTCCAGACCTTTTTTTTCAGCGATGACGGGTTCTGGCGATGTAAATTGTTTTTGCTCATCGACCGGTAGCTGCCGGTACTCGGCAGGCCGGTTAGCTGGTCGTTTCGCTTGCAGCCACAAAACCCGACCGGTTTGCACTCGCTGGGTAGCCGTGATGTCATTGAATCGAAGCAGCGACTTCAACTGCACACCGTATATGCTTGCGACTTCACGTAAGGTTTGATTCTTCTGAACAACATGAAACGGCACTTTGGCGCGTTTGGCCTTGCGCTCGAGGTAGTAAATCTCACCGGGCCGGGCAATGTCATTTATGCTTAAGTCGTTGAAATTCAGAAAAGCATTGATCGTAATATTCCCATAGAAGGCTAGGGTAATGAAGTTATCGCAATTCTGCGCCTGCACACCCCGACGATTATTGATCTTGTAATAAATAGCCAGTGCCCGCAATCCTTCAGCCTGCTCGTCTACTTTGGTCAGTATTGGAAAGCCAACATCCATCCGGCGAACGACAGCCGTCTCCATACCTGACTCTGCTATTGAGCGAACAAGCGCGAACTCATCGGGCGTAACCTGAACAAATACGCTGTATTCTTTGCCGGTCGGCACAACCGTCGTCTTAAGCCATTGGTTGAACGGTTTGACCCGTTCTTCGGTGACCCGCAGGCGGTCAGCAATAGTCTGAAGGGCTTTCCCCTCACCATTCTGATACTCGAACAGCATGTAGCTTACGGACGGGCGATAGGTCGGTTCTTCGTGTTCAAAGACTAACTTACGGGCCAAGATTTTCCAGATCAACGGTGGGCTATTCGGCTTGAGCAGGATATATGACGGGTCGATGCGCTCGGGAGCCGGTGGATTTATCTCCCCTTTAAGGTACTGTAGCAGTGCCAGTACGTAATTACCCTGCGTTTTTTGCAGTTGAGAAATGTTGACTAAAACAGCTTCCGTGCTTACGATGGGATGGTATCGTTCATCGACCGTTTGATCGATACGAAGTTTGAGGTCTCGGGCATGTGCCTGCGATAACGCCCAAAACCCGGTTGTGTCATTATTCGTAAACGGTAACGCGGCATATCGAAAATCGTCGGGTAGGTCAACTTCGGTAAATAGAGGCTTTAAGAGCGGTGTGAGTTGCCGAAGCGTATTCATATCGGTCTGAATACCAGCCCGATTCGTGTACAGCTGCTGTACCTCCTGTTGCACCTGTAATCGACCGGGTTGGGTTAGATGAACCGAAACGCCGGCAAAATCAATGTCGTATGGCACATCAGGAATAGACTGACTACGTACAGGGAGCCCTAATCCGATTATACAGGACAGTAAAATAGATAAATTAACGAGGGCCCTAATAGAAATTTCAATCGAAACCATAGAATAGAACGATACAAACCTCATTAATAGTAACATTTTATTCTTTTAAGTCCTCGAATATAATTTATAAAAGCCTGCCGATACACGTCTAAGTCGATAAAACTGCCCGATCAGGTTTCAACCACACCAACTGGAGGGGTTAGTTTCCTCATTACAAGCTTTTTATCGTATCGACCTTGTAAATGTAATCCTTTTCGCCAAGTGGCCTACTACTGTTGCCGATGAATTTTTCGAGCGGAACCGAGCCCATATAGGGCTTAAAAACGATTAGCGCATTGATTTTACTCACTTGCTGAACTTATGGTGATGATTGAAATTAGCGATTTATTATAGAAGTGATCTTGCCTCCATTACAAGCGCAAAGCCTTACTTTTTATTATTAGTATGCTTGCATACTAATAATAAAAATGCGTTCTTTGTCTAATCAATAGTATGCACGCATAATAAACCCCTTGTACCATGATTGCGACAGAACCTAAAGCTTCCATCAAAGGGGGCGAATTTCTGATCAAAGAAACTGAAGCGGCACACGTTTTTATTCCCGAAGAATTTACCGAAGAGCAACAGATGATTGCAGCCAGCAGCCGCGAGTTTATAGCACGCGAAATCTGGCCTCGACTCAATGATATTGATAATGCAAAGTCGCCGGAGCTGATTTCGTCGTTGATGGACAAAGCGGGTGAACTGGGCTTACTTGGCACATCCGTACCCGAAGAGTTTGGAGGCTTCGGCATGAATTTTAATACATCGATGCTGGTGGCCGAAGTGACGGGCGCGGGTCACTCCTTTTCAGTGGCGTTATCGGCACACACGGGTATTGGCACGTTACCGATCGTCTATTACGGCAACGACGAGCAGAAATCGAAATACCTGCCAAAGCTGGCTACCGGCGAATGGAAAGCGGCCTATTGCCTAACCGAACCTGATTCCGGCTCTGACGCCAACTCAGGCAAAACCAAAGCGACTCTGTCCGAAGACGGTACGCATTACGTCCTGAATGGGCAGAAAATGTGGATTACCAATGGCGGTTTCGCTGATGTCTATATCGTTTTCGCAAAGATTGACGATGGCAATGGCCAGCTAGATAAGAACTTGTCGGCTTTTATCGTTGATCGCGGTTTCGAAGGCATTTCGATGAACGAACCGGAGCATAAAATGGGTATCAAAGGGTCCGATACTCGCCAGATTTTCTTTAACGACGTAAAAGTGCCCGTTGAAAACTTGCTGTCTGAACGGGGCAATGGTTTCAAGATAGCGGTAAATATTCTGAATATTGGCCGGATCAAATTGGGTATTGCAGCCGTTGGCGGGTCGAAAGGCGTGATCAATCAGGCCATACAGTACGCCAACGAGCGCAAGCAATTCAAAACGCCCATTTCACAGTTCGGGGCTATCAAGCACAAACTGGCCGAGATGGCCCTGAAGGTCTACGCATCGGAAACAGCTAGTTACCGTGCCGGCCAGAATATCGATGAGCTGATCGAAGATTTGAAAAGCCAGGGTATGGAAGATGGTCCGGCGAAACTCAAAGCGTTGGAACAGTTTGCCATTGAGTGTGCGATCATGAAAGTCCACGGATCCGAAGTGCTGGATTACGTCGTCGATGAAGGGGTTCAGATATACGGTGGCATGGGCTATTCGGCCGATGCTCCCATGGATCGCGCTTACCGAGACGCCCGTATTAACCGGATTTTCGAAGGTACCAACGAGATCAACCGAATGCTTATTGTGGACATGCTGTTGAAGCGGGCCATGAAGGGCGAACTCGATCTGATGGGCCCAGCAATGGCTGTAGCCAAAGAAATCATGTCTATTCCTGACTTCAATATGGATGAAGAAGACGGACTTTTCGTAGCCGAGAAGAAAGTACTTCGGAACCTGAAAAAGGCAGCGTTGATGGTTTCTGGTGCCGCCGTGCAGAAATTCATGATGAACCTGTCCGAAGAGCAGGAAATACTGATGAATGTGGCCGACATGGCTATTGAAATCTACGTAGCTGAATCGGTACTGCTGCGCGTTGAGAAGCTGATTGGCCTTAAAGGGGAGCATGCCGTTGACCTGCAAAAGCAGATGGCACTGGTTTATCTGCACGAAGCCGTTGAGAAAGTCAATAACTCGGGTCGTGCGGCCATCACGTCGTTTGCCGAGGGCGATGAACTACGGGGTATGCTGATGGGGCTGAAACGCTTCACCAAAATTGAGCCGATGAACCTTAAAAACAGCCGCCGTGTGATTGCCGATGCACTCATTGCGGAAAACAAATATATTTTTTAGACACGACACGGGTTCTGATCCCGTCAAGTGCTGAGAAACATACGCCTTAGTCACGAAAAGAGCCGCCCTCGTTCAACAGGGGCGGCTCTTTCGCGGTTGGGTAGATAAGTTCCAGAACTGGCTTTTCACGACGAGTTCTATAAAATCGACTCAATCATGCTAGCAACTTCTCTTTCGCGCCGAAACTTTCTGGCGGGCATTGGCGCATCGGCTCTGACACTACCCATGCTGACCGATGTTTTTGGTAATCCTATTCAATCCGACCCCTCACAGCAGGGCCGAAAACTGGGTATTGCCCTGGTTGGTCTGGGTTATTATAGCAAGAATCTGCTGGCACCCGCTTTGCAGGAAACACAGAATTGTCGCTTGGCGGGCATTGTAACCGGTACTCCATCGAAGGTCGACGAGTGGAAACAGAAGTACAACATTCCACAGGCGAACGTGTACGACTACAAAACGTTTGACCGCATCGCCGACAATAAAGATATTGATGTCGTTTACGTCGTGCTGCCGAACTCAATGCACGAAGAATTCGTGATTCGGGCGGCTCAGGCGGGCAAGCATGTCATCTGCGAAAAGCCGATGGCAATTACCCCGAAAGCGTGTCAAAATATGATCGACGCCTGTAATAAAGCGAACAAACAACTAGCCATCGGCTACCGGCTCCATTACGAGCCATTCACGAAAGAAGTGATGCGGCTCGGCCAGGAAAAAGTGTTTGGTCCTATAAAATTCGTTGAAAGCAGCGATGGCTTTCGAATCGGCGATCCCACCCAATGGCGTATGAAGAAAAGCATGGCGGGCGGTGGACCGTTGATGGACGTGGGCATTTATGCTGTTCAGGGCAGCCGTTATGTTACGGGCGAAGAGCCAATTTCCGTCACGGCCCAGTTTTCGCCTAAAACCGAACCCGACAAATTCAAGGACGTTGAAGAGACCATGTTCTGGCAGTTCCAATTTCCGAGTGGAGCCGTTTCGAACTCAACGACCAGCTATACAGCGGGTATCGAACGACTTCGCGCTTCCTGCGAGAAAGGATGGTTTGAGCTATCACCCGCTTTTGGTTATGGTCCACTGAAGGGAATGACGAGTAAAGGCCCGATCGAGCAACCGGTTGTAAACCATCAGGCTGCGCACATGGATGGGGTTTGCAAAGACCTCCTGGACAATAAAAAACTCCCGGATCATGTTACCGGCGCCGAAGGTCTGCGTGATGTTCGCTTGTTGCAGGCGATCTATCAAGCCGCCGAAACAGGCCGGAAGATCAATCTGAAAGCATAAAGCGCAATGACTACCCGTTAGTTTTTTCCCACAGAGGCACAAAGTTTATCTCTGTACTCTTTGTGCCTCTGGGAGAAACCAGTTAATGACGTAGAGCTAAAACAGGTATTTCACGAAGCGCACGATTTCAGATCACCCTTTTATTCTAATGACTGAATTAGTGCGTGCGCTTTGCGAATGTTGGTATTTACCCGGTCTGTTTCGATCAGGCCGTCGCGAAGCCGGATAATCCGATGGGCGTATTCGGCAATATCTTCTTCGTGCGTTACCATAATTACGGTGTTTCCCTTGCTATGAATCTGGTCGAACAGATCCATAATCTCATAGGACGTCTTGGTGTCGAGGTTCCCCGTCGGTTCATCGGCGAGCAGAATGCTGGGGTCATTGACCAATGCCCGCGCTACAGCCACCCGTTGTCGCTGACCACCCGAAAGCTCATTGGGACGGTGTCCGGCCCGGTTTTCCAGACCAACATTTTTGAGAGCCAGCATGGCTTTCTCCGTCCGATCGGCTTTGTTGTAACCCGCGTAAATGAGCGGCAGCGCTACGTTTTCGAGTGAGGTTTGACGAGGTAGCAGATTGAACGTTTGAAAGACGAACCCAATTTCCTTGTTACGTACTTCAGCCAGTTCGTTTTCGCCCATGCTGCTCACATCCTGACTGTTCAGAATATATTGACCGGATGTTGGCGTATCGAGACAACCGACAATGTTCATCAGCGTCGATTTACCAGACCCAGACGGTCCCATAAAGGCGACGTATTCCCCTTTTTGAATATCGATTGTGATGGATTTTAATGCATCGACAACTTCAGTTCCCATTACGTAGCGTCTGGCGATAGCACGAGTTTCAATAATATTCATAGTGGATGAAGTCGGGCAGCGTCAGCAATGGCCTCGAACGTAAGTTTGTCTATCTGGTTAAGAACAACAATATCGCTAGTCGATGTCAGATTCGCATCATGGACGACGATATATCCGAGATCTTGACCAAACAAAGCTACCCTATTGACGAAATTTCTGACGACTGTTTTCGATTGACGCCATTTTTTCCTGATAAGTTGCCAGAAACGTCTGATAATCGGCGGGTGTAGTAGCGGCCCGGAGCTTTTCCAATCCATTTTCGGCGTAATCGCGCAGGCTCAGATCAAGGCTCAGGCTAACGTAGGTTTTGAGCAATTCGGCGTTGTCTTCGTTGTAGGGCAACGCTCGTACGACCAGATCATAGGCTGTTCTGGCTTGCTTCTGTTGTCGCTGAAGTTGAGCAGCAGCGGAAACAATGTCAGGGTTTAGCGGAGCCAATTGCACAGCAGTCTGATAAGCCTGTTTCGCCTTGGCAAACAGGCGATTTCGTTCGTATGTCTGCCCAAGCCAGTAGTTACGTTCAGCCTGGTAGCTGGCTAGTATCGGCTTTTTAGCCATTGTTTCCGCCGAACCGACACTACGCCGAAAAGCCGACAACCGCAGGGCAGCGATGGTCCGCATGGACATAGCCACGGAAGTGATCTTGTCCGAATCCGGCAGACCGGATAGAACCAGTTGGGCATTCCGCCATTGCAGATCGTCGAGGTAATTGTTGGCCAGCGCGACACCCGAAACGGTTTTCAGGTTCGGATCGATAATCGTTTCCCAGTAAGCGCCCCGATTAAGATCATCTGTCCGATAGGTGGCGTACACTGCTTTTTCCAGGTCCGTCTGCGGCTTCCGTTCATCATATAGTACCTGCGTCAACGCAGCCACCGCCGGATCGTTTTTGGAAGCCGTTTCCCAGAGCGACTGCGCAATAGCCAGCTCATTGGCTTTGGTCAGCGCCACCGCCCGGTAATAAATCGATGCCGTATCCGAATTGTAAGCGAATGATTCCGCAGCCCGACGATTCAGTCCCTGCTCCAGAAACCAAAGTCCGGCGATTGATCGATACGTAGAACCATTCTGCTGATCATTTTCAGCCAGCTGATTCATCAGCCCAAACGCATCCAAGTGATTATGATTTGTGTATTCGGCTACCGCGCGAGCCACCAGTAAATCATCCGAGAAATCCTGATTTACGGGATTGACCGATAAGCGCTTAATCGTTCCGGTCAGGCTCGTATCCGGTTGCTGGCTCAACAGAGCGTAATTGTACAGACTCGCAAAGCGTCCAACGCTTAGTCCCTGATTGACCGGCCCATTCGTCAGCCAGGCTGGTTTATCCGGTTGTGTTGTGTCTGGTTGGGCTAGCCGGGACTGATTCATTAGACGTAGGATCAATGCATTGGCCTGATAGGATTCGTACGTTGACTTGGTCATACTCTTTGCCAGCGTCGAATCGGCGGCCAGCACCGTCGGATTTCTCGCGTAGAACGAAAGCAGGTTCGATTCCGGCACCTCATCGCGCGCGACATTGCCCGTCGCTGCTTTCAGGTAATAATAAGCAGAATCCGCCACGCTCGTGCGGGCGTAGAGATAACCGAGGTTGTTCTGCAATTCGCCACTGCCGGGAAAAGCGCGAAGCCCACGTTGCAGCGTCTTGACGGCCTCAAAAAATAAATCCGTTTGCAGAAAGGTCTGGCTCAGTCCGGCGTAGTCGTGTGGATTTGGCTGTTTCAGCAAGGCTTGCTGGAAATAAAAAGCCGCTGCCGTCTGGTTGTTCTGCGCCAGAGCCAGCGATGCCAGCGAGTAATTCGACTTATGATTCTGAAATTCCTGTTCCAATGCCAGATTGTAGAACGCGTTCGCCGATGTTGGCTCGTTGCTCGCGACGTAATAATCACCCAATCCGTTGTAATAACCGGCAACACCCTGCCGAAACGTAATCAGACCACCCGACGCTACCAATACGATAGTCCCGACAACCCCAACAATACGGAACAGGCTTAGTTCGAGCCGTTTGGGTTTGTAAAGCACTCGGTAAACAGGCAGATGCTGCTGATAGATAGGCAAAAAATTAATGGCAACATAAGCCACAAAACAGAGGCCAACAGCCAAGTGCGTGTAAACAATCACATCCTCGAACAGCTCAACCAGCGGGTCATTTCCCGTGGCGAAGGCATACGTCATTGTCAGCGTTGTGATCAGGACCAGACCTACGTACAGATATGCCCCCGAATCCCGGAATGAGACGGCTTCCTGTTGTTGAATCAACCGACGAAAGCCCCATACACCCAGCGTCACCGAAATCAGGTAGAGTACGAACGGACTGATCGCCAGTATATCCCAATCAATGGATTTTGTGTTTTTGAGCCAGATAAGGCCCATATTAAGCAGGTACAAAAAACTGATAAACAGAAAGTTGTTAAAGCCTAACGTTTGCCGTTGACCTACCTGAAGGGCGTTGCTTTCCGACTTGCCCGCCGACGTAATCCAGACCAGTCCGGCGATGATTTCGGGAGCGATAAAGAAAATAAAGCCGATGCTGAACACCAGCAGAACGGGCATCCCATAACTTACGAGGATCATACCCGGAAACGCTACCGGAGACAAAAAGCCGAGAAGCGTTGCTACGACAGCTATCAGCAACGAAAACACGCCCAGCCGAATCAAAATTGGGTGATCGGACCGGAAGGCATGAAAATAGTAACTGACCGATCCAAAAATGAACGTCAAGATCAGGAAAAGATAATTACCGCCGAGCCCTGGAATTTCGAGCATTTCCCACCGAAAAAAGGCGAGTCCAAGTATGAGAAGCGCCATACTGACCAGATAACGCACTCGGTCAAAACGGGTGACTGCACTCAGCAGCAGAACAAAGGCCAGACTGACACCAATTAGAAAGGCGGTGGCTACACCAGGACGAATCTGCATTGCCGAGGCCACAAACTGCTCCGACACGGCGTAAGCTTTGCTATTGACGGCGTAATCGAGTAACCCATCCGAGAACGATTGAGCAGTTACGGGCAATTCATTGAGTTCACTCAGTACATCCCAATGTACGACATTAGCGAGTCCCCGCGCCCAGGCAACGACAAACAGGACCAGGCTGATAGCACTAAAAAGAAGACCTATTACATACGTAAACCGAGCGGTGCGGCCCCACGTAGACCAGAAAAATAAGGACGACATGAAACAGAAACGCAGTTAATAGCGGGTTAGTGCGTGCCTCGCCATCTTGTTGTACAGGCTTATACTCTTCTCTCGATCAAGAACTACTGCTGCCCACCACTGATACCCGCCGTGAAGCCAACTACGTTCGTATTCGCCAGACAGGGACTTGCTCCAATCTTCGCATCAAGCGGAACACGCCACCAGAACACTCCGCTCGTTGCGTTCAGACAATAAAAACCGCTATCCTGTCCACCGAAATAGACCAACCCGTTATAGACCAGCGGGCTGGAACTGATACCAGCCCCTGTCCCGTATTTCCAGCGTTGCGTTCCCGTGTTGGTGTTTAGGGCGTACAGCGTATTGTCTTCACTGCCAATATAAACTAATCCGTTGGCAACGGTCGGGCTCGACGTTACGCGGCCACCCGTACTAAATTTCCACTTACCAGCTCCCGTTATGGCATCGAGTGCGTAGAGATTGTAATCATCACTACCCACGTAAACGACCCCATCAGCAACCGTCGGGCTCGACGTTACCCGCCCGCCTGTGCTAAATTTCCACCTGATGGTCCCCATTGACGCATCAAGGGCGTAGAGATTGTAATCATCGGTGCCAACATAGATCAATCCACCAACCACAGCCGGGCTGGACGTGATTTTATCGCCCGCGCTAAATTTCCAGCGCTGTTTCCCGGTAGCTGCTTCCAGCGCATAGAGTGTTCTGTCCTGGCTGCCGAAATAGACGGACCCGTCAACAACTACCGGGCTGGACGTGATTCCACCGGCAGTGCCGAATTTCCAGCGCAACGAACCCGTCATTGCATCAAGAGCATAAAGAACCTGATCCTCACTCCCCGCAAACACCAGCGTTCCCGAAACTACCGGACTTGACAATATCCCTTTTCCGGCACTGTACTTCCAGCGTTGCGTTCCCGTTCTCGCATCGAACGCAAAAAGATTACCATTTTCTGTACCTGTAAACACCATCCCTGCCGATACAAACGCACTGGCCGAGATAGCAGAACCGGTTGAAACACGCCACTTCACAGCACCCGTGCCACCATCTAAAGCAAAAAAGTTACCGATTCCGTTGCCTATGTACACAAACGTACCGGCATTGGTAACGGGGCTAGCCACACTGACCGAGACGATGTAGGCTTGACTCTTGTTATCTGCACCCGTAACCGTGTACGAAATGGGGTTACTAAAATTCTGGGCAACGCCAGAGGCTGGTGTCACGACCGCATTTAACGACACGGCTATGGTGGGCACCAGTTTGGTCAGGTCCGTACCCACTGGAACCGTTGCGTGAATGGTGTGAGCCACCGAATCTACGACGCCAGCGATGGTTGGATTGAACCCCGTAAACACAAATGACTCGATCGAATTACCCGCATTGGTCGGCATCGGATCATCCGGCTTAGTACAGGCTACGACAAGGAGAACCAGGCAAGCCAGTCGCAGCAATGAAGTTGATAACGTTCGGATCATTAGTCGCACAAATTGAGTTGAACAAGCTAACCGAACGTCGAAATCGATGAGAAATCGTCACTTGGTTAGCCAGGCATTACCCTGAATGACATCTAGCATTTACTGTGCCATTGTAACGATATATAAAATAAAGAATCTTTATAAATAAACAGAAGCGAAAATAGGTATGCGTAAACGCCAAAATTCTGATGCTTTTTCTTATATCGTATTCATTAACATCTTGTGACTAAGTGCATCCGCAAGAAACGGTAACGGTCCTGTTGGCAACAAAAAGGCTAAATTCTTCTTTTACAAGAAGCGTACAACGTTATCAAAAGAGACATGGAATACAGAAAAGTAGGTGATTCGGATCTATCCGTTTCCGTCATCACATTTGGCGCATGGGCGGCCGGGGGTTGGATGTGGGGCGGCACGGAACAAACAGGAGCTATTGACGCCATTAGGGCATCGTACGAGTTGGGCGTGACATCGATCGATACCGCACCCATCTACGGGCAGGGAGCCAGTGAAGAAATAGTCGGTGAAGCCATCAAGGATCTTCCCCGCGATAAAATACAGATTCTGACGAAATACGGCATGCGCTGGGATCTTGCCAAAGGTGATTTTGGCTTTAAAAGTCAGGATAACGCTGGTAAGCCTATCGATGTCTATAAATATTCTGGCAAGGAAAGTATCATTAAGGAATGTGAAGACAGTCTGAAACGGCTTGGCACCGATTACATTGATCTGTATCAAATGCACTGGCCCGACATAACGACTCCAATCGAAGAGAGCATGGAAGCCGTGCTACGGCTGATCGAGCAGGGTAAGATTCGACAAGCGGGAGTCAGCAACTATACGGCCGAACAGATGCAGCTAGCCGAGTCCGTGGTGAAATTGGCATCGAATCAGGTGCCGTTCAGTATGCTCAACCAGGCGATCAATGACTCGCTAGTACCTTACTCACTCGAACATAAAAAAGGTATTCTGGCCTACAGTCCTATGGAACGGGGTCTACTAACCGGAAAAATAAAGCCGGGTCACCAGTTTGCCGAAGGCGATCACCGGGCCGGGTATCGCTTCTTTAAGGAGCAGAACATTGTTCAGACCAGCGCATTTCTGGAGAAACTCAAGCCATTGGCCGATGAGAAAAACGCCAGTATGGGCCAACTGGTTATCCGCTGGACCATCGAACAGCCGGGCATTACCGCAGCACTGGTTGGAGCCCGTAATGCTGAACAGGCCATCCAGAACGCCAAAGCCATCGACATCACACTTTCAGCCGATGAACTGGCGTTCATCAATGAACAAATCCAGACGCTGGAATTAGTTTAACAAGTACCGCAGGCGGGAGCTCGTGGAACCGAATACTACGTTGATTTGATATTCAACTCGACAGCGTAGCCTTCGGCTTCATGGGCTCTCGCCCGCATTACCTGATCCGTATAGTTCTCTGTTACGCGCCTTCGGCCCGGCCCGTCATTTTTGTGATTTTCAACAACTTTTCAGCGGCTTCATCGGTCAATTGACCAGATTGTAATCGCCATTGCCAACTTCGACCGCCCAGCCCCGGCGTATTCATTCGGTTGGTTTCGTCAAGATTTAGAATGTCCTGTACGGGCATAATAGCGAGTCGGGCAACGGATTGCATCGTCAAGCGAACAACCTGATCGACGACATTATCTTCGTCAACGGGAACGCCAATGTACTCATCCAGTCGTTGGCGTACCTCTGCACTGGATTCACGGAACCAGCCCAGGGTTGTGTTGTTATCGTGCGTACCCGAATAAACGACCACATTTTCAGTATGGTTATGAACGGCGTGAGAAGACGTTGGCAAATCATCCCCGAAGCCAAACTGAATCACACGCATACCCGGAATACCATAATGACGCAGATGAGGCTGCATGTCAGCCGTACGAGCTCCCAGATCTTCCGCAATGACTGGCAAATGCACGAACTGGCGGTACATCGCGTGCATAAACGGCTCGATCGGGGCTTTTACCCACTCCCCAACTTTGGCGGTTGGCTCACTGGCGGGAATTTCCCAATAGATCGCAAAACCCAGAAAGTGGTCAAGGCGCGTCAGACTGTACAGCGACATCTGATGCCTTAGGCGGTGCATCCACCAGGCAAAACCCGTTCGCCGATGTTCTTCCCAATCATAGATCGGATTTCCCCATCGCTGGCCATACTCACTGAAATAATCGGGTGGAGCCCCAGCAACAAACAAAGGCTGCAAGTGATCATCCAGTTTGAACAGAGTCTGGTTGGCCCACACATCAGCGCTGTTGAACTGAACGTAGATCGGAATATCGCCGATGAGGTGTATTTTCCGAGTGTAGCAATACGCGATCAGCTCATTCCATTGCCGCAGAAAGAAATATTGCAAGACCTTGATCACCTCAATCCGGTCATGGAGCAACTCCCGCTGACGGGCCAGCGCAGCCGGTTCGCGTCGAACGATATCCTCCGACCAGCGCACCCAAGTCGGTTCACCGGTTTCCTCTTGCAGGGCCGAAAAAAGGGCATAATCCTCGAGCCAGTCAGTCTGCCAGAGACAAAACCGATCATAATCACTGCGTTGACCAGGCGTTGCTTCGCGCAGGAACGTTTCGGCGGCTACTTGCAGGAGAGGACGTTTTTTTAGCCAGGCAGCATGAAGCGTGGACGGTGCCAGCACAAGCGGTCCGGCCAGCACGGCCGATGTCGTATCACCGGATGTGGACGGAGCTTCGCTTACCGAAACCCCCTGAAGCGACTGTTCATTGAACACCGCCAGATCCTCTGGGCTTAGCAGATTGTCTTCGGCCAGCTTTTCCAGACTAATCAATAGAACATTGCCAGCAAAAGCCGAAGGGCTACTGTAGGGTGAAAAGCCCGCTCCCGGATCGACCGGCGTCAGGGGCAGAATTTGCCAATAGGTTTGACCAGCAGCGTACAGGAAATCGGCGAAGCGGTATGCTTCCGGCCCTAAGTCCCCAACGCCGTGCGCGGAGGGTAATGACGTAATATGGAGCAGAAGGCCGCTTGAGCGTTGTTGAAGCATGAAACAGAGTGGTTAGTGACAAATTGGTGGTTAGTCGGTTGTAATCCATTTATTATTGAAAAGTAACTCAGGTAGTGCCAACCACCAGCAACTGACTTTTGTACAAATCCGCTCCGGGCCGATTTTGTTTACTCCTCAGGATAAAAACCTAACTACCAAATGCATTCTAGGGTCTAATAACCCGAAAATGACTAGGCTACGCCTTGACCTTACGCTGTTTTTCTCCTACTTTTGCAGTCCCAAACAATGGGCAACATTTCAATAAAGCTACATCATATACAAATGAGTACGGCAACGGCAGTCAATAAGGGTAAGATTACGCAAATAATCGGGCCAGTCGTGGACGTGAGTTTTGAGAGCGAAGGCGCTCGGATTCCGGCCATTCTGGATGCCCTCAAAGTAACTAAAGCCAATGGGCAACAGGTCATCCTGGAGGTACAGCAACACCTTGGGGAAGACCGGATTCGCGCCATCGCCATGGACTCGACCGACGGCCTGTATCGCGGCTTAGACGTCATTGATCTTGGGCATCAAATCACCATGCCAACCGGCGAAGGTATCCGTGGACGGCTATTCAACGTCGTTGGTGATGCCATCGATGGTATTCCTCAGCCTAAAACGACGGGCATCGGCCTACCGATTCACCGGGCCTCTCCGAAATTCGAAGACCTCGCGACATCGACCGAAGTTCTGTTTACAGGTATAAAAGTTATTGACCTCCTTGAGCCTTACGCGAAGGGCGGAAAAATCGGTCTCTTCGGTGGTGCCGGTGTTGGCAAAACCGTATTGATTCAGGAGCTGATCAACAACATTGCAAAGGCTTATTCAGGTCTGTCGGTGTTCGCTGGTGTCGGTGAGCGTACCCGTGAAGGAAATGACCTGCTTCGTGAAATGATCGAAGCCGGTATCATCAAATACGGCGACGCGTTCAAACATTCGATGGAAGAAGGCGGCTGGGATCTTTCCAAAGTAGATATGGAGGAAATGACCAAAAGCCAGGCAACGTTCGTATTCGGTCAAATGAACGAACCGCCGGGAGCCCGCGCTCGTGTGGCCCTGTCAGGTCTGACCATTGCCGAACACTTCCGCGATGGTGATGGTGAAGGTGCCGGTCGCGACATTCTGTTCTTCGTCGATAACATTTTCCGGTTCACACAGGCGGGTTCGGAAGTATCGGCTCTGCTGGGCCGGATGCCATCGGCCGTAGGGTATCAGCCAACGCTTGCTACCGAGATGGGCGTCATGCAGGAGCGTATCACGTCGACCAAGCGTGGTTCGATCACCTCAGTACAGGCCGTTTACGTACCTGCCGATGACTTGACTGACCCAGCGCCGGCTACGACGTTTGCCCACCTTGATGCCACTACGGTATTGAGCCGAAAAATTTCTGAGCTGGGTATCTATCCAGCTGTGGATCCGCTTGACTCTACGTCACGGATTCTGACCGCCGAAATTCTGGGTGATGAGCATTATAACACGGCTCAGCGCGTAAAAGAGATTCTGCAACGCTATAAAGAATTGCAGGATATCATTGCCATCCTAGGTCTGGAAGAATTGTCGGAAGAAGACAAACTGGTTGTATCCCGCGCCCGTCGCGTACAACGCTTCCTGTCGCAGCCGTTCTTCGTGGCGGAACAGTTCACCGGTTTGAAAGGCGTTCTGGTTCCCATCGAAGACACGATCAAAGGATTCAATCAAATCATTGACGGTAAGTATGATTACCTGCCCGAAGCAGCGTTCAACCTCGTCGGTACGATCGAAGACGCCGTAGCGAAAGGTGAGAAACTGCTGAAAGAAGCCGGTCAATAAGCATAAAAATCATAGAGGTCTGTCAGCTTTATTTTATTTGTCAGGCCTCTATGAGAAACCAAGTGCCCGTTTTTAAGTCTAACGGTCCATAAACAGAAATGCAATTAGTTTTATGAAATCGTCGATTAGATTTAGTTCGGGCATGTTGTTGCTACCCTTGAGCCTGTTTCTTGTAACCGCTGGTGTCGCCCAGACCGTAACGCCATTAGTTCAAGCATCTTTAGCAACAGGTGCGATCAGTGAGGTTGCGCTTATACCACAGGATAGTTCATCGACCGCGACTGCCCATCTGGACAGTGCCGTAGCTGCGCTAGCGAAAGGGGATAAGACCACAACAACGGAGGAGCTTAAAACGGGTATTGCCGGTTTAGAAGCGGAAGCGGAACGAAAGCCAACTTCCTTCAAGACAAAGTTATTGGCTCAGGCCAGTAAACTGAAAGCCTTGCTACCCTTGATTCCAACCGGAGCATTGGGAAGCGGTTTGCTCGGGAAGGCCGTTGATCTGGCTAAGCTGGCATCAGGCGGTAACAAACTCGAAGGACTGTTGGCAGCCGGATCACTGATTGGCAAAGGCAGTCAGCTAACAAGCAGTTTGAGTGGCATTGGCAGCGCACTGTCAGGACTTAGCGGCACGAGCCAATCGACTAGCCAGTCGTTGCTCTCCAAAGCATTGAGTACTGTCAGTAAATTAGATCAGGGTGGTTTAACGGCAAAAGCGGCTGAACCGGCGGCAAAGACCCAGATCAGTAGCTTACTTAACTTAGTAAAAGGAGTTTTATAAACGATGTAGGCATAGGCTATAGGAGGAAGGTTAGTCAGCCAATCCTATAGCATACATCCTATATCATACCTATCGTATGACAGTAGACATTATCACTCCCGACCGTAAGGTCTTTTCCGGTGAGGCTAGTGCCGTTACATTTCCGGGCAGCGAAGGTCAGTTTCAGGTTCTGAACGATCACGCCCCGTTAGTGAGCACCCTGGATCGCGGGCCGATTGTTGTGCAAACAGCGTCCGGCCAGCAGACATTCACCGTTGATGGTGGTGTCGTTGAGGTATTACAAAATAAAGTACTGGTTCTTGCCGAAGCTGTTGTTGTCTAGGCAGCTACCCGTACGGTTGCAATTCATAAAGAAGCGTTCTGTTCGTAGTAGCAGAACGCTTCTGCTTTTGTAAGCTGTGCCGTTTACCGGCAGATTCGGCATCTCTACCGCGATTCTTCTCAAGTAATGATCAGGTTCAGTAACTTTCCTTATTCGCCTACCCGTATGAATAAGAAGGTATCCCTTATTGCCATTCACCTGTTCGGTTGCCTGACCTTCCTGGCTTTGCCTTACATTATTGACGACGACGGTCTTTCGAAAGTAGCTGAATTGGCCTACAATCCGCACGAGCAGCGCAATCTCCTGTCCTACCTGCTAACAATAGCCTTTTTCTACACGAATTTCTACGTGCTGATCCCGCAGTTCTTTTTTGCGAGAAATTATATAGTATACAGTTTAACCGTTCTGGGTTGTTTCCTGATCATCGAACAGACGCTAACCAGCATCAATCGCCGGGGATTGTCTTTAAAACCACAAAGGCAGGAGCAGCTCCCTCCCCCACCGCCCGATCAACTAGGATACCAGCCTCCTTTCAATCCAGGTGGTCGTCCGCCGATGCCACCGAACGGCTTTCCTCAACCAAGACAATCACAACAACCGGGCTTGCCGCCCGAAATTAGTCAGACATTTTTCCTTTTTCTGATCGGCTTTTTGCTGTCGCTGGCTATTCGCGTTAACAACCGATGGCGGGAAACGGAACGCGAAAAACTAAATACTGAATTATCGTATTTGAAAGCTCAAATTAATCCGCATTTTCTGTTCAATACGCTGAACAGTATCTATTCGTTGGCCCTCGAACAGTCGGATCGGACCGCCGAAGCCATTACCCGCCTTTCTTCCTTGATGCGCTACGTGATTCAGGACGCTGCCGTCAAGCAGGTGCCACTGGCTAAAGAACTGGAGTACATCAGCCATTACGTTGCCCTGCAAAAAATACGGCTGGACGAAACAGTTCAAATCGATTTTTCGATCAGCGGTCAACCCAACGGTCATCAGATTGCTCCGCTGATTCTGATTTCGTTCATCGAAAATGCGTTCAAGTACGGCGTAAATCCCAGCGACGATTCGCACATTCAAATCAGCTTGTCGGTTCAGGCGAATGAACTGCACTGCCACGTTTTCAATAAGAAAGTCCGTATTTCGCAGGACACCGTTACCACCAGCGGTATTGGCCTGGCAAACACCCAGGCCCGCTTGCAGTTAGTATATCCGAAGCAGCACCAGTTACAGATCAACGACCAGCCTGCTGACTTCACGGTCGATTTATACCTCACGCTGACATGATTCGAGCCATTGCCGTCGATGATGAACCACCAGCTCTCCGGATCCTTAGCAATTTTTGCGGGCGCGTTGATTTCATCGAGCTGCAAAAAACGTTCTTCAGGGCTAACGAAGCCTTGGATTTTCTGGCTACCAACGCCGTTGATCTGATTTTTCTCGACATCAATATGCCCGCCTTGTCGGGGCTTGATTTTCATAAGTTATTACCGCAGCCCACGCTGGTTATTTTTACGACGGCTTACTCTGAATATGCCGTAGAAGGGTTTACGCTCAACGCAGCAGACTATCTGCTTAAGCCGTTTACATTCGACCGATTCGAGCAGGCGGTTAACAAAGCACGTGACGCCTATCAATTCAGGCAGCAGCAGACTGAACGGGGTAAACCGGCTTATTTATACGTTCGGGCCGACTACCGGCTGTATCAGATTCCGTTGTCCGACATTCTGTTCATTGAGGGATTGGACGATTATCTTAAAATCCACCGGCAGCAGGAAAAGCCCGTTGTCTGTCGCATGACGATGAAGGCGATCCTGCAACAACTTCCCGAAACGGCGGCCTCACCCGAACGCTTTAGTCGCGTTCATCGCTCATTTATCGTTCCCATGAATCGCATTGAAGCTGTCCGCAACAAAACCATTTTACTGGCGGGCCACGAAATTCCGATTGGGGCGAGTTATGAAGCTGACTTTTTCCGGCAATTTGGGACCTAGGTTGCCATAATCACGTCACCGTTTCTTAGCGAAACAGGAAAAGCCTGCATTAACCGACACAATCAGCCTGTTTACCTCAAAGTCGTTTATCAATACAACGTTCTGCTCACTATCAGCGTACTAGAGTATATAAATCAACCTATCGACTGATTGACATGGAACGTAAAGAGTTTTTGAAACGAGGCTTCGGGAGTTTATTGGGCATAGCCACTGTTTTGCCCGCCATTAATGCCTGCTCATCAACGGATGTCACGCCCAGTACAACCACGACCACCGGCACGAGCACATCGACTGGCTCAACGAACGGAAGTTCCTCCAGCAACTGCTCCGTTACGCCCTCAGAAACCGAAGGCCCATTTCCAACCAAAGTGCCAGCTAACTTCGTCCGCAAAGATATTCGCGATGACCGGACCGGTGTAGCCTTCACCATCAACATCACCATCAAGAACTCGAACAGTAGCTGTGCCGCGCTGTCGGGTGCCTTGGTCGACATCTGGCATTGCGACAAAGATGGTTATTACTCTGAGTACGGCGGTACGGGCATGCAAAGCGTCAACTTTACTACGGTCGATTTTCTACGTGGTCGACAGACAACCGATGCGAATGGTTTGGTGTCGTTCACCTCGATTTTCCCTGGCTGGTATTCGGGTCGTGCTCCCCATATTCACGTTCACGTTTACAGCTCGACCGGAAAATCACTGCTGGTCACGCAGATTGCCTTCCCGTACGACATCTCGAACACCGTTTATACTACCGCTCAGTCGTACGGCTATACCAAGGGATCACAGGATACTAAAAACGAAAGTGATAACGTATTTTCAGACGGATTCACGACGGAACTGGCTACTGTTGCCGGGAGTATTTCGGCGGGTTATACCCTGACGCATACGATTGTCGTTAGTGCTTAATTGACTTGTCTATCTCGATCAGGAAAGTAGCTCGGTGAACTCGTGTAGATCGTTCATCGGGCTATTCCGCAAATGCAGATTAAACGTACTCATGGTGAAAGGGCTGGTTCGGTTAAGCTATTGTAAAATTATCGACGCATCATCGCAGAAAAGCTGGGACAAAGCCGTCTTTGACGAAACGCACCAGGAGTTCTTTATACAGGCCCAACAGTACGATCAGGCGAATCGATACCAGACCTTTCAGGATCTGCTGATTAATGTACCTAGGGCCGAGCAACTACATTACCTGACCAGCCGCGTAGCGATGGGCTACCTAAAACAGTTGAATCAGGTTATGCCGGATGTAGTCAATGCGTTCGGTAATCAGTGCCTGCCGTTTACCCAATTTAAGTTTGAGATCCTGGCGTCGCATGTTCAGCAGAAAGCAGCGCATAAGATCGCTATTTATTTCTACAGTGATCCGCTAACCTGGTTGGATACGATCGACAATAACCTGTTGATTGCGTACGGTGATCAGCGGGAAGCCATCCGATCCGGTCATGAAGTCAGCACCGACCTCGTCGCTTTACAGCCCTATCTCAATATTTGGTCATTCCAGCCACACCTCGTCAGTTAATCCTATGATGGACACTCAAACGCAAGCGCAAATCTATCTGGCCGATCAGCGTGGTTGCTCCGAAACGCCCTTCTTTCGGAGCTATCACACCTTCAATTTCGGGCCGTATACGGCCGAGGATCGGGAGCCATTTGGCCCGTTGCACCTGTTGAACGATGACACACTTCGCGTTGGGGCCAGCCTTACCATGCGAGTAGAACAACCAACAACGGTCGTACTGTTTCCGGTGATGGGTGGGCTAGAATATACCGTTGACGGGAGCATTGACTTTCTGGAACCTGGGCAACTCGGTGTTTTGGCAGTACCCACCGGAACGACTTATTCCGTCAGTAATCCATACGAGCAGGAACAGATTAATTTTTTACAACTGTGGTTAACGAACCCATCTGACGATCTTCAGCTCACGATTGACCAAATTCCGTTCGACCTGACGACGATTAATACACTCTTACCAATTTTTGGGTCAACCAATCTTGACCATAGCGATCACCCGACAGTAAAGGGATTTATTGGCCGCTATACTGGTCGTCAGGAAGGTACGTATCCGATCGCTCCAGCGGCAGAATTGGTCGATACCGGTATGTTTGTGTTCGTTCTACAGGGTGCCTTCGAAGTAGCGAATCGACTCCTTCACGCAAAAGATAGCCTGTCCTTACGCTACAACCAGCCGGATCAGCTAGAGTTTGAAGCGCTGTCTAACGACGCCATTATCCTGTTGTTGGAATTGCCATTTCGATAAAGACCGGTCCGCCGGTCTCTACCGATAAAAAAAATGCCTGTCTGAACGTAACAGACAGGCCTTTTTGCAAAAATATAGCGGCACTAGGCCTGTTGTTCTAGGCTGGCTTCTTCAGCTTCCGCAGCATAAGCCTCTGTTGGCACACAGGCGCAGATCAGATTCCGGTCACCATAAGCTGAATCGATCCGACTCACACTCGGCCAGAACTTACGGGCGCGAACCTGGGGCAATGGATAAACAGCTTTCTCGCGGCTATAGGGGCGAGTCCAGTTATCGACTAGTACTACCATAGCCGTGTGTGGCGCGTGCTTCAGGACGTTACTTGTCCGGTCGGCGGCACCCGTTTCGATCTCGCGGATTTCTTCACGAATTGCGATCAGTGCATCACAGAAACGGTCGAGTTCAGCTTTCGACTCCGATTCCGTTGGCTCAATCATCATCGTTCCGGCTACCGGGAACGAAACCGTCGGTGCATGGAAACCGTAATCCATCAACCGCTTTGCAATGTCCTCCACCTCAACACCCGCCACCGCTTTGAACGGACGGCAGTCAATGATCATCTCGTGAGCAGCCCGACCATTGGCACCCGCGTATAATGCTTCGTAATGGCCATTCAACCGTGCTTTGATGTAGTTCGCATTCAGGATCGCCCGCTTCGTCGCATTTGTCAGTCCTTCACCGCCCATCATGGCAATGTAGGCATACGAAATAACCAGGATACTTGCTGAACCATACGGAGCTGCTGATACTGCATGAATGGCCTTATCACCACCCGTTTGTACCAGCGCGTGGCCGGGCAGGAACGGTGCCAGATGGGCAACGACGCCAATAGGACCCATACCAGGACCACCACCACCGTGAGGAATACAGAACGTTTTGTGCAGATTCAGGTGACAAACATCGGCTCCAATCGTTGCGGGCGATGTCAGGCCAACCTGCGCATTCATGTTGGCCCCATCCATATAAACCTGTCCACCGTGCTGGTGAATGGTTTCGCAGATTTCTTTGATGCTCTCCTCAAAAACGCCGTGGGTCGATGGGTAGGTGACCATCAGACAGGACAGGTCATTACTGTACTGTTCAGCTTTAGCTTTCAGGTCGGCCACGTCAATGTTGCCGCGTTCGTCGCATTTGACGATTACGACTTTCATGCCTGCCATCACGGCGCTGGCCGGATTAGTACCGTGCGCCGATTGTGGAATCAGCGAGACGTTACGGTGGTGATCATTCCGGCTTTCGTGATAGGCCCGAATGACCATCAGCCCGGCATATTCACCCTGTGCACCCGAGTTAGGCTGCAATGACATCGCGGCAAAACCCGTGATTTCACACAACCAGTCGTTCAGATCGCTAAATAATTGCTGATAACCGGCGGTCTGGTCTTTGGGGGCAAAGGGATGCAGCTTACCAATCTCAGGCCACGTTACCGGAATCATTTCGGCGGTGGCGTTGAGTTTCATGGTGCAACTACCCAACGAAATCATGGAATGAACCAGTGACAGGTCTTTTTCTTCCAGCGATTTCAGGTAACGCAGCATCTCGTGTTCGGTATGGTGCGTATTGAAAACAGGATGGGTCAGATAAGCCGACTGACGTACCAGCCGTTCGGGCCAGCCAATTTCCAGTTCATTCTCAATTGCTTCCAGATCGCATTTTACGCCAAAAACGCCAAGCAGTTCAACAAGGTCATCCAGCGTTTTTGTCTCATCGAACGATACGCTCACCCGTTCGCCGTCGGGTAGATACCGCAGGTTGATCTGGGCAGCACGGGCCGACTTCTTCAACGATTCGGTATCGCCAACTTTCACGGTAACCGTATCGAAATAATTTTCGGTGCTGAGTTCATGTGCACTCCAGCGAAGGGCTGTAGCAAACGCTTTCGTTAGACCATGCACTTTTTCGGCGATGGTCCGTAACCGCTGTGGGCCGTGGTAAACGGCGTAGCTACCCGCCATAACAGCGAGTAAAACCTGCGCGGTGCAAATGTTCGACGTTGCTTTTTCGCGACGGATGTGCTGTTCACGCGTTTGCAGAGCCATCCGCAAGGCGGGTTTTCCTTCGGCATCCTGCGAAACGCCGATAATCCGACCAGGAATCTGTCGTTTAAACGCGTCACGGGTAGCGAAATAAGCCGCATGTGGGCCACCATATCCCATCGGAACGCCAAAGCGTTGTGCCGAGCCAACCACCACATCGGCTCCCATTTCACCCGGAGGGGTCAGCAGTGTCAGCGCCAATAAGTCAGCCGCTACGGCAACGGTAATGTTAAGTTCGTGAGCAGCCGAAATAAGGTCTGTATAGTCAAATACTTCACCGTCGGAGGCTGGGTATTGAAGCAGAACACCAAAAATGTCGCCACTGGTGAGGTCAACAGTACGGTGATCGCCCACGAGCACGTTAATGCCAATCGGGGTTGCCCGCGTCAGCAGGACATCGATCGTTTGGGGATGACAACGCTCCGAGACGAAGAAGGTACTGGCCAATTTCCGCGCAGCCGGACGCATTGCGTACAGCATATGCATGGCTTCCGCAGCCGCCGTACCTTCGTCGAGTAGCGAAGCATTGGCCAGATCCATACCAGTCAGATCAGACACGACCGTCTGAAAATTAAGCAGTGCTTCTAAACGCCCTTGTGCAATCTCGGCCTGGTAAGGCGTGTAAGCGGTATACCAGCCTGGATTTTCCAGAATGTTACGAAGGATAACATTCGGCGTGACGGTATCGTAGTAACCGGTACCGATGTACGATTTAAAAACTTTGTTCTGACCAGCCAGCTTCTTAAAATCGGCCAGAAATTGCGTTTCCGATTTGGGCGCTGGCAGATTAAGCGGGCGAGGGAGCCGGATTGTGGCCGGAACCGTCTGATCAATAAGTTTGTCGATGGAGTCGACCGGCAAGCCAGTCGCAGAAATAGTCTGGAGCATTTCGGCCTGAGATGCGTCGGCTTGACCGGAACCGTGGTGACGCTCTTCAAATGACTCCTGGTAACGAAGGTTCAACTTCATTGAGAGATAGCTTCTGTATAAGATGCAAATTTACACAACCGTCCGGTAAAAAGAGGTATCATCAACCCACTTGTCCAGGGATTCTGTGTCAATCCAACGCAATTTTCAACGCGTCAGTTCTTTTGATCCTAGGGGCTTTGTTGGGCAGTTTTATGAGCTGGGAATGAATAGATTAATAAGCTAACGCTGTTTGACTCTGTCAAGGGGCCAACCAGCTGATCAAAGCACAAATTCATCTGCGTTCTGTCGTATAAACGACTGATTTTACGCCGAAGCCGGACAGGACTAACCGTTCTATCACGAGTTATCGCAGGATAACTTAGGCGGAGCCCTTCCTTGTCTGCTAGTCGATAATGCGCTATACTTACCGCGTCAACTTTCTCATGATCTGCTCAATGGCAACGTTTACCGCCGAGGCTGCACACATTTTCCGACGCTTATTTCCCGTTGAAAACTACCAGAACCAGGAAGCCCGGTCAACAACTTCTTTACATCCTTCGTGGTTCGGGGTTCCACTCGCTGGTTCATCAGAAAAATCCCGGCGAGTGGCCGTTTTTCAATGCCTCTTTCTGTGTTTCCTATTAGCGATACCTGTATTCATCTACTACAAAACGATTTTCGAAAACGCATTTAACTTTCCTTACGAAGACGATTTTAACAGTGCGCTGAGCTTTATTTCTGACTACGCTTTTGGAAACCTGACTTTTTGGGGAAAACTAAAACTGATTTTTTCGCAGTACAACGAACACCGGATCGTCTTCGACCGGCTGGTTTTTCTGACCGATTATGCACTATTCAGCGAACTGAATTTCAGCCATCTGATCATCATAGGTAATCTTTCGTTACTGCTAATCTGCGCTCTTTTTTTGACGGTTGCTTTTCCGCGATTACCGCTCAATCAGAAACTGCTTTACCTACTTCCTGTCGCTTATTCGCTCTTTTTATTTCAGTATTGGGAGTTATCGACGTGGAGCATGGCCGCGCTACAAAATCTGTACGTCATTCCGTTTGCGATGTTCAGCCTGTACAGCCTGAGTAAGTCCGGCCGAAATACGTTTTTATTGGCGTGCGGAGCGGCTATACTGGCGACCTTCACCAGCGGAAATGGGATGTTTACCTTTCTGGCGGGGGCGGCCTTGTTGCTATTGACCCAATCGTACCGAAAACTGGTGCTTTGGCTAGTGATCATGGCCAGCACGATTGCCCTTTATTTCTGGGGTTACATCCGACCGCCTTATCACCCCGACATTGTCGATTCGCTGTTTAACCATACCGGACGAGCCATTGGCTATTTTTTCACGCTAACCGGAATGCTGGTGGGACCGGGCCGGGCAACGTTGAGTATCCTGTTCGGTGCGTTGTCGCTGCTGGTGTCGGTCGGCTTGCTTGGCTACTTGTTGTACACCAAACGATTTACGGACTACCTGCCGCTTATCGGCTGGCTGCTGTTTCTTTACCTCACCTGCCTGTCGCTCATGGCTACCCGGTCGGGAATGGGCATTGGGCAAGCGGCTACACCTCGCTACGGCATTGTGGTGGTGATGCTGTTCGCTACGCAGTCGGTGCTGGCGCTCGAAACGATTACGCATCGCTACCTGCGACTGGGTGTCCTGATCGGCTATCTGTCGGTAGCCCTGTTCGTTTATTTGTCGGCTATCAACCAGGACAACCGTCGCCGAATCGACGACCGCAAACGCACGTTGCAGTACAGCAGTGCCTTTTACAACGACAACCCGGCTAACCTGTTTCTGCACTGGGCTAATCCGGGGATCGCAAAAACGATTTTTGCCGATGCCCAGCAAAAGAAAATTTTCCAGGTACCAGCGGTTACCTTCAGCGATCTTAAAACCGTTCCTCAACCCATCAGCCCGGCTCAGCTAACCGCGACCAATAACATAACAACTGACATACACCCGTACGAAACAGGTAATTTTCTGGTTCTATACCGGGCAGGGGCTTTATTGAATGGCTCGTTATCCCGAAAAACAACCATTCAGTTACTAGCTCGTTCAGCAACGGATTGCTATGCGTTCGACGTGAAGAAACATGCCTGGGACGATCTGGATGATCATACGCTCGACAGAAAATATACCCAGCCTGGATTCTCCTGTGTCCTCGACAAAAAAGACCTCAGACCAGGTCATTATATGCTGTGGTTGCACCTTGTCGATGGCGAAACAAACGCGTATCAACCGTTGACGATTACACTAGACGTGTAGCGCAACGGATCAATCAGTGACCAATTCCGATTTCCCGAAAAAAATTGCAAAAAAAGCAGATCTTTCGTCGTTTCTATCGGAGCAGCTCGCATGATATTTGTCAGGTCCGTAGTAACTTGTTATCCCGAATCAGTATCTAATCCTGCTCTATGAAAGTGGTCATACTGGCTGGCGGTCTGGGCACCCGCCTGAGTGAAGAGACGGTCGTTAAGCCCAAGCCGATGGTTGAGATTGGCGGCATGCCAATCCTCTGGCATATTATGAAAATTTACTCGGCCCACGGATTCAATGAATTTGTCGTTTGCCTGGGTTACAAAGGCTACCTTATAAAAGAATATTTCGCTAATTATTTCCTCCATCAGTCCGACGTTACGATCGACTTAAGTACTAATCAGGTTCAGGTGCATAACTCACAGGCGGAGCCCTGGAAAATTACGCTGGTCGATACCGGAAACGACAGCATGACGGGTGGGCGCATCAGGCGCATTCGGCATCACATTGGTAACGAACCGTTTCTGCTCACCTACGGCGATGGCGTTGGCGACGTGAATATTACCGAACTCGTAGCGTTTCATCAGGCGCACGGGAAGCGTTGCACCTTGACTGCCGTACAACCCTCGGCCCGGTTTGGTGCTCTAGACGTAAGCGATACCAACGGCGTTCGCTCGTTTCTGGAAAAACCCAAGGGCGATGGGGCCTGGATCAACGGTGGGTTCTTTGTTTGCCAGCCGGATGTATTTACGTACATTGCTGACGATAGAACAACCTGGGAGCGATATCCGATGGAAACGCTGGCCGCTGAGGGCGAGCTGATGGCCTTCAAACACGACGGTTTCTGGAAGCCGATGGATACCCTCCGCGATAAGCTGGAACTCGAAACAGCCTGGAATGCGGGTACTGCCGAATGGAAAATCTGGTAAGACAAACCTCTCCCATGCCCCCCCTTTTCGCGGATCAATATCGCAACAAAACTGTACTGCTCACGGGCCATACCGGATTCAAAGGCTCTTGGTTGGCATACTGGCTGCATCAACTGGGGGCAACGGTAATTGGCTATTCGCTGCCAGCACCAACTGATCCAAGCCACTGGCAGCTGCTCGGGTTACCTATCGTCGGAGAGATTGGTACAATCAATGACCAACAGCGGCTACTGTCTGTTTTTGCTGCGCATCAACCCGACATCGTCATTCACATGGCAGCTCAGGCGCTGGTTCGGTATTCGTACCGAAATCCGCTTGAAACCATCGAAACCAATGTACTGGGAACGGCGAATGTGCTGGAATGCACCCGTCAGACACCATCGGTGCGGGCTGTCGTGGTCGTGACCAGCGATAAGTGCTACGAAAATCCGGAGGATGGCCGCCCCCTGACCGAAGCCGACCGCATGGGGGGCTATGATCCGTACAGCATGTCGAAGGGTGCCGCTGAACTAGTTACGAACAGTTATCGAAATTCATTTTTCAGCCTGACCAATTACGGCAGAACACACCAGACCCTAGTAGCCAGCGTCCGCGCCGGTAACGTGATCGGTGGGGGTGACTGGGCCGAAGACCGGCTGATTCCCGATCTGATCCGGGGGAGCGTTTCCAACCAGCGCGTGGCTATTCGCAATCCCGAAGCGGTGCGGCCCTGGCAACACGTCCTCGAACCGTTATCGGGCTATCTAGTCGTTGGACAGCGGTTGCTCATGGGCGATACGGCAGCAGCTACCGGCTGGAACTTCGGACCTCCACCGGATGACATTCTCCCGGTACGAGCGGTTGTTGAACTGGCAAAAACCCGCTGGTCTGCTATCGGTATCGACGAAGTAACATCGGCCAATAATCCGCACGAGGCCCAGCTCCTACGGCTCGACATCACAAAGGCACACCAGCAACTCGGCTGGTATCCCGTCTGGGACATGCGAACCACGATCGAACGCACCATTGACTGGTACAAAGCGTATTATGACAATGAGCCACTACGTACGGAGGCTGATCTGAATGCGTATATCCAACAGGCGCAGGCCGCTAACCTACTCTGGACCCGATGACGTTCACCGAAACTCCACTAGCGGGTGCTTACCTGATCCAACTATCCCCCCGCAGCGATCATCGCGGGTGGTTTGCCCGGACATACGACAAGGCGGCTTTTGCGCAAATTGGTCACACTGCCGATTGGGTTCAAATGAACCACTCGATGACGCATCAGCCGGGTGCTGTTCGGGGTATGCACTTTCAGCGATCGCCCAAAGCCGAGATAAAATTAGTGCGCTGCGTGGCGGGCCGGGTATTCGATGTTATTATCGATTTGCGGGTGAGTTCGCCAACGTTAGGCCATTGGTTCGGGACCGAACTATCCGCCGAAAACCAGCAGATGCTGTATATTCCCAAAGGATTTGCGCATGGTTTTCAGACGCTTACGACTGACTGTCAGCTTATTTATTGCCATAGCGAAACCTATTCACCCGATCACGAAGGAGCTGTCCGGTATAACGACCCACACATTGGCATTTCCTGGCCATTACCCATTACAGACCTTTCGGAGCGCGATGCCAATCACGCGCTCTTAACCGACCGATTCGTCGGCATACCTGTGTGATACGACTATGAATTGCCGCTTTTGCCAAACGCCCCTTCAACACGTCTTCATCGATCTGCTCAACTCGCCCGCGTCGAACTCGTTTCTGACGCAAGAGCAGTTGAACGAGCCAGAAACGTTTTATCCGTTGAAGGTTTACACCTGTTCGAACTGCTTGCTCGTTCAGATTGATGAGTACAAAAAGTCGGACGCTATTTTCGATAGCGAGTACGTTTACTTTTCGTCGTTTTCGACCTCCTGGCTGGCCCACGCCAAACGGTACGTAGCCGACATGACCGAACGCTTTGGTTTGAATACCGACTCACAGGTAATCGAAATTGCCTCCAACGACGGGTATCTGCTTCAATACTTTCACGAGAAACAGATTCCGGTTTTGGGGATCGAGCCAACGACCAATACCGCAGCCATAGCCATCGAGAAAGGTATTCCCACCATCACGCGCTTCTTCGGAACCCAATTAGCTGGCGAACTGGCGCAGGCTGGCACTAAGGCCGACTTGCTCCTGGGCAACAACGTTTTAGCCCACGTACCGGATATTGTCGATTTCGTGGCCGGGATGAAGATCGTGCTGAAGCCGACGGGTGTGATCACGATGGAATTCCCCCATCTGCTGAATCTGGTCGAGCAAAACCAGTTCGATACGATCTATCACGAGCATTTTTCGTACCTCTCGCTTCATACCGTTAGCCAGATTTTTGAATCGCAGGGATTAGTGCTGTTCGACGTTGAGGAAATTCCGACGCATGGCGGGTCACTGCGGATTTACGCCAAACACGCGGACGATACCACGAAGGCTATTTCCCCAAACGTAGCCGCTTTACGTCAGAAAGAAGAAGAAACCGGGCTTACGGATTTGGCTTATTACTCCGATTTTCAACAGAAAGCGGCTCAGGTAAAAATTGATCTGCTCCGTTTTCTGATCGAGCAGAAGCGGGCAGGCAAGTCGGTGGCGGCTTACGGGGCTGCGGCTAAAGGCAATACGCTGCTCAACTTTTGCGGGGTCAAAAATGATCTGATTGCGTCCGTCGTTGATGCGAACCCGGCCAAACAGGATAAGTTCTTGCCGGCCAGCCATATCCCGGTAGTACGGGAAGAACATTTAAAAGCGCAGGAACCCGACTATGTCCTAATTTTGCCTTGGAATCTGCGTGATGAAATTACCGACCAACTGGCCTACATCCGCGAGTGGGGCGGTCAATTTGTTGTAGCTATTCCTGAATTAACCGTATGGTGAGCGACGTAAAAACAGTGCTGGTCACCGGTGCAACGGGCTTTGTTGGTCACTATGTTGTGGATCAATTGCTGACTTTGGATGGCGTTCGTGTGATTACTACGGCCCGAACTAAGCCAGCGACTCCGCGATTAAAGACGCAATTTATCCCCTTCGATCTACGTACTGACGCGAGTGACGTTGACCTATTTACGTATTTCAACAAGCCCGATCTCGTTATCCATCTGGCATGGCAGGGGCTACCGGATTATAAATCTCTGGCGCACATCAACACGTACTGGCTCCAGCATTATCGGTTTCTGACCAATTTGCTCCGAAACGGCCTAACCAACCTGACCGTAACGGGTACCTGCCTGGAATATGGTCTGCAAAGTGGTTGCTTATCCGAAGCGTTGCCGACCCAGCCCACAACGGCCTATGGCCTGGCAAAAGATACACTGCGCAAAGCCCTCGACTTATTTTTGACGGGTCAAAACGTATCGTTCAGGTGGTTGCGTTTGTTCTATATGCATGGGAAAGGGCAAAATCCAAGGTCGCTGTTGGCCCAGGTCGAAGCCGCTGCCCAACGCAACGAGATGGTGTTCAACATGTCGAAAGGGGAACAACTCCGCGATTATCTACCCATCGATACCGTCGCGAACTACATCGTACAGGCTGCTTTGCAGACAACCGTTACCGGGGTTATCAATTGCTGTAGTGGTCGGCCGATTGCCGTACGAACACTGGTGGAACAATTTATGGAGGAACATCAATACCGGCTGACGCTGAACCTCGGTTATTATCCGTATCCAGACTACGAACCGCTGGCTTTCTGGGGCAACAGCCAGAAATTGGAAACGATCCTCACCGCATAGTCCCCAGAAACCGCCATGTCTACACCCACCCCGTCGCAGCCGCTCGTCAGTATTGTCATTCCGGTGTATAATCAGAAGCTGCAATACCTGCGGGAAGCCCTCGAAAGCGCCTTTGCCCAAACCTACACCCATCTGGAAGTCGTTGTATCCGACAATCATTCGACCAACGACGTGCCGGCTTATCTGGCTTCGGTCACTGATACACGCTTGCGTGTTCGCAAGCCCGATCAGTTTTTGCCGATGGCCCAGAATTTTCAGTTTGCCGCCGATCAGGCAACGGGAGAGTTCGTCGTTTTTTTGTGCTCCGATGATTACCTCTACCCCAATTTTGTCCGCTCCCTGATTCCCGAGCTAATCGAGCGACCCAACACGTCATTTGGCTACGCGGAACTGGAATGCGTCGAACATTATGACCTGGAGAAGATTCGGTTTTTCTACCATCGAAAAGACACTGCTTACCGTCCAGCGAACGAATCGTTGCTGGAGTTACTCAACGTTCGGCCACTATTGGGCTTCTTCCCGTCACTGATCATGCGCCGGAGTGCCTATCAACAAATCAGGCATTTGCTTTCGGGTGAATTCTTTTTCGCTTTCGACGTAGCGATTGTCTTTTCCCTGCACGAACTGGGTGATGTTTTTTACCTCAACAAACCGCTCGGCAAGGTGCGTTACTGGACAGCCATTGACGGTAAAACAAGCGACGACCGCTTTCTGGAGTTTATCAGTGATGCCGGCAAACTCTGCACCCTGGTCGAACAGTCATCCGTATTGGCACCCGGCAATCCGACCGTTCGGGAATGGCGTTTGTTTCAGGCCAGGCGCTGGCTGCTAGTCGCTTTGTTCTGGTCGGTACGGGGCAACATCTCTGTCGAAAAAACCCGACGCGGTATCGATCAGGTTGAGCAGCAGATCGCCCGGCAACCCATTTGGAGTTCGCTGCTGCTCTGGTCGCTGGGTAATCCACAGGCCAAACTGCTGCGTCCGCTGTTCCGGGGGACATTTCAGACGCTCTGGTCGTTGCAATCGCTGATCAAGAAACCGATGTAACGTTCTCCTCTATGAAGCTGCTTTACATCGTTGACAACTACTACCCTCATATTGGCGGGGCCGAACTGCTGTTTCAGCAGTTGGCGGAGGGTATGGCCGCGCAAAACCACACGGTAACGGTACTCGCGCCAAAGAATTTCCCGGATTATCTAGATAACGAGTCTCACAACGGCGTTCGCATCGTTCGCCAGCGCGTACCTCCCTTTGCCCAGCGGTATTTTTTCACGTTCTGGGCGATTGTTAAGGCGATCACCTTGGCCCGGAAGCACGATTTGATTCATACGGCTACCTATAATTCAATTGTCCCGTCCTGGATTGCGGGAAAAGTAACCGGCACAAAAACGGTGCTGACGGTCTACGAAGTGTGGGATCAGAAATGGTATAGCCTGAGTGGACAAAGTCGGCTGAAAGCGACCATCTTGCGGCTTATCGAGCGTATTCTGCTTAGCTTCCACTTCGATCAGGTCATTTGTATTTCAGACAGTACACTCCGGGATTATCAGCAACTTTTTCCAACGTCACGGGCCAAGCGCATTTATCCGGGCGTTGACTACGCGAGTATGGACAACGTTACGCTTACCAAAGAGCAGAAGGCCGCTTTCAGACGGTCGAAAGGATGGTCGGCGGAGGATTACGTGGTACTCGGCTTTGGGCGGCCCGGTATCTCGAAAGGATTCGACTACCTGGTAGATGCCGTTCCCGGTGTACTGGACACATTGCCCAGGGCGTCCTTTCGCTTTATCTGGCCGTCGGCCCCTAACTTCATTTCCCTTCGGGATTCACTGGTTCAGCGGCTGCACTCGTTCAATCGACCGGATGCCATCGAGGTACTGGACAAACAGACGCGGGCCGACCTGTTTGCCTACCTTCAAAGCGTCGATTGCGTGGTAATTCCGTCACTGGCGGAGGGTTTTGGCTATGCCGCGATAGAAGCCTGTCGACTCGCCAAGAGCGTCGTTGCCACAAAGGCGGGATCGATTCCTGAAGTGGTCAGCGGTAACGTCTACCTGGTCACTCCCGCCAATAGTTCGGCGCTGGCTCAAGGCATTATCGATAGTCGGAACCAGACCACGTCACAGCAAGCGGCTCACTTGTTCACAAATGAAGCGACACTCGCTTTGCATGTTCAGGTATACGAAACACTGCTCGGCAAACGGCGAGAAAGCGACACCGCTATTGGCTAACCCACACCATGAGCGCAGACCCATCGATTAGCCAGACCGATATTGCCGGTGTTGTCGTTCTGTACAACAGCCCACCCGACTGTCTGGAAAACATTAGAACGTACCGCGCTCAGATCGACCGGCTTTACGTCGTTGATAATTCACCTATCACATCGCCGTGGATCACGAGCACGCTACTCAATGACCCAGGCATCCGCTATTATCCTTTCCCGCAGAATGTTGGCATCGCTACGGCGTTGAATGTAGGGGCTCAACAGGCCATCAGCGACGGGTATCAGTATCTGTTAACGATGGACGACGACAGCCGGGCTCCAGCCAATCTGGTTTCGAGCATGATCCATTATCTGACCACGAACCAGTCGGATTCCGTAGGTATTCTAGCGCCGAAACATATCCTGTCGGCCCTTGTTTCGGAGCAGCCAACACCCGAACGGGCGCGGGCTAATGAGGTGATCACGACGATGACATCGGGCAATCTAGTCAATTTAGCCGCGTACAAACAGGTCGGCCCTTTCGACGATGGCCTGTTCATCGATGTTGTCGATCATGATTTTGACCTGCGCTTAAAAGCCGCCGGTTACCGCATCGTTGAACTGACCAACCTGTATCTAATTCACCGACTCGGCACCCAAAAACGGCTACCTCTAACGTCTCTAACGTTTGTTTCTCACAGCCCGGCCCGCAATTACTACCTCATTCGCAATAGCATTCTTGTAGCCCGGCATCACTGGAAACACACTCCCGGCTATAGCCTGACGGCAGCCCTGACGATTCTGATCGAAGCAGCTAAGATTGGCTTGTTCGAAGATCAAAAACTTGTTCGTCTCCGCCTGGTTTTGAAAGCCATCCATGACGCGATCCGTTATCGAAAGGGGCCTCTCTCACAAGATTGAACAGGCGGTTTCGCGTTTAATTTCTTATCGCCTACGGCCCACAACGACGTACTGCGACACGATAAACTGCTCGAATAAGCGTCCGGTAACGGCATTGAAGAACCGGACGAAGAATCGAGGTTTGTAGTCTTTAAAGGCAATAATCGGTGCTATCGACTGAAAAGCAAACTCCTCCGTTCGAACTAGCTCTTCAATATTTTTCTTGCAGAAAAAGCGCAGATGAGTTCTGTCCAGCAAGTCTCCGGCGGGGTTATATTTAAAATCGCCCTGCAGAAAAATGGTGATAAAATTGTACAGATGCCGAAAATTAGGCGTACTGATCACCAGCAGCCCGTCTTTCTTAAGATACGTTGCCAGCTTTTTTATGGTAGCCCAGGGATCGACCAGATGCTCGATAACGTCACCACATAGTATGACGTCAAAATAGCCGGGCGCATAATCTAAAGCATCTTTTTCGATATCAACGATGATAAAGCGATCGATGAGCGGGTTTCGCTGGTTCGTGTCGGGAAGATCGAAGATATCGATGCCTACCACCTCACTGGCCAGTTTCTGCGCCTTGATATACACCAGCGTGTCGCCCCCGCCCGCGCCCACTTCCAGCACTTTCAGCGTGGGCGACGCGGGCAATAGACTAACCAGATCGGTTCGGACATTGGTGTAGTACTGTTGCGATTTGCTGGCGTACAGATTCACCGCTAGTTGTGGATCAGAAGTCATTGCGTTTATAGATTTCAATGGACCCCAAGGTAGCGACCTGCGTCATGCAGCGAACTTCGACAGGTTGTGGTTTTTTCTCGAAAATAAAGTACTTGGCGTCCAGCGTCTTGAGCTTCGGCGAACAGGGGTCCAGCGCAACTGTATACCCATCTTCAAACTGATTGACGATAATCGTGGAATCGCGACCGTCGATATACGATGCATAGACCGTGTGGGCATACCGGTTGTAAGCCGAATCACGCTTCGCCGTCGGATCGAGTACCCGCATCGTCTTAAAGTCGGGCATGAATTTGATACCACTCAACTGATTGACACCGGTAGCGGTCACCAGATAGGTCAGGTATTGACTCCCAATCACGACCCACCGGGCTTTAGGCTCCTGTTTGTGCAACTCGCTGACCTTCTGGTACAATACGTGTTCCGTAATCGGCGATAAACCGACCGATAACGGGTTGATTCCCAGACTAGGCAGCGAAAACAGTACCATTAATCCACTGACCAAAACGGCCTTATACCGAAAACTCTGCACAGGCAGCATCAGGTAATTGAGCACCATGAAGAACAGCGTTGGAATAAACAGCTGGTATGCTTTGTAATAGCCATTTGAGTCGGTTAGATTCAGCCAGGCGGCATAGACCATAAACACAACGACAAATGCAATCAGAGCTGTCTTCACGGAGGCCGAGATTGCCAGACTACGACCCCGTATGTAAGCCAGATACAACACCGCCAACACCACATTCGCCATACCCAGTGGCACCTGGGTTCGACGGGTGGGGCTTACATCCAGCAGCGTTGCTTTAGCCAGAAAAGTGGGGAAACCAAACTGAATCCAGACAAGCAGAATAACGCTGTATGCCAGTATGATCGTTAGCAGCGGGTCGATTTTTTTCGTTTTTGAAAAGTAAAGTCCCAGCGAAATGGCAATGACTGGCATAAACGTGACCGCGTGCGATAACTCACAGATATTCAGCCACTCTTTAGGAAAGCGCTGATCATTCAATAACCATCCCGAATAGTATTCGGAGAGCCAGTTGGCAATGAAGCCCGTTCCCCCCGAATCGCTGCGCTTACCCGGATACACGGTATTCGACATGACATCGATGGTCGGTTTCGCATCCACGTAATAGGCATAAACCACCGCGGCAATCACTAAGCCAGCCAGACCAAAGGTGATTATTTTGCCGATTAGCTGATTAAACAGAAGCTCTTTGCGGTAATTGCTCCAGACAAAGCCAATCAGCAAGAAGATCAGCAGATAGCCAAACGGGACCTGATAAGGCGGATAGAGGTTCAGTGAGAAGGTGATCAACGCCCAGGCAAACAGCACTCCGGCCCAAATCAGCGTTTTTGCCTGCCGGGCATAGAAGATATAGAATGAGGCCAGTAAGATCAGCGAGCCCGAAAAAACGTGGGTCAGTGGGGAGAAAGACCACCAGGCTATGGCTGGCGATAACACAAACCAAACCGCACCAAACAGCGATAGCCAGAACTGATTTTTCGTCAGGACCAGAAACAGGTAAACGACAACGAGCAAGCCAAAAAACGGATAGAACAAACCGTTCCAGGCAAATCCCCGATCGGTATCCAGAAACGTGAACCCCCAGTAGTTGGGTCTGAAAACCGTGATAAAGTGCTTGATCGGCAGATAAACAACTAGTCCCGGCTTTTCGCCACCGATAGCCGGATTTTCCTGCGGATACCCATTGTTTGCCTGCGACAGCACAAACGGAACCATAGCCGCCCACTCATCCATACGAATAGCCCGTGGTGTGCCCGCAATAAGCCCTCGTTTCGGATTTGATCCATCTGGAATGACCTGGTTCCAGTAGGGGATCGACGAGAAGTGTATTTTGCTCAGCGCGAGGATCAGGAACAACCCGAGCCAGATGGCGGTGAACCACTTTACCCGTTTATCAAAACGGATCAGTTCAAAGGGTTGATCAGCCGGTTCAACGAAGGGTTCAGGCGGAGTAGCCGATTTACCAACGGCGTTCTTTTGTACAGGTAGGGGGGTTGTTTTGCTAGCCGGTTGTGGTTGACTTGGTTGGCTGGGCACTACGGCTTTTTTCTTTTTTGACATGGGTTAGGCAAGAAGTTATGACAAAAGTAAGCGGCCATTTATCAATACGCGGATTTTGCGATAAGGCTATTTTTGACGACCCGTAACTTACCCGGATGAGCCTTACCGAAAAAGCGTCTTAATGGGCAGGAGTCTGTTCTGTATCCTCACTCAATACCAGCCCATCATGGCGTTTTTTCTCGGCCATTTCCTTTTTTAGAAAGGCCACTTCGTGGGTAAGATCTTTTATAGACTGTTGTAACTTAGAAATAACGACCGACAGGTGAACCAGGAACCCAATGACAGCAAAAAGGCCAAGCAGAAAGATCAGCGACGGCGGGTAATAAACGCCCAGCAGCAGTGAAATCTGCGTCAGACCCGTTCGCCAGACCGAGAAGATGATCAGTACAATCGTGCAGGCAATCCAGATAAAGGAATACTCTTCCCGCAACTTGCCTTTCACAATAAGCCGGGCAATGAACACCATGAAACTGATGGCCCCCAGCAGACTCAATACCTGAATTGTTATCGGTAACGATTCCATAACAAGGTCATTGTTTGCGTAAACGAATATAGACGAATAACGTACCCATCGTCACTTTGAACATGTAATACAATGACCGGATAAAGGTAATCGATGATTTTCCTCCCTGACGTTCCCGCATCACGACCGGCACTTCGGCGATACGCAGTTTATTCAATCCAAACTGAACAATGGCTTCGGGTTCCGGATACTCGTCCGGATAATAGCGATTCACCAGTTCAATGGTCCGGCGGTTGAACGCCCGAAAACCCGATGTACTGTCGTGAATGGTTTTACGAATGAGCAATTGATTCAGCCAGCGAAAGTAACGAATGCCCAGACGCCGGGTAACTGAAGACTGAAAACCGACGCGCTCCAGAAAACGAGAGCCGATAACGACATCAGCCCGGTCTTCCAATACGGGCTGGATAAGCTTCAGCAACTCATTGGCGGGGTGCTGCCCATCACCGTCCACCTGTATCGCAATAGCATAGCCGTGACGAAAGGCGTAGCGGTAACCCGCCTGCATAGCCCCACCGATGCCCAGATTTACGGGTAAGTCCAGATAAAGGCAATCCAGCGTTCTGATAACCGCCAGCGTTCCATCGGTCGAGCAGTCATTAACCGCCAGGACATCCAGATTCAGTTTATGCTGATCACGGACAACGTTCAGCTCCGACACAACCCCCGTAATCGCTTCTTCTTCATTAAAACACGGTACAACAACCAGTATGCTCAGAGCGACTTTCATTCGTCAAAAAAACAGAAAAGAGGTTGTCCAGACCCTGTCTATGAGGGAGCTACTCAAAATTAAGGCTACGGCGCGTATGGTCCAAATTCTGTGCCATACTCTCTCAGTATGTTTATTTATCTTGCACCCGTTTATTGATCCTGTTCATGAAGCGACTACTCCGGCGCATTTTTCCGATTGGGCTGGCCATCCTGCTTTTACTGTACGCACTTAAAGATACGTCGCTTGCCAGTATTGGCGATCAGTTTCGCAAAGCCGACTATCGCTGGCTGCTTCTGGTGGCGTTTCAGATTGGTTTATATACGGTTGTGCGAGCAGCCCGGTGGCGGTTAACCTTACAGGCGCTTGGCTATCAACCTTCTTTAGTCCGAACAACCATTGCGATCCTCGCCGGAACCCTGGCCAGCCTGATCATTCCGGGGGCGGGTGAACTGACTCGTTGCGGTACGCTGCAACGGACCGACGATATTCCGCTGGCTCAGGGCTTTGGCTCCGTCGTTGCCGAACGCGTTATTGATCTGCTCATGCTGGGTCTGCTGGTTGGCCTGACGATACTCGTTGAATTTAAGCGGGTTGGCGTCTATTTTTCAGACTTGCTCACTCCCCTACTAGCCCGATTAGCACCGAATCAACCGCTTGCTCCCTTGTTCTTGACTGCGGTACTGGCCGGCTTACTTCTACTCGGATTCGTGGGCTGGTTCGTCCAGACCAAAGGCTTCCGGCAGCATACCCTCGTGCGTAAACTTATGACCATCGGTCGTGAGATTGGCCGTGGCTTTATGAGTATTCAAAGACTCAGGCAGCCCGGTTGGTTCGTTTGTTTAACCGTGGTGAGTTATGTACTGATCTATCTGGCTAATTATACGCTATTTGCTGCGTCGACGCAGACAGTTACCCTCCCCCCGGCAGCGGCCCTTTCGGTTATGGCAGCCAGTTCACTTGGCGGCTTAGCCGTACCTACCCAGGGCGGGGTTGGTACGTATCATTTTCTGGTCAGTCGGGTATTAATGCTCTATGGAATGCCTGAAGCCGAAAGTGTAGCCAAAGCGACCTTTATGCACGCGGTACAGACCGGCTTTGCCCTGTTGCTCAGCAGTATTAGCTTCTTGATCGTACCCATTTTGATCCGCCAGAAAGCCCGTCGACTCCATGAGCATTCCGCCTAATTGCCTTACGCTACGTGAAAAACCGGCTCCAGATTCGTCACGACCGGTGAATTATCCGCGTTGACTTCCATCAGATCGGCCATATACGCCCACCATCGTTGCATAACGGGCAGTTCCGGCAACCGATCAGCGGTATGACCGTCAAGGCGTTTCTGGACACCAAATAGTGTGCCACTTGCGCGATCCAGATAAATCGAATAATCCCGGATACCAGCTTCAGCTAAAGCTGCCGACAAATCCGGCCAGATTTCGTCATGACGCCGTTTGTACTCCGCTTCGACGCCCGGTTTGAGCTTCATGGTGAACGCAACTTCTTCCATTAGTTCTTCTCGTTTACTTTATACACTTCGCTTCCGGCCAGCAGGAAACAGCCTAATCCGTAATCCTCAAAATCGGGCGTACTCTCGTAGGTCACCGGCTGACCATCTTTCGGTTCTTTACCCGTCCCCTGCACGAAACCCAGTTTACCGTCGGGATGAACGCACTCGGTAGCCATCGCATTCCAGGCTTTGGCGATGATGGGCAGGTAGACTTTCCGGTCCAGTAAACCGTTGTTGACGCCCCAGGCCATACCGTAGGTAAACAGGGCGGTACCAGACAGTTCTTTCCCGCCATAATTGGTCGGATCGAGCAGACTCACATTCCAGAATCCATCGGGTCGCTGAATTGGCACTAAAGCGGGCATCATGTCGAGGAACAGTTGCTGATATTCGGCGCGGTGTGGAGCGTTTGGGGGCATAACGTCGAGCACCCGGACCAGTGCCGCGATCACCCAACCGTTGCCCCGCGACCAGTAGCAGTCTTTCCCATTAGGCTCTTTGTAAGGCGCAACGAAATCTTTGTCACGCCACCATAAATGATCGACCGGATTGTACAGTCCACTGCCGCCGTGCTGCGTTTTCGCGAACTGGTAGATCTGGTACATTTTCTCAAAATAGGCAGTATCGGAATAGATAACGCCCAATTTAGCAAAGACGGGCATGGCCATCTGCAACGCATCGATCCAGTTCCAGTCGTCGACTTTTCGGCTGGCTACCATCGAATCAATGGACACCTTGATGTCATGAATACGTTCGGGCTTTTTATCAATCAGGTATAGCTCAATGTACGTCTGGCCACAGCATTGATCATCGGCATTGCGCGTTTTGTTGCCCGAACGCATACCCCAGTGGTGTTTTTCGCCCCAGTCAACGGCATAGGCGTAATAGCGGGGCTGACGGTCGGTTTTGTATAAATCCATCAGGCCTTCGTAATAAACGGCCCGCGTCCAGATGTTGCTGGGCCGCGTTTTGTTCGTGACAATTTCTTTACCCGTATCGGGCCACTTTTTCATGAAGTACTCGTTGGCTAAGGTCATTATAGCCAGTATAGCCTTCTTTTTAGGTAGTTTCTGCGCATCAATATGGCCAACGGCGAACAGTACAAACAGCGTAAAGCACCACAACTTCCGATAAATCATGCTCCTGTTTTTCTTAAGTGGGTTTGTGAATAGCTGTTGATGAGTACTGCCTAAAAGTAATTTCCTCCCCTGCTATTACTCTTCGGCCTTTCAATAAAAAAGTGGCTGGTCCCGGCAATTTGCCTGAACCAGCCACTATACGATTTCAGTAATGACTTTGCTTAGTTTTTACCGGTCGATACCTTTCCCGGTTTAGGAGCCACGCCCGGCTGGCTGATTTCGAAATTCTCTTTCGTTTTAGCATCAGCTACCATTTTGCGCACATCGGCCAGCAGTTTCTTGGCGTCGTAGATCACGCCATCTTTTACGGTATACGTTACGCCACCAACCCGTTCTACTTCGTTCTTCTCGTTCAGGTGAATAGCACCCGTACCGTAGAGTACCTTCAGATTGGCGAGTGGATTCTGATCAATGATCACGAAATCGGCCAGCTTACCTACTTCTACCGAACCGATCTGATCGGCCATGCCGAGTGCTTCCGCTCCTTTCAGCGTTGCCGCCCGGATCACTTCGAGCGGGTGAAAACCAGCTTCGCGCAGGAGTTCCAGTTCACGAATGTAGGCGAATCCATAGAGCTGGTAAATGAAGCCTGAATCCGAACCGGCCGTTACGCGGCCACCCCGGTTCTTGTACTCATTGATGAAGGCCATCCAGAGCTGATAATTCTTTTTCCAGGCGACTTCCTGCTCCGTGCCCCATGATTGCCAGTACGACCCGTGCGAAATCCGGCTGGGGCCGTAAAACCGCCATAAACTCGGCATCGTATAGTCATCGTGCCACTCAGCTCGACGGGCCAGCATCAGTTCGCGATTGGCCTCGTAGATATTGAACGTCGGGTCGAGCGTAAAGTCCATAGCGATCAGTTCATCCATGACTTTATTCCAGCGGTCGGTGCCGGGTTTAGCAGCTTGCTGCCACAGGGTACCAGCCTCTTCGAATCGATTCTGCTCGTTGCCGTAATTGTAGGTTGCCGGATAATTCTGGATTGTTTTATCATCGAACAACGCTTCGGGCAGACCGTACCAGTGTTCGAGGGAGGTCAGACCGGCTTTAGCCGTTGCCAGTGCGTTCATCCGGGCCACTTCCAGTTGAGCGTGGTGGCAGGCCGACCGTAAGCCCAATTTTTTGTTTTCCTCCAGAGCGGCTTTGAAGATGTTGGGTTCTGCTCCGAAGAATTTGATCCCATCGGCTCCGCGTTTGGCGTTCTGCTGCACCCACGCTCTGGCCTGTTCTGGTGTACTGATCGGCTCTTTCGCGCCCTGCCCGAACACAGTGTACGCTTTCAGGCGAGGAGCGGTAATTTCGTTGCGTTCGCTTTTGGCGCGGTGTTCGAGCACCCAGTCCAGCCCATTGCCGCACGATGGATCGCGGATGGTTGTGATGCCATGCGCGAGCCAGAGTTTGAATACGTACTCAGCATTTGCCCCCTGCGCCTGTCCGCCGATGTGCCCGTGCATATCCACAAAACCGGGCATCAGGTACATGCCTTCGCAGTTCAGCTCTTTATCGCCGGGAGCCGCTTTTGGCCGTCCTTTGGGGTCAATGGGCACGCCGGGATAACCCACCTGCTTCACTTGGGTAATGCGATTTTTCTCGACTACAATATCAATCGGTCCGACCGGTGGCGCTCCCGTGCTGTTGATCAGTGTAACACCCCGAATGATGAGTTTCCCGAACGGGCCTTCGCCTTCCTGCCGGGCCGGTGCTTTTTCGACCTGTGCGAACAGGGTATGACACATGAAGAACGTACAGTAAACTAGTAGGCGTAGTCTTGAGTAAGGTTGTATCATGAGGAGCAATTGTTTGATAAAGAGTTGTAAGATAATCGAAACAGCCTGACTTTTGTATGCAGGTAGCTTAGACGATTACGCCTGACCTACTCATTTTTATGAAACAAACCATCACCAGAAACTTTCTTCTGATCGTTCTCGCGCTGGCCGTCGTGTTCGCCTTCGCGATGAAAGCGACTATTTTTCAACAGCCACCGACCCAAAAACCAACAACGACCGCCACCTCGGCTGATTTTAGCGGGTACTGGTTTGGGGGCAAAGCCGAGTTGAATAGCTATACGCTCGAACAGGCGCAGTACGGTGCCCTACATCCGGGCGAAGCGGTCATGATTTTTGTGACGGAAGATTTCCGGACCGATAAGCAGGTAAAGGCCGAAACGCCGGAGAGCCGTGATAAAGCGGTACCCGTTTTAAAGACCAACATTTCCAAGAAATTCGTGACAGGCATTTACGATTACTCGCTCTTTACATCGATTTTTACGCCGATCAACAGCGGTATTGATAACCCAGCCCTCTTCCCCAATACGTTAAAAGTCAGTACCTCAGGACAGGAGTGGTGTGGCCATAGTTACCTGCAACTCAATTATCAAAATAACGGCTATCGGATAACCGGAAGATCGTATTTCGAGAAAGAAGTTGATGAAGACTATACGGTGGGCAAGGCAATGCTCGAAGATGAACTCTGGAACCGCATCCGGCTCAATCCGGAGAAGCTTCCCACCGGCGAAATTCAGTTGATTCCCGGTACAATGGCGGCCCGATTGCGGCATAAGAAACTTGATCCGCTACCCGCTAAACTAAAAATCGACAACTACGAAGGAGTGCTGTATCCGGGTAAATTTCTTAAATCGTATGTTATTGAATACCCCACCGACGACCGGACGCTGACGATTATTTTTGAGAGCCAGTTTCCCCATAAAATCGTTGGCTGGGAAGAAATCTATAAGAGCAAAGACAACCTTCTGACATCCAGAGCCGTTTTAAAGAAAACCATTCTGACCGATTACTGGAACCACAACGCACCTGCTGACAGCACATTGCGCAAAACGTTGTTATCGAACCGGTAAGGCCCGGCATTTATTGTAGTATGAAACGTATGTTCACCATTGGTCGGCTTCGGCTCAGTTGGGCCGTAACCGGCTTTTTTTTGATAGCATTCCTGGCCTGCTCCGGCGACAAGGAGAAAGCAAGCGTAAACACGGAAGGCCCTATATACACGCTGATTTTTCTGGATAAAACCCGAAGCGTCAATGTCAATAAGGCATTTGTCGCGCAAAAATACCAGCAGGCTATCACCGATCTTATCGAACAAAATATCCGGCAGAAAGGCGACCGGCTTGAGGTGTATTTCATCCATGAGAACACGTCGAAGGCCCGTGCGCTGAATGTATCAGTTCGTTCGGAGATGGAAGACGTTTCAGCAGCCAGCCCAACCGACCGCGAAATGGCCGAAACCGAGTTTACGATGACGCTTAACCGCGAAAAAGCACAGATCCGCCAGCGGGTGTTGCAACAGCTCGTTTCCCAAAATACGGGCTCATCGAACCAGGAAACGGATATCTGGGCCAGTTTGCCCGTTATCGCCAAAGCAAACGAGACGGGGGCAACGGTTAAAGTTTACTACCTGAGCGACATGATCGAAAGCGTGAAAGGTGCAAGCCGACGTGATTTTCAGGTGAAAGCACCTAAAGATAACGCACAGGCCGACGAGTGGGCCAAAGCCGATGCTAACCAATTGAAACGCTATACCCTGGGTAGTCCGGAAATCACGATGGTGTTGCCCTTTGAACCGAATGCGTCGGTTAAGGAAAACAACCCCGCCGTGACGCAGTACTGGCAGACATTATTTTCAGAATTAGGCGTTGGAACGGTGGCCGAAGAGTAGGTTGTTCTTATGAGGCAGTAACCTCCGCCGGAATCTCAAACTGATAGCCCTGATTGAAGCCCGAAAAATCGTTGCGCAGGCAATAGGATGTCAGCATCAGCCCTTCCCCTTCCCGACGAACGGAAAGATAATGGAACAGTGGCTTATACGTCGTTGCCATATCCGGCAGACGGCTCGGCGACATATTCAGGGGTTGGCGCAGACCACCGCCACCACCAATGACCAGGAACTCTTTCCCCTCGAACTGATACCGCTCGAAGGCGTGCGAATGACCCGTAATAAATAATCGCCCCTTCTGCGATTTTGTGTAGGCAGGGACAAACCGCTGCTGAACCAGCTTCGACGAGCCGACCAACTTGCTGTTTGAATAAGGCGCATGGTGACAGGTGACGATGACAACCTTTACCTCTGGATCGGCGTCGAGGTCCTGAAGGGTTTGCTCATACCATGTCTGCTGCTTGACCAGATCAGCTACCGAAAGAGTCGTAAAATTTGAATTCAGCATAACCACCGCAATACTGTCCGTTGTTTTCACGTAGCCAGTCGGAATGTGTTCGGGGAACCGTTGCTGAAAATTACGGGCTCCTTTCCGGGGACGTCCCATAACGTCGTGGTTACCCATGATCGCATAGACCGCAGTGCCGACTTCAGTACATTTTGCCAGGAATTGGTCAATAACCCGCCATTTGGTCGTCCGATAGCCTAACGATACAATGTCACCAAGCCAGTAGAGCACAGCGGGTTTCAGGCGTATAATTTCGGCGAAGATGGTTGTGGTCGCCTTCGTATTCTGATGCGTTCGCAACACTAACCGTTCGACCCACATCGGGGCTTGTGTATCGCTTAAAAAGAGAATTTCTCTATGATTATCGTCCTGATTCATACCCTTTTTCTTAAGTCAGTTTTACATTACTCGTTTAGGACCGGTGATTCTAGAAGAGTTTGAGAAGACTTCATACGCCGTATCTCCAAGATACGGCGTATGAAGTCTTCTCAAACTCTTCTGAAAGCCCAAAGAGAACACTACCATGAGTACGCCCGCCATACGAGTTGTAGTTCAGCCGTAAAGGCGGCATTCTCGACGGCCACGGCATCAAACCATTTCAGTTCGCCCGCTACTCTAAAACGACGACCTATCGGATAAGTGTACGAAGCAGCTGCCATCCATCCGGGGCTAATTGTGTTAGACTGCACGGTACCAACATAGTCCAGCCGTGAATGGTTGATATATGCACCCGTCCCGACCGTCAGCGCCATGCGCCGAACCAGGTTGCGCTCAAATCCTTTTACCCAGGCAAGCGGCATCGAGAAAACCAGCAGTATCGGCACGGTAGACACGTAGACGTGCGCACGCTCGTCTGCGAGCTGCCCTTTGTAGCTGTACATGGTCGTCCAGCCAGTTTCTACGCCTACCCGCAGACGATGATCGGGATACCACATAACCCGAAGCGAAGCGGGAACACCGAATCTGCTGACCTGAGTTTGTTCAAGTGCAATCGGGACTCTCAGGTGCGTGGCGTAATAGGATAAGCCACCACCAGCGGTTACCACCAGCGCATAATCCCAGCGTCGGGTTCGGATCGAGTCAGCAAGGCGGGGCCGCTGGACTCGGGTTGAGTCGGACGACAACCGCCAGGGGCGACGGACTCGGGTTGAGTCCGATGACCGTCGCCTTACCTGAGCACTAGCCAAATCGCTCAGCAGAAGGAAGCAAGCTACCCAGACAACTATATGTAAACGAGCGTTCATGCGACTATTGATCTACGTAGTGATAGTAAGCAACAACCGGTGAATAATTTGACAGAATACCGTCAAACGTATTTTCAGCAATGAATTCCCGGATAAACTCAGGCTCATCGAGCGTCCAGACAAACACCGTTCTTCCCTCCGCCTGCATCGCTTTCACTTCGTCGGTTTGCGGGCCCAGTGTCCAGCGCGGAGCCCAAATCCTGGCCCCAAGACCTCGGGTTATCGACGTGTCCAGTTCACACAGGATGGGCGTGTTTTCTTTGTTCTTCAGGGCATTGTACTGATCAACCGCGTCGGTTGTTGGCAAACCAATCACGATGCGCAGATCACGCTTGGCTAGGATTGCCAGTTGCCGGTATTTTTGCTGAATAGCTTGCACCCGATCCATCGAACCAATGTATTTCGTATCGAGCCAGACGAAATTTAACGATGTGTTGTTGACAACTGTTTCCAGCGCTTCCTCCAACGTCGGGATTTTTTCGCCGTTAACAAGACGAATCAACGTGTTCAGTTGCTGATAGGTATAATCTTCGATTGGTCCGGCCAGTCCGTTTTTACGGATCAGCCTTAAATTCAGCGTGTTGTCGTGGTAAAGAATAGGTACGCCGTCTTTCGTATAACGCACATCGATTTCGATACCCGTCGCTCCTAACCGGGAGGCCAGTTTGATGATCTCGACCGAATTTTCAGACGCCGGTAGCAGATCCGATGTTCGTCCACCACTCCGGTGGGCCATAATAGCAAATGGCCTTGGGTTGAGCGGTCTATTGTAAGTAAGCGTTAGCTTTTGGGTGGGTGCGGCTTCCTGATTGCCATAAACGCCATTGACAACCAGCGTATCGCCCTCCACCAGATTATTACCCGTAAATGGCTTTAACGCTCCCGAATGCCGAACTTGAACAGCCAGACGAGTAATACCCGTTTTTGTATTGACCAACTTCCGCCAGTAGCCCGCCATTGCCAGACTATCCGCTTGTGTATTGATTTCCAGATTAAAATAACCCGCATCCGTCCCGGTGAAGATAGACAGGTAATGCGTCGTGTCCGTGCCGACATGGGTATAGGTCCACTTCAACGCAACCTGATCACCAAAATCCCCGTTCCCGTCCGTCACGCGGTAAACGCCTTCAATGGCCCGCCGGGTGGACGGTGTGAACTTACCGGAACCAGCCTGATCCGCGAAGGAATAGGGCACAGGTGCCTCATATTCTTTTCGGCACCCGAAAAAGAGCAGCGCTCCTAAGCTTGCTAGAAGATAAATGGATCGTATCACAGGATAAAGCCGAAGATGAGTTGGGGATAAAGCAAATTGCGATCAAACGTATCGTAGAGCGACCAGAGCTGCCAGTTGAAGTTGGAGTAAGCCGCTCGGAAACCGATCGACACGTGGCGGTTATTATAGAACGGCTGTTCGAGCATAACCGTGAAAGCGACACCGTTGACCTGCCGCCGATCGTACACAACAGCCAAACTACCCACCTGTGACCGATAGTACAGATCCATGATAGCTTCGCCCTTGACGGTAATTTCCAGATCGCGGGTGAGTCGATACCCTACAGACAAATTGGGAAACGTCTGTATACCGTAAGCCTGGCTATTGAACACGTCCTTGATCTGCAAGGCACCAAACCAGCCCGTCACATCATAACCAGCGCCTACATGCAGACGATCGGTTACGGGCGTAACCCAGCGTAGGCCAAGGGCCAGATTGCTTTGCACAAACTGCGTCTGTAGCCGACTGATCGCAAAAAAATGTTTCGACAAACCCCGCTGAAGGTGAAAATCAATGGCCGGAACGCTGACCCGGACTTCTTCCGTCAGTTCAGGGGGCGTTGTTGTAAATACGGCCCCCAGTGACTTACGCCACTGACCGGGACGGGGTGCTTGGGGAAAATAAATTTCCGGCTGATCGGGCCATTCTGATGCGGGCACCTGCGCCACAGAAAATGACGCAGTTACGGCTAAAAGACTTCCAAACCGACAGACTTTGCTAAGTAAATTTCGAACGATGGCCACCTAGTTACGTGATAAAAGACGCACTGATGGAAATAAACTACGCAAGCGCTGATTATGTTACAACCAGCCTGTCAGACGACTACTTAATCGCTTGTACAAAAGACGTTACCCGCTACCAACTTACTTCAGAGCCGTGTACGCTCGTACTGGCTGCTGATTGATGCCGAATAGCAATGTATTGCCAACGGGTAGCACCGATCGGACATCGCCCGACAACATGAAACCAGCTCGCTGCTGCGCCACAGGTGAGAAATCCCCCCGACCATCGCCCTGCAACAAAAGTCCGGAATTGGCATCTGACCGGCCAAACCGCAGTCGAGCCTGTGTTGTGTTACCGCACAAAAGCAAATCCTTTCGTCCGTCCTGATTGTAGTCTAGTGCCGTTAACGTGAAAATAGGAGCTGTCTGGGCAGCCAATGGAAGCGATTTTTCGGCTAGTTTCCCATCTGGCGTACTGGCGAAATAAGCGGTCTTGAAGTAGTTAGCCGTCAGGAGCTTGGCACCATCCAGTTCTTCTTTCTTGAATACGTCGGTGAGCGTCGCATTCGAATAACTGTCGTAGTTGGTGAAGCGATGGCGCAACATACCCACCTGCTCGAGCATTTCGTCGCGGGTAGCGTGTGGATAGCTCTTGCCCTGTACGTACAGGCACAGAATGGGGTCTATCTTGCCGTTATTATCGAAGTCTTTGTAGTAGAGTTCGGCGGGTTCCTGATCGCTGGCTCGGCATTGCGTATTCAGCCCCTGGTTACCAACGACTAGATCGGGTTTGCCATCGCCGTTGAAATCGTCGATCAACAGTTTATTCCACCAGCCCCGGTATTCTTTTCCTAAGTACGTTTTTGTCTGGTCAGTCAACTGACCATTGTTCAGCCCGAAAACCGTAATGGGCATCCACTCCCCAACAAGGACTAATTCCGGTTTGCGATCGGCGTTCAGATCAGTCCAGGCGGCATCGGTAACCATACCGATTTGCGCCAGCATTGGCGCGATCTGAGCTGTTTTATCCGTAAAATGCGGCAGCTTACCCTGCCCATCATTGATCAACAGGTAGCTGCGGGGCGGTTCGGGATAGCGGCCCGGCGTCACGCGTCCACCGACAAACAGGTCCGGTTTCCCATCCCCATTAACGTCGGCAACGCGCACGCAGCCCGTGCTCATCAACAGAGCAGGCAACGCCTTAGGGCTTTTGGTAAAGTGGCCTTTCCCATCGTTCAGATACAGGCGATCCTGCAACCGGGGGTCGTCCGCCAGCCAATCGCTGTAGTAGCTACTACCTACGTATAGATCCGGAAACCCATCGGCGTTGGCATCGAAGAAAACCGCGTCGGCATCGTTACAAGCCTTATCAGCCTCGAAGGCAGGCTGCGCCAATCGACTGAACTGATTATTCGCCTGTTGAATAAACAAAGCACCCGCCTGTTCGCCACTCCCTCCGGCGTAGACATCCTCACGCCCATCCCCATTTACATCGGCCTTAACCAGACAAGGACCGTTAAATGACTGTGCATTAACCAACAGCGTTTGCCGCTTGAAATCATTGGCTGTATTCACCGGATCAGCGAAGGCCATCGGTGCTTTTACTTCCCGGAAAAGGGCCGGTGCCATTCTCGGGGCTTTAAAATTTTCCAGCGCGTCTTTCTCCTGCACTGTCAGCAGTTGATCCGCTTTCATACCTGTCAGCAGCTGTTGCTTACCGGTTGGCCAGACAATGCGCAGTGAATCGATTCGCGAATCGGTGCCTAATCCAAAATGAAGCCGGGGCGACATACTCGATTGATAGCCGCGTGTTGGCATCTGTTCAACATATTGCTGATTTCCAGCCCGGTAGAGCGTTAGTTTCGCGCCAATACCCTGCGTATTGGCTCCCGCCCCCGCAAGCTTTATAGATAGGTAATGGTGTTTACGCTCCTTATTCGCTTCATTCTGGAAGATAAAGGCGGGTTGATTGGTATTGTTCACGATCAGATCTAGGTCCCCATCATTATCCAGATCAGCGTAGGCAGCACCGGTACTGTTCGACGTCTGCGTCAATCCCCAGTCAGCGCCGGCATTGGCAAATGTGACCTCGCCGTCTCCGCCCCGATTGCGAAACATGTAGTTCATGACATTGGACGAGGGTATCTTATGCACGAGTTCCAGCACATCTTCGCGCCGAAAATTGGCGGGACGATTTTGCATGTAGTCGGTCATGTATTTCAGAAAATCCTGATTCGTGTAGTCGCGGACGTAGCCGTTTGTAATGTAGATATCTTTCCAGCCGTCGTTATCGTAATCCGCCAACAGGGGCGACCAGCTCCAGTCGGTATTCGACACACCGGCCAGTTGACCAACTTCGCTAAACACAGGCACCGTTTTCCCTTCTTTTACGTCACCACCTTCATTGAGTTGCAGCATATTACGCATATGCTGATAATGGAATCCAGACGACACGGCCAGATTGAATTTTTCGTAATTGTCAGGCGCCATCAATAGTTTCTGCCGCCGGTTATCTTCGGGCAGCATGTCGAGCGTCATGATGTCGGGCCGCGCGTCGTTATTCACGTCAGCCACATCGTTTCCCATCGAAAACTGGGATGTGTGTCGAACGCTGTTTTTCAGTTGATTCGTAAACGTGCCATCCTGGTTGTTCAGATACAGGTAATCGGGTATGGTGTAGTCGTTAGAGATGTACAGATCGGGCCATCCGTCGGCATTCAAATCCGATACGCCTAATCCGAGGCCATAACTCAACACGGAACTGCTTAGTCCCGAGCGTTCGGTAACATCATTGAACCGAGTACCAGTATTCTGCAACAGACGAACGCCAATTTCCGGATTACTTTGTTTCAGCAAAGATGCCGTCGGTCCCGGATCAAGTACGGGTAACAGGCGCGGATTATGGTTCAGCAGAAACAAATCCAGATCGCCATCACGGTCATAGTCGAAAAACGTACCCTGCGTAGTTTGCCCGGGTCTATCCAGTCCCCATTTCGCCGTTTGATCCGAAAAATGAGGAACGCCCTGCGCATCGCTGCCATCGTTGATGAACAACTGTGGAATTCGTTTGAAAGGTGGTAAACTGCCCGAATAGCAAACAAACAGATCGAGCCGTCCATCGCCATTGACATCAGCCATCGAAACGCCCGTCCGCCAGGGTCCTTCCCGACCGGCAACGCCAGCAGTGGCGGTTATATCGGTAAATGTCATCGGGGCTGCTTTCCCTTTGTTCAGGTACAACTGATTCGGAACCATGTTGCCACTAAAGTAGACATCATCGAACCCATCGCCGTTCAAATCGCCTACCGCTACGCCCCCACCGTTGTAGAAATATTCGTACATCAGCACGTTGGTGTTCAACCCTTCGGTCAGTGTATTGGCGAAGGTGATGCCCGTCTGCTCGGGGGTAAGCGAGGTAAAGAGTGGCGATGTGGGACTGGTATTGGTTTTATCGGTGGCGGACTGGTTACATCCAGCAAGTGCGAAAAAACTCGCTATGAACAGTATAAACCAGGGGGCAATCGTCGTGGTACGCAATGTTCTAGAAATAAAATATACCAAAAATAAAACAAAAAATGCCAGTACTTACTAAGCAGTACTGACATTTTTTGTAAGAATAATTACTTACTCGACTATTCGTAACCTGGGTTCTGAATCAGCTTGTTATTCCGGTTGATTTCGTCCCGGCTGATCGGCAAGAAGTAAATCTTATCGGCCCATTTCCGATTCTCTTTACCCGTTCCTAAGTCCTGTACTTTGTACGTATAGGTATAGTTGTCTTTGCTATACTTGTAGGTCGTGACCGACTTACCCGACTTTAGTTTACCCGTGATTGCAATGATCCGGGCTTGCTGGCCGAGTACGGTTGGCGCGATCATCCACCGGCGAACGTCGTAGAAACGCTGATCTTCCATAAACATTTCAACGTTCCGCTCATTCTGGTAGCGCGTCATCAGCGCAGAACCCGTTTCGGTGATGGCTGGCATACCAGCCCGGAAGCGAACAGCATTGATCCATTTTTTGGCCTCTGCTTCCTGACCCAGCATCAAACAGGTTTCGGCGTAGTTCAGTACAACTTCCGTGTAACGAATCTGGATGGAAGGAATTTCCTGACGGATGTTCTGATCCACAATAGAAACGTCGGTGTTGAAAAACTTACGGATGGCGTAGCCAGTCCAGGTACCGTTCCAGTTTTCGATCGTGCTATTCCGCGTGTCCAAGCCCGAAAACTTGGTTGGAGCAGCCGAGGTACCCACTTCGTATTCACCCATCTGAATCTGACCAGCGGGATCGATACCAGCGCCATCGGGCGTACGGGGTTTCCACTGCGCACCATCATACAGGATCGACGCGTAGAAGCGGGGATCGCGGTTTTCGTAAGGCGCTGCGGCATGGGTTGCGTTGTTCCAGTCGAACTTGGTACCATCCATCATCTCGTAGTTATCCACCATCTGCTGAGTCGGTTCGCTGGATGTCCAGCCGTGGTATCCGTTCGGCATGTTGTTACGCGGGAACCAGGAACCCCAGTCGTCGTTAGACGCCCGAATGTAGTATTTCAGGAAAATACCATCGGCTTCTCCACCGTTCTGCGACAGCGACAGGTTTACGTAGTTCTGCTGACCTTCGGCAGCCGTAACGGGAGCAGACAGGTTCAGTTTATAGCCATACTGGTTCAGGTCCATAACAGCCTTGGCTGCGTCCTGTGCTTTTTTCCAGCGGGCTGTCCGATCGCCACTCACGTAACCCAACAGTTCAGGCTTAGCGAAACTGGCAATGACACTCGACTTGGCCTTAGCCGTTGGAATGTCGTGCAAATCACTGGCAGCATACAACAGAACCCGTGCCTTAAGGGCCATCGAAGCGCCCATTGTAGCCCGACCAGCGGCCATGCTCCGACCTTTCAACAGCGTTGTAGCCGAATCCAGATCGGTCACGATAGCGTTGACGCACTCTTCGTACGTGTTACGACCAACCGTAAAATCCCCCTCATCCAGCGTGTAAGCCGATTTGATGATAGGAACAGCCCCATAATAACGCAGTAGCTGGTTGTAGAAATAGGCGCGCATAAAGTACATCTCGCCCCGCATCCGTCCGGCCAGATCACCGCTATTATCGAACGTAGGCTTGGCCAGTTTCGACAGGGCAATGTTGGCAGCCCGGATTCGAGCGTAGACAGCTCCCCATTCCATCGTACTTTTAACCGTACCCGTGTTCGATGGACTAACGTTTGCTTCGTTCACGTCCTGTTTGCCAAAGCTATACAGGGCGTTATCGGTCTGGCAGTCAAAACTCATCTGATCCAGTAAACCATCCCGGATACCGTTGTACACATCCGTTACGAAAGCTTCGGAGAGGGCACGGTCGGCCCAGACAGCGTCACCCGATACTTTATCGAGCGGTTTCGTGTCCAGGAAATCGGAGTTACAGGCGATCATCGTTGTGCCCAACAGCAGGCTAAACGATAGACACTTGGTTATATAATTCATACTACTCTTAATCTGATTAATCGTTTAGAAACTAACTGTTAAACCCGCGTTGATAACCCGCGCCTGTGGATAATACTGACCACTGCTGCTCGTCGCTTCAGGATCGTATATACCTTTCATAGCCGGTGCATACGTAGCCAGGTTGAGACCGTTCACATACACGCGCAGATTGTTCAGGCCGACTTTGCCCGAAATCGTGTTTGGTAGTGAATAACCCAACTCCAGGTTTTTCAGACGTACATAATCTGTACTTCTCAGCCAGTAGGTTGTACCGTTGGAGAAGTATTGATTGCTGCGGTCAACGATGCGTGGGTCAACAGTGCTTGGGTTGTCCACCGTCCAGCGATGATCGTAGCTATACTGTAGGAAGTTACCAATAGTACCCGACTCCGTTTGCAGGAAGATCTGTCCACCGGCCGAACCCTGAAACAGAATGCTGAGGTCGAAGTTTTTGTACCGAACACTGGCGTTCAGACCACCTTGGAAGCGAGGCTGGTTGTTGCGGTCGGCCCGTACACGGTCGTTTGCATCAATTTTACCATTTCCATCGATGTCTTTCAACTTCATGTCGCCAGGGCGCAGTAGGCTAGCTCCAACACCACTGTAGTCCAGCTTGTTGGCATCGATATCGGCCTGCGTAGAGAAGATACCATCGTACTGATACATAAGCGTACCATTTTGCTGGTTCGGATCGTTCACGTTGCTGGGGATTGGCTTACCCGTTGACCGCTGCCACTCCGGTGCACCCGGCGTTTCATCCCAGAACGTAATGGTGTTTTTCGCATAGCCACCATTCACACTAACACTGTATTTCAACTCGCCAGCCTGACCGTTATAGCCAACCCGGAACTCATAGCCCTTGTTGGTAACCTTCCCGATGTTAGTAGCGGGCAAGGTAGCTCCCGTCGTTTGCGGAATCGAAGCACTTTGACGCCACAGGATATTCGACCGTTTGTTCTGGAAGACGTCAAATTCGAAGAATACTTTGCCATTCAGCAACGATCCTTCCAAACCAATATCCGCGTTGTTGGCAACTTCCCAGGTCAACTTCGTATTGGGAACACCATTTTCGTACAGCGTTTGCGCCACCTGGTTGTTGATCACGTAACCCCAGTTCGAATTGACGGCATCACCATAGGCATACGTTGGCAGATAATCATACTCGCGCAGATTACCATTGAAATACACCTGGTCGTTACCCAACTGACCCCACGATGCCCGCAGTTTCAGTGAGCTAACTACTGGTAACGTTTTCTTGAAGAAGTCTTCTTCTGAAATACGCCAGCCCGCCGTTACACCCGGGAAGAAACCCCAGCGGCTCGAACGAGGGAACATGTACGAACCATCGTACCGCCACAGGAACTCAGCCAGGTATTTCTCTTTGTAATTGTAAGCTGCCCGGCCAAAATAGCTCATACGAGCCCGTTGCCAGGCGGCCGTTGTGTTAGCAACCTGCTGGGTCTGGCTACCCGCAAACAACTGGTCGATAGCCGTCGAGTTGAAGTATTGACGGAAAGCCGAAAAACCGTTTGAGTTAGACTGCTCTTTCGTGATACCAGCCAGTAACGTAATGGCATGGCTTGCGCCGAAAGTATGGTCGTAAGATAAGATACCCGATAGCAGCGAGTTGAACTGATCGTTCGTATACTGATTGAGGGTCGACTGAGCTGGCCCTTTCTGCACACGCTGGAGAAGCGGTTCTTTCGTTGTTGCATCGTAGGACGTATAATCCCAGCTATAGACGAACCAGGGTGTCTGCCACCGCTTGCCTTGCTGGATGTATTTGTCCAAGGCGACACTGGCCGTCAATTTCAAACCCGGTACCCAGGGGTTGGTGACATTCAAGCTAGCATTACTTTGCAGATAGTACCGGGTATCTCGGTCGTAACCCGTGGCACTAGTCGTAACCAGTACAGGCTGTTGGCCATTCTCGATATCAGGAGCCGGTAAACCATTAGGCCAGAAAGCCGGCTTGTTTGGATAGCCCCGCGCCAGCATCCGGAAAATATCACCGGCACCAACCGTTGGGAAGAAGCGGTTTTCCTGACGACCAACAACACCTGTTACCAGGTTGATATACTTGCTGATTTTAGCGTCCAGGTTCAGACGGAAGTCATACTGCTTATAGCCCGTAGCCGAGTTTTTGTAGTAGGCATCCTGATTCTGGTAGTTGACGGAAGTCAGATACTTGATATTTTCTGAACCGCCCACTAACTGCAACGTGTGCCGCGACTGCGGAGACCAGGTTTTCAACGCTGCGCCGAACCAATCGGTATTCGGATGTCCCCAAGGATCAGAACCGTCCTGGAACTTCTTGATGTCGTCTGGCGAGTAAGCAGCTTTAACGATCGTTCCATTGTCAGGCCGGGTATAACTTCCCGTTGTGTTGAAGGCGGCATTGGCATCTTTCCAATACCCCGCAGGCAGGTTGTTATACAGGTTGATTTCATTGTTCAGCTGCGCATATTCAGCCGCTGACGCCATTTTGGGAATGACGGTTGGTTGGCCAAAGCCCTGGTTGAAGCTGTACGATAGCTCTGGCTTACCGCTCTTACCCCGTTTGGTCGTTACCAGAATTACCCCGTTAGCCGCCCGTGAGCCATAGATCGCTGCCGACGCATCTTTCAGAACCGACATACTTTCAATATCCGCCGGGTTCAAACGGTCGATACCCCCAGCCCGCGCTGGCACGCCATCGATAACGATCAGCGCATCGTTGTTACCCAATGTGTTGGAACCCCGAATCCGGATGGCCGCATTATCATAGCCAGGCTCACCACTAGCGTTGGTCGCAATAACGCCCGGCATCCGTCCAGCAATCGAGTTAGTCAGGTTCACGGCTGGCGACTTAACCAGATCGGATCCTTTTACGGTAGCTACAGCACCCGTTACGGTTTCTTTCTTCTGCTCGCCATACCCAACGACAACGACTTCGCTCAGCATCTTATCATCCGAAGCAAGGGTGATGCTGATGGATGAGCGGTCGTTTATAGGTATTTCCTGCGTAGTAAAGCCAATATAGGAGAAAACCAGCGTTGACTTACTGTTTGGCACGTTAACGGTATAGTCACCGTCGGCCGTTGTAACCGTTCCCGTCGTCGTCCCCTTCACCAGCACGCTCACTCCCGGCAGTGCTAACCCCTGACTATCAACGACTTTTCCGGAAACCTTCGTTTGAGCAAATGCCCCAAACGAACAAAGAAGGCAAAATAGGAGCAGGAAACCGACAGTACTGCCGCGCGCCTGCCCCATATTTTCCACAAAAGAGTCCCCGTCCAAATGGAGAGGCCTCTTGCCCGTAAATTGTTTTTTCATGAAATTATCCTGTTTTTGTTTCACAGGATAAAGTAGAAAGCACTAGTGTTCTACTGACTATATTTTAATCACTACACAGTTTTTTTTACCTTATTTTATCTTTAATTGGAGTAAACCGATAAATATTGAGGTAAAAAAGAACCATTTAGGCCTGTATACTAAGTATTTATACGTATATATTTTTTTACCTCGATCAACACACCTAATTAGCCCCTTTACTTTCAGCTTGGAGACACAACAGGTTAACAGCAATAAGCTATACAGTGGCTGTTTTAGCGGGTGATCGCCATAGCTCAATGTGATCATTGTCTGACGAGATAAATAACTGATTACCAGTTTGCGATTCCGGCGGGTTCGTCAGACTTCATCTGGCTATTCTCAACATACTGATACAGTGGCCCGACAGCTGGGGAGAGTAGTAGCCACTGGTCAGCATGATTCACTGGAAGGAACGATTGATGAGTGTAAAGTTTGACTGGGTTTACCAAATCATCAGCGAGCCCAGGCAAACGCCATTTTAACTACCGGCAACCTGCTCCTCCTGCTGTTGCCGGACCTGCTGCCCAATGGGTACATATTCCACTTCGCAGGGATAGCCGAACAGACAATTGTCCTTGATCTGCTTTGCCACCCGGTCGGGGACCATCTGCTCCCAGCCATCCTCCCCCGCCTGAATCATTTCCAGCACATGGTCGGTCGAGATATGTAGATTCTGCTCGTTGTAATTACGAATATCCTCGATCTTGTTGTTGCGGGACAGGTAATTGAACAAAGGCTCGAGCGTTGGTGGCAGTTGAAACTCGTTGCAGCTGTAAATCGCATTGTTACGCAGCGTCGGATATACGAATAGCTTAACCTTCCGACTGAACAGTGTCGCGAACGATTCCAGGATGCCACCCGGTAGAAACTCGTAATGGCCTTCCTCAAAAATGTACTCCAGATTAGGAATACCGATGACCAGACCAATCTTCAACCGGGTAAGACGAGCCAGATAAGCGACCAATTTATAATACTCTAAATAATTGGAAATCATTACTGTCTGGCCCATAGAACACAGAATATCTACCCGATCAAGAAAGTCTTTTTCGTCGATTCCCTGTTCATTGGCCTTCAGGTTATGAAGCGTTAACTCGGCCATTGACACCACGCGATTTCCGTCTACATCGGGTTCAGCGACGAATTGCTTCAGGCCGTTTTCGATCATGTCCATCTGCACATTCGTGACCGGCCGCAACCGGCCCCGCATGACCAGGATATGCTTTTTGTAGAGGGCTTCCGACGGCTGTAGCACCTGACCATCGGGACCGAACAAGGCGGCATCGGTAAACCCGTTTTTCACTAGGTGCAGACTCATTAGCCGGTTATCGACATCGGGGAAGTCGGTCCCGCTGAACCGGATCATGTCGATCTGAATACGCTCCGGCAACAAATCGTCCATCAACGACAACACAAGCGTTTCGGGTGATTTGGCGTAATAGTAACACCCATAAATCAGGTTAACACCAATAATACCCAGCGCCTGTTGCTGTAAAATATTCTCGGTATCCAGCATTCTGACGTGGATGATCACATCGTTGTAACCACCCTGTGGCGTCAGCTGAAACCGGCAGCCGATCCAGCCGTGGGCGTCATTCGTTTTTTGGTAATTAAGCGCGACTACGGTATTGGCAAACGCAAAAAACGTGGTATCGGGACCACGTTTTTCAGCTAATCGTTTCTCTAACAGACTATATTCCTTACTAAGCATCTTGACGAGTCGCGATTCAACTACATATCGACCGCTCTCCTCGACGCCATAAATTGAATCACTGAACGTCATGTCGTAGGCCGACATAGTTTTGGCAATCGTACCTGACGAACCACCGGCTTTAAAAAACATGGCCGCTGTTTCCTGCCCCGCTCCAATCTCCGCAAAAGAGCCGTAAATACGGCGATCCAGGTTGATTCGTAATGCTTTCTGTTTAGTACCTATATTCTTTTCGTACATGGTAGGTAGCTGCTTGCTGATGCTAAAGTTACGGATATAAAGATTCAAAAGCCACGCCCGTCGTATCCAAAAACGCCCATTCCAGGCCCATTGTTCGTCTTCAAGTCCTAACTTGCCTTGCCGGGAATTCGTATAACAAGCAAAAAGACAATCCAATGGATTGCCCTTTTGCATTAAGCGGAGAAGGCGTATTATTTAAGCAATTCACCCGATTTTTCCAGGAACATATTGCCACCGCCAGCCTTCTGATCGATCGAGGAAGCCACATCCACTAGAACAGCCGCATTCGCAACGCCCCGGCGAGTCGTCGTCCGCGTTCCGCTAATCTGGTAGATGGCTTCACTCAGCAATGGCTCGGTTAGATCGCCAAATGGTTTCATGCCCGTCGACGGCTCTTTCACCTCAACAGTAGGAGCGAAACCGGTCGCATAATCCGAAAAGCCCTGCGCATTGGCCGACCTGAATGTAAGGGGTTGCATCCCCCATTTGATCTGACCTGTATCGTCAGAAATAGTAATCGAGCCGACATTTTTACCAACCGTTGTGGTCCCGATTGTCGTTACGGTCATGAACGGACGAAGGCCATTGATGATCAGTTCACTGGCCGATGCGGTACTGTTCGATGTCAGCACAAACAACCGGCTCAGGTTTCCACCGATGTTAGCAGCTTTTGCGGAAAACTTCTGCGTGTTCCAGCCCGACCCGTACTTTTTGTCATTGTCTGCGGTGACCGTTGCGTTCCACTGCTGGGCGTAGAAAACTTTCGAGGCATCGATATTTCTACCGATCAGACTAGCCAGATTCGTTGACGAACTCACGTACCCGCCCGGATTGTAGCGCAGATCGAGTACCAGTTCGTTCACGCCTTTCTGCTTGAACTTGCTGAAGATATTATCCAGCTTGTTGTCGAAGGTCTTATCCGTAGAACTACCGTTGTAGACGCCGGGAATAAATTGATTGTACACCACATAGCCAACCGTTTTGCCACCAATCGTGTAGGTTGTATCGAGCAATACAGGATCTTCCTGAAACACAACGGGAGTCACCTGCCTTTTCTGGACATTTTCTGTAAGAACGCCATTGACAAGACTAGCCATACCGAAGGTCAATGCGTCGGCAGCTAACAGTTCGGCATAATTGCTGAGCGTTAGTATCTGTCCATTCACACTCGTAAAAATATCTCCCCGTTTAAATCCAGCCGCAACCGCTGGTGATCCGGGAAGCACGTAAAGCACGGACCCGATCAGATTGGTTTTCGATTGGTCTTTATAATAGAGTCTGTACTGAATACCCGTCGTTTTTGACTGCCCACCCAATGAAGCTTTTAGTTCTTCGGCACTTTCCCGAATCCAGGAGAAGCGGTCCCGGTTGACATTAGCTGTGTTGGTAATGTCATACAGCAGCGAGTTGAAAAATTCTTTGGGTCCCAGAGTTTTGTCAGGATTAGCCGGAATTTTATCATTCCAAAGGTAGTAATACTGCATGTTGGCTAGTATCCAGTCGTTGACCCCCTGGCTTGTTGAAGTAGGGCTGGTTACTGACGTACCGGTTGAACCCGTAGCTGGATTAACATCGTTGTTTTTCTTGCATGAAGTGAGCAATAACGCACCTGAAAGCGCAAAAAGCAGTGCAGGGCGCGTAAAAGAATTTCTCGTCATAGAATGGGTTGAAATCAAATGTAATTGCTTTATAGTAACGTTAATAGCACCAGAATAATTTAGCAAAAACCGAAACCTGGATTAAATCTTAATGAACGAAACTGCACCTTCTGGTCGAGTTAGTAATCACGGTATCAATAAAACGCGTCTTCAATATGCCGGACACGCAACTCACTACCAGCCAGCGTAACGGCAACAATGTCGAAGCGAACGTCGTGCAGCCAATTATGGGCGAAAACGTAGTGTTCGGCGGCTTTCATCACGAGCCGGGACTTGGTATAGGAGACAAACTCTTCCGGATTTCCGTAGCTGAGGTTACTGCGGGTTTTGACCTCTACAAAAACCAAAATCTTCCCTTTTCTGGCTACGAGATCAATTTCGGCGTGTTGGTAACGGTAATTTCGGGTCATAATTTCATAGCCTTTGTCTTGCAGATAGCGAACTGCTTCGGCTTCTCCCTGCTTGCCGGTTTCGTTGTGTTGGGCCATTGACTACGTGTGTTACAAGGTACGAATCGAACGAAATCGGGCATTTCTCTTGTTGTTAAGATGACGGATACGCTGACGTGAAAGCCCGTTTTTTGGCAAAGCAATGAATAGTCGCATCAATAAGCAAGTTGACATTCGGGAATTGGGATTGATTGAGTATCAGGCGGCCTGGGATGAGCAGGAGCGTCTGTTTGCCACAATCGTCAATGAGAAACTGCTCAATCGAAGTCGTCCTTCGGCCGAGCAGCAACCAACGTCTAACTACCTGCTTTTCTGCGAGCATCCGCACGTGTATACGCTCGGCACGAGCGGTCATGAGGATAACTTATTGGTCGATGAAGCCCGACTAAATCAGGAATTTGGTGCCACGTTTTTTAAGATCCGACGCGGTGGTGATATTACTTACCATGGGCCCGGCCAACTGGTCGGTTACCCGATTCTGGATTTAGATAATTTCTTTACCGATATTCACCGGTATATGCGCTTGCTGGAAGAGTCAATTATCCTGACGATGGCCGATTATGGCCTGAATGCGGGGCGGATTGACGGTTCGACGGGCGTATGGCTCGATTATGATGGCGGGCCAAATCCACGAAAAATCTGTGCGATGGGTGTAAAAGCAAGCCGTTGGGTAACGATGCACGGTTTTGCGTTGAACGTCAATACAGATTTGAGTTATTTTGGCCATATTGTCCCCTGTGGCATTGCCGATAAAGCGGTTACATCGCTGGCAGTAGAGTTGGGCCACCCCGTACCCTTGACTGAGGTCGCCGGTCGGGTTCAGGGACACATGGCTGATTTGTTTGAAATGAATTTAGTAACGCGGGCCGAAATCCGCACCTTGTTGGCATAGACGCGGGTTCCGTCCGCGTTCCTGAACATGAAAAAAGACATTAATTTTTTGCCCGTCGAGGGCGTACAGATAGTCATTGCCCGGAAAAAGAATGAAGTTGGGACGTATGATTGGCAGGTATTTTTGATCAATCAGAACGAAGTGCCCATCACAACCGTATTCGTTACGTCGAAGGGATACGGTCAATTAAAGGATGAAGAGCAAAAAACATCAACATTACGGCACTTCTTCGTCGAGATCAAACCAAACGCGTATGAGGTTGTTGAGTCCATTATGCCCGACGTTTTTCATTTGAATAACGAGTACTGGGTCAGCTACTTCATCGGCGATCAGATTTTTGACAAAAAGTTTATCTTCGTGCCAGACAGTATTATCGAAGAACACCTTGTTACGGTGCCGGCGCTGGGTCTGGAAGGAATTTTGCATGAATAAATTTCTTAATCGCTTTCTATGCCCCAAGCCGTCTCCTGGAAACGTCGTCTAAAAAACTTTCTGTTTATCGACCTCAAAACAGTAGCCGGTGAGCCGTCGCTATTGTCAGTAGAACCACGCTTGCAGCGGCAATGGGAAGAAAAAAGCCGTTATTTTAAAAGCGAAGAAGAGCTTTCGGCTGCTGGCTGGTACGACCGTCGGGCTTCTTCGTTTGCCGAGTTTGGAAAAATTATCTGCATTGGTGTTGGCGGCTTATTTTTTGACGACGATGACAAGCCGCATCTGAAGGTCAAAGTATTGAGTAACGACGATGAGGGAGCTATTTTACAGGAGTTTCTAACCATTGTCAACCGCTACCCACCCGGCGAATTGACGTTCTGCGCCCATAATGGCAAGGAATTTGATTTTCCTTATCTGTGCCGACGGTTGATGGTCAATGGGTTGCCATTGCCACCCGCTTTACAGATTTCGGGCAAAAAACCGTGGGAAATTCTACACAAGGACACCCTCGAACAATGGCAGTTTGGCGATAAGCGGCATTTTGTGCCGCTCGATCTGCTGGCAGCCGTACTAAATGTACCAACGCGCCCACTCGAATGGATGGGCGACCGCACTAGCGACGTTTACTACCGAGATCACGATTGGCCCCGCATCGAGCAGTATGCGCGCGACTCAATGGTCATGCTCGTGCAGGTATACATGCGCATGGTAGGTGCCCCGCTCGTGGCCGACGAGCATATAGTCATGAGTGACTGACGGATTATCAAACACAGAGAAAAGAGGACAAACGGGGGGCAGACGTCTCTGTACACTCTGTGAAGCGCCCGGTCTGCTCTGTGTTTAACCATTTTCGCTCGCTGATTCAGCCGAGCATTTTACATGAAGAACGAAAAACCAAAACAGAATAAATATAGTAAGCCTGATGGAGCCCGGTCGGGAAAGAGCCGGCCCACGACAGGTAGTTCGACTCCGTCTCGCTCGCGGGAAAAGGGCCTCGACAAACAATCCGGCAAGGCCAGGCCAATTATACAGGCTGATTCGTACCTGGATGAGTTGAAAAACGACCTGATGGCGTTTTTTCAGATCAACGACAAGGAGTCATTTACGCAGGAACAGGTGCTTGAGCACTTCGACGTGTTTGACCGGAAAATGAAATTGCTCGTACATGGCCTGCTGGGCGAGCTCACCGACGAGGGTACGCTGGTCCGTCATCCCGACGGCAGTTACCAGAGCGATGAAGATGCGAATCTTACGGAGGGTGTCGTTGATCACGTCAACTCGCGCTTTGCCTTTGTTATTCCTACCTCGCTCACTGGTACGAGGGGCGACCGCAACGACGACATATGGGTATCGACCGAAGACCTTGCCGGAGCCGTTGATGGCGACAAGGTGCGCGTAGTCCGCTTTGCTGACTCGCGCAATGAATCGGGCGGACGTTCGCGACGCCGGATCGAGGGTAAAGTAGCTAATATCATTGAGCGTGGTCGTACGGAGCTTGTTGGGCGTATCGAGGTATGGCCGACCTACGGCTTCGTTATCCCCGACAGCAAAAAGATTTACGATGACATTTTCATTCCAAAAGAAAAACTGGGTGCCGCCAACGACGGCGACAAAGTTATCGTACGTCTGGTGAAATATCCGGACCCGCACAGCAGCAAACAACGCTTTGAAGGCGAAGTCGTTACCGTGTTGGGCGTAGCGGGGCAGAACAATACGGAGATGCACGCGATTCTGGCGGAATTTGGTCTGCCGATTCATTTCCCGGAGGATGTGGAACAGGAAGCCGAAGCCATTCCGACAAAAATCCTGAAAAAAGATCTGGCGAAACGGCGCGACATGCGCGACGTGACCACCTTCACCATCGATCCCGTCGACGCGAAGGACTTCGATGATGCCTTGTCGGTACAGATGCTCGACAATGGCAACTACGAAATTGGCGTGCACATTGCCGATGTTACAAACTACGTCAAACCCGGCTCAAAGCTGGAAGAAGAAGCGTTCAAACGCGCGACATCGGTTTATCTGGTCGATCGCGTTGTGCCGATGCTTCCCGAAAAATTGTCGAACGGGTTGTGCTCGCTACGGCCAAATGAGGATAAACTCACGTTCTCGGCGGTATTTGAGCTAACGCCCGATGCTAAAATCGTGAACGAATGGTTCGGGCGTACAGCGACTCACTCGAACCGTCGTTTTTCGTACGAAGAAGCGCAGGAAATCCTCAACAACAGCAAGGGCGATTATCTGGCTGAACTTCAGCTACTGAACGAACTAGCGTATAAACTGCGCGACGAGCGTTTCAAACACGGCGCGATCAACTTCGAGACGGTTGAGGTACGGTTCAAACTAGACGAGAACGGCGTGCCTTTGTCAGTTTACCCGAAACTCCGGCAGGATACTAATAAACTCATTGAAGAGTTTATGCTGCTGGCCAATAAACGCGTAGCGGAATTCGTCCATTCGTTATCCAAACGCAATAAGGGCGGAGAAGAAAACACGATGGTGTACCGGGTTCACGAAGGACCTGATGATCAGAAGCTACAGCAATTCGCTGATTTTGCCGGACGGTTGGGCTATAAGCTTAAGCTGGATGACGATCACCTGTCGAACTCGATGAACCGGTTTATGGCCAGCATCGAAGGGAAACCCGAAGCAAATATGCTTCAGCAACTTGCGGTGCGGACCATGTCAAAAGCGCGGTATAGCACGGAAGATTTAGGCCACTTTGGTCTGGCGTTCCGGCGCTACTCGCATTTCACCTCACCGATTCGACGCTATCCGGATATGATGGCTCACCGCTTGTTGCAACATTACCTGGATAAGGGAAAACCGGCGGAACGTGACTTACTGGAAGATCAGTGCAAACACGCATCGGCCCGCGAAAAAATGGCCGCTGATGCCGAACGAGCCAGCGTCAAATACAAACAAGTTGAGTTCATGAGTCGCATGGAACCGGATCGGACGTTTGCTGGTGTGATCTCGGGGGTTACCGAATTCGGTATTTTTGTCGAAATTACGGAGAACAGCTGTGAGGGACTTGTTCGGATGCAGGACCTGAGCGATGATTTCTACGAGTTCGATAAGGACAACTACCGTATTGTTGGGCAACGCAGCAAAAAGATGTACACGTTTGGCGATCAGGTAGAGGTTCGGGTGAAGGAAACGAATCTTGGCCGCCGGAGCATGGACTTTGCGCTGGTCAGCGATAAAGCCGGTCACGTTCAGGACTCCAAAGCTGGTCGTCAGTCGGGTCAATCCAGTCGACGCAATAACAATCAGTCTCGCTCTTCGTCGCGGGGTAAAGAAGGTACAGCTGCCAAAGGTGAAAACCGGCGTGGTGGCCGCGGACGGCGATAGAGCCGTATATAGCCTGCAATCAACACAAAAGCCACTCCTTAATCTGGAGTGGCTTTTATTTTTCCGGTTAGAAATCGTTCGTCAAAACTGCTTCAGATAAGATAGTTTGCCGATAATGTGCTGCTCCTGCTGGCGATCCATTGCCCGAATCGATCCGGCATAGGTTCCGTGATTATACACGATATACAGGAACGACAGCGGTTGAAACTCCCAGGCAAGCCGAATATTCCAGACGTTCTTATCAGTGTAGGTATTCCGCTGGAAAAAGCTAATCAATTGCAACCGTGGGTTCACCGCCAGCCGACTTTCCACGCTGTAGAGCTTGATCGTTCCGGAGTATTGACCGACATTGTCGAACTCGTTTACTTCCGCATTCATCGTAAAGGCCGCGTGCGGTATGGGTGCCAGAATAAGCGAGGCCCGGCCATAATTAAGCCGCCCATCGTAATAACGCCCTGTTTCACCCATGAATTGGTACGATATTTTCTTCGACGGATCGCTGCTGAACATAGCCTGGTAACGCGTATACCGATAGTTTCCCGATGCGATGTTAAGACTCAACGGGCGATAATCACCGTCGTCCAGGCGTTGGAAGGACGGATTCACGAACAAGCCAAAATTCCCTCCGTTCTGAAAGGTCAGCCAGATCGGGTTCGCATTGTATTGCGCTTCCTGCAAGTAGCCGGTAGAGGCTTTGTGATAAAGCTCGACGAAGAACCCAGGCTCGAAATTGCGCACCCACTTCGGCAGCCATTTTGACCGATTGACCAGATAAAAACCGGGGGTCGTCGTGATGACATCGCTCCTGGAAACGAAACCCATCTCAGGATTGAAGCTCTTTGTCACAATTGACTGTGTCAACCAGCCGACAAGTTGATTAGAACGGTACATAAACTGACTGTAAGCGGCCATCCCCTGCTGACTAGCCCCTGACGTCAGCGAACCAATGATCATGGCGCTGTACGAAAGAGACTGCCCTAGTCTGAAAAAGCCATCGATAGCAACTGTGCCGTTCTGATGGCCGTCGATACCATCGCCATCGTGTACGTTCTTAAGCGCAAACAGGCCCCCAATCCGATTCTGCTTACCAACGTTTTCGACGTAACGCCCCACCGCAAAATCCGTAGCCGGGCTGCCGGGAATACCCCGTTGCCGGATATACATTCCCCCATAATTCCGGTTCAGCGACCGATAGACCAGTCTGGCCCCGGCATCGATCGGAACGGGTGTACTAGTCCCGTCGGGCAGGTTAGCCAATCCGATCGTCCGGCTAAAGAATGGCTGGATAACCATACTTCCGCCCTCGCCCGTGTTCGTATTACCGGGCAAACCGGCCCCAAACAAACTGGCGTTCTCCAGAAAAAAGGCCCGACGTTCGGGAAACAGCACCGAAAACCGAGTCAGGTTATTGACCTGTCGGTCTACATCGGCCTGCGCAAAATCGGTGTTTAAGGTCACGTCCAGAACCGTATTGGGATTGATGGCCCATTTCAGATCGCCCCCAATTTTGACCTTAGCGTTCTGACGTATTCCTACTTCAGTGCCGTTATAGCGGTCGTCGGCAAAAAGTACATAAGGTTGAACGCGGATATTGGGCGATGGTGGCGGTGGCTTAAGACCCGTGATCAAGCCCGCATAAGCCATTCGGGTTGCCGTGAACGCTCTTGGAAAAGGTGACCAGGCCGAGATCTCGTTTGAATAACGCCGGTTTCGCAGGAAATTAATGCCCCACGACTGGGTAGAATCCGTCGACTGGGCATATCGTAATGTCTGCCAGGGAATCTGTATCTCGGCTACCCAGCCCGAATCAGTCCGGCTTGTGCGTACTTTCCAAAGGCCATCCCAGTCCGTATCGTACAGAAAATCATCGAACGATAGCAAATCGCGCTGAGTGCCATAGGGATTTGTGGCAAAGGCCATTGCGTTGCGCTGGTCATTGAACCCATCGATCGACACACTGAATAAATCGTGCGCCTGCGCTGAAAAATCACGCTTGAAGTTTGGAACACGGAGTGCTCTCCGGCCCAGTAAATCGCGGTTGATCGCGGCTATGTACAGGAAATTTCGGTTGTACAGTACCCGAACATCGGTATCGAATGATGCGGGGCGTCCTTGCTTCGGATCGACCTGGGTAAACTTTCGGATGGGTTTGGCCCGCTGCCAGACCGCTTCATCCAGATGACCGTCAATTTTCAGCCGATCGTGAATTTCGGTAGCCTGAATAATTACCCGCTTTTTAGCCGGTGCAAAAATAACGGATTGTTTGTCCGTGCCCGTCGCGTCCAGCCGGGTCGAATCAACCTGAATAGCGTCCGTCTGTGCGGTATTGGGAACCGTAGTTATCGTTTGTGCCAGTGCACCGACTGGAAACAGAAATAGATTGAGAATGAAGCGTACTGAAAGGCGAGGCATACCGGTTAAAAAGCGATAGGCCGAAAGTAAGAAGATGCTACCAGATACACCTTGTTTTTCGGTCGAACGGTCATTGACTGGAACAACGAATCATCAGCCTGCCTTCTCATACCGGAAATGAGGAGGCCACATCGGACGATGCCGGCAGGATAAAAATGAACGTAGTACCCTCGTTTTCACCCGAATGTACTTCATAGCGTCCCCGGATGGCATCCATGCGCGCCTGAATGTTGCGCAAACCCATACCTGTAGCGTCAGCAGGGTCCATACCGCAACCGTTGTCCTTCACGATCATGTTCAGTTCGGTTGGAAAGCGTCGAAAAATAATGTCGGCTTCGGTTGCCTCCGAATGGCGTAAAATATTACTACACAGCTCAATACAGATCGAATATAGATTAAACTCTATCGCTTTGTCCAGCCGGGGAAGCTGTTCATTATCCAGCTGGAACGCAACCTGCTGCGATGCGTTGAGTTTGTTGACTAATCGTGCCAAAGCTTCCGATAAACCCTGTTTTTCCAGTTCGTCGGGCTGTAAGTTATGCGATAGGTAACGCACCTCGGCAAAGGCTTCTTTAGTCATTCCAAGCAGGTTTCGATAAATTTGCTGTTCCCGCTCTGGCAGTTGCGTTGGATTCAACGCCGACAGGCTTACTTTTATCGCAGCCAGCAGACCACCGAGACTATCGTGCAGGTCAGCAGCCATGCGCTTTCGTTCAAGCGTTTGGCCACGCAACAACGCATCCTCGATTTCCCGATTCTTGGCACGCAGCTGATCGTTGGCCAGTTTTAACTCAGCCGTTCGCTCGGTTACTTTTCCTTCCAACCCTCGATTCAGCCCTTCAATTTCCTGTTTCTGATGAGCAATAAGCCGACTTTTCCGATAATAGACCGCGAAAAAAATAAGCAACATGGCTAACATGCATACCAGAAATAAGCGCATCAGGGATGCCTGCTCGATGGTGTGACTCAGCGACTCGATGCGGCCCCGCTGTTCAAGCCGGCTCCGTTGCGAATCAGCCCGCAACCGTTCCGTCTCAATCCGCTGACGAAGTTGATTCATCCGGTTTTCGCCCGCAATCTGTTCGCGTTCTGCTTCTGCCCGTAACCGGGCAATTTCGGACTGGCGACGAACATCCATCAGCTCCTGATGCTGGATTAACTGCCGCTTCTCTGCCTCCTCCCGTACCAAACGAATGGCATATTCATTTTGTAAGGCCAGCGTTTCATCAATCCGCTTCTGCTTAGTAAGGCTATCTCTAACTACATTGAACTCTTCAAGTTGGGCCAACGCTTTCTCCGGTTGCTTGTCGGCCCGGTAAGCATGATACAGAGCCTGGCTGGCCATTTGCCGTATGCGTAGATTGTCCTGACGCTTGGCAACGTCCATAGCTTGTTCACCATACGAAATAGCCAAGGCTACATTACCCGTTTGCACATAGCACTCTGCCAGACGTGCCCACACCGATGCTTCACCAACCGGATTATTCAACTGCTTCCACCCTACCAGCGATTCTTGATAGTAAGGGATCGCTTTTTCGGGCTGGTGGCGCGTGGTATAGAAGTCACCCAGCCGATCATCAGCATAAATACTATTCGTCAGCGAAGTCGTCTCCCGGTTTAGGCGACGGCTCTCTTCAAATTGACTACGGGCTGCGTCAAATTTTTGCTGCCGTTCATAAATGTCCCCAATCTGCATGACCACCTGTGCCATGAGCAGTTTACGATTCTGTTTGGAAACAAGCGTGTTCTGTGGCAGGAGCGCCAGCGAAGCCTGATAGCTTTGCAAAGCTCTTGGATAGTCTCGTAGCAGCACGTGAATACCACCCATGTTCATTTGCACCTGCCAAAGAGGAGAATTGGCTTTATGTAATCCACTACAAAGTATGGACGCGCGCTGGTTAATTTGCAGGGCTTTAGGATAGTCGTTCTTTCGAACACGATAATAGTACTCTTCTAACATTAGCCCCCGGACTAGATAGAGCGTATTGCGACGAATTTGTGCCTGATGAACCAATTTTGTTGCGTAAAAGAGGCTACTATCGCTCGTATCATTACGCCATTGCTTAAATACGATCGCCATATAACGCAACCCTTCCAGCTGGATCGTATCGTTATGTAGCGTATGAGGTAACCGTTCCGTAGTTCGTATATACCGATGACCTAGCGTACGGAGGCTGTCCATGTATTGATAATCACCCTGACGGTCAAAATTAAGATCAGGCAATAGGGGTCGTGTTTGTGCCAGACACGGCTCAACAAGACTGACCAACACAATCCAGATCATTAAACTTCTCATCGCTCACCACCCAAACTGAATCCCCACTTCTAAGTAGGCTAAAAGTAAATACGAAAGGCAGATAATCAAGCCTTTATCCTAAAAAAAACTTCATTTTTACACTAGCCTTTACCACTTGATTATACGTTTTCCGAACTCGTATGTACTCACCATAAAATAGATATCTACTTTTTTTCTCACTCAAATTAAACGGGGCGCCCTTAAAAAGAATCTATACCATACATCCTTACGTAAGTCCAATATTTTCTCCAAATAAACAGATTGGCCTAAAAATTTTCGTCGAAGCCTGTTTTTTATTGAATCGTTAAAATTTCCCAAAGATTACGAGTCGTTTGATAAATTTTTTGGACTATTCATTTGCAAATGAGCCTTTAAACGCTTTACTTTGGTATCGGCATTATACGGATTTACAAAAAACATAACCCCAGCACACACTATCGGAACACTGCTCTACGTTACCTAATTGTCTTACTGAAAATGGAAAAAGCCCAGGTAAACGACAGTGAGTTGATTTCCCTGTATATCCGTGGTAATGAAAAAGCCTTTGCAAAATTAGTGCAACGGCACAAATCGAAGATTTACACTACCATTTATCTGATCGTTAAAGATCAATATGTGGCCGAAGATTTAATGCAGGACACCTTTATCAAAGCGGTGGACACCCTTAAGTCTGGTAAATATAACGAGGAGGGAAAATTTCTACCTTGGATTATCCGCATCGCTCACAACTTGGCAATTGACTATTTCCGAAAAGATAAACGCTACCCCAGTGTGGTGTTTGAAGACGGAAGCAGTGTGTTTAATACGCTTGAGTTTGCTGAGGATTCTGTCGAATCCCTCCAAATTCGCCAGGAAACACACGAGCATTTGCGCGAACTGATTCAGCGATTGCCGGAACAACAGCGTCAGGTGCTTATCATGCGGCACTACGAGGAAATGAGTTTCCAGGAGATTGCCGATGCAACCGGAGTCAGCATCAACACAGCTTTGGGACGTATGCGTTATGCGCTGATTAATCTGCGCAAGCAACTGAGCAAACGTTCGCTGAGTTATGATAAAAACATTTACCCAAGATGATGTAATCCGGTATGTCTATGAGGAGACTTCCGCCGAGGAAAGCCTGCTTATCGAAGACGCAATGATGTCTGAACCGGACTTGATGACGTTCTTTCTCGAAGCCCTCGAAATGCGGGCCTTGCTGAACAAAATTGAACGTCAGCCCCGAACAAGTACCGTTCAGACAATTCTGAATTACTCAAAACATCACCCGGCAAACCCGCCCGCCCGTCTGCGACATTCGTAGAGCGCCTGTGAGCTTGTCAGTACCTAAGACATGAGCAGATAGCTAGCTTCTCGTTTGCCTATTTTGGCCTTCGGTGAGTTAGCTATCTGCTGATGTCCTCTGTTTATGCAGAAGAAAGAACGCTTTCAGCGGTTCCTCGATTACTTTACCCAGCATTATCCAGAGCCCAAAACAGAACTGAACTTCGGCAACCCCTATGAGTTGCTGGTGGCGGTCATTTTGTCGGCTCAGTGTACGGATAAGCGAATCAACCAGATTACGCCCGCTCTCTTTCAGCGCTTTCCGGAACCGGAATCATTAGCCGCTGCATCGGCGGATGAAGCGTTCACCTACATCCGTAGCGTGTCGTACCCCAACAACAAGGCAAAGCATTTGGTGGGCATGGCAACGGCGTTAATGGAACGATTCGGCGGGGAGATTCCGGCAACGGTTGAGGAATTACAGACGCTGCCCGGTGTTGGTCGCAAAACAGCCCACGTAATCTTATCGGTGGTCTACAACGAACCAACGATGGCTGTTGACACGCACGTCTTTCGCGTCTCGCATCGGTTAGGGCTGGCCCCTCTAACGGCTACTACTCCGCTCGCTGTCGAGAAGGCGCTCATGGCTTATATCCCGAAACAATACGTTCCTAAAGCGCACCATTGGCTTATTCTTCACGGACGATACGTGTGCGTAGCCCGCACCCCCAAGTGCAACATATGCGCCTTACGGGATTTTTGTAAATACTACGAGAAGAATGCGAGAACCGGGATTGCGCAGATTTGAGAATGTATCAAACTTCGTCAGACTTTTTCTCCTGAAAGCTGAATTCTGTAAATCCTCAAATCTGCGTAATCCCGGTCTACCTTAGAATTGTTCGGTCGCAGCAAAGAAGAAACTGCCTTCGATAGCCGCGTTCTCGTCGGAATCAGACCCGTGAATAGCGTTTGCTTCGATGGATTTTGCGTACAGCTTGCGAATCGTTCCCTCTTCGGCCTGCTCTGGGTTTGTCGCACCGATCAGCTTACGAAAGTCGGCCACCGCATTCTCTTTTTCCAGAATCATTGGCACGATAGTACCTGACGACATGTACGTGCGCAGGTTGTTGTAAAACGGCCGTTCGCGATGCACGGCATAAAATTGACCGGCGCGCTCGGGTGTGAGCTGTGTCTTTTTGATTGCGACGATACGGAAGCCCGCTTCTTCAATCAGTTTGATAATTGCACCGGTATGCCCGCCTTCTACGGCGTCGGGCTTAATCATGGTGAACGTCTGGTTCGTAGCCATTGGTAATTTTCTGAATCCAAATTTTAGTTACCCTTCGCGGGCCGCCCTGCGCGGGTTAGGCGTAAAGGTAAGCAGTTTACCTGATATGCTGTGTAGGTCGATTAGCCCGCTGATATCCAAATTATTCGTACTTTTGAGTTTCGATTACGGCTTCGGCTGTTTGTTTATGCAAGATATTGAAGCGATTGGTGCAGTTATCGGGAACCCAACCGGTGTTTCCGCGCAAACTGTACTGATTACCACTCACCAGAATCCTGACGCAGATGCAATGGGATCGTCTCTGGGACTGGCGGGTTACTTACGCAAAAAAGGCCATCACGTTACGGTCGTAACGCCTACCGACTACGGACAAAACCTGCATTGGATGTCAGGCAATGACGGTGTTATTGCTTTTGACGAGAAAGTTCGGGTAACGGTAGCCCAGCTGATGGAGGAAGCCGATGTTATTTTCTGTCTTGATTTTTCGAGTCTGGACCGTATCCGCGATCTGGCTCCCATGGTCCGGCAGTCGCGGGCCCGGAAAATATTGATCGACCACCACCTGGAACCTGAATCATTTGCCGATCTGGCTCTTTGGGACCCAACGGCTGCCGCTACGGCCGAGCTGGTGTTTCGGCTCATTGTCGAGCTAGGCGACAAAGACCTGCTGGATATTCCAATAGCGGAGTGTTTATACGCTGGCCTGATGACCGACACAGGTTCATTCCGCCACTCGAATACAACTGGCAATGTTCATCGGATGGCCGCGCAACTGCTGGATCTCAAGATTGATGTCAGCAGTATTCACCGCCGAATTTTCGACAACGTATCACTCAATAAATTTAGGCTCCTCGGCTATATTCTGAACGAAAAGCTGAAGGTAATCCCGGAGTACAAATTTGCGTACATCACACTGACCGATGCTGAGTTGAAGCAATACCGTTCTAAAACGGGTGATACAGAAGGCATGGTCAATTACGCCTTATCCGTCGATGGGGTTGTTATGGCCGCGATTTTGATCGATCGCAATGAAGAAATCCGGCTTTCGTTTCGTTCTATTGGTGATTTCTCAGTCCGTGATCTGGTCAGCAACCATTTCAACGGCGGAGGTCACCGGAATGCCGCTGGTGGGCGCTCTAAATTGTCCCTTGCCGAAACCGAACAGAAGTTGTTATCCATCCTGCCTCAGTATCAGCAGCAATTGCTGAAAACTGTTTAAGCCTTACCGCATTGTTCATGGTTTGTTGTTTGTAGTTATCGACAGCCATAAACGTTAAACGAAAACAAACTACGAACTCATTCTCAGTATAAACCAGTATTTTCACATGTCTTTTAAAAATTTCGGGAAAGCCGCTCTGATTGTCGCTGTAGTAGCGGCCTGCGGTAAGAACCGCGTTCAGGTAACGGAAAACGGCCTGAAGTACAAAATTCACAAGCAGGCCGATAGCCCTCGCAAAGGTAAAGTTGGCGACATCATGACGTTGCACCTAACCCTGCTTAACAACAAAGACTCCATTCTGCGCGATACGCATAAAGAAGGGGCTCCTTTCCAGATGCTGTTGCAGGTACCTCCTTTTAAAGGTAGTTACGAAGAAGGGCTAACCTTGCTTGGCAAGGGCGACAGCGCAACATTTTATGTTAGCGCCGATTCGTTGTTCACACGGGCAATGCAACCTCTGCCTCCGGGTGTTCAGAAAGGTACGGACATCGGCATTGCGGTGAAGGTAATGAATGTGCAGTCAGAAGAGGAATACAAAAAGACGCAGGCCGCTGACTTCGAAAAACAGAAGGGGGTCGATGCCAAAATTATACAGGATTATATTACCAAGAACGGTTTAGGTGGCAAGGCTCAGAAAACAGAGTCAGGTGTTTATTACGTTGTTACCCAACCGGGTGATGGTCGTACACCTTCGCGTGGTGATGTAGTGCAGGTGCATTACACGGGCAAACTGCTGGACGGGAAAGTATTCGATAGTTCAAAAACAAACCCGCAGGCGGGTGGAAAGCCGGTACAATTCCCGGTTGGTGTCGGTCAGGTGATTCCGGGTTGGGAAGAAGGTGTCATGAAAATGCACAAAGGCGAGAAGGCGACGCTTATCATTCCTTCGGCGCTTGCTTACGGTCCACGCGGTAACCAGGGCATTCCACCAAATTCGGTGTTGTTGTTCGATATTGACCTGATCGACATTCAGAAAGGACAGGCCCCTCAGCCAGGCATGCCGCAGGGAATGCCACAGCCTGGTCGTTAATCAGCCGCATTATTTTTCGTTTCTTAGAAAAGCCGTTCGTAGTTTTACCTGCGAACGGCTTTTCTTTTTCTTATGGAGCTTTGCTTTGCAACAAATAACCAACACAAACTCGAGGAAGTATCGGCCCGACTGGGTGGTGCTTTCCACCTGAAAACGCTCAGCGCTATTGGCTGTACGGACGAGCTACCGGAAACGTCGGGTACGATTCCCGGTAACTCACGCCAGAAGGCAGATTATGTGTGGACCCACTTCGGCGTTTCCTGCTTTGCCGATGATTCGGGACTGGAAGTAGCTGCGCTGAACGGTGAGCCAGGAGTAGACAGTGCGTTTTATTCCGGCAGTCGGGACGCGGCTGCTAATATAAAAAAGCTGTTAGCCAATCTGGACGGAACTACTGATCGAAAGGCACGCTTTATTACCGTCTTTACGCTGCTTCTACACGACCGGAACGCCGGACCGGTTGAGCACCAGTTTGACGGAGTAGTCGACGGACAGATTTTACTGGAACCACGTGGCATAGGCGGCTTCGGGTACGATCCGATTTTCTTGCCCGATGGATATGATCGCACCTTCGCCGAAATGAGCATGGATGAGAAGAACAAAATAAGTCATCGGTCGCAGGCATTGACCAAAATGGTGGCTTATTTGGATCAGCAGGTTAACGTATAAGTTCGATCAACGTTGAAGTCGAGATCTAGAAATAGGCTCAACCATATCAGCCTGTGTTCTGTAGGTTCCTAGAGCAATACCAAAAGAGGCCCAATCCGTAACGGACTGGGCCTCTTTTGGTGGGTTGTAAAAGCAGTGCTTAATAAAACTTAGCCCGGCGATCTTCTACCTTGGCCGCTTCTTTGATGGCTTCGTTAATATAGAATCCAATACGCGATGCCGTATTTTGCTGAATCTGCGTTTTATAAAGCGCATAATCAGCGATAGCTGGAGCAGGCGTTAAGCGGGTCGTCTCAACCATCAGCACGCCACCATCACCCGCAAATGGCTTGGACCGTTTGCCAGGCTTAAGACCAAACGCCTTACCTAACGCAATAGGATCGACCCCAGCACTGCGGAGAAATCCGTTTGCCAGATTAACGTCTTCGGCGGTTTCAACCAGCGCACCTGCACCGTATTTCTGCGCAATCGATTCGAGTGTGCCGCTGGCATTGCCCAGCTTGCTGATGATTTGCTCACCTTTAATCTCATTACGAACTTTAGCCGTCAGTTCCGTGCGGTAGTCCTCAACCTTTACGTCGTCCTTATTCGTTTTGTTCGTCAAGACAGCAATAACATACTGATCACCGATTTCGAATGGCTCAGATACAGAATTAAGGTCTGTCTTATCGTCAAACGCCCACCGTACAACCGAACGAGCGTCGGCCAGCGCGTTAATGTTACTGGCGTTTTCAGGAACCCGGTCAGCAGTAGCGACGACTATTGACTTGTCTTCCTTCACTTTAGCATCGAATTCTTCCTTCGTGTGTACGTCAGAGGCAAACTGATCGGCTTTGCGCAGGGCTTCGTCACGCGTCGTCTGGCTTGGCGCAATTGTTTTACCAATGGCTGCAATCCGATACAGTACATCAGTCTTAGGCTGCGTTACCTTGATGATATGGTAGCCGAAATCGGTTTCTACGATACGTGGGATCAGGCCCGCCGATGAAGCCCCGAAAACAGCCGACTCAAATGGCTTCACCATTTGTCCATTATTTTTGAAGTAACCAAGATCGCCACCGTTTTGGGCTGATCCATCGGCACTATTGGTCTGCGCCAATGCTTCAAAGCTGGCACCACCCTGAATCTGTTGCAGAATACCCTCGGCCCGACGACGTGCTTCGGATTTAGCCGAATCGGTCTGTGCAGTTGGACGGATCAGGATATGGCTGGCACGAGCCGTAAAGCTGGTGTCTTTCTTAGAACCACCGTACTTATAAATGAAGTAGGTATTTCCTTCGCGGAAAGGACCATAAATACCGCCCGGCGAGAATGTTGGGATAGAGGCCCGGAGTTGTTCGGGCATTTCACCCGCCGTGATATACAGGGGAACACGAACGTCGCTATTTTGAAGCGCAAACGCGGAATCGTTTTGAGCCGCACCCAGGCCACGCGCAAGCGATTTGATCTGGTTGTAGAGCGCTGCGCTATCGTCTTTAGAGGGCGCGACCGAGAATGTTACGTACTGAAGCGAACGCGTGTTCACACCCGGATACTCATCTTTGTGCTTGTTCAGATAGTCCTGCAACTGCGAATCCGTCACTTTCACCGTCGTGTCATTGATAGTGTAGTAAGGCACGAACAGGAACTTGATGTCCGCTTTTGAATTTTGAGCCTGATACTCTTTTTGCGCTTCGGCGGTTGTAGCAAATACAGATAGACGCATCAGCCCTTCGTATTTTTCACGCAGCCGGTCAGAGCTCAGGTTCTTCTCAAAACTTGCCCAGGCAGCCTGCTGCTGTGGGGGCAGGTTTTTCAAGCCTTTGAGGTAATTGATAATCGTACTTTTATCGAATACGCCCGTCTGGGGATTCGTGAATGCCTGACGTACGGCTGGGCTGATGTTATTGCCCTGAACCATGTCGACCAGCTCTTCGGGCGATACTTTCAGGCCGAGTTTATCAAACTCTTTCTGATAAGCGATTTCGAACAGCAGTTGATTCCAGGCTTGTTCGCGAAGCTGAGCCATATCCTGCTCAGCCGGAGCCCGGCCCGATTGCTGCTCAAACTGTGCCCGAAGTTCGTCTACTTTGGCATTGAATTCTTGATAATCAATGGATTGGCCAGCAATCTCACCGACCTCCTGTTGGTTCCCGCCGAACAGCAAACTACGGCCGCCGAGCAAATCCCCCCCCACAATGAACAGAATCAGGCTGACGGCGATAATGCCTACGGCCAGTCCTGAACGTTCTCTGATCTTGTTAATGACAGACATTTCGCTTTATACGTACAATTTAGCCCGCAAAATAACAATTTTCCTCGTTCGAATACAAGCAGATTGGCTCTTAGATAGTTGACTTTACTTGTTGAATGTCTGTAAACGGCGCACCTGCTCACCGAAGTATATAAAAAGACGACCTGACTTAATCCTGTAGAAGACTATTCTTTTACATCGATGTTCTCCTAAATATGGTGTAAGATGTTTTTTCAGCATCACGAAAAGAACATTCACTCAGCGGCTGTCAATCAATTCTACCAGCAGATTTGTACCGGTAAGCTTATGTAGATAGCTAACTATATTTTTTATTCGGCAATTTGTTCATGCTTGTGGCTTACCCGTTTGTGGAAGAATTACCCCACAATTCCCCAACAAAAAACGCCGACCACACTAGTGACCGGCGTTTTTGTACTACCAAGTAAACCTTTGTTTAGCTTAGTTTTTATCGTTATCCAGTTTGTCGCCTGCTCTGTCGAAGGCATCGCCTACTTCGCGGCCGGCCCGTTTGAACCCGGTTTTTATATCCTTCCAAGCGTCAGCAGTCGCGTTCTTCGCTTTGTCGATGTCGTTGCCTAATTCCTTACGCTCGTCTTCGAGTTTAGCCAATTGCTCTTTCGATTCAGCTTTTGCCTGTGCTCCTTCACGCTTCATATCGGCGCGCAATCCATCGATTTTAGCGTCTAATTTATCCTTCTGAATGTTCATTTTAGCCACAGCTTCGTCACGTTCACGTTTAAAGTCAGCAGCAGCTTCGTCTGTTTTAGCGTCTACTTTGTCACCCGCTTCTTTTAAATCTTCCCGCGTTTCGGCAGTGGCTTCTTTTGTATCTGCTTCAACGGCATCACCCGTTCTTTCTAAAGCGTCTTCCGTACGTGACTCTTTTTTGTTGTCTGTACCACAAGCTTGTAGAAGGGCCAGCGATCCAACAAGCATAATCGTTCCGGCGATGTGTTTGAGTTGGGAAAAACCCAGTTGAGTCTTTTTCATAATACGTAAGTGTAGTTTGATTGTCACAAACCGGATTGGCAAATGATGTGCCAAAACGTGAATACGACGAAAGCGCAACTGACTTTACCTTCACATACCTTTAGGTTTGTAATCGGCTAATTTTTCCATTTAATGGCACAGCCAATGGGCTTGGTGAGGGGCGACTGAACGGGACGACCAGCCAACAGGCTAGTAACAGCTTCTTCTACATAGCGACGTTGCACATTGGCCCCATCCTGTGGGCTGTCGTCAATAGTGCCGACGTATTCGATGATAAATTGTCCATTCGTTTGCTTCAACACATAGACCTCCGGCGTTCGGGTAGCGCCAAACGCCTTGGCAACGCGCTGCGTTTCGTCAATTGCATAGGCATACGAGTAGCCTTTGTCGCGAGCGCGGCTTTTCATATTTTCGAAGGAGTCATCTTCGTAAGCGGTCGGATCGTTCGACATAATCGCCAACACCGGATAGTTCTGTGCGGAAAATCGACGGTCGATGGCAATCAGACGATCTTCGTAGGCTTTCGAAAAAGGACAGTGATTACTGGTAAAAACAACGATCAACCCCTTCTGAGGCCGGTAGTCGGCTAGTGATATCGTTCGCCCATCAACGTTCTTCAATTGGAAATCGGCTACAGCATCACCAAGGGTATATCCTTTCGGCAACTGGGCATGGGCCAGAAAGGATAACCCCAGCGTTAGCCACAGTAGGAAAGACAAGCGCAACCAACGGTTCATAAGTACTGGTTCTTTTAGCATTTGTTTGTTAGATAACGAATTGAGCCAAAAGATTAACCGACTGATTTCTGGGAAAAGCCTACGCATGCGTCGGTAACCGTTCGTTACCCAAAACTAATGAACCAATGCATAGCTCGTGTGACCGACGGGAATAATTTACGCTTCTATGAAGTCTGAAAAAGGCTTCTTGCTTCTTTCTCACCCGCCTTCGCAGAACGCGTCTAAACCCGACTGGCAACTCGTTCAGAAGATGAGCGCATTCTGTAATTGCAAGGCAACACGATACGGTGGCTCATCTAGTTTATCGCACCACTATTTTCTGCACCAATTGCTTTGGACCGCTGTGAGCCCGTAGCATATACATACCAGCGGGAAGTGGCTGAACAGGGAGTACAAGCATCGAACCATCAGGCCGAGGCTCAACATTCACTGGCCACTGCTGACCGGTCAGGATCGTAAGGGTATAGACAGCGTTGGCCATATTCCGCACCGCAATAAGAATTCGCTGGTCATCTACCGGGTTGCCCAGCAACTCAAGGGAAGGCGTCAACTCGTTCATCGCAACGGAAACGGGCCTAGAATCAGCCAGCTGACCATTCACATCAACCTGCCTCAGTCGATAGTAATTGACCCCATCCAGCGGGCGTTGGTCCGTGAAGCCGTAGTGCTGGCGCCGGTCGGTATTCCCGTTGGCAGTAACCCGCCCCAGCGTGACGAATTCACCCAAGTCCGGGCTACGTTGAATCGCAAAGTAATCAGCGTTGCGTTCCCAGGTCGTCTCCCAGCTCAACTGCACCTGCTCGCCCTGGGGTTTGGCCACAAAAGACACAAGCATAATGGGTAGCGCCTGGCCGTTGATGGCAATCTCGTCCAGATGAAGGACGGTATTACTGGCGGTGGGATTGCAGGCGTAAATGCGAAACGTTATCGAATTCGTCTGGCCACTGAAACCCGGATTACTTAATCCCACTGATGCCATCTGGTAGTTCGTTGAGGTACCCTGGGCATAAATGTCACTGCTGAACCCGTCAACGCTGGATCGAACGCTCAAGTCCTGGGGTCCACTCGCGGAACGGGAAAAGGCAAATGTCAACGAGGTTATGGTGAGCTGGGCCGTGCCAAGCGGTCTCACCGTAAATTCGACGTACTGTGTTTGGTTACAAAGGGTTGTCGACCAGTATTGTACGTTTACACCCAACCCCGCGTAGCCTGATGTATAAGGATTAACGGGCAATGGCCTCACCCCACCCGCGTAGCTGACATCCGAAACAGCAATCAGGCTATTGGATGAGCTACCGGCATCACTCCCTTCAAAACTCCATCTGGCGCTAAAGGGCGTCACTTGCCCACTAGCAAGCTGACAGAGCAACAGCAAAAGAATCGTAACCGATACCTTCATGGCAAGATAGAACAATTCGCAGTGTCACTACGAATTGCAATCTAGCTACTTACCGGAAGTTTACAAGAAATCTAATACAAAAAAGTACCCTGATCCGAATTTATGGTGACTCGCTTGCCGCTATAAGCCTCCACGCGGCCAATTAATTGAGCAGCAATGCCAAATGAGTTTGCCACATCGATAACACGCTGAGCGACATTTTCGGGCAGATATACTTCCAACCGGTGCCCCATATTGAAGACTTTATACATCTCCTGCCAGCTCGTACCGCTCTCCTGCTGAATGAGCTGAAACAAAGGCGGAACCGGGAACAGATTATCTTTTATAACGTGCAGATCATCGATAAAATGAAGCACCTTGGTCTGTGCACCACCCGAACAATGCACCATACCATGAATGTATGGGCGCAACTCATTGAGAAGCATTTTGACGACGGGTGCGTACGTACGCGTGGGCGACAGAATCAGTTGACCGACCGTCACCGTCTCGCCAGTACCGACGGCGATGGTGTCCGTTAGTCGTTTCGATCCGCTATAGATAAGATTTCGATCAATTGCCGGGTCAAAACTTTCCGGGTAGTTGTCAGCAAGGTAATGAGCCAGCACATCATGCCGGGCCGACGTAAGCCCATTGCTACCCATGCCGCCGTTGTAGGTTGTTTCGTAGGTTGACTGGCCGAATGAAGCGAGTCCGACAATGACATCACCCGCCTGGATACGATCATTACTGATGACCTGATCGCGTCGCATCCGGGCAATGACCGTGCTATCGACAATAACCGTGCGAACCAGATCACCGACATCGGCGGTTTCACCACCCGTGCTGTAGATCTCAATGCCGTGGTCGCGAAGCATCTGCAACACCTCTTCCGTACCATTGATAAGTTCGGCAATCACTTCACCCGGAATCAGGTTTTTGTTACGCCCGATGGTCGACGATAGCAGCATGGGACCAGTGGCACCAACGCAGATCAGGTCGTCAGTATTCATGACGACCGCATCCTGGGCAATACCCCGCCAGACGCTCAGATCACCCGTTTCGCGCCAGTACAGGTAGGCCAGCGATGATTTTGTTCCAGCTCCGTCAGCATGCATGATGGTGCAATACTCCGGATCGCCAGCCAGCGTATCGGGCACGATTTTGCAAAACGCCTTGGGAAATAATCCCTTGTCGAGCTGGGCTATGGCGTTGTGAACATCTTCTTTACTGGCGGAAACTCCGCGTTGGGCGTAACGATCGGTCATGCCACAAAGGTAAGGAGGAATGGGAAGAGCGGGACAAAAAGACTGAAAAAACGCCGGCCCCTTCCCTCTCAGGAACCAATGTTTTCGATGTAACGCGGGAGGAAACCAGCGATGTCAAAGGTCGCTGGTTTCCTCCCGCGTTACACAAGTCTAATAAACGATACCCGTTTCGGCCCGGATCGCGTCCAGCAGTTCCATGAGATTCAGGCTGTCGTCAAGCGACCAACTGTTACTTTCGGTCCGGCCTTCGGTCAGACAGTCCATCACGTGTTGTGCTTCAAAGTCATAGCCGTGCGTGCTCCGATCAAAATCAAACTCGACCGGTTCCTGCCCGTCGATCAGAAGCGTTACGCCTTTCGTTTCGTGAAAACGACTATGGATGCGAATCTGACCCGACTCGCCCTGAATGACACCAACACAATCGGTTTTTGCCTGTAACGTGCAATCCAACAGGGCTAACTGTCCAGCCTCATACGTCAGCACCATACCGCACTGCTCATCGACCCCGGTTTGGCCAAATACGGCTGATGCCTTGATCGACTTCGGTTTTCCGAGCAACAGATAAGACAGAAAAAGCGGATAAATACCAATATCGAGCAAGGCTCCACCGCCCAGTGCTTTGTTGAACAGTCGGCCTTCGGGGGAGAACTCCGCTTTGAAGCCGAAGTCAGCTTTTACCGAAACAACCTTACCGATCGCGCCCGACTGCGTTAGTTCCAGTGCTTTCACAATGCCGGGCATGAACCGGCTCCAGAGGGCTTCCATCAAAAAAATCCCTTTCGATCGGGCGGTTTCCACCATCTCGCGCACCTGCTCGCTGTTCATGGCAAAGGGTTTCTCCCCCAACACTGCCACGCCACCGTTCAACAACAGCATGGTATTTTCGTGGTGTTGTGTGTGCGGAGTAGCGATATAAACCACATCCAGATCGGGTAGCGTTAATAGGTCTTCATAGGTTCCGAACGCATGTTCAGCGCCATACTGTTGCGCAAATTCATCGGCACGTTGCTGACTGGACGAAGCGACAGCGTATAGTTGTGCATCGGGCAGTGTCAGCAAATCCTGCGCAAATTTATGGGCGATGCGGCCCGGTCCTAAGATTCCCCAGCGGATCATGTAGCTACTGATTGAGTGAAGGCTATTCGATAAATAGGCCAGTCGGCCATCGGTCAAATCTATACTTTTTTCCTAAGTTGCGCCCCTTACCAACGCAACATACCGTGAAAATAGCTCACGTCTTTATTCTTATCTTCAGTACCTGTGTCTTTCATTTTAGGGCTTTTTCCCAGATCGTGGAGCAGCCCGATCCGTTACGACCCTCAACACCAGACTCTATCAGCACGAGCAAGACCGACTCAAGCAAGGCCATAACCGGCCGTAAGGATACAGCTAAAGCAGCGCCCGTCCCACCAACGCCCCTCTTCCGGTACCGCTTCGCGGCCGATGGCACAATCACATCCGGTAACGTCGAGCGGGCTTTATTGCAATTGGCCAGTTCTGTCGATTACCAGCTTAGCAATTATTTCAAACTGTCCAGCAATCCATCGTTCGTCTACGGAAAGCAGAATGGACTACTGGCCGAACGCGAGTGGTTTGGCGATCTACGAACGACGTACCGACACGAAAAACGGCTATACTATCTGGCTTTTGGGTCTTACGAGCGAAGTAATTTGCGACAGATCAACCATCGGTGGACCGTTGCGAGTGGAGCGGGCTTTAAAGTGCTGAACCAGAAGCGGGCTTACATTTCCATCACGGACGTTCTGATGCAGGAATACACCGACTTTCTGGAACTGAATGACATCAACATTTTCCGAAATTCGCTACGGCTCTATGGCGAGTACACGTTCGATCACGACCGCTGGACAGTTACCCATACGACATTTTATCAACCCGCATTAGGTCAGTACAATATCCGTTGGAATGCCAGTGCCAGTGTTCAGGTAAAACTAACCGCAACAACCAGTCTGCGAACAACACTGGCGAATGCGTACGAAAGCCTGGTCGTTCCCGGCCGCCAGAATAACGACCTCCGCTTTACGGTGGGGCTGGTCTATGAGAAAAAATAATGGATTGCCGGTCCGCCGGTGCGGTCTCTACATTATTTCTTTTCCGGGAATGGGATAATCAGTCGTTCGCCCCGCGTGGCGATGTCTTTATCTCGTTTGTTGGCCCGCATGATAGCTTCCTTACTTACACCATACTTCTGGGCTATTACACGCAGTACATCACCCGGTCCAACAGTATGAACCGCCATTACTTTCACGTTCAGTTTCGTAACGCCCGCCTTCACATCGCTTTCCGATACATTGGGGTTTAGCTCTTTCAGCGTACTCACCTTCATGTTGTAGCGGTTGGCTACGCCATAAAAGGTTTCTCCCGATCCAACGGTGTACGCCCTTGACAAGCCACCGGGGGTTATTTTAGGCTTTTCGGTTGCAACCTCTTCTTTCGGTTTCTCCGCTTTGGGCTTTTCGGTTGCAACCTCTTCTTTCGGTTTTTCGACCGTTGGTTTCTCTTCTTTTTTGACTACGTCCGGTTTCTCAGCGGCCGGTTTCACCACGGTTGCCTTTTCGTTTGGTCCGGGTTTACCAGCGGTCGTTTCCCGATTTCCTTCGGCAACCTCTTCAGCCAGCGTATTGGCTTCGGGCGCATCGGCAGGGGGAGCCGCCTGCGACAGATCGACCGGAGCGGGCTGTGAGGAGGTATCCACTTCCTCAGGTGCCATCAGCATGTCCCCATTTTCCTGCGCAATTGGTTGCTGAGAGGTTGTGTCGAGGGCAACGTTCGTCAGTTCATCGGAGCCATTGGTATCGTCGGAAATATATTCATAACCAACATAAAGCAAAGCCGCGATCAGGCCGACCAGTACAATGAGCGTAAGAGCGGGCAAACCGGAGCTTCCGGTCGGACGTGGATTTGTCGTTTGATTATCAGTTTCCATTGAGCATGTATTAATTAGGGCGTAGTCAGCTGGCGGCTCATCTCAGCCACTTTTTCTTTCAATTCTTCTTTAAACTGCGTCAGCTTTTGAGAAACCCGTTCATCGGCACTGCCAATAATTTGCGCAGCCAGAATACCTGCGTTACGCGCGCCGTCGAGGGCCATTGTGGCCACAGGAACGCCAGCCGGCATCTGTAAGATTGACAGGACAGAATCCCAACCATCGATGGAATTGCTCGATTTGACAGGCACACCGATTACGGGCAATGTAGTCAATGACGCTACCATACCAGGCAGATGAGCCGCGCCACCCGCCCCGGCAATAATGACCCGCAAACCCCGGTCACGGGCTGTTTTCGCGTAATCAACCATTTTTTCGGGTGTACGGTGCGCCGAAACGATGTCCATCTCCCATACCACACCCAACGTGGTTAAAATCTCGGCAGCCTCCTGCATGACCTTACGGTCCGAGAGGCTCCCCATAATAATACCTACCATTCAGAATAATACAAATTGACTCTTTGCGAAGTAACGCAGTTTAGCGCAGACTTTTATGGTAAGCGCGTGAAATATTATCGTAAGTAACCAGGACGACAAAACTCGGGTTGCTACCTATTGTGACCAGCCTTCTCAAACGATCTTCAGCGGTTCAAATTTTCGCCCGAGAATCGCTACATCATCCGTACCCAGATAGTCACGAAGCAGCGTAGCATAAATCTGACGAAAATCAACGGAATACGTTAGGTCACCATCGGTTAATTTAGTCAGATCAGGCGCTTCGTTCAGCACCCGGCGCGACGGTAAACCGCCACCGATTAGAAACACGTTATTGGCCGTTCCGTGGTCGGTCCCGTTACTGGCGTTCTGCTTCACCCGCCGACCAAACTCCGAGAACGTCATCAGCATGACATCATTTTGTCGCCCGGCCGCTTTCAGGTCAGTCATAAATGCGCCAACAGCTTCGGCATATTGCCCCAGTAGTCGCTCCTGCTGACCCGGCTGGTTGATGTGCGTATCGAAACCACTGATCGAGATGTAGTAAACGCTCGTTCCGACGCCCGACTGAATAAACTGGGAGACGGTTTTGAGCCGGTTGCCCAGTTCATGGTTCGGATAGGTAGCTGGCGTGTGCTGTATCCTGGCCTTGTCATACACGTACTCAGCCGACGAAACCGTTTCGGCCAGCGTTTTGTAGAGATAGGCAACCGGTTCCGGCTCGTCGTGATGATCGCGGCTCAGTTTCGTCACCAGCCCGCTGCGCGTCTGAGTATACAGCTTTTTAGGGTCCAGGACAGCCATTCCGTTCAGGCTGTTTCCTTTCAGCGCAAGGCTAAGCGTGTCATCGACCTCTATCGTTCGGAACGGCTGCTGTTCTTTTCCGGCACAGGCAGCATCCAGATAACGCCCAATCCAACCCGTACGCAGGTACTGGTCCGAATCGCTGGCAGTTTGCCAGATGTCCATCGAGCGAAAATGCGACCGGTCCGGATTGGGATACCCCACGTTATTAATCACCGTCAGCAATCCATCGTCATACAGCGCTTTCAGCGGACCCATTGCCGGATGAATACCGATTTCGTCGGTCAACGGCAGCACTTTCTCGGGACGAATAGCAATCGTTGGCCGCTCGCGGTAGTAAATATCATTGCGGTAGGGGACAACCGTATTCAGGCCATCATTACCCCCCGACAGTTGCACGATCACCAGAATCTTGCCGTTCGATCCGGTCAGTTGACCCATCGCCTGCGTTTCGTAGGCTTTCAGAAAATGCGGAATCAGCAGGGTTCCCGCGGTTGTCAGGGCCGATTGTTTTACAAAGTCTCTGCGGTTCATGGTTAAAGAGCGAAAGAGTAAATGAATGAACGAGTGAACAACTGGCTTACGCGTCAGCGTTTCGCCCTTTTGCCTTTCACTCGTTCACCACTATGTAAGCTGATACTCGGGTAAGCTCATCAGGGCCGCCGTTAGGGCGTGGATGCGCCGGGAACGGGTTAGATCATGTGCGGTTTGCGTTTCGATCAATTTCTTCTGTTCAGCCTTGAGCGGGAATGGCAACAAAGCAGCCGCGATAGCGTCGGGAAGGTCATTGTCGGGCGTTTTGGCAAATATGGTCTCGAAGCCGTCCCAGTTGATCGTTACCTGAAACCGTTGCCCACCTTTTCGGGCCAGAAGTTGCGTGTTGATGTCGCCGTCTTCTTTAGGCCGAACGGTCACCTCGGCATCGTTCAGAACGTAACTTGGCAGCTGCATCCGGAACAGCAAACTCGACGAATCGATCCAGTTCTTGCCACCCGGCCAGCCCGCTACATTGGGCGGGTAAAAGAGAATCTGTCCTAATGTCCGCTGGACGAAAATCTGCGTTTGCGGCTGCTGAAACGTTAGGTTGAGCGTGTGGCGCATCCCGGCCAGTAGCTCAACCGGCGACTTAATGTGCGATCCGACGTTTTTGGGGTCGTAGAACCAGTCGGTGGAAAATAGGCTTTCCATCAGACCGGCAATGTCATACCCACTTTTATAGAATTGCTCGGCTAATTGCTCAATTCGTGTGGTGCTTTCAGCGTCGTTGGCCGGGCTGTCCGTAACGAAATACCGGTAAATTTTGGTGGTTATAAACGTTGCGGTCTGCTTATTTTCGAGTAACATGGCAATCACATCGTCGCCATTGAACGCACCGGTCTTACCGAAAACTGTCTTATCACCCTCGTCGTGAACGCGCTCCCGAAAGACAAACTGCCCGTCGGACGTGAACTGCCAACCCGTGAATGCCCGCGCGGCTTCTTTTATGTCATATTCCGAATAATGCCCGCGTCCCAGCGTAAACAACTCCATCAACTCACGGGCGAAGTTCTCATTGGGCGCATTCTTCCGGTTCTGCTGGTTGTTGAGGAATTGCAACATTGCCGGTTCTTTCGACACCGCCATCAGCAAATCACCGAAACGACCCAGTGCATGTTTACGGATCGTGTTGGCGTATTGCTGCATGAACAACGGATTCTGGCCCATGGTCCGGCAGGCAAAATGACCATGCCAGAACAGGGCCATTTTCTCCCGTACCACGCCCTGCCCGGATGCCATCCGATCGAGCCATTGCAGGTTCAGATCTCGGATCTTTTCGGCATTCATCCGAATGCGTTCTTTCAGCATGTCCCGGTCAAGCTGGCCGTCTTTCACCAGCCCTTTCAGCGCCTTCTTCGTCACGTTTTCGTCGGGTTCGACGACGCGCAATTCCGTAAACGACTCGCTGTCCTTCATTAACTGACGAACGACTTTCCGAATTGATTTTCGGGCGGCTTCATCAAGTTCAGCCGGCGTAGCCCCGAAACCGGCCCGCGTGAAGAGGTAGCGGGTTTGTTGCTGTCTGCTCAGTTTATCCATAGGCCTCATTGACTGGCTATACTACTAGGACAAACTAAGGTAATGAGCGTTTAACGGACAACGAATTAAAATTCGCTTATAGATAGCTCATCGTCTGACAATTACCAGAACAGACGATGACACTTTTTGCCATCAACCAGTTTATTGATTCATTCTCCATCAAGTCTTGACGTGCTATACGCTTAGCGCAGGTACTGTATCATGAACGAGCTTTTTGGAACAGGACCAATCAATCGCTCTTCTCACTGGTTGTTAACCCCAGGAACGCATGATTAAATTTCCATTTAAACGATTTTATGTCAGCAGGCCCCCGCAACACAATCACCTCTTTTCTCGTATCTACTATATACCTTCGATAGCCGACCGATGTGGTTCGGCAATTCCTTATGCAACAACGTTTACGGCCACTGGTAGGTCTGCTTTTCTTCCTGACAAGTACAGTTCTTAAAGCGCAGCCTTTACCTCAATATAACACGCAGCAACGGGCCAGTCAGCAGGCGCTTCAAAAGACGCTGACGCAGCTACAGCTTACCAATTACCAACAGGCCCTTACTATAGCCCAACGCCTGAATCGGCCCATCGAGCAGCGCCATACCAACGGTACCGTGTCTATTCTTCGGGGTGTTACGGAGCGGGGGGAATTGCTGTACGATATGACATACAGCACTACGCGGGCGGGTCAGACCACAAAAACAAATACGCTTTACGCGGGAGGAAGTCTGGGCGTATCGCTGTCGGGCAGTACGTTGAAAGATAAACTGGCTTACTGGGATGGTGGCAAGGTACGTAATACGCATATCGAGTTCAGAAACGGTACAGCCAGCCGTATTTCGCAGATCGACAACGCCAGTACGGTCGATTTACACGCGACTCACGTAGCAGGCATCATGGTGGCCGCGGGTGTCAATGCGCAGGTACGGGGCATGGCGTATGCGGCCAATCTACGGGCTTATGACTTTAACAGCGATATTTCGGAGATGAGTACGGCAGCGCCTAACCTGCTCGTTTCCAATCACTCTTACGGGTCTAAGGCGGGCTGGGTGTACAACGACGCCCGAACCACCACCACCAAATGGGAATGGTGGGGTGACACTACGGTCAGCAAAACCGACGACTATAAATTTGGTCTTTACGATGCCAATGCCGTTTCCTGGGATCGAATTGCGGTAAACTCCCCTAACTATCTGATCGTCAAGTCAGCGGGTAACGACCGGGGCGAAAATGGTCCCGGTGCCGGTCAACCTTACTACCTGGGTAGCAGCAACGTCACCAGCACCGTGGCGCGGGCCAACCAGGATGGCTATGATCTGATTAGTACGTATGGCACGGCCAAGAACATCCTGTCGGTGGCTGCGGTGAGCTACCTCACCAATGGCTATAATCAGCCTGCCGATGTTTCGCTGGCCGATTTCAGCAGTTGGGGGCCTACCGACGATGGACGCATCAAGCCTGACATTGCCGGAGTAGGCGTCAGTGTGCTCTCGACCAGTTCTGACAGCGACAGTGCCTACACGACGTTGAGTGGTACATCGATGTCATCGCCTAACGTAGCGGGCTCAATTTTTCTATTGCAGGAGTTGTTCTCACAGCGGAATAGCGGTCGTTTCCTTCGTTCATCGACGCTCAAAGGGCTGGTTCTTCATACCGCCGATGAGGCTGGTTCGGCTCCCGGCCCGGATTATCGGTTCGGTTGGGGGTTGCTCAATATGGAACGGGCCGGACGCGCCATCTTAAACGCCGATCAAAGCTACCTGATCGACGAACGAACAATCAATCAGGGTGAACCGTATTCGCTGACGGTGGTCGCTTCGGGACGTGGGCCACTAGTGGCAACCACCAGCTGGACCGACCCCGCCGGAACGGCAGGCTCTGGATTAAACAACCGAACCATCAAACTCGTCAATGACCTCGACCTGCGAATCAGCGATGGTCAGACGACGTCGCAGCCTTGGGTTCTCGATCCGACGAACCCGGCCAATGCAGCCACGCAGGGTGACAATATCCGCGATAATGTTGAACAGGTGCTGATCACCAATCCGATACCGGGTAAAAGCTATACGCTTACCGTTACCCACAAAGGCACGTTGAGCGGCACAAAACAGGATTATGCGTTGCTGATAAGCGGCATTGGCGGGCAAGTTTACTGCGCATCCGCACCCACTTCAACGGCAGATACCAAAATCAGTCGCGTACAGTTCGGCAGCATCAATCAGGCGGGTACAGACGGATGCACTTCGTATACCGATTTTTCGCAGGTAACCACCACTATTCAGGCGGGGCAGCAGATTCCGCTAACCGTCTCACTGGGTACGTGCGGAGCCGCCAAGAACGCAATCGTGAAAGCGTTTATCGACTGGAACCAGAACGGCAGTTTCGACGATGACGGAGAAACCGTTGCCACATCTGCGGTTCTGAGTAACACCGGTCAATTTACCGCAACGGTTCCCATCTCGGCCAGCGCGCAGAGCGGCCAGATTCTGCGCCTGCGCATCGTAGCGAGTGAAACGGATAACGCGGCCAACGTGCTTTCGTGCGGCAGTTACGCGAACGGCGAAACGCAGGATTACGTGCTTAACGTGGTTCGTACAGCCAACGACCTGAGTGCCGTAGCGCTAGTTTCACCGGTGACTAATTTTTGCGGGCAGACGAACAGCGAACTGATCGTATCGGTTCGGGTCCGTAACCTTGGCACAGCCGTCCAGCGGAACGTACCGGTTACCGTTCAAATCACGGATGCGAACAGCACTACGGTGACGACGCTCAACGGCACTATCCAGCAGATTGGTGCCTTCCGCGATAGTGTGCTCACGTTTCAGGTGCCAGCGAGTGTGACGTTGATCGCTGGTCAGACATACCGGTTTACGGTGGTGACCAACCTGAGTACGGATCAGAATCCGGCCAACAACACCCTGACCGAAACCCGCACAACGGCCCCGGCTCCCACCAATGGTCTGTTCAGTGCTCTGCTTTGTAGCAACGATGCGGCCATATCGCTACGAAACACGGGCGGTGGCGTTGCCTTCTGGTACGACGCGCCAAGTGGTGGGAATCTACTGGCGGCTGGCAATCAGACGAGTGTGCCGACCTTGCCGACCAGCGGACAGTTTTATGCCGCCCTGAACGAATTTTCAGCGGTTATCGGACCCACCGACAAACGGGTATTTGGCGGAGGTAGTTACGCCGGAAACTTTGGTCCAGCTCCACTGATCACGACCAAAGTACCGCTGACGCTTGAAAGTGCCCGGCTCTACATAGCCAGCGCGGGTCAGTTGACGTTCACCGTTCGCAAATACGACAATACGGCCATTTCGAGCGTAACGCTAGATGTGGCTCCTACGCGAAACCAGAGCCTGACGGCGACTGTCAATGGGCAACTTGTTGATGATCCGAATGATCAGGGCGCTGTTTATCCCCTCAATCTGCGCATTCCGGACGCGGGGGATTACCAGATAACCATCGATTATGCCGGTGGCGCGTCGATTTTTCGGAGTAACACCGCCGTTACCGGATTTCCCTACCAGGTGAAGACCCAGTCAGGGGTACCCATCGTCAGCATCAAGGGATCGCTCTACCAGAACGGTACCACATACGATACGCTAAAAACGGCCTGGTATTATTTTTACAACCTCAAGGTTCGCTCGCTCGATTGCCCTTCCGTTCAGCGTACGCCTGTCACGTCAACGACTGGAACAGCGGCTACGGCCAGTATCAGCGCCGACGGTTCAACCAGTATCTGTCAGGGCAACAGTGTGACACTACGGGCAGGAACGGGCACCGATTATACGTTTCAATGGCTGCGCAATGGACAACCTATTTCAGGCGCAACAAGCAGTACGATTCTGGCGGCTACAGCGGGAAACTATACGGTTCAGGTAGCTAACGCGTGTTTACCGGTTGTATCTACAGCCATACCCGTTACGGTTCGAACGGCCCAAACGCCGGTCATTACGGTGAACAGTTTTACGCTGACGGCTAACGCCACATCCGATATTCAATGGTTACTCAACGGCGTTCCCATCACCGGCGCAACAAACCCAACTTATGTCGTTGTACAAACCGGACGCTATTCGGTTCGGGGTAATGTGAACGGCTGTGGCGCACTAACATCAGCGGATGTTTACCTGGTAATTCTGGCTACCGAGCCCGTCGTTGACGACAATACGCTGAACGTTTATCCTATTCCGGCTACCCGTCAGCTAACAATTTCCCTATCCTCGGCAACGACCTTTCAATCGCTACCAACCGTTCGTCTGACCGACTTACGTGGGCTGACGATACAAACGGCGACACTTCAACGAAACGGAAAAGAGTATTTGGTACAATTGGATGTCACCGATTTGCCCGGTGGTACATTTTTTGTAGTGGTTACGGATGATAAAACTCAGACTAGCTGGGTTCGGCGCATTCGTAAACAATAGGGTAATCGTCTCCACTAATTCATCGATTCTTCAGGCACAACGCAAAGCAACAGGTAGCGGCTCAGGCATTACAAAAACCGCTATTTGCTTTGTGGTGTGCCTGCTGGACGTATTCATGTGTCCGGCACAGACGCGGCTGATTCCTCAAAAAAACTGGCAGATCGAGCTTGGTCAACGGTACGACAGTCTGCGAAAGCAAACGCGTAAATTGGCTCAGGAGTACGGCTGGCCCCGCTACAAAAACTATTCCAGTAGCCGACAACTGGTACTTCAGGAAGTCGATGTGGCTGGTCAACCGATTTATTACACGCTCCATAACGCCCAGGAAGCCCACGCGACCAAAACGCAGTCGTTGTACACAGGAGGAAACCTGCAACTGAACTTGTCAGGCAGCAGTAGCGCGCTACGGGGTAAGCTGGGGATGTGGGATGGTGGACGGGCTTTGTCGACGCATCAGGAATTAATTGGTTTGTCAGCGAACGCATCGGCCGTTCAGCAGATGGATAAAGGCTCGGCACTGAACAATCACACAACGCACCTTGCCGGAACGCTGATCGCGCGCGGTATCAATTCCGAAGCACGGGGCATGGCCTACGGGGCCAATCTGTCGATCTGGGATTATACCGACGATCTAAGCGAAATCACCACAGCCGCACCCGGATTACTCTTATCCAATCATGCTTATGGCCCCGTAGTGGGTTGGGTTTACAATCCGTCCCGACCTGGAACAGACCCAACACTCAAATGGGAATGGTGGGGAAATACGACGATGAGCGCAACGGACGATTATCTGTTTGGCTTTTACACGGCTAAAGCCCGCGACCTCGACCGGATTGCGTACAATAATCCGTTTTACCTGATGGTTCGGTCGGCGGATAATAAACGGGCCGAAACGGGCCCGCCCGCAGGTACGGCTTATTTTCTAAAAAATACGAACGATAAAAGTACACTACCCCGAAATCACAACAATGCTTATGACGTAATACCCGCCGAAGCAACGGCAAAAAACGTACTGACGGTCGGTGCGGCCGCTGTTCTGGTGAATCCAAAAAGCCAAGCCATTTCGATCAGCAGCACCGCATTCAGCGGCTGGGGCCCAACCGACGACGGACGCATCAAGCCCGATCTTTTGGCAATGGGTACGGATGTGTTCTCTACCCTATCCGATAGTTCGACGGCTTATGGCACCTACACGGGTACGTCGATGGCATCAGCCAACGTGACGGGTTCACTGGCTTTACTCCAGGAACTCTACGCTCAACAAAAAAGCGCAACGGCACTCGCTTCCCAGAACACGATCAGCAGCCAATTTATGCGATCGGCAACACTGCGGGGACTCGTTCTTCATACGGCTACCCGAAACAACCCGGCCTCCGGACCCGACTACCGGCAAGGATGGGGGCTGCTCAATACCGAAGCAGCTGCGCGCGTAATTCTGAACACGGATCAGGCACACCGCCTACTAGCAAAAACGCTTGAATCAGGAGGAACGTTTACCGAGCGTGTCGTCGCACAGGGCAATGAGCCACTGCTGATAACGCTGTGCTGGACAGACCCGGAGGGAGCGGCCACCACCGTTGCTCCTGCTTACGTAAATAGCCGAACGCCCAAGCTCATCAATGACCTTGACTGCCGATTGACCGACGGAAAAACAATAGCGTTGCCGTTTGTTCTCGATCCTGGCAACCCGGACCGGCCAGCGACTTCCGGCGATAACAACCTTGATACGATCGAGCAGATCTATGTACCAAACCCCGCGCCCGGCCAGGCCTATACCCTGACCGTTTCACACAAGGGGAAAATGACCTACGCCGGGCAACCGTTCACCCTCATCATAAGCGGCCTTCGTCGTTCTTAGTGTCAGTTTGCTGTAACCAGCTCGCCCAAAGGCGACACGACACTTTGCGAAGGCGGGAGCCTTCTGCTTCGTTCCGACGTTCGCTCGTGGTCCACGTATCAGTGGCTCCTCAATAACAAACCACTAACAAACGCGACAGGTCCCGATTATCAGGCTACGCAGGCCGGTTCCTATGTCCTGCGAATCACCGATGTGAGCGGGTGTGTGGCAACGGCCTCGCCGATACTTATTCAGTTGAAAACGCCAATAGCTACACTCAGTCCAGCAGTTGACCAATGGCTTTGCCCGGACGGAAAGCCGCTCCAATTGGTCGTGACGAATGCAACGGGTTTACCAGTTGACTGGTTACGGGATGGCAGAGTGCTACCGAATGCCCAGTCGGCTACCCTGACCATCGGCGAAACGGGGCACTATCAGGCCCGGCTCACGCAGCAAGGATGCCAAACGCTATCCGATACAGTTGTGGTCCGGCGAAGCACGGTTGATAAGATCACGCTCAAGCCGGATGAAACGGACTTGCTGCTTTTGAAAAAGGCTACTGTGACGTTATCCGCTCCTGCCGAACCAGACTACACCTATCAATGGTATCGTAATGGGCATTTGCTGACTACGGCTACAGGCGCTCAGTTATCCGTCAGTGAACTGGGCGTCTACAACGTTCGGGTTACCCAGCAGAACTGCATAGGCTGGTCGGCTGAACGGACAGTGTATCTGCCCGTTATAACGAGCTTATCCACGCCATCCGATACTGCATTTCGGCTTTATCCGAATCCGGCGGAACAAAGCATCACCGTTCAGTATGCCTACCCAATAGCGGCTAGTGTGGTGGTCCGTATCCTGGATAGTCAGGGACGAATCCAGCAAGCCCCAGTCGCGCTTAAACCGGTTAATCGACTAATCCAAAGCACCTTACCAGTCAACCACTTACCGGCAGGAATCTACTATTTACAGTTTAGTGACGGGGATCGAAGCCGTGTTCTGCGCTTCGTGAAGAAGTGATGCAGTCGTACGGACGGATACATTCAGCACTCCACTACTTAGGCCATTGTCTCATACAAGCTAATGACTGAGTGCCTGTATCCGGGCATCAAGTTCAGCGGCCTTTTTTTGAGCGTCGGCCAGCGGCAAACCGACCTTCATCCCTGGTCGCTGGTGGCCGGTGGCGGTGAGCCACGCATCTTTCATCAGATTTTGGCGCTCGGAAACAAGTGCTAAAATCTGGTTACCATTCGGGTGACCAGCGATGGCTGATTTAATGTCCGGCGCATTTGCTACCGTTTTTTCTCCCAGTCCCAGCAAAATACTTTTCGCCATGATCCAATGCCCGACAGCACCCGGATGGACACCATCGTCGGCCAGCGAAAACCCGGCAATGGCAAAGGTAGCATCCACGTTCCGGTGCGCATCCAGAAACCGCTTCATTGGATAATGAATATCGATCACCTCCCAGTTGGCCGACGCTTTTTGGTTCAGCAGCCAATCTGCATACCGGTCAAGCACGGCAGCATAACCCGTTTTACCGCCCTTGAGGTCATCGTAAATGGGTGGCGTCAAGTGAATAACCTGGGCTCCCGACTTGACTAGTTCGGTATGAAGCCAATTGATTCCATCCTTGAACTTCTGAAACCGATTTTCGTCGAAGGGCAGGTAAATTCCGTCGTTCATACCGTAACAGGCGAATACCAAATCTGGCTTTGTCTGTACCAGTACTCTTGCCAGCCGCTCGTGTAAATCAGGGCGGGCAAACTTGCCGTCGGCATGGCCCTCTTCCGAAAGACCGGAAACGGTTTCGCTGGGCAGTCCTACATTAATAAACTCAAGCGCGGCCTGCGGGTAATGAACGTTGATGTAGGCATTGATATCAGTGACGTACCCTCCGGCGTAGGTGATGCTGTTACCCAGAAACAAGACGCGATGCACATTGGCAGGAAACGGCGATTGAGCCTGACATAAACCACGCCATTGACTCATACTGAAAGCCAAAAGCAGCGTAATGATCAGCGGGCACCGGTTCGTCATGGTTTTCTGGTCTGTTTTCCCGTATAAGCCAATCGCAGCTTATGCCATTGTTACCATTGCTTTAATGACCCCGTTGGCAGGGTTCAGCCAGTCCTCAAATTCGTCCAACACCTGCCCAAAACCGACCCGGTGAGTTATGTACGTCGTTGGATCAACCTGACCGTTTTTCATACTGGCAATAACATGTTCGAAGTCAGCGCGTGTTGCATTCCGACTACTCATCAACGTAGCTTCCCGCTTGTGGAACTCGGGGTGCGAAAAACTAATATCCCCTTTCTGAAGGCCAACCAGTACATACCGACCGCTATGAGCCAGGTACGCAAACGCCGTATTGATCGCCCGCAAACTTCCCGTTGCGTCGATGACAACAGTTGGCATATCACCGTTGGTAATGGCCGCAATCTGCTGAGCAACATCCGATGACTGGGCGTTGACGGTGTGCGCAACGCCTAGCCGACTGCAGCAAAAAGCAAGTCGTGACTCATTGATGTCCAACGCGATAACGGTAGCTCCCGCAATCCGGGCAAACTCCATCACGCCCAAGCCAATCGGTCCGGCGCCCACGACAAGCACGACTTCACCGGGCTGTACGTCGGCCCGACGAATCCCATGCGCACCGATTGCCAGTGGTTCAACCAGCGCCAGCTCGTCGTAACTTAGCCCGTTACCGTGTACCAGCGAGTAGGACGGCACCGACAGATAATCGACCATACCACCATCGATATGAACACCCGACACCTGAAGTCGTACGCAACAGTTGGGCTTTCCGGACCGGCAGGCAATACAGACTCCGCAGTTAAAATAAGGAATAAACGTAACGGCTTCGCCAGCCAGAAAATCAGGCGCACCATCGGCTTCGACGAGATCGCCCGCCAGTTCGTGACCCAGAATCCGGGGATAATTGAAAAAGGGTTGTGTCCCCTCGAACGCGTGTAAATCAGTGCCACAAATGCCGACACGCCGTATCTTTATCAGGGCATTTCCAGCCGTTAAAACAGGTTTTACGGCCTGCCGATAAGCAAATTGCCGGGGTTCAACACACACTAGAGACTCCATGTTCGTCTTAATTTCTGAGGCTATGCCATTCGCCTAATTTTCCGAAAGAACCTTAAACACCTCGTTCGCTATCAACACATTACCTTCCTGCGTCGGATGGATTCCATCGATAAACAAGTTGCTCTTATCGAGCAGGAGTGTATACAGATCGATCATTTTCAGGTTATTTTCTTTCGCCAGGGTACGAATCAAAGGCACTATCTCATTTTTTACTACTGTCGAATCGATGTCAAAATTTTTGCTGAACGCCGGTGGCGGTACGCACAGGTATATTTCGGGTGAGCTGGATAAGTTTTGAAACGACTTAATCAGGGCCAGATAATCGTTCTTGAAATCACCTTTGTAGGCCCAGTTCTGCTTTTTCGAATCGTTGGTTCCGAACTCAATGATAACGATGGTCGGTTTCCAATCGATTGCGTATTGATATTTCTGCGCCAGCCAGTACGGACTGTCGCCTTTTTTAAGCACAGTGCAGCCGCCGACACCGTAATTCAGCACTTTGTTGCCCGAAGGGTTTTCAAGCGTCTGAAGAACTGCCGGATACGCCTTATCGGAGGGTTGTCCATAGCTCTCCGTTATGCTCGTACCAATACAGGCTATTTTCTTTGGTGCATTGACCGAAGACTCCTTACATCCCAAAAAAAACGCGACTATACTGATTAATAGACCAAGCGAATAGCTATTCTTCATTCTGTTAATTTCTTATGACGACTGGTCTGATGAGTGTTGCGCGACCTGGCTCTTATTATGACTCATCTCGGCGTTAATGGTCAGTCGATGCCCCTATTAAAAACAGTGCTAGCCCTATTTTTCTTATGCTATTGCCGAGTAGCACCGATTAATTCCCTAAAAATCCTTGATGTCTTTTCGTGGCTTGAAGGTAGTTTGCGCAGGCGCTTTCGGCTGACCTTCGGTACAGACACGGCATAGATACTGCACCTCCAGCGACCACCCCCGGTCAACGTTTCCAACCGAAAGATTGATCTGCGTTCGCGGTGTCTGCCACACGGTGTTCCGGACATCACCCAACAATGACTTTTTACCCGGCCCATATTTCGCATTCAGTAAAGCTTCAAATTCAGCCGATGCGGCCATGATATCATCTTTAGTAACGGATGCCGTCGTATACAGAAAATAGGAGGCCGACACCAGTGAATCACCATTGAAGTCGTAGTCAAGACCCACCGTTCGATCAGCCAGCGGCACACCGGTATAGGTTAACTTTTCCCGCTTGACCGACGAGGGCTTCAACGTCTCCGTTTCCCGGACTTCTTTCGGTCTTAATCCCCAACGCACAGCGCGAAAATCGGGCGTTTGCTGGGCATGAAGGTTAACAGTGGTTGCGTATAGGCACGCTATACACGCAACAACGCCAATCAAATACGATCTCATAGGTCTCTCCTTTGGTGAACGTTATCAATAGGTAAGCTATGATCTACGGAAGTTGTTTTGGCTTTAGCGGCATCCCATTAAAAAGCGTGGTACAGAAATCCGTTCTGGTCAAATCTGATCGCGTTTATCGTGTCAAACAAAAATAGTCAGCTACCTATACAGAAGGCAACTGACTATAGTGCTGACAGGAAAAATCGTATCGTATGGCTTGGGCTACTGACCAGGCCCAGACTCTTGGTTACAGCGCACTGTACGTAAACACTAAACCCGTGGTATACGAACCCGCCGGTTTAAGAAAGTTAGGCCCCCCGGTTGTGCGGTAACGAATCAACATGATGGCACTCAGAAGGGACGTAGCGAGACCGGATGCCAGCGTTTGATCGGTTGTCGACAGGAAAACCTCCGGTCGGGAGCCCAAGCTAACTGACTGCACACCAATCGCCGAAACAGGTATCGAGTTAGTCTGGTAGCGCAGATCACCGGTAGCGCGGACCTGCAACGACCAGGTTAGCCCAAGCGATACAGTCAGCTGGAGCGTATTGTGATTGAGCAACACGCCATTTTGGTAATCATTGACGGACGAGAAGCTCAAGGCTGGATTTCCTAAGATCGTTACGCCAATCAAGGAGGGAGCCGTCGTGGCAATGGGCTCTTCGTCAACCACCATAGGCTGTGCTGCGACCATTGATCCGCACAGTAGCAGACCGATCAGGAGCCCTATTTTATAGACTATATTCATTTTAGAACAGCTTCCAGTTCGGCCACTTTTAACGCCTGACTCGGGCCACTATCCAGTATGGCAACAATAAGGTATTTGCCCGGCGGTACGGTTGACGGAATAGCAGCAGTGACCTTAAAACCCTCTTTGGGCAGCGTATTGACTGGAATGGCCTCCGCCTTCACCTCTTCCATTGTTTCCAGATTCAGGTATTCCAGTCGCAACTGACTCTCCAGCATCGCTCCACCAACATTATGAACCTGTACCTTCACCAGATTTTGCTCCCCCGATTTGGCCACCTCCATACCCGTAATCGCAATCTCCGGCTGCAACCCTTCTTCGGGCTGCACGTAAAGATGCACCCCCATCTGTACTTTGATCACGAATTGAGACGCGCCCTGCAGCCGAGCCATCTCCTGTTCGTTCGACTGCGTCAGGAACAACATGCCATTACGAACAAAGCTCGTTTTCGCCTGTGGACTGGCTACCAGCGTAACCAGCACATCACGCGCTTCGCCCGGTGCCAGTTCAATAATACTGGGGGTAAATTTGAATAGGGAGCAGCAGGACGTACTCAACGAGCCTGCCGGGTAATAGGTTTTTGTGCCCATTGAATCACGACGCCAGTCGGAGCAGGATGTCTGCAAGACCAATCGTACGTTCATGGTATTGGTCACGTGCAGTCGGGCCGTTTGTTCGGCAGTCCCTTTTTGCGTGAAATAAAGTTTTGCGGGCGAGATCTGAAAACCAACCTGTGCCTGACAAAGTGAGTTCTTTATCAGGCACAGAATCAGGAACAGGGTGCTCATTCGGGGAATCAGCGATCCAGTCATTTTACTACATCAGGATCAATGCGCTGTAACCGAATACGTCAGGTTTGCCGTGTAGACACCAGTATTGACGAAGGCTGAATTGCCAGCCGCCGTTGAATACGTCACGTCGATCGCTCTGGCCATCGCTGCGGGCGAGCTAGTCGTCAGGGTTACATCCGACGTTGACAGTGCCTGGGCAGCCGCTGCGTTCATTCCGGGCGTTGTCACCTGCACTGAGACGTTGTTTATCGGAATAGCCGGTGTATTCGGGAGCGCACTTGTCAAATCGCCAGCAGATTTTACCTTCAAATCGTACGGCCTGTTACTGCTGACGATTACGTGCAATGGCATTGGAATCGTTTTACCATTCTGATAGTCGGCAACAGTTGCAAAGACGATTGGAATGGCAGGCGTTGAAACAGCTACCGCTAAGATATCAACCAGGGTAACCGTGACTACAGCCGGGGTAAGACTGTTGGTTTGAGCGTGCGTGTTGGCACTCAGACCACACAAGGCAATGGCCGCTAAGACAGCCCCTTTTTTAATAGAATTCAGCATGTTGTTAGAGGTAAATTTTAAACTATGAAGAAAATGAACTAAGTATATTTAAGACAAACCTAGAGTTAATTTTTTTATCTTCATAGTTACAACAAATAATTTTTTTAAAATAATTAAAACAAAAAATACATTTTTTAGTTACTAACCTAATTGTCAGTAAGTTACGGATAAGCACAACCAGTGACATCATATAGACCGCTTACAGACAAGTACTTACATTAACTAAATACTACTTTCTTTGTGGTAAGAATAAATCATCCAGCTTTTCCACGATGACTTACTGTTACCAAATATGGTTACCATTTTTAGAATACTGATCCTTCTAAGTATATTTACTATTTCCGCGGATGGTCTGTTGGCTCAGTCCATAAATACGACGCTTTGGCGGGATTCTATAGTGACTTCGCCCGGCACCACATTCACGAACTACATAACGATAGCCAACACAGGCTCACAACAACAGGACCTGGCTCTTGCGCTACAGGTATCTCCGTCTATCCAGATGCTATCGGCAATTCCGGAGAAACTGGCCTTGACTCCCGGCGAAGTAGTTATGGTTCCGGTGAAAGGACTTATCAATCGGGAAAGCAATTCGCTCGCCAATCAGGTGACGGTTCAACTGCGTAACTCATCCGGCGATTTTTCGAAAACGGTAGCTTTCCGGCTCATTACCAAAGAAAAGCGTCAGTCAGCCGTCTCGCTCTACGCACCCGAAGAAACGATCGTTACCTACGCAGATATCGACCCAGTACAGCTGCCCCTCCGGATCGTTCATAACCGACTCAAACGAGCGAATTTTACAATAGAAGTAAGCTCCATACCACAAGAAGTGGATCAACCAACGTTTCCACTGAAAATCGATCTGCTTGCTCAACAAGACACCACATTATCCATGCTGGTGAAACCAGCACGACACTGGTCGGTCAGTACGCCTTGTCAGTTAATCGTAACCGTGAGGGACGAAACGGAATCGATTGTGGGCACCGTACTGTATAAACTGGTGGTAGCAACGTCCGACAAACGATTCATCACCCGGGATGTATTCGGACGGTCAGGATATGGTGTCAGTGCAGCCATTACTAAGTTAAGTAACAATCAACTGGCCAAAGAGATGCGCGTATGGGGTCAGGACTCGGTGGGTAAGGGACAGGTCGAATTTCAGGTCCACTACCTGGACTACTCATCGGGTCAGTTTCAGCAACTCCAGAATTCGTTCATCACCTACCGAACCGAGCACGCGTTTGTCCGGTTGGGCAGTTCGTTCGACTATCATGAACTACCCCTCTTTGGCAAAGGGTTGAAGGTGAACGTTACCCAACCGAACTACCAGTGGACGGTCTGGGCCATTAACTCACAACCGAACTGGCTGGTTAATGATCCCAATGCCTGGTCAGGCAACATATTCTCGGTTCGCTACGATCGCCAGCTGATAAAATTGCCCGGTGCATCCTGGTCGTGGAGCAGTAACTACTTTACTCAACCTACTACCCTGCGGGCGGGCTATCTGAATTTTGCGGCATTCCGACTCAACCGATCTGAACGGCATTCGGTGGAAATGCTGGGCGGACATAGTGTCGAATATGCTCGATCAGGTGCCAACCGCGCTGAGACTTACGGTTGGGCTGGCCTGTTGAATTACACATACACGGGCTCCGCGCTGAGCTGGGTGTTGCGTTCCTATGTCAGTAGTCCTCTTTACACGGGCTTTCAGAAAGGAGCTACCCTCGTAAACAGCCAGCTGATCTGGCAGGTGTCGGCCAAAACCATACTAGCGGCTCATCTCAACCATGTCTATTACAAGCAAGTGCGGTTTACGTCGCCGTCTGACACCTACCGAAGCGAGTTTGGCAACACGATAGCTGAAGTGAGCCTGAATCAGCAACTGGGTGCCTTAAAATTCACATTACGTCCTTACTGGTACGCCCAAACCGACCTCGCTGCGCCGGTAAGCCAACGGGCAGATGCGTACCGAATAGCCCCTTCGCTGTTTTATACGCACAATAATCAGCGATTCGAACTGAACTACGATCTTGGTTCCCTTGTAGACCGGAGCCATTCGGCGCAGCCGCGTTTGTTGAGCCAGCGAATTATGGGATCAGTGCTTACACGGTCATTCAGTCTGCTGGCGTATCTGCAAAAAGGACCCTACTTCCTGTTCGATCTTTCCAGCGTTGACCCGGCGCAGTTGACCTCCGTTTCGATCACGCCAATGGTCAATTTCGATTTGTTGAACAGGCGGCTGGCAGGTTCCGTTGGCGTCAATTATCTGTCTGACGCGCGTAATAACGGAGTCCGCTATATTGCCGTGGGGCGTGTGCAATTCGACGCGACACCTACTCTGTCTATGCGCCTTGAGGGAAATGCGACGCCTTATAGTCAACGGCCTGAATTAGCGTTCAGCCAATATCGGCTGGATGTTACCAAACGGTTCAGCCAGCTCAAACTCGGAAATCGAGGCAAATTAAACCTAACCTTTTTCGAGGATTCGAACAGTAACGGACTTAAAGACCCTACTGAGCGATGGATGGATAGTTTACTCGTCACGGTCAACGAAAATGTATTGATGACCAACGCCAAAGGAAACATTATCTATCGCAACATTCAGCCCGGCACGTACACGGTTTCGGCGATAAGTGCCGGTCGGATTGGCGATCCGGTACTGTATCAGGAAAAATTCACGATTACCGGGTCATTTACGAAGCAGATTCCTTTAGCGCGGACATTCCGGATCAAGGGTCAGCTACAGTGCAAAACGAACGCGTATGATCAGGTTTGTCAGTTCAACCGGTTTTCTATTGATATAGAACGGAATCAACAAGTCATTTCATCGACCAGCCCACTGCCGGATGGCAGTTTTTCCGTCCATTTGCAGCCCGGCACCTACACATTGCTTGTTCGTGACTATGGCAGACAGCCCCAGGCAATTGTAAAAACAACATCGTTTACCGTTAGTGAGACAGGCCAATATCCTGCTCTTGACTGGACCATTGACGGATCAACCCGACCCGTGGAGATCAAACGTTTTTCATCGAAGCGCTAAATGATGAGTTACATTGGCGGTTTTCACCAATCGCAGTCTGGTAATCGGAGAACTGTAAGCAAGACCATACTTAACCTTGTCCTGTCAAATATACCTACTCTGTTTGGCTTCTTCAATCAGGTATCTTAACGAACAAATATTACTTTTGCACCGAAAGACAAGCTCTGTTTTCGAACAAGTTTGTCTTGGTGTGGATAGAAACGGAAAGCCCGACACAATTTGAGGTCGGGCTTTTTTACAATTATCCGTGTCTTCGGTCATTCCAATGCTCACAGGATCAGAAACGAAAAACGCCTAATCGGCTTGTTACAGCTAATTAGGCGTTTACTGAGTAGCGGGAGCTGGACTCGAACCAGCGACCTTTGGGTTATGAGCCCAACGAGCTACCAACTGCTCCATCCCGCGATGTTGGGATTGCAAAGGTAAGACACATTTTCAGAAAAACAATTACCTTTGTAAAAAAAAGTTTTATTCCTTCTCTGAAACGTTTTTTTTCAGGAGAGAGTTGTTTCTAAAGCCGCTGGAAATCAGCCAGCGGGATCACCTACAAATGAATACAGAAGTAATCGAAAATTTTCCGGTCGATCATAAGGCCGGCTTCGTCAGTATCGTTGGCAAGCCCAATGTTGGTAAATCTACCCTGATGAATCAGCTCGTTGGTGAGCGATTGTCAATCATCACCGCCAAAGCGCAAACCACCCGTCACCGTATTATGGGTATCCTCAACGGAACGCATAACGGCCAGGAATTCCAGCTCGTTTATTCGGACACGCCGGGCATCATCAAACCACTCTACAAGCTCCATGAGTCCATGATGAGTTTCGTGCGCGGCTCGATCGAAGATGCCGATGTGGTCCTGTTTGTCACGGATATCTTCGAGCAACACGATGAGAACGATGTTATTGAACGGCTTCAGAAGTCAGAAGTGCCGGTCATTCTGCTGATCAACAAAATCGATCAGGCAACCCAAGCACAGGTCGATGAGAAGATTCTGTACTGGCGGGAACACTTCAATGCCCAGGAAATCATTCCGATATCGGCCCTCAACAAGTTCAATACCGAACGCGTCTTCGAGGAAATTATCAGTCGCCTGCCACAGCATCCGCCTTACTTCCCGAAAGACGAGCTAACCGACAAACCCGAACGGTTCTTCGCATCCGAAATTATCCGCGAAAAGATTTTTCTGAACTATAAGAAAGAAGTGCCTTATAGCAGTGAAGTCGTTGTCATTGGCTTCAAGGAAAAAGAAGACATTATCGTTGTTCAGGCAGAGATACTGGTCGAACGGGCTACGCAGCGGGCAATTCTGCTCGGTGAAGGCGGCAAAATGATCAAGAAAACGGGCATTATGGCTCGTGAAGAACTTGAGCGCTTCTTTGGCAAAAAGGTATTCTTAGAACAATTCGTCAAGGTGGAGCCCGACTGGCGCCAGAAAGACCGGATGCTCAAACGGTTGGGATACGACGAATAATTAGTACCGGAGCAAGAGGACACGAGGCAGGACAGGAAGACCGTTTTCTGATCGGCTTCATCTTCCCCTTACTCCCTTTCCTTCTTCAAAAAAATGGCAAATATCGTTGCAATAGTTGGCCGCCCAAATGTGGGTAAGTCTACGCTGTTTAACCGGTTAACGGAACAGCGTCAGGCTATTATGGATAATCAGAGTGGTGTTACTCGCGATCGCCATTATGGCACCTCCGAGTGGAATGATAAATATTTCACCGTTATCGATACAGGTGGTTACGTTGTCGGATCAGAAGATGTATTCGAAGAATCGATCCGGGAGCAGGTTGAAATAGCCATTCAGGAATCGACCGTTCTTCTGTTCGTCGTCGATACGCAAACCGGCATTACGGGTCTGGATGAAGATTTCGCAAATGTGCTGCGCCGGTCGAAAAAGCCAGTGATCGTTGTTGCTAATAAGGCCGAAACCGCCGAACGCTCACACAGTGCCACCGAATTTTATGGACTGGGGCTGGGTGATCCGTATCCGATCTCATCAATGACGGGAACCGGAACGGGTGATCTTCTTGATGACGTTATCAAGCATTTTCAGACCGAGGGTGTAGCCGATCCGGACGCCGGGATTCCCCGCATTGCCATTCTTGGCCGTCCCAACGTCGGTAAATCATCCTTCCTGAACGTGCTGACGGGTCAGGAGCGCAGCATCGTGACCAACATTGCCGGTACGACCCGCGATGCTATCAACACGCGTTACAAAGCGTACGGCAAAGATTTCATTTTGACCGACACCGCTGGTATTCGGCGCAAAGCCCGCATTCAGGACAATATCGAGTTCTATTCGACGCTTCGGGCCATAAAAGCGATGGAAGATTCGGACGTGTGTATCATTATGCTCGACGCGACGCGGGGTCTTGAAGCGCAGGATCTGAACATCATCGGGCAGGCGGTGAAGGCCAAGAAAGGCATCGTGATTATGGTGAACAAATGGGATGCGGTCGAAAAAGATCACCGTACAGCCGATGTTCTCCGTAAGGAAATGATCCAGCGCATGATGCCGATCGACTACGTACCGATCATCTTCGCGTCGGTTCACGAAAAACAGCGCATTTTTCAGGTGATGGAAAAGGCGATGGAAGTGTACGAGAACAAAAGCAAGAAGATCACCACCTCAAAACTCAACGAGGCCATGCAGGCTGAGATTGAAGCGTATCCGCCCCCGGCGTTGAAAGGTAAGCTGATCAAGATCAAGTACATGTTGCAGGTTCCGACACCATCGCCCACGTTTGTGTTCTTCTGTAATTTACCGCAGTACGTTCAGGAATCGTATCAGCGCTTCCTGGAGAATAAAATCCGCGCCCATTTCGATTTCACGGGTGTACCCATTACGGTGTTCTTCCGGCAGAAATAAATTAAATCGGGATCAGTTGTCACTAGCGATGCAGCTTCACTACTGCATGAGCTATCCATGACTGGTCCCGATTCGCTTATCAGCCGCACTTTTTGACTGGTTCATGGCGCAGCAATCGTCCAACACTCGCTATTGGCTCGGAGCTTTTCTGGTATTTCTGGCTGCTTTTTGTTTTGCGATGAAAGGCATATTGATCAAGCTGGCTTACCAGTATCCCATCGACTCGATTTCCCTGCTTACGCTACGCATGCTTTTTGCGCTGCCGTTCTACGTAGGCATTGCGCTCAGACTAGCGAGCAAGTACCCGCCTGTTCAACTCACATTCCGACAATGGCTGACCCTGGCGATGCTGGGTGTTACGGGCTATTACCTGGCCAGCTTTTTTAACTTTCTGGGTCTAGTCTATATCTCGGCGGGTCTGGAGCGAATTCTGCTTTTCGTGTACCCGACATTCGTTTTGCTCATGAATGCCTGGGGGTTCGGTCGCCGGATCACCCGCTTGCAGGTGGTTGCACTTGCCTTAACATATGCCGGAATTCTGCTGGCGTTCATAGGAAACATCGAAACTACTCAGCAAAAGAATGCGCTGCTTGGTGCCTTCTGGGTTATACTCAGTGGAGTAGTCTACGCCATTTATCTGGTTGGTAGCGATGGCATGATCGCGCGGGTAGGATCACAACGATTCACCTGTTATGCCATGATCGCTGCGACGGTTCCCACGGTTATCCATTGTGCATTAACGAATGGGTTACACCTGGGTGGCTATCCAGTTCCCGTGTATGCATTGGGATTGAGCATGGGGATTTTCGTAACGGTGATTCCCACGTTCATGATTGCCGAAGGCATTAAACGGGTCGGATCGGGTAATGCATCCATCATTGCCAGCATTGGTCCAATCTTTACGATCATTCTTGCTACGCTAATTCTGCACGAAACGATCAGCGTACAACAAGTAATTGGCACGCTTCTGGTCCTTGCTGGTGTCTTTTTGATCAGCTGGAAGGGAGACCGCAAAATGGCTACAGACAAAAAAGTATAGTTAAAAAACTACTAGTAGGTAAGTACCATATAATAGATAGAATAAGCGCGTTTTAGACATCCCATAACCTATAAATATATTTTTATTGTAGAAACATATACTTAATTCTACCTTTAGATAAATTCGTTCATACATTGAAGACCTTACTAATTCTACCTTCTGGAATTAGCATAACTTTCACCAAACGCACACCTGATAATACTTACCTATATGGATACTGAAACAAATTTGGATGAGGATAAGCGCATTGACAAAGCTGCTTATGTGCTCAAAGCAGTCGCCCATCCGCTGCGCATCAAAATAATTCAGATGCTGAATGACAATAAAGAGCTGAATGTGTCAACGATCTACAAAAATCTGAACGCTGAGCAATCGCTTATCTCGCATCACCTGATCAATATGCGCGACAAGGGTATACTTGATATTCGGCGTAGTGGAAAAAATATTTATTATTTCTTGGTAGATACTGCCGTGGCCGATGTCATTCAGTGCATCTACAAAAGCAAGATTCTTAATTGATCAGTTAGTGAGCGAGCAAACAGGATAGTTTGCCATAAATTGACTGCCAATGCCCTGTTTACTCGCTTACACTGCCTCGTTTAATTGAACAGCTCACCTGGCTTGTAAGGCGGTACAATACCCAGGTGCAGGTAAGCCTTCTCGGTGGCTTCACGACCACGGGATGTACGCATCAGAAATCCCTCCTGAATTAAAAACGGTTCGTAGACTTCCTCAATCGTTTCTGCTTCTTCGCCACAGGCGGTAGCAATCGTTGTCAGACCAACCGGCCCACCCTTGAACTTCTCGATGATCGTGGTCAGAATCCGATTGTCCATATCGTCAAGTCCGTTCTGATCCACTTCGAGTGCACTCAGGGCAATTTCGGCAATGTCCACATTGATATAGCCATTCCCCTTGACCTGCGCAAAATCGCGGGTTCGGCGCAGCAGGTTGTTGGCAATCCGTGGTGTACCCCGGCTCCGGCGGGCAATCTCAAACGCACCCGTCTCATCGATCGGTGTGCCCAGAATAGCCGACGATCGCTGCACGATAGATGTCAGCAGTTTAGCATCGTAATACTCCAATCGACAGCTGATACCGAACCGCGCCCGAAGGGGTGATGTCAGCATACCAGCCCTTGTCGTAGCACCGATGAGCGTAAACGGATTCAACTTGATCTGCACGGTCCGGGCATTGGGACCGGAATCGAGCATAATGTCGATCTTGTAATCTTCCATGGCCGAATACAAATACTCCTCCACGATCGGGTTAAGCCGGTGAATCTCGTCAATGAACAACACATCGTTTGGTTGCAGATTGGTCAGCAAACCCGCCAGATCACTGGGCTTATCCAGCACTGGCCCGGAGGTCATTTTAATACTCGCGTTGAGTTCGTTGGCTATAATGTGCGACAGCGTTGTTTTGCCCAAACCCGGCGGACCATGGAGCAGTACATGGTCAAGCGCATCACCCCGCTGCATGGCTGCCTTGACAAATACTTCGAGATTATCCAGTACCTTGGCCTGTCCTGTAAAGTCCTCGAAGGAAAGCGGCCGAAGCGCTTTTTCGATCTCCTTATCGGTAGCGGTCATTCCCTCGCCTGTTCCTTTCAGAAAGTCGTTTCGCATGATTTTGATTAGTGCAAACCCGGCCAAATCAGGCTGAAAAACAGACTTTTTGGCCGGGGCGTTTACCTCAAATATACGAAAAAAAGTGCAGAAAACCGCTATCGTATGAGCAGTACAGACCCTCGTTTTACCACGTTTCCGCGCTCCGGAAATGACTCACTTTTGAACGTAATAACGTACGGATAAAGCATGGGTGGGTATAAATAACCCTTGTACGTGCCGTCCCATTTCTGCTCCGGATTGTTGGCCACAAAGATCACCTCACCCCATCGGTTATAGACGCGTAACTCGTAGTCCGTTACGTAGGCCGAGAACACCTGAAGCACATCGTTCACGCCATCGTTGTTAGGCGTAAAGGCTTCGGGCACATTTACCCGGGGTTCACATTTGTTCAACGCCAGCGCCGTACCGATGGCTGTACAGCCCACCGGATCAGTCACGACAACCTGATATTGCCCCGCCCGATTGACGGTGATCGTATTGGTCGTATCGTTACGGTTCAGCCAGAAATAGCGCAGACCAGTAGCTCCATTCGCGACGATCTGTGCCCGTCCCTGATCGCCTTCACAGAGGATCACTTCTTTGGAAAGCGAGAAAGCGGGTGCTGGCCGGTCTGTTACCTGGACATTGCTTCGACCCACACAACCCGTCTGCGAGTTACGCACGATGATGCTATAAGAGCCGGGCGTATTTACCGTTATGGATGGCGCAGATGAACCAGTACTCCACTGATACGTATTACCGGGTTGCTGCGCGTTTTCCGGTGCGAGCGTAACTGACTGACCAATGCACTTCAACTGCTCTGGCCCTAGCCGGGCGAAACCAGCACTGTCCAATCCTACTTTGATACTATCCCTGATGGCCTTGCAACCGTTCGCGTCTACTACCTGAACAGAGTACAGGCCGGGCGCGGCTGTATTGAATACGGGCGTCGTTGCCAGTTGCGTGTTATTCTGGCCGTACCAGTTGTAGCTCACCGCCGTACCACCCGTTATCGTCAGGCTGATGGTACCGCTATTGGGCGTGCTACACAGTGCATCCCTGATGGAAGGCGTAAGGGCTAGCTGATTCGCCGTTGATTTTAGCGTGAACGCCGTGTCCAGTTTGCACTCGTGCAGCGTGTCAGTCATAGTGACTTTGTAGCCGCCCTCGGTAAGTCCTGTCTGTTGATTGGTCGTTCCGGCCAGTGCCGTTCCTGATGTACCGGTCCCCGCCCAGGCATATTGATAGTCACCAGCGGGATTGGGCGTCAGCACGATGGCTCCATCCGCCGATGTACAGGATACAGGCTGTTTCAAAGCAGCGGCTACCCGTAGTTTTGGCAATTCACGTACGCGAATGGTATCCGAATTTTCGCAGGTAGTACCGTTTACTGTAGCTTGTGCCGTCACAGAGTATGTCCCCGCTGCATTGACCGAAATTGTGCGGGTTGTTCCGCCATTACTCCATTGGAACTGCGTCCAGGTTCGTTGTGGCACGGTCAGCTCTACCGCCGATCGATAGCAGAATAGTGTGTCAGGTCCGAGGTCGAGTGACGGTACGGGCTTTATCTGAACGTCAATTGTGTCACTTTTAAAGCACTCGCCGTTAGCCGCCAGACCAATCACGTGATAGAAGCCGGGAAGTTCCAGCTTCAGCGTCTTTTGCCTGCTGACTACGGCACCGTTCACAACCCAGACGTATAGTTTAGCCTGCACCTTTATGTCGAGCGTGAGTCCTTTCTTGTTGCAAATGGCCGTGTCGGCACCAAGCTTTATATCGGGTGGGGTTGCCAGAATCGTTAATGTATCCCGAATAAGTGTGTCTTTACAAATACCTCCAGAACTAGTCCTGGTCACTATGTGTAAGCTGATAGCATATTGACCGGGATTTGTATAAGCATGAGTAATCGGTTGCGTCGCCGTCGTTGATTTAGGTTGACTACCATCGCCAAAATCTAATGTGTATGTTTCCTTTAGTTTTGGACAGTTAGGACTAATTTGAAACACCGTAGGGGCATTCGTACACGTATCAGAATAAGTTACCCCCGGCCCACTCGATGGATCGTTGAAATTAGCCACAAGGTTCGGTAAGCCTAGCTGACTGGTTTGCCCGCCCAGCGATTGCCCGGATGGGTTGAAAACCAGACTATCAAGCAAACCGCCGTTCGGGTTATCGATGGTTCCCAGTGAACTACTGCCTTTTATGGCCACGTAGATTCGTCCGTCGGGGCCAATCTGAATGGAGCCGTATTGCCGGGTCGTACTGCTGTCGACCACAGTTCTGGACCCGGTCAACAGCGAGTCTTTCTGCGTCAGATCATACTTGAGCACGTACGATGATCCTTTCAGGCTCCCATCGGCATTGGTATCGGCCAACATCGTGACGTATAGACTTTGACCGTCGGGAGAGAACTCAACGCCATACGCTTTCGGTGGAGCGGGGCCTAAATCGAGCGTTCGCTCAAATTTCATTACGCCTGTCGAATCGTTGAATGTATACAGATCGACCGAGTTTTTGGGTGGCCCCGGAATAACGACGGCCATTGGCCGGTTGCCCTTATTACCACCCGTCGTATCAGCCGGACCAATTTTAATGTACCCCTCAGCATTCGCGAGAGAGTCAATTGCTTGGCCACCGGTATAAGTTGTCAGAACGGGCGTTTCACTGGGCGTTAGGTGCCGGATTTCGAAGGTGTTCGTTCCATACTGCCGGGTAATGACCCAGTAGGTAGAGTCACGATCATTGCGGACCGACGCAGACTGCTCGGTGCCCTTGTTCGATAAGGGTATGTTTTTCTCAACGACAGCCCCTTTACCCCCATTCTGACGCATATCGACGATGCTATACGTCAGCGTTTTCTGACCACGAATTTCCGAGGTGGTGTACACATAGTAGAGATATTCGCAGCCGCGGCATGTTGGTTTCGGAACGATCAGGGCTGATTGCGTCGAATTTTTATTACCACCAAGCGGAATAGGCGTCGCGGTTGCGGCCGAATCACGCGGGTCGAGTGATTTCAGTGGTTTGCCGTCCTTGTCGTAGATTGTGATACCATCCGTATAAAACAGCAGAATACCTTTGGTATTAGCGATGGACGAAGAACCCTCGATGGTGTTTAGTTTACCATCCGTGATGGGTTTCGGCGCCCCACCACCGCTAAAATCCAGACCGGCATTGGCTCCAAAATACCATTTAACCCCTTGTGACTCTTTCTTTTCCCCGCACACATCGACATTGATCCGATCCTGATACGAACAGCCAGTAGCCGGATCAATCGATTCTACAGAATAACAGCCTGAACTGTCAACCTGTATGGACTGTGTAGTATCTCCTTTCGGATACCACAAGTAATTGTATCTCGACTGATCACTGCCAGCGTAGGGATCAAGTGTAATCTTTTCGCCTTTACAAATTGTCGTATCAGTACGCCATTTAGAAAAAGGTTGGGGACGATTGTATATTTGAACTCTTCGTTCTGTTGTCTGTACAACCCCATTGACCGTTCTTGTCAACGTAATCGTATAGGTGCCTGATGTTTGATAAACGTGCCGGGCTATCGAATCTCGTTGTGTCGTTAATGTACTACCCGCTCCCGTATCGCCAAAATTCCAGACGCGTGTGGTCACACCTGTCAGCACGCTATCGGTGAACACGACCGAATCCGCTTTACATTCAACATCGGGAACGCACGTTTTCCCACTAATACCAAAACTTTTAGTTGTTTGCGCCCAGGATGTAGTCAGCCCTGCCAGCAGCAGCAGCGTGGCCCAAAGCCCGATAAAACAGAGACGGCCAATATAAGTTACCATGAAAAATTTCGGAATAAGCCCACCGGCACAAATTCATCCCCTGGCATAACAGACAACGGGGGCATTACGTTAGTATAAACGAAGTGGCTTCGTTAAAATTTTATCGTTCTACAATCGTAAAAATCGATAAAAAGCAAGTTAATTTTATGGGCTGTTCATGCTCTTAATTACTCTTTTTTCGTTAAGAGTGTTGCAACTGCTAAGTTGGCTCAGTCTTTGCCCTTATATTCCAGCTATGAGTAAGAAATACGTATTGGCGGTTTTGGCGTTTGCCTTTAGCCAACTGGCCTTCGCGCAGGATCCGCAGTTCACCCAATTTTATGCCGCCCCGCTTTACCTGAACCCCGCTTTTGCCGGATCGGCACTTGCCCCCCGTATCACAGCGAACTATCGGAATCAATGGCCTGCAATCACCAATTACGTGACGACAATGATTGGTCTTGATCATTATTTCGATAAAGTTAATAGTGGTGTGGGCCTGTTGATCCAGAATGACAACCAGGGTCAGGGTAGGATTCAATCTACGGAAATAGGGTTGCAATACTCTTACCAGTTTCAGGTGAGCGAGTCGTCCTTCGTTCGGCTTGGCTTGCAGGGTTCATACGTTAATCGAAATGTCAATTATTTTGGCTTAACGACGGGCGATCAGTTTACCGATCAGGGGTTTATATCAGGTAGTGTTTCACAGGACCCGACGTTGTTGGCCGGATCACCCAGAAATAAGTACCTCGATTTTTCGACCGGCGCTTTATTTTATTCTGACTGGTTCTGGGTTGGGGCAGCGGCTCACCACATTAACCGACCCGATCAGAGCTTTTTTGTCGCGGGTCAGAATCGTCTCCCCATAAAAGGAAGCTTTCAGGCTGGCCTGCGAATTCCGCTCGGTGGGTTTACGGGTTTAGCCGATGAACAGGATCGGGAAATCAGTTTTTCGCCCGTCATTCTTTACAAATTTCAGGGGAAATACGATCAGCTGGATATTGGCGCTTACCTGACCTACGCGCCCCTGACGGTTGGAGCGTATTACCGGGGGATTCCGTTCAAGAAATACGAGCAGACGATTAACAATCACGACGCCGTTGCCCTGCTGGCGGGTTGGCGCATGGATAAATTTTCGATTGGCTATAGCTACGACTTCACCGTTTCGACGCTTGGCAATAGCGGTGGATCGCACGAGTTATCCTTGTCGTATATCTTCGAGAAACCAGAAGGCCGCCGGTCGAATGTTCGGCGTCGGGACAAGAAATTACCTTGTCCGAAGTTTTAGTGTAGGTGCTACAGAGGGTGCTGGGTGCTTGGGTTTTCACCCGCGTTACTGTTCGTGCATCATCCCAAATCTTTCACGACCAGTTGAACCGTATACCGGCTCTTCTGCTCAAGCAACAACCGCTTGTTGACCAACACGCGGTCAATGGTGCTTTGATCGTAATAACGGATCGTTATTAACTCCAGCCCCTGGTTATAACTCACCCGGAAGTCCTGTTTCAGTAGCTCCAGCAAGTCAGGCACCCGGTCGGGATTGTTATCGACCACGACTGAAAAGCTGATGGCCGTATTCTGCATCAGGTTGATTTTAACCCCGGCCTGCGCGAACCGACCAAAAATCCGGCTCAGATTGTCTTCGGCAATGAACGAAAAATCAGTCGGGTGAAGCGAAATCAAAACCTGATTGATCTTAAAGATGAACGACGGGATGAGCAGATGCTGCTCGTAATTCCCAATAACCGTTCCTGGCGCTTCCGGCTTTATGAATGAACGCACGTAGAGCGGTATACCCTTATTTTGCAGTGGTTTTATCGTTTTAGGATGAATAACCGTCGCTCCGTAATAGGCCAGTTCGATCGCGTCCTGGTAGGTGATTTTCTCTAATAGTACCGTCTCATCGAACCACTTCGGATCGGCATTCAAAACGCCGGGTACGTCTTTCCAGATCGTAACGCTTTTGGCATTCAGACAGTACGCGAAAATAGCGGCTGTATAGTCTGACCCTTCCCGACCAAGCGTCGTTGTCCGGCCATCCGGCGTCTGACCGATAAATCCCTGTGTCACGGTTACGGCGTTTTTCGGAACCGCGTGGCTAATTCGCCGATTAGTTTCTTCCCAGTCTACCTGACCTTCCCGGAAGGTTGTATCCGTAGCAATAAGCTGCCGTGCGTCTGCCCAATGGGTCGGTACGCCTAATTCCGCCAAGTAAGCCGCTACGATCTGTGTAGACATGATCTCACCCAGCGAAACGATTTGGTCATACACCTCATCGTAAGTACTGGCAGGCGCTTTCTTCAGATAGTTTGACAGATTATCCAGCGTTTGGTAGACCCGATCAAAATTACCCGTCAGTTCGTGGATGATCTGTTCGTGGTAAGCGCGAATCGCCAGTAAGTGCTCTTCAGTTTCAGCTGGTTTCTGGCTAACATAGGCACGAACGAGTTCTTCAAGGGCATTGGTCATTTTGCCCATCGCCGATACGACAATGACGGTCCCCTTACCCTGATCCTGAACGATGCCGGCCAGATTTTGTACACCGGCTGCATCTTTTACCGATGCGCCACCAAATTTGAATACATTCATAGCAAAAAAAAACGGGATTACCGGGTCAACAGGATAGCTATCCTGTTGACCCGGTAATCCCGTCAACATATGAGTTCTAAACAGCTACCGCCCGTCCCGTAAAAAGCAGCTCGCGTACAGCGTCAGCAATACCCTGTGGATCGAAGCCGCACTCGTGATGAAGTTCAATCTGTTCGCCGTGTTCAATGACAGCATCTGGAATACCAAGTCGTTTAACGCGGGCCATGTAGCCGTGGTTAGCCATAAACTCCAACACCGCGCTACCAAAACCACCCATAATGCAACCATCTTCAACCGTAAGAACCCGATCGAAACGACTGAAAATCTGGTGAAGAAGCGCTTCATCCAGCGGCTTTACATAACGCATGTCGAAATGGGCGGGCCGAATGCCTTCTTTAGCCAGCATTGTGGTAGCCTCAACAGCGTAATTACCAATATGGCCTATCGTTAAAATAGCAACATTCTCGCCATCAGAGACCAGCCGTCCTTTGCCAACTGTCTGTTTCTCAAATGGTAAACGCCAGTTGGGCATAACACCTTCACCCCTTGGATACCGAATCGTAAAAGCCTGCTTACCCTGCTGAATTTCGTCCGACTGTGCGGTATACATCATGTTGCGCAGTTCTTGCTCATTCATGGGGGCTGCCACAATCATATTTGGAATGCAGCGCATAAATGCCAGATCGTAGGCGCCATGGTGAGTGGGTCCATCGGCTCCGGCAAAACCAGCGCGGTCAAGACAAAAAACGACGGGCAATTCCTGGATACAAACGTCGTGAATAACCTGATCGTAGGCCCGTTGCATGAACGTTGAGTAAATGTTGCAGAATACAACTTCACCTTGTGTAGCCATACCCGCCGAGAACGTGACAGCGTGCTGTTCAGCAATACCAACATCGAAAGCACGATCGGGCATCGCCTTCATCATGATGTTCATCGACGAGCCCGATGGCATGGCGGGCGTTACACCCACAATGCGCGGATTCTGCTCAGCCAGTTCAACCAGTGTATTTCCAAAAACCTCCTGATATTTTGGAGGTTGTGGCATATCGTAGATTTTCTTCTGAATAACACCCGTAACCTTGTCGAACAAGCCCGGCGCGTGCCACTTGGTTTGATCTTTTTCGGCAGGTGCATAGCCTTTTCCCTTCACGGTCAGAACGTGCAGTAATTTAGGCCCGGGAATATTTTTGAGGTCGTCTAAGACGCTCACCAGATGATCGATATCGTGCCCGTCAATTGGCCCGAAATAGCGCAGGTTCAGCGACTCGAACAGATTGCTCTGATCGAGCAGCGACGTTTTAATGCCCGACTCAACTTTAGAGACAATGTCCTGAGCACTCTTTCCGAACTTGCTCATCTTGCCGAGCAGATTCCAGATTTCGTCTTTAACCTTATTGTAGGTTTGAGACGTTGTGATATCGGTCAGATACTCGCGTAAAGCACCCACGTTGGGGTCGATGCTCATGCAATTATCGTTCAGAACGATCAGCAGATTGCTATCCGTTGCTCCGGCGTGATTCATGCCCTCAAATGCTTCACCAGCCGTTAGAGCGCCATCGCCGATCACCGCAATATGATTGCGCTGTGGTTTCCCCTGAAGCTGCGACGCAACAGCCATTCCCAATGCAGCCGAAATGGACGTTGACGAGTGACCGACCCCGAACGAGTCATAAACACTCTCTTTCCGCTTCGGGAAGCCAGAAATACCTTTATAAAACCGATTGGTGTGAAATTTTTCGCGCCGACCCGTAAGAATTTTATGCCCGTATGCCTGATGTCCCACATCCCACACCAACTGATCGTCAGGTGTATTGAACACGTAATGGAGCGCAACGGATAATTCTACGACACCCAGACTAGCGCCAAAGTGGCCGCCGTAGACCGATACATCATCGATTATAAACTGACGAAGTTCATCGGCAAGTTGGGGCAGACGGGACTTATCGAGTTTACGAAGATCGTCAGGCGTGTTGATGGTGGCCAGAAGACTGCCAGGGGTAATCAGCATGGTAGAAGAGCAGAAAAACGTCTGTTAATCAATAACAAACGGATAGAATGCAATGTTTCCTTCGGCGGTTGTCCCGTCTATTCCGGGAGCGAAGGTAATTTATTTTTGCCAGATTTATAAATAATCCAAGCCCCCAGCCGTCTGGAGATATACGCAGAGGCTGAGGGCTTAGATTTTGAACAGATTTATATCTGGAGAATATGAGTCATATGCCGGAAAACAGAGAGGTCACAGCCACTAGTTACGTTGACTGGCTCTAAAAAGTTTTTGCTTTTCTTCACGCGTCAGACTTTCGTAACCAGAGCGCGAAATTTTATCCAGGATCATGTCTACTTCATCCTGATCGGGGGTTGAAATAGTTGTAGCTGAACTAGCAGCCGACGCGTAAACGCTGCCTTGCGCGCTGGCACTGCTTCGTTGCCGATAGGAAACTTTAACCGCTGGTTTTGGCCGGAACAAATTGCTCCAGCCATCAACCAGCCAGTAGATCGGACGGCCCATGTCGGTACCGTTCTGAAGTAGTTTGACGTAGAAAAAGCCCATCAGCGCACCGCCTAAATGAGCGATATTCCCTCCAGCATTCGGGCCTACCGACTGTGCAAACGAAAGGACGACAAAGAAAAAAACAATGTATTTGATTCGGACGGGGCCGAAGAAAAGAAGATGAAATGTGTAGTTCGGTAAGAGGGTGGCTGCGCCAACCGCGACGGATAAAGCCGCAGCCGATGCACCCAGCATTTGCGACTCAGCGATCTGACCATGAAAATAAGGAACCAGATTGTACATAGCCAGATAGAACAAACCACCGGCAATGCCGCCCATTATGTATAGTCCTACCAAACGACGGCTACCCAGATACTCATCGATCAGGCGACCAAACCAATACAGGAACAGCATATTGAACAGGATATGAAATATCTCCTCGTGGGCGAAGATATGGGTCAATAGCGTCCAAGGCCGGTGCAGAAACGAATCAATAGAAGCCGGAATAGCCAGATTGTCAATGACTAGCCCGTAAATTGTTGTCGCATTGGCTAAGTGCGACGCTACAAATAGTGTGACCACGGCCAGGTACACAACGGTATTGACCAATATCAACTGCACCAACGTGTTGTTGGGCTTGTTGAACTCGCTCCGAAAGTCATCAAACAAACCGCTCATCCCTAATAAAATGTTTTCCGCTGTGAATTCCAGTATTTGACCAAAATGAATGCAAACAACATGCCGCCTATGTGAGCAAAGTGGGCTACATTGTCACTTTGCGACCGATAGACGCCGGAGTAGATTTCGTAAGCCCCATAAAACATAACGAGGTATTTCGCCTTAATCGGTATAGGTGGAAACAATAAAAATAACTGAGTGTTCGGAAACATCAAACCAAATGCCATAATCACGCCAAAAATCGCACCCGACGCACCTACCATCGGCTCGTTGACTTGATTCGTATAAATTCGATTCACGATAGCCAGACTGTCTTGGATGTTTTTAGAATCCGTTGGGTTATTTTTAAAGTTCTCGATAAATGGCACTAACCGGTCATAGTACGAACTGGCATGCTGGTCCATAAAGGCCGAGAACGTATCAAAATTAGGGTCGAGCCGGTAATCCTGTACAGTCTCGTAAACACTATGCATTTCGTAATAACTCACGCCTGAGAACAACAGGGCAGCTCCAATACCACAAAAGAAGTAAAAGAACGTAAACCGACGCGGTCCCCAAAACTGCTCAAGCATTGGCCCAAAAACGATCAAACCAATCATGTTGCTGAAAATGTGGCTGAAACCACTATGCAGAAACATGTGTGTTAACAACTGAATCGGATTGAATTGATCCGACAAGAAGGAATGCAACCCAAATTGCTCAATTATACTGTCGTTTGTAACAAAAAAAACCAATACATTAAGGATCAGTAACGTTCGAACAACCGGACTCAAAGAAAACATCGCTTCTGATTTTACAATTTACTTCTTTAACTGATTTATTGCCGAAATAGTCCCGCAATTTTATCTAACGACAATACCGTCGTAACTGGTTCACCCGTTGGTGTGTAACTGGGATTCGATGACGCAAACAACTGACCGACCAAAGCCTTCCGCTCCGCGAGACTCAATCGGATGACGTGCCGTTGCGACGACCGGCGAGCCAGTGACCGCGCCAGCGACTCAGCACGATCTAGCTTAAGCCGTCCCGTCTCGGCCCGTAGCTGAGCCAGCAGATTCGCAAAAAGCTCTTCTTCGTTTTCGCCAGTTGTCAGTGTCGGTACGCCCCTGATCACAAACGTATTCTGCCCTAATTCGTCAAACTGAAAGCCCAGGTTTATCAAATCCTCCCGCAGATCGAGCGCCAGCTGAAAATCAACCGGCGTCAGCGTAACGGTTTTAGGAAACAGCAACTGCTGCGACACCCCGTTATGTTTCGTCAACGCGGCATGAAACTGGTCGTATAAAACCCGCTCGTAGGCCCTGCGCTGATCAATCACCATTACTCCAGACTTGATGGTGGCTAAAAGGTAACGGTTCTGAATCTGGACGATGTTCTCATCCTCAACAACGATCGGTTCATCCTGAAGTTGATTGGCCCGACTACCCAGCGTTACCGCTTCGCTCTCGGTCGATTCACTGGCCGGTGCAGAACCGGACGATTTAACGGGACCCAGCCAGTCACCCGGCGGTTCGCTGGATGGCACTTTTTCCGATTCTTCCAACCCTTTAAACAAAGCCTGCCAGTTATTACTGCTTGGCTTCTGTGGCATATCGAAACTGCTACCCGCTGCCTTGTCGAGCGAATCAGCACGAAAAGTTACCCGTTCGCTTTTCGGTTTTTCAGCTACTGGTTTCGCTGCCGACTCCCAGGAAGGGGTGATAGGTCGAGGCAGATCGGCTTTCGATTCAGTATCAGCAGGCCGGCTCCCCCCCGAACGCCCACCCGACAAAAAGTTAACGTCTGATTCGAAATCGAGCGACGGAGCCAGGTTATAAACGCCAACCGCTTTCCGAACGGCAGCCATCATAATGGCATACACAGAGCGCTCGTCGTCGAATTTTATTTCTGTCTTCGTCGGGTGAATATTGATATCGATGTGCGACGGGTCAATGTCAACGAATAGCACATAGAAGGGATGGCTACCTTCGGGCAAAGTTCCCTCGTAAGCCCCTATCACTGCATGGTGCAGGTAATTGTGCTTGATGTATCGATTGTTGACGAAGAAGAACTGTTCATTTCGTGCTTTTTTGGCCGATTCGGGTTTACCGATGTAGCCGCGTACGGTCACGTAAGGCGTTTGTTCTTCGCAGTAGTTCAGTTGTTCGCGGTAACTTTTGCCAAACATATCAATGATCCGGCGGCTGAGTTTACCAGCGGGCAGGTTATAGATTTCCTGATCGTTATGGAACAACGAGAAGCCCACTTCCGGATTGGCAAGGGCCACCCGCTGGAATTCGTCGATGACATGCCGCATCTCGACCGAGTTCGATTTCAGGAAATTCCGGCGAGCGGGTACGTTGAAGAACAGATTCTTAATAAGCAGATTCGTGCCCGGCAGACACGAAATGGCTTCCTGCGCTTTTATGTCCGAGCCTTCGATCCGGATAAGCGTACCCAGTTCATCGTCAGCCCGGCGGGTACGCATTTCTACCTGCGCTACGGCCGCAATCGACGCCAGCGCTTCACCCCGAAAACCCATCGTCCGGATGCGAAACAGATCATCGGATGTGCGGATCTTCGACGTTGCGTGTCGTTCAAAACTCATCCGGGCATCCGTTTCAGTCATGCCTGCTCCGTCGTCCACGATCTGAATCAGGTTTCTACCAGCCTCGCGAATGATTACTTGAACCGACTTCGCTTTAGCATCGACCGAATTTTCGAGCAGCTCCTTTACAACCGATGCCGGACGCTGAACGACCTCACCAGCCGCAATTTGGTTCGCAATCGAATCGGGCAGTAGCTGAATAACATTTAACATGACTGACTGAAAAAGACTCTCCGGTGCGGTCGTTTGCCGCCTTATACAATATACAACAAAATTAGCCCAAAAAAAAGCCCCTGCCCAACGCTTTTTTGCGAAAGACAGGGGAACTTATTAAACCGTTCAGATCCCAGAAACTGGATCCGTTCGCTACAGGTGAATCGCTTCGCCGTAAGCCGCTTCGGTCGCGTCTTTGATGGATTCCGACATGGTTGGGTGCGGGTGAACCGATTTCAGAATTTCTTCGGCCGTCGTTTCCAGTTTACGGGCCGCAACAACTTCCGCAATCATTTCGGTTACGTTGTTGCCGATAAAGTGCGCGCCCAGGAATTCACCGTATTTCGCGTCGAAAATCACTTTCACGAATCCTTCCGGCGTACCAGCCGCTTTGGCTTTGCCCGATGCCGTGAAGGGGAATTTGCCAATTTTCAGTTCATAACCTGCTTCACGAGCCGCTTTTTCGGTATAACCAACCGATGCGATTTCGGGTGAGCAGTACGTACAGCCCGGAATGTTATTGTAGTTCAGCGGTTCAACGTGTGGCTGACCAGCAATTTTCTCGATGCAGATAATGGCTTCCGCCGAGGCTACGTGTGCCAGGGCCTGCCCTTTGGTAACGTCACCAATGGCGTAATAGCCTTCAACGTTCGTCCGGTAGTAATCGTCGGTTACGATCTTGCCCCGATCGACGGTGATACCGACTTCTTCGAGACCGATGTTTTCGATATTGGCAACCACACCAGCCGCCGACAGCACTACGTCAGCTTCAAAGGTTTTCTCGCCATCGGGCGTTTTCACGAACACTTTACAGCCTTTGCCGCTCGTGTCTACTTTCGTCACTTCCGACTTCGTATAGATGTCGATACCCAGCTTTTTGTACTGCTTGGCCAGCTCTTTCGAGATGTCTTCGTCTTCAACCGGCACCACATTCGGCAGGAATTCGATGATCGTCACCTTCGTGCCCATGCTGGCGTAAACGTAGGCAAATTCAACCCCGATAGCGCCGGAACCGATGACCAGCATGGAATCAGGGCGTTTCTCGAGGCTCATCGCCTTCCGGTACTCGATCACTTTAACGCCATCGAACGGAACGGCGGGCAATTGACGGGCCCGACCACCGGTAGCGATGATGATGTGCTTGGCTTCGTATTCGGTCACTTTGCCATCGGCAGCTGTCACGTCAACTTTTTTGCCAGCCTTCACCTTACCGACGCCATTGATCACGTCGATTTTATTTTTTTTCATCAGAAACTGGACGCCCTTGCTCATGCTATCGGCAACGCCCCGGCTCCGTTTGATAACAGCCCCGAAATCGGCCTGCGACTCGCCCGAAATCGTAATTCCGTAATCGGCAGAGTGTTTAATGTATTCAAAAACCTGTGCTGATTTCAGCAGCGCTTTGGTAGGGATACAGCCCCAGTTCAGACAGATACCGCCGAGGCTTTCGCGCTCAATGACGGCTGTTTTCATACCCAACTGCGACGCCCGGATGGCGGCTACATAACCGCCCGGCCCGCTACCCACAACGATTACATCGTACTGTGAAGCCATTATTTTTAGTTGATTTTTGTCATTCCGACGACAGGAGAATACGTACTAGAAGCAAAGCAGTAAGTTCTCTCCTTCGTCGGGATGACAAACTTACCACTAAGTTTAGAACGCAAATGTAGGTTGAAAAGTTGATACAGAACGAACGTCCAAGCCGATACTGCCCGTTAGTTTCCCGTTAGCTGGACACATTCTTTCGTAACCCGATCGCGCTTCCCGAAGAACGTAAGGTCCCGGCGCGTTTGCTAGTAACGATGGACCGTGAACCAGCAAATTCGCCGACGGACCGGCGAAACCACATACCCACTTCCTTTTGTTCTATCTTTGCGGAAAGACAACGTGTTAAGCGCTGAATCTGACAAGTAGCCAGCGTTCAGCGTTTACTGTCCAACATCCATTACTAATACGACAAGTTCATGACAACTGATCAGTTGAACGGCTTGAGGGTCAGAGTAGAGGCCCTGAGGGGGTATCTTTGACTACGACACCAAAAGCGACCAATTAGCCGAACTCGAACAACAGACCTTTCAGCCTGAATTCTGGAGCGATGCCGCCCGCGCCGAAGGCGTAATGAAGCAAGTTCGCTCCCTGAAAGGCTGGATTTCCGGCTACGATAAATTAAACAGCCAGTTCGGCGATCTCGAAACCCTGTTCGAATTCTACGAGGCCGGCGATGTATTGGAGGAAGAAGTCGATGAGGAAGGTCGCAACGTGACGACTACGCTCGAAGACCTCGAACTCAAAAAAATGCTCGGCAACGAAGAAGATCAGCTGAGCGCCGTTATCGAAATCAATGCAGGAGCGGGTGGCACCGAAAGCCAGGACTGGGCCGACATGCTGTACCGGATGTATATGCGTTGGGCCGAGAAGCACGGCTACGGCTTGAAACAGGTTGATTATCAAGAAGGCGACACGGCTGGAATAAAATCGGCAACCATTGAAGTGGATGGTGCGCTGGCGTATGGCTTCCTGAAGTCAGAGAATGGCGTACACCGGCTTGTTCGGATTTCGCCCTTCGACTCCAATGCGCGCCGACATACCTCGTTTGCTTCCGTGTATGCGTACCCGCTCGTGGACGACACGATTGAGATCGAGGTAAATCCGGCTGATATCGATTGGGATACTTTCCGGTCGGGTGGCGCTGGCGGCCAGAATGTCAACAAAGTAGAGACGGCAGTACGGCTGAAACATAAACCGTCGGGCCTGATCATCGAATGTCAGCAGGAACGGAGCCAGTTACAGAACAAAGAAGTAGCCATGCGGCTGCTGAAATCGAAACTATACGAGATCGAGGTTCAGAAACGCAATGCCGCCCGCGCCGAAGTTGAGGCCGGAAAGCAGAAGATCGAGTGGGGATCGCAGATTCGTTCCTACGTACTCGACGACCGGCGGGTAAAGGATCACCGCACGGGCTACCAGACTTCGAACACGGAAGCCGTTCTGGATGGTGACATCGATCCGTTCATTAAAGCGTTTTTGCTGGAGCAGGAATAATCAGAACCGTATGGGCGGCCCCACAGGGTTTGTGTGATTTACGCGATTGTTATGATTTCTGAACTAAATCCAGTTCTTGACCAGATGCGTTTATTATCGATGATTAGTAACGCATTGATGAAATCATGATAATCACCAAAATCACACAAATCCTGTGGGGTACCCATGCGATTCTTGTCTCGTTGCTGGCTTGTACGCAGCCCCCTAACGACTCCGTTATGATCACAAACCCTGACGCGTCGAAAGCTAAATACAGTTTTCTATCGCTTGGCGATTCGTACACCATCGGCGAAAGCGTTTCAGCGTCCGAGCGGTGGAGCGTTCAGCTGGCGGGTTTGTTGCGTAAAGATGGTGTGGACGTTGCCGATCCGGACATCATTGCCCGCACGGGCTGGACTACCGCCGAGTTGCAGGACGCAATTAAAGCCAGCGGCAATCAGAAAACCTACGGGCTGGTTTCGTTACTCATCGGGGTTAACAATCAATACCGGGGTCAATCGCAGGATCGGTACCAAACGGAATTTCGGGCATTGTTACAGACAGCCATCAACTTCGCGGGTGGCAAATCGAACCGCGTGTTCGTACTGTCCATTCCCGATTGGGGCCAGTCGCCTTACGCCCAGGGCCGCAATCAAAAGCAGATTGCCGAGGCCATCGACGCCTTCAACGCTATCGCTCAACAGGAATGCAAAGCGGCTGGCGTTGCGTATGTTGACATTACTCCTTTCTCTCGCAAGGCCGCTGGCGACGACACGCAATTTGCCTCGGACGGTCTGCATTATTCGGGCAAACAGATGCTTCAGTGGGCCCAGGCATCCCTACCAACCGCAAAAGGACTACTGCTTAACTGATCATTTAGGCTGAAGCTGATTTGGTCGCGGCAAATTTCTGTTTGTAATACCGCACGGTCTTTCTGATCATCAGACCACCCAGAACGGCGGGCGCAATCCAGGCCACAGTGTGGGTCCAGATGGGTGCGTTTCCGGGTATGATACGACCTGCGTTTGTTACCAGAGCTGCCGTGAACGTGGCAATGTATGACCCGCCCATCCGCGTAAAGTGCTGGAAGAACCAATGCATGTCTTCGGTGGGGTGGCTAAATTGCCGAATATCCTGCCGGGCAAATAGCCCCGTCAACGCGCCGAAGAATGTGAACAGGGTGGGGAAAAACGAATTGCTGGATTGGGTAATCAGATAGAGCCCAAAACCGATCATCGATATACTTACAGCTAGCGTGACATAGGTAAGGATTCTGTCAAAGTTGGTTGGTCCCGATCTTTTTTGCTTCGTAGCGCGCCATCCGGTCACGCTCAGGTAAAAACTGAATACAGCAATACCCGTCAGGAACAACCGCATCATTTTAAAAGGTTGCAGTGCGCACAATAGCAGGGCCGTTATCGCTACGGTGATCATGCAGTAGACATAGACAAGGCCGGCGCGATTGTGAAGGCGGCTACCCTTTTTGGAAAACATCGGGATCAGGCCGACCAGTAGAGCGATTATACCGGTGGCAATATGGGTAGTAAGCAGGGTGATGATAAGCGTTTTCATGGCCGAAGGGCGGTTGTGTTTGACTGGAACAAACCTACGGCGATGAATCCGATCGGAGCCAATGAATGGGACTACGGGCAGGTTTTGGGATGTTTGACAAACAAAAGCCCCGACAGGGACGACTGGTGGGGCGTTTCACAAAGCCTTTAGTTCGGCGACCAGCGTCTCATTATATTTACGGGCGACGGGGACCTGAAACTGTCCACCGGATAAATGCAGTTTATAGCCCTGCGCATTCCCCGTGACACGCTCGACCCGATCGAGATTGACGACGTAGGAACGATGACACCGAACAATATGGGGTGAAGTAATCTGACTCTCCAGACGACTCAGACTACTTCGTAGTAGCGGCTTTACTGGCTGAGACTGGCCTGACAAACTGTTCTTCAAATAAACAACGGTACAGTAATTATCGCTGGATTCGATGAAAAGCAATTCAGTTGACGACAGGGTAATGGTGTCTTTGTCGTTGTCGGCAACGAGCGTTAGGGTTGTATCCGATAAAGCATTCGGAGACAATTCTGCTTGACGTATGCTTTCCGGACTACCTGTTTCGGGCGGGTGAATGGGCAATTCGGCGGCCGCGCGGCTGTATTTTTTCAACTGCCGGATGTAGCTGAACAGCACGGCACCCGTTACCGGAAACAAAGCAATCAGAAAAGTGATGACAAGCATACTAACCCAGCCGATACCGCTTTTCCCCTCATCGACCAGCCATTCCAGATAAACCCGATTGGCGATAGCAATCAGTAGAACGTGGACCATGATCGACACAATTTCGCGCCCGATGGTCCAACGCTCATCGGTATATTGCCGGGGAAATAACCGGGGCCAGATGGTAAGGTTGAACGCGGTGATCAGAAACGTGATCAGCCCAAACCCCAGTATCTTCACCAGTTTATTGGCCGTTTCCCACGTAGCAAGCCCGAATGGCTGAAAAATAAGCAGGAACAACCCAACAAATAACCCCATAAGTGCAGCTCGAAGGAACTGACGCCCTAGCGCATCTTCGATAGGGAAAGGCTGGCTGAGTAATTTGACCATACCCGTTTACGGTTCTTAGAAGTTCTTAGAACAGCCGCCATCCGGCAATCTGCTCAATAAAATTGGGCAGAACCGCCGGATACACCAGAATGATGAACGCAATGCCGAAGAGCGCGCCATAGATGTGCGCATCGTGGTTAATGGCGCCCATTCCCCGACGTGATTCGTAATAGGAATAGAGCAGATACAACGGACCGAATATGAAGCCCGGAATCCCAATAGGAATAAAAAACAGGTACAATTTGGTCAGCGGACTGATCAGAATAGCCGCAAAAATGATAGCCGACACTCCGCCCGATGCCCCCAGCGAGTTATAACCGGAGTCGGTGCGGTGTTTCAGAAAGGTCGGAATATCGGAGACGACGATGGCGATCAGATAGAAACCGACGTAATAGAGTGGACCACTAGCCCCGAACAGACTACCGAATACCTGCTCCATAAGCGCCCCAAATGCGTAAAGGCTGATCATATTGAAAATAAGATGGCCCCAGTCGGCATGCAGGAAGCCCGATGTCAACAAACGGTAATATTGCCCGTTTTTCGCCACCTGATACGGATTCATGATCCAGCGATTCATAATGCTGTAGTCGTTCCAGGCCCACAGGCTAATGCCTACGGTAACAAGAATAATGATAAGGGTTACGCTCATAAAAGTTATAGTGGGTATGCGCTGTGTGCTGGCTGCTTTCTAGATATGCTTATACCTTACTTTATACAGTCAACATACAGTTAGCTTTCCCGTTCGATTAATTGTCGGGTGAATTGCAATAAAAAATCTTTGCGGGCGGAATCAGCGTTGATTTGGTCGAAATTAGCGAATCCCTGCGCAAAGTAACCGTTGATACGACCCTCCGTAATTTGTCGGATACCCAGCTGGTCATAAATGGTTGTAACCGCCTGCACTTTTTCGGCTTTGTCAAACTCCGTTCGGGTGAGCCAGTCCGTCAGTTCGTCTTTGAGTGAGCCGGTGGCCTGTTCCAACGCTTCGATCAGGAGAAACGTTTTTTTATTGGCAATAATATCGCCCCCGACCTGTTTTCCAAACTTAGCCGGGTCACCATACACGTCCAGCAGATCGTCTTTCAGCTGGAAGCCGATACCAATATTTACCCCACCTTCGTAAAGATGTGCGTTGGTCGCTTCGTCGCCACCACCAATCAAGCCACCGAGTTCCAGCGCATAACCGAGCAGCACCGACGTTTTGAGCCGAATCATGCCGATGTATTCCGCTTCGGTCACATCCCAGCGGGTTTCAAAGTTCATATCCATCTGCTGGCCTTCGCAAACCTCAGCAGCTGTACGGCTAAAACGCGCCATGACCGGCTTTAATTTATCAGCGTCAACATCCAGCAGCAGTTCATGCGCCTTGACCAGCATCACATCACCCGACAGAATCGCAATGTTGTGGTTCCACTTTTCGTGCACCGTTGGCTGGCCCCGGCGTAAGGGAGCCTGATCCATAATGTCGTCGTGCATGAGGGTGAAGTTGTGAAAAACCTCCACGGCCAGCGCGGGTCGAACTGCCTTTTTCCAATCGTCGGTGAAGAGATAAGCCGCCATGAGCGTGAGCAAGGGACGCATCCGCTTACCACCAAGGCTCATAATGTACTCGATCGGATCGTAGAGTTCGGGCGGGGATTGTCCGTATTTGGTACGTTGAAGTTCGGCTTGAAGGGCATCAATAAAAAGAGCTGGACTCATTCGATAAGGCAGCATTCCGCTGAGTTTTGCCCCAAAAATAAGGCAAATACCCCCAAAACCCTAACCGCGTCGGCTCCGGCGATAGTGTTGCTGTTTCGTGGTACTGATAACCCAGATCAGCCGGGCCGATAGGATAAAGTAGCCATCCCGTTTTGTGTCGTTCCCGCGTTTGGCGCCGACCCCATTAGGCGTCTGCCCGAGTTCAAGCCGACGATCCGACAACGCAGCCGCTAACGGGGTCATCGTAGTCCGATCCGGATAAACCGTACTCACATCATCGAGATAGTCGCTTGTCACGTGTGTATAAACCCCTTCCAGATGCCATTTGAACCGTTCTCCCGTAAGAACAGGCACGCCAATGCCATAGCGCAAAATAAGCGGCAACCGGTTATACGCAACTCCTTCGGTTTGCAACGGAGCCAGACTGTATGTGTGGCCTTTATAGTTCGTTTTGGGTGTTATGTAGGTTACGCCAACGCCCGCTATAGCGTACGGAATGATAATGTGATTGCGGTCATCGGAAGGCCAGAAATCCAGCTGTAAACCCGCCCAGACCTCAGGGTTGAGGCTATGAAATGACAGATTATTGTACGCCAGATGCGTATCCTGCTGACTTCCCCGAATGTAATAAAGCTGCGCTTCGGCCCGAAACGTCACCCGGTCGGAGAAACGGTAGGCAGCGGCAATACCCATAGCAATGCCCAACCGCAAATGAGCCAACCCGCACCGTTCGTTCATATCGCCCAGATAGCGGGTCGGTCCTAAACCCACATTGAGCAGCCAGGAGCCCGGTCTTTCCTGCCAGTAGGCAGCTCGTTGCGCAGAGACCGTTGACAGACCCAGCATACTAGCCAGCGTCAGAAAAACGCAGATTCCGCTAATTTTCATGAAACAAACAGAACTAAAGTCACTTTACAAACCAAAGTAGTGACTTTATCTGGCAATAAAAAAAGCCTGACTTAAAAAGCCTGGCTTTCCTGACAGGAGCCTTCCCCTAGCAAAAGGAAATCAGTTTACAATTCGCCAATATCCTCGTTCCAGAGCGTTGGTTTCTCCGCAATAAACTGGTTCATCATATCGACGCATTCGGGCAAATCAAGATCAACAACCTCCACACCATGCTGTTCCATAAACTCCCTCGCGCCGGGAAATGTCCGCGACTCCCCAACGATAACTTTAGGAATTTTAAACTGCACGATCGTTCCGGCGCACATGTAGCACGGCATGAGTGTAGAATAAATGACTGTATTTCTGAACGAGCCGACGCGCCCGGCATTGTTCAGGCAATCCATTTCGCCGTGAAGGATCGGATTATTTTCCTGCACCCGTTTATTGTGTCCCGAAGCGACCAGCTCACCATTCTTGATCAGCGCCGATCCAATAGGGATACCACCTTCACCTAAACTCTTACGGGCCTGATTGATGGCCTCCTGCATAAATTCGTCCATACGTACTGTGTTTTTATAGTGAGGCAAAGTAACGATAATCTACAGGAAATAGCCCGGTTACCAGACACGCTTCCTGGAATGACAACCAAACCAACGCGCTACCCTTACAACCTTACTCACCACTTTCCGGTTTATAGGGTTGATCGTTAATCAATACATTCCCACCCCGTATGGATTTCATCGACTACTACAGCGTTCTGGGTATACCCAAAACGGCCTCGGACGAAGACATTAAGAAAGCGTATCGCAAGCTGGCTCGCAAACACCATCCGGATCTGAATCCGAACGACGAGGACGCGAACAAAAAATTTCAGCAGATCAACGAAGCCAATGAGGTGCTGAGTGATCCCGAAAAGCGTAAAAAATACGACCAGTACGGCAAAGACTGGCAACACGCCGAACAGTTCGAGCAACAGAGGCAGCAACAGCGATCCCGTCCGCAACGTGAGCAGGGCGATACGGGTGACTACGACTTTTCGAGTGGCTTCGGTGGGGAGGATTTCTCCGACTTTCTCTCGTCCTTATTCGGGCAGGAAGGCGGTCCCCGAAGTGGCCAGCGTCAGGCAAACTTCCGGGGGCAGGATTATCAGGCGGAGTTGAACCTCAGCCTGGTCGATGCCTACACAACCCACAAACAGACATTGACCGTCAACGGCAAAAATATCCGCATCACCGTTCCGGCGGGCATCGAAAATGGTCAGAAAATCAAGCTCGCTGGCTACGGAGCCCCTGGTGTCAACGGCGGTCCCAACGGCGATCTGTTCATCACATTCGTCATTGCGGATGACAGCCGTTACAAACGCAAAGGCAACGATCTGTACATAAACGAAGAAATCGACCTCTATACCGCGCTGCTTGGTGGCGAAAAAATCATCGAAACGCTGAGCGGGAAAGTGAAGTTGACCGTACCGCCCGAAACCCAGAACGACGCAAAAGTCCGGTTGAAGGGCAAAGGATTTCCGGTATACAAACAGGATGGTTCGTTCGGTGATCTCTACGTACAGTGGCAGGTAAAACTGCCTACGAACCTGACCGATGCGCAAAAAGACCTAGTTCGCCAATTAGCCAGCCTCTAATCATCAGCCGCTTATGCAACCCAATAACCTAATCGCCATCAGCGAGTTTTGTGTGCACCATCACCTCGAAATTTCGTTTGTTAACGCACTGGAGCAGCAAGGGCTCGTTGAAATAATTACGATCGAACAGACGCTCTATGTACAGCCCGAACAGCTTGGCCGACTGGAAAAGTTAGTCCGACTGCATCAGGACCTGTCCATTCATCCCGACGATCTGGACATTGTCAGCGATCTGCTCGAGCGCGTCGAAAATCTACAAGCCCAATTGACGCAGTTGCAGAACCGGTTGGTGTTCTACGAACGGATAGCGAACTGATCAGCCACGGACGCCTTATTTTCAGGGTTTCGCTCTTGATACCGTTGGTCGTCTATAGCAAACTGATTATCTTGTCGAAACGATAAAACGAACGCAGTCATGGCGGGTTTCTTCAACAAAGGGTTTGGACGTAAGCGCGAATCGGTATCCAGCGAGCGAATTCCGCCGGGACAGTACGAAACCCGCGATTTTCCGGTATTAACCGCCGGACCAACGCCCCGTATTCCGCTCACAACCTGGACATTTACGCTGGAAGGGCTGGTCGAAAGGCCCATCCAATGGTCTTGGGATCAGTTTACCGCATTACCCCAGCAGTCGTTTACGAACGACATCCACTGCGTAACGAAATGGTCCAAGCTGGATACGCATTGGCGGGGCATTAGTATCGAAACGCTGCTCGAACACGTTGACTTGAAACCGGAAGCGAGCTATGTGATGGCCTATTCGTACGGCGACTACACGACCAACATGCCGCTGGCCGATCTTCGCCACGGAAAAGCGTTCATCGGCCTTCAGTTTGAGGGAAAGCCACTGGCACCCGAGCATGGTGGACCTGCCCGGCTGGTTGTTCCCCATCTGTATTTCTGGAAAAGCGCTAAGTGAATCAAAGGCTTGCGATTCATGGAAACCGACAAACCCGGATTCTGGGAACGGGGTGGCTACAGCATGTACGGCGATCCCTGGAAAGAACAACGGTATCGAAGCGACGAGTAAGCCAGCCGAACAGTATGGAAAAAATTCAGTGGCAGATCGCTCGGGTGAAGGCCATTATGCAGGAGACGCCCCGCGTGAAGACCTTTACCTTACAGCTCCCCCAATGGACACCGCATCTACCCGGTCAGCACTACGACCTTCGCTTAACGGCTGAGGACGGGTATCAGGCGGAACGGAGCTATTCGATTGCCTCACCACCCGAACAAACCGGCGAAATCGACCTGACGATTGAGTTGATCGATGATGGTGAAGTATCGTCGTACCTGTATGACGGCATTGCCATAGGTGATCCACTGGAAGTTCGCGGTCCCATTGGTGGCTATTTTGTCTGGAAAGACAGCATGGCGAATGAGCCACTCTTGTTAATTGCTGGTGGCTCCGGCATTGTACCGCTGATGGCCATGCTTCGTCATCGGGCTCAAATCAAGGCTACAAATCCTACCCTGCTGTTGTTCAGCATTCGTACCGACGATGATGTTATTTATCGACATGAGTTGGCGCAGCTGGCGCAGGATACCCAGTTTACGCTATGTCTCACCTTCACCCGACAGGCTCCAGCCGATTGGACAGGATATCGTCGTCGGATCGATCAGGCCATGCTCACCGATGCACTAAGCCGATTCAACACCCAGCCGAACTGTTTCGTTTGCGGGCCAACATCACTGGTCGAACACGTCGCCAATACGCTGGCCGATAGGGGTTTGCCCCCTACGACGATTCGCACTGAGCGGTTTGGCCCCACCGGATCATGATGTCAACCGTCCACTATCTACCCGACCGCATGCCATACGTTTACAACTTGTTCCTACTGACAACACTCTTACTTACGATAGCTCAGTCTGGAATGGCCCAGCCGTCCAAACGCCCCCGCGACTACGGTATTCGAATTGGTGTCTTGCCAACCGGGACGCTCAACGCCATCACCGACGTACCCGGCGTTCGGGTTGGGCAGGTTACGCTTCAGCAGGGCCAGAACATACGCACGGGCGTTACGGCCATTTTGCCACATGAGGGCAATCAGTTTCAGCAGAAAAGCCCGGCGGCTATTTACATCGGCAATGGTTTCGGTAAACTGATGGGCATCAGTCAGATCGAAGAATTAGGGACGCTCGAAACACCCATTGTTTTGACCAATACCCTGAGCGTTCCGACCGCAGCCGATGCACTGATCGACTACACCTTGGCTCAAACAGGCAACGAACAGGTTCGTTCGGTAAACGCAGTTGTCGGCGAAACGAACGATGGCTTTCTCAACGACATTCGCGGGCGGCACGTTTCGAAACAACACGTTCTGGACGCTATCCGGCAAGCTAAATCCGGACCGGTCGAGGAGGGCAACGTCGGGGCCGGGACCGGAACCGTTTGTTTTGGGTTCAAAGGTGGAATTGGCACCTCATCCCGCAAGCTACCCGCATCACTCGGTGGCTACACCATCGGCGCACTCGTGCAGACAAACTTTGGTGGCGTGTTACAAATCGCTGGCGTGCCGGTAGGGGTCGCATTAGGCAAGTATTCGTTCAGGGAAAATCTGGATGGCTCATGCATGGTGGTTGTATTGACGGATGCCCCGTTGGACGCCCGAAACCTGAAACGACTGGCCAAACGGGCGTTCATGGGCCTGGCACAAACGGGTGGTATCGCATCCAACGGGAGTGGCGATTACGTGATTGCCGTATCGACAGCCTACCGCATCCCGCACGAAACGACCAGCGCCTTCGATGAGCAAAAGCTGTTGCGCAACGACAACACGTCTCCGTTATTCCTGGCGGCCATTGAAGCCACCGAAGAAGCGATTATCAACTCATTATTTGCCGCGAAAACGCTCTCCGGCGATCAGGGGCATCGGGTAGAGCAGTTACCCGTGGAAAAAGTCGTCGACCTATTGAAAAAAGCGGGGCAACTCCATTGAATCCCTTCCCTTTTAGCGTCTGCTTTCAGCGATTCGCCACAAAATACCGGCTAATCCCGCGAAGGCCAGCGCACCCAGCAGCATAAAGCCCCCTTCACCCAGCAGGCCGGTTAGAGCGGGTTCCAGCGTCAACGATGTAAGTCCGTTGTAAATCGATTCATTCACCGATAACAAAGCTACGGCGACTCCGGCCAACGCTCCCCCGGCAACCAAACCCGTTGCAAACAGGCTCCCTTTGCCCAGATCCGGATCTTCTTCTTCCGTGCCTTTCCGTTTCGCGTTCCATTCGACAATGGCCTTAACGAGCCCGCCAATAAAGATAGGTAGGGTGGTAGATAAGGGCAGATAAAGACCTACGGCAAACGCTAACGCACTAACGCCACATAGCTCGAAAACAAAGGCCGTGAACGCACCGACCAGCACAAACTGCCAGTCCAGATTAAACGAGAGCAGTCCCTTGATGAGTGTAGCCATGAGCGTTCCCTGCGGAGCCGGAAATTTGTCGGAGCCGATAGCGTGCGTAATACCCTGAGCCAGCAGATCAGGCGTCGGCGTATCAAGAATTTTTACGGTAGCCCCAACAACCAGCGACGACACAATCACACCGATAAATAACGCCATTTGCTGGTATTTGGGCGTTGCCCCCACCAGATAGCCCGTTTTCAAATCCTGCGAGGTACCGCCCGCATTGGCAGCCGCGACACAAATCATACTGCCCACCACAAGCACCGCCGGTTCGTAGACTTTTCCGGTCAGGCCAACGGCAATAAATACCAAAGCCGTGCCCATGATGGTTGCAATGGTCATCCCCGAAACCGGCGATGAACTAGAGCCGATCAGCCCCACAATACGACTGGCGACCGTTACAAAAAAGAAGCCAAAAACAATGACCAGCACTGCAATCAGCAACTTGGTCAGCAACGAATCGCCCGGAATTTGCGGGAGAACAACCATGAGAGCCGCTAAAATTACGCTGCCAATGACAACAATACGAACGCTCAAATCCTGCTCGGTTCGGGGTGTACGATTACTTTCGCTCAACGCACCTTCCGTCTCAATGGCACTGACCGACGATTTCGTAAAGCTTTGCCGGAAAGACGAGACGATAGTGGGAATCGTTTTGATGAGCGTCATAAACCCACCCGCGGTAACCGCGCCAGCGCCAATCTGCCGGATATAAGCCCGGTAAATGGCCGCTGTTGCGTCAGCGAACGTATGCGTTGCGGGATTCCAGCCACCTGGCCCGCCAGCGGTTTGCAGATTATTCAGATAGCCCAGTTTTTGAAGTTGCAGCGCAATCGTATCACCCGGCACAACCGATGCCAGCAACGGGATAAGCGCCAGCCACGCCAGAATACCGCCACCGACCAATACGGCCGAGATTCGAAAACCAATGATATACCCAACGCCCAGATACTCAGGCGTTATTTCACCCGCCACCTGTGCCGATGGGAAATACCGGTTCGTTTGCTTCGTAGCCCAAACCGGCACTTCAGCAATCACGTGTAGCACTTTCTGGAGCAGCGCGTAGAACAAGGCAACACCCAGTCCCTGATAAGCCGTTTTGGCAAAATCTCCTCCTTTTTCGCCCGCAATCAGGACAGAGGCACAAGCCGTCCCTTCTGGGTAGGGAAGCGTACCATGTTCCTGTACGATCAGCGACCGGCGCAGGGGGATCATCATCAACGTACCGATCAAACCACCCAGAATAGCCAGGGTCAGAATGGTCCAGTAATTAAAAAAATCGGCACCGCTTCCACCCGTCAAAAAAAGAAATCCCGGCATGGTGAATACTACCCCCGATGCTATACTCTCGCCCGCTGAGCCGGTCGTTTGAATGATGTTATTTTCGAGAATCGTTGTGTTCAGAAACCGGCGGCCAAGCGAGATTGCCAGTACCGCGATGGGAATGGACGCCGATACCGACAAGCCTGCCTTTAGTGATAGATAGACAGTAGCAGCGCCAAACAAAACGCCAAAAACGGACCCAGTAATGATCGCTTTCAGCGTAAATTCAGCAGGTGACTCAGTGGCGGGAACGAAGGGCTTATGGACTGGTGTCGGGTTTGGCGTCATAAACGAGTGATTTTGCCCAAAAGAAATGAAAAATAACCAGATACCGAAAAGGCTTGACAATGTCTGCCTTTTTGCTGTATGTTTGTCTTATCATAAAAAAGCGGGAGTAGCTCAGTTGGTAGAGCGGCAGCTTCCCAAGCTGCAGGCCGTGGGTTCGAACCCCATTTCCCGCTCCAAGATTCCGAACTCACCGTCAGGCACTTACGATTATTTCGTAAGTGCTTTTTTGCTAACAGCGTGTGACGGTTTACATACGTCTATAATTGCTCTCAATAAAATTAATTCTGCTACCAGTGATAAAGTACATCGGCTTTGTAACTGGTTGATCCTGTCTATGGCGCTTTACGAATATAAATCGCCATAGAACTACATTCATCTTAACCAATATTGTACAACGCACAATCGGCAAGCATGGCGATCGCTGGAAGAGTACGCATGTATAACTGCTCTCGGCCACTGCCGATACCCTACGGTTAAAAATTACAAATAGGGCAGTTTTGCACTTACAAAATGGTGCTAGTTGTATGTCAAAACGAGAGTAATTAACTGACTTTTCCCTCTTCGTACGCTACATAAAAGGGTATTTCCTGGAAATGCTGGTTGGAGTTAGGCAGAAAAAAAAATATGTTTTTGGCGCGTCACTTTTACTACTCTCGTCATTTTTTGTCGAGCAGTTGCCTGACCATGCGCTTTAGCTCATCGATCTCTTCCTGTTGCTGTTTCTTCGTTGCCTGTAGCTCTTTCTCCAACTGAATGCTATATAGGGTCAGCTCTTCAATCTTCTCGAGTAGCTTTGCATTCATTTTGGCCGGATCAATGCCGTTCTCTACGACCTCTGCCGCTGAGGGCACACCCGGCAAATGTTTATTAATCTGGATATACTGACCCACCTCAGGGAGTGACTTGAGCTTGTAGCCCGTCTCGAACACCTTATCACTCCACTCGCTGACCTTATCGATCCGCAAACGATATTTGGCTAGCACCGTTTCGCCTTGTTCGTTGACCGTTAAGAACTGATCTGTGGTGCCCTCGCGCACCGGGTTGCTCAGGTTAGCAAACTTGATGCGACCGTTGTTGCGTAGATTAATCGTACCCCGTACGTCAAGAGGGAACTGGGGCGAGTCGGTGCCAATACCCACAGCGATGCTGGTATTTGAGGGGTCGCCTAGAACGATGGCATTGCTTAGAGCGACGCTGGCATTGACCGCATTCTGGATACTAGCGCTAGTAAGCTGTATATTGGCTCCTAGCAGTACGTTATCGTTGCCAGTTGTGGCCGTACCTGAGTTTAGTCCAACAATGACGTTATTGCTGCCGGCGGTGTTATTGCGACCCGCATTGTTACCAATAAGCACGTTGTTAGAACCCGTCGTATTAAAAGCACCAGCTAAATTTCCCAAGAAAGCGTTCGCACTTCCTGTTTTATTTGCAGAGCCTATAAACGAGTTGTTTGTGCCAGAAGTATTTTGAATGCCGCTATTATGGCCAAGGAAGGTATTCTGATTACCATCAGTATTAGTATACCCTGCGTAGTATCCCAAGAAGACATTCTCGTTACCCGTTATGTTGTTGTACCCTGCATAGGTGCCCATAAAAGCGTTACCCGAGCCTGTCGTGTTGTTACGCCCCGATTGATAGCCCACAAAGGAATTATCACTACCCTCAGTATTGATATACCCCGCCTGTACGCCAACAAACGAATTAAATCTGCCCATTGTATTCGAAAAGCCTGCCGTCGAACCCAGAAACGTATTACTGTAGCCAGTAGTGTTCGTATACCCCGACTGGTAACCCATAAAGGTGTTATTAGAAACAGTATTAGTATTTTGGCCGTTTTGGCTACCAACAAAGGTATTGTAGAATCCCGAGTTGTTTTTGTTGCCAGCAAACCCACCAATAAATGTGTTGCTGATACCAGTAACATTATCATTCCCAGCACTCGTACCAACAAAGGTATTTAAGCTTCCAGGTGAGAAGGAGGCAGGCGTACGAATGATCAAATTGCTTTGTGCCAGCACAATTGAGTGAACGCCTAATGTAGTAGCAATAAAGAGTACAGTACGGTAGAGTAATTTCATACAAGAATGGCGAGTGCTTGTTATCGAGTGAAAACTTGACTTAAAGTAAGCTATGTATCATCTACCCGGTAAGGAGTTTACTATAGGCTTACAACTGTTTTCTATTCAAGATTAAGTTCGTCGGTATAAATCAACAGGTAAAAAAAGCCCAATCTCATCTGAGCCGGGCTCTTCGCTTCTATCCACACCAAGTTAAATAACAGAGCTTGTTTCCAGCTGTAACTTACGCCTTACTTCTCGAACGTAAATCGTAAGTTTTTGAAACCGTAAGGACCTCCGCTGGCCATCGACATATCGGCTAGCTCTTTGATATCATAAGGTACCCCCACTCCTTCGAGCGTCTGAAGAATTAATATACTATCAGTAACTTCAATTATTTTGAATCGCTGGTTGAGCCTAATTATCGCAAATGAGTCGGGTTGCGACGCAGTTACGCTTATAACGTCATTGACAGTCTCGCGGGTCCCCCGAACACGAACTGACGAAAACGAATGGTTACTCAGATCGAAATCGGCATGGGCAAATTTTCGGTTTAATATGTCTACGGATGAGTGTTGTCGATCATTTCCATAATGGTCAGCCAGCTTTGTTTCCTTCATCATCCATCTTGTATTGATGCGAGCATCATAATCGCCTTGCATCAAAACCGAATTTTTACTTGACAGATGACTTTCTTGAGTTGTTTGCTCTATGTTTTCCTGGCTTTTTGACTGACAAGAAAATTGATTAGAGGCAAAACAGACAAAAAGAAGTTGAGGAAGTGGAATAAAATGTCTCATAAGTTAAGCATTTAGCTAAGTTAGAATAAAGCGAATATGCAATTGACCCCCACTTGTGATTAACGAGCGACGGGATCAACTCTTCAGAACGAAGAATAAACTTAGACGTACTCCAAAAACCAATGAATGATTTTATACTTAGGAGCCAATAGTGAAGACAGATAGACCACTAATTACTGATCCTGCTTAAAGGAGCAAGGATATTCTCAGTAAGTGAATTTAGTTAACGATAGGAGAGCGACAAAAAGTATCGTTGTGATTTGCACCTATAAAATGCCTTTGTTACGATCAAATGGCTAATCACATCATTCATTGCCAATGTGTATTTGCATTCTGATTTTTCGAATCGTAATACACTAGCAAATGCAACCAAATACTTTAGATATATAATATAAATAATTTCAATTTATTTAAAAAAATAAATGCCATATGCATCCCAAGCTGCAGGCCGTGGGTTCGAACCCCATTTTTCACTCCAAGATTCCGAAGGCACCGTCAGGCACTTACGATTACTCCGTAAGTGCTTTTTTTTATGTGGCGTTATGGTTGAAGCGCTGGGTAAAACAAGTTGTGTTAGCGTCAGGCACCAAACTACGTTAATTTCGTCTAATTTTCCTGAAGAGGATTTTGTATGGCCCATCGACCAACTACCTGTTGTGTAATCCCATTCGCTCGGTTAGTTAATCCATTTTTGAGCTGGCTAGTTTGGCAGTGTAGTACTATCAATCGAACGAACGATCATGAAAAAGGGAATCATTCTAGGTGCTTTTCTTTGCATAGCGAGCCTACAAGGCCGTGCACAATCTACAGCTTCAGGCAGTAGCAACACAGGTACTCCTACCGCAAACGCGACACCGGCCCAGAACGGATCAACGGGTGGCACGGTAGCGCCCAAATCCAGTTCAATGGCCCAGGGCCAGTTAAATAGCAATGGTCGGAAAATGAAAACGAACAGCAAGACAACCAAAACCCGGTCGACCACGTCATCCGGTCGCTAGTGGTCAGCTGCGGGCCTTTATCAATACGCAGTTAAGCCTGGGTTATTAGCCTGGGCTTCTGTGTTTTCCAGAAAACCGTCTACATAGTGTAGGTGCGCAACACGGCGCCCATTACTTCTTTTCTATAAGCTGCTTCACAAGCGTTTTAAGCTCGTCAATCTCTTTTTGCTGCTGAATGGTATACAGCGTCAGTTCTTCGATCTTCTCCAGCAGTTTAGCATCCATCTTGGCCGCATCGATACCCTTCTCTACAACTTCCACTGCCGAGGGCACTCCGGGCAGGTGTTGATGCAGTTGGATATACTCACCCACTTCAGTAAGTGGTTTCAACTGATAGCCCGTCTCGAAGACCTTATCACTCCATTCACTGGCGTTATCAATACGCAAACGATGCTTGGCCAGTACAGTTTCACCTTGCTCATTCACTGTTAAAAACTGGTCGGTTGTGCCATTACGCAGGGAATTGCTGAGATGACTGAACTTGATAGTACCGTTGTTCCGCAGGTTGATAATACCCCGTACATCAAGAGGAAATTGCGGAGCATTGGTGCCAATGCCGACAGCGATGCTTGCATTGGTATAGTCGCCTAGCACAATAGCATTGCTTATTCCAACACTTGCATTTACGCCAATAGCGGCTGCATTTTGTATATTGTCACTGGTGGATTGTGTATTGGATCCCAACAGTACATTATTACTACCCGTGGTGGCCGTCCCTGAGTTGGGGCCAATAATAACATTATTACTACTGGTACTGTTACCTAAACCAGCTTGATAACCTAGAAAGATATTGCTGGTGCCGAGGGTGGTATTATAACCTGCCAGAGCACCAAAAAAAGTGTTCTGACTACCCGTGCTATTGTTGTAACCAGCCTGATAGCCAGTATGTGTATTAAAAGACCCAGTAGAATTGGAATACCCCGTAAAGCCCCCGAGGAAGACGTTCCCACTACCAGATACATTGCTAGCACCAGTCTGAGTACCTAAAAACGTATTTCTTGTCCCATTTGTATTCGCAAAGCCCGAATTAAAGCCGACAAACACATTGCTAAAACCGCCCGTGTTACGATATCCAGCCGTTAGGCCCACAAAAACGTTACTGTAGCCACCTGAGTTTTCATGCCCCGCCTGACTGCCTATAAATGTATTACTATAACCTGTCGAATTGTTGTAGCCTGCCTGATAACCGACAAAAGCATTGTTTTCTCCTGACGTATTTTTGTAACCTGCGCTGGCTCCAGTAAACACATTATAGCTACCAGTCGTATTTGACAAGGCTGCACCTGCTCCACCGACAAATACATTATAAGCACCAGTTGTATTGGAGTTGCCGATAGACGTACCGACAAACACATTGGCTACACCTGTCATATCGGGGTTACCCGAAAAAGGGCCAACGATCGCATTGAAGGAGCCGTAGGAAGAGGAGTTTGGGGAATTAGCCACATAACTATTCTGAGCTACAGAAAGGATTGGCACGCTGATTAAAAAGAGTAAAAGCCGAACAGTACAACTCGTGAAAGACGTAGAGAAATGCATCATGTGTATAAAATCAGAAGTCAGGTAAGTCAACATAAAGGTAGGTTTATCGAAAAAGATGGACGCATGGAATGTACAGAAGGCTTACTTATTTACTATTTGGTAGTACTCATTAACAATAAAACCTGAAGCGATTCCAATAAAAAAGGCAGATCCAATCGGACCTGCCTTGACTTACCTATTCGCTATGTACAGTACTCGAATCGAAATACTAAAAGCCTGACGATACCGGACAAACAGCCGGACCGGATCAACAAAGTAGTCAACTGCGGTTTTTAACCGACAATATAGGCAAAAGCCGTTCACTACGACGTTAGTGGCGTTGGAAGTGGATGTTCTGAACGTGAATTGAGGAGCCCTGCCGGTACGCTCAGTTCGCCCGTTTGCGGATCGATCAGGCCATTCTGCTCATCTTCAATGTTGGTCGCCTGTGTGTATAAATCACCCGCGATATCATGCTTTCTGAGCGCCTGTTTGAAAAGTCGAATGCGTTCGGCCCGATCTCCCGAATCATTGGGACCGCCGTAGTTGGCAAAACCAAAACCTCCCCATTCACTAATCACCAGCGGCACCTGACGACGATAAAAAAACGGATCGCCCACCACGAGTGGAAAAGCCGCCACATGCATTAGCTCCCCCGCCACCAATTGGTCAAGCAGTTCCTGCCACCGCGCTAGATCCGGCGTGTATAGATGAGCCGTCAGCAAGTCCGATTTGAGACGTCCCTCCCAGGAAATATGCTGCCATCCGTCGTTGTCGACGACCAAATACTGCGGATAAGTCAGCTGCATATAGTGGTACATATCCATGATGTACTGCCGTGTTTCAGGATTCGTCGCGATATCCTGAGCACCCCAATCTTCATTATAGAGACTCCAGATAACCACCGATGGGTGCGTGCTGATCAGCGCCACCATACGCAGCAACTCGGCTTTGTGATTTTGACGACTCCGGGCCGTTGAACTGTGCGGACTGGGCACCTCCACCCAAACCAGAAGACCCAACTTGTCGGCCAGGTTGTAGATTCGGGGATCGACGCCGGCAATGTGTACCCGCACCAGATTACACCCCAGTTCTTTCATCGCCAGCATGTGCCGCTGCATCTCTTCGTACGTGGCAGTACCGGGCTGATACAGAATACCATCCAGATAAACCGGCGAATTGTTGAGATAAATGTAGCGGCCACGCGCTTCGATCTTCCGTATCCCAAACCGCGTTTCGATCTGAGCGGGATATCCCGTCGAGTCGATGAGTTGAGCAATAAGTTTGTAGCGCGTCGGCGATTCGGGCGACCACAGTGCGGCTCCCTCCATGTCGAGTACGACCCGCTGTTGTTTTTGCCCAGCCTCTAACCGCAATGGGTAATCGGAGGTGGCAATGGGCTCGCTCCCCTGCAATTCATAAGCCTTCAGCCGTAGTATATAATCGCCGGGATCATGGATTCGAGTCGTCACACTAAACCGAACAAGCCGATCTTCAACGACACTGACCACCTCAAGGCGGGAACGTAGCCGGTTGCGTTCCACGGTTTCCAGCCAAACGCTGCGGACAGCGCCCGAATACGTCTGATACCAGATGCCGCCCCGTTTGTAGACGTGTGATTCCTGCTTACCCCGTGGAATCTCCGCGTCCATCGTGTCGGCAATGCGAACCGTAAGCCGGTTATGAGACCGTAAACACTCCTCGGGCAATTCGTAGGAAAAAGAGGTGTATTCGCCGTAGTGAACTTCCTCATCCTCAATGGTCCGTAATGGATGACCGTTTAGCCAGACTCGGGTTTCGTAGCCACAGGCTCCAAACGTAAGCTGGATGATGGAGTGGGAAAGGGGTTCGATGCGTTGCGGCAACTCAAATTCCCGTTCATACCAGGCAACAACTTTATCCTGCCAACGCGCTGGTGTGGCCTGACCCTTTGCCTCGGCCATGTGCGCTTCAATGGAACCTGGCCAGTGCGCTTTTCCATCGAAGGGGTATCCTACATACCAGCGTTGCTGCAATCCTACATCCTCCGTGTCAATGGCAAACCGCCACTCGCCATCGAGCAACAAATACGTGTTTGGGCGAAGAACGGACCTTGGTAGTTCATTGACGGGCTCGGCAACGTGAGCATCTTCTGGGCGGCTGGCCGAAAAGCTGGCATTAGGCTGTTTTGATTCCATAGACGACGTAGAGGTAAAACATAGACAACAGTAGGCTACCCCAATCTGTTTTAAGACTGCCGCGCCCGATAGGCATATGGCCTTCGGGCGAGATCACACAGCACGCCGAATAATCCGATTCAATGACGGTGAATGGTCGGGCAAAACCAGAATCCCAAAAACTATATAGTTCACTCAACGGTTTGTAGTAAGCCAAACCAACAACGACCATGGGAATCTACAACGGAGGGAATGACCGTATTGATCAATTTGATACCTGCCCAATCACAGGGTTAGCCGTAAGCTATGATTTTCAGATGGCTCCCGATCTGGATGCGTATGAATACAAGATTCCTTCCGTCAACCCAAACACGATCGTTACCATTACGGGGGCGGTTTTGGGAGAGGACAGTTTCGCCAAGCTCCGGCCCAGTGCCGACATACTAGAGGGGGAGATTGCGACAACCAACAACGAGCGTTATCTCATTGATAACGAAACGCTTACTCGATTTTCTTAGGCTCATCCTGGAGAAGTCCCGGGGGCACTCACCAACCTGAAGGGATTTCACTAACCAGGAGATGAGCGATTACCGAACCAGCTGATCGTCCAGTTTCGAGGTGATGAATACGTTACCCAGAACGCCGAACCCAATTACGTTCGATTTACCTTCGTACGAGAAATCAGTCAACGAAAAGAGCAGAAAGTTGGTACGGGTTACGCTCGCATCGATCAGTTTATCGACGAAAAAGCCTCCGATCAGCTTGCTCAAACTGCCGCCTAGCCCAGCACTTTCGCCTTCCTGATCACCCGTGGCTTTCTTTACCTGGTTCTGCATCAGAGAATTGGCCTTAGCCTTCACCGCTGATTTGTGATCGCTCTCGCTGGGGTTCGAAAAAACAAGTAGCAGGGTCGCAAACAACGCGAGTATAAGCCTGGTCGTGTTCTTGTTCATGATCAAATGGTGCATTCTGCGGCTGTTTTTGATAGCGACAGAGTAAACCAAAGGTAAGCTATTCCGGGCAATGGTCTACGCCGGCCAACAGCCTTGTTCACCGTTTATAAATCCTGATTGATCAAAGCGGCTTAACAGAAGCTGAGGTCAGCTGGCGTCAATTCGTCAGCACCGGGGCAACGGGACTCAAGCACTCTACCGTAGCAGGTACAGAACGGGACACTCGCTTTGTTGTTGATTCAATTACAGCGGTTGGTTTGGGGGCATCCTCATCATCAGACAGCCAATCGGCTTCACCTGGCCAAGTACTCTCTCGATGCGTAAGTGTAGGCAGAGCAACTATTCGTTTCAACTGGGTATAGATTAGCCCAAGGTTAATTACCCAATGGCTAAAGACGTACTGAGCAACGGCCACTGAAACAAGACAACTACCAAGTTGCCATAAAGACGGATTCACGAGTAAAAGCATTTATTCTTTTTTGGAGACAACCGAATCGCCAAGCGGCTTCCTTGTCTTATTCTACATCAATACTAGTCGCGCTACCCAAGGTATTGTCGGTATCCCCGTATACGATAAGGAACGCTATTTTTAAGACTTCATCCGGCCAAAAAGTCACATTACATACGCTCCCCGAGCCCTCACTCCGCCGACACACCTATTAATTAATAGTGACTTTTATATTCTATTGTTAACACAGAATCGCGATAGCCTCACGCTGAACAACTTACATTCTCCAGAGCTTCCCTACGGCTCCGTATACAGTTCTGATAGAATCCCTGCCCCTATTTGATTTTATGAATCAGGTCCCAAATCTTATCTTTCCCAACTAATTGAAAAAGTATAGATGGAGGGCGATCAACGGCCATCAGATCAGAAAGAGCTTACCGAGCAACCTGATCTCAGCTTTGCGTTACTGGCAGCCGGACTGGGCGTTTGGGAACTCGACCCAATGACGAAACGAGTTAAGTGGGACGATCAGTGCCGAAAACTAATCGGCATCGACAAGGGCAATCCGTTTTTCTATGAGCAGACATTGAGCTACGTCCATCCCGACGATGTAAACCGGGTGAATCAGGCTGTTCAATGGGCACTGAATCCGATATCTGACGGTCGTTACGCGGCTACTTACCGTACGATCGGTGATGATGGTCAACTACGCTGGGTCCGGTCAATGGGTCGACGTTATGTCAGCGAAGCGGGGCAGGTTACCCGATTCTCGGGGGTAGTTCAGGCTGCTAGTCAGGAACTGGCAGGCCACCAGCGTCAGGAGCCATTTGCTTCGCTGGTGGAACAGGCCCCTCAACTTATAGCAATCACGGATCTGGAAGGTCGCCTGCAATTTATTAATGGGCATGGTCTGAGCTTGTTCGGGTTAACACCGGATCAGGTCACGACCTGTCTTCTGACCGATTTTATTCCCTCTGAAGAAATGGATCGGGCCACTACCGAGATCCTGCCCAGTATTAGAAAGGGGAAGTGGTCGGGCGCAGTGGTGTTGATGCAGCCTAAAACCAAGCAGCGCATTCCGGTTTTCTGTGAGGTATATTTACTACTGGACACCATCAGCGGAACGCCCTACGGCATTGCGGGGATCATGCGGGACCAACGGCTGGAGCTAGCGGACAAGCAGGAACGGCTGGCAAACGAAGCCCAGTTCCGATCCCTGATTGAACAAGCCCCCGTCGCAACGATGCTGCTGACTGGTCCTAACCACGTAATTACGTTAGCGAATCAGAGCATGATTAACATGTTGGGAAAAGGACCGGCCATACTGGGCCACCCAGCCGCGGAAGTGGTCCCTGAGATAGCTAATCAAGCATACCTGGGCCTGCTGGACAATGTGCTTGCATCGGGCGACAGCTATCAGGCTACTAGTCTGCCCGGCCAGTTGGTCAAAGATGGTGTTACAACAACTCATTATTTCGATTTCACCTACAAACCGATGCGCAACGAGCAGGGGGAAACGTATGGTGTTTTGAGCATGGCAGTTGATGTAACAGAAGCGGTACTGGCCCGCCAGAAGCTACAGGAGGCCGAAGAATACCTGCGGGGTGCTATGGAACTCGCCGATATAGGTACCTGGGAACTGGATATGCCTACCGGTCTGATTACGTATTCGAAGCGGCTCCAGGGCTTGTTTGAGTTCACCCAGGATTCGATCGATATGAAGCGTGTTTATAACCCCATTCATGAGCGGGACCGAACACGAATTGAGCGGGCGTTAGCCAGAGCAGCCAATCCTGAATGGGGAGGTTTGCTGGACGAAGAATACACGATCGTTACAGAGCAGACAGGTCGTTCGCGTATCGTTCGGGTTCAGGCCCAGATGTATTTTGATACCAGTGGCCAGCCCCTTAAAATGGTCGGCACGATGCGAGACATCACAGAACAGAAACAAATTCAGCTGGCGTTGGAGCAGGAGGTACAGCAGCGCACCGAAGAGCTGGCGACAATCAACGAGAAGTTAACGACCAGTAACGAAGAACTGGCAGCCAGCAATAAGGAGTCGTTAGCAACCAACGAGGAACTGAACGAAACCAACTACTTTCTGTCGCGCTCGAACGATAACCTGGAGAAATTTGCCTACGTAGCGTCGCATGACCTACAGGAGCCCCTACGCAAAGTACAGTCCTTCGGGGATCTCCTGAAAGAGCGGTATGGAGATCAGTTGGGCGACGGTGTTGTTTACCTAGATCGAATGCAGTCAGCGGCTAGCCGCATGTCGACGTTGATTCGGGATTTACTGACCTACTCGCGCATTTCGACCCGGCGGGATCGGGTAAATCCTACATCCTTGGTCGAGGTGATGGATCGGGTGTTAACAAGTCTGGAGCTACGGATTCAGGAAACGGGCGCCACGGTCAACATTGATCCGTTACCAACGGTGCAGGGGGATTCTTCGCAACTGGAGCAGCTCTTCCAGAACCTGCTTAGCAATTCGCTCAAGTTTCGCCGTCCGGAGGTTCTACCCCTGATTGAGTTGAGAGCCGACAAAGTACTCCACAAAAATCTCCCCGCCTTCGTGACTCCAGCCAGAGCCGTGATGACTTATTATAAGATCGACATTATTGACAACGGAGTTGGTTTCGATGAGAAGTACCTCGACCGCATTTTCGAGGTTTTTCAGCGGTTGCATAGCAAACGGGAGTTCGAGGGCACAGGCATCGGCCTGGCGATCTGCGAGAAGGTAGCCGCCAATCATGGTGGTGCTATAACGGCGAGTAGTAGTCCCGGCCGGGGTGCGACCTTCAGCGTTTACTTACCCGTCTGACCACCATGATAAACAGCCACCCTACCAGAGAGTGGCTGTTGTGTATCGTACGTTCCTAAAGGGTCAATAGTAGGTGAATCAAACTACCAGGTATTTACGGCCAGGCTAACCGGTTTGGTAGCTACCTGAACGGTAGGCGAATCAATGGCTGAACGACCCAACGCTTTGTAAATCACTTTAATAGCATCTTCGATACGCAACCAATTTTCTTCTTTACGAAGATCGAGGCCAATCATCGACCGGTCATTCTGGGCAAGTATGGTCAGATACGATAAAGCTCCGATCAGCACTGCCGACATTGCCTGATAATCGCCCCCTTTAACAAAGCTAAGCTGCTCGACCAGTCGCGTTAGCTCCGTGTCCTGCGCCAGACTAACCCCGTGCGCCAGAGAATCATTTTCCTTGACAGTAGCCTTCAGAATCTCGCGGCTTGCCCGCGATGCCCGAAGCTGACGAAAAAGCTGAATGACCTGACTAGACCAGACGGGAGCTAAATCGGCCTGATTAACGGGCTGAATTTGAGCCAGCACAGCTGGTGTATAGGCAGGAAATAACCGTCCCATTTTGACGTAGTATTCCAGCAGTCCTTCAATACCGCCAAAATAGCGATAGATAAGTACCTTACTAACACCCGCCCGTTCAGCCACGGCATTGACGCCTACGCCGTCAAGGCCCCATTCGCTCAACACATCTTCCAATGCCTCTACAATTCGTTGGGTAGTGGCTGCTCTATTACGTTTACCTGTTTCCACAAAAAGGTCTTTATAGCGATAGTTAAATATAATTTTAGACAGTTAAAAGTACCATAGGTCACATTAATAATTGATTTTTTTAAAAAAGTGACTTCTTTTTAAAGTCTAAGTATATGCTATCGCATTTTGAAGTCTTAACAGAAATAGACCGAAGGCCGCTAACATCGATCTGATAAATGAGGGAACGGACGACCTTGCCTATGGACCAAGGGCGAAACATACAGAAACAATAAGCCCGGACTCGCATCCGGGCTTATTGTTTCTGCACTTATTTCTTACTCAGCTCTTTCCGCACTTTTTCGGCGGCTGCCAAATCTGAGAGCGTGATGTTGGCCTGATGACGAAGCGTTGGCGATACGGTCAAAATCTCGGTCGCCATTTTGATCAGCAAGGCCGCCGTGGCTGGTCCGTTTACTTTGCGACGAGCAGCGCGGGAAGTCTTGGTATCTAACAAAACGGGGGCTAATTGATGCACCTTAATTGACTCCATACAGGCTTAAAAGTAGTTGTTTACGTTCTTACCAAGAGAACATAAAAAGGAGACTATTTGTGCCCCAAAAACTACCTTTATCAGCCTAAAATCAATGATTTACGACCATTTCCTTCATTCTAAAATGAATAGAATCGTAACCAACTAATCAAAGCTAGACCATCTACGAAGAGGCATCTTTTTACGTCCCATTGTTCACCTTGACGTGAGGATCGCTTATAAAAAAAGTAGCGGAGCCCACTTGGAGACTCCGCTACTTTGAGTGGCGCTGAACTCAGCTCATTTTCGAGTGAGTGACCGTCAGTGCTTGAGTTAGTTTATAGCAACAAGACGGTTGGGAACAGTATGCTGTTGCGTAGCCAGTGTTATCGTTTGCGTTGTGGTTTCCACCCCGTTTGACATTTCTAATTGGTAGGCGCCGTCGGGCAATTCACTTATGTTCAAACTGATTCGTGCTACTTTTTCTTTCTTGCCCATGTGCTGGACAAACAAGACCTTGCCAGCATCATTCTTCAGCTTGATGTCAACAATACCATTCGTTTCTTTATCAAGAGCAACATTCAGTTTACCCTCTGCTGTGACGTAAATACCAGTTTTGTACGTAGCAACAGCCGTAGAGCGACTACCTGGATTAACTTCGGCCAATGAAGCGGACACAGTAACCAGACTAACGGTGAACGCAACGAGCAGGGAGTTGATAAGCGTTTTCATGGTCTTTATCTATTTTGATTTCTGATGTAAAGTCGAGTCGGGTTGTTCCCGATTGATGAATCAAAGGTATAGGCTATAGCTGGTACTATGCATTACAAACTACCGGAGCGGTTCGGCGGCTTGATGAGCGGCTGAAAGCAAGGCCGGTCGAGCAATAGTCCACGATATGACTCGCAACGACCAGCACGATGGTCCGCATTGATAAGGTAATTGCGAGCGATACAGCCTCTAATCGAGCAAACGTAGCTCTACTGAAGCCGCACCATTTCCCTGCCAACATTAGCGCCACATGGATGAATACGCTCTTGGCCAAGCGCACCTATAGGCCAAAACCGACCCAATGGTAGGCTTATCACCAGCGGTGCCCGTAGCAACTCCCAAACGCTTTCTGTTTATTGAGCAACGCCTTTCGAGCCACTATCCTATCACCATTAAGCAGCTAACTTCAGCCATCTGTCGTAGCCTGTTCAGACTGGTTTGCTGGAGTAATTGCAAAAAATCGTCATTCCACACGTTCCTCTCTGATTGACTCAGAACCATTTCCTCATTAATCCACATCACGTTCCGCCCAGTTGCTACCCCATAAGTTTTCAGGAGACCCTGGAGACTCTTCCAGGTAATTAACGGTTACCTGCGACTCAGCATAACCTTATACATATCTGACTATCAATTCCCTATGAACAACCACTACAGGTTATGTTTACTGATACTATATAGTTTTATCGGTTTTCTTACGTCATCCGCAACAGTAGCCCAAAGCATACGGGGCCACGTCACCGATGCTACCACCGGGTCCGATCTGCCGGGCGTATCGATTCTGGTGCAGGGTCCTAACACGGGCACCGTCACGGATGCCAATGGTCAGTATAGTCTATCGATCGAGCCGGGAAGCTACACCCTTCGCATCAGCTTTGTTGGCTACACGACACAGAATCAGCCAGTGCAGGTGACCACTGGAAGCCCGATTACGCTGGATATACGACTGGTTGAAAGTTTGGCCAGTCTCAACGAAGTAGTCGTCATTGGTTCCCGTTCCACGCAGGCCCGATCCAGCACGCAGACTGTGGCCCCTATTGATGTGATTCAGTCGCGCGATCTGGTGGCTACTGGCCAGATCGATATTACGCAGCAGTTGAATTTTGTCGCGCCCCGAAAAATGATCAATGCGTACACTTACCCGACCGATGACCAAACTTTCATTCTGGACGGTTGTTAAGTAAAGGCAACTCAACGCGTATCTTTAAACCCAAGTTAACATGGAAAACGAAGACAAAGACGATATCCTACGGGCTAAACAGGCTATTTCGCCCGCAGGGCTGGGTGACCGCTCCGACAAGGCAACGACCCTGCCCGGCAATGATTCACCCGACGATACACCCTTGAGTGGTATTGACCCAACACCATCGGACGCCGATGAGGATGATGACACACCGACAACGCATCCGAACCGGAATGCTGATGGGAAAGTCGATATTGACAAGCCATCTTACAGCTAAACGAGCTGACAACAAAAATGGCGCCTTCCCGGGAAGGCGCCATTTTTGTTGTCACTGATTCCGTTCGCCCTCGCATCTCAATTCGGCTTTCATCCGTAACGATCTTGATTCGGTTAATTCGGCCTTAGTTCATCCACTCACAGCTGGCAATAGACCAACGGAGGCAATCGACCGGCTCTTGGTCGATTCACAGGCTGGGCACCCGATTATCGTCGTATGCAGGCTTATCTGCCCGTAAGAATGCAAATCCTCATTTTTAAACCGTCTCTTCTATCCTTTCCCTAAAACGGCGGTTATACTGTGGCAGCCGTCGAAGGGCTATCAACCCGCACGTTTTATAGCCCAACCTTATGGATCGACCAATCGCTAGTTTCTTGAGCAGTGAGGCCTTTGCCACTAGATTAACGCTGGTGGCTTCCCGATCATAGATGGCCGGGGCCTTTCTACAGGATGATCAGGCGGTCGTTTACCAGTACAACAACTGGCAGGCTCGGCTGATGTACCTTTTTTGTTGACTCCTATTTTATGAATGATAATCGTTTACTTATTATTTCCTATCGACTGCCGTTTTCGTTCAAGACCGAAAATCGGGTCACATCCGTCAAACAATCGGCGGGCGGACTGGTCACGGCTGTGAAATCGCTGGACCTCCCGGCTTCGGCACCGAAACCCGTCTGGGTCGGATGCGCGGATTTCTCCCCGCGCGTTTGGGAAAAGTACAAGCATCTGGTCAACGACGATTTTGAGTACGTGCCGGTCTTTTTAGATAAAACGACGAATAAGGGATTCTATAATGGGTTCTCGAATTCGGTTCTCTGGCCGCTTTTTCATTACTTCCCTTCGTACGTCGATTATCACGACGAAGACCTGAACGCTTACCAGGCAGCCAATCAGGCGGTTTGCGACAAAGTCGTTGAACTTCTGCAACCCGACGATCTGATTTGGGTGCATGATTATCACTTCCTGCCTCTGCCAATGCTAATCCGGCAGAACAAGCCATCGGCTACCATCGGTTTCTTCCTGCACATACCTTTTCCCTCCTACGAAATTCTCCGTTTGTTGCCGGAAAAATGCCGCAATTACCTGTTGAACGGATTGTTAGGCGCTAATCTCGTGGGTTTTCATACGACCGACTACCGGGTTCATTTCCTGCGATCGGCCCAATTGAGCCTGGGGTTGGCCCATCGGCTGGGAACCATAGAAAATGGGCAGACGAAGGTTCAGACGGGAGCCTTTCCGATTGGCATCAACTACAATTTATTCCATGATGCCGCTGCGGATCAGGCGGTGGTGCAGGAGCGGCTTGATCTGAAGCGTTCGTATCCCGATAAACTTATTTTCTCAGTCGACCGCCTGGATTATACGAAAGGGGTTATGCAGCGGCTGGACGCACTGGAAGCGCTTCTCCGGCAGCATTCGGAGTGGTTGGGGAAGCTGGTCTTCATTCTGGTTGTGGTTCCTTCCCGCGACCAGATTCAAACCTACGGCGAGCGCAAGCAAATGATTGAACAGGCCGTGGGGCGGATAAATGGTTTGTTCGGTACATTGACATGGCTGCCCATTGTATATCGTTACTCAGACGTAACGTTTTCGCAGCTAGTCGCTCTCTACACGGCCTGCGATATTGCCCTGATCACGCCCGTTCGCGACGGGATGAATCTGGTTGCCAAGGAGTTCGTCGCTTCCCGGCAGGACCAGCAGGGCGTTCTGATCCTGAGTGAACTGACGGGTGCAGCCAATGAACTGGGGGAGGCCCTGCTGGTCAATCCACTCGATGAATATGAGGTCGCCGATCAGTTGCTGTATGCCCTGGCAATGTCACCCGACGAGCAACGGCAACGCATGATCACGATGCAGGAACGGGTAGCCAGTTATGATGTTAAACAGTGGGCAACTGACTTCATCGACGCGTTGCTAACGACGCAGCAGGATGAGCAAGCGAGCCGGGTGATTTTACTGGAAGGCGATGCAAAACAAACAATGCTCGACCAGTATGCCCAGGCCAAGTCTCGATTGATCGTACTGGACTATGACGGAACGCTGGTTGAGTTCACGACCGAACCGGAGCTGGCCAGCCCAACACCTGCCGTGATCGATCGGTTGAGCAAGTTAGCCGCTAATCCTGACAACAAGGTCTTGGTAATCAGTGGCCGACCAGAGAAAACTCTGGAAAAATGGCTTGGACATCTACCCATTAGCCTCGTTGCCGAACACGGAGCCACCAGCAAACAGGACGGCGTCTGGATTCGGAATGAAGCCTCAGACGAGCGTTGGAAAGAAACGATACGCCCGCTGCTGACCGATTTTGCCAGCCGTTGCAAGGGGTCCTTTATCGAAGAAAAAGAAGCATCGCTAGCCTGGCATTACCGGGGAGCGAACCAACAGATGGGGTTCAAGCGATCGCGTGAACTGGTCGATCTGCTGGAACATATACTACCCAGTGACCTACGATTACTGGATGGACAAAAAGTTATTGAAGTCAAAAGTCAGGAGACAAACAAGGGAAAAATTGCCCGTCAATGGGCTACTGCTCAACCTTACTCGTTCGTGCTGGTCATGGGCGACGATCAAACTGACGAAGATATGTTCTCCGCTCTGGCGACTATAACGCCCTACACCGTCAAGATAGGTCCGAAGCCTACCCAGGCGCACTATCGACTTAACGACGTGGCACAGGCGCTATCCGTTTTAGATGAACTCGCCACTTATACAGACCCTGCATAGATGTATAATCTGCTCAAGTTGCACCTCCAAGCGGTTTTCGCATGCCGTACCACGATGAGTAATGGCTAACGAAATGGTGTGATTGGGTGTTCGATAGGCCGTATCTCGGAGACACGGCCTATCGAACACCCAATCACACCATCAACTCGAATTGATTTAGCTATCTGTATGGCGGTCGGTACGTACTGACCAACCTCAGTTGATTCCCAGCCGACCAGGCAAGGCCGCTCTTACACTGATGGTTATTCCAATAATAAAAGTCGCACGAAGAAGCCACCGAAACGCTCGCTTTTTCCGCCCGTTGTATAGTGGTGAAGACTGAGCTTGAACGGCTCGGGGGGTACGTGATAGCCCTGTTTTGACCCGATAACGGGCTGATAAAGTCAATAGGATTCCGATTCAATACCGGTTGTACACCTCCGCCCACCCCCGAAGTTGCTCTTCCAGAACGGGTGTAAGCTGGTCGGGCAGTAGCCGCCAGGTCCAGTTGTTAGCCGATGCCGCCGGGTTGTTCAGCCGGGCCGTTTCGTCTAAGCCCAATACATCCTGAATGGGCAGGATGGCGGTTTGAGCAACTGACGCATACGCCAGCCGAATTAAAATCAGGTGCACATTCTCTTCCGTTACGGGCACACCAATGTATCGTTCCAACTGACGAATCTGCGGCCTACCCTGCCGGTACCAGCCCAATGTAGTGTTGTTATCGTGCGTACCCGTGTAGGCAATGATATTTGGCTTATGATTGTGCACATTATTGACCGACTTAGGCATGTCTTCGCCAAAGGCAAACTGAAGCACCGCCATACCCGGTAAACCAAACGCATCCCGCAGTTCGTAGACTGGCTGATCGATCTTACCCAGATCTTCGGCCACAAAAAGCAGGTCACCCAGTTCGTTTTGCAGCACCGTAAACAGGTCAGCACCAGGCCCCGGTTGCCAACTTCCATGAACAGCGGTTACTTCATCGGCGGGCACTTCCCAGTAGTCGGCAAAGGCCCGGAAATGGTCCAGCCGGAGCAGATCATAGCGTTCCATATTCTTGCGTAATCGCTCGATCCACCAGGCGTAGTGTTGCTTTTTATGAACATCCCATCGGTAAACGGGCATTCCCCACAGTTGACCATCGGCACTAAACTCATCGGGCGGTACACCGGCTACGCCAATCATCCTGCCATCATCAACACTGAATAACTCGGGATGAGCCCATACATCCACGGAGTCGTAGCTGACGTAAAAGGGCAGATCGCCAAACAGACGAACGCCTAACCGGTTGCAGTACATCTTCAGGTCATTCCACTGCCGGTCAAAGACAAACTGAAGCCAGTTGATCTTTGCCAGCGCATCGGTTTGTTGGTCGCGGAACGTCTGTAGCGCATTGGCTTCGCGAAGTCTGAGTGCCGTCGGCCAGTCATGCCAGGGTTTATTTTCATGATGCTGTTTCAGCACCGTATACAGCGCGAAGTCATCCAGCCAGTAGGCCTCTTCGGCACAAAATTGCTGAAACTCCTGCCGTAGTGCCGTTGGACAGGTCTGTTCAAAGGTCTTATACGCCTTATCGAACAAGGCTTCTTTTATTTATCTGGCTGCCTGGTAATCAATTCGATTGGTCAGGGTCAACTGAGCAGCCTGAAGGTCAGCATCGGTTAACAGTCCCGCCTGCTTCAACAAGGAAGGGCTCAGCAAAAGCGGGCTCCCTGCCATGCTGGAGGAGGTGCTATACGGCGAAAACCCCGCTACTGCGTCAACCGGATTGAGGGGCAATACCTGCCAATACGTTTGGTGGCTGCGGCTCAGAAAGTCGGCAAAGGTTCTGGCTTCAGCCCCAAAATCGCCGACGCCGAACGGAGATGGAAGCGACGTGATCGACAGCAGGATACCTGCGCTACGGTCAGATGAGGGCTGTTCGAGCTGGATAACTGCCAGGGGCAGAAACGTAAACAGATCGGCTATGGCAATCCCGTTTGCAGCCTTTCCGGTAGCGTTTGTGAGCCGGTGTGTCCACTGACGGGGTGCTTCGGCGGGTAAGATGATCCGGGTATTTCCCCAATCCAGCGACACGGCGTCAGTGTCCTGCTCACGGCACAGTTGAGCCACCCCCAACGGAATCGCCACGACATACCAGCTTCGCTCGTAATGCCGGGCAAAAGCCATCACATGCTCTTTGTAGCGCCCCTCCACCTGAAGTGGAATGTACTGCCCGTTGGCAAACAGGTCGACGTGCTGATTTCGTTCGTTCAGGAGCGTATGAATCAGCCAGAGCTTGATGCGGGCATCGTAGCGATGCTGCCATAACTCGGCCCACTGATCATCGTTTTCGCGGGTCGTCAGTTCATCCAGCCACCGCTGCCGCTGGTCAAAATCGACTGGCCGCCGGTTGTCGGGATCGACCAGGCTCAGGTCCCAGCCTTCGCAGCCCTGATAGATGTCGGGCAGACCGGGGCAGGTACATTTGAGCACCACTTGCGCCAGCGAATTGATAATGCCCAGGTCCGTTATTCGTCGGCAAAACGGCTCAAACCGCTTCCAGAATGGCTTTGTCGGGTCCAATAGCTGGCGAGCAAAGGCTTTGGTCGCTTCTTCGTAGACTTCATTCGGTTCGGTGTAGGTTGAATTTCGCTTGGCTTCCCGCAGGGCTTTTTGTAAATACTCATCCAGCCGCTCCGCAACGTCTTTTTCGTCCTGACCGGGTGAGGATGTACTCCGCTTCGGTTCATTGGCAGACTCGATCGTGGGCATTGGATAAACGCCTAGTAGCGTCTGATAAATGAAATATTCATCATTGGCATCCGGCGAATCCACGCTGGGCGAATCCACGCCGGGCGAATCTGCTTGCTTCAGGTCGCGATTAAGTTCCTGCCAGGCTTCCACTTCGGCAAACCACTCATCGGCCAGATCGGTCAGTACATTGAGTCGGCTGCGAACATCTTCGCCCCGCTTGGTGTCGTGGGTCGATGTGGCGTTCAGGGCAAGCGGCCATTGTGCCTGCCGATCGAGCATTTTCTGGTGAAAGTCATCGGTCGTAAGGCCAAAAAAATCGGGCGAGTCGCCCACTTCGTCGTGCCCGATGAAGCGGTTATACGTGTACATCAGCGTGTCCTCCACCCCTTTGGCCATCAGCGGCCCGGTAAATTGCATACAGCGCTGGTAAAATCGTAAGGCCCGCTCGTTGTAATCGTCATCACCTGCTTGCGGCTTTATCAGCAGTACGTCTTCCAGCAGATCGGCGGCTGGTTTCAGATTCGGTTTGAAACGACGAACCCGTTCCAGAATAGCCTGGATCGCCATAGCTTCTTCGATTTTCAGGGGCAGGTAATTACCGTAGTAGCGATAGACCGGGCATTGAACCAAAAACTCGCCGATGGCGGCTTTCAGCGTATCGGCTGGTAAAGCCGCTAACCGGTCCTCGTCAACCAGATTCAGGCTCTGGAACAACACGAACAGATTGTCCAGCTCACCCCGCATGTGTTCATCGAGGATGTATGCTTTTTTAGCCTGTACTTCCTGATGAACGACCTGCTTTTCCCCCAGCAGCTTTGTGTAAAACTGCGTGAATTTTTGCTGGCTACCCGTCCGGGTGAACAGGTTATTGACCAGGGCCAGAAACTGGTAGCCCGTTGCGCCCTGAATGGGCCAGCTGACGGGCAGCTCTTCGCCCGATTCCAGAATCTTTTCGACTACGATATAGGCTTCATCACCGGCCATTTCCCGAAGCTGTTCGAGATAGCGGCTCGGATCGTGCAAGCCATCGATGTGATCGACGCGTAGACCCTGCAACACACCTGCCTTCAGCATATTCTTTGTATGTTCGTGCACATGGTCAAAAACAACCAGATCCTGACTATTCAGGCAAATCAGGCTGTTGACGGTGAAGAAACGACGATAATTGATTCGGTAATCGGTTTCCCCATGAACGCATAGGCGATACACTTGCTCATCGACTAGTTGCTGAAGCCGATTTGTATCGGTATTTACCACTTCCAGACAGTCGCGAAAATACGCTTGGTGATCGGTATCATTGAGCCATTGCGCCAGCTTCAGCTGCCATTCCCGGCTACGCAGGCTGTAGGTGGTTGCGTCGGTCAGCTGGTCCAGATCAGGTAACTGACTTAGCAACAACTGAATGGCCTTACCAGATTTATTATCCGTCGCTTGCAGGACACGGACGTATGAATTCAGCCGCAACGGATAGGCACTGTCATAATAAGCCAACACCAGACGGTTATCCTGCCAGGCTACGGCCAGTTCGCCTTTCTGGAGAACCGCTTCCAGCGAGTTACCCAAAAACGGCACCATCAGTCGCCCGTGGTGAACCGGACTGGTCCAGTCGATGTCGAAGAAACAGCTATAGATCGATCGTTGTCCTTTTTCCAGCACATCCATCAGCCACGTATTGGCCGGGTCAAAGGCCATGTGATTGGGCACAATATCCTGCAACCAGCCAATTCCCCGTTCGGCCAATTGCTGATGGATCCGGGTCAATTGAGCCTGGGTGCCAATTTCAGGGTTTATCAGTTGTGGGTTGACCACGTCGTAGCCATGCTGACTACCGGCAACGGCTTCAAAGATGGGCGACGCATATACCGTTTTGATTCCAAGTTTATCCAGATACGGGATGATCTGCTCGAAGTGACTGAATGTAAACTCTTTATGGAACTGGATTCGGTAGGTAGCAATCGGGTTAGTCATGAGAAGGGGAATAAATAAGCAGCGATTCGGGGGGGACAACCAGCGCACGAGGATCGGCAATGACGTCAGCAGCGGCACCCGATCCCAGCCACTTGGACTCGGACGAGTCGAAAATTTCTGCCAGCCTTTACTACCCTCTGATACCGAAAGCGACTGGGGCTGATTGGCAAAATTCAGCAGGCAGAGCAACTGCTGATCCTCATGCCAGCGATGTACCACCAGCGTCTGTTTCTCTTCGTTTTCGACCACATTCAGGTTCTGGCGGTTCAGATGGCGCAGAACCGGATGCTGCCGGCGCAGGGCGATCAAGACCTGATAATACCGAAACAGGGTCTGGTGAGGCTCCTGCTCCAGTAACGACCACTGCAACTGGGAGCGCTGAAACGTATCGTCGCTCAGCGGGTCCGGCACATCGGCACCGTCATGGAAGTCGGCAAATTCTTCCTGCCGACCCTGACGCACGGCTTCGGCAAGCTCGGGCTCCGTATGGCTCACAAAGTACAGAAAAGGAGCCGTCTCTCCCCACTCCTCGCCCATGAACAGCAGGGGAACATACGGGCTGATCAGCACCGCGCCCGCCAGCAGTTTCTGTAGCTCAAAACTATAGAGTTGACTCGACCGCTCACCCAGTTTACGGTTCCCCACCTGATCGTGATTCTGGGAAAAAACAATAAACTGATGACCCGGACTGGTTGGGGCTTTGCGGCCAAACAACTTCTTGCGGACGGCCGAGAATTGACCATCGTAGACATAAGCATCCCGATAGGCTTTGGCCAGATGACCGATACCGTCGAAATCGGCGTAGTACCCCTCCTGTTTTTCACCGGCGCTCACCCGCAGGGCATGGTGAAACTCATCCATCCACTGTGCGTCCATACCGTAGCCGTGTTCAGCCAGCGGGTTGATGAAGCGGGGATCATTCAGGTCGTTTTCCACTATCAGATAATGCCGACGACCCGTTGCTTCCTTCAGCTGGTCAACCTGCTCCCGTAGTTCGGCCAGAATATGAACCGGACTGAAATCCTTAATGGCGTGAACGGCATCCAGTCGAAGCGCATCGATGTGAAAGTCACGCAGCCACATCAGAGCATTTTCCAGGATGAACTGCCGCACCCCATCGCTCCAGACATCATCGACGTTGATGGCATTTCCCCAGGGGGTACTGTATTTATCCGTCAGAAAAGGGCCAAATTCGTTCATGTAATTTCCTTCTGGCCCCAAATGGTTATAGACAACGTCCAGCACGACGGCTATACCTTTTTGATGACAGGCATTTACCATGTGTTGCAGAGCGGTCGGCCCCCCGTAGGCATTTTCGGCGGCAAACGGAAATACGCCATCATACCCCCAGTTTCGTCCATCCGGAAACTGGCTGATGGGCATGAGTTCGATCGCGTTGATCCCCAATTCGATCAGGTAATCCAGTTTTTCTTCCAGCGCCGAAAATGTGCCACCAGGTGTAAACGTGCTGATATGCAGTTCGTAGATCAGGTAGTCTGCCAGTTGGGGGCTCTGCCAGTGCTGATCCTCCCATTGAAACAGGGTCGTGTCGACAGCCTCCGATGGCCCATGCACGCCCTGTGGCTGTGATAGCGAAATAGGATCGGACCGCTCGTCCTGACCATTTATGACAAACTGGTACAGGTCGCCTGGTTGGATCTGGTCGGTCGATAGCCGCCAGTAACCCAGCTCTTCCCGGTTAAGCGGTAGGACTGCCGGTTTTCCGTAAATCTTGATAGCCGCGTGTTCAATCGATGGAGCCCATAGTACGACGTTTGTGTTGTTTCTTGTTGAGAAAGTCACCCCAAGTGTGCGTGGATTCGGGGAGGTTCGGTTACTCATATACGTAAGTTATTATTGAGGCATCAGCCATCCGTCCGGCCAATCGACAATTCGTGGCTAGATCGACAGATACGACCTATTTTTTAACTCACCATGGCTGGCCGATGCCCGTTCAGCGAATTAGAAGTGAGCGAATGGCTACCGGAACGCAGTCGGGAGCCTGATTGACTGGCGGATGAGCGAACAGGGAACGACAAAAACGGTAACCCCTGGACCAGACCAGCCATTGAGCTTGGCTCAGACCAATGAGCAACGGCTTGGAATAGACGAAGCCTGATGTTTGTTTCGGATGCCACGAGTACTATACGTAGGCAATCAACGACAAACCTCAGGCTTCGTACCGGACAAACACCGGGTTCTTTTTACACCAATACCTTATCAGGCAGAACCAGCCTGCGTTCACCTTACGATTGAACCGCTTTCTGATTTACCGAATCGGTCGCAATGTACGTTAGCTTCTCGTCGGCTGCTTTCTCTTCCCTCAATGTTGTCTCCAGCAAATTGGCGATCTGTGTATGACCCGCCTGCTGAGCCAGCGTGCGGGCCGTACCGTAGCTGGCAATTTCGTAATGTTCCATCTTCTGAGCAGCACCGATAATTGCGGCATCGGCCACGGGTCCATCTTCAAGTTGAGCCAGTAGGTCCTGAGATTCTTCAACCAGCCCCTGCATCGCCATACAGGTCTCCCCGTCAGGATCAATACCTAACTGACGGGCAATCTGCTCCAGTCGGACTACCTGACCTTCGGTTTCCCGCTGGTGCACTTGAAAAGCCTCCCGAAGCTGTTCGCTTTGTACCCGTTGGGCCAGTTGCGGCATTGCTTCCAACGCTTGCTTTTCGGCCGAGTACAGATCTTGGATCGTGTGCTCCATGAGGTCATCCATCGTTTCCATAACGTGTTTTGTCTAGCTGCGCGACAAGCTGGATTGCTTGTCGGTTACCCCTCTAACCCATATCCGTGTGGGTAGGCGGGGTCAAGTGAGGAAGCGGCCAGGCATCTGCCAGCGAGCCGTGTATACCGGCAGAATCTCACTTCTTCGGAGCCATTTTTTATTTTCAGCTATATAGTAAACCAAATTGACTATCTATGCGTTTAGTCACTAGCTTAGCTCAAATTCATCCACTGCTCATTCGCTTATGCAGTCCACTCTTGCTACAAATTCACCCGCAGTTCCAACGGGTTTAGTCCGAATTATTATTGTTGTCACGGCTATTTCGGCGGCTGTGATGGAACTCATCGACGTTACCATTGTCAACGTAGCGCTCAATGAAATTGCCGGTGCGTTAGGAGCAACCATCGAAGACGTAGCCTGGGTTGTCACCTCCTACGCCATTGCCAACGTCATTATTATACCGATGACAGGCTTTCTGGCCGATTATTTCGGTCGTAAACGTTACTACGTTGCCTCCATCATTTTATTCACGATTGCCTCTTATTTCTGCGCCAGTTCGACCAGTTTATGGGAATTGGTGTTCTGGCGGTTCATCCAGGGTATGGGGGGCGGAGCCCTGCTTTCGACCTCGCAGGGGATCATTTTCGATGCGTTTCCACCTGCCAAACGAGGTGTTGCCTCCGGTATTTTCGGCATGGGTATCATTCTCGGACCGACGCTGGGGCCATTTTTAGGCGGAGTCATCGTCGAAAACTACCACTGGTCTTACATCTTTTACGTCAACGTGCCTATTGGTATCCTGGCCACCGTACTGACCATGCTTTACATCGCCAAGAAGCCGGGCGAAGGCACGCGTAAGAGTCAGATCAAGATCGACTACGCGGGTATTTTGCTGCTGGCTGTGGGCGTAGGTTCGCTGCAATACGTGCTCGAAAAAGGGCAGTCCGATGACTGGTTCGAATCCGAAACTATTCTGATCCTTACCGTAACGGCCATCGGTGGACTGGGTGGCTTCATCTGGCGACAGCTGACAACGGCACACCCGGTCGTCAATTTGCGCGTACTGGGCAAAGGGACCCTCGGCGTGACAACTATTTTTAGTTTCGTGGCGGGTTTGGGACTCTTTACATCCGTGTTCGTTTACCCCGTGCTGGTCCAGCGGATAAACGGGTTTACACCCACCATGACGGGCCTTTCGTTGCTCTGGCCTACGCTGGTTGGCATTCCGTTGTTTCCCATTATCGGGAAACGGTTGTCGGTCGGAGCCTCCCCCCTGCCTTTTATCATTGTCGGTATGTGTACGTTCGTGGTCTTCGGCTTTTACAGCGGAACGATGAATGGGCAGGCCGATCAGTGGGATTTTTTCTGGCCGCAAATGATGCGCGTATTTGGCGTGACAATGCTGCAATTACCGCTCATCAATCAGGCGGTGGCGGGTTTACCTCCCCAGGATTTTCCGTCGGCTATTGCGCTCAATAACATGATCCGGCAGTTAGGGGGCGCCTTTGGCATTGCGCTGGCCAACACGTTCGTAAGCCGCGACTACGCCCAGCACCGTTATGATCTGGTCTCCAATCTCGATCCGTCAAATCCATTACTTACAGAACGGCTCAATCAACTCGGCGGAGCCGGGGCCCGTGCGTACAAGATACTTGATCTGGCCGTGGACAGACAGGCTTACCTGCTCGCTTATCTGGACACATTCCGGCTGGTGGGTATTTTCTTCCTGATCATTCTGCCGCTGGTCTACTTCCTGCGAACCAAGAAGAAATCAGCTCAGGAAATTGCGCTCGCAGCAAAGGCCATGTCGGAAGCCCATTGATCCGACATGCAGTAACGTTGGCCGCTAAACCTTCGGTAAACAAGGTCCATTGATTGGAGAATTCAGGGGCGCACTTATTCCTATAAGTGCGCCTTACCCTTTCATCTACGCTTCCGTACGTACCACCAAATGCCTATTACCAGCACGATACCCACGAGGGGAAGGATCAGACTACCTTTATAAAGTACACCGTAATAATCACCTGGAAGCGGTTCAACTTGGTTGATTATAGTCATGACAGCCTGTTCAATTTATGCTTTAATCACTACATATCAACGATTTACGGTATTTATTTCTGAATCACAAATTACGGCTGTTGCCAGTCAAGAGTCACTAGCATTGCCCCCACTTCGGCTACAACGACGTTGGTACTACAAAAAAAGCTGTACTGAAACTGGTAGGTGGACCTCCCTTGATCAATGCGAAGCAATTCGCAGCGTCCAGGCGTCGACATTGCCGGAATCGAAGCTATTTTTAATGAGCCGCTGCTGGTTCGTATCATCAAACGGTTTACCTGTCTGCATGGCCTCTTTCAGACCTTGGGGTACTGGCAACCCTATTACCGCAAAAACTTTCTCGGCGACATCGCTATACATCTGTAAGGCTTGCCATTTTTCAGCCCGGTTGTTCAGGTTCACTTTAATGGTAAGTGCCTGAATGTAATCCGGCGAAGGCGATTCCAGAAAGAGGACCAGGTTAGTTGGTAGCCCTTCGGGACCAGGCGGCCCAATTTCACGATAATCAGCGGTGTATATCCACTCGTTGTGGCTGGTCCGCCATTTGCGAATCGTACCCGTTCCCAACGCCACCAATCTATTCTGGAGTTTATGGACACTATTGAACGCAGATACCCGGCAAAATTGCGGAGAAGTCGGCGCATACTCGGCCTGGAGAAACAGGTTTATAACGGATTTATGCAGATTATCAGCTTCGGAATTGGCCTCGAATCCTGAAGTTGATCCCTGTTTTGTGGCTCGTGTACCGGTATAGATTACTACTCCCAGCACCAACATGAACACACTGACAACGCCAAATACGTACGTGGGTTGATTGAACTTCATTATAAAACACGGTTCTATCAGCTAGAGTTAGCTTACGTAATCACCTAGCCTCCACTGCTGACGGAGAGAGTTTTATCATTTCGTATAATGAGCACCAAGTGCATACGATTTACGCTCATGATTGACCTCTTCTCGGCTGGTGTTGATCAATCATCAAGCAGGCAATGCAGTTGAATCTCGTCTAAATCACCATCCGGACAAACAACATACACGACATCCCGGATGGTCAAAAACCGATTGGCATCAGAAACTTTTTCGCCAACTCGAGGAATGGATGGCAATCGAACTCCGCCCAGTTTCCGGCCTTGGTAATAGAGATGAAGGTGTATAGGTTGTTGCATATAAACTGGCTGATGGCTTAGGAAATGAACGTACTGGACAACGAACTGACCTTTACAGATCGCATTCTTCTACCAAACCGACTGATGACGAAAGCCATCGCTGCCCGTACTTGTCGATCACGTTCTTGGCCCGTTCAATTGTTGACACTGTTTTATAAATATGACCCGATGTAGGCTCAATAATTTGGTAAGCGACCGCTGCACCCAGCGCTATGTAATAATCGTCGTTGATGACACAGTCTAGTACCGATCGTGGCGAAATAATGAAACCTTCATGAGTCATAACAATCCCCTTAAGATACTTTTCCATTTTCTGTATAACACAAAGTTACTATAAATAGGATTATTTTACATAATAACCAATTGCCTTTGCGTCACAGATTTTAATAGCGTACGCTCCCGTTTGGCAATAGATCCGTTACGAATCATCCAAAGACATGCTCTGATACCCGATCACGACGCCGTTATAATCGAAAATGTACGACAAAGCCCGGCAACAATGATGCTGTTACCGGGCTTTGTCGTACATTCCCGTAAGTCGTAATCAATTCCTGATCCTGCTCGATACGATACTAACGGTCACCTTGCTCAGTAGCGATATACACGCTGACCAACCGTCTTAATGATCACCATAACGTTTTTCACCGGCGGCAATGGCCACGGCCAGTTTGTTTTCCTTGGGCGGTGTTGGGCACGTTGCGTAAGGCGTAAAGGCACAAGGCGGATTCGTCGCTTTATTGAAATCCAGATACGTGTACCCATCGGCATCAGGACCGGGCGCATCCAGGAACCGGCCACCGCCATAGGTTTCGTGCCGGTTGGTCTGATCCGCAAAAATAAAGTGCAGATGGTTGACGGTGCCGGTAGCATCCAGACTGTATTCGTTCCCATTCACGCTGAATACTAATTTACCCGGCGAGTCTTGTTCGCTTACTCGACCTGTAATATCGGTAATCGAAATTTTCTTACCAGCGGTAGGCACAAACTTAGCCTTGATACGCCAGTCCGCACTGATCGGATAGGTATCGATGCCTTTGAACTCTTTCAGATACGGGCTTTCCAGATCGCGGAGACGAACCGCAAATTTATTGCCCCGCTGAATGACAAACCAGCGTAGTGACTTGTGGCTCAAAACAAGTGGCTTGCCCGTGTACGGAAAAAGGACGAGGCTCATCACGGGCTCATCACCCGCATAAACCTGTGCGCCAGCAATCGTTTCCAGCGTGACCTTGCCCTTGTCCAATACAATTTTCCCGAGTTGCGCATCACTGTGATCGGCGGGAAATACGATGCTATTCTTGTCGCTTCCCCCGAACGTATTGACGCCCTCTTTCAACCAGAACAAACCAGCCAGATTGAGCCAGCCTTCTTCTTTTTTCAGGTCTTTGACTCGTTTAGCATGCCAGGCTTTAATTTCCTCTTCGTAGGCGCTATCCGATTTGAACGCCAGTACCGAGGCTAATGCAAGGAGAAAAAACAGGAGATTCGATTGTGTTTTCATGTGTTTGTAGTCGATTGGTTGAAACGATTTTATTTAGCCTTAACTGTATGACCCGCAGAGGCACAGCGATTATAGCGCTATACAGCACTGATTTTTAACTATGTGCATCTCTGTAGGCAAAAAATCTCCTTTAACTACAAGGGGAATAAGCCTTTATCACCATCCTGTGCGACGGCTTTCACGCGCATTGCGTAGTCTCTGGCCTTGGTCAGATCACCTTTCTGTTTATACACGTTATAGAGTCCCCAATAGGCGTTAGCCGAATTTGGATGACGTTCCAGAAGGGCGTTGTAGGCGGCAATTGCTTTGTCGTACTTTCTGGCTTTCAGATGAGCTTCGGCCAGACTGATCAAGACCGGACGCGCATACGAGGGTGGCTCACTATAGCCAAGTTCATCTTCTTTCTTCTTCGCTTTTTCGAGCAGCAAAATCGCTTCAGCATAGTTGTTCCCGGCGCTTTGGATAACGCCCTGTAACTCCAGCGATGCGACATTCAAATCGTTGATGCGCCGGGTTGCGATCACATCGTCGGGACCAGTCTGGTTACTATTTCGCCAGAGTGAGGCATCGAGCGCATCCGCAAATCGTTTCGCTTCGGTTAGGTTGTTTTTCCGGACAGCGTTCATGCCCGATGCGAAATAAAAGAGTCCATCCTTATAAGCCATCGCTTTGGCGGAGTAGAGACTATCCTTATCCAGTTGAATAGCCGCCAGCCGAGCCGCAGCTTTCTCGTAGAACCCAAAGCATAATTCCATTTTAGCCGGTGCAATTACACCCTGGTAGAAGAACCGACCTTCGTATTTCTGCTTCCGCTCTTTAGTGGCTGGCATCCGCTGAAGTTTCTCGGCATAATACAAAGCGGTGGCGTACCGACCATCTTCGGCGCAATTGGACAGCAGGTAATTGATGTTGTGGATATAATTCCAGGCATCGACTTCCGGAATATGCTGTTTTTTCATGTACGCTGAGTCCACAGCCAGCGAGGCCGTAAACGCATCATACGCCTTTTTGTAATCGCCGACTTTGTAGTAAACATGGCCCGGCATGTGCACCATGTGTCCCGAAGCTGGTGCCAGTCTGGGCAGGATTTCCGCGCTTTTCAGGGCTTCTTCGGCGCAGCAGTTTTCCATCAAATGGATCCAGTAATGATGCACGGCGGCATTAGTAGGATGCGTTTTGAGCAAATCCCGGAGCAGGTACTCCGAATACAGTTGACCTTCACGCGGATTCATAGCCGCATCGTAACCGCCCATTTTGCTCAGGGCCAGAAAGAGCTTTGCATCAACATCATCAGGGTATTTATGGACGATGAGTTCCAGCCTCTTCTGATAGCCTACTTTGCCGTTTTCACTGTCAGCATCCCGCAGTAAAATACAGTCGGCATAGAGTTTTTCGTGTTCTGACGCGGTTGCTTTTAACGCTTTCAGTTTCCGGATCGCCAGCTTTTTATCCGCGTCGAAATCGGTTCCTTCGATCGCCCCAATGGCACTGTATAATCCCCAGTAGGGCATAACCGCACTTGAATCGTGGCGAATGGCTTCCTTGAACGATCGGTACGCTTCAAAATCCCAGAAGCAATGCAGCAGCGATACGCCCTGACTGAAAAAAGCCTGCGTCTTCGTTGACGTTGTCTTTATTTTGAGGTCGGATGTACCGATGCCGGTAAGTAGCTCAGGAGCTGGCAGATTGTGCACATAAACCGTTTCCTTCCGATAATCCTGAATATGCGTCAGGTGATCATGGCTTTCGCCATCGTGTGCTTCGTGCTGATGTTCCGCCTGCCGAACGCGTTGTCCCAACGCGCTACAGGTTATCAGACAGGCTAGTAAAATAAAGCGTTTCATAAAGAACGGGTTGGCTAACTCAAGAGCAGTTTATTGGTCGTAATCTCCGTATTGGGCAAGGGGAAAATGTAATTGCTCTGCGACGGCAGAACCACCGGCGCACTGTTCGAGCTACTCGACTTGGCGGGTAACGGCAACAGGTTTCGTAGTAAATCATTCGACCGGAACCCTTCACCAAGTAATTCGATCCGGCGCTCTTTCAGGATCGTATTGACCAGCGCATCCTGCGTACCCGTGGCGCTGGCCGGAAACGTATACGTCGCATCGGACCGCGTACGAACCGCTTTCAGCAGATTAGTTGCTGTTGTCAGATCACCGGTGCGGGCCGACGCTTCAGCGTAATTCAGCAACACTTCCGAGTACCGAAGAATGGGCAGATAATCCAGAAATGGCGAGGGTTTGCTGTATTTCGTCAGGAACTGCACCCCCGACGCTGTCCGGGCAAACGTTCTCCGGGCGTCCGTTGATTTCCATTCGGTTTCCCCCCAGATTCCGTTTGGATTGAGGTTATATTCAGAATTGGCGTTGAACACATAGGGAAACGAGGATTGCCCCGTTACGTTATCCAGCTCAGTCATCGGCACCGACAGAATCGACTCGGTGCTGGTGTAATTGGTGGTAAAAATCTCGACAATGTTTTGCAGCTTATGACTCACGCCCGTAGCCGCCGAATAAGGTGCAGCGGTTGACACGATTTTTTTGGCTTCCTCAATCACTTTTGCCCAGTTGCCGCTGTTCAGATAAACGCGCGTTTTCAGGGCAATCGCCGTGTTTCGGTGCGCCCGCGTCGTGTTGAGCAAAGCCGTCGAATAGTTGAGCGGTAGATCGGCCTCAGCCTCATCCAGGTCTTTCAGAATTTGCGCGTATACCTCGGCTACGGTACTCCGCTTGAGGTCATTATTGGCCGTTGTGGTCTCAGCCTGCAACCGGAGCGGGAGTCCCGGCGAGGCTCCTTTGTTCTCGTTATACGGACGCGCATATGCTGTTATCAGGCTGTAATAGCTAAGTGCCCGCAGAAATTTCGCTTCGGCGGTGTATTGCCTGGCGAGCGTGGCGCTTACCTTGGTCGGATTATCCGCCAGTCCTTTGATCAGGATATTGGCATTGTTAATCGACGCATACCCAGCCGCCCAGAATCCGGCTACGAAGTTCGAGCCTGAGTTCAGCGTCTGGTTCCAGGCTTCGTAGGCTGTAAACGTATTGCTCGTCCGGTTGATGAATTCTTCCCCCCGCGCTTCCGAATAGGTAAAGTAGTTCCCTCCGTAGAAGTTTGCGTTTTTCACGGCTTTATAAACGCCATTGACAAGACCCAGAATCCGGTCGGGCGTGTCGAATGCATTGGTCCCGCTGATTGCGGTAGCGGGGGTCGGATTAAGCAGTTCGGTGTCCGTACAAGCCGAGATGGTAAGCAGTAAACCTACACTCAAGTAGCGACCAAAACGAGGAATTCGTGGAGTTACTATCTGTTTTTTCATTCGAGTAAATAGCTGATGACAGGTAGCTTGTGATTTGGGGTATAGCGTTTAGCCAGCGGCCTGCATCACGCAGACTAAACCATTGACGTTCGGAACGTACTATACACCCAAACCATAAACTATACCTTGATTTAGTTTTGGAGAATCAATTGCTGGCGCTTAAAATCCTACGTTAAGACCAAACGTGAAGGTGCGTGCCTGGCCGATGGAATTCTTTTCGACGCCCGGCGTAGTGTTAGAATTACCATTCGAGGATGATTCCGGATCAGCACCGGTGTAAGGCGTTAGCAGCAGAAGATTTGACCCCTGCGCATACACCCGAACAGAACTGATACCTGTTTTACCAAATAAGCTGGCTGGTAATCTGTAGCCAATGGATGCATTTTGCAGGCGGACGAAATCACCTTTTTCAGCGTTGGTCGATACCGGGAATGAGGAACCACTCGATGTTTGATCATTATACACCAGACGCGGTACGTCGGTGATGTCGCCCGGCTTTTGCCAGCGGGTCAGCACTTCGGTCGAGTTGTTGTAGGCCCGTTGATCCAGCAGCGTAGCGCGGGTTCCGTACATGATCAGGTTACCGCCCGAGAACGTCAGGTTTAGTCCGGCATCAAAGTTTCTGTATTTAAAGTTACTATTGAAACCACCGTACCATTTTGGTAAGGCATTGCCAATCAGATAGTAATCAGCCCCCGTAATGGCCGCTGCGGTTTTGCCATCCAGGTAGGTCCACTGGCTTTCGCCGGGTGCCACGACCTGGCTATATTGAACCTGTTCGCCTTTGGCATTGATAAAAATCCGACGCCCATTATCGGGATTCACACCCGCCGTTTTCGCGCCATACAAGCTACCGACCGAATACCCGACGCGCGTAATATTCGTCGTCTCGTACGATACCATCGTCGTACCAACAATGTCGGTGCTGCCACTCGACAGGGCAGTTACCTTATTGCGTAGATTCGTGTAATTGAACCCCGCATTCCAGGAGAAATCGCCTTTACGGATGATCGTTCCGTTGATGCCAATCTCGATACCCCGGTTGTACATCGAGCCAACGTTCCCCAGAATGGCGTTGCCGGGAATACCTTTCGACACCGCCTGGGGTGCGCTGAGAATCAACCCATTTACGTCGTTATTGAAATACGTCAGATCGACCTGAATGCGGTTATTCCAGAAGCCCAGATCGGCCCCAACGTTTGTCTGGTCACTGGTTTCCCAACCCAGATTTGGGTTGCCCGCCTGCGAAATAGCCCAGGTAGGTGCACTACCATACAGCGAACCGCTATATAACTCCTGCGAATTGAACGCATTGCTCAGGTTACCATTGCCGACCCTACCCCAGCTGGCGCGCAGTTTGATAGTACTAAGCGTCGATACCAGTCCGGAATTTTTGTAAAACCTTTCTTCGGATACTACCCAGCCGCCGGATACACCGCCAAAATTGCCGTATTTTCTACCCGTACCGAGTGCCGAATTACCATCCCGCCGGAAGTTGACCGTTAGGAAGTATTTCTTATTCAGATCATACGTCAGCCGGGAGAAGAACGATAGGTAAGCCCGCTCGCTGAGATCATTGTCCGATGCCGTAATGACGCCCCAGTTACCCTGGTAATTCTGAAAGAATTGATCCGATCCCTGCGTTCGGGTTGCGCCCCAGGACGAGTTATTGAACTTTTGTACATCGTAACCGGCTAAAACCGATACGCCATGTTTACCCCCGAACGTTTCGTTATACGTCAGCGTGCTGGCCCAATCCCAGTTATCGCGAATAGCCGTGGCATTGGCAACCGCCCCCTTCGTTGAGAAACCGTTCCCCTGAATGGCGCTGTCGAAACTTACGTTGTCAGTCCGCAACCGGTCGATTGAATACGTCGTCGTAAACGTTAGGTTCTTCAGGAGGGTAGCGGTGGCACCCAGACTACCAATAATGCGATCGTTTACTGACGAATAACGGTTCAAATCCAGCAAGGCGACCGGATTGCCAAAATTGCTCACGACCTGATTGTTCCCCATACCAATCGTGTTGGGACTGGCAGTACTGATGTTATAGCTACCATCGGCATTGTAGGCCGCTACGTTGGGAGGCAGGGCAATGGCTAAACGCGCAGCCGATACCAGCAGAAACGTGGTATTGGGCGTCGAACCCGAATAGGGAGACAGGTTATTGCTCGTGTTGTAGGAGATGCTGCCTTTCAGTTTCAACCAACTCGTTACTTCTTGGTCGATGTTGAACCGAGCCGCTTTCCGGGCGAATTCGTTGCCTTTCAGGATACCGTTTTGCTTGGTATAATTAGCGGAGAAATAATAGGTCGTCGCGGCTGAGCCTCCCGAAACGCTTATATTCTGGCTCTGCGATACTCCCGTGCGGTAGATGTAGTCGTACCAGCGGGTGTCCACTGCCGAACCATCCGCGTTTCTGTTCGGGAAAAACAGGGCCGAGGCTACGTTGTCATTTGCCTGATTACCGCCCAGAATTTTAGCGTTCAAAACGGCTTCGTTCTTGATGGCAATGTATTGGTCGGCGTTCAATAGCTCCGGCAGACGGACGGCCTCCGAAGCACCCACCCAGGTTTCGTACGCAATCCGGGGTTTGCCGGTTTTGCCGCGTTTGGTCGTGATCAGCAAGACGCCCGCTGCCGCCCGTGAGCCATAGATCGACGTTGAGGCCGCATCTTTCAACACATCGATTGACTCAATATCAGCCGGGTTTATGTCGCCCAGCGGATTATTCGGAACCGCCGTACTGGCCGATACATTGCCGGTATTGATGGGAATACCATCCACCACGACTAGTGGATACGAGCTGAGTGAGATTGAGTTTACGCCCCTGATCCGGATGACAGGCGGGTTATTGAGGACTCCGTTGGGCTGCGCAATACTTACTCCGGCGGCCCGGCCCTGCAATGCCTGGTCGAAACTTTGAACGGGTTGCTCTTTGATCGCATCACCGTTTACCCGCACCGCTGACCCCGTAAATTCAGCTTTCGCCTGCGTGCCATACCCCACGACCATCACTTCGCTGAGCTGCTTGGTATCCGCACTTAGCTCAATCGCGAAAACCGTTCGGTTCTGTACGGGCTGCTCAACGGATGCATACCCGATGAACGAAAAGATAAGGGTTGCGCTGGGCGACACAGTCAGCTTGAACGTGCCCTCTTGATCGGAGGTGGTGCCGTTGGTAGTCCCTTTTACGACAACCGATACGCCGGGCAATACCTCACCCGTCTGCTTGTCTTTGATGGTTCCGGTTACGTTTTGCCCCTGCGCGTGTGCATGGCTGGTAAGCCATAAAAGGGCTATACTCACTCGTATCGTCGTGTAAAAACTTCGTAAAATTTTCTGTGTCATGGTTTTGTCTTTTAGGTTGTATCGTGAATTAGTAGTTCTCATCAATAGACCGGATTTTTTAATTAATACACAAAACCTATATAACAAATAGATTATAAGTGACTACTTAAAAAGAGGATGCAATTCGTGTAGGCTTGCCGTTGCGTCTTAAAATCGATACCTGTACTTCGTGCTTAGCCAGATACCCTCTTGCTTTGACCAGGAAGTTATCGCCAGTTCTCCGGACGGTTCAGCACCCGACCATCGGGTTTGATTTGCCAGGCCGTAATCGGGTTGAAATGGTAGCCGCCCGTATCAGCCCCCCGTGCGTCGATCAACTGGGCAAACGTGGGCTGGGTATATCCTGTCTCGTCCGTCACGCGACTCATAATTTCGGTTTCTGCACCGTTCCACTGCCAGAGATGCCGAAAGCGAACGTGCGCTTTATCCAGTACCGGCTCCTGCAAGTCAGCTCGTTGCCAACGCTTGCCAGCATCCGTGCTAACCTCCACAAGAACAACTTTGCCCCGCCCGCTCCAGGCCAGTCCCCGAATCTCGATCCAGCCCCGCTCCACCTGCACGGGATAAGCGGGAAAGGTAATGATCGACCGTGCGTCTATGTCGAAACTAAATTGCCGGATTTTGCCCCCTTTGATACCTTCGGTGTACTTCGATGTTTCTTCACGGGTCTGCCAGGGCTGATCACCGATTTCGAGCCGACGCAGCCATTTCACGCTGGTGTTCCCTTCCCAGCCGGGCAAAAACAGACGTACCGGATAACCCTGTTCGGGGCGAAGTGCTTCCCCGTTCTGGGCGTACGCAATAATCGCATCGTCCCAGCCCTTGCGAAGCGGAATGCTACGTGACATAACAGCGGCATCACCGCCCTCGGCCAGAAACCAGCCGGGGCGACCGTCAGCGGAGTCTGGCTTCACGCCCACTTCCCGAAATAAGGTCGAGAGTCGCACGCCAGTCCATTCGCTCTGGCTGGTCAGCCCGCAAATTTCCTGCGGACTCATGGTTTCTTTACCCGTCCGGAAGTTGCCGGAACATTCCAAAAAGGCAATACGGGACACGGATGGAAACCGCTTCAGATCAGCCAGCGAAAACACGGTTGGCCGCTCTACCTGCCCATGGATGAGCAGTTCATACGTAGCGGGATTGATGGCCGGTACACCGTTATGATGTCGCTCGAAATGCAGATCGGACGGCGTGATGGTCCCGTGTAAATCCTGCAACGGCGTTCGGGACGAGATATCAGACGCTTTCCTAACCACTTTCTCGAACGGCGACCGGGTGCCAACCTCGCCCGGCGGTATGCCCATTCGTCGGGTAGGATCGTCGGGTTGTTCGGGAATGCCGATCTGCACGCCTTTTGTCCATGAAGTTTGTACGACCGCGACGGCAACCGTTGCCGCTCCACCCAGCAGCGTTCTTCGGGTAAGTTTCGGCGGATGCGTCGATTGATTCTCGTCGCGCTCGGGCTTCAGGTTTTGTTGTTTGTCAAAGAAACTCATTATCAATGTATGTCAGGACCACCCCGTCGATCGTCGGGCACAAACCGTTTCTGAGCGGGCATTTGTATTGTCGGTAGAATTTTCGCGTCGAGGACCGTTTTCTCATCCATAAGGTTATTGGCACTGAGCAGATAGGCCGTGAGTGCATACACTTCGTTGTTGGTGAGTGATCCCGGTTCGGCAAAAGGCATAGCGCGCCGGATGTAATCGAAGACCGTACTCGCGTAAGGCCAGTAATTGCCAATGACGTTGGCCGGCCGTTTGCCAGGCGCGGGCGCTGTGACGACCAAAGCCCCCTGGGCTCCGCCTGTGCCCCCTACACCGTGGCAGGCCGCACACTTGCTGACAAAAATCACTTGTCCCTTCGCGGCCGTTCCCGATCCGGCAGGTAGCCCAACCCCATCGGGTCGCACGTCGATATCGATCCGGGAGATCTGAGCGGCTGTCGCGGGCTTGCCAAACCCAAATCGATTCGGCAACGTATCGCCGACTGCGTGGGGCAAAGGTGGTCTGGGCAGTTGGGGAATCAAGCCGCCCAGCCCTACCCATATGGTAGATAAAATCACCAGTAGTTTACTCATACGTGCCGGCTTTGAGCGTACTTTCCGACAGCGCATAGGCTCGTTTCATCCGGTCCAGCACAACGTAGATCGAATCGTTATGCTCGTTGATACCGGTCAAAACAACCCGCTGCCCATCCGTTGTTTTATAGTTGAGAATCATCCGGTTGCGGTTGGCCGGTTTCGATTCGGCGTCAATGCCTTTCGTACGTCGGGTAGAGCGGGCGATGGGATCAATTTTTGAATCCTCGGGACCTATGTTGGCCAGCGCTGTTTTCGGTATCCAGTTGTCAGGCTGGGTCGCTTTTTCTGATTTGCCCCCCCCCGGTTCACCCCGTCGCCGGCCAGCGCCACCCAGATCACCGTTGTTAGCGAGGAATTCCCGGTTTTCGGCATTTCGTGCCCCCCGATTTTTGTCCTGCAAGTACAGTACGTGATTTTTCGTATCAGCCTCGTAATAGAACACCCGCTGTCCACCCGCAACGCCCGTCAGCTCGAACGTCCGGTTGATGTCGCGCATCGGTGCCCCGCCCCCGTTCGAGAGGTCCAGTTCAACAGGTTTAGCCGTTTTAAACGTCAACGTCGTCCAATTCTCAAAGGTCGCTTCCTGCCAGCGTACCGAATCCAACGGTGAATACGGTACTGGTTTACCATTGAGCCGAAACTCCGTGACGTTGTAATTACCGCGCAGTTCTTTCACCCCTTTCTGCGCCGGTTGTTTGTACGGATCATAGACGAAGTTGACGTATTGGAGCCAATAGAGCAGTACCAAAAAAATGCCAATGGTCGCCGTTTTCAGGCCAATGCGAACGTATTGCTGCCAACCCGTCAGCGCGGGATAAAAATAAGCGGGGATAGTGGGGCGCTCCCGGATCAGGAGGGTATAGATGTCTTTGATGTAGTACACCAGCAGAAAACCCGACAGCAACACGAAATAAGAACTGTAGCCGTGAACCCCACCGTCGTAGGCTAAATTGACGTACACAATGTCGGCCAGCGCACCAAACAGCAGTACCGCACCCCAGAACGTGGTAGCCCGAAAGAACAACAGTGCCCCAGCCAGTACCTCGACCACACCCGTAAAGACTTCGTACCAGGGCGCAATGCCGATGGAGAGCCAGTAGATCTTCTGCGCGGTCAGATCGCCGAAGTTCGTGTTCAGTAAGCCCAGCGAAGGATAGGGTAACTGCGTGGGCATCAGCTTCGTGAAGCCGAAACCGATAATACCAATGCCCGCCCGGTAACGGACAATTACCCGTAACCAGTAATACAACAGGTCATAATCGCGGGCTTCTTTCCGGCGAAACCGGGCAACAGCCGTCCAGATCAGTCCGCCGACCGTGGCAAAAATCAGGGTGATGATCCAGGATGCGTACCCGTTCAAAGGACTACCAAACAGTTTATTACCGAAAATTGTCAAGCCTGATCCGAAACGGGCCACATCGTACAGATCGCGGTAATGCAGATGCAGCCAATCCAAGGCAATCACCTCTTTGTACCACGCTACGTTGTTGGGCAACGACATACTCACAAAAAACACAAACGCGATTCGGAACAGAACCTTCTGTCCTTCGGTCCACGCCCGACGATGTTGAGCAGGTGGCTGCTTAATCGCTTCTGTTCGACTATTGGCCTGATGCGGCCCAGCCTGATGCGGCCCAGCCTGTTTCATTTCCGCTGGATGTGGCCCAACCTGATGCGGCCCAGCCTGATGTGTCCCAACCAGTTCTTCGGGCGATACCAGCCCCAGGTCAGCCCGTTCGGGAGAGATGTTAGGAATTGCCATGTTCGGAGGAGGTTAAAGTGTAAGCGACCCGCGCCGACCCGCTTTGGCGGCTTCGTCGATGAGGTACTTCTTATCGATTTTAGTAAGCACAGCATATACCGAATCACGGGTTTCATTCAGACCCGATACGATCAGCGTCGACGCATTTTGCCGCTTCAGCGATAACTTCAGCGTCTCAGTCTTATGGTTGGGATTGGCATTTTTCAGCGTCAATACCGAACCATCCGCACCACGCGACGTACTATCGATGCTGTAGCGGTAGTAATGACGGCCTTGCGAACCCGCCAGTTCATAATCCCGCTCCGTGTCCGCTCCCGACACCTGTTCGACGTTCGTGTTCAGCAGCGTTACGGGCCGGTTGGACTTAATGCTGATCGTGTTCCAGGTTTCGAAAACAACGTCCTGCCAGCGAATCAGATCTGTTTTTGAATAAGGCAGCGTTTTGTTGCCAATCCGAAACGCGCTGACATTATAGAGCCCAGATACACCCGGCAACCCCGGCGTTTGCGGGAATCGAACCGGTCCTGTGCGGTAGGCCGCATACGTGCTGTAGCCATAAACCACGACCGCGAAGAGCACAAACGCACCCTTGAGCGCCAGCCGACCGTAGCGTTGCCACTGTTCCGAGAAGATTGGCCGAAACCGATTCGGAGCCGTTGGTAGTTCGAGCGATACCAGTCTGAAGAGCCGGATCGCATCGAAAGCAAAGAGAACCAGCGCGAACGTGATGAGCAGCCCGCTATACACATACTCCCCGCCCTCGTACGCCAGATTGGAAAAAAACACGTTCCCCAAGAATGGCAGAATGATCAACGTTCCGATAGTGGCCGTTTTGCGATGCAGCAGTAACAGTCCGCCCAGCAGTTCGACCCCACCCAGAAAGGATTGGTAGGAAGGCACGATGCCGAGTGTGAGTGAGAACAGTTTCCAGGCCGAATGATCGCCGTATGCCGTGTTCAGATTGCTGATCGACGGTAGCGGGGCCTGTAACGGGAAAAGTTTGATAAACCCGTAGGCAATCAGTCCGATCGCCAGCCGGTATCGTAGCGCGACGCGCAACCAGTAATACAGGCCATCATAGTTCGCGGTTTGTCGGTCCCGCAGGCTCCAGATTACCGTACCAATGACCGCAATAATCGCAACAACCAGCCAGTTCAGGAAGGTATCCTGCGGACCGAAAAAATGCGGAGCGTACCGGGAAAGGTTAAAGACATAGCGTGAATACCCTCCCCCGGTCGCAACCAGATTTTGGACGAATTGCCCGTCGATCGGCAACAACTGAATACCGAAATAGATAAAAACGAACCGGAACAAGGTCTTTTCGTAGGGTTGCCAATCGGTAACCTTGCGGACCACGTTAGCCTCATGGCGAAGCGGGGGTGCATCTAAAACAGCCATAGTTTACGGAGTTTAATAGCCAGGATTTTGCTCAAGTGTCGGGTCCGACAGCAGTTGCTGAACGGGAATGGGCAGCAGATACCGTTTGGAATCAGTTACGTTCAATACGTCCTTAGCGCGATCCGTCCGAACCAGGTCGAACCAGCGGTGCGGCTCTAATGCGAACTCGACCCGACGCTCGTTTTCGATGGCCAGCAGGGCCGCGTCTTTGGTGGCCGCGGTGGTGGTGGCCAGTCCCGCCCGGTCGCGAACGGCGTTCAGATCAGCCAAGGAACCCGATAACTTATCCTGTTGAGCACGGGCTTCGGCCCGGATCAGGTAGAGTTCGGCAATACGAATGATGTATGACGGATCGGAAGCCGGATTACGGTAATACAGGTTGCCGTACCAGCGGTTCTGGTTGTCTTTCGCGATGAGCGTACTACGGGTACCACCAGTCGCGGGCGTAGTAAGCAAGGTCACCAGGGCATCGTTGGGAGCCCATTGCCGGGTGCCACCATTGGTCTGGGCCTGCCACTGATTGCGGTGGTTGTTCACTTCGGTTGTTCCATTATAAAACAGTTCAAATACCGACTCCGCCGTACCCCGCGCATCGCTGGCAAAAAACGCACTGAACGGTTTCAGCAGCTGGTAGTTTGTGGTCTCACTGATCAACTTCGTGGCCTGTTCTTCCGCTTTAGCCCACTCGTTTTGGTACAGGTAATAGCGGGCTTTCAACGCCCAGACCGTTTTTCGAGTAGCCCGGTAACGATCGGTGGTGGCAGGCAGGAGCGATTCAGCAGTTTCGAGGTCGCGTAATGCCTGCGCGTACGTCTCAGCCTGACTGCTCCGCTTGACACCTACGTTGTCCGTTGGCTTGACCGTTGGACTGGTGATCAGCGGCACACCGCCGAAGGTCCTTGCCAGATCGAAATAAGCCAGTGCCCGAATAAAATAGGCTTCACCCAGGTATTGGTTTTTCAGGTCTGTTGTCAACGCCGGATCGGTAACGGTCGGCACCTTCGCCAGGACATTGTTTGCCCGGTTGATCGTTCGATAAATCGCGATCCAGACGCTTGCAATGGTTGAATTATCGGCGTTGACTTTATGATTGATGAACTCCTGCACCTGCGACTGAGAGCCCGTCCACTGAACGTTATCGCCCGACAGGTAACCAATGGACTGAAAACTAGTGCCGTAATAATCGCCACTAGCCAGCGCGCTGTAGACACCCCGCAGGGCCGTCAGCGCCGAATTTTGATCGGTTATCGTTACCGCGTCGGAGATGGACTCCAGCGGTTTTACGTCCAGAAATTTAGCGCAACTACTGACCGTCAGCAGCAGGAGCAGCGAAAAAATAACTTTTGTAGCGTTCATACTTGTGAGGTTTTAGCCCTATTTTGAAGCGGCCCCGCGTCGGTGATCCGACGGCGGTCCGGTCCCTAGAACTGACGATCTGAATTACAGCGTTACACTAATTCCCCCCTGTAAACCAACAGGTTGCGGGGGCGTACCCAGGTCAATACCCTGTGAGTTAGGGTCGCTGCTGGCGCTCGATTCGGGATCAAGACCGGTGTATTTAGTTAATAGCCAGAGGTTAGTGCCAACCGCGTATACGCGTAAACCTTGAAGGCCAAATCGACGTGTAAGCTCTTTGGGAAACGTATAGCCGATTGTGAGCGATCGTAGCCGGAGAAACGACCCATCTTCGAGCCAGCGACTGCCCCCATCGCGGTAGTTGTTGACATTGATTCCATCGGGACGGGGTACGTCGGTGATGTCGCCGGGTTTCTGCCAGCGGGCCAGATTGGAGGCAAAAATGATTCGAGCGGCATCACGTGCACCACCGCCTTCGCCAAAAAACTTGTTGTGGTTGTAAATCTTGTTACCGTACTGGTAAGCAAAAAACAGATTGACATCAAAACCCCGATACGTCAGCGTATTGGTCAATCCACCGAAGAATTTTGGCCAGATGCTACCCAATATCTGCCGGTCGGCAACGGTGATTTGTCCGTCTTTGTTGACATCCTCGTACACCACGTTCCCCGTCTGTGGATCGACATTAAGCTGCTTATAGACCCAGAATGAATAAAGCGGGGTGCCTTGCTGTTGCAGGATCAGATCGCGGCTTCCGTAGCGGAGCGGAGTGGCTAGCTTCTCAATTCGGTTGACGTTCTGAGCGACGTTGAAGCTTGTGCTCCAGGTTAATCCGCCCCGCTGAATGTTGACCGTGTTCAGCCCGAACTCAAAGCCTTTATTGCTGATCTCGGCCTTATTGCTCCAATAATTACTAAAGCCTGTCGTGCCGGGTAAGGCCAGTTGCATGAGCCCGTTAGTCGTGTATTTGTTGTACACATTGAACTCAACACTTATCCGGTCATTGAACAGCGAAGCGTCCAGACCAGCGTTCAGTTGCCGCGTACGTTCCCACTGTAAATCCGGGTTACCCAACTGCTGCGGTGAAATTCCGGGACTGCCCTGGTAGCCGGTTCCCCCCATCCATAGCCCTTGAGCGGCAAAATTACCGATGCCATTCTGATTGCCGGTCACGCCCCAGCTGGCCCGCAGTTTCAAATCGCTGATAACGGCGTTGTTTCGTAGAAAATCTTCCTGTTTGATGCGCCAGGCGGCTCCCACGGCGGGGAAATACCCCCATTTGCGCGACGAACCGAACCGAGATGAACCATCGGCCCGCAGGCTGGCATCGAGGAGGTACTTACCGCCAAAATTGTAATCGACCTTACCGAAAAACGAAGCCAGCGTACTTTTCGTCCAGTTTTGTGAACTGGCCGTTGTGGCCGCCGACGAAATCTGGGTGAACGAGTTATTTGGGAAGCCACGGCCTTCGGCATACGTCCGGGTCAAGTTATCGCTTTGAAGGGTATTGCCCACCAACGCGCCGAAGGAATGGTTAGACCCGATCCGTTTGCGGTAGGTAAGCGTCTGTTCATTGAGCCAGGTTGTGTATTGGCTGACGGTTGAGGTAGCAAAGCCGTTTGGACTACCCGCAATGAGCAATGAATTCCAGTATTCTGATTCGTTGTAATTGTTGTAATCGATGCCAACACTGGTGCGAAATTTCAGGCCCGGCAGGAGTTGCGCATCAGCGTACAGATTACCGATGTACCGCAGACTTGTCGTGTTAACGGCATAGTTGTTAAGCAGTAAAGTCAGGTTATCGAATCCGGCCCGACCCACCAACACACCCTGATCATTGACCGGCGACAGGTACGTTGGCGTATGCAGAGCCGCCTGCAACAGCCCCCCGGCGGGACCATCGCCCGCCCGCGCCTGGTTCCGGTACGTCCGGGTGAACGTATTGCTCACGCCCACTTGCACGTTGTCGTTTACTTGTTGATCAAGATTGACCTTGAAACTGGCCCGATCAAATGTGACCGGCTTGATGATGGCGTCCTGTTTGTTGAAGCCCCCGCCAATGTAATATTTGGTCGTTTGGGTGCCGCCCGTCAGGGAGAGATCGTAGTTTCGGAGCTGGGCCGTGCGGAACAGTTCACCCAGGCGGTCATACGTTTTTTGCTCTTCGGGTAAACCCCGTCCACCTTCGGCAACCGGCCGGAATGGGCGATTTTCGAACGTTCGTTTCAGCGTCGGGTCATCGTTGCCGGTATTGATCCACCACTCATTCACTAACGTAGCGTGTTCAGGACCCGTAGTCAGATCCCAGAGTTTGGCCGCTTTCGCTGCGCCAGCCGACACACTCAAATTGATAGTCGGTTTTTGGCCGAATGATCCACGCTTGGTGGTGATCAGTACCACACCATTCGCCCCACGCGAACCGTACAAAGCCGTTGCTTCGGCGTCTTTTAACACGTCGATCCGTTCAATGTCCGATGGATTGATATCGGCGATGGGTGAAGTCGCTTTACCACCCGTACCGATGGTTTGCAGACTATTGTTGTTTATAAACACCCCATCGACCACATAAAGCGGATCGTTGCTGCCGTTGATGGAGGTGGCTCCCCGCACCCGGATATTCACCTTTTCGCCCGGCACACCCGTTGCACTGGAAATCTGGACACCCACTACTTTACCCTGTAGCTGGGCATCGACACTGCCGACCGGAATCAATTTTGTATCGGTAGGATCAATTTTAGAGAGTGACCCGATCAGGTTCTTCCGTTCGACAGTGCCATAGCCCACAACGGCGACTTCGGAGAGTTGCTTGGCATCGGCAGCCAGATCGATATTGATGGTCGTTCCTTCGGCAACGACTTCTTTCGACTGGTATCCAATGTAACTTACGACCAGCGTGAAGGGAAGTTTTTGGCCGGTTTTCAGCACAAATCGACCCTTGGTATCAGCCGTTGCCCCGTTGGTCGTTCCTTTGATCAAGACGGTGGCACCGATCAATGGCTCCTGAGTTCGCTGGTCATTGATTCGGCCATTGATCGTGGCATTAATGGTCGGCGCGTTTGATTGTGCCAGTACTGAAAATGGAATTATTAGGCTTAATCCCCACAGGAATAGAGCTTTTGTCATTACTTTGCGATGGTTACATGAGAAATGAGGCAGACCAGTGGGTGTTGGAAGCACCTATTGGCACTGAAAATTGCTTCGGCGATTGCTGTCTTATTGTGACTGGCCGGGACGGTTGGCGCCGTTCCGGTTTTTTATGCACCGATGCGCGTGCGGCTACTGCCGTGGTAATTGGCTACTTCAGCTAGTCATCTGGGGAATTGTCATGGTAGAACTCGTTGGATTAGTGAGAAAATGAGTACGGCAAGATGTGCGCGTTTCGTTGCTTATCAAGAGTTGGCAAACTGAGACTGATCCGCTTTTACGCTTACGATCCCCCGCACAGCGCGCAGCCGATTGTCTATGGTTATAAATCCCTGCTTTTGTTGCACCCGGACAGTCAGCCATCCACTCGCCCGTACTCCATCCGCTTCAAAACAAAGCTGAGTGAGTTGACAGGTGTCGTCTTGGGGAATGACCTCGGCAATATCTCGGACAAAACTCGGCCGGTCGAATCCAGTGATTGCGTAGCTTACCTGGTACCAATCAATAGCATTAGTGTTAACATTCATGGCTTTTCATTAGTACTATTAATCTATATATTAAATAGAATATAAGTGTCTAGTTAGGTTAACTGGGTGATTTTTACGAACAATAAGTTGATGTCGTGTTTTGTCTGGCGAATCAAATCAGCAGCACTTGCCGGTAGACCAGGTCAAGAAACTGCCAGCGTGTGTTAGTGACAACAACGCATAAGCTGAAGAAAGGAGTTGCTGGTCTGAAAGCCGGGATCGGCACACGCAACAATTCGATTGACTACGTTCATGGTTCGCCTGTTCCACAAGACAACTTAGTACAACGCTTATGGATCAGTGAACAAAGGTGGGTTACGTTTTTTTTCTATGCAAACATTTTTGCAAAAATCTGATAGACAGTCATTTACCTATTAGTCTATCGAGATATACTGTTATAGCCTATTACATCTACAGAATAGCACTTATTAAGGCAATGCTTTGCTTTTATCTAGATAAACAGCGTTTTATCGGTCAACAATAGTAGTGCAGGATTTCGAAAAAATTTGCGGACACCGCCAACTCAACAGCTGTCAGATGTTGACAAAAGCTACAGATTGATACGTTTCGTTTGGCTCAGGGATCAGTTGACTCCCGTTCCGCTGGGCCTGGTAACCCAAAAAGAGTATGGGATAAGTAAAACAAAAGCCCGACCATGGGTCAGGCCTTGTCCTATCTGTCTATACGTTTATGAATTACTTTACTGAACAATAGCGTTAATGAAGCGGCCATTTTGGTGAGATAACGGCGCTAGTAAGTCGACATTCTCGAATTTCGGTTTAACAACCTGTAGCTCATCAACCCGTCAATCACCTGAGAAATTCGGCATAGAAAAACCCGTACAATATGAACGGGCCTTGTCTGTACTACCTGAAAGATTTCTCCATGTCTCTAACCGGGTCAGCATATAGGAGTTGGGCTTGATGAGGATTCGGGGCAAAGCAAAACCCAGTCTGTCGAACCGGGCCTGTCTCTATGGTTACCTTTATCCACTGCATATTACGCCAGAAAATTCCTGCCTGATACCTTTACTCACTCCTGAAGACAAACAAAAGCCCGGTTACCAACCAGGCCTTGTTGTTCGTCTATCAGTCATTATATTCTTCTCCGTACATAACCTGACGCATACTGAACTGTGTGTAACAGTGAGGATTTGGACCAACTAGAACGAATTGCGTGGCTGGCCTTGGTTGGCAAGCGTTTGAAAAAGACCACTAAAAAATTCTTGACAATGGGCTGATTATGCTCAAAACATCAGCACTACGAAAGCCTTTTGTCCAGCACTAATCTTTAGTCGATGAGCTAACGTAAGCAATCGAATACCGTTATACGATACCCGTAATGGCGGGGTGACGGCCGGTTTCGTACCAATCGACAAAATCATTCATATGACCGTTGCCTCACAACGCAATTCGCTTTTTCACCCTTCGTGTCTACAGTTTGTTAGATACTTAGGCCTTCTTATTTTGTTGTTATTCACCCATTTTTTTGTAATTTTTTACCAGAGAACTAACGTGAACTGGTCAGCCACGCGTCGCAAACCAAACCAATCTACGATCAATTAGCACTCACGCTAAAATCGACCGACCGATTACCGTACGCTACGTTTATAGCTGCTTATAAATCAAATATACCCTACCGGCGATAAATTAATAATACTCCAGCAACTGTACGTTCGTTGGCCTTCTTATCAGCTAATGACTGGTCAATACCTAAATCTATCGGTAGCGACTGCTCCCGTTTATCATCCGCAAACGTTATCTGCCTACTCAACAAGCCGCTCAATTTTATGAAAAACCGCTATGTACCCTTGTCCGTTTTGCTACTGGGGTTTAGTTTGACCAGCATTGCCCAGCTCTCAATGGCACAACGGCTGATGCAGACCGATATCAAACCCGACAGAATCAACGTAGCTCAAGGGCCAATAGAATCCCGCCAGCAACAGAGTCCGTTTGTTGCGATGGCTCCGAACAATGGTGCTCCATTTAGACGTCCTTCGCCGGCCGTGGTGAAACAAATTACCGGTCAGGTGCTGGACGAAAACAACACCGGCCTGCCGGGGGCATCGGTCATCGAAAAAAGTACCGGAACGCCGGACCGGCAAAACGGCACGACGACCGACGCCAATGGTAATTTCTCGCTGAACGTAGCCGACAACGCGACAACGCTTACGGTGTCGAGTGTTGGCTACACCACGCAGGATGTATCGCTTGCCAATGGCACGACGGTCAGCGTTAAACTGGTGCCAGACGCCCGGTCGCTCACCGAAGTCGTTGTGATTGGGTATCAGACGATTCGCAAACGGGACGTGACGGGCGCTAACGATGTGATCAATCCCGCTCAATCCAATAAAGTGACAGCAAACTCCCTGGCCGAATCCATTCAGGGGCTGTCGCCGGGCGTTACGGTGCGAAACACGGGCGTGCCGGGTCAGCAGGCGTCGATTCAGATCCGGGGCGTTGCCAGCTTTCTGAATACCGATCCACTCTACGTGATTGACGGCATGATCGCCGATGCGAACCCGACCATCAACAATGATGATATCGAATCGATCCAGGTGCTGAAAGATGCGTCGGCAGCCGCCATTTACGGGTCGAGAGCCGCAAATGGGGTGATTATCATTACCACCAAACAGGGCAAGGAAGGGCCGGCCCGCGTGTCGTTTTCGGCAAAATATGGCGCGCAGGACATTTACAAACGCTGGAACGTCACCGATGCTTCCGCCTTTGCAGCCCTTCAACGACAACAGTATCAGAACTCCGGTCAGACCCCACCATCCAGCGTAGCCACGGGCACGTTTAACCCGAACATCAACACTAACTGGCAAGACCAGGTCCTGCATACGGGCAGTTTACAGGACTACAACCTGACCCTGTCGGGAGGCACGAAGACCAGTTCGTATCTGATTTCGGGAAGTTACTTCAAAAATGAGGGCTATGTGATCGGCAGTACGTTCGACCGGGCGAGTCTGCGCATCAATACACGGAGTGAGCTGGGGCGGTTCACGGTTGGCGAGAACGTTGTGCTGACAAACTCGAACATTCAGAACCCACCGGCAGGCATCAACCCGATTTACGACATGGCCACCATGCTGCCCGTCATTCCGGTGCAGGACCCGCGCTACATCAACGCCAGTAATCCGGGTGGCTACGGCATTGGCACGAATCCGGATGCGATCACTTATGCGTTTAACCCCGTAGCCGCCCGCAACCTGTCTACAAACAAAAGTAACTTTGCCAAACTGGTCGGGAATGCCTATCTGGACGTGAAGCTGACCGATTGGCTGTCTTACCGCGCCAATGCGGGTCTGGAAGCGAGTTTCGACTATAATCAGGGGCTCCGTCAGCTTGGTGTCTACCAGTATAGTGCCTCACCGGTCCCCAGTTCAGTTAGCGAAGATCGGTCGCGATACTACAGCCTGTTGTTCGAGCACACATTGAATTTCAACAAAACGGTTGGCCTGCACAGCATCAATGGCGTTGTCGGGATCAGTCAGCAAACCGCCCGGCGGGATAATACGACGGGCTCCCGGACAAATCTGGCGACCTCAGGCGGACAGTATTTCAGCACGATCGATGCCGCAACGGGTACCTCGAACTCCGCCGGTGGTACCGGAACCGATTACCGGATTCTGGGGTATCTGGGCCGGCTCAACTATACCTACAATGACCGGTATTTGCTGACGTTGACCGGTCGGGTCGATCAGGATTCACGATTTGGAGCCAACTACCGCACCGGTTTCTTCCCGTCGGTTGCCGGAGCTTGGCGTATCAGTGAGGAGAAGTTTTTCCACGCCGACTGGATTTCGGACCTGAAACTTAGTGCCTCATATGGGAAGCTTGGCATTGTTGTTCCGACATTGGGCTCATTTCCGTACACGGCCTTCATCAACAACAATCCCCGTACCATTTTCGGGGTCGATCAAACGCCCAACGTTGGGGCTTATCAGGCCCAGCTGGCCAACCCCGATCTGCGCTGGGAGCAGCGACTGTCGCAGAACTACGGCGTAACGGCCAGCTTTCTCAACAACCGCATCTCGACCGAAATCAACTATTACAATTCGCTCTCATCGGATGCTATTCTGAATCTGGCGGTGCCGGGTTATCTGGGTAATCTTCAGGGAAATCCGTACGTCAATACGGCGTCGATCCGCAACCAGGGATTTGAGTTCTCGCTAACGTACCGGAACAACAAAAACCCGTTCAAATGGGATGTATCGGGAAATTTCACCACCATCAAGAACCGGATCGAGAACGTAGGTAACCAGGGGCAGGACGTGAATTACATCCAGAGTGGCAATACCCGTTCGCAGGTGGGCCGTCCCGTTGGCCAGTGGTATGTGCTGAAAACGGCGGGTATTTTTCAGACGCAGGAAGATGTCAACAACTACCGAGGTCCGAACGGCGCGCTGATTCAGCCTAATGCCAAACCCGGCGACATTCGCTACGTGGACACCAACGGCGACGGACAGATTACCCAGAACGACGACCGGCAGTTTGTGGGCTCTCCCTGGCCAAAGCTCCAGGCGGGTGCTCAGTTTAACGGGAGCTACAAACAGTTCAGCGTGAATGTGCAGTTCATCGGCGTGTTTGGCTATACGGTGTACAACGACGTACGGCGCAGTCTGGACACCTACCAGAACACCAACTTCCGGGGCGATGTGAACCCGTGGTCATCGACGAATACCGGTACCAATGACCCGCGTATCGGCCTTGAATCGGGTGATCAGGGTATCATTTCCAACAATTTTTCCTACACCGATCGCTGGCTCGAAAATGCGTCCTACGTCCGGCTACGCAATGTGGAAGTAGGCTACACCTTCCAGAAAACGCTGCTCACCAAACTAAGCGTCCGCAATGTTCGGCTGTATGTAAGTGGTCAGAATCTGTTTACGATCACCAGTTATTCAGGTCTTGATCCGGATATAACCGGAGCGAACATTCAGGAACGTGGCGTCGATAACGGTCATTGGCCATCGCCCCGCGTGATTTCAGTTGGTATAACCGGTGATTTTTAACCAAAAACGAATCGCATCCATGAAAAATAGTTTTATATGTCTGGGACTGGTAGCCGTATCGCTGCTATCGGCCTGCGACCGAAATTTAGATATCGTCAACCCCAATCAGCTGACGGCTCAATCGTTCTGGAAAACCGATGCCGATGCACTGGCGGGGGTCAACGCGGTGTACAGTACCACACACCGGGGCGGCATATCCCGCTGGCTGCCTTTTTATTACATTATTCGATCCGATGAAGGCCGCAGCCAGAGTCCGGCTACCGATATTGTGAACAACATGGATCAGTTTCTGATCACGGACTACAATTATGGCAATGCCGTTGGCATCTGGAATGATAACTACATCGGGGTGAACCGGGCCAATCAGGTAATCGACAATGTACCGACCATTCAGATGGACGCGACCCTGCGGAACCGCTACATTGGCGAGGCTAAGTTTTTGCGGGCGATGTATTACTACCACCTGGTCACGCTGTGGGGAAACGTACCGCTGATCCTGCAAACGTCGGTCGTTGGGGACAAACCGGCTTCGTCGACAACAGCACAGGTGTGGGCACAGATCGAAAAAGACCTGACCGATGCCGCAGCCATACTGCCTACTACCTACGGCAATGCTGATCTGGGACGGGCGACGAAAGGAGCCGCTTATGCCCTATTGGCCAAAGCCTACATGCAGCAGCAGAAATACACCGAATCACTGACACCGTTGCAATGGCTGGTAGATGGGGAGGGCAAAACGGTGTATTCGCTGATGCCCAACTACCGCGAGAATTTTCTGATCACCACCGAAAACAACCGGGAATCGGTGTTTGAATGGCAGTTTCAGATCAATACGGCGGAGTACACCGACGATGATAGCCAGACGCCCAACCAGAACTACGGCACGTCAATCGCTCAGTTTTTCGGTCCGCCTTCCATCGGCTGGTCGGATGGGGAAGCACAGCGGTGGCCGACGCGTGAGTTCTACGAAAAAACAACGACGGGTACCCGCGATCCACGGTTGGAAGCGTCTTTTTTCTTTGACTCGACCAACGTGAAAGGTCCGGATTCAACGCTGATTTATGGTCAGACGTTCACCCAGCGGTACGGGCGGGATAACAAGCGCGTGTGGTTCCGCAAGTTCCAGAACGATCACTGGAAAAACGAAGAAGGGTATCGCTCGCCGAACAATTGGCGGTACATTCGCTACGCCGATGTGTTGCTGCTATACGCCGAAGCCCTGAATGCCACCGGCAAAACGACGCAGGCCTATACCTACGTCGATCAGGTGCGCCAGCGGGCCGGTTTGCGCACGCTGACCACGGCTATGCCCGGTCTGACCCAGGCTCAGTTTCTGGCGCAGCTCAAACACGAGCGGGTAACCGAACTGTCAGGGGAAGGCCACCGCTGGAACGATCTGGCCCGCTGGGGTGATCTAGGTCCGCAGCTCGCTAGTCGTGACCCGGCTTTCTCCACGTTCGTGAAGGGAAAAAGCGAATTGCTTCCTATTCCCCAACTCGACCGCGATCTGAACCCGAACCTGACGCAAAACCCGAACTATTGATTTACCAGACCAGCGACCCGGCGATTAACCCAACGAAGCAGCGTTTTATGGCTACGTTGATCGGCGGGCCGCTGGCTTATAGCCTTGCTTCTCAACGATGAAACATTACCTTTTCCTGCTAGTAGTGGCACTGGTGATAGCCTGTAAATCAACCGACACTGCCAATACTGACCCGACCCCGCCTGTCACGTCCGTTGATACGACCGGCAAATTCAGAAATCCTATCCTCTCCCCCGCCCCCGACCCCTGGGTAGCCTACAAAGACGGATTCTATTACGTGATGCATACCACCGGCAACAACCTGCGTATCTACAAAACGAGCAGCATGAGCCGTTTGAGCGCAGCCCGACCCATTACGGTCTGGACACCGCCCACCACCGGCCCAAACTCCCGCGACATCTGGGCTCCCGAACTTCACAATGTCAACGGCACCTGGTACATTTATTACGCAGCGGATAACAATGGCGTCGATGCTACTCACCGCATGTTTGTGCTTGAAAATAAAGCGGCTGACCCAACCACCGGAACCTGGACGGATCGGGGACAACTCAACCTACCCGACAACAAATGGGCTATCGACGGTACGCTGGGTCAGATCAATGGCCAGCTGTATTACGCGTGGTCAGGGTGGGAAAACGACCTTGGCGGCTCACAAAACATTTATATCTGTAAACTAACGAATCCCTACACGGCAGAAGGGCCACGTGTTCGCGTGTCTGCGCCGGAACTGACGTGGGAAAAGCAGGGGTTTGGCGTCAACGAAGCGCCTGAGTTTCTGCCCCACGCCAGCAAGGTCTTTCTAATTTATTCCGCCAGTTTCTGCGGGACCGATCAGTACGCCCTGGGTCAACTTTCTGCCGACACGAGTGCGAATCTTGCCACTCAAACTTCGTGGACAAAAGCGCAAAACCCGGTTTTTGGCCCTTATGCCAGCGGCAGCACCTATGGTCCAGGCCACAATAGTTTTTTTACAACGCCCGATGCTAAAGAAAACTGGCTGGTTTATCACGCTAATGCGGCACCAGGACAGGGCTGTGGCGATTTCCGATCGGCCCGGATGCAGCCTTTTAGCTGGAAAACCGACGGATCGCCCGATTTTGGTACGCCCGTCAATCTGGCCGATTACGTCAAACGACCTTCAGGCGAGTAAGCGTCAAGAGCGGGTATACCACGAAAACTTAATGCTGTTTTCGCTTCATAAGGGCAGGTAGTTGGGTAACGGAACCGGTTTGCCAGGCATCGGCACCCGGCTGGCTTTGAGGGGCGGGAATGCTGGCACGATTCTTTTTCTTGTCGGCACTTGGTACGTTGAAATGCCGGTCACGGGTTTGTTCTAATGACGTATGAAGCTGGCTATCCTGGATGAACCCCATCATCAAGGCCGGACTACCGTCCGGAACGTGCGATCCAGTTCTTCACTAGAAATCTCCTGCAACGATTCGTGCGCCATCTGAAAGGCCGCATTATTGACCAGAATATCCAGTCCGCCCAATTCATCGACCGCGCGCTGGATAAGCTGCTGACAGTGGCTTTCGTCGCTGATGTCGCCCGGCACGAGCACAGCTTTCTGGCCGGCTGCTTCTACGTAGCGGGCTGTTTGTTGCGCATCTTTGTTTTCATTGAGGTAAGAAATCAGCACCTTCGCGGTCAAAGGCAATCACTACGGCCCGACCAATGCGGGAGTCTCCCCGGTGATCCGTGCTTTACGTCCTGTTAACTTGCCTGAACCCCGGTAAGACTACTCACTGTGGTCTGCTTTAGGCTGCATATCAGCGTCCGATCCCGGAAAGGCTTGTTTCTGACCGGGGAAAGGGGGCTGTGAATACGTTGTTTGTGGATCTTGCCTAAAACTAGTGTTGGTTCACTTGGCGGTTCTAAAGCCCGTAGCTTGTTGGTGCTAACGGATACACGCCACACTACCTCCGTTCGGCCGAATCGTTTGACAATGCATAGAACCTTCGAAGGAACGGGCATGTGACACATTCCTTCGCCATTCCTGAACAGATTTTGGTTTCAATCGCGGCAAAGCTGGCAGAGTAAATTCTTCCGGGTCTCTCCGTCCTGATGTTGTTCATTGGTCTATGCCAGAAAAGGTCCCCGGAATCTAAACAGTCGATGCACCTGACGCTGAAACGGGAGAATAAGGCCAGTTTAGTTATCCGCGTTAATCCGACGAAAAAACATCGTTTTCGTATGAACTCTCGTTGTATAAGCCCTTCGAAAAGAGAGCGAATGTCAAGACCTGACCGGGGAAAAGACCAGCACTGGCATTCCTGTCTGTGGTTGGTGATTGATGACGAAAGTTAGGTAACGGTCACAGCGGAACTCATTCGCTCACAGGATGATACATCACTAAACAATCGTACAAGATTAACCGTTAGACCGGTCCAATTAGTAGTTAACTCACAAGAAAGTAGTGCACGTTATGAAAACCAAATCAATGAGCCTGGGCCTGTTGATGGCCTTGCTAGTAACCGGAGCGACATTCGCCCAGCAGAACAGCGGCAGCATGAGTTCGGGTACGGCCACGATGGTCGGTAAAGAAACTAAGGCTGAATTTGACAGCCAAAATAAAAAAGGAGCTGCGGCTGTAAGTGCGGTAGCGGCCACGCCAGCTAAGCTTTCCAGTGCGGACCAAAACCTGATGCTGGAGGTAGCCAAGGGCGGTATGATGCAACTGGAAGTAAGCCGCGTGGCAGTACAAAAAGCCAGCAGCCCTGAAGTACGTCAATTCGCTCAGGCCGAAGTAGACGAACAAACGGGTTTGTCCGCAAAGTTGCAGGAGATTGCCAGTGCTAAAGGAGTCATCTTACCATCAGAGCCTGACGCAGAAACGCAGGCCATAATCACCAAAATGCAGGGTGCTTCGGGGTCAGCTCTGGATAAAATGTATATGGATGAAAGTGGTGTGAAAGGTCATGAAAAACTCGACAAAGTGATGTCAACGGTTGTTTCAACAGCCTCTGATGCCAGTTTGAAAGGAATTGGTAAAGCCGCGCACCCACTCGTGAAAACGCATTTGAAAGTAGCGAAACAAATCGAGATGAAAATGTAAAGCGAGGGCCAGGATGGGCCAACAGGTACTTATCCCGTTGCTCTTCTGAAGCGTTTTTTTGACTGAATGAAGCAGGCCATTCTTTTACAGGATGGCCTGCTTATTATCTACACAACTGGTTGTAGCTGCAGCTTCTATCTGCTTACCATCCGGCACAAGATTAAAACGCGTACGCCAAATGGCCCGTTAGCCAGCCTACCTGATGTAGCAACGGCGAGAAGAGGGCGTATATGCATCTACACACGACCAAGTAAATGCCCGACCGTGGGATTAACACACACGACAGGCTACTCCATTTGCCATAGTTGACACAACTGGGCATACCTATAGAATTAAACAAAATTTTACGACCACGGACGCTATGAAAAAAGGATGGATTATTGCGCTTGCACTGCTGCTGATTGGTATCGCTGGTGCGTATATCTGGTACAGTCGGTTGAAGAGCAACGCTGTGGCCGAAGGCGGTCCGTATGACAACACGCTTAAACCCCGGCTTGAGATGAGTACGCTCAGCATAGACGATATCGATGACGACCGAATCAAGATGACGGTAAAGATGCTCATCGACAACCCATTACCGGTAGGTTTTAAAGCCAGTCGGCTGTCTTATACAATTTTGATGGCCAACACACCCATCGTCGAAGATACGTATGCAAAGCCCATTACCATAGAATCAGGCGATAGTAGCTATGTGACGCTGCCCGTGACCGTGCTCAATAAAAAGCTGATGCAAGTGCTGAAAACGTTAGACAGGAAGGATATCGACAGCACGACCTACACTATTCGTAGTCGCTTTGATCTGGATATACCCATTCTGGGTAAGCGCACGTTTAGTCCAACTATTACGCGCCGGTTACCGACCTACTACCTGCCGAAGATCAAAATTGAAGACATCGATTTCGGCAAACTGGGGCTAAAGCGCACCGATGTTGCTGCGAAAGTAGCCATAACCAACGACAACACGTTCGCGTTTACATTTACCGATACGCGGTACACGGTGTCAATCGATGGTAAGGAAATTGCCCAGGGTTATCAGCCCGAGCCGATCTTGATCAGGAAGCAGGCAACCACGCCGGTTGTATTTCCCGTTACAGTCAAACCGGGTCAGTCACTGAGCTTATTGCCCAAGATGTTGTTCGATAAAAAGGATACGCCTTTCCTGGTAACAATGAGTTGCAAACTGATCGACAAAGACGGAAATCTGGCACTTAAAAACAGTAAGCTGCGCACCGTTATCCGGGGAACACTGGCTGACTTCAAGAAGGACTAACGACGACGTGCCTGAATAGAGGGTTCCCGGTAGCCAGCGGTTGGGTCTGTCCAGCCCAGACTCGGCAGTAGTACATATTCGATCGGCCTTTATTGATCGTAAGCAGGCTTGCTCTGTGTTACTAATCCTGCCCCTAGTTCGAGTAAGCCAAACGCAACATGTGGCCAGCTAATCCGTTTGGCGAACCCCAACAACCAGGGCGAAGCGGCTACCAACACACCACTCTATCTATCGACAGTCAGGTGAGTAGCCATCGGAATTCGTTTGGACAAACCGGCCTCATAATCTGTCAGCGTTGATAGACCAATTACGGCAATCCCTGTACCAACAGCAACACGACGGGCTGCATCATTGCTGGCAAAGCCAAGCAGCCAGGGAGATGCCATAAACAGTGCGCCCGTCGTGTAGTCGAGCAATCCGTGAACTCTTGTTGGTATTGGTTTCATATCGTACTGGATTTATAAATGAAACAAGCATCGGTTGGATCAAACCGTAGTGCTGGAGTCGGCTAAAGGATGGCAAACTCCAGCGCACAACCGACTGCACTACCGCTGGTTTTGCGTAAATGATTGAAGGACATGATCTGAAATGAGGTAACGGATTAACGATTGAAAGTACCTGCGGGCCTCGTGACCGAATCCTCACAATAGCCTTGACAGAGTGGGGCTAGTTCTGAGCGGGGCAGTTGTACAATCAACCAATCGGTCTGTTACTTTTTATTTTTCAGGAATGAGCACGAGACAACTAAACGTATTACTTCTCGGGATGAGTTTAGTCGCCTGCTCGACGCAAGACCGCGATAACATGGATACCGGCAGTGCCGCTGGTTTGGGGGACGCGCACGAAGCTCGACGAGTTACGGGAGTTTACCTGCTCAGCACCGATTATCATTACCAGGAACCCTGCAACTACCTGCCCGAAGAATTCGTGCGGAATCTGTTCCAGTTAGGTGAAACGGTAGAGTTAGAGAAAGTTAGCGAACTTAATAGTTGTGAGTTGCGGTGGGGTTCGAACAAGATTGGTTTCCATCTGGAAAGCGAAAAACCCTTTGAATCGGTCTACCAGTCGGAATACTTTTTCAATAAGTTGTTCGAGCCGGAGGCCAATAAAGCGATCAACCAGAATACCGCCGTCAAGCCGCCCCTGTCTGGCCCAATCACATCGGGTACGGGCGCGGAAGTACCAGCCAGCACAACAACTGCCACCGCGAAGCAGGATTCGACGCGCGGTGCCGACCCATCAGCTCCCCTCGAAGGTATAACGCACCCGACGCCACCCCTTACCGCCACGGCAAAAGACACGCCTACCGGTCAAGCTATAAGCGGAGTAGGCGATAAAGCCATTTGGGAGCCGGGCAAAAAATCCCTGCACGTACTGTTCAATAACCATGTGTTCAGCGTAGTGGCCCAGATGCCCGGTGATATAGCAACAATAAAGCAAGGCTCGATCAGTTTGGCGAAGCTGGTTATCGATTCGATAAGCGACAAGCGAGATCCCAGAGACTAGTCAAGCTCCGATGTCGTGACACTTGTACGAACTAGCCTTTGCCTAACCGGGAATCGGTCCTTTACGTGTCTTCCTGCCATATAGCCGTTGGTTAGACCGAATGTAACCCACGAATACCCAGTAAAGCCCAGTGTAAGCTGGCGACTCAACACATGAAAAAAATTGCAGCTATAATCACGTTCCTTGTACTGGGCGGCCAACTAAGTGGTCAGGCTCAGTCGGGTAGCGTCAGCAAAGGGCAACGCGGGGCCGCACCCGTAAATTATGCCGAAAAAGCCAATACGAGCCAGACGCAAGGCAACGGCGTTCCCTACTCGAAAGATAAGGAACAACGGCAAAGCCGCGCAGACGCTAAAAGCGGCTCGCCGACTACCCCTCGATCTTCCGTAGGAAACGGTTCATCGACGGGCGGTCAGGGAGGCACCAGCCCGAGTAAGAAATCCGGCGCGAAGATGAGCCGTCAATCATCAGGAAGTGGAACGAATCAATAAATCGAACAACTAATCAGAACGCAGCCTATGTTAGCCATGAATTACCGGGGGCCTCGACGAGTCCGCATTGATTCCAAACCTTACCCCGAGATCAAGCACCCCGAGGACGCTATTATACGGGTTACGCGCTCCTGTATTTGTGGCTCTGATCTCCATTTGTACAACGGCAACGTTCCCGACACACGCGTTGGGATGACCTTTGGCCATGAATTTATTGGCATAGTGGATCAGATTGGGCCAGAAGTACACAAGATCAAGGTTGGTGACCAGGTACTGGTTCCCTTCAACATTGCCTGCGGAAAATGCACGTTTTGTCAGCAAGGCCTTTATGGTAACTGTCACGAGTCAAATACGCAGGCCTCGGCAGTAGGCGGCATTTTCGGCTATTCGCACACAGCGGGTGGCTATGATGGCGGTCAGGCAGAATATGTTCGGGTCCCTTACGCCAATTTTGGCCCAACAGTTATTCCGCCGGATATGGACCCCGATGATGCCGTTCTCTTAACGGACGTTGTACCAACAGGCTATCAGGCGGCTGAAATGGGCGGTATACAACCGGGCGATACAGTTGTGGTCTTTGGGGCGGGCCCGGTGGGTATTATGGCCGCCCGGTGCGCCTGGTTGTTCGGAGCCGGACGCGTCATTGTACTCGATAAGGTCGAATACCGGCTGGAATTCGTGCGCAATTACGCGCCTTGTGAGGCCTACAATTTCACGGAGATGGACGACCCGGTGGTATTCATCAAGAAAATAACCGATTGGATGGGCGCGGACGTTTGTATTGATGCGGTAGGCGCGGAAGCGGCTGGCAGTGCTCTGCAAACCATCACCGGACGTAAGTTACTGATACAGGCCGGTTCGGCAACGGCCCTGCACTGGGCGATCAACTCCGTTAAAAAAGGGGGTATTGTTTCGATCGTCGGCGTTTACGGTCCTACCGACAATCTGGTCCCGATCGGAAACGTCGTGAACAAGGGCATTACGATTCGGGCGAATCAGGCTTCGGTAAAACGGTTGCTCCCCCGGCTAATTGAGCATGTGCAAAACGGTATTCTCAATCCTAAAGCGATGATTACCCACCGGGTGCCGCTGGAGGATGTGGCGGATGCTTACAACATTTTTGCCAATAAGCTGGACAACTGCATCAAGCCCGTTCTCATCCCTTCGACCAAAAGCTAAACCCAACGTATCATGGAAACGATAGAAGAGAAAGCAAAGGATTATTCACATATTCTGGGCTGGGGCATTGATGCGGACCCTAAAAACGATCCCACCTATCCCATCAAACTACGTACCGACAATGAGCAGACGGGGCATACCTGGGATCGGCCAGAACAACAACCCGTCGACATTGAAGTACTTCGCTCCATCGAACGGCCTACTGTTAGTGCGGTATTTGGTACATCCACTCCGCCTTCAGGACTTAGCGGTCAGATTCGTCGGTTTGCGTTCCGATTCAGTGAGTCTGAATACGGCCACTGGTTACCGTTATTGCTGGCTGACCGGGTCAACGTGGTGGAAGGCATTGTCGATGATTTTAGACGAGGTCGTGTGCCCAACATTTTTGCCGAGAAGGGTATGCAAGCCGATTGGAAATATGATCGAAACGGCCTGATCAAGAAAGTGCTCATTGGAGCCGCCATAACGACCGTTGCGTTTACCCTCCTATCCAGAAACAAGCGCACGAGGAAGAGGTAAGGCAAGCAGTAATTTTTCAAAGAACTCGTTCAGCAGTCGGTAAACTTGATTTTTGTAGAGACAGTCGGTAAAGGGATCACGGGACTTAAGCCGTTGGTGGAACAAGCCACAAACGACTTTAATCCCGTGATCCCTTTGCTACGTCTTGCCTTTAAAAGCGCTAGCGACCCCAATTGGTCGAAAATTTCCGCTGTATCACACCTGTTCATTAGCCGTTTTCGCGCTTATTTAGGCGGTTGCAGTTCGATCGGCGGCTCTTCAGTTGATCACACGGCCACAGCTATCTGGCAAGCGGACGATCAGACTATTTCTCCTGACGAAAGGTTTATCGGATTAAATAGCCGGTATCATTAAACCCGCATGTTTGCCCTCTGCCTGTTTATCGTAGAATGCCATCGCTTACCATTCTGGTAACGGATGCTCTTAGGCTGACCTAAACGGGCATAGTATTGGATTGGCACAAACCCAACTCAGCCAGATACACCGTTGGCGGGTGCTTTGTCAACATGGTTTTGCACACATCGACCCGACCAACGTTGGCCCGGTTGATGGGCAGGCGGAGTGCATCAGAGTTGTTCAATTACTCGCTGAGTATCCTGTCTGGTTAAGTTGCCAAAGTTGTTACTGTGATTAGACTACCTTTGACTGATACACCCGCCCCGCCCGTATTTACTCTGAGGTTGTTGAAGTAACCGCTTATTGATTGCTGGCCATTGGCGTGATAGTGTTCTGTAATGCGCTCTAGTGAGGCAGAAACGTAAGCAGGGAGATCCACTCTCCCCGCCCGTTCTGCTGGCAAAAACAAATGAGCCGTATCATAATAGCTCAGGGCATCTTGTACGGGTAGTACGGCCTTGCCAACTTCTTAAGCTGGCTTAACTCCTCGTCAAACTTCCCATCAATCAACAGGTTGTAAAGATTCTCAATAAGCGGTTTCCCGTTCTTAACAATCAATATCTCAATAACCTGCTGAGGCCAATTACACACCATTAGCAAAGCGTCATGTTTGTAGGGCATAGCCGGGTTTGGTCGACCATCACTCAAACGTTCTTTGCCATTGCAGTACCCATAGGCCAAATGAGATAACTCAGAATGCTCGAAGTATAAGGAAGATAGGTTTTGATTACCGTCCCCCAGAACATACGTTGCCCGTCGCTTACTGTTGGCCTTCACCACTTCCTTTGCAGGAATGAGGTAGAAAAACAGCATCCCATTTTTGCGCTGAAAAAGTGGCAGTAATCCATGCCCTGTAGGGTCATGCGTTAGGGTGCAATCCAAGCGGTTTGGACTCTTGAACCCATTCATTGTTCTGATTTCTTTAGCCAGAACCTCAAAGCGGTAGTAAGCAGTTATATAGTTCATTTGCTTACCCCTCCTTTTTGCCCCTTTACCAGTACAAAAGTTGTGGTCTCCTGTTCAATTTCCTGAACGGTCTTAACCCGATTACGCTTTAGCCAACTGACTAACTCAGCTCGATCGAAGTAAATAGTTTTACATTCTGGCTTGTAATGCGGGATAGCCCCCGTTGAGGTCAGCTCATAGATGTAGCTCTTACTACTACCTGAATAGGCTGAATCCTCCTCTAAGATCAGCGTTTCCTTTTGTCTGGCCAATAGCCGTTTAATACGGGCCAACTGTTGCCCATGCTCCTGTAACTGCTGGCTAAGATCAGCCCCGCTCATTGTGATTGTATCCATCCTTCAGACGGTTTAAACGTTTGAAAAAATGGACTTGCAAGCCCGGTTAACTAAACAATGTTATAACGAGAGCAAAGAAAATAGAGAAAATGGCATAAAAAGCAAAGTACCTACTACGAGATAAACAAAATAACTACATTTAATTAATAATCAAATACTTACAAAATAAGCCGGGACCGCAACTTGGTTATAATTACCTTATCAGATCAAATCTCTCGATAGTTTTCGTTATTAACTTTTGCTCTCTTGATACAATTTCCTTATTTCTAATTCTATAAAGTGTCGCATTTATATTTCTATTGTTAATAAGGTTGCCTTGCTTGCTATAAAACATCAAACGACGGGTTAATACCATTCCCCAATCTCTTGTTATAAGATAGTTTTTTTCAACAAGAAGAGTGAATAAGTGGACAAGAGCTTCTGTACTTTTGACCCATACGATATTTCCCTGCTCCTGACCTATAAGAATATTTACAATCAAGTCTGTATCAGTTCTATTTAAAAAATATCGTTTAATTAAGGATATTAATTGTTTTATCTGTTTTGAGTCTATAGTCCATTCCAACCAATCATTGCAAGTGCCCCCCCCTGTTGTGTATATATCCTGTAAATGATTAATAAGATGGTAACGTCTTATCAGTTCCTTCTTCCATATAATTACAAATGACATAACTTCATGCCTAACCAACTCAATTGAAGGGTCAAGTTTATGTGCTTCTAAAAGCTTTTCTGGAATGAAATTATATGAGTTTAGGGGAATCACATATTCTGCTCTCGCTAAAGGTATGAGACGATTATATAAGTCCTTGTCATTGGGAGTATGATAGACATTGGACATCTCGCTTTTTTGGATTAGCGTTAGCCAAAGTTCCTTGTGTTTTGCAAGAGTCACTTTTCTTTCTTCATACGTAGACGTCAGGAGTTTATTTTCTAAATAATTCTCATAATCATAAATATGTTTCAGTTGATTATCACTCCACCAGCTACTGTAATATGCGCTGTGCAGCATCTGGCCAAATTCCTCTTTCTCATCTAAGTACCAAGTAGACAAGTAGATTCCTTCACCACAAACCAAGTTATCTATCTCTTTGATTAAGCCACTAATCTCTTCGTAACTCATTGCCATTTTAGGATCACAGATCAATCTCAAGTAGACGATTAACAGCGTTTTGTTTGAGAGACTCAACAACCCTGACATACTTGTGTGTATGCTCTAGACTGGTGTGTCCCAAGAGAGAAGAAACCGTTTTAACATCGGTCTCGTAGATCAATAGATTAGTTGCAAACGAGTGGCGCGCGACATGGAATGTAACAGTTCTGTTAATGCTCACCCGGTCTCTTCAGTAACGTAATGCATTCAACGTTCCTGTATGAGAGGGGAGAGTAAAAACGGCCTCCTCTGGCTTGCCTTTCTGTCCTGAGAGCCGTATTGAAGTAGGATTAAGGTTGATGATAACGGGCTTGCCTGTTTTTTACTGAGTCATTTAGAGAGAGCATCCATGAATGTGTTTCCACTGCAAAATTTTTACATCGCACCATCGTAAGCCCATCCCAATTATCTAAGTAGAGGCTGAGTTTACCGCTTGCTAACGGCTTTTTCCTGAGTTTGATAGCCGTACCCTATTTTACCTCTGTTTGGATGTTGTAATCCGTTGATAAACATACAAATAAATTGCAAAACCAAGTACCAAATGAGTAACAAAAAGCAATAAAACAAGATCAAATCAACAGAAAACTGAAAAGCACTAAAACAATAAAAGCCCTGATTATCAGGGCTTTTACTAAGCGTTCGTTTTCCCTTTTTAGAGGGCGTTGTACCAGGAGCGGGAGTCGAACCCGCACGGGCTTGAGGCCCACAGGATTTTAAGTCCGGCGTGTCTACCGATTCCACCATCCCGGCATTCCATTCTCCACCGGAGCGGACATTTACGAAAAAAGCACCGTTGGTCGGTGCCTTTTTTCGTGGAGCGAAAGACGGGGTTCGAACCCGCGACCTCGACCTTGGCAAGGTCGCGCTCTACCAGCTGAGCTACTTTCGCATTTTGTCATCCGCCCTACCTCGGCGAATTGTGGATGCAAAATTAGAAGGTTTTGGTCGTTTGTCAAGTCTATCACCGAAAAAAAATCATCATTTTTTGTCTAAATTTTCTCTGAAAACTGATTACGAATGAGTTAGAGCGATTAAAACTAAGAAAAAACTGTTCAGACCGATACTCGAGATCCACATCATGCGCATAGTTGTACGATAATTCGCGAAACTACTGTCTTGGTACACCCGCCAAAACCAACGCAAAAAGAAAACGACTGCCGGTAACAAGAACGCCAGATAGATCAACACAACGTAACTCCCCTCGAAATACCGGTAAAAGCCAACCAGAGACAGCGAGTAGAGCACAACCGCACAAACAAACGTTCCCCGCACACCCAGCATCCGGCTGATGGTCATGTCACCCCGGCTGGCATCCTCTTCGTGTTGGTAAACCTGGGTGACAGGATATAACGCCATCAGATTTAACGTAGCCAGTAACCCGCCGAACAGAAGCTTAGGCTCCGTAATGGTCGATACTGGTAAATCATTAATGGCTATATAGGTCATGGTATAGGTCAACCCACCCTGGAGAATGCTGATCAGGAACCAGCTAAGAATCGGGTACTTTTTGAGTCGGATACGATCATGACTATAGGCTTTTGTTACGAATCCATAGACGAGCAAATACAGTATGAAAGACCAGTTAACGAACATGCCAAGCAATAAGGCGATACCATCCAGCACCCACGATACCCAGTACAAGTCTTTGTCAACGGGTGGCGGTGTTTCCAGACCACCGATACTGCCCTCATCCTTGTCAAAATAGCTATTGTACGCATTACTGGCCGGATAGAGCAGTAGATGGACGACCAGTAGTACTACTATTGACTTATCAACGTCGGGCGAGGGAGACTGGCTGACGGCAAACCAGAACATCGGCAATAGGAAAAAGGAGAAGGGTACGCGCAGGTGTAGCCAAATGGTACGGGCGGTCATGGCTTGTTTTTGATAGAAGCCTCAATTTAAAGAACTTTCGGCAATCAGCATAGTTATACCACCAATGGCACTCCAGAATAAATGAACGCTCCGGCGAATGGCTCTAATGCAATCTCAATCAGACGGTTATATCAACGCTATTGGTACCGCCGTACCAGCTTATTACGCTTCTCAACAACATGCAGCCGAGTTTATGGCCGACCTCCTTCAATTTGATGAACGTGATCGGCGTCGGTTAATGACCTTGTACCGCTACACGCGTATCGAGAAGCGGCATACGGTCATGGCCGATTATACGCGGTCGATGGGCGAGTTTACCTTTTATCCGAACACGCCGGGTATGGAACCGTTTCCGACGGTGACCCAGCGAATGGGTATTTACCGTCAGGAAGCTGTACCGTTAGCGTTAAAAGCGATTGAGAGTTGCTTTGCCAGTTACCCCGATTTCGATCCGCAAACCATTACGCATCTTATTACGGTCAGTTGTACGGGTTTGTATGCGCCAGGGCCGGATATTGAGATCATTGAAGCCCTTGGCCTGCCAACAACAACGCAACGACTGGCGATCAATTTCATGGGCTGCTATGGTGCGTTCAATGGACTGAAAGCCGCAAACGCAATTGTCCGGTCAGAGCCGGACGCCAAAGTGCTGGTCGTTTGTGTCGAATTATGCACTATCCACTTCCAGAAAAAGACCGAAACGGACTATCTCCTCTCAAATGCGTTGTTTGCGGATGGTTCAGCGGCTGTTCTGGTCGAAAGTAAGCCGCGGCCCGAACAATCGTTCCGGCTTCGGTCATTCTACTGTGACCTGTTGCCCGAAGGTAAGGATGCCATGGCGTGGCACATTAGTGATTTTGGCTTTGAAATGACCCTAACGGCTGAAGTGCCCAACCACATTCAGCGCGGCATCGGACAGCTTATGAAGCGGCTGCTCGCCCAGTGCGATTTGTCGTTAGCCGATATTGGTCAGTATGCCCTGCATCCTGGTGGCCGTCGAATTCTGGAGGTCATCGAAGAGCAGCTTGGCATTACGGCAAAAGACGACCACTATGCCTATAACGTACTGAAGCAATTTGGGAACATGTCATCGGCAACGGTACTATTCGTGCTGAAATCGGTCTGGGACGACCTTCGGTCGGGAGCCGTTGAATTCGATCCCAATCGGCCCAATATTCTGAGTTGCGCTTTCGGGCCAGGTCTGACGTTAGAAGCAATGGTTCTCGAAGCGATGGTTGATGAGTCAGCGGTAGGTAATGCCTATGCTACGTCAGAATCTTCCAGCGCATTAGCCCTAGTTTCGTAAGAAAATAGTATAAAGACGTGCGCAGAACGCCCAATCCATAGATCGAACTTCGGCGAAAATTGATTGATGAGGCTTCTTCAAAATACTTGGTAGGACAGGTCACTTCAGCGATCTCATAACCCTTATAAAAAATCTGGGCGATCATTTCGTTATCAAAAATGAAATCGTCGGAGTTATGCGTAAAATCCAGACTGCGTAGTACTTCGCCCGAAAAAGCCCGGTAGCCGGTATGGTATTCCGATAGTTTCTGGTTCATCAGTACATTCTGAGCCAGCGTCAAAAACCGGTTGGCAATGTATTTATACATGGGCATACCACCCTTGAGTGCCCCTTTCCCCAGAATCCGGGAGGCAAAAACGACTGGATACAAGCCATTGCCGATGATGGAAATCATGGCGGGCAACAGCATTGGTGTGTATTGATAATCAGGGTGTAGCATTACAACAATATCAGCGCCCAGTTCCAGCGCTTTGGCATAACAGGTTTTCTGATTGCCGCCGTAGCCTTTGTTCCGGTCATGTCGGATCACATGCTGGATACCTAATTGCCGAGCTACGTCAACCGTATTGTCAGGACTGGCATCATCGACCAGAATTACATCATCAACAAGATCAAACGGGATTTCGTGGTAGGTACGTCCCAATGTCAGCGCTGCCCGGTAGGCGGGCATCACGACAATAACTTTTTTATTATTAAACATAGTCCAAAACTAACGGGTTGCTGGCATTATGCCAATTTTTTGCAGAACGAAGCCAGTAGCTTCAGCGGATTGGACGTAGATTTGTCGATTAAAGTCAACTTTTTCGCCGTCAAGGTGTTGATTCTCTGTCTGCCTTATTGATCATGCTATCTAACGAAGTCCTGTTTTTTCTAGCCTTTGCTGCTTTTGTTCTGCTCATCATGGCCATCGACCTGGGAGCGTTCACCAAACAAAAAAGTCACGTTGTCGAGTTTAAGGAAGCGGCTATCTGGAGTGCCATCTGGGTTGCCTTGTCCATTGGGTTCTATTTTTTCCTGAAGAATTTCGGCTACCTCGTTCATGGCATTACCGATATGGCCAAACTCGAGGAAGTTCGGGGGCGGTATGCCAGCCACGTAAAATTAGTGCCGGGTGATTTTACCGCCAGTCTGGAGCGCTTTCAGAACAACATGTCGCTGGAATACATCACGGGTTATCTGGTCGAGTATTCGCTATCAGCCGATAACATCTTTGTCTTTATTCTGATCTTCAGCTCGTTCGGGGTTCATCAGCGTTACTACAAGAAAATTCTGGTTTGGGGAATTCTGGGAGCTATCATTCTACGCTTTGTCTTTATTTTTCTCGGTTCGGCCCTCATTCAACGGTTCGAGTGGATTATGTATCTGTTCGGTGCCTTCCTAGTCTACACCGGCATTCAACTGTTCTTTCAGGGTGAAGAAGATGAAAAGATCGACCCTTCCAAGCACCCCGTCGTTCGGTTCGCGAGCAAGTACCTGAACGTTTATGGCCGTAACGTATCGGACAACTTCTTCATCCGCCGGAAGTCCGATCATAAGCTATTTGTAACGCCCCTGTTCATCATCGTTATCGTAGTGGCCTTTACGGATCTGGTGTTCGCCGTTGACTCTATACCGGCCATTTTTTCGATCACAAAGGATCCCTACATTGTTTTCTTCTCGAATGTGTTCGCCATCATGGGGTTACGGTCGATGTTCTTTTTCTTATCGAGCATCATGAGCAAGTTCCGCTTCCTGAAAGTGGGCCTGGCGGTTCTGCTGACCTTTATTGGCGCTAAAATGCTGGCAGAGCACTGGCTCGCCGGAATTGGTTTCCAACCCGTTTATTCCTTGTACATCATCGTCGGTATTTTGGGCGTTAGTATTCTAGCCTCGTTACTGATTCCAGAGAAGAAATCCGAATCGACTGGCGACCCCGTATAAGTTTTATGGTTATTTTGACGGACTGTGTCTTTGCGTTTACGCCCCTGGGGTGTCATAGTCCGTTAAACTAACCGAATGAATCGTCGTTCAGCTATTCTCCGTGCCTTTCGCCGACGCCTGACCAACCTGAGCAGCCGAAACCGGTCGTTACTCCTGACGAGTCTGCCAGCCAGCCAGTTCCTGGATCTGCATGATGCTGATTTTCTGCTCAACAAATCATCCTTCACGTTAGTGGCTGAACTGCTTGCCAGAAAACACTCACTAACCGTATGCGAAGTACTGGATGCCAGGCAGGAACGCAGCAACGACGTCAGTAAGCGAATTCGGCGTATTGCCCGTACGGCTACGTTCATAACCGAAGAGCGTGGTACGGAAGATCTATACGTTGGCTGGCCGTTCGTGCGGGGTAAGTTTCTGGACGACACGGTCATTCATGCGCCATTACTCTTTTTTCCTGTGCAGGTCGAGCAGCAGGGTAAGTTCTGGAAATTATTAAGACGTGGTGACGAATCTGCGTTTATAAATCCAACGTTTGCGCTGGCATATGGTCAATTCAATCAGGTTAAAATTCCGGACGATATCCTCGATAAGACAGTCGATGAGTTTGACCGCGATCCGCTCGTCTTCCGTACCCAGCTCTACGAATGGCTGAAGTCAAGTCCGCTGGAGATTAACTTCAATCAGGATCTCTTTACCGATACGCTTCACTTTTTCGATAACCAAACAGCCAAAAGTCTCGGGCAACTGGAGCGAACGGGCGAGCTGAAGCTGTATCAGGAAGCAGTGCTAGGCATCTTTCCTCAAGCCGGGTCATTTCTCGTGCCTGATTATGACGCACTAATTGAAAATTCGGCAGATGATACAGCGGATGCTAACGATTTTGGGTTGTTCTCTTCGGCTGCTGAGTCACCATCTGCCCGCGCGCTGCCCGAGACTAAAATCCATACACCACTACCGCTCGATGCGTCGCAGGAGGCCGCTTTACGAGCAGTAAAATCAGGTCAGTCGCTGGTTGTGCAGGGACCGCCCGGCACGGGTAAATCACAGCTTATCGCCAACTTGATGGCCGATGCCGCGGCCAACGGTAAACGGGTGTTGCTCGTTTGTCAGAAACGGGCCGCGCTCGACGTCGTACAGGAACGTCTTCGACAGGTAGGCATGGCTTCTTTTCTGGCGTTGATCCATGATTTTCAGGATGATCGTCGGGCGCTTTATGCCCAAATTGCCGGGCAGATCGAACAACTGGATAGGTATAAGCAACAGAATAACAGCTTGAACGCGGTGTTGCTCGAGCGAAATTTTGATCAGGAGAGCCGCCGAATCGATGAGTCGGTTGCGGCCCTTCAAGCGATCAAAGAGGCACTTTTCACGATTGACGACTGCGGGGTTTCGATTAAAGAACTCTACTTAACGACTGATCCGGCCGCTCCCACTATTGACGTATCGGAAAGTTATCCACATTTCCGTGTTGACAGTGTGGATAACTTCACTGAGCGGTTACGCATCTTATCCAATTACCGGCAACGCCTGCCCGTAACTCATCCTTGGCATGATCGCGTACGATTTAGCCAGTTCTCTCCATCAGACTTAACCAAGGCCGATCAGGCTATTGACCAGTGGGCAGTTACGGCTCAGCTTACGAATACACAAACTACTGACATCCTCGGTCAGGCATTGACGTTAACTCAGCTGGCTGACTGGTCGGCGCACGATTGGGATCTCACAGCATTACTGACGCTTCTGGATACGGCTGGCGAAGCAGAGTTCTGGCCGCTCGTTCATTATTTACGGAACAATCCAACGCACTCAGCCTTTGCTGTCAGCGAAGTACGATTCGAAGCACTAGCCACTGACTGGGAAGCAGCCTTGGCTCATCCTGGACCTGAATCAAGTCTGTCTGTTGCCGACATACCAAATTTCAGTACGATGCTGAATGATGCGCGACAAGCTCGCTCATCGTGGATACGCTGGAACTGGTGGCAACTGATTAATGGGGGTAAGACCCAACTTCAGGCGGTAGCGACATCCAATAACCTGACTTTGTCAGAGCAGGACTTACGAACGCTGGAACGTAAGATTGCTCAACGAATCGAGGTAGAAGCTAGCAAACAGCAGGCTGCCCCCATCCTGGCTTCGCTACCCCTCTCGGACTCGCCAACCAGTTTGCGTGTACTCCAGCGCGCGATTCATCTTGTTGAGCGTTTGGCCGCGATTCAGGTACTTCGTCAATTACCTTTATCGGCCTGGTTGACAAGAACGACATTCCGTGACACGGTTAATCAACTGCTTACTCTTGTCAATGTCGTAATAACACAACAAGTAAGCTCGCAAGTTTATTTGACGGAAAATCAGCTGGCAGATATCTGGCAGAACCAGGCTTCGACAGCTGTACTCAGGCAGTCACTTCGACAGGATTTCGACTTATTGGTTGAGTCGGACCGACTCCTGGAGACCTTCTCCGCCCAGGAACAACTCGTGTTTGAACGACTCAAAACGGTTGACTCCCCTGATTGGGTTGACACCTTCACAAACTCCCTTCGTCTGGCCTGGATCGATCACATAGAACGCAAACACCCCGAATTGAGTAGCGTATCCTCGCTTAGGCTGGTACAGACGGAAGAGGTGTTACAGGAAAGCGTTCAACGCAAACAATCATTAAGCAGGGATATCTTACTGGTTAAGCTGCGGGAGCAGACGTATCGAAATCTGACGTTTAATCGCCTGAACAATATTGTCACGTATCGTGATCTCCTTCATCAGACGACCAAGAAGCGTAACATCTGGCCCATTCGGAAACTTATGAATACGTTTGCCGATGAGGTGTTTAAGCTGATTCCTTGTTGGTTGGCCTCACCGGAGGCCGTATCGGCCATGTTTCCGTTACAGGAAGGCCTATTTGATCTAGTCATTTTTGATGAAGCGTCGCAGTGTTTCGCGGAGAATGGTATCCCGGCCATTTTCCGCGCGAAACAGGTGGTCGTCACTGGTGACAACCAACAGCTACGACCCAGTGATCTTTATCGCGTTCAGCTGGGCGAGTCTGAACTGGAAGACGAAACGATTGCTGCCGCCCTTGAAGTCGAATCGCTACTTGAATTGGCTGCGCAAGAGTTACCTCAAATTTCCCTGACGGAGCATTACCGCAGTCGATCATTGGATTTGATCACGTTCTCGAACGAACATTTTTACCAGAACAAATTACAGCTTCTCCCCTATTTTGACGATGTCAACCAGCAGGAACCGGCCATTCACTATTTGAACGTTAAAGGCGTTTGGCACCAGAATACAAATCGTGCTGAAGCAGAAGCGGTATTAAAATTACTTGATCAGCTAGCCATCGGCAGGCCCGGTTGCTCAGTTGGCGTTGTTACGTTCAATTATCAGCAACAGCAACTGATCCAAGAGATGCTGGAACAAGTGGAAGAGGGGGCTTTTCCGCCAAGTAAGAACGCGGTTGAACCGGACAAAGAACGCAGCGAACGGTTATTCGTTAAAAATATCGAAAATGTGCAGGGTGATGAACGTGACATTATTGTCTTCTCCATTGGCTATGCCCCTGACGAACGCGGCAGGTTGTCGATGCAGTTTGGTAGCCTTAACACCAAGGGTGGTGCTAACCGCCTGAATGTAGCCGTCACGAGAGCGCGTGAGCAAGTTTACGTGGTCACTAGCTTATGGCCCGATCAATTAACCACCGGGGAAGCAACGAATGAAGGTCCCAGGTTGTTGAAAGCTTACTTAGCCTATGCCCTTCGTGTGTCGCAGAAGCAGTTCAGGGCAGGTTATCAGCCGAACACCATCTTAACTATAAACGCCTTGTTGAAAGTGCATTTGGCGGCAAAGCATCCGAACTGGCTTCCTGAGTTGCCGTTTGCCGACTTGACCGTAATGCAAGGAGATTCTTACGAATCACTCGTCCTGACGGATGATGATATCTATTATCAACAATCAATTAAACAATCTCACGCGTACTTGCCGATAGCACTCCGCACCAGAAATTGGCTATTTCAACGACTCTGGAGCCGCGAGTTCTGGCGAGGAAACAGATAGGCCACATGCCTTCATTCAATAAAAAAAGCCTGGACTCGTCCAGGCTTTTTTACTATTCCTTCATCATACCCACGAACTGATCGAACAGGTAGCGCGAATCGTGCGGTCCCGGTGATGATTCAGGGTGATACTGTACCGAAAAAGCAGGCTTGTCTTTCCGACGAATACCCTCAATTGTCTTATCATTCAGATTGACGTGCGTAAGCTCCACATTGTCGTGGTCCATGACTTCTTCTGCCTGCACGGCAAAACCATGGTTCTGCGATGTCACTTCGCAATGGCCTGTGATCAGGTTTTTTACCGGATGGTTGAGCCCACGATGGCCGTTGTGCATTTTATAGGTTGAGATACCGCTGGCTAGCGAAAGAATCTGGTGGCCTAGACAAATGCCAAACAAAGGCGTCTCAGCATCCAATGCCTGTTTTACCGTCTCGACTGCATAGGGCATCGCCGATGGATCGCCCGGTCCGTTAGCGATAAAATAACCGTTCGGTTTCCAATTCTCCAGTTCCTCGTAAGGCGTCTTGGCAGGAAACACTTTACAAAAGACACCGCGTTCGTTGAAATTCGTCAGAATGCTGCGTTTTACGCCCAAATCAAGTACGGCCACTCGTAGTTCTGCCTCCGGATCTCCGTACTCATACGCTTCCTTCGTACTAACCTCCGACGAGAGCTCAAGACCGGCCATATCAGGTACCTTGTTCAACTCAGCTAACAGGACGACAGGATCAAGAATCTCCGACGAGATGATACAGTTCATAACGCCTTTCGAACGAATATAGCGGACAAGTTGCCGGGTATCAACACCATGAATACCTACAATTCCCGCTCGTTCGAAGTAATCCTGCAAAGAACCATCAGCCGTATACCGTGAATGAATATTCGAGAAGAAATTGCAAACCATTCCCCGAATCTTTACGCTGTTTGACTCCTGCTCAGCATTATTTAATACCCCATAATTGCCTATGTGTGATGTTGTATTGATAACGATCTGACCATAGTAGGATGGATCGGTATAAATTTCCTGGTAACCGGTCATGCCGGTATTAAAGCAAATTTCTCCCCCGGCCGTTCCCTTCTTACCGAGAGCTAGTCCCCGATATACGGTACCATCTTGTAAAACCAATAAGGCTTCTGGCTGCTGCGTATGTTTCATGGATACTTTTTTGACTTGACTAGACTAAAAAAAAGGGTTAACCCATAACGGTTAACCCAATTCTATATGACGTATTGGTCGATCACTATTCTCCTTTTCCACCTTTCAAACGATCCTGTAACTCTTTCAGTTCGTCTGTCTTACCGTCACGTGCTAAGGCAGCCTGTTCATTCCAGGTTGTTGCATCATGCACATTGAAACGTGAACCAGCTTCTGTCAGTACTTGCTGAACCGTCGCATCATCAGCATCTGCCAATTGAGCGAAGGTAGTAATACCGGCATTGTTTAACAGCTCAGCTATCTTAGGACCAACGCCTTCAATGATGGTAAGGTCGTCCCCTGCACTAGCTGGTGCTTCAGCCACGGGAGTAGCTTCCGTAGCAGCCGCTTCAGCGGCTGGTGTATCCTCAACAACCTCAGCCGTAGGAATCTCATCCGATGCCGGACGGGCACTACCCCGACGGCTACGACGTGTTTTGGTTGTAGCAGTAGCTTTATCAGCAGCGGCAGCGATCAGCACTTCGTTGAAGTCAACTAATTCGATCAGGCATGTTTCTGCATTATCGCCCTGCCGGTTGCCCAATTTTATAATCCGTGTGTAACCACCGGGACGGCTAGCAATTTTATCTGCTACGGCTCCAAATAGTTCTTTTACGGTTTCTTTGTTGGTCAACGACTGGAATACAATCCGACGATTCTGGTGCGTATCGTCTTTTGCCCGAGTCAGTATTGGCTCTACGAATTTACGTAGTTCTTTCGCCTTCGCAACGGTCGTCTCGATCCGCTTGTGCAGAATGAGCGAACCCGCCAGGTTCTGCAACATCGCTTCGCGGTGCGAGTGTGTCCGGCTTAAGTGATTATCTTTTTTACCGTGTCTCATTATTGTAAGTGTGTGGTTCGTAGCTTGTAGTCTGTAGGTACTAAGCCACAAACTACAAACCACAAACTATGTTAGTCTTCGTCTAGTCTGTACTTGGCAACGTCCATACCGAACGTTAAATTCTTCTCAGCAACCAGTTGCTCTAACTCCGTCAATGACTTCTTACCGAAGTTGCGGAATTTCATCATGTCCGAAATTTCTAACCGAACGAGATCACCCAGTGTCCGTACATCCGCCGATTTTAGGCAGTTGTAAGCACGAACGGACAAATCGAGATCAGCCAATGATGTTTTAAGAAGTTTCCGCATGTGCAGTACTTCTTCATCCACCACATTTTCTTCTTCCGGTTTCGCCGTTTCAAACGTCATCGTCTGATCCGAGAATAACATGAAGTGCTGAATCAAAATGTAAGCTGCACCTTTCAGAGCCTCTTCGGGATGAATTGATCCATCCGTTTCGATGTCCAGTAAAAGCCGCTCGTAATCTGTTTTCTGCTCAACCCGGGTATTCTCAACACTATACTTCACGTTTTTGATTGGCGTGTAAATAGCATCGATAGGAATATGCCCAAATGGCAGTTCATTCGCCCGTGGTTCGTCAGCCGGAACATAACCCCGACCCTTTTCCACAAAAATTTCCATTTCTAAATCACGCGTATCATCGATGTGGCAGATTTCCAGCTCTGGATTCAGCACTTCGAATGACGGCGAAAACTTAGATATATCACCAGCCTTCAGGACTGATTGCTTCTTAATGTTGACTGTAATTTTGTTGTCAACCATGTCCGAAATCTTCTTAAATCGAACCATTTTCAGGTTCAAGATGATCTCGGTCACGTCTTCAACAACACCCTCAATGGAGGAGAATTCGTGTAACACGCCCGGAAATTTTACACTTGTTATCGTGTAACCTTCCAGCGACGACAGCAGAATACGCCGAAGCGCATTGCCTATTGTCACACCATATCCTTTTTCAAGGGGTTTGAATTCAAACACCCCGTGAAAGTCGTCAGCTTTCTCCACTACGACTTTGTCGGGCATTTGGAACGCTAAAATTGACATACGTTTCGTATCGTTTACAGCAGTTCTCTGCCTTGGCGTGAAGACTGAAACAAGTTTATACTATTTGGCCTATGTGTTCCATCACCAGGAATCATAAACCACAGACTATAAACAATTTATAGTAAAACCAGCAGAACCCGGTTGAGTTCTGCCAGCCTAATTACTTCGAATACAATTCGACGATGGCCTGTTCGTTGAAGTTCTCCGGAATCTGATCACGCTCAGGATAGCTGATAAACTTACCTGTTAGCTCCTGATTATCCCATTCAACCCAGTTATAACGCTTTGTATTACGAGCGGATAGACTGGATGTAACGGCTTCGAGCGATTTCGATTTTTCACGAACACCAATCAATTGGCCTGGCTTCAACGAGTAAGACGGAATGTTGACAACTTCACCGTCAACAACAATATGCTTGTGCGATACTAACTGACGAGCTGCACGGCGTGACGAAGCAATACCAAGACGGTAAACAGTATTGTCAAGACGGGCTTCACACAGCTTCAACAGGTTTTCACCCGTAATGCCTTCACGAACCTGAGCCCGGTGGAACAATGCCCGGAACTGACGCTCCAGAATACCATATGTATATTTTACTTTCTGCTTTTCGAGCAATTGGAGTGCATATTCGGACTGTTTCCGTTTACGCCCCCGACCATGCATACCTGGTCCGTAGTTTTTCTTCTGAAGCGCTTTGCTCGGGCCCATGATTGGCTCACCGAACTTGCGCGAAATTTTGGCCTTAGGCCCTGTGTAACGTGCCATTCTTCAATGAATGAATAAGTGTGAAACAATGGACAGACACAACCAAATGTCGCCTGCCCCTATTCATGCCATCCGTAGTTATACGCGACGACGTTTTGGCGGCCGGCAACCATTGTGCGGCAACGGAGTAATATCACGAATTGTCGTAACTTCAATACCAGAATTCTGAATGGTACGAATGGCCGACTCACGACCTGATCCTGGACCTTTCACGAATACTTCTGCTTTACGCATGCCCAGATCATGAGCAACGGTAGCGCAGTTTTGAGCGGCAGTTTGAGCAGCGTATGGGGTATTTTTCTTTGAGCCACGGAAGCCCATTTTACCCGCCGATGCCCAGGAGATAACCTGGCCGTTCATGTTGGTAATCGAAATGATAATATTGTTGAACGTAGCCCGGATGTGTACCTGGCCAACGGGTTCAACAATTACTACCCGCTTTTTCGCTTTGTCTTTGCGTTTTGCTTGAGCCATTGTTTGTTAGGTAATCGTCATTATCATAAGCTGTCATAATTTGCTACCCAAAGGTTGAGTAACCGCACATGACTATATATGATTCGAAACGACCAATTAATTATTTGGTGACTTTCTTCTTGTTAGCAACAGTTTTACGCTTACCCTTCCGAGTACGTGAGTTGTTTTTCGTGTGCTGGCCACGGACAGGCAACCCTTTCCGGTGACGCAAGCCGCGATAGCAACCGATGTCCATCAAACGTTTGATGCTCAACTGAACTTCAGAACGTAGCTGACCTTCAACTTTGTACTCGTTTGAAATAGCATTACGCACTGCGCTCGCTTCTTCATCCGACCACTCGCTGGCTTTTTTATCAACACTGATACCTGCATCTACCAGGATTTTCTTAGCCCGACTGCGGCCAATGCCGTAGATGTAAGTAAGCGCGATTTCGCCACGCTTCTTATCTGGAATATCAACACCTGCAATACGTGCCATTCTTAGCCTTGTCTTTGTTTATAACGGGGATTCTTCTTGTTGATCACGTACAGTTTCCCTTTCCGACGGATCACGACGCAGTCTTCGCTACGCTTCTTGATGGACGCTTTAACTTTCATCTTTGTTAGAGTTAATAGTTAAGAAGTAAAATCAAGAGCAATAATCTAATCGAGGTAGATGTACTCTTTCTTTTCGTTCTTACTTGTATCGATACACAATCCGCGCCTTACTCAAATCATAGGGCGACATTTCCAGTTTCACGCGATCTCCGGGTAAAATCTTGATGTAGTTCATCCGCATCTTACCAGAGATATGAGCAACTACCTCATGCTTGTTCGCTAATTCGACTCGGAACATTGCATTTGATAATGCCTCCAAAATCACACCATCCTGTTCTATAGAATTCTGCTTTGCCATGTTCGCTTTATGCCGCCATCAGTTCAGGTGTTTCGACCATCAGGCTCGTGTTCGCGGTGACTGCTTCAATGTATTCAAAGGTTGTCAAGATTTCCGCTTTTCCCTTACGTACCGCTACCGTATGTTCAAAGTGAGCAGAAGGTTTGCGATCAACTGTCCGAATCGTCCAGCCGTCCCGTTCCTGTACAATTCCCTTCTTACCAAAGTTGATCATCGGCTCAATCGCCAAGATCATTCCTTCACGTAATTGGGGCCCCTGCCCTCTTTTACCATAATTTGGCACTTCCGGAGCCTCGTGCAAGTCCTGACCAACACCATGGCCAACTAATTCACGAACCACCGAATAACCAAATTTCTCCGTGTACGTTTGAATAGCAAATCCGATATCACCTACCCGATTTCCCTCAATTGCTTTTTCTATTCCGATATAAAGTGATTCTTTTGTCCGGGATAGCAATCGGCGGGTTGCGGTGTTTACGTCTCCTACTGGATACGTATAGGCGCTGTCACTGTGAAAGCCATTTAATTTTACTCCGCAATCAATTGAGATAATGTCACCATCCCGAAGCTCGTAACGGCTCGGAAAACCATGGACGACGACATCATTAACCGATATGCACAGGGAAGCTGGAAACTTGTTGTAGCCCAAGAAAGATGGAGAGCCACCATTATCCTTAATGAACGTTTCGGCGACCCTATCAAGTTCCTTCGTTTGAACACCGGGTCGGATCAGCTTGGCAATTTCAGCATGAGCCTTACCGAGTACCTGCGCACTGATTTTTATCAGGGCGATTTCTTCATCGCTCCTGTAATAAATCATTTTTTCTTTTTTATCGGAACCTGCCATTATCGTTAGGCTGCAACTGTCTCGTTCGTCCGTCCCTGTACACGACCGGATTTCATCAATCCTTCGTAACGACGCATCAACAAATAACTCTCAACCTGTTGCAACGTATCAAGAACAACACCAACCATGATCAGCAATGATGTACCACCAAAAAACTGAGCAAAGCCGCTTGTCATCCCCAATAAATTAGCAATAGCAGGCAGGATCGCTACAATGGCTAACATAATAGCACCTGGTAGTGTGATACGATCAAGAACAGTTCCAATATATTCTGACGTTTGAATCCCTGGCTTGACCCCTGGAATAAACCCACCGCTACGTTTCATGTCGTCCGCAATTTGAGTCGGGTTAACAGAGATAGCTGTGTAAAAGAATGTAAAGATGATGATCAGCAGCGCGAACAGAACATTGTACTGCCAAGTCGTATAACTCTGGAAGGCGTTTTGTACACCAGCTGCAAAATCGCTTTTCTCCGCAAAAAGGCCCGATAGATAACCAGGAATGAACATCAACGCTTGAGCAAAGATGATTGGCATTACCCCAGCAGCATTAAGTTTAAGCGGTAGATACTGTCGCTGCCCTCCCACTACTTTGTTACCAATAACCTGCTTGGCGTACTGAATAGGTATCCGCCGAACAGCTTGCGTCAGGACAACAGCACCCATGACGACGAAGTACAGCGCAACCAACTCAATGACAAAAAGCAAGATTCCACCCGTACCTCTAGATTGCTGCTCGCCGATAATAGCGCCTGGAAGCCGTGATACGATGCCGATCATGATGATCATCGATATACCATTGCCAATACCTTTGTCTGTGATTCGTTCACCTAACCACATACAAAAAATTGTACCTGAAGTTAAAATGAACAGAGAGGATATGGTAAACAGACCACGGTCAATCAATAGCGCATCAGCGGGTATGGTAGTACGAATGTACGTAATTGCCTGTACAGCCGTTACGCCAATTGTTAATACCCGCGTAATTTGATTCAGGCGTTTTCGACCAGACTCTCCTTCCTTCTGCATCTTCTGGAAGTAAGGTAGAGCAAGCGTAAGCAACTGAATAGCAATCGATGCCGAAATATATGGCATGATGCCTAGTGCAAAAATAGACGCCTTGCTAAACGCACCACCCAGAAAGGTATCTAGCAAACCGAGCAACCCCTGAGGGTTGAGATTCAGTTTGCTAGGGTCAACACCCGGTAGCACGATTGCCGAACCGAGACGAAACGCCGTAATAAACAACAACGTGTTGAGGATACGACTCCGCAACTCGTCAATTGCAAAAATATTTTTAAACGTGGTGATCAGTCGGTTCATAAAAGTAGGCGGCTGATGCCGTACAACTTAGTTCGTTGCTTCCTCTTTCGCTTGTTTAGCGGGCACAATTGCTTTTCCACCTGCCTTTTCGATAGCTTCTTTGGCACTATTCGAGAACGCATGTGCATGAACTTCTACAGACGCAGTCAATTCACCGCGGCTTAAGATTTTCACAAGATCTTTTTTACTCACCAGCCCATGTTGAAGCAGAAAAGCGATATCTACTACCGTTGCTTGCGTTTCATCAACTAAAGCCTGGATAGAATCCAGATTGAGAGGTTTGTATTCGACGCGGTTGATATTCTTAAAGCCAAATTTCGGCACACGACGTTGCAGTGGCATTTGACCACCTTCGAAATGTGTTTTGCGGCTATAACCTGAGCGCGACTGCGCTCCTTTATGACCACGCGTAGACGTACCGCCCATGCCTGATCCCTGCCCGCGTCCGACTCGCTTGCGCTCTCTGACGGAACCTTTTGCCGGTCTAAGGTTGCTTAAATTCATTGCTATAATTGTTAAAAAGATGATTCTTTTGACTCCTTACTACACCGATGATTGATCATCATGACAGACAGGAAGCCAAAAGAATCGCAAAGATACTTAAATTTCTTCAACCTTTACTAAGTGCTGCACCTTATTGATTGCACCTTTCAAAGAGTCATTGTATTCTAACTCAACGCTGTGGTTGATTTTGCCCAAGCCTAATGACTTGATTGCATTTTTCTGGGAAAGCGGTCTCTTGATGGTGCTGCTGACCTGCGTGATGCGTACTCGTGCCATGTCTGTTGCTCCTTTCTAATTAACCGTTGAATACTTTTGCTAAACTTATCTGGCGCTGAAAAGCAACCTGATGCGGTAAACGCATTTTCAGAAGTGCGTCAAGTGTAGCTTTAACTACATTGTGTGGGTTTGACGAACCTTTTGACTTCGCTAATACATCGCGTACACCAGCTGATTCAAGAACAGCCCGCATTGCACCACCGGCGATTACACCTGTACCAGGTGCCGCAGGCTTCAGCAAAACGAATCCACCACTGAATTTGCCTTCCATTTCGTGAGGCACCGTATGCTTGAGCAATGGAATCTGCACCAGATTTTTCTTGGCATCTTCTACTCCTTTAGCAATAGCGTCCGTTACTTCATTGGCTTTGCCTAGTCCATATCCGACAACACCATTACCGTCTCCAACGACGACAATTGCCGAGAAACTGAACCGGCGACCACCTTTTACCACCTTCGCTACGCGGTTGATGGCGACCACCTTTTCTTTCAGGTCGGCTTCGTTAAACTTTGTCGGTCTTGCTGCGTTTGTGTTCATCATCTAGAACTTAAGGCCACCCTCGCGGGCTGCGTCGGCCAGTGCTTTTACTTTACCGTGATACAGATAGCCATTGCGGTCAAACACAACAGTGTTGATGTTCTTCGCAAGCGCTTTTTCGGCAAGCCGTTGTCCGACTTTCTTCGCCGTTTCGACGGTGTTACCTTCGACTTCGCTCTTCAATTCGACCGACGAAACAGCAGCTAGTGTGTTACCGGCTACGTCATCGATCAACTGGGCATAGATCGCTGTGTTAGAGCGAAAAACTGACAGCCGGGGGCGTTCAGCCGTACCGGAAACTTTTGCCCGGATACCAAACTTAATCCGCTGTCTTCTTTCTTGTTTACTAGTTGCCATGTTATTTGATTCCGACCAAATAGGCGATTATAGGTTTGTTGTCTGTAGCTTATTGATTGTATCCGATCTACGTATTGTGAAAATCGCGCTGACAATCTTATACAACCAATAAGCCACAGGCCATTTATTTCTTCGACGAAGACTTACCAGCTTTCCGGCGAACTTGCTCGCCGACAAAACGGATACCTTTGCCCTTATAAGGCTCAACTTTACGAAGTGAGCGAATTTTGGCCGCTACATCACCAAGAAGTTGCTTGTCTGATCCTTCCAGATATACTTTCGGATTCTGTCCTTTTTCAGTTACAGCCGTTACTTTGATCTCGGTTGGAACAGCCAGATACACGTTGTGTGAGTATCCAAGCTGAAGTTCGAGTACGTTGTTGGCAACGGATGCTTTATAACCTACCCCAATTACTTCGAGGTTCAGTTTAAAACCTTCACTAACACCGACGACCATGTTGCTTACCAGTGAACGGTACAGGCCATGTAGTGCTTTATGACGTTTTTGTTCAGTAGGGCGTGACACTTGTATCTGCCCTTCTTCGACTGCTACCGAAATGTCCGGGTCAATCGTTTGGGTCAGCGTGCCTTTGGGCCCCTTTACGGTCACAACGTTTTGTCCATCAACGGACAAGGTAACGTTGCTTGGAAGGGCGATGGGTTTCTTACCTATGCGTGACATCGTTCGTTCGGATTAATACACGTAACACAATACCTCACCACCCACATTCAGCACTTTTGCTTCTTTGTCCGTCATAACGCCTTTCGACGTAGAGATGATGGCCACACCCAATCCGTTCAGGATACGGGGGAGATGGTCAGCTCCCCGGTATTGACGTAGACCTGGGCGGCTGATGCGTTGCAGATCAACAATAGCGGGTTGCTTCGTCGTAGGATTATACTTCAGAGCGATTTTAATCGTACCCTGTACAGAGCTATCGTCGAACTTGTAGTTCTGGATGTACCCTTTATCGTACAAAACCTTAGTAATTTCTTTCTTTATATTAGAAGCAGGAATTTCGACAACCCGGTGCTTGGCCCGGATAGCGTTTCTGATACGAGTCAGAAAATCTGCTATTGGATCTGTATTCATTCTTAGTGTTGCGTTACTTGCAAACCCTTGTTTCCAAGAAAGTTCGCAAAATTACGGAAACTGAATTACAAATGGAAATGGTACTGGAACTACCAGCTTGATTTAGTTACACCTGGGATTTTACCGGCTGATGCCATCTCACGGAACGTTACCCGAGAGATACCAAACTTGCGCATGTAACCCCGTGGGCGTCCTGTCAGTTTGCACCGATTGTGCAGACGAACAGGCGATGCATTTTTAGGTAGCTTGTCCAGACCGATATAGTCACCAGCAGCTTTCAGAGCAGCACGCTTTGTCGCATACTTAGCTACAAGTGCTTCACGTTTCCGCTCCCGTGCTTTGATTGATTCTTTTGCCATGTCTATCGGTTATTTCTTGCTAGCGTTTGCAAACGGCATACCCAATGATTTCAACAATTCGTAGCTTTCGGTATCAGTACCGGCAGTCGTCACAAAAGTGATATCCATTCCCGAAATCCGAGCTACTTTGTCAATGCTAATCTCAGGGAAGATGATCTGCTCCTGCACACCGAATGTGTAGTTGCCACGGCCATCAAATCCTTTATCGCTGATGCCTTTGAAGTCACGAACGCGGGGTAACGATACAGTCGTCAACCGGTCCATGAATTCATACATCCGCTCACCACGTAATGTTACCTTCGCGCCGATGGGCATTTTCTCCCGTAGTTTGAAGTTAGAAACGGCCTTTTTCGACATAGTCGGAACGGCCTTCTGACCCGTGATGGTCGTTAGTTCTTCGACACCTACGTCAACCAGCTTTTTATCTGCGACAGCGGCACCGATCCCTTTGTTGATAACGATTTTGCTCAGGCGCGGTACTTGCATAACCGACTTATACTGGAACTTATCTTTCAACTGAGGCACGACCTCATTTAGATATTTTTCTTTCAGTCTTGGCGTTGCCATTTTCTTAGACCTTTATTATTTACGGACGTCAGGGATAAAATTGCCGGTCTTTTTCGAGAACCGTTGCAGTTTGCCCTTTTCATTCAACTTGCGGCCCGTACGGGTTGGTTCGCCGGTGGCAGGATCGATCACTTTCAAGTTACTGATGTGAACAGAACCTTCCGTTTTTTCCAGGCTTCCCTGCGGGCTAGAGGCTGTTGGCTTCATGTGTTTGGTAATTATAGCGACGCCCTCAACCCGAGCACGATCTTTCTCTACAATTACTTCTTTCACTACACCGCGCAGGCCTTTCGAGTTACCACCAATCACGAGGACGGTATCACCCGTCTTGATGTGGAATTTATGTTTCGGCAGCGTTATTTTCTTTTCCATTGCTTACAATACCTCTGGAGCTAACGATACGATTTTCATAAACTGCTTCTCACGAAGTTCGCGAGCCACAGGTCCGAAAATCCGGGTGCCGCGAGGCTCATCGTTGTTGTTAAGAAGCACAGCCGCGTTATCTTCAAAACGGATGTATGACCCATCTTTGCGACGTATTTCCTTCTTCGTCCGAACGACTACGGCTTTCGATACCGTACCCTTCTTCATACTACTGGATGACAGAGCCTGTTTCACCGTGACGACAATCTTGTCACCGACCGATGCATAACGCTTGCCCGTACCACCCAGAACGCGGATAACCAGCACTTCTTTCGCGCCACTGTTATCGGCTACACCTAATCTAGATTCTTGCTGTACCATGGCTTACTTCGCTTTTTCGATGACTTCGACTAAACGCCAACGTTTGTTCTTGCTCAATGGGCGAGTTTCCATAACACGAACTGTGTCACCGATACCACACTCATTTTTCTCATCATGTACAGTCAGTTTCTTCGTCTTGTTCTGAAACTTACCATACAATGGGTGTTTCACTTTACGCTCAATAGCGACAGTGATCGTTTTCTGCATTTTATTGCTTGTCACCCGTCCGATACGCTCTTTCCGAGCGTTCCGCTCTGACGCCGTGGCATCACCTGTTGCAGGTGTTGCTTGAGTGGCTGCCTGCGGCTGTTCTGTTGCTACGACCGCCGAAGTGTTTGCTTCTTCCTGCGGTGCTGGTGCTTGTTGCTCTTCCATCGTCGTATCTTATTAGGCTTGCCGCGATTTAACCGTCAGTTCAGTATTCAGGCGAGCAATCCGTTTCCGGCTCTCGCGGATGCGCATAGGGTTCTCAACAGGAGATACCGCATGAGCGAACTTCAGTTTCAGCAGGCGATCCTTTTCTGCGTTAAGTTCATTACGCAGGTCGTCTGCCGACAGTCCTTTCAGGTCTTCTTTTTTCATTTTGTTCGTCGCTTAGGGGAGTTTATGCGCCTTGCTCCTGGTAATCACGCCGGACCACAAATTTGGTCCGAACCGGCAGTTTCTGAGCTGCTAAGCGTAAGGCTTCCATACCCGTTTCCAGACTAACGCCCGTTGCTTCAAACATGATCGTGCCGGGCTTTACTACAGCCACCCAGTATTCTGGTGCACCCTTACCTTTACCCATCCGTACTTCGGCTGGCTTCTTGGTGATTGGCTTATCGGGAAAAATACGAATCCAAACCTGGCCTTCGCGTTTCATAGCCCGCGTTACTGAAATACGAGCGGCTTCAATTTGACGGGCAGTTATCCGGCCTGGTTCCAGTGATTTAATACCGAACGTGCCGAATGCTATTTCGTGGCCGCGCGATGCGATGCCAGGAATCCGTCCTTTATGCTGCTTGCGAAATTTTGTTCTTTTTGGCTGTAACATAGCTCAATATCAGTTAGTCAGTTTGACAGCTGGTCAGTCGAACAGTACACTTACTAACTGACCGACTGATTGACTATCTGGCTGATTTTATCGTCTTGGTCCTCCACCGCCACCAGCGCGATTGCCACCTTGGCCACCACCGCCACCACGGTTACCGCCCTGACCACCTTGGCCACCACGATTTCCGCCCTGGCCACCACCGCCACCGCGATTACCACCACGGTCGTTGCCGCCACGGTCATTCCGGTTACGGCCACCACGTTCGTTACCATCACGGTCTCCACGTGGACCACGACGATCACCACGGTCATTTGCACCAGCGCTACGCTCTCCTGCCTGTGCCTGGCTCATCATAGCCGCCGGCGACAGATCACGTTTGCCATACACTTCGCCTTTAAAAATCCACACTTTAATGCCGATTTTACCATAGACGGTTTGTGCTTCTGAAATAGCATAGTCGATGTCAGCACGGAGCGTGTGAAGAGGAACACGTCCTTCTTTATACTGTTCCGAGCGGGCAATTTCTGCACCACCTAAACGACCTGATACTTTTACTTTGATTCCTTGAGCACCCACCCGCATTGCTGACTGGATGGCTTGCTTCATGGCACGACGGAACGAAATACGCGCTTGTAATTGCTGAGCGATAGCCTCACCAACTAGTTTAGCATCAATTTCAGGCCGTTTGATTTCGAAGATATTGATCTGAACGTCCTTACCGGTTACCTTCTTCAATTCTTCTTTGATCTTATCGACCTCTCCACCACCTTTGCCGATTACAATACCCGGACGGGCTGTGTGAATTGTTAATGTAACACGCTTCAGTGTACGTTCGATAACCACGCGTGCGATGGCTCCTTTCGGAATACGGGCTGCAACGTACTTACGGATTTTTTCGTCTTCAACGAGCTTTTCCGCAAACTCTTTACCACCGTACCAGCTCGATTCCCAGCCCCGAACAATACCAAGTCGTAGGCCAACTGGATTAATTTTTTGTCCCATTTCTTAGTTCTCGTTTTCTGGGGTTTCTACTTCTGCCTGACCTAATACCGGCTGAGCAGCGCTGTCTATCACAATCGTGATATGGTTCGACCGCTTCCGAATCCGGTGACCACGGCCCTGAGGAGCCGGGCGCAGACGCTTCAGCATTGGACCACCGTCTACAAAGATCGTTTTTACATAGAGATCAGCATCTTCAATACGCTCATCTCCATTCTTTTGCTGCCAGTTGGCAACTGCCGACAACAGCACTTTCTGCAATACGGCGGCACCGGCTTGCGGCTGATATTTTAACAGACCCAACGCCCGGCTAACGCGCTGACCACGAATCAGATCGGCGATTAACCGCATCTTACGGGGCGACGTGGGCACATCTCTAAGTCTTGCTACTGCTTCCATGTTTTCAGTTTGTGGTTTGTCGTTTATGATTTATAGTTTGTTAGTACCTACAATCCATAAACGGCGAACAGCTTATCGTTTGCCCTTGTCTTTCTTTGCGGTGTGACCCCGGAAGTTGCGTGTCGGAGAAAACTCACCGAGCTTGTGGCCTACCATGTTTTCCGTTACGTAGACCGGGATAAATTTATTGCCGTTGTGCACAGCAAACGTGTGGCCTACGAAATCCGGCGAAATCATTGAACGACGCGACCAGGTTTTGATGACCGATTTCTTGCCCGAGTCATTTTGCGTTTGAACTTTATTGTCCAGACGAAAATCAATATATGGGCCTTTTTTGAGTGAACGTGCCATTAGTATCTGTTACTTTTTGCGTCGGCTAATAATCATGCTTTCTGATGCCTTGTTCTTATTACGGGTCTTCTGACCCTTAGCGAACTGGCCATTGCGCGAGCGTGGGTGACCACCGGATGCCCGGCCTTCGCCACCACCCATCGGGTGATCGACAGGGTTCATCACCACAGCGCGAACTCGTGGACGACGACCTAACCAACGGTTACGGCCAGCCTTACCCACAACAACGTTCATGTGATCCGGGTTAGAGACCGAACCAACCGTTGCCATACCTGCGCTTAAAACCCGGCGGGTTTCGCCCGAAGGCAGACGTAGGATCGCGTACTTGTCCTCACGACCAACTAACTGAGCGTATGTACCAGCAGAGCGGGCCATTGCACCACCTTTTCCAGGTGTCAGTTCGATGTTGTGAACAATAGTACCAATCGGCATTGACGCTAATGGCATCGCATTGCCCACATCGGGGGTAGAACCTGCGCCAGACTGGATCGTCTGGCCAACCGTAATACCCTGAGGTGCGATGATATATCGCTTTTCGCCATCAGCGTACTGAACCAGCGAAATGCGGGCAGAACGGTTTGGATCGTATTCTACAGTCAAAACTTCGGCAGTCTGGCCGACTTTATCGCGCTTGAAGTCAATGATACGGTAATGCCGCTTATGACCTCCTCCAATGTAGCGCATAGTGCGGTGACCTTCATTGTTCCGGCCACCGGTTCTCTTTAGGGGCTCCAGCAGGCTTTTTTCCGGCTTGGAGGTCGTTATTTCCGCAAAGTCGGGTGCCACGCGAAAACGTGTACTCGGCGTTATTGGTCTTAGTTTTTTAACTCCCATGACTGATTAATTGGTAGGGCAACGCCCGGTTTACAGGTCAGCGTAAATATCGATTACTTCGCCTTCTGCAACCGTAACGATTGCTTTCTTGGTAGTTGGGGTTTTGCCCGTTACAACGCGCCCGTTAATATTTTTGCTACGCTTTTTACCAAGCGAACGCATCGTGTGAACAGCTTCAACGTTTACGCCGTACAATTTCTCGACAGCTTTAACGATTTCAAGTTTATTCGCTTTCAATTCAACCTCAAAAGCATACTTCCCCTGCTTGTTAAGGCCCGTCATTTTTTCGGTGACGATTGGTCGTTTCAGTACGCTCATGATTATTTGTCGAACAGCGTTTGGATGGTTGACAAAGCTTCTTCGCTAATCAGCAACCGGTCAGCGTTGACCAGATCATAGGTATTCACCTGCGAAGCAGTCATTACTTTTGCTTTCTGTACGTTCCGGCTCGACAAGACAACGTTTAGATTCACGTCTGGCAGGATAAGCAGCGTTTTGCGGCCCGTTACATTCAGGTCGGTCAGGAACTGGATGTAATCTTTCGTGCGTGGTGCGTCTATCGTGATGCTGTCAATAACCGAAATGTTATTAGCCTGCGCTTTAGCAGCAAGTGCCGATTTGCGAGCCAGCGATTTCACTTTTTTGTTCAGTTTGAAGCTATAGTCACGTGGACGTGGTCCGAAAATTGTGCCACCACCAACGAACACAGGCGACTTAGCGCTACCGGCGCGAGCACCACCTGTACCTTTTTGCTTCTTCAATTTGCGAGTTGAGTGCGCATTTTCAGCACGCTCTTTCGCTTTGTGCGTTCCCTGACGCTGATTGGCCAGGTATTGTTTCACGTCGAGGTAAATCGCGTGTTGGTTCGGTTCAATCCCGAAAACCTCCTCCGGAAGGGTGACCTTTTTGCCTGTGTCTTCGCCCTTGCTGTTATATACGATTACTTCCATGACCTACTTCTCGATAATAACGTATGAATTTTTGGCTCCAGGAATCGAACCGCTAACAACGAGCAAGTTTTGCTCAGGCAAAATGCGCAGAACACGCAGGTTTTGAACCTTAACGCGGTTGCCACCCATACGGCCTGCCATGCGCAGACCTTTAAATACCCGTGAAGGGAATGAGCAGGCACCAATCGAACCTGGGTGACGACCCCGGTTATGCTGACCGTGCGTCTGGCCACCGACACCGCCGAATCCATGCCGTTTTACAACGCCTTGAAAACCGCGTCCTTTGGCTGTTCCGACTACATCAACGAAATCACCTTCGCCAAATACGTCGACTGCCGTGAGTGTATCACCGAGATTAAACTCCTGCGTGAATTCTTTGAATTCAACGAGTTTACGCTTTGGTGTAGTGCCAGCTTTTTTGAAGTGGCCCATCTCAGGCTTGTTGGTGTGCTTTTCTTTCTTGTCGCCGAAACCTAGTTGCACAGCCGTGTAGCCATCTTTCTCGACGCTACGGACTTGAGTTACGACACAGGGACCCGTCTCAATCACTGTACATGCCAGAGCCTGCCCGTCCGCATTGTACACGCTGGTCATCCCGATTTTCTTGCCAATTAAACCAGACATTTGTGTTTGTTTAAAGTAAGCAGGTAAAAAATAGGTATTATTTCCCGCATCAGACTTTCTGAATCGGGCCGCAAAGGTAAGCAAATAGTCAGATTAATCCTATATGTGCTTAACAGTCAGACCCAAAATGACATAAAAAAAGGACGGGCGCGTTGCACCTGACCTTAAGCAGCAGACAAAACCATGTGTTACAAGGTTTGCTTGCTAAAAAGTCAGATGTGGTTTCCACCAGTAGCGGACCTTCACCCTCGTATGTCACTGCCTCAATATTCCGAGTTTGGGAGTGCAAAAGTAGAAAATATTTTACATAAATAAAACTACTATTTCAAACTATTTTCGGAATAAAAAACAATTCATTAGCTAACTAAGCCATTAATATAAAATGCCGCCAATTCAAAACACTTGTGTCTCGAACTGACGGCAGTAAGCCTTTGGCAAAAAATCGTTAGACTTTGATCTCTACATCAACACCACTCGGCAATTCGAGTTTCATCAACGCATCAACCGTTTTTGCGCTGCTGCTGTAGATGTCTACTAGCCTCTTGTAGGTGCAAAGCTGGAATTGCTCCCGCGCTTTTTTGTTAACGTGGGGCGACCGCAGTACGGTGTAAATCTCTTTGTCTGTCGGCAGTGGGATTGGACCACTTACGATAGCACCCGTCGATTTTACAGCCTTTACAATTTTCTCGGCCGATTTGTCAACCAGCATGTGGTCGAACGACTTTAGCTTAATGCGAATTTTTTGGCTCATTGTGTTGTGGTTCGTTATGTGTTTATGAAGAATACTGCCGAAAGAACCATTTACTCCGACAGCACAAAAAATGGGCAGCAAGCCATGATTGACTTACTGCCCAATATCGAATAGGCTTACGCCTTCACTGTACCTTTTTCTTTGGCAACAACTGTATCAGAAATGTTCTGAGGAACAACTTCATAGTGCGCAAACGTCAGGTTCGCTGTAGCACGACCAGAAGACATTGTACGCAGATCAGTTACGTAACCAAACAATTCAGAAAGCGGAACGTCGGCTTTGATCACCTGTGATCCGGCTTTCGTATCCATACCTTTCATCACACCCCGACGACGATTCAAGTCACCTGTAATCGGACCGGTGTATTCCTCTGGAGTTAGTACCTCAACCGCCATGATTGGTTCGAGCAATTTCGGACCAGCCTGACGGGCTGCTTCACGGAAGCCAAGACGAGCTGCCATTTCGAAAGATAGCGAATCGGAGTCGACATCGTGGTACGAACCATGGAACAACCGAACCCGCATACTTTGAAGTGGGAAACCAGCCAACGGACCGTTTTTCAGCGATTCGTCAAAGCCTTTCTGTACAGCAGGAATGAATTCACGGGGAATAACACCACCTACGATACCGTTTACAAACTCCAAGCCTGGCTGAATAACACCTGCTTCGTCTTCGGTACGTGGTCCGAGTTCAAATACGATGTCAGCAAATTTACCACGGCCACCTGACTGCTTCTTGTATACTTCACGGTGCTCAACGTTTTTAGTTAGCTTCTCTTTGTAAGCTACCTGTGGAGCACCCTGGTTCACCTCTACCTTGAACTCACGACGCATACGGTCAATGATGATTTCGAGGTGAAGTTCGCCCATACCACGGATGATGGTTTGGCCGGTTTCTTCATTTGACTCAACTTTGAGGGTTGGATCTTCTTCAATCAGTTTACCAATCGCCTTCGAGAAGTTATCCTGATCAGCCGATTTCTTAGGCTCGATCGCATAACCAATAACGGGCTCTGGGAATACCATCGATTCAAGAACGATTGGGTTCTTTTCATCCGACAGCGTATCGCCGGTTTTGATATCCTTGAAACCAACTACAGCACCGATGTCACCCGCTTCCAGACGCTCGATCTGATTCTGTTTGTTAGCGTGCATCTGGAAAATCCGCGAAATCCGCTCTTTGTTACCCGAACGGTTATTCAAGATGTAAGAACCAGACTCCAGAACACCTGAATACGAACGTACAAAACATAACCGACCTACGTATGGATCCGTTGCAATTTTGAACGCCAAGGCAGAGAACGGCTCAGACGACGATGGTTTCCGAGAAATCTCTTCACCCGTGTTTGGGTTCGTTCCTTTGATGCTTTCCTTGTCCATTGGTGATGGCAACAATGCCATCACGTAATCGAGCATGGTTTGAACACCCTTGTTTTTGAACGATGAACCGCAAAGCATCGGAACAACTTTCATAGCGATCGTTGCTTTACGCAGAGCCGCCAGAATTTCGTCTTCCGAGATTGATTCGGGATCTTCAAAATACTTCTCCATCAGCGAATCGTCAAATTCGGCAACGGCTTCAAGCAGTTTCTCGCGCCATTCGGTAGCTTCTTCCAACATATCAGCCGGAATAGGGACCTCTTGGAACGTCATACCTTTATCATCTTCGTTCCACTGAATACCGCGGAAGTTAACGAGGTCAACAACACCTTTGAAGTTTTCTTCTTCGCCGATTGGCAACTGAAGGGGGACAGCGTAGCTACCCAACATTTCCTTCACCTGCTTGCACACGTTCAGGAAGTCGGCACCAGAGCGGTCCATTTTGTTTACGAAGCCTAAACGAGCAACGTTGTAGTTGTTAGCCAGACGCCAGTTGGTTTCCGACTGTGGTTCAACGCCATCAACGGCACTGAAAAGAAACACCAGGCCATCAAGAACGCGCAACGAACGGTTCACTTCAACGGTGAAGTCAACGTGACCTGGCGTATCGATGATGTTGATGTGGTACTTATTTTCGCGGTACGTCCAGTCAACAGTCGTAGCAGCAGAAGTGATCGTGATACCACGCTCCTGCTCCTGCTCCATCCAGTCCATCGTAGCAGCACCATCGTGAACCTCACCAATTTTGTGGCTTACTCCGGCGTAATAGAGAATTCGTTCGGTTGTGGTCGTTTTACCTGCGTCAATGTGAGCAGCGATACCGATGTTTCTCGTGAAATTTAAATCGCGAGCCATTAGCTTGTTATACTGAGAGTTATTTGATTCTAAAACAGCAGGAAAGGGCCGGTAAGTTCACAGTAGGCACCTTTCACAAATCAGGTCGCAAAATTACTGAAAGTCAACCAGAAAACAAACAGAAGTCGTAGAAATGTAGTTGCTTATTCCCTGATAGCGAAGCTTTCCTCACAAATAGTCTCAATTTGCTCTGTCTATCCGTTGAAGCGCCAAACTACATCCAATGTGCTCTTACACCCGGTAGCCACGGTTAACCATGTCTGTACGCTCTATCTGATAGATTTAAGATAAACAAGGAGCGGGACCTGCAATAGGACGGTTCAATCGGGTAGTATACTATCTGGTACCAATCAAAAAAGTCTGCTCTCAAGACAGACTTTTTTGATTGGTACCGTGAATGTTTATTCCACGGGTGCTTCGACAATTGTCACTATCTTCCACATACCCCGAATGTCCTGTAGTGATACCGTTACATTGCCGCCGTTCGGATTATCGGAGTGTAAGGTCAGGTATTTGCGAGTGATGAGTTCGTTATCGCGAATCCGCTTGACAACAAAATAATCACGGTACATCACTGCGTACACACCCCCCGATTGGTATTCCCAATCGCTTTCATTGATGGGTACTGCTAGAACTTTTGCCCCGTGCGCCAGCTGCGGACTCATACTATTGCCCGAAATTTCCAGCACGACCGCCTGTTTGTGACCTTTCAGGACGGGCTTGCGCACCCGGAACAATTCAGTTTCGGAAGACCCGTAGCCATCGGCGTAGCTTTCGACAAACGTGGCATAAAATCTGACGGGCACGAACGGTATTTCAAGCGTATCCTCATCGGTTACCATCACTTTTGCATTAGCCTCTAATGAATTCAGTACTGGCAATGTTCCCCGAATCAGGTAATCGGCGCTGATTTGCGGGTAGCAAGCCAGTAAACTCATTATCGTGTCGTACGATGGTTTTGCCCGACCATTCAAAATATTATAAAATTTAGATGGGTTTTCACCTAACTCCTTGGCTATCTGATATATAGTGATACCTAAGGCATCGAAAACCTGCTTAAGTCGATCTTGTATAGTCACCACGTCCTTTATTTTTTCCAAACATTTTTCTGCCATTGTTGTACAATAGTTAGCAGATATAATACAAGTAAAATATATTGCGCTTGTATTACAGCAAACATACTACAAATACAAATAAATGAACAGCCTAGTAGCCACTTTATTCTATTAAAATTAATGAATCGCAACCGACTTGCCCAGCATATCCAGCCTACGGTGCTGTTTGTGGACATGAACAGCTTTTTTGCTTCCTGCGAACAACAGGAGAATTACTGGTTGCGTGGACGTCCTGTGGGCGTATGCGTCTACACGGGTCGGCATGGTTGCGTAATCTCTCCTTCGATAGAAGCCAAGCAGCGAGGTGTGAAAACGGGAATGCGTCTGGATCAGGCGATTACACTGTGCCCTGAGTTAGTGCCAATAGAAACACATCCAAATCGATATCGGGAATTCCACGCCAGGATTATTACCGTTTTGCGTTCATTTTCTGACGACGTTGTTCCAAAAAGTATTGACGAAGCGATCATTGATCTGACGAATTATCAACTGATTTACAAGGATATGGTACAAGTTGCCCGAACGATCAAGCTGGCCATTCGTGAGAAAGTTGGCGATTATTTGTTGTGTTCCATAGGTATTGCTCCCAACGCCTTCCTGGCTAAGCTAGCGTCGGATATCCAAAAACCAGATGGTCTTACCATCATCACACCTGATACGATTGACACTATTTTACAGACATTATCCCTTACTGATTTACCTGGTATCGGGCAACGTATGGCAGCCCGCCTGGAAGCGGGCGGGATACACACGCCCATCGACTTACGGTACGCATCACCCCAGCACCTGAAAGCCGTTTGTAAAAGTATAATTGGCTGGCATTGGCACATCCGTCTGAACTTTGGTGGCGAAGTTGACATGGCAACGAATGAGAGTAATAAGAGCATGTCAGCGCTGCGCACCCTATCGGCTGAACAGCGAGCAACCCCGGAACGGCTGGATGAACTCTTGCAGTCACTTTGTCTGACGCTTGAACGTCGTATGGTAAAACAAGGCGTTTTTTGCCAGGATATGTCCTTTTCGTGCCGATACCATACGGGTAAGACGTTCAACTATGAGGTACACTTCTTAGAACCCAAACAGGATGGCATCGAGCTTTATCAGGTTATTTTGGCGCGGCTCAATACCTTTCGGGCAGCGCACCACTGCGAACCTGTTTTGAACGAACACCTCCGAACGATGTGTGTCGCCGTTTTTCGATTCATACCAACTGAAGTTGTCCCTTTGAGTCTATTTACCGACAACACCCGCAAGGACAAATTTCGACAAACGCTGTACGAGTTAAAGACAAAATTTGGTGCTGATAAGATCGGTCGCGCAACCGAGCTCCGCGATAACCCCGTTTACCGCGATGTTATCGGCTTTGGCAACATAAAAGACTTATAAGCTTCGTCTCTCTTCGTAAGCTTAAGCAAGTTTTTGCTCATTCGGACAAAAGAAGGTAGTCCGTCCACCAACGGTTGACCGTTCGATCCTTGTTTTGCAACGCGGGCAAAATTTATGGGCTTCGACGTCATCATAAGGAGAGTTATCCCACTCACGCACGTGGATGAGGAAGCTAGACGGGAAATCGCGATACGTAGCTTCGTAGCGGATAGCGGTTTCTAAAACCAGATAAATCGCCGTATGAATTTGCTTTAGCTGACGATCAGTTAGCGTGTCGGCTCGTTGCTCAGGATGAACATACGCCTGAAACAAGACCTCATCGACAATCCAGTTACCCAATCCAGCCACAACATGCTGATCGAGCAAGACTGGTTTGATCAACGCTTTTTTACGTCGGATGCTCGAAGCGAGTTCGTCCAGCGAAATAGCCAATCCATCTTTACCAATTTTTTTTCGTTGCAGGAACGCGTCAATATTATCGATCAGCCCGACACGCTCAAACTTACGTGGGCAGAGAAAACCAAGATTGTACCCATTTGTGAATTCAAACACAATTCGCGCAAAACGGGGTCGATCAATTGAATTGTGGTAATATTCTAAATCACCGGTCATGCCAAAATGCATGTGAACGATCTTTTCTGGATCATTTGTGAGCACAAACAAGTTCTTGCCCACACGTTGCGTGCCGATAAATTGACATCCTTCCAGCTTTTTCTGCAGCACGCTGTAATCGGTTGTCAGTAGCTTCTTGTCCTCTACTTCGATGGTACTAATCGACTGGTGAAGCGAAGATGCTTCTAAGTATTGACGTCGAATTTCGACTTCAGGTAGTTCAGGCATTGCTTTTTTTAGCTGATAACTACTCGTGGCATTTTATTGTTGCCACTCCGCATCACAGCTTACATCTTGTCGTGTCTAACGCTAGAGAAGTCCGCTAAATTTATTTACTATTCGGTTTAATAAATTGATAATCACAGTACATTACCTTTGTCTTCTAGGTACCGGTAGAAAACTTTTTTGAACAGTAATCGGTTCTTTTGTACAATATGCCAGTATTGAGGGTCGTTCCGACAGTGTGTCTAGCCGTCAAGATCTGACTATTTGCCTTATTCGTATACATTCCTAGCCTAACTACCTTAGATGGAGCAACCTCTACACAACCGCGCAAGCGGCTTTTTTGAGTCTGTGCATGTTAAACCGTTAAACTGAAAACTATTATGGAGAATAACCCCCCAAAGTCAAAGACGAATGGTGGTCTGCTAGCAGCTTTGATCATAATGACAGGTTTGGCTGGTGTATCTAGTTATCTATACTTCGACCAGAAGAAGGTATCTGATAACCAGGAAGTTACCATTTCTGAGCGCGTTGAGGAGCTCTCAACCACTCGCGTTAAGCTAGACTCGATCTCAACGGCACTTGATGCCAAAATTGCTGAGGTACAAAAATTAGGTGGCGACGTTACTGAATTAGAGAAGGTCAAGGCTCAGCTGGAGGAAGATAAAGCATCGCTTCGTCGGGGCAACAGAATTTCTATGTCTAAATACGATGCCAAGATCAAGCAATACGAAGCGTTCCTAGTGGAGAAGGATACTCTCATTGCTAATCTTCAGCGTGAGAACGTGACACTGGCCACCAATGTCAAAGTATTGGACGAAGAAAATACTGGCCTCAAAACGGAGAAACAACGGCTGACTGATTCCGTTACTACAGTGGTTGCACAGAATCAGGATTTAAGCACCAAAGTCACGCGGGCCGCTGCTCTGAAAGCGCAAAACGTTAAAGTTTTTGCGGTGAACAACAAAGGCAAAGTGAAGGAGGATGACTCCTACAAAGCAAAGCGCCTTGACAAAATCAAGCTGGTCTATACGTTGCTGGATAATCCGCTCACACGAGAAGAGCCAAAAGAAGTATTTGTCCGTGTTCTTGATCCGACTGGAGCGGTTGTGTCTGATATGGCCAACGGATCTGGTACGTTCACCGTAGATGGAAATGAGACCATCTATACAACCAAACAAACGGTCAATTACACCAGTAATGGCCAAAATGTTGAATTACTGTATACTCGGGGCATTCCTTATAAACCGGGCAAATACACCATTGAACTGTATGCAGAAGGATTCCGGATTGGTGCCGGTGAGTTCGCAGTTCGATAACACCAGTCATTCTAAGTAAAAAAGCGCGGCACCCAACGGTGTCGCGCTTTTTTCATTTCCTGTGCCCAGTGAAATAGATTAAATCCTGTTCGCCTTGTTGTAAAGCTATGCGTAAGACCTTACCCTGCTTCTCCATGCCATTATTGGTGAACACGCGATCTGTCTGGAACGATCCGATGCTCGAGTCGGCTATTCGTAGCTGAACGGCTTCGGCCTGACGAATCAAACCTACGTGCGCTAGCTGCTTCACCTCCCTGGCCGGATACAGCCTTGTATAGATCAGTGTTACCGTACTGTCTGATTCAGCTTTGAGTTCAGCTGATGGCATTTTATCCGTTGGCGTAGCTGCGTAGGACGGATCTATATATAGGTTAGTCTGGTAGCTTCCAACAACCTCACCTGCCAGTGACGATGAATTCGGCTGAATTTCATCATTTTGCTGACAAGCAGTCATGGAAAAAAGTAGAGCACAAAAGAGAAGATTTTTATTCATTGACTTGTACCCGTTTGACTAGTAGACCCAACTGAGGCAGAAAGAGTTGCATCTTTATCCACTTTTTTTTCCTCATTGTCTATGTCAACGGCATCAACCCAAACTTTCATGTTATTTAGCGTCATGGCTCCAAATTGAGTTGTAAACGCAACATCAGCCGCATCACGTCCATAAGCTACTGTGATCCGATTGCCCCGTGGTTGATTTTGGGTAGCGTCAAACGTAAACCAGCGTCCATCGACATACGCTTCGAACCAGGCGTGTAAGTCCATAGGATCAAGCTCATAAAGATAGCCAACAACCATTCGTGCAGGAATATTCAGCGCCCGGCATAGCGTAATACCCAAGTGCGTAAAATCCCGACAAACGCCTATACGCTTATCAGCCGTGTCTACAGCCGACGTACTGGCATCACTGGTCCCGTATTGATACACTACATTTTCGTGGATCCACCGGCGAATTGCCTCAGCCTGGTCATAGCCCGGCGCGCTGTTTTTCGTAATTTCTACAGCCAACTTACCTAATTGATCGGACTGACAGTAGCGACTTGGTAACGTATAATGCAATACGTCGTCCGGTAGTTCTTCAACTGGTGTGTAAGGAGCGCCAGGTGATACATCTATTTCATCAGCCGTTTGAACCGTCGCTGAGAAATAAATTGAAAAAGGACCTTCTGGAGCAACAACCCGCTGGCATAGATTACCATACATGTCGGTGAACTCCGTAACATTAACGATTGGTGTAATTTGATACTCTTCACGGATTATCCATTGACCCGCTCCTGAGCGAGGGCGTAGCATTAGTATCAATGGAGTGAGTTCCTGCGCTTCGAACGAAAGTTCGCATCCAGCGTTAAGTTGCATAGTTTAATTTAAGTGATGCTTGTAGCTTGATAATCCGTATTTCTCCTTATTTGTTTGGCTAGTTAGCATAAAAAAAGTACCCCAACTGGAAGCAGTTGGGGTACTTTTTTTACCGATGTAGTTCGACGCTTACACTGTCGCCCGTTTTTTGGTGCGGGCGAATTGTTCGCGTGATTCTGTCAGCGATTCTAGTTCTTCTTTCGAACCAACAATCGCATTCTGGTAGCGACGGAGACCTGTTCCGGCAGGAATCAAGTGACCGACGATAACGTTTTCTTTCAGACCATCGAGCATATCGCGTTTACCACGGATCGAGGCTTCGCTCAATACTTTCGTCGTTTCCTGGAAAGAAGCAGCCGAGATGAAGCTATCCGTACCCAATGACGATTGCGTAATACCCATCAGCGTTGGCTGCGAAACGGCGGCCATTGCGTCACGGACAGTTACCAGCGTCATATCACGACGTTTCAAACTCGAGTTTTCATCGCGAAGCTGACGGCTTGTTACAATCTGGCCAGGTTTGAAGTTGGCCGAATCACCCGCATCCATCACAACTTTCGCATCGAGAACTTTGTCGTTTTCTTCGCGGAAAGCCCACTTATCAACGACCTGTCCTTCGAGGAAGTTCGTATCACCCGAGTCGATAATCTCAACTTTCTGCATCATCTGACGCACGATGGCTTCAATATGCTTATCGTTGATTTTTACCCCTTGCAGACGGTAAACTTCCTGAATTTCATTTACCAGATACTCCTGAACAGCCGTCGGGCCTTTGATAGCCAGAATGTCGCTCGGCGTAATGGCGCCGTCCGATAAAGGAGCCCCTGCCCGTACGAAGTCATTATCCTGAACAAGGATAAATTTCGACAGCGGTACAAGATACTTCTTCTTCGTACCGTCTTTCGACTCGATAAAGATCTCACGGTTACCGCGTTTGATCGTACCGTAGGTCACGACACCATCAATTTCGCTTACAACCGCCGGATTCGATGGGTTCCGTGCTTCGAATAATTCCGTTACTCGGGGCAGACCACCCGTAATATCGCGGGTTTTACCTACGTTACGTGGGATCTTCGCCAGCGGCTGACCAGCTTTGATCGATTGCCCTGTTTTCACAACAAGACGCGATCCAACCGGCAGGTTGTACCCTTTTTGCAGTTGGCCGTTGCCCGTTTCGTCGAGGTGTAATAACAGCGAACTGGTACCACTTACAACGATGGCCGGGTTTTTAGCTTTGTCGCGGCTTTCGATAATTACCTTCTCCTGGAAACCGGTCTGCTCATCGAATTCTTCGCGATAGGTGATTCCATCTTCAATCGCGTCAAACACTAGTGTACCAGTCAGTTCAGAAAGGATAACAGCGTTATAAGGATCCCATGCGCATATATCGTCACCTTTTTTCACCATATCGCCATCCTTAACCCGCAGGAACGCACCATAAGGAACGTTATTGCTGATCAGAACCACGTTGCGATCATTCGGATTAACGATCCGAATTTCACCCGAACGACCCATAACGACCGTTTGCGGATTACCTTCGGCATCTTCTGACTGAACCGTACGCATTTCCTCAAATTCGATCAGACCGTCGAACTTAGCTTTGATCGAAGCATCAACGGCAATGTTTGATGCTGTACCACCAACGTGGAACGTACGCAGGGTTAACTGAGTACCAGGCTCACCGATCGACTGCGAGGCAATTACGCCTACAGCTTCACCGATGTCAACCATACGGCCAGAGGCCAGGTTACGACCGTAGCACTTCGCACAAACACCCTGACGCGATTCGCAAGTCAGTACCGAGCGGATCTCTACCGTTTCAATGCTGGTTTCGTCAATACGAGCAGCCACTTCTTCAGTAACCAACTCGCCGGAACCAACGATCAGTTCCTTGGAAAGCGGATCGTAAATATCGTGAACCGTAGTACGACCAAGAATACGCTCGGACAGTGGCTCAACGATGTCTTCATTATCTTTCAATGCTGAAACTTGCAGACCACGCAGTGTACCGCAATCGTCTTCACTGATGATAACGTCCTGCGCCACGTCATGTAAACGACGGGTCAGGTAACCAGCATCAGCTGTTTTCAGCGCTGTATCGGCAAGACCTTTCCGGGCACCGTGAGTCGAGATAAAGTACTCCAACACGTCAAGACCTTCTTTGAAGTTTGACAGAATCGGGTTTTCAATAATCTCACCAACTGAACCCTGTAAGTTTTTCTGCGGCTTGGCCATCAGACCCCGCATACCACCCAGCTGACGAATCTGCTCACGCGAACCACGGGCTCCCGAGTGCATCATCATATAGATTGAGTTGAACCCACCCTGATCTGCTTCGAGCTGTTTCATCAACGTCTCGGTCAGACGGGAGTTTACGCGTGTCCAGATATCAATAACCTGGTTGTAGCGTTCGTTCTCCGTGATCAGACCCATGAGGTAGTTATCCCAAACGCTCTGTACTTCAGCTTTTGCTTCGTCAACGAGTCCCTGTTTTGCTTCAGGAATCATGACATCACTCAAACCGATTGACAGACCGCCCCGGAACGCCATCTGGAAGCCAAGTTCTTTGATCTCGTCAAGGAATTGAGCTGTCCGTGCACCGCCCGAAATTTTGAAGATAAGCGCAATGATCTGTTGCAGCTTTTTCTTCGTCAGCAGTTCATTGATATATCCTACCTCTTCTGGAACAGCCTGGTTAAACAGTAATCGGCCGGCAACGGTATCGATTACTTTGAACACCATTTCACCACTCTCATCCCGGACTCTTACCCGGCACTTGATGTTGGCGTGTTTAGAAACTTTTCCTTCGTTGATCGCAATGATTACTTCCTCAGCCCCGTAGAAGGTCATACCCTCACCCGAAATCGGATACTCTGGCGTGTTCTTACGGCCTTTGGTCACATAATACAAGCCTAACACCATGTCCTGCGATGGTACCGTGATCGGTGCACCGTTGGCAGGGTTTAGGATATTGTGCGACGCCAGCATCAATAAAGACGCTTCAAGTATAGCTTCCTGGCCCAGCGGCACGTGGACGGCCATCTGGTCACCATCAAAGTCAGCATTGAAGGCTGTACAGACAAGTGGGTGTAATTGAATCGCTTTTCCTTCGATCAGTTTCGGCTGGAACGCCTGAATACCTAACCGGTGCAATGTTGGAGCCCGGTTGAGCAATACAGGGTGACCCTTCAGTACGTTTTCCAGGATATCCCAGATAACAGGATCTTTCCGGTCAACGATCTTTTTCGCCGATTTAACTGTCTTCACGATACCGCGCTCGATGAGCTTCCGGATAACGAACGGCTTGAACAATTCAGCCGCCATGTCTTTCGGCAGACCGCACTCGTGTAATTTCAGTTCAGGACCAACCACGATAACCGAACGACCAGAATAGTCGACACGCTTACCCAACAGGTTCTGACGGAAACGACCTTGTTTACCCTTTAGCATGTCAGACAGCGATTTCAGGGCACGGTTACCTTCCGAACGAACGGCGTTTACTTTCCGCGAGTTGTCAAACAGCGAATCGACAGCTTCCTGCAACATCCGTTTTTCGTTACGGAGAATTACTTCGGGGGCTTTGATTTCGATCAGACGCTTCAAGCGGTTGTTCCGAATGATAACCCGACGATACAGGTCATTCAGGTCGGAGGTAGCAAAACGACCACCGTCCAATGGGACAAGCGGACGTAATTCGGGTGGAATTACCGGTACCATTTTGATAATCATCCATTCGGGACGATTTTCGATACGGCCATTCGCTTCCCGGAATGCTTCGACAACTTTCAACCGCTTCAAGGCTTCAGCTTTACGCTGTTGCGATGTGTCGGTAGCTGCCGAGTGACGCAGTGAGTACGACAGTTCGTCGAGATCAACGCGCGACAATAGCATTTCCAACGCTTCAGCCCCCATCTTGGCGATGAATTTGTTCGGGTCCTTGTCGTCTAAATGCTGATTGGTGCTCGGCAGCTTGTCAATAATATCAAGATACTCGTCTTCCGTTAGGAAATCGAGTTGGTTAATCCCATCTTCGGCTTTCACACCGGGCTGAACGACTACGTAACGTTCGTAGTAGATAACCTGGTCAAGTTTTTTGGTCGAAAGACCGAGCAGATAACCAATTTTGTTGGGTAAGCTGCGGAAATACCAGATATGCGCAACAGGCACCACCAATTCGATGTGGCCCATACGCTCCCGGCGAACCTTTTTCTCAGTCACTTCAACACCACAACGGTCGCAGATAATGCCTTTGTAGCGAATCCGCTTGTATTTACCGCAGTGACATTCCCAGTCCTTTACTGGCCCGAAAATGCGCTCGCAGAACAAGCCTCCCATTTCGGGTTTGTAGGTCCGGTAGTTGATCGTCTCCGGCTGTGTCACCTCGCCGTAGGAACTCTCCAAAATAGACTCCGGCGACGCCAGACTGATCGTCACGCTGGCAAAGTCGCTATTGAGTTTCTTGTTCTTTTTGAACGACATTGGTTGGAGATTATAGGTTTAAAAGAGGAGTTGGAAGTTAAAAGTAAGGAACGAGAATAAAACTTGCGTTTAATATTTCTGCTCCTCACTCCTAATTTCCCGCTCCTATTACTACTCTAATGTAATTTCAAGCGCCAGACCACGCAACTCGTGTACAAGTACGTTGAACGACTCTGGAATATTCGGTTTCGGCAGGTTTTCACCTTTCACGATAGCCTCATATGCCTTCGCACGACCGACCACGTCATCTGATTTAACGGTCAGGATTTCTTGTAGGATGTGGGATGCTCCGAAAGCCTCCAACGCCCACACTTCCATCTCACCGAAACGCTGACCACCGAACTGTGCTTTACCACCCAGCGGCTGCTGTGTAATGAGCGAGTAAGGTCCGATAGAACGCGCGTGCATCTTATCGTCAACTAAGTGGCCAAGTTTGAGCATGTAAATGATACCAACCGTTACCGGCTGATCAAAACGCTCACCCGTCAGGCCGTTGTATAGATACGTCCGACCAAACGATGGTAATCCAGCTAAATCCAGCTCATCAGCAACCTGCTGCTCGGTAGCTCCGTCGAAAATTGGCGTCGCGTATTTACGATCCAGTTTCTGACCAGCCCACGCTAAGACCGTTTCATAGATCTGACCCAGGTTCATCCGGGATGGTACGCCAAGCGGGTTCAAAACGATGTCGACCTTTGTTCCATCTTCAAGGAACGGCATGTCTTCATCGCGAACAATCCGGGCAACAACCCCTTTATTACCGTGACGACCAGCCATTTTATCACCCACTTTCAGCTTACGCTTCTTAGCGATATAAACTTTAGCCAGTTTCACGATACCCGCAGGCAGTTCATCGCCAACTTCGAGTGTAAACCGTTCGCGCTTGAATTTGCCCGTGATCTCGCTCCGACGATTGTTGTAATTCTTCACCAGATGAACAATCATTTGGTTCAGCTTATCGTCTTCAGTCCAACCATCCAGGTTAAGGTCAATCAGAATGTTCGCTTCTTCTGGTACGGCGTAACCACTTTCATCTCGGTATGAGTTTTTGTCAGGGAACAAGTTATCCGTAATATTCTTCCGGTTAAACTTCACTCCTTTGCTAACAATTTCATCACCGAATTTATGCTTAACGCCCAAGCTGGTTTTGCCGTCAAGTAATGCGACCATTTTCTCGATCATCCGGAAACGGAAGTCGTTCAATTCACGGCCGTATTTCTTCATCAACGCTTTTACCTCATCCTTATGCTTGCCCCGATCTTCTTTGGCCGGACGAGCAAATAGTTTGGTGTCGATAACAACGCCTTTCAGGGACGGTGGCGCTTTTTTGGAAGCATCCTTCACATCACCAGCCTTATCTCCGAAGATGGCACGCAGCAGTTTTTCTTCTGGTGTTGGATCACTTTCTCCTTTCGGCGTAATCTTACCAATCAGAATATCGCCTTCCTTCACTTCCGTGCCCACACGAACGATACCATTCTCATCCAGATTCCGAACCGTCTCTTCGCTCACGTTCGGGATTTCAGAAGTAAGTTCCTCTTCACCCCGTTTCGTATCACGTACTTCCAGTTCAAACTCTTCGATGTGGATCGATGTGAAAATATCTTCACGCACAACGCGCTCCGAAATTACGATAGCATCCTCGAAGTTATACCCCTGCCAAGGCATGAAAGCAACTTTCATATTCCGGCCAAGGGCCAACTCACCGGCCTGCGTCGCATATCCCTCGCACAGGACATCACCCTTCTTCACTTTCTGACCTTTCAGTACAGTTGGTTTCAGGTTGATGCATGTATCCTGGTTGGTACGACGGAACTTGATCAGTTTGTATGATTTCCGGTCTTCGTCAAACGTTACGGCCAACTGATCATCATCAAGTTCATAGCGAACAACAATTTTCGTTGAATCGACAAACTCAATAACACCATCCGCTTCGGCGATAACCAGTGTCCGGGAATCGACAGCGACACGACCTTCCAAACCTGTACCCACGATTGGCGCTTCAGGACGGAGCAGTGGCACAGCCTGACGTTGCATGTTCGATCCCATCAGGGCGCGGTTAGCATCATCGTGCTCAAGGAACGGAATCATCGACGCAGCCACCGATACGATCTGGTTTGGCGCAATATCCATGAACGTCACGTTCGCGGGTTCAGCAATTGGAAAGTCGCCTTCAAAACGAGCCTTCAACCGATCCACGTTAAAGTTACCCTTATCGTCGATACCAGCGTTTGCCTGTGCGATATAGTGCGTATCTTCTTCTTCGGCCGTCAGATACATCACTGGCTTATCCATCGACACTTTACCGTTTTCAATGATGCGGTACGGCGTTTCGATGAAGCCCATGCTATTGATTTTAGCATAGACGCAAAGTGATGAAATCAGACCAATGTTTGGACCCTCTGGTGTTTCGATCGTACATAGTCGACCATAGTGCGTATAGTGTACGTCACGAACCTCGAAGCCCGCCCGTTCGCGGGATAGACCACCTGGCCCCAGCGCTGACATACGACGTTTGTGCGTCACTTCAGCCAAAGGGTTTGTCTGGTCCATAAATTGTGACAGCTGGTTCGTCCCAAAGAACGAATTGATCACCGACGACAATGTACGGGCATTGATCAGATCAACGGGTTTGAAATCCTCGTTGTCCCGAACGTTCATCCGTTCTTTAATAGTCCGTGCCATCCGTGCCAGACCAACACCGAACTGAGCATATAATTGCTCACCTACCGTCCGGACGCGCCGGTTACTCAGGTGGTCAATGTCATCGACTACGGCTTTCGAGTTGATCAGGCCAATCAGGTATTTTACGATAGAGACGATATCTTCTGTCGTTAAAACCTTCATGTCTGACGAAATATCCAGACCGAGTTTTTTATTTATCCGGTACCGACCTACATCACCAAGATCATACCGCTTATCTGAGAAGAACAAACTCTGGATAATTTCCCGAGCGGTTTGTTCATCAGGTGCATCGGCGTTCCGAAGCTGCCGGTAAATTTGCTCAACGGCCTCTTTTTCAGAGTTCGAGCTATCTTTTTGCAGCGTGTTATAGATGATATTGTAATCAGCCATGTTCATGTCTTCCTTATGCAGGATGACCGACTTCTGGCCTGAATCCGTGATCACATCGATATCATCTGCCGAAATAGCCGAGTCGCGCTCAAGCAATACTTCATTCCGACTGATCGATACGACTTCACCCGTATCTTCATCTACAAAATCTTCCGTCCACGTGCGCAGTACCCGAGCAGCTAACCGACGACCGATCGCTTTTTTCAGGTTTGCTGGCGTAGCTGGAACTTCTTCCGACAATCCGAACAAATCCAGAATATCTTTATCCGAACCAAAACCAATGGCACGTAAAAGCGTCGTAACCGGGAATTTCTTCTTCCGGTCGATGTACGCGTACATGACATTGTTAACATCCGTCGAGAATTCGATCCACGACCCTTTAAACGGAATGATCCGAGCTGAATAAAGTTTAGTACCGTTTGTGTGCTTACTCATAGAGAAGAACACTCCCGGCGAACGATGCAACTGTGAAACAATCACCCGTTCAGCTCCGTTGATAACAAACGAGCCTTTCTCGGTCATGTACGGAATGTTACCCAGAAATACCTCTTGCTCGATCGTTTCAAAGTCCTCATTGTCAGGATCATTGTTCGACAAACGCAATTTAGCTTTCAGAGGAACAGAATACGTCAATCCCCGGTCAATTGACTCATCAACAGAGTACTTCGGTGGATCGACAGAATAATCAATGAACTCCAGTCTGAAATTCTCACGGGAGTCCGAAATTGGGAAGTTTTCCTGAAAAACTTTGAACAGACCTTCTTCCGAACGCTGGTTGGAAGGCGTGTCAAGCTGGAAAAAATCTTTGAAGGATTTTACTTGAATATCCAAAAAATCTGGATACCCAATCACTGGCTGAATCGTCGCAAAATTTTTGCGCGTACTGATTTTCGCGTTTGTAGCCAAGATTGTGCTTCGTTTAGTTGCGTAACCGATTCTCTATGAGTGCGTTGCGAGGATTTGCTACGGCACTCGAACTAGGCGGCTATTCAGACCCCAGGCGTCACCCAACCCAAGGGGCGTGAATAGACAACATAAGGCAATAAAAAAAAGTTTGTCTTTTGCAAGGGCATAGACAAAAAAGTCTCCAAACAGGAAAAGACCAGACGTTGGTCTGGCCTCTCCTGCCTGGAGCATATACCAATAAGTGGATGCTTATTTCACTTCTACTTCAGCACCAGCTTCTTCAAGTTGCTTACGCAGTGCTTCAGCTTCGTCTTTGCTAACGCCTTCTTTCACTGGTTTTGGCGCGGTGTCAACTAGTTCTTTTGCTTCTTTCAGGCCCAAACCTGTCAGATCTTTAACCAGTTTAACAACAGCCAGTTTAGCAGCACCGGCTGACTTCAGAACAACGTCAAAAGACGTTTTTTCTGCAGCAGCTGGAGCAGCATCACCGCCACCTGCAGCACCACCAGCTACCATTACGGGAGCGGCAGCAGCCGGCTCAATTCCGTATTCATCCTTAAGGATAGTAGCCAGTTCGTTAACTTCTTTAACCGTCAGGCTTACAAGCTGCTCAGCGAACGCTTTCAAATCTGCCATTGTAGTATTTTCTTAATTTGGTTGTGATACGATATGTAAGTAATACGGACATCCTGTCCATATCTGATTTTTCGGAAGAGTGCGAACATTTGTCCGCCTTACAGCTAAGCTGCTTCCTCGCGCTCCGACAGCGTTTTGAGGATACCGGCCAGCTTGTTTCCACCACCTTGCAACGCCGAGATGACGTTTTTAGCAGGCGATTGCAACAGACCGATGATTTCGCCAATCAGCTCTTGCTTGCTCTTCAATGCGATGAGCGTATCAAGTTGATCAGCACCAATAAACAGGCTACTATCAATAGAAGCCGCTTTCAGTTGCAGCTTGTCGTTTGTTTTACGAAACTCTTTGATAAGCTGCGCCGGTGCCTTGCCATTTTCAGGGTGAAACATCACCGCCGATTGACCATGTAGCACCGCTTCGTTGAACGGCGTATAATCCGTATCCAGTGTTTCGAGTGCTTTTTTGATGAATGAATTCTTCACCACTTTGTACTCGATACCCCGATCAAAACACATCCGACGGAGATTGTTGGTTTCAGCAACCGTCATGCCATTGGCTTCCGTGATGTAGAAGAAGGGAACGCTCTGAAACTTTTCAGTTAATTCCTCGATAATTACTCCTTTTTCCTCGCGCTTCATGGCTTAAATTCCGGCTACTGTGCCTTTATCAATACTAACTCCCGGACTCATTGTGCTCGACAGGTAGATTGTTTTCACATACGTACCTTTGGCTGATGAAGGCTTCAAGCGCATAAGTGTTGCAATAACTTCCTGCGCGTTTTCAGCCAATTTCTCGGGCGAAAACGACACTTTACCAATACTGGTGTGAATGATACCGGTCTTGTCAACTTTAAAGTCGATTTTACCAGCTTTCACCTCGCGAACAGCTTTAGCTACATCGGGTGTTACCGTACCCGATTTCGGGTTTGGCATCAGACCGCGTGGACCCAGAACTTTACCCAGACGACCAACTTTAGCCATAACGCTCGGCATCGTGATAATCACGTCAACGTCCGTCCAGCCTTGTTCAATCTTCTGAATGTAGTCATCCAGACCTACATAGTCAGCACCTGCTTCTTTCGCTTCGTTCTCCTTGTCCGGGGTGCAAAGCACCAAAACGCGGATCGTTTTACCTGTACCATGAGGTAAAGTAGCAACGCCACGAACCATCTGGTCAGCTTTACGTGGATCAACGCCTAACCGAACATCAATATCCACAGAAGCATCAAACTTCGTGTACGAAATCTGCTTCAGAATATCAGCGGCTTGTTCCAGTGAATATTCTTTAGCAGCGTCGTATTTCGACTGAGCTTCCTTTTGTTTTTTCGTTAACTTAGCCATTTCTGTGTTTGCCTGGGCAAGTCTATTAGTTCTCGAATGGCGCTGCACCAGTCACCGTAATTCCCATGCTGCGGGCTGTACCAGCCACTTGCTTCATTGCTGACTCAATCGTGAAGGCATTCAAATCGGGCATTTTCGTTTCAGCGATTGTCCGAATTTGGTCCCACGACACGGAGCCAACTTTGTTGCGGTTTGGTTGAGCAGAGCCACCTTTCAGTTTAGCTGCTTCCATCAGCAGAATTGGTGCTGGCGGGGTTTTAATGACGAAATCAAAGGACTTGTCCTTATAGTACGTAATCAAAACCGGCAATACCGTTCCCACTTTATCCTGCGTACGGCCGTTGAACTGCTTGCAAAATTCCATGATATTTAAACCTTTGGAACCAAGCGCCGGACCGATCGGAGGTGAGGGGTTAGCTTGCCCGCCTTTGACTTGCAGCTTTACATAGCCACCTACTTCTTTTGCCATCGTATTAAAATTTGCGGTTCATGAGGTTTGATATCTGATGTATTAGTCACATTCATAAAATCAGAACCATTCACCATTCACCAAGCTGTTTTGATCAGTCGTCCTCTGAGGGAAGCATAGGCTTTCTGACCAATTGAAAACCAGCGTTGAACTAGCTTTCTTTTTCTACTTGTGCGTAACTGAGTTCTACCGGAGTACTCCGGCCAAATATCTTCACAACGACGTTCAATTTCTTCCGGTCGTCGAATACTTCTTCTACTGTGCCAATGAAACCCCCAAATGGGCCATCAACGACTTTCACATTTTCACCCTTTAGATAGCCTACTGTCGGTGCTGCAACTTCCTGGGCTTCTTCCTCCATTCGACCCAGCATGCGATTAACTTCCGACTGTCGCAAAGGAACGGGCACTTTAGTCGTTGTTCCAACCTGAGCATTACCTAAGAAACCCAAAACGCCGGGCATATTCAGGATCATGTCGAGCGCGCGGTTGTTACCCAAATCAGCCGAGATCATGATATATCCTGGAAAAAACGACTTCTCACGAACTCGCTTCTTACCATTACGCATTTCATATACCTTCTCAGAAGGAATTAGCACCTGCGGGATAATTTCATCCAACTTTTGCCGGATAATTTCGTTATCGAGGTAGGATTTTATTTTTTTCTCCTGTCCCGATACCGCCCGGATGACGTACCATTGTATGCCGCTCATATTGGTTAGGATTTATGATTGTTGATTTTGACGTATGATTTCTGTCACCATAAATCAGCAACCCCAAATCATACGTTAGAATGACTGATAAAATGCGTTCAGTCCATTCTCAAACACTAAATCAATTAACCCGACCAACAGCGCAAAAATCAACGATGCTACCAATACCAGCGTTGAACTGGATTGCAGATCGCTGAATTTAGGCCAAGTCACGTTATGCTGAACCTCCTCCCATGAAGCTTTCAGAAACGAGATAAACTTATCCATTGTATGTAAGGGATTGGCACGGGTGGAGAGATTCGAACTCCCATCAACGGTTTTGGAGACCGCTATTCTACCCTTGAACTACACCCGTATAAAAAAGTCCGAAATTCTGTGCCTGTGAATTCGGACTGCAAAAGTACGAAAAAATATCAAAAAACAAGTGCACTCCAGAAAGAAATGCACTTGTTTTGAGTTACTTACTTAATCGAGGATCTCTGTTACCTGACCAGCCCCTACGGTACGACCACCTTCGCGGATAGCGAAACGGAGACCTTTTTCCATAGCGATTTTGTTGATCAAACTTACTTCAATCGTGATGTTATCACCTGGCATTACCATCTCAACATTAGCTGGCAATGTAATTTCGCCCGTTACGTCCGTGGTACGGAAGTAGAACTGAGGGCGGTATTTGTTAAAGAATGGTGTGTGACGACCACCTTCTTCTTTCGACAAAACGTAAACCTCAGCTTTGAATTTCAAGTGAGGAGTTACTGAACCCGGTTTGCAAATAACCATACCACGACGGATATCGGTTTTTTCAATACCACGGAGCAGAAGACCTACGTTGTCACCGGCTTCACCACGGTCCAGAATTTTCCGGAACATTTCAACACCCGTTACAACTGATTTCAGGTTTTCAGCACCCATACCCAGGATCTCAACTTGCTCACCCGAATTGATGATACCCCGTTCGATACGACCCGTAGCTACTGTACCACGACCAGTGATCGAGAATACGTCCTCTACAGGCATAAGGAATGGAAGCTCCGTCATACGAGGAGGCAGAGGAATGAAATCATCCACACTCTGCATCAACTCTTCGATTGTGCCAACCCATTTCGCATCGCCGTTCAGACCACCAAGCGCTGAACCTTGAATAACAGGAATGTTGTCACCGTCAAAGTTGTAGAAGCTCAACAGTTCGCGGATTTCCATTTCTACGAGTTCGAGCAACTCTGGATCGTCAACCATGTCCACTTTGTTCATGAACACAACAAGCTGAGGTACACCAACCTGACGAGCAAGCAGAATGTGCTCACGAGTCTGAGGCATTGGACCGTCCGTTGCAGCTACCACCAGAATAGCACCATCCATCTGAGCAGCACCAGTTACCATGTTTTTTACATAGTCAGCGTGGCCTGGGCAGTCAACGTGTGCGTAGTGACGGTTTGCCGTTGAATATTCAACGTGCGATGTATTGATGGTGATACCACGCTCTTTTTCTTCTGGAGCGTTGTCAATCGAGGAGAAGTCCCGAATTGCGGCCAGACCCTTTTCGGCCAGCACTTTCGTAATGGCAGCCGTCAGCGTCGTTTTACCGTGGTCAACGTGACCAATCGTACCGATGTTAACGTGCGGTTTCGAGCGGTCAAAATTCTCTTTTGCCATGTTTTTAAAACGCTATTATGAACTGTTTTTGTTATTGAGTGAACTCGCTGAACGTAAAATAAGCCAGACGGTATCACTCCATTATGGTCTGACACTGTTTTGGCTTGAAACCGCACGGGCGGTTCCATCAAAAAGACCTCGCGAAGAAGTCCTGAGCCGTTACGGGGACTTGAACCCCGGACCTCTTCCTTACCAAGGAAGTGCTCTACCGCTGAGCTATAACGGCTTGTTAGTTACTAGTTATACGGCAAGCAGTTAACAAGTAAATTCCCATCGTAGAAACGAGTGGTCATTGTCGTTAACTGCTCACTGTAGAGCGGAAGACGGGTCTCGAACCCGCAACCTATAGCTTGGAAGGCTATCGCTCTACCAATTGAGCTACTTCCGCAAAAAGAGTTGTACAATTTACTAGATTCATGAACCGTACAACTTTTTTGTGGGGAGTGGAGGATTCGAACCTCCGAAGGCGTACGCCAGCAGATTTACAGTCTGATCCATTTGGCCACTCTGGAAACTCCCCAAAAAAACACTGGTAAAGAACATTTCCCGCCCCCTTCCGGGTTTGGAGTTGCAAAATTACACGCTTTTATCGTGTTGTCAACAAATGATTAAAAAATAATTTACAGAAAATGAGAAAACGGGCTGTTGAATACTGTACCGCTATTTACTATAGCTCCTTTTGAAAGTGAACGAGTACGGGTCATTTGGGGTATACAGAACCTATTTACTATCTACGGCCCTACTTAATGCTTTTTGCCAGCCGCTAGTGATAGTCCTTATTTACTAAGTAGTTTCGTCAACTGTCTATTGTCGGGATAAAAAATTTCTGTGATGCGCCACCGCCCATTTAGCTGTTGTAGATCAATTTTGAGTTCCTGGGGTTTTCCATTGTTCTGAAATGTTACGTACACAATGGCTCTCGTCCCACCTACAGCGGCTGGTTCGACCCACATTTTTTTAATGGCTGTATTTGGAGCATTATAGAGGAGATTTATTTTTGTCCGATCAACTTTTACTGGTGCTTTTTGCGCATCGCTCCAGATAAGGTCAGCAGTGGGTTTCGCAAAGAACTGGTCGATCAGCGTCCGATCTTTCGTTTCCTGAAACGGATTTTCTTTAGCGTTATGTTCAAAGTAGAGGGCTCTTACCAGACGATCAGCGGCTGACCGGGGAGCTTCGGGACCGGCTCGTTTCGCCAGAATTGCCGCGCTGTCTGGCTGATCGCTGGCGGCTGTCTTTTTAGTTTCCTGCTTTGGTTTTGTCTGACATGACAGACTCACCATTAACAAAACTGCGAGAAATTGGAATGCTTTCATAAAGCTAGAGTTCAGGCGAATAGGGACTATATCTACCGATCAATCAGCAAATGACCAAGAATATAATTGACTACTGATGAGCATTGAGTGTGCTTGAATCGTTGGCTACGTCATACTTCGTTCGTTCACACTCAATCGACGTTTACCATACCTTGATTCGCTGTTCTTTTGGTTTGTAGAGTTTATCACCAGGCTGAACGTTGAAAGCCTGATACCATGCGTCAATATTGGACACAGGTCCATTGACACGATAAAGATCCGGCGCATGTGGATCGGTCATGATTCGTTGGGCAGTCGATTCGGGTAGTTGATTGCTACGCCACACTTGAGCCCAAGACAGAAAGAATCGCTGATCGGGGGTAAAGCCGTCCGTTTTGGTCTTCGATTTTCCCTGAGACGTTTTTTTGAACGCGTCGTAAGCGATGGCCAGTCCACCCAGGTCAGCAAGGTTTTCGCCCAATGTCAACTGTCCGTTCACCTTGATCGAATCCAGTACCTTAAAGCCAAAAAACTGGTCCCGCACTTTATCAGCCCGTTCTTTGAACTTCGTAGCGTCGTCTTTGCTCCACCAATCACGTAGGGTGCCGTCAGCGTCGTATTGTCGGCCAGAATCATCGAAACCGTGCGTCATTTCGTGGCCAATCACAGCACCAATACCTCCGTAGTTAACAGCATCATCAGCGTCAAAATCAAAGAACGGAAATTGTAAAATGGCCGCCGGAAACGATATGTCATTATTCACCGGACTATATTGTGCATTTACGGTTGGCGGTGTCATCCCCCACTCGGTGCGATCAACGGGTTTTCCCAATCGACTAATGACATGATTGTATTGCCATTTATTAGCCGATTTTACATTTCCATAAAAATCATTCCGGCTGATTGTAACCCCTTCATATGCTTTCCATTTATCAGGATAACCTATTTTTCGTTTAAACGCCAGCAATTTTACAAGCGCCTTTTTCTTGGTATCCTCACTCATCCAATCCAGATTCTTGATATGCTCCTTGTAAGACGCTTCAAGGTTATCGACCAGCGCCAGCATTCGTTGCTTGGCCTCCGGCTTGAAGTAACTTTGCACATAAAGTTGCCCGAGAAGGTCGCTGAGCGTACCATCGATCAGACTACTCACACGTTGCCAACGCGGTGTCTGCTCTTTCTGACCAGTCAACACTTTTGCGAAGGCGAAATTTTGTGTCACAAAACCATCGCTTAGATAGGGAGCGGCATTCTTCACAATGTTCCAGCGCATATACGTCCGCAGGTCCTCGATCGGTGTAGCCGTGAGCAGGCTATCTAACGATTTAAAAAACGCTGGGCTCTGAACGAGCAAGGTATCCTGCCCCATCGCGCCGTATTTACTCAGTTGATCAGCCCAGCTAACGCCCGGAGTTTGCGGACTAAAAGCAGACACGGCCACTTTATTATAGGTCTTATATGGATCGCGCATCTCCACCCGTGGCATTTGCGCCTTTGCCAGCGCCGTTTCCAGACGCACAACTACATCTGCATCCTGTGACGCCTGCGTTGGCTCTTCACCGATCAAGGCAAACATCTTAATCAGATTCTCATGATAAGCATCACGGATCTTCTGATTTCGCGGGTCACTCTTCAGATAATAGTCACGGTCGGGTAGCGTTGTACCGCCCTGTGTAAGCTGTGGCAAATACTTGGTAACGTTCTTTCGATCCGGTGTAACATTGAAGCCAAACAGCATGCCATTACCCTGTGTCCGCTGGTAAGCTAACTCATTAAGAAAAGCAGCTTTGTTATTTACCTTATCGATGCGGGCCAGATCAGGCTTGATTGGGTCGAAACCGGCTTTTTCGATGGCCAGACTGTCCATACCGCTCGTATAGTAATCGCCTACCATCTGATAAAGACGACCCTTCGTCGTTGTTTTAGTAGCCTCCTCCAGTAGCGACTTCATCGCATTCAGGCTTTTTTCGCGTAGCTCATTGAAGCTCCCCCACGACGTTTTCGAAGCCGGAATCGGATTGGAACGAATCCAGTTTCCGTTCGCATATTGGTAGAAATTGTCACCCGGCTTAACCGTCAGGTCCATGTTCTGCGGATCTATGAACTTACGAGGGGGTATGTTCGGGCGTAAACGTATATGTATAGCGTCTTTTCTGGGGAACGCGCCCGATCGAGGCCGGGCGGGTCCGCCACTTGCCATCAGTGCATTGACAGCAGCTAGTACCAATACGAGAAAAACCAGTTGTTTCTTCATGCAGGCTTATTGGTCAGGGTTAATGAAGCCCACAAAAATACGAGACAAACATATACGCAGGCCTTTAAGAGGGCTTGTTTACGCCGTATATAAAACGGATAGAGGTCAGCCGAACCGCTTTCGTTGGTCGACTGACCTCTATAGGCCATCTTTATTGCAGGTTAGTTTATTTACCCTGATACACTCTGGCGTACGTACCTGCCTTGTACCGATCGAATGGCTCTTTCTGATGATAATTTTGCCCGAAATAGGTGATCACCTGATGAAACGTGCGAGGCTCCAGATAACCGGGTATGGGCTGAATAAGCTGAAATTTCTCGTCCAGAAACACCGTCGTCGGGTAACTCATCTGGTTTTTCAGCAGTGCAGCCGCCAGTTCGTGAATCCCCCGCCCGCCAGAGCTGACGTATTTGAAGGTTTCTTTGCCTAGTTTTATATCCTGCGTCTGTTCGGCATTGAGTCGGACGGCATAATAGTTTTCGTTTACGTAGTCGACGATGGCTGGTTTAGAGAATGTTTCCCGATCCATAACCTTACACCAGCCGCACCAGTTGGTGTAAACATCGATCACGAACTTCTTCGGCTTTTTCTGCGTCAGCGCATAGGCTTCCTGAACGGTCAGCCAATTGATATGTTTGGCGTCTGTTTGTGGGCTTTTTGCTGGCTCGGTAGGTAGAGTGGTTCGAAACGCGCTGGCCGTGAGTAAAACGAAAGCGGCAAAGAAAATAAATAGACGGTTCATAGCCTTGTTCGATCGATAAAGCAACTGTTTTGAGAATAACGTCACTGGTCCGATAAAATTAGCAGTCGTCTATTTTTTAATCCTCGGCCGCCCTAACGTACTTTTTCCGCTTTCAAAATGTCGCGTTTGTGCAAGGGGCCGGAATGTTTCGTAACCGTAAAACCAGCTGCCCGCATATTACGCTGAACATAACTTCGGGAGCAATACGTCGTCAGTAATCCACCAGGAAGCAACAGATCGGCCAGTTGCTGAAAAATTTCGGTCTCCCATAGTTCAGGCTGGGCAGTTGGTGCGAACGCATCATAATAAATCAGCTGGAAACGCTCATCAATTTGCAGCGCCTGGAGTTCACTTTCGATTTTTGTCAATCTGAAATAGGGATTCACCTCAACAGGCTCGTTCCACCGCGATTCGTGCAGCGCCGTTAGATACGACGTGCCAAAAAACTGATCGTAGTTTAACTGGCTGGTGGCTTCCGGCGGCATTGGGTACGCGTCGATTGTCGTATAAAAAATCTGGCGTTGCTGCCGTTCTGCTTCACGCGCAGTCAATAACGCATTCAGACCGGTACCAAATCCCATTTCGAAGACGTGGATAGGCCCATCCGGAAACGCATCGAACGCGGAAAACAAGCCTAATTCAATGTAAACCCGCTGCGATTCCTGGTAAGCACCGTGGATGGAATGGTATGTTTTATTGAGTACCTGATTAACGGCGGTATGCGATCCATCCGCCGTAATCAACAACTGAACATCTGCTTTCATACACTATCAATTTTTGGGCTATTTTTGCACTCCCAAATCATCTATTTCACAAATGATCCAACGTGTTCAAACGATATTTTTGTTTCTTATTGCTGTTGCCATGGGCGTTGCCTTATCAAATCCACTCTGGGAAAAAGCCGGCTTGAAGTCACCCGAAATGGCTAGTCTTACTGCTTTGCAATACAGTCAGCAGGAAAATGTTTCCCCACAGGCAGGTGTTCCCGTACAGATCGCATCGTCTACCTCGGTAACATCGGTCTGGTATTTGGGGCTCCTGATGGGGCTGGTTGCCCTGTCATCGCTCTATGCCATTTTTCAGTACCGTAACCGGCTTACTCAATCGGCACTTTGCGCGGTGAATGCCTTGATGCTGACGGCTATCATGGGTATTGTCCTTTACAGAACCTTGTATTTCGGCAAAGCATACGGTAATCCCGCCGATCAGGGTAGCTTTTTGCTGGGCTTCTATGCCATCATTGCCGCGCTCGTCTGCAATGCACTGGCTAACCGCTTCATTCGTCGGGACGAAAAACTGGTGCGTGGTTCCGATCGGCTGCGTTAGTTTTTTTACTAACTGAGTAAGCAATCCCGGTAATCAATGGCCTTGATTACCGGGATTGCTTGTTTTTAGTCTCTGATGGCATCAGGCAACTTCTTCGCCGGAGGCTTGCTTAAGCGCCTTATCGTTCTTCATCCATCGGTACAAAAACAGGTAGATGAATACGGAAGATAGCGTACCAACGATCGAACCGACATAGACATCTTCAACGAAGTGCTGAAATAAGTACACGCGCGAATAACCGGTCAGAAAGCCTAACAGTACAAAGAAATAGCCCCGCTTTTTCCTGGCATCCAGAAAAGCGAGTAGGCCAAACACGGCAAAAGCCGAGGTCGTATGGCCCGATGGAAAGCTGTTGTAGCTGTAAATATCCAGTCCTTTAATAAGATGATATTCGTACGTTGAATGCTCGAAAAATTTGAGCGGCCGGGGTGAGTTGGGGAAGACGACCGTTTTTAAGAAGAGCGAAACCAGGGAAGACAAAGCGAAACTCGCAAACGCTACAAAGCCAACACGCTTATTGTAGATCAGTAGGATCACGCAGATAACGACAAAAAAAGCGCCGTCACCCATGTACGTCACGTAGGGAAACAGGTTGTCGGCGATCAAACTGTTTCTACTGTTTACCCACTGCATCAATTGCTCCTGTGTATAGAGCCATTGCAAAGCACCTAGCACAATCAGGGCGACAAGGTAAGGCAGGAAGAACGATCTATTTTTTCGCAGAAAATCGACTATCATTAGCAGTATATCAGTAAGTTAGTTGGTAGATATAGCTTTCTCAACTGTGATACCAACGCTTTGGATATTCAGGAGCGGGTCCTGACGCATGTACTGCTTGATCTGCATGGTGTATTTACCCGGCTTTGGAAACCGATAATCGCGCTTCATCAAAAATTTGTGATCGAAAAGATCACCGAGACCGTCGCCGTTCGGTCTGCCCGTCTTGGGGTCCATCAGGATCAGTTCATCGAGTCGGGACTCAATCTCTTTTCCATCGGCATCACGCAGGTAGCGGGTCAGGTAGAGATTGTAGTAACCGTACGAAAGGCTGTTTCGCAGGTTGTAATAGATATTATAGGGTATCGACGCATCCTTAATCTCGAACGTAAACGTTGGTGCATTCTTGATATACCATTTTCCGTCGTCAATATCCGTGTATTCCTTATAGACCGCATTGGTGTCGCAACTCAGTACCAGCAACAGGGTCACCATCAATAAACTCAACTGTTTCATACATCCGCTCAATAGGCTACAAAGCTACGACGGGCTATCTGGCTTTTCAAATAGTAAAAAACGAGACAATTAGTTTGCAAACTAGACAAATAGTTATACGTTTGTTCTATGGAAAAGTTAACGTCGAAAGAAGAAGAAATAATGCAGGTGCTCTGGAAAATGGAACAGGGCTACGTAAAAGATATGGTTCCGCAGTTTACGAACCCTCCTCTTCACTACAATACGGTGTCAACGATCGTGCGCAATCTGGAGGAAAAAGGCTACATCGGTCACCGGGCCTATGGCAACACCCACGAGTATTATCCCATTATTAGCAAGGAAGCCTACCAGAACCGGTTCGTGATCAAAAAAGTGGTGGGCGATTATTTCGATAACTCGTATAAGAATCTGGTCAGCTATTTTGCGAAGAACGAAAAGATTTCGGCCGACGAACTGCGGGAGATTCTGGCAATGATCGAACAAAAAAAATAGCGGTATGGAAACCCTGCGCTACGTTCTGCTGGCGAATGTCTTACTGGCCATTGTCAGTACTGCCTACTTTGTGCTGCTCCGGCGTAAGACATTCTTTGGCGCTAATCGCCTTGCGCTCTGGTTAGGACTGATAGCGGCCGTTACCTTTCCCCTGATGGAGTTACCCGATTGGCGGCCTCAACCCGTCCGGAAGGTGATGCAGCAGACAGCGCAGGTTATCCTACCCAGTGTATTACCCGAGCCACCCTTTAGACAACCCGAAGTAACGATTACCTTTCCCAATGGACGTACCTATCCGGCTTTTACCACAAAAGCCCCTTCCCGGGAATGGTCCTGGCAAAGCGGTTTGGTTACGTTCTATCTGCTTGGTGTACTGCTGCTGCTTGGCAGACTTGGCATTCACGTTGCGTCGCTGGCGCGTATCATTCGCCGGTCGTCGCACGAGGTATACGATAGCTTCACCCTCGTACGTGACAGGCAGGTCACTTCCCCCTTCTCGTTTTTCCACTGGGTTGTCGTGAATCCAGATCATCACGATCCCGACGAACTGGAACAAATTCTGCGCCATGAGCGGGTCCACGTTCGCTTATGGCATAGTCTGGATATGCTGACTGCGGAGCTGGTTTGTATTCTGTTCTGGTTTAATCCTGCAGCCTATCTGTTTCGTCATTTGCTGCATCAATCGCTGGAATTTAGTGCAGATCGGGCGGTACTGACCGAAGGAGTTGATACGAGAGCCTATCAGTACAGCCTGGTCCGGGTAAGTTTATCGACGGGATCGCCCATGTTTGCCAATCAATTCAGCGGCCCGACCTTACGCCAGCGTATTGCGATGATGAATCGTACGCCATCAAGCGTAATCGCCTGGGTCTGGTATGTCGTGTGGTGTGCGCTGGTGGGCACCATGGCCCTGGCTTGCCGGCACGTTGAGCGTGAAGAGAGCGAAAAGAGTCTATTTATGAAAAGTCCAACCCCGTCTTTTCCTCTGACCAACGCCACACGCGTTTTAGCGGCCGAACTCGACAAATCGGGCATGCCCTGGTTTCAGCAGTCATCGTTGCTGGAAAACGAAAACAACGCTGGCCAGCGACGGGTCAACGGAAAACTGATCAATTTTACAAGGATAAATCAATACCCAGAACTCTTGTGTCTGCGCAATAATCACCTAGCGGTTAGAGAGTCGGATTATCGACCGATGAAGCTTTTCATCAACGGGCAGGAATCATCTCCTCAATCGTTATCGACGATCACTTTCGAAGAAGTCAGTGATCTGCTGGTTTATCAAAAATGGGAGGATGCCCCCGAAGCAGACAAGACGCCGGAGTTGTTCAGAATCTTCATTTCTACAAAGCACACAAACCGCCCCCTGGGGTCGCTGCGATTGACGTATAAACGCTATCTGGAAGCAGCAGCCATATCGGACAATCCACTAGGCACGTCGAATACGTTTTCGATGAATAAGCTGCTCGAAGCAACGTTCTTCGCAAACAAACATGCTTTTGTGAAACGCACGAAGGCTGATTTTTTAACGCTGTATGACGACTACACCGCTGATATCGACACGTATATCAATGGCATTGCGGTCAAACCAAAGCAAATCGAGAGTGTCCACGTTCGGGAGGTGGATCGGTTATATACACGCGAACGACCGTTCGATGAATGGACCATCGACGGTCCTGATCGCAAACACCGCTTTGTCCTGTATATCCTGACAACGCCCAAACGAGCCAAGCGCGATAGCAGTTACTACGTGTTCAGCCCGTTTTACACCGGTGATTTCTGAGTGCGACCAAAACCTGATTGATCAAAACAACAAACCCCAGCTACAAGAGCCGGGGTTTGACTTATTGAGTCTTTCCGTTTGGGGCAGGCTTTACGGTTACCTTATCAGTCGACCCTTTCGGTTTCTTCTTTTTCTTTTTCGTATTCCGCGTCGCATATTTCGCGTCGAGCTTCTGTAGATCGCTGTTCAGGGTCGCTGCCGTTGTGGGTTCTTTCTCCCCGATGGGCGTCAGGACGTCGAACGATTCCGGGATGATACCTCGCTTGTTCAATTCGGTAATCTCCAGCACACGGTTAATTGGTAACGGATACCAGGTACTCTCTGCCCCGTAACCAAACCACATCAGCTTCCGAAAAATGTCGGTCTTTTGCAAATAGGCCCGTCCTTTCTGCGTTTCAAGCGGCTTCTCAATCGCGGGAATGTCGCGCAACGCATCCATATACGTGTCCAGCTCGTAGTTCAGGCAGCATTTCAGTCGACCGCATTGTCCCGAAAGTTTCGCCGGATTCAGCGACAGATTCTGGTAACGAGCAGCCGACGTAGCAATGTTTTTGAAGTCGGTTAGCCACGTCGAACAGCATAGCTCGCGACCGCAGGAACCGATACCACCCAGGCGACCGGCCTCCTGACGCAAACTAATTTGCCGCATCTCGATCCGGACCTTGAATTCGCTGGCCAGCATCTTGATCAACTCCCGGAAATCAACGCGCTCCTCCGATGAGTAATAGAACGTCGCTTTCGTATTGTCTGACTGAAATTCGACGTCAGACAGTTTCATGTTCAGCTTCAGTTCCCGAATAATTTCCCTGGACCGATAAAGAGCGGGAAGGTCCCGCAGTACAGACTGCTCATGACGTTCGAGGTCTTTCGGTGTCGTGATCCGATGAATCACTTTCGTGTCATCGTTTATTTTGACCGCCCGTTTTTTCACTTGTAGCCTGACTAATTCGCCTTGCAGCGAAACAGCCCCAATATGAAAACCGGACTGCATTTCAACGACAACATAATCCCCCGTTGTCAAATCAAGCTGGTGAACGTTTCGGTAGTATTCCTTTCGGCCACCTTTAAACTTCACCTCAACGACATCATATTTCAAGCCTGGCATCGCAATATCGCTGAGCCAGTCGAACGAATTTAATTTGTTACATCCTCCTGTGCTGCACCCTCCGCTACCGCATCCTGTGGTGGCCGTTTTCTGACCATCGGATGCTCCTCGCTGGGTTCCGCAACCGCCGGTTGCACATGATTTACAACTCATATCTATATAGTTATCGAGTTGTCGGTTGTAGCGTTATCGAGTTGAATGGAATAAATGAAAACTAGACAACTTTATAACGATACGACGTTAAAACTCTCGGTTAATCAGCGTACCGGATCAGGTCAAGACCAATATCTTTTCGGTACTGCTTCCCTTCAAATTGTACCATCCGGGCCGCTTCCTGCGACTTCCGTACGGCATTCTCCAACGAATTGGCCTGTGCCGTTAAGGCCAGAACCCGTCCGCCATTCGTAACGATCTCACTTCCGTCGACCAGCGTTCCGGCATGAAAAGCGGTCACATCTTCCAGACGCCCTAACTCCGAAATTATTTTACCCTTTTCGTACGCGTCGGGATAACCACCTGACACGACAACCGTCGTTACGGCTGTTTGGGGCGAAACCTGCACCACGACTTTATCCAACGTTCCCTCTGCCGTTGCCGCCATCAACTCAGCGAAATCCGTCTGAAGACGGGGCAGAACAACTTCGGTTTCAGGATCGCCCATGCGAGCGTTATACTCGATAACGTAGGGTTCACCGTTTACTTTCATCAATCCGATAAAAATAAAGCCCTTATACAGAATTCCTTCTTTCTGCAGTCCTGAGAGCGTTGGTTTAACTACTTTTTCTTCAACCTTCCGCAAGAAACTATCGTTGGCAAATACAACAGGCGACACCGCGCCCATGCCTCCCGTATTGAGTCCGGTATCACCTTCGCCAATACGCTTGTAGTCTTTTGCTTCAGGCAGAATTTTGTAGTTAACGCCGTCGCTCAATACAAATACAGATAATTCAATGCCCCGCAGAAACTGCTCGATGACAACTTTATTTCCTGCTTCCCCGAACTTGTGTCCGTCGAGCATCTCGAATAAGGCATTTTTAGCGTCCGCCGTTGTCTCCGCAATGATGACTCCTTTGCCTGCTGCCAATCCATCCGCCTTAAGAACAACCGGTAGTGAATGGCTGTCCAGATACGCTAGTCCTTCGGTCAGCGAAGCCGCTGTAAATGTCTGGGAAGAAGCCGTTGGTATGCCATAGCGAACCATGAACTGCTTCGAAAAGTCTTTACTGCCCTCCAGTTGCGCTCCCTGTGCATCGGGCCCAACGATCCGCAAATCAGCCAGGTCGGGTAGTTGCCGAAAATAATCGACGACGCCATTCACCAGCGGTTCTTCGGGACCAACAATGAGCAAGTCGATCGCGTTTGTCCGAACGGCATCGGCAACCGCCGAAAAATCAGTGTAACTAATCGGCAAATTAGTCGCCATTTGCGCCGTTCCGGCATTACCCGGTGCCACAAACAGCTTATCACATAACGGGCTTTGCGACAATTTCCACGCAAAGGCATGTTCACGCCCACCCGAACCCAGTATTAATATATTCATTTTGTCTGAGTAGTGCAAAGCGAGAAATGAGAATACTGACGCACAGTTTTACGCATTGATATTCTCATTCCTCACTTCGCACTACTGTTGCTTTTTAATTGGCTACTTCCGACAGGAATTTGATACGCATCAATCGTAAATCCTGCTCGGTAAAATCGTCTCCTCCAAACTCGCGCATGGCAACGGCAATATTATCGCTTTCGGCGCGCATGAAGTACTCGTAAATTTCGTCCTGCCGATCTTCGTCCATAACCTGATTGATGTAATAATCGAGGTTGAGCCGGGTACCGGAATAACAGATATGCTCGACCTCTTCCATCAGGTCTTCCATCGAAAGCGACTTCGATTCGGCAATTTCTTCCAGATCAACCTTGCGGTCAATCTGCTGAATGATGTAAATCTTAACTTTCGACTTGTTGACCGTGGATTTGATGACGACATCCTTTGCCGTTTCAATGTCATTATCGTCAACGTATTTGGTTATCAACTCAATAAAAGGCCGGCCAAATTTCTGCACCTTCCCCATCCCGACGCCGTTGATCTGCGCCATTTCTTCGCGGGTAGTTGGATACGTCGTGGCCATTTCCTCCATAGACGGATCCTGGAAGATGACATATGGCGGCAGGTTTTTTTCCTTTGCAATCTTCTTGCGCAGAGCCTTAAGTAAGCCTAACAGTTCCTCATCGTAGGCAACGCCACCGGCAGCCGTATCCGAATCCTTGTCGTCATCTTCTTTCTGATCAACAGCCTGCTGCTCGTAATCGTGATCTTTCGATAACGAGATCGGATAAGGATCTTCAATGTACGTAAGCCCCCGTTGTGTGAGCTTCAGAATGCCGTAGTTGTCGACGTCTTTTTCGATATACCCGTAAATGGTGATCTGCTTCAGCAACGAGCACCAGAAAACGGCATTCTCATTGAACTCCCGGCCTTTCCCGTAAACCTCCAGCCGATTATGCTCGTAACTGGTCACGTATTGGTTCGTAGTCGCTGTCAGAACGTCGCTCAGGTGAGCAACGTCAAACCGCTGGTCAGTTTGGAGAACGGCCTGCAAAGCCAGCACAACTTCATTTTGGACCTTATATTTCTCAGTTGGTTTCAGACAGTTATCGCAAAATCCACAGTCTTTCTCCATGTACTCGCCAAAATAACCGAGCAGCTGCCGACGACGGCAAACACCCAGATTGGCGTACGATACCATTTCAGTCAGTAGATGCTTGGCATTATCGCGTTCGGTAACCGGCTTGTCCTTATTGAATTTTTCAAGCTTTACGATATCGTCGTAACTATAGAACATGACGCAGTTGCCTTCCAGGCCATCGCGTCCGGCCCGACCTGTTTCCTGGTAATAACCTTCCAGTGATTTTGGCGCATCGTAGTGAATGACGAATCGAACATCGGGCTTATCGATACCCATTCCGAAAGCGATGGTAGCACAGATAACATCGGCGTCCTCGTTCAGAAACGCGTCCTGGTTGTTCATCCGCGTCTGTGGATCGAGACCCGCATGATACGGCAAGGCTTTTATGTCATTCACTCTCAACAGTTCAGCGATCTCTTCCACCGTCTTACGGCTCAGGCAGTAAACGATCCCTGATTTTCCCTTGTTTTGTTTGACATATTTGATCAGTTGCTTCTTGGCATCGACCTTAGGCTTGATCTCGTAGTACAGGTTTTTACGGTTGAATGATGTTTTATAGAGGTTGGCGTCCTCCATTTGCAGGTTTTTCTGAATGTCCTGCTGTACTTTGGGAGTAGCCGTAGCGGTTAGGGCGATTACAGGCAGATTACCGATGTTGTCGACAATTCCGCGAATTTTTCGGTACTCCGGACGGAAGTCATGACCCCATTCCGAAATACAGTGTGCTTCATCGATCGCGACAAAAGAAATATTGGCTTTCTTTAAAAAATCCAAATTCTCTTCTTTCGTTAATGACTCTGGCGCAATATATAAAAGCTTAAGTGAACTGCTAAGTGTATCTTTCTTAACCTTATTCATTTCCGCTTTGGAAAGCGTCGAATTCAGGAACTGAGCATTTATTCCAAACGCATTTAACTGGTCGACCTGATTCTTCATCAGGGCAATAAGGGGCGAGATAACGATGGCTGTGCCCTCACTGACAATAGCTGGTAACTGATAGCACAGTGACTTTCCTGCGCCAGTGGGCATGATAACGAACGTGTTACGGCCCGCCAAAATGCTGTGAATAATGGCTTCCTGATCGCCCCGGAACTGACTATACCCAAAAATCTCTTTTAGCCGCTCTTTGATGGTCACATGGACCGTCTGATCAACCTGCATCATTCTACAAATCGTACAAAAGTTACCTTTACTCTATTCGCTTACCGTATCTTTGCTATATAAAGTTAGCGAATATACACTGCAAACCATTCTTCATCGCGAAAACTGACGTTGAAAGTGTTAAAAAATTCCAAGACGATAGCCCGAGAGGTATTACTGGCCGAAGCAGAAGCGATTCGGAATGCAATCGAGTTACTCGATGAACAGTTCGAGGCAACTGTCGAGGCAATACTTACTGCCACGGGCAGACTCGTTGTGACCGGAGTCGGAAAGAGCGCACTCATCGGTCAAAAAATCGTGGCCACCATGAATTCCACGGGCACACCTGCCTTGTTCATGCACGCGGCTGATGCCATACACGGTGACCTGGGGATGATTCAGGCCGACGACATAATTCTAATCATTTCCAAAAGCGGGAATACGGCTGAGATCAAAGTTCTGCTGCCTCTGTTGAAGCGAGCCAATGTGCAACTGATCGCACTTGTCAGTGATCGTAGTTCCTACCTGGCTCAGCACTCAGACTTTGTTTTACATGCTTTCGCCGAACGTGAAGCCGATCCCATGAATCTGGCCCCAACAACCAGCACAACGGTTGCCCTAGCGTTAGGCGATGCCCTGGCTATCAGCCTTCTGGAAGCGCGAGGCTTTACCCAACACGATTTTGCCCGATATCACCCAGGTGGTTCACTCGGCAAAAAGCTTTACCTGAAAGTTGGTGATATATTTCCCCATAACCAATGCCCACAAGTATCGCTCGACACATCGGTAAGGGATGTAATTTTTGAGATTTCGGCAAAACGACTCGGCGCAACCGCCGTTGTCGATGAGTCCGGATTACTAGCAGGTATCGTAACGGACGGCGATATACGCCGTATGGCTTATCAGCACAATACGTTCTGGGAACTTCAGGCTCACGATGTCATGACGACCGATCCTGTATGTGTCGACGCTGACGAATATGCGATGGGTGCCCTTCAATTAATGAGAGATCGGGATATTTCCCAGCTAATTGTTACTGATAATAATCGTGTCAAAGGGTTCATTCACCTGCATGACCTGTTGAAAGAGGGCCTGGTATAAAAATTAAAGCCTGTTTCAAAAAAACCTTTCTTCGGAGAAGCTATTAAGCTTTTTTGAAGAAAGGTTTTTTGGTATGGATAATACTATGTTTCGATTGTGCATATCTGTTTAGCTAAAGAAGCGAGTTTGTTAAACATTATCCCCACACTGTGTTCCACACTCTGTGGGGAATATTCCACAATCGACCAGCCAAAATTATAAACACGGTAAACGCTGGCACAGAAAAAATTATAATTAATATCCTAAAAATCAGCCAATTATACGTTTAATTTCAGAATTGTTGACGAACCGTTGAAGGCTGGTTGTTTTTTTGTCCAATAGCTTATCAAATCAGGTTCAACAAAAAAACATTTGTAATCATGACTGCTCTCGAATTTACTCATCATATTGGAAAAGTGTCCAAATCGCTGCGTCCGTTCGCTCTGCGGCTCACCAAGGATGTTGAAGATGCAAACGATTTGTTACAAGATACCCTTTTGAAAGCTTTTACCAATCGTGATAAGTACACGGACGGTACAAACCTGAAGGCCTGGTTATATACAATCATGAAGAACACATTCATTACTAACTACCAACGGATGGTTCGGAAAAATACATTCATTGATACGACAGACAATCTGCACTACATTAACTCAATGGAGAGTAGCACAGACAATCTGGCTTATTCATCATTTGCTCAGGAAGATATCAATCGGGCCGTCAATGGCTTGGACGACACATACCGCACTCCGTTTATGATGCACTTCCGTGGCTTCAAATACCACGAGATCGCAGCGAAACTAGACATCCCCATTGGCACGGTGAAAAACCGCATTCACATCGCGCGGAAAGAACTGAAAGACCAACTGAAGGTGTACGCTCATTTCAACAGCTAAGAAATTTGAGTACGCAACAAAATATAGGCGAGACTTTTGTGACTCACATCCGTCTCAAACACATTGATTGAGTAGTTTTTGGTTAAAAAAGAGGAAGGTTCGAAAAGTTGGGTGGATTTCCGCCCAACTTTTTTTGTTTATACACTCTTGTAAAACCAACAGTTGGGTGTAACATAGAAACTGTTTACAGTAATACAGGACCAGGTTAGGTAATTACGTATTTTTGAACAAAAGGGTTGGTCAATCATTTTACTAATTAACCCGATTGCTCAATTAACTCTTTACTAATGCCTCAACGAGTTCTTGTTATTGGTGCCGGATTTGCCGGGTTAGCCGCTGCAACCAGTCTGGCTGACAAGGGTTACGATGTCACTATCCTCGAAAAAAACGATATGCCCGGTGGACGAGCTCGTATGTTTCAAACAGACGGGTTTACCTTCGATATGGGACCGAGCTGGTATTGGATGCCTGATGTTTTTGACAATTACTTCGCGCGTTTCGGCAAAAAAACCGCTGATTACTACAACCTAGTTCGGCTTGATCCTTCTTATACGGTCGTCTTTGGTCCGGACGAGGCCGTCGATCTACCAGCGGGTCTGGATAATCTGGAGAACTTATTTGAACAGATCGAACCAGGTAGTGCCATACGTCTGCGCGAGTTCCTTAAACAAGCGTCTTACAAGTACGATGTTGGCATCAATAAGTTCGTCTGGAAACCAAGCCGCTCAGTTTGGGAGTTTATGAGCCTGAAATTATTGTACGATGTCACGAGACTCGACGTTTTTCAGTCGTTTGCCAGCCACGCCCGCAAATTTTTCAAGCATCCACGCCTACTCGAAATTATAGAGTTTCCGATTCTGTTCCTCGGTGCAACACCAAGTAACACTCCGGCTATGTATAGCCTGATGAACTATGCCGAAATGGCGATGGGGACCTGGTATCCGATGGGTGGCATGCACGAAATCGTCAAGGCCATGGTCAGTCTGGCCGAAGAGAAAGGCGTGAAGATTCTGCTGGGTCAGACCGTGCAAAAAATTGACGTCTTCAAAGGGCGGGCGCATACCGTTACGACCGATCAGGGTATTTTTGAAACCGATGTCGTTGTTGCAGGAGCTGACTACAATCATGTTGAGACGAAACTGGTCGATGCGGCTTATCGTAATTATGACGATGCGTATTGGCAGACGCGCGTCATGGCCCCGTCGTCGCTTTTGTTTTACTTGGGTGTCAACAAGCGGGTGCCCCGGCTTCAGCATCATAACCTGTTCTTCGACGAAGATTTTTCGTTACACGCCCAGGAAATCTACGAAACACCACGCTGGCCGACGAAGCCCTTGTTCTACGCATCGGCCCCATCGAAGACCGACCCGAGTGTTGCACCGGAAGGCTGCGAGAATTTGTTTCTGCTAATTCCAGTCGCGCCTGACCTCACCGATGATGATGCCACTCGTGAGCGCTACTTTACGATCATTATGGACAGGCTGGAAGCATACGTTGGTGATGATATTCGTAATCACTTGATTTACAAACGCAGCTACGCACATAACGACTTCATAGGTGACTACAATGCGTTCCGGGGAAATGCGTATGGACTGGCAAATACGCTAAAACAAACTGCCTTACTAAAGCCATCGCTGAAAAACAAAAAAGTGAACAATCTGTTCTACACGGGTCAGCTGACGGTTCCGGGACCGGGTGTTCCTCCGTCCCTTATCTCTGGTCTTGTCGTTGCGGACGAAGTTGCCAAAGAATTTGTCTAACTTACGGAACTAACCTCTTCCTTTTTCTCCTATGATGGCGTTGTTCAACACAACCGCACTGAAATGTAGTAAACTAATTACAGAGCATTACAGTACGTCGTTTACCTTAGGTATCAAAACACTGGACAGTAAGTTTCACTTGCCGATCTACGCCATCTACGGGTTCGTTCGGTACGCCGATGAGATTGTAGACACGTTCCATGAGTATGACAAAAAGACGTTACTAGCTCGTTTTAAGCACGATACATACCAGGCCATCGAAGAAGGAATTAGCCTCAATCCAATATTACAATCGTTCCAGCTCGTTGTTAGGCAGTACAAAATTGAACATGAACTGATCGAGTCCTTTTTAAAGAGCATGGAAATGGACCTGCATTTTCAGGACTACGATGCTGCGGGTTATAATGAATACATCTATGGTTCCGCCGAAGTCGTGGGCCTGATGTGCCTTCGGGTTTTTTGCGAAGGCGATCGCAGCGAATTCGATCGGTTATGCGAACCAGCCCGAAAACTCGGTGCTGCTTTTCAGAAAGTTAATTTTTTACGTGATCTAAAAAGCGATTTTGTCGACAGGGGACGTACGTATTTTCCTGGCGTCGATTTCAATGAATTTGGCATCGATGCAAAGCAACTCATCGAGAAAGACATCCAGCGCGACTTCGATGATGCTTACAGAGGTATCATGAATCTGCCAAGGGGTGCCAAACTCGGTGTTTATCTGGCCTACGCCTATTACCAGACCCTCTTCAATAAAATTAAGCAGCTCCCTGCTTCCCGGATTCAGAATGAGCGCATTCGGGTGCCAAACCCGCAGAAATTTGCGTTATTAGCACAAACCTATCTGAAGTTTCGGCTGAACGTAATCTAAATTAGTGCAATAGCCTTCTCAAAGGAATGATAAGGCTATTGCGTAGCCCTGCGCGCCTTTTCGCTATCTTTGCTATGAATCATATAGTTTCTGTCAATGGTAGCCGAAGAGAATTCTTCGCCGGAGGTGCTGGCGCAGCCAAACGGAGTCCAATACGAAGCCGTAATTGGATTGGAAGTGCACTGCCAGCTGCTGACCCAAAGCAAAATTTTTGCGGCCGACGCAAACGCGTTTGGCGCTGAGCCGAATACAAACATAAGTGTCATCACGCTGGCCCATCCTGGCACACTCCCCAAGCTGAATCGTAAAGCCGTTGAGTATGCCATCCGTATGGGGCTGGCCTGCGGTAGTGAAATTACCCGCCACAATGTTTTCGCCCGAAAAAATTATTTTTATCCTGATCTGCCCAAAGGGTATCAGCTTTCGCAGGATAAAGGGCCGATCTGCGTGGGTGGCGGTATTCCGATAAAGGCGAAAGACCCGGAAACAGGACAGTCCTATCAAACGACGATTCAGCTACACCATATTCATCTCGAAGAAGATGCCGGCAAGTCGATTCACGATGGGGATGAATGGGCTACTCAGCTTGACTACAATCGTGCTGGTACACCCCTGATCGAGATGGTAACCGACCCCACTATTCGCACAGCCGATGAAGCCGGGCAATACCTGACCGAAGTACGTCGGCTGGTTCGTTATCTGGACATTTGCGATGGCAATATGGAGGAAGGATCGTTGCGGTGCGATGTCAACGTTTCCATCCGGCCCAAAGGTGCGACTAATCTGGGGACGAAGGTGGAAGTGAAGAACCTGAACTCTATCCGGAATGTGATGCGGGCAGTCGATAGCGAATTTAAACGGCAGGTCGAGGTTACTGAATCCGGTGGGCGAATTACACAGGAGACCCGCACATTCGACGCAGCAACCGGCCTTAGTTTTGCCATGCGCGAGAAAGAGACGATGAATGACTATCGGTATTTTCCCGATCCCGATCTTACACCCGTACACATTTCGGACGACTGGTTAGCGACCATTCAGTCGCAGATGCCCATTCTGCCAACTGAACTGTACCAGAAATTCATCACTCATTATGGCTTGCCTGATTACGACGCGGCCCTTTTGACAGATTCGAAAGAACTGGCTGACTATTACGAAGCTGTCTGCAGCCATACTTCTAATTACAAAGCAGCATCCAACTGGATCATGGGGGCGGTGAAAGGGCAGCTTAACGAAAAAACAATTCGTGACCGTCAGTTTCCAATTTCGTCTGACCGGTTGGCTTCGCTCATTACGTTGATTGATGACGGTGTGGTGAGCCAGACGGCTGCGCAACAGGTCTTTACCCTGATGATCGCCCAGCCTGACCATTCAGCCGCTGAACTGGCCAAAACGCATGGTTTGGTACAGAATCGCAATACGGATGCGTTGCAATCGTTGGTAGAAGAAGTACTGGCTGCCTGGCCTGACAAAGTAGCTCAATACCAGAAGGGAAAGAAGAATTTGCTGGGTATGTTTGTCGGCGAGGTAATGAAAAAATCGAAAGGTTCGGCCGATCCTAAATTGGTGAATGAATTAATAACGAAGACACTACAAGCAACATGAAAAACCTGTTTTTGAGCGTAGCTGGCTTTCTGGTCATCAGTTTCTCGGCCAATGCACAAACGACAAAGCCGTTCACAGTAACGGGCAAGATCAAAACGGCTACGCCGGGAAGCTACGTCTATCTGGAAACCAACTCACAGCCAACCCGCAAAGTAGACTCGACCAAAGTGCAGGCAGGCAACACCTTCACGCTGAACGGTAAAGTAGCTGATGGCGGGGAAGTATTTGTCCTGAACGTTGGCGGTGGTCAAAAACTGGCGCTGCTGGTTGAAGGTGGGGAAACACTCATGGTGACGGCAGACGGTTATCGGATGGATGCCAAAACCGGGCAGACCGGTGCGGCAACTATAACCGGCTCCAAAAACATGGAGTACTACGAAAAGCTGTCAGCGTTACGGACGGATATGGAAAAGCGGGTTGCTAACTGGAACAAGCAGGTGGCAACCGCGACCGAGAAGAAGGATAGCAAACGAATTGCGCAGATCGAGCAGGAGTACCAGACGGCGGAACAGGATGTGGTTAACAAAGTAAAAGCGATACTGCCCGAAATGGGAACGTCGCTTGTATCGTTGTTTGCGCTGAATTTCATCAATATCGATACTGATTTTGCAACCTACGATGCACTGGCACAACGCTTCGAGAAAGAGAATCCGAACAGCCCCCACGCAAAATCGCTGATTGGCCGCGTTACCCGGATCAAAGGTGTGATGGTCGGTTCGCAGGCTCCCGAAATTGCACTTACTGATACGACAGGCACACCGGTTCCCCTATCGTCGCTACGAGGCAAGTACGTTCTGCTTGATTTCTGGGCGTCGTGGTGTGGACCCTGCCGAATGGAAAACCCGAACGTTGTCCGGATGTATAACAAGTACAAAGACAAGGGTTTTGCCATCTACAGCGTTTCGCTCGATCAGACCAAAGGCAACTGGACCAAAGCCATTCGCAACGATAACCTGACCTGGACGCACGTTTCTGACCTAAAATACTGGCAATCGGCAGCCGCTCAGCAATACGGTGTTCAGGCGATTCCAGCTACCTTTCTGCTTGATAAAGAAGGGAAAATCATTGCCAAAAACCTGCGGGGGGATGCATTGGAGCAGAAACTCGATGAAATCCTGAAAGGGGGGCAATAGGTTAAAGACAAGTTTGTAGTTTTGTAGGGTCAGGTGTAACAGCCTGACCTTTTTCTTTGTCCGACCGGCAACACCTCGAAAACACTACTTCATCACGCGCTACTCTACTAATTTGCACACTCACTCAGTGAAAAAATGAAAATTGCTATCGTTGGTTGCGGCAACATGGGTATGGCCTTTGCCAAGTCGTTTCTGCAATATGATCTGGTAAAAAAAGACGACCTCCTACTGATCGAAAAAAGCGCCGATCGTTCTGAATCACTGAAACTGGAAAAAGCGGGTGTCGTTGTCGATACCATCGGCGCCCATGTTGGCCAGACCGACTTAGTTATCCTTTCGGTAAAACCGCAGGACTTCAATGGTGTATATGAAGCATTGCGGGATGTGATACAGCCAAAACAAATTGTGCTATCCATTATGGCGGGCATTCCCATCGCCCAGATCCAGGAAAAACTCGACCATCCTCTTGTAGTACGCGCCATGCCTAACACGCCAGCCATGCTGGGTATGGGCATCACTGGTTTTACCGCAGCTAAAGAGGTTGATTCGAGCAGTTTGCGCCGGGTCGAAAACCTCATCAACGCTACGGGACGGTCTATCTTTCTGGAAGACGAAGCGATGCTGGATGCCGTAACGGCCCTAAGCGGTAGTGGTCCTGCCTATTTCTACTATGTCGTGAAAGCCATGATCGAAGCAGGTAAGCAAATGGGTTTTGACGACGCCGTTTCCGGATTACTGGTGAAGCAGACAATGCTGGGCGCTTACCACCTGATCAACAATGCGGACAAATCGCTGGACGATCTTATCAAAGCGGTGGCATCAAAAGGAGGTACTACTGAGGCTGCTTTGCGCGAATTTGAAAGCGGTGGACTGTCCGATACGCTCGTTACCGGAATCAAAGCAGCCCAGATCAGAGCCACCGAACTCTCAAAAGGCTAATACAACAGACGGGCCAAACTTCGGTTTGGCCCGTCTTGAAATCGGAGAATAACTAGCCGACCGGATCTACAAGCCGGTGTAGCTAAAGGGGGTGATCGCCCGTAGTTCAGTCTTTACCGAATCGGAGACGTTCAACTCATCGATAAACGTCTTGATGGTATCAGCCGTAATTTTCTGGTTCGTGCGGGTCAGGGCTTTCAGCGCTTCATACGGTTGCGGATAGCCTTCGCGCCGAAGAATGGTCTGAATTCCTTCCGCTACGACTGCCCAGTTATCGTCAAGGTCGTTGTGAATAGCAGTCGGATTGAGTTCAAGTTTGTCCAGCCCCTTCAGCAACGATTTAAGCGCAATGACGGAATGGGCAAACGGAACACCAAGGCTTCTCAACACGGTCGAATCAGTCAAATCCCGTTGCAGTCGCGAGATCGGCAACTTCCCCGAAAGGTGTTCAAACAAGGCGTTGGCGATACCCAGATTCCCTTCCGAATTTTCGAAATCGATGGGATTGACTTTGTGCGGCATTGCCGACGAGCCTACTTCACCTTCCTTGAGCCGTTGCTTGAAGTAATTCATGGACACGTACGTCCAGATATCACGATCCAGATCGATCAGAATCGTGTTCAGCCGTTTAAACGCATCCAGCGTAGCCGCCAGCATGTCATAATGCTCGATCTGCGTTGTAAACTGGCTACGCACCATACCCAGCCCTTCAACAAAAGCATCACCAAATTTTTTCCAGTCTTCGTTCGGATACGCCACCACATGAGCGTTGAAGTTGCCGGTTGCTCCCCCGAATTTAGCAGCCGTTGGAATGTCGGCCAATAAATGCAGTTGTTTTTCAACGCGCTCGACAAACACCATCAACTCCTTTCCCAGCCGCGTTGGCGATGCGGGCTGACCATGTGTCTTTGCCAGCATAGGTATGTCACCCCACTGCTCCGCTAACTGCTGTAAGCGAACAAACACCTGACGATATAGCGGAAGAATCTCTGTTTCGAGGGCATCGTCCAGCAGGAGCGGCACAGCGGTATTATTAATATCCTGCGATGTTAGGCCGAAGTGGACAAACTCCAGATACGGCTCTACGGGCGATCCTTTTAGCTTTTCTTTGATGAAATACTCGACGGCCTTTACATCGTGATTGGTTGTTTTCTCAATGTCTTTAATGCGTAAGGCATCGGCTTCTGTAAAGTTTTCGTACAAAGCACGAAGTGCAGGAAATTGCGCAGGTTCAACACCCGCCAGTTGGGGAATTGGCCATTCACAAAGCGCGATAAAGTATTCGATCTCAATACGAACCCGGTAATGAATAAGACCAAGTTCTGAGAAATAAGGAGCCAACCCATCAACCTGACGCCGATAACGACCGTCAACGGGTGATATAGCCGTTAATGCTGATAAATCCATACGATAAAACAAAAGGCAAAAGAAACGTCAATAGCTTTAGAACTTTTCCAAAGCTCTGAACTTTCGGGAAGCTGACCTTCTCCCTAAATCGATCAAAACGGGTTCAGATACAGGCCGATACCGACCCAGTTAACCTGCTGGTTCTCGTACTGGCTGTAGGGTCGGAATCCGGAATAGCCTTCGAGCAGGAACGTCAGATTATTCTGCGTCCGTCCTAACTCAATGCCGATACCCGCATGAATGCCGGGCCGGAAGCCGGTCTGTTGCCAGAATTTAATGTCAGCCCCACCAACCAGACGAGCCGCCTTATCGGATGGTTTTTTGTAGAACGCGCCAAGCTGGGCACTCAGCAGCTTGCGTTCTTCTGATTTGCGGAGTACAATACCAGCCCCCCCATACAGCCGCCAGTTGTTCACGTTCCGGCTGTACGTCGCGTCCAGCTGTTCGTAGTTGACCGAGTTGGGCGTCGGCGCTGTGATATTGTTGCGGTAGATGTAATCATCACCCAGGTGCGACGAGATGTGATAGACCCGGAAGCGGTAGTTGTTGGCTCCCCGCCGGACATTATAAATAATGCTGATCTTATAATCGTTGTTCATGATCTGCCGACGCGCTTTGTTCAGCTTATTATCATGATAAGCTTCAAACTGAGTAAACGAAGCCAGATCAAGCACCCATTCCGATGAACGGCCGGGTTCAGGCGTCCGCCGATAAAACGCCTTTGCAAATCCAAACGCGAACGGAACAATACTCCCTTTGTACTTCTCTCCGTCGGTATAATAGGCAGGTAGTACGCTACCGTACGTTTGTGCTTCGAGCGGATCAAGCAAAATTGGCTCGAAAAGATGCCCTTTCGGTAAAAACTCGCGACGGGGTCTGGACATCGATGGCTCGCTGGCAATCGACGGGGCAGCCACAGAATCAACCGATTGAACTACGGCCTTTTTCTCCCGCTTAGGACGTGGTAGTTTTTCTGCTTTTTTAGGCTTTTCAACAGGAGCTGGGGAAACAGGAGCCGGTTCAGCCGGTGTTACCTCTTTAGGTGCCTCCTGAACGGGGGGAGCAGGTCTCTCAGCCTCCTCTTTTTTCCGTTTTTCCCGCTTTTCCTTACGCGTTGGCTCCGTGACCGTCGGCGTAGGAGTTGATGTTGGCGATGCAGGCTCTGCTACAGGCGTTGGTGGTGCGCTGACGGGTGCCGGGCTCAATTTTCCTGATTCTTTTTCCTGTTGCTGGCGCTCTTTTTCCGCTTTCTTAGCTTGCTTCTGACGTTCTTTCTCCGCCTGCTTCGCTTCGTACTCACGCTGTTTCTGGGCCCACTCAGCCCTTATCTGCCGTTCGCGCTGAACTTCACGGTCTATTTTATCCTTTTGCTTTTGCTCCGCTGGTGTCAATGTCCGAGCGGCAGGAGCGGTTGTTTTAGCTGGTGTAGCAGGTTGCTGGGCAAACGTGACGGTTCCTATTAGAGTACTCAACAGGAAAATTAGTAGCGCTTTCTTCATAGACTAGGGGCAATTAATACCGACGCGGCTTTGAAACAACCGCGTCGGGTAAAGCAGAGTTAGGATTATCGTTTTAGCTCGGCGTAATTTTTGTAGAAATAAGGAATGGTTTCTATTCCCTTATAAAAGTTGAACAGGCCATAGCTTTCGTTGGGTGAGTGGAGCGCATCGCTATCCAATCCGAAGCCCATCAAAATAGACTTGATTCCTAATTCTCGTTCGAACAGTGCAACGATGGGAATGCTGCCACCACCCCGCGTTGGAATCGGCTTTTTACCCCAGGCATCTTCAAACGCCTTGCTCGCGGCTTCGAACTCTACGGAATCTACAGGTGTCACATAGGGTAGTCCGCCATGATGCGGTGTCACCTTGACGCTAACGCTGGCGGGTGCAATGGCGGTAAAGTGCTTCGTAAATAGCTCCGTGATTTCGTCGGGTGTCTGATTTGGCACCAGCCGCATACTAATCTTGGCCGATGCTTTTGATGGCAGTACCGTTTTAGCTCCCTCACCCGTGTACCCCCCCCAAATGCCATTCACATCAAGTGTAGGACGAATTGAGGTTCGTTCGTTGGTTGAATAACCCATTTCTCCGGCCACGTCATTGATTCCCAGATCCTGCTTGTAGTCCTCCAGGACGAAGGGTGCTTTGGCTAATTCGGCCCGTTCGGCATCGCTTAGGTCAGCAACATCGTCGTAAAAACCAGGAATCGTAATGCGGCCGGATTCATCATGCAATGAGGCAATCATCTCACAGAGTACATTGACAGGATTGGCCACACCCCCACCATACACGCCTGAGTGGAGGTCGCGATTGGGACCTGTCACCTCTACTTCCACGTAAGAGAGGCCCCGCAATCCGGTTTCGAGCGACGGTGTTTCGTTCGAAATGATGCTCGTATCAGAAATCAAAATAACGTCGGCCTTGAGCATGTCACGATGTTCGGCGACAAACGTACCGAGGTGATCCGAACCTACCTCTTCTTCCCCTTCGATCATCACTTTCACGTTGCAAGGCAATCCGTCGGTAGCGATCATCGCTTCGATGGCCTTTATATGCATGTAAAATTGACCTTTATCATCGCAGGCACCACGCGCGTAGATGCGCTCGTTACGAATAGTCGGCTCAAAAGGCGGTGAGTTCCAGAGTTCATACGGATCAGCGGGTTGCACGTCATAGTGCCCGTAAACCAGAACGGTTGGACGACTGGCATCTACAAGTTTTTCGGCGTAAACGACCGGATGGCCCGGTGTTTCGTACAGACTGGCGTTATCAAGACCAGCAGCCGCTAGTTTTTCTTTAACAAACTCGGCCGCTCGACGAACATCGCCTTTGAAGTTGGAATCGGCTGAAACAGAGGGAATACGCAGCAATTCAAGAAGCTCATCCAGAAATCGCTGCTTGTTAGCGTCAAGGTACGTAGTCATAGCTGGCTATATGGTGTCTGATACATGATAGTGCTTTGAATCAGGTATCATCTTATAGGCGAAAAAGAATTTGCCCCGAAGTTAAGCACATTTTGTGCAACGTCGGGGCATTCCATATTGTCAATCTATAGGATTCTTATTGTTCGCGCTTTTTCCGCAGACGAATCAACACGGTTCGGTTTTCCTGACCACGCATCAATCGACCTATATTTTTCTGATGCGTTATCACCACCATCAGAAACATAACGAAGCCAAAAACGATTAGCAATGGGTTTTCTTTTTCGCCGAAGACGCGCAGCAACAGCAGCACTGGAAACGCAAGAGCAGCCAGAATCGAACCAAGGGAAACGTATTGAGAAGCAATCACAACCAGAAGGAAAATGCCGATACAGACCAGCGCCATTTCGGGGTGGATAGCCAGCACCATTCCTAACAACGATGCAACGCCCTTGCCTCCTCTGAAATCAGCAAAAACTGGATAAAGATGCCCAAAAACGGCAACCAACCCAAACACGATCTCAAAAGTCATGATCTCATTATGGGTGATCACATCCAGATACCACAGTAATATAGACATGATGGCAGCCGTGTAGCCTTTTAGTACATCGACTAGCATGACGATCGTACCCGCCCGTTTACCCAATACTCTGAATGTATTTGTTGCACCGGCATTACCACTACCATGCTGACGAATATCGATCCCAAAAAAGCCCTGACCATACCAGACGGCAGTTGGAATGGAGCCAAGTAGATACGCGACCAGTGTGGTAATACAAATTAATAAGACGTTCATTAACGCAAATTTAGTAAACGAATGTTAGGAAACAGACGAGCAACACGAGCTGTAGGGTGGATTAATGAAATGTGGCCCCAAAATTAGGTTATTGTCATCTATTCGACAACTTTATACTATTTATAACAAAGCATGGTTCTAATAAATTTCTAAATGGCCTTATTTGCCGCCAACGACTACTTCGCGCAGACTGCCTTCGGCCAGGTAGTTGTTAGCCGTTTCCATAATGTCATCAGGTGTTACGGCTCGCAGACGCTCAATGTACGTGGTCAGAAAATCGACGGGCAACCCATCCAGCAAAATGACTTTGTAGCGGTCAGCAATTTCAAAGGGTGTATTCAGCGAGCCGACAAACTCCCCCGCCATAAAGTTTTGCACGGTTTCCAGTTCCTCCAGTGGCACAGCTTCAGTTTGTAGAATCCGAATTTCCTTTTGTATCTCGTCCAGCGTTTGTTGCGTATTCTCTTTGTTAACGTCGGTGCCGATTATGAAGTAACCATCCCGCCGGAAGGAAGGCATATTGGATGAAATGCCATACGTAAAGCCCTTCTCTTCACGAATATTCTTCATGAGTCGTGAGCCAAAGTAGCCGCCCAACAGTTCGTTCGTCACAAGCATCTTGAAGAAATCAGGATGCGAGCGGGTAAAAAGCCGTCGGCCCAACCGGATCGATGACTGGATGCTATCCGGTTTTTCCGAGAGTACGGGCAAGCCATCGTCATCAATAGCCGGTGCTCCGCCGGTTAACACATCTCCGTTGTCGATCGGCAGCTGTCCTAGTTCTTTATTGATCAGCAGGACCTCATTTTCGGATGCCTGGCCAGCCAGCAACAATCGGTAAGGCCGCTTCTGTATAGAGCGTTCGTAGAAATTGACAACGCTTTCGCGGGTAAGCTGCTCGATCACATCGGGGCGCTGGCTGCGGCCATACGGATGGTGCGGACCAAATAACTTCTCCCGAAATAAAACCCCGGCTACATAAGCATTCTTCTCGTAGTTGACCCGCAGGTTCTGAAGGGTGATATTACGGAGATCATCCAGTTCTTTTTGGGGGAACGTCGGCTCCGTCAATAGTTCACGAAGAACGGGCAGCACGTTGGGCAGAAACTTGGTGAGGCAATAAACAACCACACTCGCCCGGTCTGGTCCGCTGTTCAACTCCAGAAACGCACCATAGCTATCGAGGTATTCGCTGATCTGCGCCGATGAGCGACCAGCGGTTCCTTCGGCTAGCATCTTCAACGCAAAAAAGGATGTTCCGGGCACTTGTTCCTGCCATGTCCCAGCGTCAAAAATACACTCTATTCGCAGTACAGGTTGCTGCGGTATGGCAACCAGGTTCAGAAGAACACCGTTGTCTAACGTGTGGGTTTGAAAGGCGGGAAGCTGTATTTCCTGAATGACCTGAAAGGCCGGTGGTTGCTTTCTATCTAGTACCATTGGATGCGTATTTATAAAGAAAATGGCATCTCAGCGCGAAATGCCATTTCTGATTTATGGTCGTTATAGTCTGTGATGACTCGTAGCCATCCGACACGCTACCTCCATGCGTGAAGGTGATTAATCGTTGGTATCTTCTGAGATAGGCTCGTCATCTTCTGAACCGACGGCATTGGTACCGCTAAAGTTCAGGTGTAGCGAGATACGGAATGTATTGGCGAGCGGATTGCCCTGATTGACCGGGATAAGGTACGAGAAATCTACCCCAAATCGCTGCTGAAGGCGCAGGCCGATACCTGTCGTCGCGTATTTGCGACCACCTTTGATGTTCGATTCGCCGAAGTAGCCGGCCCGAACCGCAAATTGTTCGTTGTACCAGTACTCAACGCCCGTCGAAACGGTGAACTCTCTCAACTCTTCGCCAAGACCGCCGGGTGCATCAGCAAACGAGCCGAAGACAGCGCTGAGGTAATTCCGGTCGGGGTCCTTACCCCGCGCAATCTGGTATTTTGCAGGGTTACTGCCAGCTATCTGAATTAGATTTCCGTTAGCATCCCGTGCGTATTCAGGGGGCGTTGGCACCATCAGTTTATTGACATCTGCCACAATGTTAAACTTGTTGTACTGATCGGCGTAAATGGTCAGTGCGGTTCCCAGACGCAGGTTCGTGGGAATGAAATACTGCTGCTGTCCACCGTAGTTGATTTTACCACCTAGGTTAGAGATCATACCGCCGAATGCCCAGCCAATGCCCTTTCCGGTCGCATTGTCGCGCGCTTCGTTCCGGTAAAAAGCGCTAATGTCAGCGGCTGCCGTTCCACCCGGCTTCAGACCTGGGTTCGATGAACCAGAGGCTAGGTTCGAGTTTAAATATTTCAGATCGACACCCAGCGAGAAATTCTGGGATAGTCGCTGCGAGAACGACGCGGTAAGGGCATATTCACGGGAATTAAACGTGCCGGCTGCAACGCCCGTTGCGGTTGTAAAATTGACAGTTCCCAGGTCAAAATACATCAGCGATCCGCCGATCACCGAGTTCTTACCCACTTTAGAATAACCCGTCAGATAGGTGTAATACATATCACCGATCAGATCCCGGAGCCAGGGGGTGTACGAAATGGATGCCCCTTTAGCCTGCTTGGCGAAAACCAGCTTGGATGGGTTCCAGAAAATAGCATTGGCATCGGCATCACCTAAGGCCACTCCGGCTTCACCCAGCGCACCCGAACGGGCATCCGGCGTGAAATTCAGGAAGGGAACGGCTGATGTTGGTATGCCCAGATTCTGTCCTGCTAGATTGGTTTGGGCGAAAATGACGGAAGGAAAAATAGTGCAAACGCCAAGAAGAACACGGAAAAAATTGCGCTTCATACAAAGAGTGTTGATCAACAACAGCGACTGGTTGTGGTGAATAGAACAGCCCTGAACGGCCAAAATTACAAGGATTCGTCGGATTAGAAAACAAATGGGTTTCATTAACCCATAATCATCTAACTAGCACTAGTCTGCAACTTCCATCGGCCGAAGAATCATCTGCCACCGACCGAACGTGTACTCTGATTATGTATACTCCATTGGGTGCAACTTGATGAGCCTCAGTTAATCCGTTCCAGGCTCCAATGTCCAGTACTGACGAGCAGTTGCTGCACTGGCCCGTTTGCTGGTTGAGTAACCGGCCATTCAAATCGATAATCTGGAGTGTCCAGTCAAGTGGCTCGCCAGATCGATTGTGCTCAACAGCTATTGTCGACTGTGTTGAGGTCGGATTGGGACTGGCCCGAACCGCAACAATGGACAGGGCTGGCTTACCGGAAACTATTATGCTCAACGTCTCTTCAATTGAATTATTGTTAATATCCCAGGCTTTTACCCGTACGGTATACGTGCCGGGTACAACATCCCGAAAGGTATAAATGGCTTCTCCCTGCTTCCCATCGTTGCCTACGGCTACATATGTATCGTTAATAATAACCTGCGACTGTTCACCAAGCTGAGCGGTCAATTCATGACCTAAACCCGATCGGGCCGTGTTAATTCCCTGGTTATCGCGCAGGCCGACACGAAGCGTTACGTCGGGTCCGGCTACACGAATCTGATCGCCATCGATCATACTTCTGTCAATACTCAACTGCATAACAGGGGGCTGTGTATCGAGACTATCGACCAATAAACTCCCGCCTACACGAAGACTGTCAAAGCTACCCAACGCGTCGAACAAGCTATCAGCCCGTACTGCATACGCAAATACTTTGCCAGGACCTACAGCGTATGCGATGTCTTTCGGCATGACGAACTTCGCGCTGAACAAACCATTCTGCACGTTTACCTGACCAGCAAATAACGTGCTGGAAAAAGCACTGTACGCCATTTTCGCACTTTCGGTTCCCAAAGTGGTCTGCGTTGATGCCTTGTCGTACAGCGTAAGCCGGAGCGTACCCGAAAAATTGGTCAATCGTTGTCCCTGCTGTTGTATTTCACCCGTAAGCTCAACGGACTCCAGCGCATGTAAGGTATCCGGACGGGTGATGCTCACGGCACGACCATTCACGTTTGTCAGTACGATCTGCGCCTGTGGATACGCCAGACGCATGGACGGATCACCCAACAAAGCGAAGTTACGGTTGACCGGTCCAGCCAGACCCCCATTTTTAGTCAGCCTGATCACATCACCGAGCCGGGGCATTTCTCCGTTAATGGGAGTAAAAACCGCTCGGTAAAACGATTCATTCAAGAGCAGATTCGTATTGGCATAGACAGGACGTGTGGTGGTTAGCAAACCAATAGCGCCACCCGACCGACTTAATAAGGCCAGTTCAGCGCCCGAACTAATACTCGGATCGTCGTACCGACCAAACTGACAGGTCGCCGTTACAAACAGGGGAAGACGGCGGTTTTTCCAGCCCAGTATATCTTTCAGCGTCACAATCTGCTCATCCGCCAGCGTTGTGGTTCCTCCGTGACCGCTATAATTTATGATCAACCGTCCATCAGCGACGGCATTGTTGATCAATTGGTTGACAATCGGTGATTTCTGACCGACTGACGTCGACTCCTGGGGGTACGCATCCAGAAATACGCGCTCCGGTCGGTAAGCTGGCGCGTTTTTTTCGACTATCATTGCCAACGTATTGGCATCCTGCTGGTGAATATTGTAATCTCCATCATCGGCAACGAGCATAACCCGCGTCTGCCAGTCACCCACTAACGACGGATCCGCGCTGTATCGGATTAGTTTATCGACAATGGTCTTTGCTTCATCGGATGACTTTACGGGCAAGCGACCGACGCCGATATCCATTTTGCTGTCACCTTGACTGCTTTCAACCCATTCTCCTTCCGACGAATCCATAAACCCGAAGTAATCGTCCGATGAATAGCTCAGCACGGGGTGCAGGGATTCGTAGCTCTCATAAACCGGGATCGTGTTCGCCAACTGGCTGGCATTGAACACTTGATTTATATTTCGATAATCGAACGTAGCATCCCCAAAAAGCAGTAAATAACGAAGTTGATTGGGTTGTTTCAGGTAAAGAAAGCGAACCGCATCCCGAATGGCCGTTGGGTCAGCCTGTCCGGAGCCGAATTCATTGTAGAGTTGCTGCGTCGTTACAACCTGCACCGTTAACTTATCGTGCTCACGCCGAAAGGTAGCCAGCCGCTCGGCTTCAGCGCGCCATGACTCTGGCGTAACAATCAATAGAGTCGGAGTAGCCAGGCCAACTACATTCTGGTTGGCTACCGATGCCAGCGAAACCGGCGTTTTGATTTGATTGTCCGTAAACAGAAAATAGTCCGCCCGGCTCCCCGCGTTCCATCTCGCTTCCGATGCGGCAGACAACGTGTACGTTTGCGCTATTGGAACGAGCGGATTTGTCACATTCCAGACTTGCAAACCGGTTGTTACCTGACGAATCGTGCAAGTGCCGCTGTCTACCCGACGTGCCCAGATCGGCTGATCAAGTTGCCGAAGTTCACGCCGAACCTGAAGACCCATATAATTTAGATAACCCAGTGCTGACGATAGCCCATTTTTCTGGAACGTAATCGACACGTCCATCAAGTTGGTCGTCGCCGAGGGTTTACTATAGAATGTATCCGTTCGGGCGATACCCTGGTAGTCGTATTCGTAACCGGAAATGCTGGATACGAGCTGCGTTCCTACCACCTGGCCGTTTAGTCGCAGGCGAAACTGCGTGGTTGCCAATGCGCCCGCAACAACCGATGAGGTTACTCGAACGGGCGCATCCGGTACGATTCCGGTAACATCAAAGGATAGAACCTTGGTCGTATCATTCGTCATATACGTTCCCAACCACTCCCGCCCGGACCGTACGCCCGGCACTTTCAGAAGATCCTGTTCATGAAACTGGTAGTCGTCGAACGTAGTCACAGATGTCGTAGCGCTCAGCGGTCCCGTCGGACGTTCGGCGATGCGTAGTCCGGTCGAGCTGCCAATTGTCAGAAAGTAAAACGTAGTGTCGGAATAAGGATTGATCTGGTGCTTGAAACGTCTGGTGAGCGAATCGTACCGGATAACGTGTGGGCTTTGGCCAAAGAAAACCAGTGCATCGCTGGTATCAAATTTACCATCAGCCTCACCGGTTACCTGAACCGCATTTTCGGTCAGATCGGACGCGCGCGGGGTGGCATTGGGTTGCGGTAGTGCGGCACCGTCATTGCCGTAGAGTCTGAGTTTACGTGGATCAGCCGTGGCGAAAGCGGGATTAAACCGGGCCAGCGTTGCCTGATCCAGCCGGTAAACGCCGGATTCAGTTACCCCAATTTTTACCCATACTCCCTCCTTAAGCACGGATTGTGCTTTCGTCCATGAGCTATTAAGCAGCAGGTAAACGACCAGATAAGGTACCCATGTTATGGAGCCTATCCCCAACTGTCTGGTCTGTTTTATCAGCCACTTGATGCCACGTATTCGCTTAGTGCTGTTCCACCCATGCATGTGCTAAAATGGCGTATGACCTTCCTGTCGATACTTCTTTACAAACGATACGAGTTCGTCGTAACGTACCCCGAATAAAGGTCTTTTTGTCAAACTGAAACGCTTTACCCTCTGGTACATCACGTAACAGTATCCGGTTATGCTGCTCGGGGCTTATCGATTCCTGATCCTCCCTCCGCAGGGCCAGCATCAACGCAGGATTGGCATACGTTGTGGCAGCGGGTTGGCTCATGTATCGCTGAAGGGGGCGAAGGATATCATCAGGAAAAACGGCCTCGGTCATAAGCGGCTCCATCAGTCGCTGGAAAGCCGTCTGCCATGCTTTCCCGTGTGGCTGAACCCGTCTTTTGTACCTACGATTGACGTCCGCATGGGCCACTTCATGCACATACGTGATCAGAAAAGCGTACGGATTCAAATTTGCGTTAACGGTAATCTGTGTTTTCCCGTCGGGGAAAGCGCGAAAATCACCCAACCGTGACCGGCGCGGTTTTACGACCCGAAAGAGAAATCCATATTGTTGCCAGAGATGGCGGCAATAACTATCCGTTCCTAGCGGAACATGTGCGGTAAATACGTCTGTCAATGTAGAAACTAAAAAAGCCTTATAAAAATAAGGCTTTTTTAGTTTCTATCGGAACGAGAACAAATTACTTCATGCTGTCAGTAGCCATCGTCGATGATGAATCCGTAGCCATCGTCATGGTGTCTGTCGACATCGTAGCCGTTGACTCGGTACCAGCTTCTGTCTTAGGTTTGCTCTGGCAAGCCGCGAATGCCAGCGTGCTGCCTACGAATAATAAAGCGAAGATTTTTTTCATTGCCTTTTTGTGTTAATTAACGTTTGTTGGACAAATATACATTTTTTCTCAATGATGCAAAACTGACTGCATCCTCTTCCACTATAGAGGACTATCACAAAGAAAAGTACAATACAGAATTAAACAAATCGAAGAATTGCCAGGGCTGAGATGCTATACTTTTTCTTCGTTTCGACGGGGCGACTTCGCGGTTAGCTTGTCGTACATACCAGTTGTCCGGAATGTTAGCAGCTTATGCCCGAAATAGTTTGCCATGAAACTCATGCCCATGCCCGCTACGTGTGAGCCTTTCTCGCGCATCAGTTTGGTAGCCGTTGGAAACATCGGATTGGCAACCCACTCCAGCGTATATTTGGCTACATACACCTGCACCAGCAGTGCGACCAGAGCGATGGCTAAGAACTTGACCGCTTCCCGACCAGTGTTGCCGGTCTGGGCCGCCGAGAAGGCATAGCGTTTTGTTGGAATAAACGTCAGGACGGTAGCCGTGAGATAACCACAAAGAACACTGGTGGCGTAATCAAAATAAGTACGATAAAAAATCTGACTTACGAAGTTGATGGATGCACCCAGCAAAGCCGTTAGAAAGAACGAGAAAATATCCTTAAATGCTCTAGGCTTTGGCTGTTCAATGCTGCTCACGTTCACTTTTTACCTGAGAAAAATAGAAAATAGATCGGTCAATGTAAGTATAGACTACCCTAAACGTACAGCGAAGATAGCAAACACGTATGTAATTGTGTTTCAATTATTAGGCTACGGCTTGACATCGACTTACCTTTTGTTAAAAAAGACCCTGTAGCAATCCAGGAGCAATACCTAAACCTAGTGTCAGAATTGTGGCTGCTAGTAATACATAGCGATAAAACGGCGCTACCCGAATTGGCTCGAATGCCCCTTCGCGAAAGTACATGGCAATGATTACCCGGAAGTAATAGTAGATACCAACGGCTGACATAAGTACGGCAACGACCAGCAACCAAATCTGACCACGCTCAACGGCGGTCGAGAACATGTAGAACTTACCCCAGAATCCAGCTGTCAGCGGAATACCGGCCAGGGACAGCATCGACACCGCCATAGCAAAACCTAATAGCGGATTCTGCCGGGCAAGTCCGTTAAACGATTCAAAGCTCTCGCTCGCTCCCCCTTCTCTCGAAAATGTTTGGGTACTGCGCTGCTGGGCCACTAACAGCAGAACGCCAAACGCCGAAATCGTAGCCACCGAATACGCCAGCGAATAAAAGACAATCGCTTGCTTCGTTTGCGTACCCAACGCAGCCAGACCCAGCAACAAGTATCCTGCGTGGGAAATACTCGAATAGGCCATCATGCGCTTGAAGCTGTTCTGATAAACCGCCGTAACGTTACCTATCACTAGCGTCAATGCGGTAAGGACGGCTAAAATGATCCACCAGAACGAATACACGCCGACAAACGATACGGATAATAACCGAAACAAAGCCGCGTAGCCAGCTGTCTTCACAACCGTCGACATGAACGCAGTGAAAATTGTCGGAGCACCGTCGTACACGTCGGGCGTCCAGAAGTGGAATGGAGCAGCCGAAACTTTAAACAACAAACCGATCAGCAACATCAACAGACCCACGTACATGAGCAGTGACAGACCCACCTGCCCATTGGACGCGTAAGCATGTAGGCCTGCTAACGTAAAGGAACCGGTTGCGCCATACAACAGAGCCATACCAAACAGCATGATCCCTGTGGCAAAAGCGCCCATAAGAAAATATTTCAGTGCAGCTTCGTTCGAGCGTAGGTTCTTCTTATCACTACCGGTCAACACGTACATGGAAACGGACAGGATTTCGACGCCCACAAACAGCATGATCAGGTTTTCGAAACCAACCATCATGACCGCGCCAACCAGCGAGAACAAAATCAGACAATAATATTCGGCGGGTTGCGCCGATTCATCGTCGGCAAAACTACTTGATAAGGCAACAACCATAAACGCCGATCCCAACATAATAGCCGTAAAGACCATCGATAAGTTGTTGGTAAGCAGCATATCGTTGAAGTACAGATACGATTTGTTCCAGTCGAAGAAATTAGCGGCTATTGTAATCGCAAGGAAAAGTAATGTAGCCGGTAACAGCACTGCCTTGGACTTGAGGAAGCCGAGGAACAATAGCGCGATACCAAAAACCGATAATAGAACGATGGGAAGCATATTAGTTCGTTTTTCGATCTACGGCTTCTGGCTCTGTTGGTAGCTGACCCATGCAGATCAGCTGGAACCGGTAACCGTACACTTTTTAACACTTATTTCATTGACACCGCAGTCGTACCGATGTATTTCATCAGGTTGGCAACGGCAGGTTCGGTTACTTTTAAAAACGAATGGGGGTAAATACCGATCCAGAAGACCATAACGACCAGCGGAATGAATACCCAACTTTCGGACGATGTCAGATCAGCAAACGTTTCGGTGCGCGACGACGTTGGCCCAAACATGCTTTTCTGGAACATCCGCAACATGTATACAGCACCAAAAATAATAGTAAGACCGGCCGCAAAACCGAGGTAATGATTATAGGTAAAGACACCGTGTAACAGCAAAAATTCCCCGATGAACCCGTTCGTGAGCGGCAACGCCACACTACCCAGCAGCATGATCATAAAGTAAACGGTCAACTTGGGAGTTGTTCGGGTGATACCGCCCAACTGATCGAGCTGGCGGGTATTGGTACGCGAGAAAATCACATCAGCGACGAAGAACATACCGACAACATTGATGCCGTGGGCCAGCATTTGTATCAGTGCGCCCTGCATGCCCGTTTCGGTAAGCGAGAACACACCAGCGGCCATCAAGCCAACGTGCGAAAACGACGAATAAGCAATCAGCCGCTTCATGTCGCGCTGACGAATGGCAATTATTGAGCCATAAATAATGCCGATAACGGAAAGAATAACCGCCGTTTTCCCCCATGTTTCAACGCCAAGTGGCACCGTAGGAAGAATAAACCGGATCAGGCCATAAACGCCCATTTTCAGCATGATCCCCGCCAACAGCATTGTCGCCGGCGTAGGCGACTCAACATACGTATCAGGTTGCCAAGTGTGAAAAGGGAAAACCGGCATCTTGATGGCAAACGCAATAAAGAACGCCCAGAAAATCCAGTTCTGCGCTTCCGGAGTCAGTTTGAGGTTATAGAAATCAGCAATGGCAGCGGAATGGGTGACTGTCGCTGTGGCAGGTGTCTGGTAATACAAATACACCAATGCAACCAGCATGAACAAACTACCGAAAATGGTATAGACGAAGAACTTGAACGTAACCGGAATACGATTCTCTCCGCCCCACATGGCCGCCAGGAAGTAAATGGGAATCAGCGCGGCTTCGAAAAACAGGTAAAACAGAAAGCCATCACGGGCGGTAAAAACACCAATGAGCGCAGCCTGCATGTACAACATCAACGCGTAAAACGTATTTGGGCGCTCATAGCTACGATTGAATGTAGACAGTACGATGAATGGCACCAGCAAACCCGTTAATACTACCAGTAAAACACTGATTCCATCGATACCGGCACTGAACCGAATACCTATCGTACCTATCCAGGGATAATCGAAACCAAACTGGGACGTTGCGTTGGGCTGGAACGTATAAAAAGCGTAGCCCGCCACAACCAGTTCGACCAGTGCAGCCACCAGAGCCGCCTGTTTTACCCGCTCTCCCCCGAACAATAGGATCAATGTGGCCGCTACGGCAGGGTAAAGGATTAGAAATAGTGTAATCATATAGTATTTTTCGAGGGCGATTGGCGATAGATCGTGAATCGTTGTAGCTAACTAAAATCGGATGAAAAACCGAAGCGCAAAAATGGCGGCAATACTGGCGACCATTGCCAGCACGTAAAAACCAATCGAGCCACTTTGCAGGAGTCGTAGCTGAGCCGAACTTTGACGCACGAGCCAGGCTACGCCATTGACAACGCCATCGATAAGTCCTTCCCCGAAGCTGTAGAGCGCATCGCCCATGCCACGGATTGGCCGAACGATAATGGCTTCGTACAGTTCGTCAACGTAATATTTGTTGTAGATGACCTGCTGTGGTAATGACCGATCGGCTGTATCCGGCGCAGGTACAGCCCCGCGGCTGATGTACATAACGTACGCTACAATCAAGGCAAATAAGGCAACACCCGCCGAAACAGCCATCAAAATATATTCGGTACTGTGTTCGATCGTCGATTCGGCGAAGGCTGCCGGACTTACCTGACGTGACCCTTCAAACAAAGGAGCCATAAAATCGCCCAACCAACCCGAACCGGGCAAATTCAACAGACCACCGATGGCTGACAGAACGGCCAATACAATCAGGGGAGCCGTCATGGTAATGGGTGACTCGTGAAGATGATGCCGCTGCTCGTCCGTTCCCCGGAATTCACCGAAGAAAGTCAGGAACAACAATCGGAACATGTAGAAGGAAGTCAGACCCGAACCCACTACGCCAAGCGCCCACAGGAGTTTATTATGCTCAAAAACGTGCGCCAGAATTTCATCTTTGGAGAAGAAGCCCGCGAAGGGTGGCAGACCAGAAATAGCAATCGTTCCGATTAAAAATGTAATGAACGTAACCGGAAGCGCTTTCCGCAATCCACCCATCTTACGAATATCCTGCTCGTCGGACATCGCATGGATGACGCTACCGGCTCCCAGAAACAGCAGTGCTTTGAAGAACGCGTGCGTAATTACGTGGAACATACCCGCCGTGTAGGCCGTTGCGCTCAAGCCCAGGAACATGTAGCCCAACTGCGACACCGTCGAATAGGCCAGTACTTTCTTGATATCGTTTTGCAACAGACCAATGGACGCAGCCAGCAAAGCGGTTGCAATCGCGATGAATCCAATGATTTCCAGCGTCAGCGGTGCCAGCGTATACAATACGTTCGAGCGAACGACCATGTAGATACCCGCCGTCACCATTGTCGCTGCGTGGATCAGGGCTGATACGGGCGTTGGACCGGCCATCGCGTCAGGCAACCAGGTGTAGAGCGGAATCTGTGCCGACTTACCCATTGCGCCGACAAACAGCAGCATCGTGATCAGCAGGATGGTTTTGTCCCCGATTTCCAGGCTCGTAGCCTGCTTGAAAACGTCCAGATATTCGACCGTGCCGAAAGTGTTGATCAGCATGAATATACCCAGTAAAAAGCCCAGGTCACCAATGCGGTTCATGACAAATGCTTTCCGGGCGGCATTGTTATAGCTCGTGTTTTTGTTCCAGAAGCCGATCAGCAGGTAGGAGCAAAGTCCCACGCCTTCCCATCCAATAAACATGATGACGTAGTTTGACCCCATCACCAGCAGGAGCATGAAGAAAATGAACAGGTTCAGAAACGACATGAACTTGCCAAATCCTTCATCGTGGCTCATATAGCCAATACTATAGAGATGAATAAGCGTTCCGACACCCGTCACGACCAGCAGCATCAGCAGCGATAATTGATCGATCTGGAACGAAAAGTTGATGTGCAGGTCGCCGACACTGATCCAATCAAATAAGGTGGCAACAATGGTCTGGTTATCACCTGCCCGGAAAACGCCGAACAGATAGATCGACGTCAGAAATGAAGCCAACACGGCCGCCGTAGCCAGCGTCCCGGCAAGGCCATTCGGTACCCGACGAAAGCCTATACCGTTGATGAGGAAACCGATCAGCGGAAAAAGCGGAATTAACGCACAGAGTAATTCTATTTGCATGAAATTGTTTGACGTTTACGGTTCACAATCAACAGTCAACGGTCGTATTCGGCCCGCAAACCATGAACTGAAAACTTAGTTCACCATTTCAACTTATTAAGTAGTCCTACATCGATTGATCGGGTATTTCGATAAATCATCACAATGATAGCCAGCCCAACCGATACCTCGGCGGCAGCTACAGCCATGATAAAAAAGACGAATACCTGTCCTGAGGAGTCAGAACGGTAGGAAGAAAATGCGATGAGCAACAAATTGACGGCATTAAGCATCAACTCAATCGACATGAAGATGATGATCGCATTGCGTCGGGTCAGTACGCCGATGATGCCGATAACGAACAGCGCGGTGCTGAGAATCAGGTAATACGTAAGTGGTATTTGCTGAATGACTTCCGGAATGAGGACGTCCTGCGTGGGTTGCATGGCTTGCCGGTTAATAGAAAGTGCCGCAAATGTAAAGATTATTCGGGCTTGCTCAAATTTGGGTAGCTAAGGTAGATAGGGAATTCGGGGAATTAATAAAGCTTTGCCGTTATTCATAGCATTTATTTCAATTGCCCGACTGTCCGAAACGCCTGCTTGTCTTATTTTTTGCCAATACCGTTACTCAACGCACGCAACCTGATTTCGGTCAGTCGTCGCTTGGTGTCGAGCGGAAATTCACCCTTGAGTATCCAGTCGTAAAACGAAGGCTCTTTTTTCAGCACGTCCAGTACCAGTAGTCCTTTGTGCTTGCCGAAATTGAAAACTTCTTCGCCTTTCTCGTTGATAATGATCCGTCCGGCAAGGTCAACATTTTTGTTCGCGGTCAGGCTGTGCAGCATATCGACATCGTTCTCGAAGACAACCTCCTGGCCACTGTCGGCTTTCGCAACCATACCCATGTAACGTTGTACCTGCGCATTGAGCACTTCGAGTGACGCAATGGTATCGGCTTCGGCTCCGTGGGCACCGACCAGTTCTTTGTCGCAGTAGAATCGATACGCTGCCGAAAGGTTGCGGGGTTCCATCAGGTGAAAAATTCGCTGAGCATCGATCATGCGTCGGTTTTTCATCTCGAACTCGACGTTTGCCCGCAGAAATTCTTCAACCAGCACGGGGACATCGAACCGATTGCTATTGAATCCGGCCAGATCGCAACCGTCCATAAATTGAGCCAGCGTGCGGGCAACGGACTTGAAGGGAGGAGCGTCTTTTACATCGTCATCGTAAATGCCATGAATCATGCTGGACTCCAGCGGGATCGGCATCCCGGGGTTAACACGCTGATTCTTAGTAACGACATCCCCGTTGGGCAGCGCCTTGATAATGCAGATGTCGATGATGCGGTCTTTAGCGACGTTGATGCCAGTTGTTTCGAGATCGAAAAAAGCCAGCGGTTTCTTAAGTACAAGTTGATGCGTCATAACCAAACCGGGTATTTAGCACGGTCAGGGCGCAAAGGTAAACCGTTTGGCGGACAAGTCAGCCACCACTGCCACTTATAGCTGACTTGTCTCGATACGGCACTAGGCTTTCTTCAGCACATCGACCCAGTTTATACCCTGCCGAACGGCATCCACCGAAGGCATACGACCTTCGCGCATCAGTTCCCGAATAGCGATAATATCCTGATCGCGCTTGAGACCCGCTGCGGCTTTTATCACATTATCCTGAACGTACAGCGCCAAAAAGGCTTCGTCCGTTTCAGGATTACCATCGTAGATAATATCCTCAAAATGGTCGGCATGACCGACGTAATTGATTCGCTTCCCCTGCTGGTTCGTCCAGAAGAAGGGCACAGCTTGATAAGGTTCCTCTTGGCCAGCCATGTTTATTCCCGCGTTATACCCTTGCAAGCCAGCTACTTTCCAGTGCTCGATTCGTTGGAAGCCATCAGCCGCCGGATAGTGCGCAATGTCGCCGGCCGCGTAAAGATCATCGGCCAGTTTGAGGTATTCGTCGGTTTTGACACCACCGTCGTCTTCGAGCGTAACACCTTTCAGAAAATCCGTATTCGGTTTTACACCAAGGCCCAGCAGGACAAAGTCGGCGGGGAGTCGTTGCCCATTATTCAGCACAACGGCGTTGACCGAATCACCACCTTCCAGCCGCTCTACTTTGCAATCCAGGTGAAACCGGATGCCCTCTTTCTCGTGCCAGCCCTGCATGAGCCGGCCAATTTTTTCGCCCAATGTTCTTGCAAAAGGAACAGGCTCGGTGCCAACGACCTCGACTTCGCAGCCCAGTTTGCGTAAACTCATGGCTCCTTCCAACCCGATAAACGAACTGCCAACAATGACCACGCGCTTCCCCTGGTGGCTTATTTCACGAAGGTGTTGGCTGTCGTGCAAGCTACGAAGCATGTAAACACCCTTCATATCTGCATTCGACCCCAGTAACGTATTTGGCTTTCCTCCCGAACAAAGTAGCGCTTTGTCATAAGTAAGCGTTTCGCCGGAAGCCAGTTCAATCTGTTTGGTCGTGGGGTCGAGCGACGTTACGTGTTGCCCCGTCCGAACCTCAATGCCGTAGTTTTTATAGAACTCGTCCGTACGCAGGGGCATCCACTCATCGGGAGCTTTACCCTGTAAGTAATCTTTCGAACAATTAGGGCGGTCGTAAGGGCCTTCCTGGCTTTCGGTCAGCATCACGATCTTACCCGTAAATCCAGCTTCCCGCATGGCCTCCGCAGCAAATGCCCCGGCTCCGCCACCGCCAACAATGGTATAAACAGTAGCGTTAGCCTCATCAGGCGCAACCATCGGATTCTCTAAACTTTCCTTATAGGTGGTCAGCCGTACAAAGACCTGATCGCCCTCTATTCGGACTTCGTGGGTCGGCAACCCATTGAGAGCGGGCGCTTCGAGTCGATGGCCATCCCGAACGTCGAAACAGGCATTGTGCCAGGGACAAACGAGTCGGTTTCCATGCAGCAAACCCATCGCCAGGGGAGCCTGATAGTGGGTGCATTTAGGATGAAGCGCATAGTATTGCCCGTCGGCGCGAGCCAGCAGCACGTCGGTATCACCAACGCGAACCTCTTTTAACTGTCCGTCAACAAGATCATCAACATGACAAACGGCGGCTTCAGTGTAGTCAGCAATCATACGGAGAAAAGATAGTTGGGTTTAGCCTATAAACTAGAAAGCCAGCCCAATTGATTAGAACCAATAAAAAAGCCGATGCAGTTTTTGCATCGGCTGAATAGTTACCTAGTTTCTAAAAACTGATTTTACTTCGAGGTGGCCATGACCATTTTAATGTTCAGCTTAGCCCCCGTTTGGAGTACATCGACCAGATCCTGCACAGTAAGTGCTTTATCAAAGCGAACAACAACGGTTGGTTCCGCAATACCGGCCATCATTGTTTTCAGCTCATTTTCCAGATTGGCCGGATCGACGGGCTTTTTGTCGATGAAGTACTGTTTTTTATCGTCTACCGATAGCGTCACCTGTTTTTTGCTCAACTGCTGCGTCGATGACGCTTTGGGCAGCATTAGTTTGATAACGTTCGGGTTGGCAACTGTCGAAATAATCAGGAAGAACAGCAGCAGGAAGAACATGATGTCGTTCAGCGACGATGTCGCTACTTCGGCAGCAAATTTATTTTTTCTTCGGAGTTTCATAGTGAAAGACACTGGGATAGTGGACGTTAGACCAGGGTCTAAGGCCGTACATTACCGCATACGAGCGGGTTCCGACGTCGGTTTCTGGAGAACTTCAATAAACTCAAAGGCGTTTATCTCGAGCGCAAGAGTAAACCGCTCCACCATCATGTTCAGCAGGTGATATCCGGTATAGGCCAGAATACCAACGATCAGACCCGCGCCGGATGTGATCATTTTCTCGTACAGACCACCGGCAATAATACCCACGCTGATGTTGTCGGACAGCGAAATATCGTAGAAAATACGGATGATACCAGAGATCGTACCGATAAAGCCAAGCATCGGGGCAATACCGGCGATGATACCCAGATAGCCCATATTCCGTTCCAGTCGGGACAGTTCGATCTGACCGACGCTTTCGATGGTGCTTTCGATGTCCTTAATCGGCGAACCGATGCGGCCTATTGCTTTTTCGAACACGCGTCCCATAGCTGTCCGCTGGTTTTTGGCAAAGGACTCTGCTGATTTTATATTTCCCTGCGCTACCATATCCCGAATGTTATCGATGAAATTCGAGTCTGATTTCGTCTGGGAACGAATCACGAAATAACGCTCGAAGATCAGGTAGAGCGATGCGAAGAACAAAAACGCAATGGGCACCATGACCCAACCGCCTTTGGCTACCAGATCAAATAATTGTAGACTTTGGGGTTGAGCAGCCGTTGTGGCCGACAGCGATGCGGCCGTGGTGTCAACGGCCGGAACCTGAAGCAAGAGCATACGAACGAGTCGGGTAAGTGGATGAGTTGGACCAGCAGTTGTTTTGGAACAAACGAGTCAGTTTCCTCGGATATTGTTCCAAAGATAACGAAGCCTGTCTTATGAGAAAGAGAAAGTTAGCGAATACGGGGCCAAACGCAGCGTGGACCACACAAAAATCAGCCTCAACGGCTTCTGGCCTTATACCGCTGTTCATAAACCTATTTACTGAACCAGGTCAGGGCTTGATCAGAATCTTTCCCCACCGTCCCGGCCGATCAGCATGGTCAACGGCGTCAACGATCTGATCCAGCGAATACGATGCTTCCACGGGCAGTTGTATTTTACCCGATGCCAGCAGACTAATGACGTTCTGCGCAACATCCTGGCGGGTCTTGCTATCGGCCCGGCGCATCCAGTCGGTCAGCCAAAATCCTTTGATGGTCAACTCCTTAAAAATTAGCAAGCCAACGTTGATAGATGGGTCCTGCAAGCTTAACAGACCATATATGATCAGCACACCACCTTTACTCAGGCACTTTATCGCTTCGGTCGTTGTGGTACCACCAACAGCATCCAGCACACAGGGTACACCGGCGCCATCAGTGATTTGCCTGACGCGGGCAGCCAGGTCTTCGATTTCGGTATTGATTACTTCGGTAAGACCCAGTGCTTTCAGTTCGTTGTTCAGGTCATCGCGCCGAACGGTGCCAATTGTTTTGATACCCCGCATCATACACAATTGAATCACCATTTTGCCAAAGGCCGATCCGGCAGCGGTTATCATTAGCCAACCGCCTTCCGTCACGCCCGAATCCTGCACCATCGCATAAGCCGTAAACGGATTGACAAACAATTGCGCGGCTACCTCATCGCTGATGGCATCGGGGACTGGAATTAAACTCCGCTGATGCGCAATGGCATAGTCTGACCAGGTTCCGGTGCCCGTGAAACTTACCCGCGTTCCAGTAGGCATCTCAACGCCTTCACCCACGGCATCAATGACCCCCATCCCTTCGAAACCCACGCCCGATGGCAACTGGGGTCGAATACCGTACAGATTCTGCACGAACATGATGTCCGATGGATTAATGGGAGCTGCGATCACGTTTATCCGAACCTCGTTGGGACCGGGTTCGGGCAGTGCCACTTCTTTTGCCGTCAAGACCGTGGCAGGATGGCCCGTTTGTTCAAAAAGTATGCTTTTCATACGTGAGTAAGTAAACGACGAAAGGGTTTGCGGGGTCGGGTATAAACCAGATTTTACAAGAATGATTTTCCCGCCTTACGTTTGCGTCAAAAATATGACTTAATTCGCACAAACTATTCCTAAATCCTGATATTGGTGATTATCGACAGCAACAGTCTGTTCACGAATCACTTGTTGGTACGCACACTCTGTTTATGCAAACGTCTCCCTTTCTCGGCGAATTAATTGGTACAACAGTTTTACTTCTTTTGGGCAACGGTGTAGTGGCAAACGTCGTCCTGAAACAGACCAAAGGCGAATCCGCCGGTTGGATCGTCATCACGGCAGGGTGGGCGTTTGCCGTGACGATGGGCGTTTTCGTAGCCAAAGCCTTCGGGAGTGTCGATGCGCACCTAAACCCGGCGGTTACCGTTGCCTTTGCTATTGCCACCAATGATTTTTCGCACGTAATTCCTTACATCACGGCTCAGTTGATCGGCGGTTTTCTGGGGGCACTACTCGTATGGCTTCATTACTACCCACACTGGGCTGCTACGCCCGACCCATGGGACAAACTAGCCTGCTTTGCTACCGGTCCGGCCATTCGTAATAAGGGGGCTAATTTTCTGAGCGAAGCGTTGGCCACGATGGTGCTGATTCTTGGCCTGGCCGGTATTTCGTCAAAAAACCTGGGTGAACTGGCCATTGGCGTTGGTCCCTATCTGGTCGGAATTCTAGTCTGGAGCATTGGCCTTTCGCTCGGTGGAACAACGGGATACGCCATAAATCCTGCCCGCGATCTGAGTCCGAGATTGGCCTACACACTGCTGCCTATTCCGGGCAAAGGCTCTTCCGATTGGGCTTATTCGTGGATTCCTGTACTCGGTCCGTTGGTTGGAGCCGGTATTGGTGGTCTACTCATTCGATTATTCACGCTGTAGGCCAACCGGAGAATCAAACTGGTTTGTGTTCTCCGTATCTTTGTCCTATTATGGCGATCAAACCGTTTATTGTCGGTATTACCGGCGGCAGTGCTTCTGGCAAAACGTCGTTCTTGAAGGGCGTTCTAAGTGCATTTCGTGAAGACCAGATTTGCCTGATTTCTCAGGACAATTATTACCTCAGCCGCGATGTGATTCCAGTCGATGATCAGGGTGTTCACAATTTCGATCTACCCGAAACGATTGACCACCATCTGTATGCGCAGCATATCGAGCAACTTCGTCAGGGTGAAACCGTCATCCAGAAAGAGTATACGTTCAATAATCCGACTATCATCCCGAGGATGCTGACGTTTCAGCCCGCGCCAATTATTATTGTCGAAGGCATTTTCGTTTTTCATTTCCGCGAACTGGCCGATCAGATGGACCTGAAAATCTTTATCGACGCCAAAAACAGTATCAAACTTGAACGACGCGTAAAACGGGATGCCGAAGAACGCGGCTATGATCTCGATGATGTCATGTACCGCTGGAAATACCATGTTAAACCCACTTACCGGCAATTTATTAAGCCCTATCGCGCTGAAGCCGACATTGTTATCCCGAACAACAATCATTATCAGCGAGGCTTAAACGTGGTTATTGAATTCCTGAAGACGAAAGTGTAACGCGGACATCCTGTCCGCCGAGTTTCTATGTTACTATGCGGACAGGATATCCGCGTTACACTATCACGCTACACTTCAATAACAACTCCATCGCTTTCCGGGTAGCCGGTACAAGTCAGTACCCAACCTTCGCGAAGATCGCGTTCAGTCAGCACGTCGTTGATTGTCATATGCACACGTCCCGATTGACAACGGGCCACGCAGGTCGAGCATCGTCCACCCCGACAGCTGTAAGGCAACGAAATACCCTCGTCCAGAGCAGCCTGTAAAATGGATTTGTAGGCTGGTACCTGAATCTCTGTCTCCCGACCACGAAAGCGTAGCAATACCGTTCGATCCTGCGCACTGAGCGGTGGTGGTGTCAATACAACCGGTTCAACGACGAAATTTTCCCGCCGAATCTGATCAGGACGAAATCCGCTGAACACCAGCGTAAATTGCACCATACGCATGTAATCGCCCGGTCCGCATATGTAAAAATGTACTGTCTCACCATCCGACTCACCGACCAGATCGGGAAGCAGCCGTTCGAGCATCACATTGTTTAACCGTCCACGCAGCCAATTCCATTCGTCAGACGGGTTACTCAACAGATATAACAGGCGGAAACGGTCAGGAAACTGACGCTGTAGATCGTCCAGCTCTTCCCGAAAAATGGTGGCCCGTTCATTGGCGTTACTATATAGCAGTGTCACTCGCCGATGCGTCTCTATCCACAGTACCTGCTTGACAAGTGCGAACAACGGTGTAATGCCACTTCCGGCGCCTAACAATACAAGATCACCCGGTAAATTTTCGTCCAGCGTAAAGCGTCCGGCGGGTTGTAGACTGGTCAGCACATCACCTACTCGTAAGGTATCATGCAGATAGCGGGAAATCTCGCCGTTCTGCACACGTTTGATCGTAAGTCGCAATGGTTCGGTACCGGCTGAACTGAGCGAATAAGATCGTCGGACTTCATGACCGTTATGCTGCAGCAGTAACGTTAGAAATTGCCCGGCCCGGTGGCGAACTGGTTTCCTATCCACCGATTCTAAGAAATAGCTCTTGGTATCTGACGTTTCAGTATGAATACGAACAATGCGGAGTTTGAGCAAATCGTCGGTCATGAACAGAGTTAACTTTATAACAAAACGAACCAAATAGAGACTGTTGTTTGAAAGCCCAATCGATTTCCTGAAATTCGCCCCGCGTGGATTCGCCCTGCATGGACTTGCCCCGCCGGTCCGCCGGTGCGGTAGATTCGCCCGGCATCAAGTCAGTATTACTACATTACTACGCTCGTTACAGTGATGCTCACTGAGCGCCTACCGTGACATTTTACCATTATTCGTTGTTAAGTATAAAACTCCCTGCTATACCATCGATGGAAGCACTCCTTGAAGAAGTTCAACGCGTAGGTTACGTTAATGCACCCGTTGCGGACGACATAGATTTAGTGGCCGAAATTAACCGGCTCAAGAAAGAAAAGAACGCCGTCATTCTCGCACATTATTACGTAGATGGTGCCATTCAGGATATAGCCGATTACATTGGCGATAGCCTTGGTCTGAGCCAGCAGGCCGCTGCTACACCCGCTGACATGATCGTTTTCTGCGGTGTACACTTCATGGGCGAAACGGCCAAAGTTTTATCCCCCGATAAAAAAGTCGTCATTCCGGACCTCAACGCGGGTTGTTCCCTAGCTGACTCTGCCCCCGCCGACAAATTCGCGGCTTTTAAAGCACAGTATCCTGACCATATTGTCCTGTCATACATCAACTGTTCAGCCGAAATCAAGGCATTATCCGACATTATCGTTACCTCGTCGAACGCGCTGAAAATCGTTGAGAGCCTGCCCAAAGATCAGAAGATCATTTTTGCGCCGGACGCCAATTTGGGCCGTTTCGTGTCGAAGAAGACCGGTCGTGAGATGGTGCTTTGGGATGGTGCCTGTATTGTCCATATCGACATATCGCTCGAAAAACTGCAAAAACTGCGTCAGCAATACCCGGAAGCGAAATTCATTGCGCACCCCGAGTGTCAGGAGCACATCTTGAGTCAGGCCGATTACGTGGGCTCAACAACGGCGCTGTTGAAATACGTCGTTGACAGCCCGGAGCAGACCTTTATCGTGGGAACGGAAGCCGGTATTCTTCACAAAATGAGAGAAGCCGCTCCGCACAAGAAAATCATTCCGGCTCCGGCCAGCCAGAATAATACCTGCGCCTGTTCCGAGTGCCCATACATGAAGATGAACACGATGGAAAAAGTGTACAACGCTATGCTTTATGAACAACCGGAAATCATCGTGCCGGAAGATGTACGCCTGAAAGCCTACGAATCGGTAGCCAGAATGCTGGAGTTGAGTTAACCCATAATATGCTCAACAGGTATTGACCACACGTAGGCTGATTAACCAGCTATCAGGTAGAACAGAAAAGCTACTGACTTTCCTTCTTCCAGTTCATCGTTATTACCCAGTTATAAATAGGGTACGTCCAAATTCATAGTAATGCCCCATCAATTCGACTTTCTTGTTATCGGCTCCGGTATTGCGGGCCTGAGTTATGCCACCAAGCTGGCCATGCACTTCGAGAATCTACAACAAGAGTCGAACGCGGCTCCGGTCCGCATTGGCGTCATTACCAAGGTTCAGGCCGACGAAACAAACACTAAATACGCGCAGGGCGGTATTGCCGCCGTCTGGTCGGAAGACGATTCGTTCGAAAAACACATCGACGACACGATGATTGCGGGCGATTTTCTGAACGACCGGCACATTGTGGAGATCGTGGTGAATGAGGGGCCGGGTCGGATTCGTGAGTTGATCGATTATGGTACTCGCTTCGATAAGGAGCATGACGGCGACAGCTACGACCTGGCGAAGGAAGGCGGTCACTCCGATTTCCGTATCCTGCATTTCAAAGACATTACCGGAGCCGAGATTGAACGAGCACTGCTCGAAAAGGCGCATTCACTGAAGTCAATCGAGATATTCACGCATTTCTACGCCGTTGAACTCATCACCCGCCACCAGTTGGGCGACACCGTTCATCGGTACGACACCGATAATAAGTGTTACGGAGCGTTCGTACTGAATACACAGACTGGTCAGGTCGAGCAGTTTTTGGCAAAAACAACCTTACTGGCCACGGGCGGGATCGGTAATATTTACCAGAACACGACAAACCCCAACATTGCTACTGGCGACGGCATTGCGATGGCTTATCGGGCCAAAGGGATTGGTAAAGACATGGAATTCATCCAGTTTCACCCGACGGCTCTGTACGAACCGGGCAAAAAACCGAACTTCCTGATTTCAGAGGCTGTACGCGGTTTCGGGGGTGTTCTGCGGAACAAGAAAGGCGAAACGTTCATGGAGAACTATGATCCACGGCTTTCGCTCGCTCCCCGCGACATCGTGGCCCGCGCGATCGACTCCGAAATGAAAAAAGCGGGTGATTCGCATGTTTATCTCGACGTGACCCATTGCGATTACGAGAAGTTTGTCGAACATTTCCCGAATATCACAGCCTATTGCTTCGACCATTTGGGGCTGGATTTACGGAAAGACTACATTCCCGTCGTTCCGGCGCAGCATTACTTGTGCGGAGGCATTCGGGTCAACGAATGGGGGCAAACCAACATTCAGTTTCTTTACGCGGTCGGCGAATGTTCCTGCACGGGCTTGCACGGAGCCAATCGGCTAGCATCAAATTCCCTGCTCGAAGCAGTCGTATTCGGTCATCGGGCTTACCAGAAAACGGTCGAGTTGTTCGATCAGGCCGTTGTCCCCGACAATCTGCCCACCTGGAACGATGCGGGCACAACCCATCCGGAAGAATTGGTTCTGGTGACTGAGATGAAAAAGGAACTAGAGTCGATCATGTCGAACTACGTCGGCATTGTTCGGACGAACCGGCGGCTAAAGCGGGCTATGGACCGGCTTGAACTGATCTATCTGGAACACGAGGAGCTTTATCGCCAGTCGAAAGTTTCCGTACCGATCTGTGAGCTTCGCAACATGATCGAAGTGGCTTATTTGGTGATCAAAATGGCGATGGCACGACGCGAAAACCGGGGGCTGCACTTCAATCTGGACAACGTACAACCACCACTGGCCGATTAATCACTAGTGCTGTCGCCAAACTGACTTATCGGGCAGACTTCGCTGACCTAATCGATAAATAGACAGAAGTGGTGATTTAGTGTCTATAAATAGCAGCACAAAAGTCGACGGATTGAAAAAAAGCGGGTGCTACAACAGCTACGTTTTGTCCCCTGAAAACATGTGTCCGGCCTAATGGTCTTTTAACTGCTGCCGTCTGGCAGTCAACAGACTATGAACAAAATTTAGCCTAATCAACTGATATACAAAAGTATACCAAATGCAGGAGCGTTAAACGAAACGGCGTATTGTTCAAAAAATTGTTTGACAATACAAAGGTAAATACGTTTCTTTGCGCAGTTTTTCAACCCCAAAGGACTACTAAAATGTCAGAAATTGCACAAAAGGTCAAGAATATCATTGTCGAGAAACTAGGTGTAGAAGAGTCGGAGGTGACGCCAGAGGCTAGCTTCACGAACGACTTGGGCGCAGACTCACTCGACACGGTTGAGTTGATCATGGAATTTGAAAAAGAATTCAACATTTCTATCCCAGACGATCAGGCTGAAAACATCGGTACGGTTGGTCAGGCTATTACCTACCTGGAAGAAAACGCCGGTAAATAATCCTTCGAGATTGAGCGACTAACGCTTTTCTCTTCTAATTACCCCGCAGTTAAACTGTATGACGTTAAAACGAGTAGTCGTAACGGGTTTAGGCGCACTTACGCCGATTGGTAATGATGTACCGACCTATTGGAACAACTTATCAGCCGGCGTAAGCGGTGCCGGACCGATCACGAGATTTGATGCCTCAAAATTTCGGACGCAATTCGCGTGTGAAGTAAAGGGGCTTGATGTCACGCAGTTCATTCCCCGGCAGGATGCCCGCAAAATGGATGCGTTTACGCATTACGCGCTCATTGCTACCGATGAGGCCATCCGGGATTCCGGTATGGATCTGGAGAAAATTGATCGGAACAAGGTTGGCGTTATCTGGGGTTCCGGAATAGGCGGTCTCAAATCGTTCGAAGATGAGATGATCGACTACGCCAAAGGCGACGGCACACCACGGATCAATCCTTTCTTTATCGTTCGCATGATTGCCGACAGCGCATCGGGGCAAATCTCCATGCGGTACGGCTTTCGCGGCCCCAATTACGTAACGGTTTCGGCCTGTGCGTCAACGAACAATGGCATTATCGACGCATTCAATTACATTCGGTTAGGCCGGATGATCATGTGCGTTGTTGGTGGTTCCGAGGCAGCCGTTACCCGCGCCGGGATTGGCGGCTTCAACGCCAACCGTGCCCTCTCGGAACGGAACGAATCACCCGAAACCGCATCAAGGCCTTACGACAAAGATCGTGATGGTTTTGTGCTAGGCGAAGGTGCTGGATCGCTCATTCTGGAAGAGTACGAACATGCTCAAGCACGGGGAGCAAAAATCTATGCCGAATTAATTGGTGGTGGCATGTCGTCGGATGCTTACCATATTACGTCCCCGCACCCGGATGGCTTAGGTGCATATCTGGCAATGAAGGATGCACTCGATGATGCGGGGATTGCCCCGACGGATATCGACTACATCAACACCCACGGTACGTCTACACCCGTTGGCGACCCGCAGGAGTTGAAAGCCATTTATCAGTTGTTTGGCGATCACTCGTTTAAGCTAAACATCAGTTCAACGAAGTCAATGACCGGCCATTTGCTAGGGGCAGCTGGAGCGGTTGAAGCAATTGCCAGTATTAAGGCTTTGGAGTACCAGCTCGTTCCGCCCACGATTAACCTGTTTAATCTGGATGAAGCTGTTGACTCTCGGTTCAATCTAACACCATTAACAGCGCAGGCCCGTCCGTTAACAACCGTAATGAGCAATGCGTTTGGCTTTGGTGGACACAATGCCATTGTCATTTTCCGTAAACTAAGCTGAGTCGTGCAACTCGCGCTACCCCGTAGTTTGTTCAATCCGTTCGATTGGTTCCGGTCGAGTGATGCTGACCCGCGCAAAAATCTGCGACGGTCCATTGCTCACATCATTGGAGAACGACCATCAAATATAGGCTTGTACCAGCTGGCCTTACGCCATACGTCAGCGTCCAAGGCTACGGCTATTGAGGGGTTCCGGGAATCGAACGAACGATTGGAGTATCTGGGTGACGCAGTGCTGGGTATGGTTATTGCGGAATTCCTCTTCAAAAAATACCCCTACAAAGACGAAGGCTTCCTAACCGAAATTCGCTCCCGGATTGTCAACCGGGAAACGCTCAATGGCATCTCGCGCAAAATTGGCCTCGATCACCTGATCGAATACGATGGTAGCCGTACCCGTAGTTTACCCGCCCGTACGTCTATGTACGGCGACGCGCTTGAAGCGCTGGTTGGAGCCGTCTATCTGGACAAAGGCTTCCGATTTTCCCGTCGATTTATTCTGAAAGAGCTGCTTTCTCACTATGACATCGACTCGGTAGTGCAGAACAACGCAAACTTCAAAAGCCGCCTTATCGAGTGGGCGCAACGTATGGGGAAAGAAATACGCTTTGAGATCTTATCGGAGAAAGGCAACAGCCATTTCCGGGAATTTATCGCGCAAGTCATTATCGACGAGGAACAGTTCGCCACCGGTACGGGCTATAGCAAGAAAAAAGCGGAACAAGCGGCTGCCGAAAAAGCACTCGAACTCCTGGACATTAAATAAGCCCTTTCTCTTTTACAAGGCGAAACCGCTTCGCGAAGCGTACTCTTTTGTGGCCTACTACAGTGTCCTCCCCTATTTGGTATTTTAGCCATTTCCTGCCATCTTGTCTCTGTTGCTAGCGATCAAGCTCAAGCAAAAATGACAATCTGACCGACCTTGCTTCTGTACATGTACTGGCACAAACTTTGAAAACGAACTAGCACGAGCTGTTAAACCAGTTTTCGATCTTGGACCAATGCTGATCATGAATCCGTTGATGCACACGAACAACAATTTCCCAACGTTGATCGAGAATTTTTTCGGTCGTGATGCCAACAAACTCTCCAACACAAGTTCCTCTTCAGTACGTAATGTTCCAGCCGTTAATGTCGTAGAACATCAGGATGGATTTCGTATTGACGTGGCTGCTCCGGGTTTGAAGAAGGAAGATTTCAAGATAAACCTAAATCACACGACTCTTACAATCTCGGCTCGTCAGGAAATGCGGAACGAGGAAGCTGGCAAAGGCGAACGGATCGGAGAGAACTATACACGCCGGGAGTTCAGCTATTCGTCGTTCCAGCGAACGTTTACGTTACCTACTTCGGTCGATGTCAATACCATTCAGGCTTCCTACGCGGATGGCATTCTCAAAATCGAGCTTCCGAAGCGTAAAGAGACTAAAGTAAAACCGCCCCGGCAAATTGAGATCGGTGGTTAACACGACCATTAATCCGTTTGTTTTAACGCCTGTGCTGGTGATCCTCACAGGAATTAAATCGTCTTATTAGCCCCCTTAACAAAGCCCTGTTAAAAATTGTTAAGGACGATATAGGTCGAATTTTTCAGCACCAAGTTTCCGTTATAGAGACAAGTGACAGTAAATTAGTACACGTCTTACACATAAGGATAGCAATTTTTAGATTTTCCCAATTAATCATGAAAAGCAACTGGAAACTATTAGCGCTGATGGCACTTTTATCAAGTGCAGTTACGCTGGCGGCTTACAACCTTCTGGGGTTTAATAAGCGCGATGTTTTTTTCAATGAATCGTCGCCTACCCCGACGATTACGGGGCGGTTAGCTGCCCTGACTGGTAATGGCCCAACGGCTACACCGGGCGATTTTTCTACGGCAGCTGAAGCCGTTACACCTATGGTTGTTCACATTCGCACGACCATGACCAGAACGGTTCGTCAACAACAAGTACCTGACATCTTCCGGGACTTCTTCGGTGATGATTTCGGAGGCAGTAATCAGCGTCCACGGCGTCAGCAGGGCCAGGCATCAGGTTCGGGCGTTATCATCAGCAAAGATGGTTATATCGTAACCAACAACCACGTTGTCCAGGATGCTGACGAAGTAGAAGTGATTATGACCGACAAGCGTAGCTTCAAAGCAAAAGTGATCGGTACCGATCCTTTGACAGACTTAGCGGTTATCAAAGTAGACGCAAACAACCTGCCTGCCATCACGCTTGGCGATTCTGATGCGCTGAAATTAGGCGAATGGGTGTTAGCCGTTGGTTACCCGCTCGATCTCGAATCGACGGTTACGGCAGGTATCGTGAGTGCAAAAGGCCGTGGTATCGGTATCCTGAGCCAGGGTCAGAATGCTCGTCAGCAGAACGATCCGAAGGCTGATACACCAATCGAAGCCTTTATCCAGACAGATGCAGCGATCAATCCCGGCAACTCGGGTGGTGCGCTTGTAAACCTACGTGGTGAATTGGTTGGGATCAATTCGGCGATTGCCTCGGCAACGGGTTATTACAGTGGCTATGGCTTTGCCGTTCCTGTTTCGCTGGTGAAGAAAGTCTCTGCTGATCTGTTGAAATACGGTAACGTTCAACGGGGTTACCTCGGTATTCTGCCCATAGAATTGAACAGTACAGTCGCTAAAGATAAAGGGGCTAAAGTTGGTCGGGGTATTTATGTCGAGAGCGTGGTCGATAACGGTGCTGCGAAAACAGCCGGTCTGGAAAAAGGCGATGTGATCGTTAAAATGGAAGGTCAGCCTTTGGATTCAGACGCTCAGATGCGTGAAATCATCGGTCGTCGTCGTCCAGGTGATGTCCTCAACGTTACGGTTAACCGCAACGGTACAGAGCGCGATTTCAAAATCGAACTCCGTAATCGGAACGGTGGTCGCGATGTGATCAAAAAAGCGGATGTTACAGCAGCCAGCACTGCACTTAGCACGCTAGGTGCCGACTTCGAAGAGTTGAGCGCGCAGGATGCTAAACAACTGGGTGTTACGGGCGGTGTACGCGTGAAGAAGATTGTAGATGGCAAACTGGCTGAAACGGACGTTGAAGAAGGCTTCATCATCGTGAAAGCAAATGGCAAAAACGTCAAAACGACGAAAGACCTGCAAGCCATTCTATCATCCGTAAAAGAAGGCGAGGGTCTGATGCTGATTGGCATGTACCCGAACAGTTCGCGGATGTACTACTACGCGGTTCCTGTGTAACCAGAAACGATTGTTTACAAAAAGAAAGCCCGTCTCAACAGACGGGCTTTCTTTTTGTAAACAATTTAAGCAATGAGCGGTATAGCAACCCGTTGTCTACTCGTAGTAGTTCGGTACCTGGTGACCGCTTTCCGCCAATAACTGATCACGACGGAAGAGATCAATGTCAGCCGTCATCATATCTTTAACAAGAGCAGGCAAGTCATACTTAGGTGTCCAGCCCAATTGGGTCATTGCCTTGGTTGGATCGCCAAGCAGCAAGTCAACTTCCGTTGGACGGAAGTAACGTGGATCAACAGCGACAACTTCTTTACCAACTTCAATGGGGAAGTCGGCATTCGACGAACTCACGACCACACCAATCTCTGCTTCACCTTCACCTTTGAATTCCAGTTCAACACCGATCTCAGCGAAAGACATCCGCACGAAATCCCGAATACGAGTCGTAACGCCAGTAGCAATTACGAAATCTTCCGGTTTTTCCTGCTGAAGAATCAGGTACATCGCTTCGACGTAATCTTTAGCATGGCCCCAGTCGCGTTGTGAATCGAGGTTACCCAGGTAAACTTTATCCTGGAGGCCCAGACCGATACGAGCTACGGCACGAGTGATTTTGCGGGTTACGAACGTTTCACCACGCAATGGCGATTCGTGGTTGAACAGGATACCGTTGCAAGCATACATATTGTAAGCTTCGCGGTAGTTCACCGTAATCCAGAAACCATACTGCTTGGCTACCGCGTAAGGTGAGCGGGGATAGAACGGTGTTGTCTCCGACTGCGCGTGCCCCTGAACACCACCGTACAATTCAGACGTTGACGCCTGATAAATGCGGGTTTTTTCCGTCAGGCCCAGTAGTCGAACAGCTTCCAGAATCCGAAGTGTTCCGATACCGTCTACCTGCGCCGTATACTCAGGCTCCTCGAAACTCACCTGTACGTGCGACATAGCACCCAAGTTGTAAATTTCGTCGGGTTGTACTTCCTGAATGATACGGATAATGTTGGTAGAATCGGACAGATCACCGTAGTGCAGTTTAAACCGCACATTTTTTTCGTGCGGATCCTCGTACATGTGGTCGATCCGCTGCGTGTTGAACAGCGAACTCCGGCGCTTGATGCCGTGTACCTCATACCCCTTCGACAGGAGTAGTTCGGTCAAGTAAGCTCCATCCTGTCCGGTTATACCGGTTATTAATGCTTTCTTCATAGTTTGTTACACGGGGGAACTCCACCGCTTAAATTGTACATAACTCACCAAAACTAAATGAAAAGAGTCAAAAAATATAACTTATTTTATTGAGAGGCTCCGTCGAACGTCTACTTTATCAGGTTGCAACTGAGCTGAGGGCACCAGTTGGCGAATCGATGTGTAATATCGTTCGGCATCTATTCGTCGCATAAAGTCACCGATCTTAAGTTTATAAGTTGGCTGAGTATAGCTCAAATATGGGCTAAGTTCGGGAAAATTTTGATAAATTAGTAACTTAGCCGCATCAACTTCCTGACGTTGGTTTCCTACATAAACCTGAATCCGGTATCCGGGCGCGTACCGAACGGTTCGATTTTTAACGGCAAGCGTGTCCATCACCGAATCGAGCTTACGGTTAACATGCAGGGCTTCTTCCGGGCCGGTGGGTTTTGCTGCTTCGCTCCTACGTGTCGGAGCTGGCGCTGTTGGTGGTAATGGTGCAGCTGGCCGCGTTGCCGCTGACGAGCGCCCAGGCACGGTAGCGTTATAGACAGGGCGTACCGATGACAAATCATCATCGTAACTATTGTAATTGACCGACTTGGTCGACACCGTTGGACGACTTGCTGCGCAACCGGCCAACATCAGCAAGGCCACTACGGAGCCTTTATTCAAACCAAAACGCATAGCCATAATTTAAGTAGATGACAAAAATAACTATTTAGTCATTCTTGTTGCTCAAGCAGATCGTCCGTAAGCTACCAAACCTATATTTTAGTTATTTTTGGGCGCTTACTACAAACAACACATGCTAACACTAGAAAGCCACGTGTCGCTCAAGCCCTACAACACGTTCGGGATTGACGTTACAACGCGGTATTGGGTTGAAGTTAATCAGGAGGACGATATTCAGACACTATTACAACTGAGTGAATTTGTCGATACGCCCAAGCTGATTCTTGGCGGAGGCAGTAACGTACTACTCTGCCACGACTTCAACGGATTGGTTGTCAAAATGAGTATCAAGGGCATCGACATCGTTCGCGAAGACGATGACCATATTTATCTGAAAGCGGGTGCGGGTGTTAACTGGCATGAGCTGGTTCGGTTCTGTGTGCAGCGGAATTATGCGGGTATGGAAAACCTGTCGCTTATTCCCGGCACCGTTGGTGCGGCTCCTATGCAGAACATCGGCGCCTACGGGGTTGAACTGGAGCAGGTGTTCGAATCATTGACAGCGGTTCACATTCTGACGGGCGAAAAGCATACGTTCACCCATGCAGACTGTGCCTTTGGTTATCGGGAAAGTATTTTCAAACGAGCACTCAAAGGGCAGTATATTATTACGAGCGTAACATTTCAGCTCAACAAACAACCTATTTTTCATACCCGGTACGGAGCTATTCAGGAAACCCTTACCGAAATGGGTGTTTCGGACGATGCACTGACGATCAAAGCAATCAGCGAAGCCGTTATCCATATCCGGCGCAGCAAATTGCCCGACCCGGCTCAAATTGGGAATGCAGGTAGCTTTTTCAAAAATCCGGAACTACCCAAGGAACAGTTCGACGCGCTCAAATCAGCGTACCCAGCCTTACCCGGCTATCCGCTTGGCAACGATATTGTTAAAGTACCGGCGGGATGGCTTATTGAACAGTCTGGCTGGAAAGGCTACCGCTCCGGCGATGCGGGTGTACATGCCAAACAGGCTCTGGTACTGGTCAACTACGGGAACGCCACTGGCAATGATATTATAGCCCTTGCCAAACAGATTCAGCAGTCAGTAGCCGATAAATTTGGCGTAGAAATTTCGCCGGAGGTCAACGTCGTATGACGAGTTAAGCTCATCGGGAAGGCAAGGTTCATCGGATGACTACCGTAAGTCATCCGATGAACCTGATCCGTTTATTCTTTATTCTATTCGAAACAAAGCGATGCCGCTCCGAGCAACCCGGCATCATTTCCCAGCGTTGCCCGTTTGATGGCAAGACCGTTTTTATAATAAGGATTCAGCCAGTAGTCGAGGGTTTTGTCTACCGCAGGCACTATGTAATCGAAGGAAGCCGACAGACCACCGCCAATCAGCACCTGCTTGATATCCAGAATTTTGATCAACGCGGCTAGTCCTTCACCCAGAATTTCACCAACTTCCGTCCAGATTTGAAGAGCCAGCTCGTCCCCTTCGGCAGCTGCGGCAACCAGGCCCGTCGTTGATATTTCCCCATCGCTGGGCAGGTGAGTTTCGCCTTTGTACGCGTTCCGACGTTCGATGGCCAGCTCCAGCAGTTCCTTTTTACCAATGTTACGCTCCAGTACACGTCCATGACGTGACGGAATGTGGCCCGGTTCCATAGCGTTACCGTCACCACCTGTAAATATTTTCTTGTTGATGATGGCCGCTCCCCCAACACCCGTACCCAGGGTAATGAAGATATAGTTTTCCGTTATCTTTTCTTCCGCAAAATAATATTCACCCAACGCTGCGGCATTAGCGTCATTTTCCAGAAAAAACTCAACGCCGGGGAACCGTTTGGACAGCGTATCGACGAGTGGTATGTCGTTAATTTCGGGGATAGCCGTGATTTCGAGGGGAACCGTGCGGTCCCGACTCAGCATGCCTGGCAGACCGATACCGACCTTTTTGACATCCTTATTGGAAAACAATTGCAGGGCAACCGCATCGCCAAACCGCTCAACGAAATGACCGGACTGTCGCCAGCTAATAGTATCGTGGCTGTAGAAATTGGAGATCTTGCCACTATTGGCATCGACAATACCCATTTTGACGTTCGTTCCGCCGACGTCAATACCCAAATATTCAACAGAAGACATTCGTAACAGTAATCGGTTAACAGTGAACAGTTATGTGTGCAGGCAGATGAAGCGGTCCGCAAGATACGAAAGAGTCGCTAGTCAACACTCATCTGCCCGCAACTTGCTAAATATCGCCCAGTTGGGGACGAATAAGAATCTCTTCTATAACAGCACTTTTAGAGAGCGAATACGCGGCCCAGATGCTCTGCGCCACATCGTCCGGTTTCAGGAAACGCTCCTCCGGCAGGTCGGTTCCTTCCCAGCTCGCGGTCAGTGTAGCGCCCGGCAAGATAGCCGTTACCTTAACGCCGTGCGGTTTTAATTCTTCCCGCAAAACGCGGCTCATGCCCAGCAGCGCAAACTTCGAGATGCAATAGGAACCTCCGTTCGTGTAGGCCGTAATGCTGGCGGTTGAACACATCATAAAAATATGACCTTGTTTTCTGACCACCATATCGCCAACCAGGCCGCGTGTAAGGTGATAGGCACTGCCCACATTCGTGCTCATCAATTGCTCGAACGTGCCCTCGGCTTCATCCTGAATCTGGCCCGGCAGAAACACACCCGTATTATTCACCAACACATCGACAGGCCGATCAAGCGAGTGAATATAAGCCAGCAGCGCTTCGACGCCCGCCCGCTTCGAGAGGTCAGCTGCAAAGGGCAATAACCCCGCTCCCTGCAAACCGGCAACCGACCGGGCACAAACAACGGCATCGAAACCCTCGGTAACGAATTGATCGACAACCGCGCGGCCTATTCCTTTAGTGCCCCCCGTTACAACAACTAGTGGATTCATAAGAACGAATAAATGTCGGTTAAACTAAACCGACTTTTTAGAGACAGGGCCAGTTTTAAGATATGGCGCAAGTTACGTTAGAAACCATTCTATCGTTGCCGGGGTTCTCTGGATGTTGTCGCATCCGGTAGTTGGATCGACGAGTTGCTTCGCTACATGCAGTTATGTCACGGTTAGGTCATTATTTTATTTTTCTGGGGTCGCTCTTCCGGAATCGGGAGAAAATGCGGGTCTATCTGGGGCTTATTCTAAACGAGTGCACGTCGATCGGCGTAGGATCGGTTTTTATCGTTGCTCTGGTCAACACCTTCATCGGCGCGGTTACCTGCGTTCAAACGGCCTACAACCTCACAAACCCGTTCGTTCCCCACAACATTATTGCGCTCATCGTGCGGGACAGTACCATTCTGGAGCTAGCCCCCACATTGACCTGTATCGTGCTGGCCGGTAAGGTTGGCTCTAACATAGCCAGCGAGTTGGGCACGATGCGGATCACCGAACAAATCGACGCGCTGGAGGTAATGGGCATTAATTCGAGCTCCTATCTGGTCTTACCCAAAGTAATCGCATCGGTCCTGATGATTCCGTTGCTGGTTATTATGGCGGGCTTTCTTTCTATCCTGGGTGGCTATATCGCTGGTGTTCTGGCGGGTGTCATCTCTCCCGAAGATTACGTATCCGGACTACGCTTCGAGTACAAACCATTCGGTGTTGTGTTCGCCCTGATCAAAACCGTTGTCTTTTCCTTTCTGGTATCAACAATATCAGCGTATCAGGGGTATAGTGTACAAGGTGGGGCTCTCGAAGTCGGGGCTGCGTCAACAGCGGCTGTGACCAATAGTTGTATTGCGATTGTAGCCGCTGACTTTGTTCTGACACAGGTATTATTGACGTAGTAACGGCCTTATGATTGACATTAAGAATATAACGAAGACCTTCGGCGACCGTCAGGTGCTGGCGGGCATTGATGGAACGTTCAAACCAGGAGATACCAGTCTGATCATTGGCGGTAGCGGTACGGGTAAAAGTGTGCTGCTGAAGTGTATGATCGGCCTGATCAAACCCGATTCGGGCGAAGTACTCTACGACGGTCGTAATTTTCTGACGGCGAATCTGGACGATCAGAAAACCATCCGGCGCGAAATGGGTGTGCTGTTCCAGGGATCGGCGCTGTTCGATTCGAAAACCGTATTCGAGAATGTCCGCTTCCCGCTCGATATGCTCACCGATCAGTCGGAAGAGGAGAAGCTAGATCGGGTTCAGGAGTGTCTGCGACGGGTGGAACTTGAGAATGCGGGCGATCGGATGCCATCGGAGATCAGTGGTGGTATGAAGAAGCGGGTCGGCATTGCCCGTGCTATCGTTCTTAATCCCAAATACCTGTTTTGCGATGAACCGAACTCGGGCCTCGATCCGCTCACGTCGATCAAGATCGATCAGCTTATCTCGGAAATCACGGATGAATACAAGATCACAACGGTTGTTATCACCCACGACATGAACTCCATGATGGAGATTGGCGAGCAGATCATGTTCCTCTACAAAGGCCACAAACTCTGGGAGGGCAACAGCGACACGATCACGCAATCGGACGTGAAGGAATTGAACGAGTTCATCTTCGCGAACAAGCTATTGCGCGAAATGGAGAAATAACGTGTTGTTCCTGATCAGGCGCTTTGTGTCATTATCACAATCAGGAACAACACGCATCAATACGCTTTCAGGCTTAAATCCAGACTATTGATTTGGTGGGTCAGCGCACCGGATGAGATATAGTCTACGCCTGTTTCAGCGTAGGCGCGTAGATTACTCTCGTCAATGCCTCCCGACGCTTCGGTGATAAATCGACCGTTGATAAGCCGAACCATCTCCCGGATGCCATCCGGCTGGAAATTATCCAACAGAACGACGTCAACCTGGCCTATCCGAAGCACGTCTTCTACCTCAGCCCGGTTACGGGTTTCGACTTCGATTCGCAACGTCCGGCCTGTTTCGTTTAGGTAAGCAACGGCTTTATTGATAGCCGCTTCAATACCTCCGGCATAATCGATATGGTTATCTTTGATTAAAATCATATCGTACAGCCCGAACCGGTGATTGACAGCCCCCCCGATTTTGGTTGCCATCTTTTCACATATTCTGAAGTTCGGCGTCGTTTTTCGCGTATCCAGCAGCTTGGCCCGTGTGCCTTCGAGCAAATCGACCAACTGGCGCGTATGGGTAGCGATACCACTCATCCGCTGCATACAGTTCAGTACCAATCGTTCGGCGGTCAGAATGTTACGGGCATTCCCACTAACAGTCAACACGATGTCACCGGGTTTAATGCTGGCTCCGTCCTGCATCAACACCTCAACCTGGAACGTGGGATCTACTTCGGCGAAGATTGCTTGGGCCACTTCCACGCCCGCCAGAATACCAGTTCCTTTAACCAGCAGCCGAGCCCGCTTCTGCGCATCAGCCGGGATCGTTGATAAAGAAGTATGATCGCCGTCGCCGATATCTTCGGCTAGGGCGGATTGAATAAATTCGTGCAAATTCATGGGGCGAAAGTAACTAAATTTACCGGATGCGCTCCGACAGTAATCGTAAGGTTTATCTCTCTTAACTTAGGGAGCATCGGTATGGTTTGGCCGATTCGGGCAGCGGAAGTTCCCGTTACCCTGACAAACAGGGCAGGTAACCCGTTCCGTAATTGGGCGATAGACGAATCGGTTACGTTCACGAACCTGCCGTTGTTCAGTGATGAGGATGGTACGCTCACCCAGACAGTTAGGACACCGTACCGCAGCGACTCCGCCACAGCTTATGCAATTTCTGGACTTTCCGAACGCCATAACGGGCAGATCCGTCTTCCCGGCCATACCTAATCGAGTCGACTGATCCAGTTCGATACCAGTGATCATATAGCCTCCAACAGGACCGCCGATCAGACCAGCAGCAATAGGCAAACTTTTGAAATTGATGGTATCCAGCCCTGGCCTGACGCGCTCGAAGTACAAACTATATTGGATCGAATCGACGGCAGCAGGTATTGTAACGGGTACATCCAGGTCAAATTTATCGGCCCGAACAATCCGGTACGCTTCCCGAACATCCTGCCGATTGTATAAATAGGTAGCCGAGCTTAGGATAAACCGTGAACCCCCGGCCTGTCTTCGCACAAAAGTCAGTACCGTGTAGCTGGTATCACTGAAAACCGAAGTCAGCGTCATCGATTTGTCCAGAAAGTTTGACCACTCATAGGCTACGGGGCGAGGTGATCCATCGTCGGCAGCGACCCGTAAAGCTTCCTGCTTAACGAATAGAGCAATTTGATCGGGTGGCGACTGCCGTTGCTTGATTTCGCCGGCGGTCAGCACGACACCATCGGCCAGCGTAATACGATCAAGGCTATTCTTGGGAATCTCCTGAAGCGGAGCGCGTGGGCTATCAAAACTTTTCACCAACACAGTTCTTGCCTTGAACGCAATTTCACTGGCTTTGCCCGTATGCCCGTTTGTGAAGGACAAAACGTGTTGTGCCGATACAGGCGTAGATAACAATAGCCAACCGACGAGAAGACTATATCTAGTTTTCATACGTTAAGGTTTTATCAACGTTACAGGCGATTTTACCTCCTTTTCGTTAGTTCAAATCGGCATCAGCCCATACAAAAAAGCGGCTTCGCAGCAGAGAATACAAATAGTATTTGCATTGTTTAAAAAATGATACGAAATTTGTTATCCGCTTAATAACTTTATGAAGCAACCTCGCGTCATACAACGTCTTTCAAGCCTCTTTCTGGCCTTCCTGCTGCTTTCGCTGGCAGTTGGCGGGTATAGTGGCGGTGTTGACCATAAGACGGTGACAACCAAAAAAGCGGTTGCGGAACAAAGCAAAACGGGTAAAGCGACGGATTCTCAGTCGTCGGATGCCCACCTGAGCGCGGCCCAGTTTGAAGCGGTCGTTACCCCGGCCATCACAGTAGACGGAAATAGCCAAACGGCATTTCTACTCCCGGCCCCGACGCTTGTTATTCTGTTGCTGTTGAGCGTTCCCCTGCTCCGGCATTTTACCATTCCGCATTTCTATTTTTCTTACTTCAAGTTTGTCTTTGGGCATCATATTGCCACAAATGCGCCCTAGTTTTTCAGGACGTTGAGTAGTGAACATCGGACGTTAGACCCGCTAACGCAGCACCCTGTGTCGTTCATTAGTCAATTCAACCACCGTGTCTAACGTCCGGAATCCAGTTTCCAAATTTTTATTATCTAATGCAAAATCGAACCGGAATACTCATTCTGACGGGCGTAATTACGGCTATCTGCCTTTACTTCCTGTCGTTTACGTTTGTATCGCGCGGCATCAAAGCCGATGCGGATGCATACGCAACCAATAAACAAGGTCAGGTTGACCGCGCTAAAAAACAACGTTACCTCGATTCACTCTGGAAAGAGCCTGTTTACCTGGGTAGCACGCTTCAGGAGGTTACCGAGCGCGAACTGGGCCTGGGTCTTGACCTTCAGGGTGGCATGCACGTGGTGCTTGAAGTATCACCAGCCGACATTCTGCGTAGCCTGTCAGGCAACAACCGCGATCCAAAATTCACAGAAGCCCTGAAACTGGCGGCTGAAGACAAGAAAACGAGCAACACCAGCTTCGTAGACCTATTTGCCAACAATTTCAAGAAACTGGCTCCTGATACGAAACTGGCGAGCGTTTTCGCAACGAGTGCCAACCGGAGCAAAATCAACTTTCAGTCGTCGGACACCGAAGTTCGGAAACTGTTGAATGACGAAGTGAACGGTGCATTCGGTCGTGCGTTCCAGATCATCCAGGCGCGGGTCGATAAATTTGGGGTAGCGAACCCGAATATTCAGCGGTTACCGGGTTCCGGTCGTATCCAGATCGAACTGCCGGGTGTCGACAATCCAGAGCGGATTCGTCGCTTACTGACGGGAGCGGCTAAACTCGAATTTACGGAAGTGTACCGGCTTAACGAACTGGCTCCGGCTATCGAAGGCATGGGCGCTTATCTGCTGAGTCAGGAAGCCGCTCGTAAAGCTGCGGCAAAAACAACAGCTACCTCACCAGCAACCGGAACAGCAGCTACGGGCAATAGTCTGGAATCGCAGCTGGCCCAGGGTTCTAAGAAAGATTCGACGGGCAAAGCCGATACGACAGCCGCTGCGGCACAAGGTACGGCCCTAACCCAGTTATTTTTACCAGTTGGTCAGGATCAATTGGGTGTTTACCTGAAAGATACGGCTCGTGCCAACGCCGTTCTGAACGCGCCCGAAGTTCGTAGCCTGTTTCCAGCCGATGCCGTATTCGCCTGGGATCGTAAGACGTTCAAAGCAACGGATGGTAAAGAAATTCTGCCGCTTTACTTCCTGAAAAAACCAGGTGGTCGTGCTCCGCTCGAAGGAGACGTGATTACGGAAGCATCGAACGATTACGATGATCGTGGTCGTCCGGAAGTGACGATGAACATGAATGCAGAAGGTGGCCGTAAATGGAAAAACCTGACAGCCGCCAACGTGGGTCGTCCGGTCGCTATTTTGCTTGATAACCTGGTCTACACAGCACCAAACGTACAGAATGAGATTCCCAATGGCCGTTCGAGCATCTCGGGTAACTTCACCGTTGAAGAGACCAAAGATATGGCCAACGTACTGAAAGCCGGTAAACTCCCTGCTCCAACCACCATCGTAGAAGAAAGTGTTGTTGGTGCTACACTCGGTTCAGAAGCCGTCAATGCGGGTGTGCTTTCCTCAATCGTCGGTATTCTCCTGGTTCTTGGCTTTGTGGTCTTCTACTACAACCGGGCCGGACTTATTGCCGACATTGCACTGGTGGTTAACCTGTTTTTCCTGCTGGGCGTAATGGCGTCGTTGGGTGCCGTATTAACGATGCCCGGTATTGCCGGTATCGTTCTGTCAATCGGTATGGCCGTCGATGCGAACGTACTTATTTTCGAACGGATCAAAGAAGAACTGGCGCTGGGTAAGACATTTAAGGTAGCGGTCAGCGATGGATTCAAGAACGCGATGTCGTCTATCATCGACTCGAACGTAACGACCTTCCTGACGGGTATCGTCCTCTTCATTTTCGGTACAGGGCTGATTCTGGGTTTTGCCACAACGCTGCTTATCGGTATTCTAACGTCCTTGTTCGCGGCTATTTTCATCACGCGCCTGCTGCTTGAATACTACATCCGGAACGGCAAAACGCTGACCTTTACATCAACGTGGGCTAAGAACCTGTTTGCTGATTCGAACTTCGATTTCGTTTCCCGTCGTAAACTGTACTACACCGTTTCGTCGGTTATCATTGCCGCCGGTATCATCTCCGTCATTTTCCGGGGCTTTGGTCTGGGTGTCGATTTCAAAGGTGGCCGTTCATACGTTGTTCGCTTCGAAAAGGCGGTCAGTACGGATGACGTTCGGAACTCGCTGGAAGGCGTTCTGGGTGCATCACCCGAAGTAAAAACATACGGTGGTACGGGTATTGGTGCCAACCAGGTGAAAGTAACGACCTCGTATCTGGTCGATGACAATTCGCAGGGCGCCGACAAACGCGCGGAAGCCACGATCTACAAAGGCTTAAGCAGTCTGCAAGGCAACCCGGCCAAAATTGAAAGCTCGCAGAAAGTTGGACCAACCATTGCGTACGACATTCTGACTTCAGCCCTGTGGTCGATTCTGCTCGCCGTTGCCGTCGTTTTCGTTTACATCCTCATCCGGTTCAAACGGCTGGCATTTGGGTACGGCGCTGTCGTTGCTATGTTCCACGATGTACTGATCATTCTGGCTATCTTCTCGATCTTCAACGGTTTCCTACCGTTCTCGCTTGATGTCGATCAGGCATTTGTCGGAGCCTTGCTGACGATCATGGGGTATTCCATGAACGATACTGTGGTGGTCTTCGACCGGGTTCGTGAATACCTCAGCGAAAACCGGGGCAAGAAAGAAAGTATTCCAACCATCATCAACAACGCGTTGAACAGTACCCTGAGCCGCACCGCGGTGACCGGTTTCTCGACAATCCTTGTGCTGCTGGTACTTTTCATCTTCGGTGGTGAAACGATTCGGGGCTTCTCGTTCGCGATGCTGATCGGTGTCATTGTCGGTACATACTCGTCGCTGTTCGTAGCAACGCCGATCGTGGTTGACGCCTTGAGCCGCGACCAGGAGAAAGACAACGATACACCAACAACGATCGAAAAGAAAGTTGGCTTCGACGCTATTCCGTCAGACTTTACGAGTGCAGCACCAGCTACACCCGAAGAGTTTACGGCCAAAAAGGAGAAAAAACCGAAAACACCGTTGATTCGTCCATCGCAGTCATAGGTTGAAAGACAGAAGAGCGAACGGGTAAACGAGTAAAAGAGAGAAAGCCATCCAATCGGTTTTTCACCGCTTCGGCGGACGACTCTTATGCTCGTTTTCTCTTTCGCTCTTTATTTTTCGTATATTTCGGCTGAAACACCTAAGAATCTTTTACTAAAAGCCATTATCACCAAACTCTATTTTCCTACATGGAAACCAAATTGAAACCAGTGGATACGAGCATTTGGCGGAAGAAGCCGTTAGCGGCCTACGAAGCTGACATGAAAAAAAGCGAACTCAAACGTGTCTTGACACGCTGGTCGCTAACCTCACTTGGTATCGGGGCCGTTATTGGCGGGGGCGTGTTCGTACTCACCGGTATTGCCGCCAACGAATGGGCGGGCCCTGCACTGGCACTGGCATTTGTTATGGCGGGCGTTGCCTGCGCCTTTGCCGCTCTCTGCTACGCAGAGTTTGCCTCTATTCTACCCGTTGAAGGATCGGCCTATGCGTACTCCTACGGTACGGTTGGTGAAATTTTCGCCTGGCTTATCGGCTGGAATCTAATTCTTGAATACATGATGGGGGCCACGACGGTAGCCGTAAGCTGGTCCGGTTATTTCGAGAAATTACTGCATCTCGTTGGTATCAACCCACCGCTCTGGCTGATGAACGACCCCGTTACGGCGCAGGAAAAGGCGGAGAAATTACGGGCTGCCGGAGAAAGCATCCCCGATTTCGCGTTTGCGATTAACCTGCCTGCCTTTCTGATCGTTTGGTGCGTTACGTATGTATTGGTAAAAGGCATCAAAGAAGCCGCCAGCACGAACAACGCTATCGTAATTTTGAAAGTAGCGACCGTTATTTTCGTCATTATCGCCGGCTCGTTTTACGTAGATGTTGCCAACTGGACACCATTTATTCCGGAGCCAGTCATTGACGCGGGTGGTCAGCAGCATTACGGATTTAATGGAATCGTAACGGCAGCGGGTATCGTGTTCTTTGCCTACATTGGTTTTGACGCCGTTTCGACGCAGGCCGGAGAAGCCATCAACCCGAAGAAAGACGTTCCATTTGCGATTATCGCATCGCTGGTTATTTGCACGGTGTTGTACATTCTGGTTTCGCTCGTACTGACGGGTATGGTTAAGTTCGATGCCCTGGATCTAAAAGCCCCTGTAGCTCAGGCATTTGCTGATCAGGGTCTTACCTGGGCTGTCTATTTGATTACGATTGCGGCCATCGCCGGTCTAACCTCGGTCATGCTGGTGATGATGCTGGGCCAAACCCGAATTTTCCTGGGTATGGCTAAAGATGGTCTGTTACCTAAAAACCTGTTTGCCTCTATCCACCCAACGTTTAAAACGCCCTGGAAGAGTACCATTCTCGTTGGTGCTATCGTTTCGGTTGTCGCTGCGTTGACCCCAATCGATAAAGTTTCGGAACTGTGCTCGTCGGGAACGCTGCTGGCCTTTGCCATGATTTGCGGGGCAGTGTGGCTACTGCGCGTTCGCGAACCGAATCTGGAGCGCCCTTACAAGACACCGGCCTTACCCGTCGTCGCTACGTTGGGTATCTGCGCAAACCTGTACCTGATGTATAACCTGCGGACAGACACGAAAATATCGTTTGTGATCTGGTGTACGCTGGGTGTCATCGTTTACTTCCTGTACAGCCGTAAGCATAGCCACCTGAACAAAACGCAGGAATAAACAAGAATTGTAGCAACTGGTTATAGCTAACAAACGGCCTCCGGAATTCACCGGAGGCCGTTTGTTTTTTGTGAAACCGGGCGAGTAAACGAAGTATGCGTAATTTTGCGCTGTGATGAGTGGACAGGAATTTGTAGGCTATGCGTCAGCCCTGATTGTCGGGCTGGTCATTGGACTGGCTGGTGGCGGTGGCTCTATTTTAACGGTCCCTATTTTCGTGTATGTGTTCGGAATCCCAACCATGCTGGCGACCACCTATTCGCTCTTTGTGGTGGGTACGACTTCGCTGGTTGGATCGATCAATCATATTCTGAAAAAGCGGGTCGATCTTCGCATTACCCTGACTTTTGCGCTGCCCTCCTTTATATCCATCTACTTGAGCCGTCGCTTTCTGGTTCCGGCCCTGCCCGACCCGCTGTTTCAAGTGAATACCTTTGCTCTAGCCAAGAGCGACGCCATCCTGTATTTTTTCGCGACGGTTATGATTCTGGCGGCTCGCGCTATGATTAGCGGCAGCACCCGCCCCGAGCAGGGTGAAGCCGCCGACGGTCATCCACGATATGGGTCGTTGGCACTCGACGGCCTGGCGGTTGGACTGTTGACCGGAACCATTGGCGCGGGGGGAGGCTTTCTGATCGTTCCCATGCTGGTTCTAATGGCCGGGCTGCCCATGCACCGGGCGGTGGCAACCTCGGTTTTCATTATTGCGGTCAATTCGTTCGTAGGATTTGCTGGTGATATTCAGCATACCGACCTGGACTGGAATTTTCTGCTACCGTTTACGGGTTTATCCATTATTGGTATTTTCATTGGGATGTATCTGGCGCGTTTCGTGCCGCCCGACCGACTCAAAAAAGGATTTGGCTGGTTTGTGCTGGCGGTCGCCTGTTACATGATCAGCCGGGAAGTGATGTAGTGCGGGCGGTCCGCCGTTGCGGATGGAAGCACGCTTTTATTAATGAATCATGCGGGTTTCACCCGCACTACGTATGATTATCGAACAATTGTATACGGGCTGTCTGGCTCAGGGAGCCTATTATATCGAAAGCAATGGCGAAGCAGCCATCATCGATCCGCTTCGTGAAACGTCTCCTTATGTCCGGAAAGCGGAAAAAGCAGGGGCCACCATCAAGTACGTTTTTGAAACCCATTTCCACGCTGATTTTGTATCGGGCCACCTGGATCTAGCCCAGAAAACGGGGGCTACTATTGTGTATGGACCGAATGCCAATACAACGTATGATGCCTATCACGCGCAGGATGGCGAACAATTCACGCTAGGTGACGTGCGTATCAAAGCCCTCCACACACCCGGCCACACACGCGAATCGACGACGTATCTGCTCATCGATGAGCGGGGAAAAGACCACGCTATATTTACGGGTGATACGCTTTTTATCGGCGATGTAGGACGTCCCGATCTGGCCATCAAAGGCGACCTGACCGAACGCGACCTGGCGGGAATGCTTTACGATAGTCTGCACAGTAAGATTATGCCGCTTGCCGATGAGGTGATCGTTTACCCAGCCCATGGAGCCGGATCGGCCTGTGGCAAAAACATGAGTAAAGAGACAACCGATACGCTTGGCAACCAGAAACGGTTCAATTATGCCCTCCGGGCAAAATCGAAGACTGACTTTATTGAGCAGGTGCTCGACGGTCTGACAGCAGCGCCCGCTTACTTTGCCGAAAATGCGCGACTCAACAAAGAAGGCTACGAAAGTCTCGACCGTGTCCTGAAACGGAGTAGTCAACCTCTTTCACCCGAAGCGTTTGAGGCTGCGGTCAATGAAACGGGTGCCGTGGTTCTGGACGTTCGGGAAGCTGCTGATTTCGCCAAAGGGTTTATTCCCAACGCCATCAATATTGGCCTGAACGGGCAGTTTGCGCCTTGGGTTGGCGGGCTGATTCCAGACCTTACTCAGCCTATTGCGCTTGTAACACCCGCCGGGCTGGAACAGGAAACGATCGTTCGGCTGGCCCGCGTCGGGTATGATAACTGCATTGGCTACCTCGACGGTGGGTTTTCCAGCTGGCAAACAGCCGGCAACGAAATAGACAGTATCGAATCGATTTCGGCCGAGGAATTTGCCGACAGATGGCAAGAAAGTCATTCCCTTTCGATTGTGGACGTTCGCAAACCGGGTGAGTTTGGCACCGAGCATATCGAGGGTGCCGAGAACGTACCGCTCGATACGATCAATGATCATTTGGCTGAACTCAACCGCACGGAGCCGGTTTACGTTCACTGTGCGGGCGGCTATCGGTCGATGGTGGCTAACTCAATCCTGAAAGCGCGCGGTTTCGACAACGTGATCAATGTAGAGGGTGGTTTAGCCGCTATAAAAAAGACAGCGGTTCCTGTCATTGCCCAGACGGGTGTCGTTCATTAAGTCTGGATTGGCTTACGAGGTGAACCGGCTTAATGCTCTTCACCTCGTAAGCCAATCCAGTCATCAGGCTGCGGGATTATCGTCAATGCCCAGACGAGGCAATGCCGGATTTAAAATTCGGGCGACAACTTTTAGTCGGAATACCCGAGTTCCCGCCACATCGAAATCGCAGCTGTAAAACTCCCGCTGCTTAATTCCTCTGTAAACAGCTGTATAGTTAACCTTGGGTGGCCAATTCATCAGCGCTAACTCAGCGGTGATGGCATCGACGGCTTTACGAAGATTTGAGAAAAAAATAACGGTAGGTTCTCGCTGTCGAATTAGGTTGAGCGACCCTACGTGTTGAATAGTGACTTCATAGATAATGCGCCCTGTTGACCGTACGTTGGACCTATTTTCAGTCTTTTCCTGAGTTTTCTCCATTAGCACTACTATTCTGAAAAACTATCAACCTATTTTTCAAACCCGAAACTAATTGCTGTCTACATTAGTTTTACCAATAACTACGCCAGAAAGCGGCTCGATCTCACCAAGGTCGGGCTTTTTTTATGGGCAAAAAAAAGCACTGGCCATAACGACCAATGCTTTTTTGCATTTATCGATTCTCAGCGAATCACCTATTTCTTATACATCACGGTTTCCACAGCCTGCAATGTCCGCTTAACATTCGGCAGAATAGCCTCGATGAGCGTTGGCGCATACGGAAGGGGCAAATCCATGCTGTTCACCCGAATAACCGGTGAATCCAGGTAATCGAACGCGTTACGCTGGATGTTGTACGTCAATTCCGACGAGATAGCCGCCAACGGCCACGCTTCTTCAACGATCACACACCGGTTTGTTTTCTTCACCGAGTTAATGATTGTTGCGTAATCGATCGGACGAACCGACCGCAGATCGATAACTTCGGCAGAGATGCCATTCTTGGCTAATTCTTCGGCAGCGGCAATCGCTACTTTCATGATCTTACCAAATGACACGATCGTTACGTCATTCCCTTCGCGAACGATGTTAGCCTGACCGATCGGAATCAAATATTCTTCTTCCGGAACCTGACCCTTATCGCCATACATCAATTCCGACTCCATGAAAATGACCGGGTCATTATCGCGGATGCAGGACTTGAGCAATCCCTTAGCGTCGTATGGATTGGATGGAACGACAACTTTCAGTCCCGATGTGTTGGCGAACCAGTTCTCAAAATTCTGAGAGTGCTGACTCGACAGCATGCCGGCGTTACCGGTAGGTCCCCGAAACACAATCGGGCAGGAGTATTGCCCGCCCGACATCGACATTATTTTTGCTGCTGAGTTAATGACCTGATCAATGGCTACCAGTGAGAAATTAAAGGTCATAAATTCGATGATCGGCCGCAGACCGTTGATCGCCGAGCCAACGCCAATACCGGCGAACCCTAATTCGGCGATAGGCGTGTCAATTACCCGCGCAGCCCCAAACTCATCCAGCATTCCCTGACTGACTTTGTAGGCCCCATTGTATTCGGCGACTTCTTCGCCCATCAGATAGACTTTCGGGTCCCGGCGCATTTCTTCCGACATGGCCTCCCGCAGGGCTTCGCGGAACTGTATTTCTCTCATCCTGAACGGTTGATTTCGTTTTATCTCGTATCGACCAGCAATTCTCGTTTCGATAGCACTGGCTGAAAAACTGATCAAAATTAGGCAAAATGCCCTGATTCATCAAACGATCGTTTACGGCTTCCAGCAATATATAAGCGGATGGCCAGATAAATCTTTTTACCCGTGCAACTTCCTGCCCACGGAAGGCATCTTTGCCGTAAAGGCATCGACACATCAGCAATGTCACATGACAATTTGTTCCTTCCATACTCCAGTTCGCCAGTCACATATAAATCAGCGGGTTAGTCGATGAAAATGGACCGTTTGTCGAAATGTTAAATTTCCATAACGGCATATGTCCTTCCTTTATGACGCTTTAGCTTTACTCCATCATCAGCCATTACCCTTCCCTTATCCTTTTCACCTTTTCATGAAAAACTTATTCCTATCCTTGTTCTTTCTTATTCCAATGTTGGCCCTAAGTCAATCGAATCCGGGTCGCATTACGGGCTCGCTGACCGATTCCAGTTCAACAAAGCCGGTGCCTTTTGCAACGGTGGCTATCCAGGGGTCTGATACTAAACTTATATCGGGCGTAACGACGGACGAAAAAGGGTCATTCGTTCTGGACAAGATCGCAGTAGGGACCTACAAACTGGTCATTTCGTTCGTCGGTTACCGCACTAAAACGATTGAAAAAATAGCGATTTCGGCGGCTAAACCACTGCTTGACCTGGGCAACATTGTGGTGTCGCCCGATAGTCGCAACCTGAACGAAGTCAACGTCGTTGGGCAAAAAGCGCTGATTGAAGACAAAGGCGATCGTCTGGTGTACAACGCCGAAAAAGACGCGTCGAACACGGGCGGCACCGCCGTCGATGTGCTGCGCAAAGTACCCATGCTGACGGTCGATCTGGACGGTAACCTGAAAATGCGCGGAAGTGGCAATATCAAAGTCTTGGTCAATGGTAAACCTTCTTCGATTATGGCCCGTAATCTGGCCGATGCGCTCAAGCAGATGCCCGCCAATATCATCAAATCGGTGGAGGTCATCACGAGTCCCGGTGCTAAATACGATGCTGAAGGATCCGCCGGTGTGATCAATATCATTACGAAAAAAGGCGTTCAGGGCACAAACGGGACCGTCAACGTAACGGGCGGAGACCTGAACCGTTCGTTGGGTGGTAATTTGAACGTAAAAGGAAAAAAACTGGGACTCGCCATCTCCCTGAACGGCTATCAATACCGCAACATCGCAGAGAACAGTAGCCTACGAACCGCCCTGACCAATGACCAGCCGAGCAGTATTTTACAGCAGAGTACGAGTCGTGACAATACCGGCACAGGCGGGTTCGGGGAAATGAGCCTCGACTACGACCCCGATTCGACGAACCGGATCAACTTTTCGGCCAATGCCTGGGGTGGTAACTTCCCGATGAACAGTACACTCGATAGCCGCCTGACCGATCCACAGGGTGCTGTCATTCAGCAGTTTCACCGTGACATCAATTTCCGCAATCCATATGGAAACACGGAATTTAACCTGGGCTGGACGAAGTCGTTCAAAAAGCCGGGCCGGGAATTTGCGATTCTGACACAATACGCGCGCATGCCCGATAACTATTACTACACCATTACCCAGACGGATATGAAGTCGGAAGTACCGAGCTACCTGGAACGAAGCACGAACCTCAGCCGGAACAACGAATACACCTTCCAGACTGATTACACGCACCCGTTTACGGCCTACACCAAGCACGACACGCTTACGTTCAAAGCCGAAGCCGGTGCCAAAGCCATTCAGCGCAACATTGGCAGCGAGTTTGTCATCGAACAGGCGTTGTCGGGGCAGGAACGTGATTATGCCATCGACCCCAGCCGGTCCAACGACTTCACCTACGATCAACGCGTCGTGGCGGGGTATGCATCGTTGAAAGTAGACACAAAACGGAAATGGAACCTTACCGCCGGAGCAAGACTCGAACACACGAATATTGAGGGCGATTTTGTGTCGACGCAGAGCCGATTTACCAACCAGTACCAGAATCTGATTCCCAGTTTTACGCTGGCCAAGACGCTCTGGACAAAGCACACGGTCAAGGTCAGTTATACGCAGCGAATTTCGCGCCCGCTGATCTGGTATCTGAACCCGTACAAAAACTACAGTGATCCCAAAAATATCCAGACGGGTAATCCCTTCCTGAATCCGGAACTGACCCACGCAACGGAATTATCTTACAGCACGTTCGGTAAAGAAGGCTCGTCGTTCAATGCCGCGCTTTTCTGGCGGCAGACCAACAACTCGATTGAATGGCTCTCGACGGTCGATGCGCAGGGTGTTGCGCTGACGACTCCGCAGAACATTGGTCGAAATGCCAGTTACGGGGCCAATCTTAACCTGGCCCTTCAGCCCACGAAAAGCATCAATCTGAGCGTCGGAAGTGATATTACCTACGTGGATCTCACCAGCATTGCCCTCAATCAGCGCACAAGCGGGTGGGTATGGAGCCTGAGCCCTAACTTTTCCTACAAGCTCCCCAAAGACCTGACGCTCCAGGCCAATGGATATGTTGGGTCGGGATGGATTTCGCTTCAGAGCCGGAACTCAGGCTGGTATTACTACGGTCTTTCGGCCAAGAAAGAGCTGATGGATAAAAAAGTTACGCTGACGCTGAACCTCAATAACCCATTTAACCGGAGTGTCAAAATAACGGGCGAGCAGTTTGCGCCTTCATTCACGGCACAAAACACGTCCCTGTTTGTGAATCGCTCCGTTCGCCTGACGCTTAGCTACAAATTCGGCCAGATGAGTTCGGGCGGCAAACAGAGCCGTAAAATCAGTAACGACGACAAGAAATAACAGTAACGCGGTGGTGCGGCATTCCGACAGTCTGGTTCGTGGAGCTAAAGATGACAAATTAGTCTTCGGCCCTACGGACTAGGCTGTCGGAATGCCGCGTGACTACGTTCTTCTGCGCTGCCCGTTTCAAATCATTGATCACAATTTCTTCAAAACCGGGCAGCGTTTTATATGCGTAGGTCGCCCGCCATTGTGTGTTTTCGTACGAGTACGAAACTTCCAGATACGGCTTATCTTCGCCGGGTGTAGTATCGCTCTGGCGGACATTGATTCGAACGGGAATATCCCGATAATACTTGAAGTAGTCGGGGTGCGTCAGGTAGCCAAGGGGCGTTGTATCCCAGGGTACAAAACCGTCTACGCCAAACAGCTCTTCGTTAAATTGCTGCCAGGGACGTAGCTGGTCATATACCCACTGATCGGCTTCGGTCGCGTTGTTCAGAAACTCAATATCCGTCTTCCCCAAAAAGGTATAAACGCTGCACTCATAACCCGACAGCACCATGTTAACCCCTGCGTCAAACAAGATCCGGAATGACTCCGGGTCCATCTCGAAGTTATAATCGCCCACCGACAACTTTTCCAAGCCCGGTTTGAAGGGCAAACCGGGTGTTCGCCCGGCACAGACGACAACCTCTTCGATTTGCGGGATCAGTTCCGGGTGGTTTTTAATTACCGTTGCCACGTTCGTAACCGGTCCAATAGCCAGAATCGGCATTTTCTCCAATTGAAGCGCATCCGCCAGGGCACGCGTTGCTTCGTTTTCCGTGCCAACGTCCTGGGCCGTGTCGGACCCACGATACACCGGAATCGTTCGACCGGTTTTGTTGTACCAGCCCAGCAGTTTCTGCGTCACATCGTGTCCGTAATTGGCGTAGGTGATTGTGCTGATCCCCACGATTTCGATTTTATCGGGGTGTTCAAGCGCCATGATCAGCGCGATGGCATCGTCTACTTCACGGGGTGTTTTATCCTTCATCCCGATCATAATATCCGTATCGAGCCAGATTCGGCGTGGTTGCGCAGGAACAACAGATGACATAGGCTGATGATTAAAGCATGTGACGGGCCTCACTTAATAACGATTGTTTTTGCTCGAGCGACAGACTTAACGGGAGTTGAGCCAGTCCAATCAACCGGCGCATAAGTTCAACGCCCGTGAAGCGCTGGCGAAGCGTATCATCAAAACCCGCAGGTTTTTCGTAAGTTGCCAAAATTGTGTCCAGCGTCGAGAGCGGCTGCTGCGCCATCATCAAATGGGCAATCATTACTCCCAGATCGAACTCCGGAGGACCGTAGAAACAGAATTCCGGGTCGATCACTTTAATGACAAGCTCATCACCGATCGTTGCCTGCAACCAGCTACCGGGATAATAATCACCGTGCAAGAGTGCTTTAGGAGCACTTGTTGCTCCTCTTCGCGTACCGTCGGCCAGATAGCGTTCGCCCAATTGTCGGACGCTCTTTTTCAGGTCGGCGTCGCGTTTGTAAGGCATTGCCAGCGCCTGCAAACCCGGCTGAATCGTATCGAGATCAAATCCGTTTTCTTCCAGAAACGGATACTTGAACAGGTGTTCGTGATTCAATTCTCGCATAGCCTGATTGGCAAAAATCGGATCGGGCTCTTCGACCAGAAACTGATGATGAAGCTCAGACAGATAGGCCGTTAGGGCCACCGAATCCGTATCGCTCAAAAGCTGACCAGGTTGATACAGAAAGGTGTAGTCACGGGCAGTGCCCAGATCCTGAAGCACCAGAATATTATTGTCTTCGTCGGCCCCCAGCAGTTGGGGCATATAATTGGCCAGCATCGGGATCGGCTGAACTTTCTGGTAGAATCGCCCTTCGATAACCGCCCGATTAGCCGGAGCCGGAATCGTTGGGTATTTCTCCACATAGTCCCGAGACTGCTTGACAATCAGTGTTCGGTTGGGCGTTATCACCCGGACGGTATAGTTCATGTTTCCTTCACCGGGCTTCTCGACCGATTCGATCTTTTCTTCGGTATCGAGCCAGCCACGTCGGCGTAAGTAATCCTGGAGAACATCAGTGTTTTGGGCATCGAGGTGAAGCATATCGGATCAGTCTAGGAAATACGTAACACGGCAATAACAAACAATCAGATTCACAACTCATCCCGAATCAATCTGGTTTGCTTACCGGACAACGGCCAGCTTTCCGGCAAGCCCCTCGGTCCCATCGGCCGTCACGACAACCACCAGATAAATACCCGTCTGCGCTGACCGCCCCCGATAATCGCGCAGGTTCCAGGTTGCCGAACCACCCTGCGAACGGGCCTCATACACCAGCTGACCACCCGCGTCCAGAATTTTCACGGTTGAATTGTCGGTCAGTCCATTGATACCAACGGTCCCCGTAAAATCGGGTCGCACCGGGTTCGGAAAAATGGTTAGACTGCTCAGCGCGCTGGCCGGTTCGGTGGCGGGTCCCCGATACGAAATGATACCATTGGGCTGGTCCGACGTTCCGGTTTCGATAAAGACACGGCCACTGATCGGCTCGATCGCGATCGCCTGAACGGCGTTATTGGGTAATGGACTGGTAGCCGCCGTAAATGTGTCGAGTAGCTGCGACCCATCGGGCGAAACGTGGTAAAGGCCATCGCGCGTGCCGATCCACTTCCGGTTGCCGCCGTCAACAGCAATAGCCGTGACGGGTTCGTTTGCCAGTAATCGACGCCGGTTCAGCAACGGTGGCTGCGCATCGATGGTGGCATCAAATGCGCCATAAGGGCTATCAAAAACAGTGGGCCCTAGATCGGTGCCTACCCAGATGGCTCCGTTTCGATCTTTTACCAACGTACGAACCGCGTTGGTCAGCAGTCCGCCCTGCCCGGTCTGCGTACTCAGGTAGCGAATACGATTCGCCTGCGGATCAACGACCAGCACACCGCCAAAGCCAAGTCGGAGCCATAAGAAGCCATTATCGTCGGGAACAATCTGCACGATACTCTGATCATTGACGATCGAAAAAGATTGAAACTGTCCATCAGGTCGCCGTACATGGAGCGTAGCCCGTTGAAATATTGGACCGCCCGTTGCCATCCACAAATTTCCGTCAATATCCGTAGCCAGACTCGTAATAAACGGCACGATAGTCGCGGGCAACGTGACGGCAGTGAGCGTCAGATCATCATTCTGAACCCACAAACCACCTCCATAACTGGAGAGGTACAGTTTCTGCTCGGCGGTCAGATACGCGGCTGAATTGAATCCAGACACGACTCCCGTTCCAGAAACGGTGAGCCAACGCTCGTCAGGAACAGCCAACACCTCAACCGGAGGTTGACTTACGGTTAGTGCGGTCGTGTCCTGCGGCCCTCTGGGCAGGGCAATGAGCCATTGTGCGTAGGCATATAGTCCAGCGAACTGATCCTGAGCCGGACCTTCGGGAGCGATTTGCCGCAAAGTTCCTCCGCTACCCGACAGTAACCCGTTCTGCGTATCCGCGATCCAAATCGCGCTACCATCCAGCGCAGCATCGCGGGGATTTACTACCAGCGAACTCGTGAACGGCCCTGCGTTTGGCGTGGTTATTGTTCCGGTCGTCGCTAAAATTGGCGTAGTGGCGGTTGGGAATTGGCGAACCAGTGAACGGGTCAGTGCCTGGGACAAAACCCACCGACCTGACTGCCGCTCGTAAATACCCTGTCCATTGACTGTTGCGGACAAGCGACCCTGATTAGTGACGATTGACTCCAGTTGGATTCCCGGCTCCGCAATCCTTTTCCAGTTAGCGGGATCAGCAACGTTAACGTTAGCGGCAAACCGAATGGCCCGAAGTCGTCGGCCGGTTTCGGTCGCGATCAGCGGTGCCGTCAGCGCATAGAGACTATCAGCCGTTGTCGTTGTCTGATAAATCGGTAAAGCCGATCCGTCGGCACGCTGACTAAAGTACGTATCCCGAATCTCATTTTTGACCACATCCAGTACAACTAGTCCGAAATCGGTGCTGAGATACGCGTTCGATCCTACGCGATTGATGTGATAGATCGTACGTGACGCAGGGAGATTGGTGGCCGCCAGAATCGTATTGACGTTGACAACTCCGGCTGGCTCACCAGCGTTTGATAGAGCCAGAAAATCCAGGTTGCCATTTCGGTAGGCGATCAATATCCGTTGCTGATCGGCCAGATAGAGCAATCGGCTGATACCGACATCACTTAATCCATCTTTTTTTGATACTACAACGAGTTCATTCGTGGCTTTGTCTACATAGAAGAGGCCATTCTGCGTAGCTGCGTAAACGGTTGCTGGGGTTATGGCTATCGACTGGCCCGAGCGATAACTGACGTGGGTCTGCCAGCTACCAATTTGGGCCAGTACCGACTGATGAACGATGGCTACCAGCATTAGGCCCCATAAACTGAATCGCCTGAACCGCAACTTGATTTGGCTACAGCTCTCGTTCCTGCCTGGGATGCCAGCCCTGTAGTCACTCATTTTCGCGAACGTCTTCGTACGCCCATTCTTTTCGACCGGCTTTGTCGCCCAAATTGAAACAACGTCGGCAGCGCGCTTCGTAACTATCCGTTTCACCGAGAAGCACTCGTTCCTGGGAAGGCACGAGTCGGTAAGAGTATTGAGCAATATCGCCACAGACTACACAAATTGCGTGGACTTTGGTTACGTATTCGGCAATGGCCATGAGTTGGGGCATGCAACCAAACGGCTGTCCGGAATAGTCCATGTCCAAACCGGCCAGCACTACTCGTTTTCCCTGATTGGCCAGCATTCGGCAAACATCGACAATCTCTTTATCAAAAAATTGGGCTTCGTCGATACCAACTACATCACAGTCCCCGGTGAGGGCGATTATCTGGCCCGCTGTTTGCACAGGTGTTGACTGAATACTCAGCGACGAATGCGAAACGATATTTTCTGCGTCATACCGCGTGTCGATAGCCGGTTTAACGATCTCGACCTTCAGTTTGGCGATTCGTGCGCGCGTGAGCCGCCGGATCAGTTCTTCGGTCTTTCCGGAGAACATGGAGCCGCAAATTACCTCAATCCAGCCGGTGCGAAGGTGAGGTGGCTCAGGTCGTCGAGTGGTTTCAATAAACATTTGGTGCCAGTCGGTTCAGAGGCCAGTCGATCTTTACGCGCAACCAGGTCGAGCGTTGGATCGTTGGCCTACATTAAGGCTTAAACCACTTTTTTTTAACTTCTTTAAGGGCCAAAAAGTGGTTTGTGTCCGAAAACTTTATCTTTACAAAACAAAGGCTTTTCCTGATGTCGAACAAGTTTAACGCCAACGCGCTCACCGAATACAGTAAGTTATACGCCCGTCGGACAGCCTCCGACTTTTACCAGCATCATTCAACCATCAGCGGGCAGCAAATTCTGGCGCTGACACCCATCAGTCAGATCAACCTGTTCGTTATCAGCAGCCTATCGGAAAAGTGGCAGAGCGACGCGGAGAAGTTCCGTAGTCCCTATTTCGACTTTACCAATGCTGATGTTCAGGAAGCGTTGCAGAATTTCATGAACGTGGTGTCGCAGCATATTTCGGTTCGGCGTGAACAGCTGGAGCCTTTACTGGCCGAGGCAACCCGTCGGACAATTACCATGATTTTTGATCCGCGCGCTTACTTTGATGACATTCTGCGCAGTCAACCGGAATTTACGCTTACGGCTACGGCCCTGAAGCAAATAACCCGGTACACGAAAATCAACCAGTTTGTCCCGGCACACATCGCCCAACGGATGAATGGCAAGCCTTTTGTGTACGTCAACCAGGCCCTGAATTTCCTGGACGAAGCCCTGACGCAGCGTGGCCACGAACTAGAACATTACGATAAATTCGTCGCGCTATTTTCCGAAAAAGTGCCGATGGATGTGCCGGCCCTACTCCGCAGTCATGTTCCCGACAGCATTCCGGCAACCCCCGGACGGTCGTTTTTCGATACGGCCATCGAGCCAACAGTTCCCCCGGCTCCGCTGGTTGCGCTCGACACGACGTCAACAACGAACTGGTCTACCGAAGGCATAGCACCCGCCATTCCTCCGCAGCCCGATCCAACACCAGCACCGCTCCCCGACGATTTTTCCAGTTCGGGAGGTTCTTTATTTCTCGGTAATACACCCGGTCCGGAACCGGTTGCACCCACCAGTCAGCCATCGCAGTTGCAGACCGGCGCTATTTCGCAACCATCAGTCGATCAGAACGATACATCCGTTACTATTGACCATACAACGGAGTCAACGCCCACATTGAACGATACGATTCGGCTGTCTACACCTGCCGAGCCAGAATCCGTAGCTGAAGCGTTTACCAGAGCACCCATCGAAAGTGTAGCGCGCAGCATCTCGCTCAACCAGAAATTCCGGTTCATCAATCAGCTTTTCAACGGCAACACGGGGGCCTATAATAATGCCATTGATGAAATTGACACGCTGAGCAACTACGGTCAGGCGCTTGATCTGATTTCGTATCGATACGCATCCCAATACCTCTGGGATATGAGCAGTGATGAAGTCAGCGAATTGGTCGAAATCCTGAAACGACGGTTCTCATAAGGGGCAATTCAGATCGTATCGATTAGTCAACTATAAGCGCAATATTAGTTACCTAATTTGACTGCATTCGTCAAAGTCAGATGACGTTTGTAATCAGAATCGGCCGGTTCACATCGTACGTAGTTATGCGTACGGTTTGTCTGTCTATCGTAGCATATTTTCTCACTGATAATCAAGCCGTTTGCCAATCAACGCAACCGAATCGATCGACTGACGCTATCAGCCGGTACATACAGGATTTGTTTCCCGTTCAGACGGAAGGCATTGACTACCCGTCTGTTTACGATGCACTGACACAGCTTTATGCCAATCCGCTTGATCTGAACACAGCAACGCGTGATGAGTTGGCGGCCACCTACCTCCTGACCGAACGGCAGTTGAGTAATCTGGCGACTTACCGGGCTCAATTTGGCGATCTATTGTCAATTTATGAGCTTCAGGCTGTACCCGACTTCGATCTGCCAACGATTCGACGGCTCCTCCCGTTTGTGACAGTAGCAGGCAATCCACGCCTGTTCGGAACCCTGCCAACGCCTATAGACAACTACCTGCTCGTACGCTATGAGCGAGTTTTGGAGCAGCAGAAAGGATTTTCGGACGCGACGCCCGACAAAAATGGTAAGTTACCAACGCGCTATCTCGGCAATGCGCAGCAATGGTACGCCCGTTATCGTTACAGTCGGCCACGGGCGTTTAGTGTCGGTTTCACACTAGAGAAAGATTCCGGCGAACCTATAGACTGGCAACCGTCCATCCGCCGGTACGGTGCCGATTACATTTCTTTTCATGCGCAGGTGCAGAATCGAGGTCGCTGGCGTACTATCCTGCTTGGTGATTATCAGGTACAGATTGGGCAGGGTCTGGTGCTGTCGGCAGGTTTTGTGCTGGGCAAAAGCGCCGAAACGGTACAGACGGTTCGACGGCCAACGCTGGGGGCCCGACCGTATACGTCCTTAACGGAGTACGGTTATTTCCGAGGTGCTACGGCTACCTATGCCATTCGTCCCACGCTGGACCTTACCCTCATAGCCGCCCGCAACCGACGCGACGCCAATATGACCATCGCCAATCAGGAGATTATGGCGACTTCTCTGCAAACATCAGGTCTGCACCGGACCCAATCCGAACTCGACGATCAGGGTAGTTTGCTCGAAACCAACATTGGTACACATCTGCTATACCACAACCGGCAGCAGGTACAGGCCGGTCTGACCATCCTGCAAACAACCTTTGACCACGCTTACCAGCGACGCAATTTGCCTTATAATCAGTATGAATTTACGGGAAACCGAAACCTGGTCGTGGGCCTGCACGGTGGATACATCTGGCATAACTGGAATTTCTTCGGTGAGATCGCGCGGAGTAGTGGCTCTGTGACTAATTCGGGGGAAATCGGTGCCGTTGCGGGTACGCTGGCAAGCCTAACGAAGAAAGTGGACATGGCCGTCGCGCTACGGCATTATGACCGAAATTTTCACAGTTTTTACAGCAATGGCTTTAGTGAAGGAAGCCGCACCATCAACGAGTCGGGGGCTTACCTGGGCCTGAAATACAGCCTTTACCGAAAGCTCACCCTTGGCGGCTTCATCGATTATTTTCGTTTCCCGTGGCTGAAGTACCTGGTCGATAAGCCGTCCAGTGGGTTTGATTACTTACTCCAGGCGCGTTACACGCCCAACCGGCAAACGGCTTTCTATCTGGTTTATCACGACGAGCACAAAGAAAAGAATCTACCCGATAGTGATCCCAAAGAGACGGTTGGCACAACGCGCCGAAACCTAGCACTGAACGCTGATTATGTGCTCACGCGGGGATTATCGTTACGGTCCCGCATTCAGTTTGGCAGCTTCTCGTATGCGGGTCAGCCGCCGTCCAATGGCTTTGTGCTGGTTCAGGATGCTACTCTGGACATTCGGCGATTGAGTATTAGCGGACGAATAGCTCTGTTCGGGACGGACGATTACGACAGCCGCCAATATGTGTACGAGCGCGACGTTTTATACGCGTTTTCTTTTCCGGCCTATTTTAATCACGGCTTTCGACACTATCTGCTGGTACAATACAACCTGAACCAGCACTTGTCGATCTGGATGCGCTGGTCACGAACCGATATGATTGATCAAAAAACCATCGGCTCCGACCTTGACCAGATTAACGCACCTCATAAATCGGAAGTAAAGATTCAGACAAGGTGGCGGTTTTAAAGGAACTGATTTTAGCTCAACATTCTAGTTATCAACATCTCTAATAACAGGTCGATTATCGTTTCGTCGTTTCTCGTAAGGGATCTGAAATTTGGTAAGGTTTGGCTTGTAGGGCCGCTTACGCGTCAATTCGTGCTGATAGATCATCTGACCCAGCTGATACATGAACGGGTGACCTACACTCTCGAATTCGTATTTATCGTCGTTCAAAATGCCATCTCGGTTGACGTAAATCGTAGCGGTAAGCATGTATTCGACCTTGTTTTTAAAGTCGGCTACGTACGAAGCATCCGTCAGAAAACCGTATGCCCAGCCGACCTTGTTAAAAACCCGCACCTCATCGGGCAGCCGGTGGTGTAGACTGTCCATAAAAAAGAATTTTACGTAGCTATCGTAGTACTGCTTCGCGTCGTATTTTGGGTAGTTAGTTTCACCGGGATACTGCGATAAGTATTGGTACAGAAACGTGTAATCGTCGGGCTTGAGGTTGAATCGTTGACGGGGCGAAACCGAGGACGGAAATAGAACCGACTGCAAAATCTGCTGGAACGATTCGAGCGGTAGCTTATTTCGCTCCGTAAAGTCAAACGGCTGATGGATGAGCGTATCGTTCCGGTAAAAGCCCTTGCCGAGCTTCGCCGTCCGGCGAAAATCAAACGGATCGGTGTTGTAAGCGGCTGGTTGCTTGTAAATTACCGACCCATCCGACCTAATAAACCGGATCGGGTTTGTGTGTCTATTCTCGTCGGCAGTCATGCGCACGAAGCAGTGTGTGATGCGCGTATCCAGATAGCCCTTTGCGTGTAGTGAACGATTAATGGCGCCTTGCCCTACAAATTCATACATCCGGCTATAAGCGTCGTTGTCGCTAACCAGAAACGCTTTTTTGATAAAATGCGCGATCGAGGGGTAACCCGTTTCGGACGTTTCATCCCGCCATTCTCTGGTTTGCTTACTATAGGCGCTGTCGAACTGCATGGCGGTTGACTTAGTCACCTGCGGCTTGTTCAGGTCGTTCAGTTTTTCGAGCGCGAGCAGGGCAAGCGGTAGTTTCACCGTAGATGCCGGATTGAAATAGCGAGTACTATCTTCGTTAAAATAGTAATTCCTGAACGATGGCGTATTGTTCTTATCGCGGTCGATCTGCGTGTAAATGATCTGGAGTCGGTACGTATCCGGATACCGAATGACTTCCTGGAAAACTGCGCTCCGATTCGAGCGAAAGAGGTTCGTCAGGAAGGAGTCTGTTCGGGGCTGCCCGTAACTGATGGTTGCCACGACGGATAAAACGCCGATGAGTCGTTTCGGAATGGATCGCATGACAATGAAGATGCGAAAGAAGACGGAAAATCACAAACGAAGCGTCGTCTGCCAATCTTTCATAGAACCAACTGGGCGAAGAGTCGGGCGAGTGTTTCGGCGGCATCCGCGCATAATCCGGGGTGAACCGGTGATGTTTGCACGACGGTGCTACGGGTCGATGTAAGCCAGCGAAATCGCTCAGCAATAGCCAGTTGACCAATGACGCCACCCTCCCGCCGACCGGCGCAAATCCGTTCGAAAGCGCGAAATCTTGCTTCCAGCTCCTGAATGTCCAGTTCGTTCGAAAAAGCGCAGAGCCGTTTCTCGTTCAGGTCGAATACCGTTTGCAGAAAGCCTTGCCCGCGACAGTACAAAATGACACCGACGTTCAGGAATTCTTCCCGTTCGACACGTGGCACGACCCGAATTACGGCGTATTCAAACAAGTGCATTTCTGGCCTCCTTTGCTGCATTGACAAAAATTGCTGATGAGGCCAGTCGTGCCTCTAAAAACTGGGAATACACCCGACGCTGTTCATCCGGCGACTCCACCGCAAGCTCGTTGGTCAGCCACTCGTCGGGAATCAGCGAAACGATTGCCTGGATACGGTCAGCCGTGAGCAACTGACGCGAGCGGACATCGACGGCATCCAGTTCAGTAGCTTGAGCCAAGAGTACATGATCCTTGATTTGCGCAAACGGGCGATGGCTTTGTTCGGGCCAGTTGGGACCCGTATGGTGCACATAGAGCGCGGCACCGTGGTCGATCAGCCATAATTCTTTGTGCCACATCAGCATGTTCGTGTTGCGGGCCGTACGGTCTACATTCATAATGAACGCATCCAGCCACACAATCTGCGACGCCAATTGGGAATCAACCTCATTGATGATGGGATCGAATGTAATGGAACCCGACAGGTAATGAAGCGCGAGGTTAAGTCCCTCACTGGCCCGAAGCAGATCTTGAATTTCCTCATCGGCTTCGGTGCGTCCAAAGGCCGAATCGAGGTTAGCGAATACGATTTCAGGCACCCGCAGCCCAAGCGCGCGGGCAATTTCGCCGGCAACCAGTTCGGCAATAAGGGCTTTTGTTCCCTGACCAGCGCCCCGGAATTTCAGCACATACAGAAAATCGTCATTGGCCTCCACAAGCGCGGGCAATGACCCTCCTTCACGCAGGGGTTTGGCGTAGCGCGTTACCGTAACGGATCTAATTTCGGGCGTCGTATAATCCACAAATAAAAAAATCAACGTCTGATACAGCGACGCTTCCTTGATGAATGGCTATCTGCATTTCCATTTCTATCGGGAAATGTAGGGTTATTTTTTCAGAACCGACCTACTCTATCATGATTTCTGTCTAAGATGGCCGTAGTGGTCAACGACGCCCGGTGTAATTCAGGGTTTTCGCTCAACGCGGGGCCACGATTTGTCAGCTAAGAGCTGAGTCGCTACACAACGGACGATTCGTTCTACAATTCTGCGGTTCTAAAACGAAATTGAACCGGAATAATGTGCTTGTCAATCAGCATACCAACAGCAACACCCAGGCTGTAACAGAGCAAATCACTCCACACGAAACGAAAGCCGAGCACCAATCCGCCAAGCCGGGTGGCTCGTACGCTGTCAATCCAGGGAGCATGATACAGTTGACTCACCTCGATCGAGAATGAAAACAGTAGCGCGGCCAATGCAACAACCCGAATCGGCCACCGGGCAATCAGTAAGGCAAATCCAAAAAATACCATGAGTGCCCATAAACCATCGCCGACATAGTTCTTCACGAAGGGGATGTCCCCAAAAAAGCGCCTTGATACGACGCCCATCAATAGAATGATGATCGTTAAGGCGCCGTAAACGAATCGATTGCGGTGGGCAACTAGCAGCATGTCAACATAAAGTATCGAAAATCACAGCTGTTTATCCATAGTCGATCAGGTTCATATGTTGATCGGCCTTTGCCCGAATGGTTCATAGGTATAACTAATTGATTTGACTTCAATTTATTTTTTTCAAATGTTACCATTTTTCTTATTTTGCGTATAAATATACGATACAGCTGTGTCTCGCCTATCACTGACTTTTTCCTGGCATCAGCATACTCCTTTTCACCTTAACTACTATAGATAGCTATGATTTTTCTATTTACAGCCATTAACCAACAACAGGAGGTCAAGAGCTTTTCCTTTCGAATCGATACGTTCGAGAAAGGGCTCGACTTTATGAACAGAGTGGTTGCTCGGGGCGAACTCATCTTAAGTGCCTATCTATTTGACCACGATGGTGTTATTGACCTTCCGGCTGAGGTTTTTGACGGTAGTTGCTTTACGGATCACATCCAGCAACTGGAGCTAGACTGGCAAGTTTTACTGGAAGAATCGAGCTCCCACGCGGCCAATGACCACCAGGAGCAGATTAAGTGGGCCATCAAACGCATCAACTTATACGAAACGAGCATACTCAGTCACACATCGGTGGTCAGTCGTTTTGAATTACTGCTTCAGCGCGCTAAGAACCGAATCACAGACGAAGCGAACAAATCGATGCTTTTAGACTACTACTCTTGTCAGATAGACCTCTATAAGTATCAGTTAAACGAATTAGGAAGCAAACGCGATGCAGTCATCAAGCGTCTTAACGTTCTGATTAATTCTTGATACCAGTTGACTCCCATAGTAATTAAAATAAAATTTGTAGGACTTTATTTTAATTCTCAACTAATTACAGTTTATTTATAAAATATTTTAGTAATTCAGAGTATACCCAATTGCCTTTCTGTATGGATACTGCATCGACAAAGGGTCATCTACGCCCGAACGACAATTCGCCTGACCAGTTTCGACAGCAACTCGTTCAGTATGTTCGACAGGTTGGGCAGTTATACGAATCGGATAAGGCCATACAGGCTGCCGTAAAAATTCTCGAGAAGTCATTCAATACAGCTAAGTAGGCATCAGTCCTTTCTCAGCCAATCAATACTATATAAGCAATGAGGGTAGCATTACCGGCTGGCTACGAAGCTGGACGTGATGCTAAGTTGAGCCTGACCTTGGCCTGGTCATTCAGGCGATTCAGGATCGACGTGTGGTTAATAAGCTTTGCGTAGCTTCTCTTTGGTTTATTCTGATTACCCTCATCCGACGGCTCCATATCCTTTCTTAATTTCTCTATCTCTCCCTGCATGGCAACCAGTAGCGATTCCAGTTCACTCACAGGACATTGCCCAATATAGAGAGTACCTTCGTTATTCGGCTCTGATTGGGCAGCCCCAACAATATAAGCGTGAATACGACTGTGATTTGTCCGTACTGCGATAATTGCATTGAACCAGTTTTCCAGTATTTCTTCAAGGTTATATTTATCTGGTGATGGGTCACTGGCTGACGACACTTCTTCCATTCTATATACTATTAGTCAAATCTTGTATCACTTTATAAACTTAACAGCTAACTATACTATAACAAATTTACCTTTTTTCCAAATATAATATATAGAAACGGTTTTACGGTGTGGAGGAGAACCTATTTTCTACTTAACATTCCTCTGTATACTTTTTTCAGCAGACTTCTTTGCGAGTGCATAGCCCTATCTACTAGTCGAAGGTCGACTAGCCGGACAAGTAGCCGACAAGGTAAATTTATACTTTATACTTGTTCGACCCAATCCAGCGCCAGACTAGCGCAGGCAATTTCCTTACACAACCTTTTTATAACCTGGTTGAATTGTTCTTGCCACAAAACCGCTTACATTCGCTTAGATTTATTCTAAATAACTTACAGCAAACCATTTGCTCCAACTTATCCAGCGCATGAATACGAGACAGCGTCGGCCACTTATCCTCGAACTTGTACAGGTAGTCGGCTTTACGGATATAACGCCCCATATGCGTCGGGTCATTGTCGCCGGGGAAGGATTAATCGGCTTAACTGGTTTGATGCCGGGCATCCACCTGAAACTGCTGCTGCCTCAACCCGGCCAGTTGACACCGATACTGCCAACCTTTGATGCCAACGGCCAGCCGCTGCCACCACCTGATAAGGGCGTTCCAACAGTACGAACGTATACCGTACGCTCTTTTGAACCCGAGACCGGCGAATTGACCATCGATTTTGTGCTGCACGGCGATGAGGGGCCCGCGTCGGCCTGGGCAACCCATGTGCAGCCTGGGCAATTCATCGGTGTGGCCCTGCGTCCCGGTATTGCGTACCGCGAAGCTGACTGGTATCTGTTGGCTGGTGACCAGACCGCCTTACCGGCGATCAGTGCTATTCTGGAACAGTTACCCGCTTCGGCAAAAGGGGTAGCATTCATTGAAATTCCCGACGAACGTGACGAACAACACCTGGAATTTGAGGCCAATATTCAACTTCACTGGCTGCATCGCAACGGCGTTGACGCCGGAAAGAGCCCACTGCTGCAGGATGCCGTGTACGGGACCGCACTGCCCGATGGCCAAACCGAAACCCGCTTTATCTGGGTCGCAACGGAAGTAACCTCGGCCAAACAGATCCGCGACTATCTACGGATTCAGCACCAGATGGCCAGTCATGAGTTACATGTAGCGGCCTACTGGAAGCTCGGTTTGAGCGAAGATGCTTACCATGAAATGCGTCATCGTGAAGCAGAGCAATAGGATAAAGCACGAAAATTGCGGCAGATCGCAAAAAATTAGCTGGTCGTGGGCGTTGTTCGCTCAAAGAATGGCTACATTTAGTTGATCTCTTCTTCATACGTGCTAATGAAAGTAGTCCATTGTCTGATTACACTCCTGTCGTGCTTGACGCTTCTTTTTGTTGCCTGTAGTCGTCCCCAAACCCGGCCGGTCATTTCGCTGACCGATAAACTGAATTCTCTCTTTGCCGGTGTTCCCGATTTCAGTGGTGTTTTGCTCATTGCCGAGAAAGGGAAGCCGCTCTATAAGCGGGCGTTTGGGTATACGAATTTCGACACGAAGGAACCCAACACAACGTCGTCTATTTTCGAGCTGGCTTCTGTATCGAAGCAGTTTACAGCCATGACGATCATGATGCTGAAGCAGGACGGAAAACTGGCCTATGACGATCTGATCGAAACCTATATTCCGGGGCTACCTTATCCAGGAATTACCATACGTCACCTGCTTAACCATACCTCGGGTTTGCCTGATTATCAGGCCATAATGGATGAGCATTGGGATAAGAGCAAAGTCGCCGGCAATGTCGATAATATTGCGTACCTGATTCAATACCACCCGCCTAAACTGTTTGATCCCGGAGCGAAATACGAGTACAGCGACACGGGCTATATGCTCCTGGCCAGCATTGCGGAGAAAGCATCCGGTCAGGATTTCGTTGACTTTTGCCGGACACGTATTTTCGATCCGGTGCACATGACCCACACGGCAATTCGCACGCGTGACGAGAAAATCAACCTTCCCGGTATGGCCTGGGGACACCTGTTTGTCCCGGAAAAGAAACGCTACGTTCGGGCTGATTCCTTCCCGCAGTTCAATTATGCAATTTGGCTAGGCAACCGGAAGGGCCCCGGTCGTGTTAGCTCCACCGTCGATGATCTGCTGAAGTGGGATCGGGCTCTGTACACCGATCGCCTTGTTAGCCGACAAACGTTGAATGAGGCCTTTACACCGGCTATCTTGAACGACGGCTCATTGTCGCACTATGGTTTCGGCTGGGTATTAGAACAGAGCGATAAAGCGGGGAAAGTAGTCCGGCATAGTGGCGAAAATCCCGGCTACCGAACCCAGTTGATTCGGTATATTGACGCCGATAAAACGATTATTCTGTTATGCAATAATGAACACGAAAAACTTCCCCCTATACTTAAAACCGTTGAGTTGCTGGTAACTGAAACGGACTAAGGGCGTACGCCAGCAACTTCGGCACGAGCGTTTTTGCGGTATTTAATGACCTTCCATCAGTGAATGACGTTAACGATAATACGCGCGAACAGACTGAATCGGTGAATGATCTTCAGGGTAAGAAGCGCAGAAAGTGGACTGGTTTCTAGGTATTTAGCACTAATTAAATATCTTTGAAAGACGAAAACCTATAAACTGTCCACGGCCTTGACACACACCTACCGCCTATGGTATCTACTGAGTGGTTTATTGAGCGTCGTAGTTACTACATCACTGGCACAGAAGGTGACCCAAATCACTTCCGAAGAATGCGGTACTCCAACGCCCAGCAAAGAAGCTATCGAAACGGCTGAACGAGCTATCGTACAGCTGAAACAGGCGATGACCAACTCGATCCCGCCATCGGTGGTGAACATTCCAATCAAAGCGCACATTATCCGGCGAAGCAATGGAACCGGAGGGCTTAATGAGGCTACGCTGAATGCCGCCATCACGGCTATGAATACCAACTATCAACCCGTCAATCTTCAATTTTTTCTCTGCAATGGAGTCCATTACATCGACAGTGACGCGTTGTTCGATTGCGATGTAGATACTGAAAACGCTCAGCTGGTGTTGAATAATGTTAATGATGCCCTGAACATCTACTTTGCCAACACGCTGACGGCCGGAAGCAGTGCTCTCAATGGTATTGCCGCCTTTCCCAGTGGTGTAGCATCCCAGAACCGCATTATCCTGTACAACGGGGCTGTCTCGAACGGCTCGACCTTACCCCATGAAGTGGGACACTATTTCAACTTATACCATACCCATGAAACAGCTATTGCCAACGAGTTGGTTACGCGGGGCTCAGGTGCCAATTGTACCAGTGCCGGTGACCTGCTCTGCGACACACCCGCTGACCCATGCTGTTACTTTTACAATGCCTCGAACTGTACCTACACCGGTACTGCCGTTGATGCAAACGGGCAAACTTATTCGCCGTTGATTAACAACCTGATGTCGTATTATACAACCTGTCGAACTCAGTTTACCAGCGGGCAGTATAACCGCATGGGCGACGGGTATACTTACCGCCTGTCGCTGATGCAGTCGTCGGGCGCTTACGTGTATAACTGCTCGTCTGTTGCCATTGCTGCACCAACGAATGTATCGGTGACTCCGGCAACGAGCTGTACGTCCAATTCGCTTATAACCTGGACGGACAATAGCACAAACGAGAATGGTTTTATTGTTGAGCGATCGACCAGCCCGACCACCGGTTTTGTCGCCATTGCTGCCGTAGCAGCTAATACTACCTCAACCTCAACAACAGACCCCGCTCCATTAGCAGGTCTACAGGCTTATTATCGCGTGGTGGCGGCTAACAGCAAGGCTGCGCCGAGTGCCACAGTAGCGGTCACATCAGCTAATTTGGTCTGTTATTGCCAGCCCGGCGCAACAAACTGTTCATTGGGTGATCAGATCAGTAATTTCACTCTGAAGTCCAGTACCAGTACGCTCATCAATAACTCGTCAACGTGTGGTGCGAATGGCTTTTCTGACTTTACGGCTATCTCAGCAACCGTGACGGCAGGTACGGCCTACACCCTTGTTGTGACCAATCCAGGCCAGTATCCGGAGGGGTTTACGGTCTGGATCGATGCCAACCAGGATAAGACATTCGATGCCAGCGAAATCGTCTTTCAATCGGCAACCACGACACAGCAGGCTGTCCAGCAGGGAACGTTTGTTCTTCCTGTCGATATGCTGGCGGGTCAAACCCGCTTACGGATTCGACAGCGTGATGACTCATCGGGGGGTGTACCAACATCACCCTGCGCATCCTATGGATACGGCGAAACCGAAGATTATACGCTTGTTATTCCAGCGGCAGCAGTTGCCAGTACAGCATCGGGTAACTGGTCGAGTGGATCGACCTGGGCAACGAATCAGGTTCCTACCCTTACCGATGACGTGACGATCAACCCGCCACACACCGTTACGCTTCCTACGGGCTACACAGGTAAGGCAAAAAAGCTGAAACTACAGGGAAATGTGACCTTTCAGACCGATAGCAAACTTCAGATAGGGCAGTAGCAGATCGTTTCCGTAGTAACTCATCAGCGCATCAGTCGTCGTAAATACCGTTTTCCGCTGTCACGGCTGAAAGACTCGTAACAGCGGAAAATTAGCTTATACCGTCAGCGTACCTTCAATGGAGTCATCCAGCGTTTTGCCCAGAACAGCACCAGCGGCCATTTTCACGAAGGCGACCGCATTGCCATGTTTGTTGTCCCAATAATAACCCTCCGTCGCTTCCACTTTTATCGCCGTGATACGCGGGTCGTCGATGCCTTCGGTAAACCACGTTTTCAAGATTGGCTCCCAAAGCTCCTTGATGAGCTCTTTATCTTTGGATATCGTTGCCTCGCCGTAGATACTCAAAAAATCGGAATGGGGTGAACCCTGAAAAAGGAGGTGAACCCGATTGTCGGTCTGAATTTCCGCATTTTTATGGCTATCGTCGGCGCTTAGAAACCAGAAATTACCGTGCTCATCGACTTTCTGCGCCGACATGGGTCTCGTTGTCAACGGTTGGCCACTTGCAATCTTCGTGCAGAAAAAACACGTGTTACTTTTCTCGGTCAGTTCCTTTATTTTCTTACCCGCTTCGGACCCTATCAAATCTTTGCGATTTTCTTCTGGCTGTTGCTGATTGATGCTATCCATACCGTTTTGTCATTAAACGAAGTTGTCCATTGCTAACAAACCGTTGAACCAAGCCGCTTGCAAAGTCGCGCTGATCCTACTTTTCTTTAGTTAACGGCCCGTTCAGTAAGTTACCCCGTTTGCTAAACCAGCCACCGGTTCTGTTCATAGGCGTCGTTCCAGAAATACCATTCCAGCCGACTCGACAGTCGGAACGCGTCCCGCATTTTTTCCCGCTCCGATGGGCTGGCCAGCTCGGCAAACTGATCCGTTATCGCCAGCATTTGCGTAACTGACTGATCGAACGCATCACCCGCGTAGGTATCGATCCAGGCGCGGTACGGATTTTCCTGACTAGCTTGCTGGTAGATGTGTTTACCCACCTGCCGGTAAATCCAGAAGCACGGCAAAACGGCAGCCGCCCCTACTGCTACGGACTGGAGCGCGGTGGTCGCCAGCAGGTAATTCGTGTAGGCGAAACAGGCGGGCATTTTAACCGTTTCGGGCTGAATGGCATACAGCGCAAAATAGGTTTCGTGTAATACCCGTTCAACCAGAATAGCGTTTTGCGCAAACTGAGTGAATTGCAGCATATCATCCGGCGTAGCCGAGCGGGCAGCCAGCTGGTTCAGCGCACGGGCAAAATCGGCCAGATAAAGCGCATCCTGCTGAATGTAGCATTGGAATGTCGCGTTGGGAAGATTGCCCGCTGATAGTTCCGCAACGAAGCCATGCTTCAGGATGGAGTCATAGATGGGTTGGATGTCTTGCCAGAGCTGTTCGGTAAATTTCATGTCGATCTAAGGCCAAACGTTGAAAAAATGGTGCACCGGACCATGCCCTTGTCCTACTTTATAGCCCGATCCGGCCCGTAGTGCCTCGGTCAAGTACGTTTTTGCTTCGACCACAGCCCCAACGATTGATAAGCCTTTGGCTAATCCGGCGGCAATGGCAGACGAGAGCGTACAACCCGTTCCGTGTGAATTGGCCGTTGCAATCCGGACCGTGGAAAATGAATGCTGTTCGCGTTCAGAGATGTATAGTAAATCGGTACTATCGACCGTTGCCAGATGACCGCCTTTCACCAGAATCGCGCCCGGACATAGTTTTGCGAGATCAGCGGCAGCCTCCTGCATATCGGCTGCTGTCTCGACCGGACGACCCAGCAGCACACTTGCTTCGGGTAGATTAGGCGTCAGCACCGAGGCTAGGGGCAACAAATACCGTTTGAGCGCGTCGATTGCCTCGTCCTGCAAGAGTTTGTCACCACTTTTGGCTACCATAACGGGATCAAGTACAATCGTCGTTATGCCGAACTCAACCAATGTTCTGGCTACCTGAACAATAACCTCCGGTGAATGCAACATCCCGATCTTGACCGCATCAGTACCGATGTCACTTAGCACCGCGTTCATCTGCTCAGCGATAAACGCGGGTGGCACCGGCATGATACCCGTTACGGCGGTTGTATTCTGCGCTGTCAGGGCGGTGATCACCGACATACCATAGCAACCAAGCGCCGAAACCGTTTTGAGATCCGCCTGAATGCCAGCACCTCCCCCACTATCCGAACCGGCAATCGTCAGAACACGTGCGTATGTTTTCATGTCATTTGATCGATCAGATAGCTAAGATGGCGGGCAGCTTCGTACGGTGACGCATGGCCACAAATGGCGGATACGACCGCAGCACCGGTGGCTCCCGCGCGCCTGATTTGCTGGATATTGCCGGCGTTGATACCTCCAATGGCGTAAGTTGGCCGGTTCGTCTGCTGGCATAGAGCCCGTAGCCCTTCCAGTCCTAGCAGACTGGACGTATCCTGCTTGGTACCGGTCGGAAATATGGTCGCAATGCCCAGGTAATCAACGTCCATGTTCGCAGCCGCCTGTAATTCCGTTTCGCTATTGATCGACAGCCCAATGAGTTTATCAGGGCCGATCAAGGTGCGCACCAGTTGATACGGCATATCGTCCTGACCGATGTGAACGCCGTCGGCATCGATGGCAAGTGCAACATCGACTCGATCGTTGATAATTAGGTTAGCGCCATAGTCCTGCGTAATGCGCTTTAAGGCAACACCAAGCTCGATGAAAGCCCGTGTCGACAGGGTTTTTTCCCGCAGTTGTACCCACCGAACACCCGCCCGGCAAGCCTCTTCGACCACGTAAGGCAGCGTGTGACCAGCCTGTTGCGCAATGGCACCGTCGGTCACCAGATACAGCGTGCTCACGATTGCGTCAGTTGAAGTCGATCCGTGATGGTAGCTGCGGTCAGTTCATGCAGCGCATCGAGAAAGTTAACTTGCAGACTGCCAGGCGCCGATTTTTGTTCAGCAGCCAGTTCACCCGCGATACCCATTACCGCCATAGCGTGCGTAGCCGCCTGAAAATAATCGGTATTTACGGCGGCAAAAGCCCCTGTCAGCGCAGTTGCCGTGCAGCCCATTCCAGTCACCTTCGCCATGAGCGGATGACCGTTGGCGATGGCCGCTACGCGTTCACCCTGAATGATGTAATCAACGGCACCACTAACGACGACCACGCAACTCCAGACCGAACTCAGGCGTTTGGCCGCATCGATGGCGGCATCCGATCCGAAGAGACTATCAACGCCTTTGGTTTGGGCATTCAGGCCAGCCAGCGCCATAATTTCTGATGCATTACCCCGAATAACGTCGGGCGCAGCCAGCGTTAACAGCTCCTGACTAACCTGGTTCCGGAAAGTGGTTGCGCCAACGCCAACCGGATCAAAAACGACGGGTTTGCCGAGTGCTTTGGCCCGTTGCATGGCGAGTTTCATGCCTGCCACAAACGTACTGTCGAGCGTACCGATGTTGACGACCAGCGCGCTGGAGATTGCTACGAACTCTTCGACCTCTTCCGGCGCATGAACCATCGCGGGTGAAGCCCCCAACGCCAGTAAGGCATTGGCCGTGTTGTTCATAACCACGAAATTGGTAATGTTGTGAATAAGCGGAGCCTGAACACGAATATGCTCGACGTCGGTCCAGATTGCTTGGGATGATTGTGCCATACTGCTGTTAATGAATAGACTAAACAGCAACTTTAGCGGAGAGCAGATAGCATCTCGTTAACTTTTCCCTACGGCAGTACGAACTGCATCAGGTAATGAGGGTATCCTCTCAGTCAGACCAGTTTGGTACTGACACCCCTAAAGTTGTTTGGCAAAGGTAGGAGATTCTGGTTTATAGCAACCGTGTGTGATCAATATTAGGCGCACCCGAGTAAAAAAAAGGTGTAGGCTAAGATCAGGCTTGTCTTTCGGAACACGCTCGTGCTTACACCTGCTCATTTTACGCTATGCAAGTATAAGTAAATGGCTTTCAGTTCATCGTCGGAATAGGTAAATGATTTGACGGGCATGTATTGACTCAGGACTCGACCATCGGGTGTTTTTCCGGTGTGAAACAGGTTAACAAAATCATCCTGCGACCATTGGCCAAGCTTGCCCGTCGACGAAATGTCGGGAATAGGTGGCTGTTCGGGTGAATGCGAAGGAGCGCCCTTGAAATTCTCGGTATGGCAACCCGTACAGGTGATGGCCAGGTATTTTCCGTAGTCGGCAGTGACGGCTACCTTTATGTCGTCAACGTAGATCGCATTGTGATCAATTTTTTCGGCGGATAGAAGTGGAAATTCGCCAGCAAACGTAAGCACCCGGCCTAACGGTTTAAGGGATTTCTGTGGCGTCACTTTATCGACGGGCGGTTGTTTTTTGACGTAGCTGATCAAGGCAGCCATGTCGTAGTTTGACAGACCGCAAATCTCGTGCGAGGGCATAAACCAGAGCGGCTTCCCGTCTTTTCCGATTCCATGCCGTAACGACCGGATCCAGTCCTGATCGGTGTAGTGAATACCCCCTTTGCCACTGGTAATATTACTGGCCTGCAAATAACCGATGGGCGAGTTTTCATCGGCAAATACCTCACCAGTAGCTAAGTCACCCCCATGACAACCGAGACAACCCCTGATTTCGGCAACGTGTCGGCCATAGGCATACGAAGCGGAATCATCAGGAATAGTCAGCGTCTGGGGTTTAATATCATACACTTTATTGATCCCCGCTTCGGTTTTGACATAGACGACGCAATAAAAGACGACGAGCAGAAGTAACAATGAACCGAATACGATACCGGTCCATTTAAGTACTTTCTTTAACATGGTGGTTAACGAATGAGGTTTATGAGCATTCCAACCTGACAGGCACTAGGCAGCCAGCTAGCCGGTTCATCCGGGAAGCACACGGGCACTGAACTCAATAAAGAAGCTAGTAAAACGCAGTAAAAACCGGCACCAGCGCGGGTTGATCCAGCGTGTACCGACGGTCTATCTGGTGATTTTCAGCAGCGACCGATCACCCAGGCTGGTCACATAATACGTGTTTGCATCAGTCTGTTTGAGATCGGTGGGCAGATTGAGTTGATCAACCAGCACCGAATTACCATTGGCCGTCACCTGAATTAGCTGGCCGGTTTTCTGGGTGAATCCCATCCCAAACACGCCATGTTGCAAGAGCAATAGGCCCAGATTAGTCTCCAGATTGATATCGACGATGCTGGTAAATCCTTTCTTGAGAGCTGACGCATTCCCCGCCTGATCGACCTCATAAACAACCGACTGCCCCGACAAAAATGGATAGCCGATCAAGGTGCTGACCAGAAGCCGTTGCCCATCGAACACAATACCCGTCGGCACACTTTCGCTGAAAGGCGGTAGGGTCCCTGCGGGGTTAGCAACGCCAGGTATGATAGAAAAGACGCTCCAGACACCCGCTTTCGTCCGGCGAATGATCGCATTGGCCCCCGCATCGGTAAAGAACAGGTCGCCATCGAAGCCAACAGTCATGTTGTACAGGTGCGTATCTTCGGTATCCTGGGCAAATTTATAATCCAGGATAAACTGCCGCTTATCTTCCGGCACAAGGTCTTTCGCCAGAAGGACCGGATCGCCGACCTTATAATTGGTAACGTTGACTTTATACAGTTTGCTGTGCGAGCCAAGTATATACAACCATCCGTCGGCGAAGAGCAGGTGGTTCAACCCGTTCAGCTCACCACCCATGATAATTTCCGAATCGAAACCCGTAATAACGGGGTGCACAACCCCATCGGGGGTCACGAGCGACACTTGCCCGTCGTTTTTGCCCGTACCAGCCTCCGTCACCCAGATTCGCCCGGCGGGGTCTGTATCGACGCCGATTGGCCCCAGTAGACCAGTAGCCATTGTCGTTACCCGGAGCGAATTAGGTGCGGCAAGCCGGTGGTCCTGGCAACCCGTGATGAGCGATCCAACCAGTATGGAACTCAATGCAATCAGTTTGTAGCGCATAACAGTCATTTTTACGTAGGAATAGGAAGCGTGTACTGTTTCAGAAAAGTCCGGGTGCCGTATCTGATTTTTCTCGATTAGCCCATGACTCATCAACCTGCCAAACGTACAGAATTGAGTATCATTCTTGCAAATCTCTTTAGTTAACGGCTTGATCTTCTGAGCAAAGAGGGCTATTGACTGAGTGGCTGAGCAAACGGCGTGTCTACCAGCAAGCCGCATTTGGAAAATCCATAAAAAAGGAATCGTCCGTAGACGGTGCCTTCAGTAAAGCCACTGTCTACGGACGATTATTACCTGATACTTACTAGTTCTATTTTTTTTCCGGCATCAACACCAGACGAATGAAATTAGGGCCGAAGTAGTTATTGGCAGCTGCTTTCGTGCTTTGGACGGTTACCTTATCCAGCTGTTCTTTTTCGTGCAGCACCTCATCGGGCGCGTCACCGTTGTAGTATTGGTTCTGCAAATAGCCAAGCCAGAACTGATTATCTTTTAGCTGCACTTCTGTTTCGCGCCGGGTTTCGGCCTTGAATTTGGCAATATCGACGGGCGAGGCCCCTTTCTGTTTCAAATCATTGATCAACTCCTGCGTTTTGGCAATCAGCTTCTCTACGTTATCGGGTGCACAGCCGAAACTGATCCGGAAGGTGTAGCGTGAGACCGGATACTTGCTGTAGGCGGCACTGGCCCCAACACCGTAAACACCACTTTCTTCTTCCCGCAGTTTTTCGATCAGCTTGATTTCGAGTACTTCAGCCAGTGCGTCTAACTGCGTTGTCATTTCGGGCGACCAGCTTAGTTCTCCGCTATAGACCAGTTGCACAGAGGCTTTCGGATCGACGCCCTTGTACACCGTTTTGCTAAGTTGCCCCGCCGGAATCCGGATGCCCAAGTCTTTAAACTTCTCCGTTTTGCCGGTCGACGGTAACCCACCAATGTATTTCTCCACGAGCGGCTTTAGCTGATCTTCCTTAAAATTCCCAACGAAGTAGAACGTAAAATCTCCCGCGTTGGCGAACCGTTCCTGGTAGATTTTTAGGGCTTTATCCAGATCGATTTTATCCAGATCATCGGGTTTGAGCGGCTGCCGACGGGGATTGTTGGCCCCCAGCGTCACCTGCACCGTATCCTGAAAGACCCGCTGCGGGGTTGGCGTATTGATCTGGTTCTGTAATGCGCTCCGCTGGTTGGACAGGAAGCCTTTCACCACATCCGCGTCTTTACGGGGTTGCGTAAAGTAGCTGTACAGGAGCTGAAGCGCCGTTTCCAGATCTTTTGGAGCCGCGCTACCGTTCACGCCCTCGCTTAGCTCACCCACGAACGGAAATACGCTCACTTGCTTACCGGACAAAAATTTACCCAACTGGACCTGATTGTAGGCACCCGTACCGCCCATAGCCGCCAGCGTAGATGAGAACCGGGCCGTCATAAAATCGTTCAGCTCGTAGAGCGATGTGCCGCCGAAGCTACTGCCGGAGAAAAGAACCTGATCATTCTTGAAATTAGTCGGCTTCAGGACCACGCGGGCGCCATTCTTCAGCGTCCACTCCGTCACGCCAATATCCTTGATTTGCTTCTCGCTCACAACCGGCGAACCCGTTGGCTGCGTAGCCAGCAATGGACTATCGAGCGTTTTGTCATCGTAGGCAGTCAGCCCCTTTCCGGCATTGTCTACGTACCCAATAATCTGCTCGACCGATGGCAGTTTTGCTTTATCCTTTTCGGGAGCCATCACAATAACGGCCCGGTTATCGTTATGGATAAACTGATCGACCAGCGCGTTCACTTCATCGAGCTTGATACCGCCCTGCTCTTTTTTCAGGAAGTCATAATAGAACTCGATGCTCGTGTACGGCTCTTTATCCGTAAAATTCTGAACGTATTCATTAACGTAGTTGACTGACCGGGTCTTGTCGCGCTCACTGTACGCCTGTTCGACGTTCGTCAGAAATTCCTGCTTTGCGCGCGCCAGTTCAGTGGGGGTAAAACCAAATTGTTTGACACGGGCATTCTCGTCGAGCACCGCCCGAATCGCCCGTTCGACGTTGCCTTCTTTAGCAACCGCAATCGAGGTGAACGCGTCCAGGTTACCCAAAAAGTCACTATAGTTGCTATAGCCGCCCAGAAACGGTGGGTCGGCCTGTTGCGTCAACTCTTGAATCCGGTTACCAAGCATTGTGTTGAATAAGCCACGTTTAATGCTTTCGCGCAGATCGTTCAAGTTTTTTTCTTTGATCTCTGGTCGCTTGTAAATCACCTGCACCACCGTGTTGGGTTGCTCTGGGTCGGTCACAATGACCACTTTTGTGTCTTTATGCGCCGGGATGTCGTACTCAGTCCGTGGCTTTGGGTCTTTAACTGCTGGAATGCGCCCGAACTTTTCCCGAATGATGCCTTCCACCTCTTTCATGTCAAAGTCGCCAACAGCAATAACGGCCATTAGATCAGGCCGATACCAGTCCTGGTAAAACTGGCGCAACGTTTCGGGTTTGAACGTTGTCAATACCTGTTCCGTACCAATAGGCAGCCGCTTCGAATACTGCGAATTATTCAACAGAATTGGAAAATATTCGTCGCGCATCCGCTGGCCAGCTCCGCGTCCGAGCCGCCGTTCTTCCAGAATAACACCCCGTTCTTTATCGACTTCCTTCGGATCGATCGTGGCATTATGGGCCCAGTCTTCCAGAATCTGGAACGCCTGCCGAAACACGTTGGCCGAATCGGTTGGAACGGGCAGCTGATAGACCGTTTCGTCGAAACCCGTATAGGCATTTAGATCGGCTCCGAAGCGCACTCCGGATGATTGCAAAAAGTTGACCAGCTCATTTTTTGGGAAATTTTTGGTGCCATTAAACTCCATGTGCTCCATGAAGTGGGCCAGCCCCTGCTGATTGTCGTTCTCCAGCACCGATCCGGCCCGGATGACCAGCCGCAGTTCGGCCCGGTTTTTCGGTTCGGCATTTTTACGGATGTAATACGTCAGGCCGTTGGGCAGCTTACCGACCTTTACGGCAGGGTCCAGCGGGATAGGGCTATTGAGCGAAGCAGCCGTCGACGGCGTTGTTCGTACCGCCGATGCTGGTTTGGCGGCCGTTTTTTTTGGTTTAGGTGCTGATTGCGCCAGCACGAGCGTAGCACTGAACAACAAGGTCAGTGTGAGCGGAAAACGTACCATTCGGTCGTTCAGGATTGGGTTGTGGTTCTTACTTCGGACAAAAGAAGGGAGACGAAAAGACTGAGACGGTATAAGTCGTTCAATCGTCGTTATTCTTAATTAATTAACGCGTTAATGCCCCGAAACGTTTATCGTTTCCACACTAACAAAAATGCGACGACGATGGAGGCAACAACAGAAAACCAGTAGATCATAATGACCCATCGTATCGGGATTTCCCACATTGGCGGGTGCGTCAGCGCCGTTTCGTCGTCAATGGCCACCGTACCATATTGGTTCCGGGTGTAGAAATCGTTCCAATCGGCATAATCAGCGAAATTGGCCAGCGTATCCAGCATGTCAGGGGAACTCAGTTCGGATGTCTCCCAGAATATTTGTAGGGCCCGTGCGTCTACAGGCTGTCGTGTATGTATCTGGATAAGCTCGCTCAACTGCGCAAAATCGCGGGGCCGCCAATGTGAGGATGGCTCCCAGCGCAGGATGCGTTCGATCTGTTCTTTAAGGTCCTTTGTGTGCTGACTCACACCTTAATAATAACATTTTTTCGGTACATCCACCACAGAATGCCAAACCAGATCAGTACGAAGGTCAACGCTCCGGCCAGTGACGCGTTGATCGGATCGGCAAAAAGCGGGACGATGAAGGAACGATACAAATACTCTTTCAACCCCAATTCCGTCCCGTCTGCCTGCTTTACGTGGATCAGGTTCATGATGCGCGGAATCAGTCCGGACAGAAAAAATACGGTGATGGCATTTACCCCGAAGGCTACAAATGGCAACACACCCCAGCGGGCATTTCTTACATCAATCAGCCAGTAGCAGAGGGCCAGAACAACCATAGCCAGGCCACCGGCCAACAGAACGAAGGAGCTGGTCCATAATGCTTTATTGATCGGAAAGAAACTGTTCCAGATTAGGCCGGCCAAAGCCACCAGACAGCCAGCGGTAAAAAGTCCGGCGACTTTCTCGGCTGCGGATCGATTCGCGCGTAACCAGGTTCCGGTCAAAACGCCCAACAGTCCGGTTCCGATAGCGGGGAGCGTACTCAACAACCCTTCCGGGTCCCAGACCTTAGCGGGTTTGTAAACGTGGGCGGGAGTGATAAACGTCCGGTCGAACCAGGCGGACAGATTCGTTTCAGGATTGAGATTTGCGTAACCAACGCCAGGAACGGGCACCTGCGTCATTACCAGCCAGTAGCCAATCAGTAAACAAACGAGCAGATAAAGTTGCTGACGTGGGGTCGTTTTCAGAAAGATAAGCGAACAGGCCAGATACACCAGTGCGATTCGCTGCAACACGCCCGGAATCCGTACGGTTGACACATCGAACTTCGGAAAGAAATTAAGAAAAAGCCCAAGCAGGAACAGCGTCAGGCTACGCTTCACAATTTTTCCGACAATGCCGTTTGCCAGCGTAGCTTGTCCTTTGGCTCCGGCCAGGGCGAACGTAATCGATACACCGACGATGAACAGAAAGAAGGGAAAAATCAGATCAGTGGGTGTCCAGCCGTTCCACGGAGCATGTTCCAGTGGGGCATAAATGTGGCCCCAGTCACCGGGGTTGTTGACCAGAATCATAGCCGCAACGGTCAAACCCCGAAAGAAGTCGAGGGACAGCAACCGACTGGAAGCAAGCGGGGAATTCTGAACGTTGGCCGTACTTGTCGAAACGAACGATTGCATAAAAAGCCGGGGATCGTTGGAGCGAAGGTTTCCCCGAATATACGACAAGTAAGGCTAAAAGGTCAACCAAACACTTTTGCCAGTTTCTTTTCCAGATCGGCTTCCAGTTTCAATAAACCTTCTGTGTTCGACAAGTACGTTAGGGCGCGGTGATGCCGCAGATCGAATGGAATATCACCGACGGACTGCGTGATGGGAATGACAATTTTGCCGAGCGTATGCGCTACGCCCGTCTCGTAAAACACGTTCGGATTGCGGTCCGTAAAATCGGTGATAACCGCCTTCGACGTATAAATCAGATCGAACACATCCTGAATCAGAATACTATTGTCCCAGATATCATCGGCCCGCTTACAGGCAATACCCAATTTAGCGCATACGTTCCGGATGGCGGTATAGGTTCCGTTGAATCTACTTTCAAACGGCATCATAACGGAGAGCACATTCGATTCAACCTGCTTGTCCGGAATTCGGAATACATCCGGAGCAAATGTGATAACCCGATCTGGCGTAGCGGTGTGAACGGTCGAAACAAAATCCGGCACTTCCCGAACGGGTCGCGTCATGGTTGCTTTTTTGGCTTCCACAAAATGCTCAAGCTCGTGCAGATTGCCGCTGCTTTCGCTGATCAGTTTTGACAATACCTGTAAGCTATTTCCCTCATAATCATCATCTTTAAAGTCCAGACTTCGGAGCAGTCGCGGATGATCTTCGATCAATTCGACACTATCGGTGAGGTAGCCCACCTTGATCCAGTCCGACTTGGTGAAGTGATCCTGAATGAATTCATGCAGGTCAAATAACCGGCGGGTTCGATATTTATTTTGTCTCGTCATCGTGTTGATAAACGGCCCGATATAATACAACTATTATATAATCATACAATGATATCTAAAATCTATATTACAATGAAACTTCAGCGAAATTTTAATGGATTTTACGCAACTCTCCTTTTCATCAATCTTCGGCATTGTCGTCTTTTTTTTCAGGAAGAAAGGCGTAGGCTATTTTCGCTGACGAAGCACTTTTACTGGTAAAGGACACAAAAAAGCCTGCCCTCTCTATTCCAGATTGGGGCAGGCAGTACTCAATTTTATACTTAGCAGTCCGTAGTACGTTAGAAGCGCCAGCGGACGAAAGCTTCCATAGCTTCGTATTCGGCCAAACCTAATCGGTTGTACAGTTCCGCCGTGCCCCGGTTGCGCTCTTCGGCACGTTGCCAGAACTCCCGCGAATCGGTTCCCTGATACACGACGCCATCTTTCTGCGACTGGTGCTTGAAGATACCGAACCGTTTTTTCGTCACCTGATCGGGCGACATTGGTACGGCCATTTCGATTTCGTGAATATCCCACTCCGCCCAGGCTCCGCGATAAAGCCAAACCCAGCAATCTTTCATGAAGTCTTTATCTTTCAGGCGACGAACGGCTTCGAGCACAGCGTCCAGGCACACTTTGTGCGTACCGTGCGGATCGGCAAGATCCCCAGCTGCGTAGATCTGATGCGGCTTGATCGCTTCGATTACGGCCATTGTGATCTGTATATCGGCCTCGCTGAGCGGTTTTTTGGCCACTTTGCCCGTCTCGTAGAAAGGCATGTTCATGAAGTGAGCCTGCGTAACCGGAATACCTACGAACCGACAGGTAGACTTTGCTTCGCCCATGCGAATCAGTCCTTTCACGTAGCGTACTTCAATGGTATCCATTTCGCTATCGTTCTTTTCCCGCAGCGATGCAGCGGCATCCTGGAAAATCCGGGTTGCTTCGGGACTATCAATGCCAAACTTGGTATTGAAATCGACAACGTAGTCAGCAAAACGCAGGGCTTCATCATCCGCAACGGCAATGTTGCCCGATGTCTGATAACCGATGTGTACTTCGTGACCCTGATCGACAAGACGCTGGAACGTACCGCCCATCGAGATAATATCATCATCGGGGTGCGGACTAAAGATCAAGCACCGTTTTTTGGCGGGTTGCGCCCGTTCCGGACGGTTGGTATCGTCGGCGTTGGGTTTACCACCCGGCCAGCCCGTAATGGTATGCTGAAGCTGGTTGAAAACGTCGATATTGATGTCGTACGACTGACCATACTGGGCCAGCAGGTCACTCATACCGTTGTCGTTGTAGTCGCGGTCCGTCAGCTTCAGAATTGGTTTGCTAAGGGCTAGTGACAGATACGTGACCGCCTTCTTCTTCATATTGTTGTCCCATACAACCGAATCCACCAACCAGGGTGTTTTCATACGGGTCAGCTCAGAAGCCGCTGCGGTATCGATCACAAACAGGGCGTTCGGATGCGTTTGCAGATACGAGGCTGGGTTTAGTTCAGTAACCAGTCCCTCAACGGCACTACGAATAACAGGTGCTTTGCGTTCGCCCCAGGCCAGCAACACCACACGCCGAGCACCCAGGATGCTGGAAACGCCCATGGTAATGGCTTTACGGGGTGTTTTTGGAAGACCACCAAAATCGGCTGCGGCTGCGGCTCGGGTCGAGTTGTCGAGCATCATCAACCGCGTGTGCGAATTGACGAGCGACCCCGGTTCATTGAAGCCGATGTGGCCGTTACCACCGATACCGAGCAGCTGAAAGTCCAGTCCGCCAGCGGCTTCAATGGCCGCTTCGTATTTCTTCGAAAATCCGGCAACCTCGTCGGGTCGAAGGGTTCCGTCCGGTACGTTATAGTTTCCTTTCGGAATGTCAACGTGATCGAACAATTGCTCCCGCATGAACCGCCAGTAGCTTTGCAGCGAATCAGGCTCCATAGGATAATATTCGTCCAGATTGAACGAAACGACATTATGAAAGCTCAGGCCTTCTTCGCGGTGCATCCGAATGAGTTCGGCATAAACCGTTTTGGGTGATGACCCGGTTGCCAGCCCTAATACGCAGGGTTTGTTTTCGCTTTGTTTCTGCCGAATCAAGTCTGCAATTTCCTGAGCCACAGCCCGCGATGCATCTTTGGCATCGGCATAGATGTGAGTAGGAATTTTTTCGTACGTAATGGCCGACTGGATTGGACCACCCGTAGGTGAATCCACGCCCAGCATGGATGTGCCCAGCATGGACGTGCCGGTCAATAAGTCGCCTGGTAGTTGCCCGTCCGGGTTGTCGAGTAGTTGAGACTCCGAGGTCATGCGCTATGCGGAGGAATTGGTAAGACAGCGCAAATGTCGCAAAAAATCAGGGAGTTCGTACTGCCCGAAAGGCTTGTCAGCCCATATTTTTAAATTTTTTTATTAATGTGTCCCACCAACCCTTTTATTCGAATGACTGTCGAGCCATCTGATCTGCATCTACGGCGGTTTGCAACGAGTCCAATCCGTTTTCTTCCCGAATAATTCGGTGCATTTCAGGGTAATGAATGGCGTTGACCTGATCCCGGAACATAAGCCGGAGCAACTCGCTGTAGAGATGCTGCTTCTCTATTTCAAACCCGAATTTGATCTCTATCTGCTGGTAAGCGTTGAACTCCTTATGACGTCCGCGCAACGGCTGATCCTTGCCACCAATATTGGCGGTTACGTTCAATTGGGCACCGGGGAACAAATCCAGTAAGGCGCGAGTCGTTTCTTCATCGGCAACACAGCGCAGGACCATTCGGGTTGGTACCCATTCCTGAAGGGTAATGTCACCCCGCTCAAAAAGAAGACGCATTTCCTGCCGATCCATGCGGCCCGTCTGGGTAAAGCCATGGTAGAAGTTAACCAGTTTTCGACCCGTTTCATCGTCACCGTATTCAACCGTAGCCTGAACCTGATCTTCAATATCTTGGCTGTCCGGACGTTTCACGATCTGAGCCGCTTTAACGGTTCCCTGACCGAGCCAGCCCGCAAACATATCGAAGAAGTGGACACCGTGTTCGATAAAAATACCACCGCTCTTTTCCCGATCCCAGAACCAATGCTCAGGCGATAATCCTTCATCACCGGCGTAGTTTTCGAAATAGCCGTGCAGAAAATCGCCGAGTAACTTTTTATCGATCAGGTGTTTAATACGAGCAAACATCGGGTTGTACCGCTGCATCAGGTTCGTGACCATCAGCAGACCCTTTTGCCGGGCGGTGTCAAGCATTTCCTGACCCTGTTCGGGATTCATGGCCAGCGGTTTTTCGCAGATTACGTGTTTACCTGCGTTCAGAGCCAGCATGGCCTGCTCGTAATGCAGAAACGGTGGTGTGGCAATGTAGACCACATCGACCCCCGGATGACTCACTAATTCTTCAAGACTACCCAACTGCTCGGCTCCGAATCGCTTGGCTGTTCGAACGGCCTCTTCCCGTTTCGATCCGGCAATGGCCACCAGTTTTGTATGAGGTGTCTGTAAAAATTGCTGAACGGCAAACAGACCAAAGCCACCCATACCAATAACTCCAATTCCGATTTCGCGTTCTTTTGCCGAGGTTGTTTCCATAGTCTTGTGTGTTGTATCCATGTACACAACCGTCGGATGCGTCTTTATGTTAAGGAATCGAGCTTTTTAGACCGTAAACCAGCCGTTCGTGCTCAATCGCCATACCGGAAGTTTATGGACTGACGCACGGGGGACAAATAGTCACACGGGGGCTATTGATCTGGACTATATGAATGGGGGGTGATTTACCATCCGCTACATGATCTGGAATGCGTTGTGTAGAGACTATTCGGACAAAATTGCGTAACTTGAGCTACCTGCTGGTAATGAACTTATGTCAACAGAAGACAGGCGAATGATTGAGCGCGATTCTGGCCATCCCACCCAATGCTCATGTTTGATCTGGATAATCCTTCTCAGGCGGGTAAGCTATCCTCAATACATAAAACAGATTCGTATCGATACCGTTATAGTTCTTGTATTACCTCTATTCCAGCCGGGATAGCACGACGAACGGGGGTCCTATCCCGGTCAAAAAAGCATCATCGTTCATGAAAGAAATAGTCCGCATTGTTGAGGTTTTTGGGCAAATCGACTTTTCGCAACGCAAAGCCGCATTGGCTACCGTTGTGTGGGTCGAAGGATCGTCATACCGTCGGCCAGGTGCGCGGATGCTGATTACCGACGATGGACGCTGGGAAGGGGCCATCAGTGGCGGCTGCCTGGAAGGTGATGCACTCCGGAAAGCGCGTCAGGTGATGCTCGATGGCGCGCCCATCGTTGTCACTTATGACACGATGGATGACGGTGCGAACAGCTTCGGTGTTGGGCTGGGGTGCAACGGTATCATTGACATTCTGATTGAACCGATCGATCCAACCGATGCTCAGAATCCAGTGGCGTTATTGGATGAATTCATTCAAAAACGCGACGTTCGGGTGCTGGCGACCGTCTTGAAAAGCGATGACTCTACCGGCCTCAGCGCGGGAAATCGATTCGTTCTTACCGATCAGACGGCCAATCTGATTCCAGACTGGTTACAGGATGATATGTTGACGGTCTTCGACACGGGCAAACCGTTGACGCAGGCTTACTCCGTAGAAGCAGGAAGTGCGGAGGTGTTCATTGAGCGGATCGACCCCGGTATCGAACTGGTTATTTTTGGCGCTGGCTACGATGTGGTTCCCGTGGCGAAGCTGGCCCGCGATCTTGGCTGGCACGTTACCGTCACCGACGATTGTGTGGCCCATCTGGCTCCCAAGCGGTTTCCGGTCGCCACCTGCGTACTTTTTGCCGATCGGCAGGCCGTTCTCGATAAGCTTACGATTACGAACCGAACAGCGGCTGTACTGATGTCGCATAATTTCAATTACGACCGGGCTGTCCTACAGGCACTATTAACGACTGATGTTCCCTACATTGGCATGTTAGGTCCGCGCAAACGGTTTGATAAGATGCAGGCCGAGTTTGAAAAGGATGGATTGACTTTTTCCGAAGCGGGGCTGGACCGGGTTCATGCGCCCATTGGTCTGGATCTGGGGGCCGAAACACCCGACGAAATTGCCCTATCCATCATGGCTGAGATAAAGGCGTTTTTCACGAACGGATCAGGGGGCTTCCTGAAAGAAAAATCCGGACCCATTCACGAGCGGCTGGCGAACCGGCAGCGGAATTTCGCACCTCAGTCCGACTTGACGGTCTCTACTATCAACTCGAACTAGCGCTCTACCAACGGTTTAGCTAGACTAAGCTCCCGATTGGCCCGTTACCGTAGACACCAGGCCCAGGCGGGATCTTGATTAGGCCAAAATGCTGGTCAATTTACAGTTGCAAACCAGAGCGAATGAGCATTAGCCTGTTTCATAACTGGTCTGTATTCGTGTGTTTCAACTACGCGAACTTCTGACACTGTGACAAAATAGTATCCTCAAACTTCCCTCAATGTTGTACCTTTGCGCTTGATATGGCGCGACTCTTAGCTATCGATTACGGAGCAAAACGGACGGGTATTGCAGTAACGGACCCGTTGCAGCTCATTGCTTCGGCGCTGGAAACCGTGCCGTCTCATGAACTGATCAAGTACCTGAAAGCATACGTCGCCCGTGAACTGGTCGAAGCGTTTATCGTTGGATTGCCCAAGCGGCTCGATGGAACGGACACGGACAACACCCCCCGCGTTCGGAAGTTCGTGACGCATTTGCAGAACGCTTTGCCCGAGATTCCGGTTTATTGGCATGATGAACGCTTCACGTCAGTTATGGCGCTGCAAGCGATGATTGCCAGTGGAAGCAGTAAAAAAGACCGTCGGGTGAAGGGTAATATTGACAAAGTCAGTGCTACGATCATTCTTCAGTCGTATATGGAAAGCAAAAAAGATCGATGATGACCATATCCGGTATGAGTCAGTCCGCACTCAGCTATTATGCGTTCGTTATCGATCATTATTAAAGATATGATTCTCCCAATAATTGCCTACGGTGACCCGGTACTGCGAAAACGGGCCAAAAACATTGAACCCGGTAGTCTTGATGTCAAGACCTTGAGTGAAAACATGTACGACACCATGTATGCGGCCTCAGGTATCGGATTGGCGGCACCGCAGGTTGGTCAAAGCGTTCGTATGTTCGTGGTCGATGGCGAACCACTGAACGAAGATGAGGAAGAAGAAGACATCGATCAGAGCCTGATTGGGTTCAAAAAGGTCTTTATCAATCCTGAAATCATTGAAGAAGCTGGCGATGACTGGGGCTTTGAAGAAGGCTGCCTGAGCATTCCCGGTATTCGGGGTGAAGTGTTCAGACCCGAAATTATCGTTATCCGTTACCTGGATACTGACTGGAACGAGCACGAGGAAGAATACGATGGCATGGCGGCCCGCATTATCCAGCATGAGTATGACCATCTGGAAGGTAAACTCTTTACCGATTACCTGCCCACGCTCCGCCGGCAGCTGATCAAGAAAAAACTCTCCGACATCACGAAAGGAAAGACCGACGCAGAATACCGGATGAAGTTTCCGAAGTAATACCGCTGCCAGTCAGTTGAGCAACTACCAGTCCGGCCATCACTCATGAATATCACGCTCCTTCAGCCTACCTTATACTGGCACGATCCCGTGGCGAATCGGGCGATGCTGGAGGAGCAGATTTTTTCCCTGGCCGAACCGACCGACCTGATCGTTCTTCCCGAAATGTTCACCACTGGCTTCACCATGGACGCGCAGGCGATGGCCGAGCCAATGAACCTGACAACGTTCCGATGGTTGAAACAGATGGCAGCCCAGACCAGAGCCGTCGTTACGGGTAGTTACGTGGTGAAGGAAAAAAATAGCTATTTCAACCGTCTCATCTGGATGCAGCCCGATGGACAGTTCGACAGCTACGACAAACGGCATTTGTTTCGGATGGCGGGCGAAGATGGTATCTACACCGCCGGCGAACAGCGACTGATCAAAGAATGGAAAGGCTGGCGGATCTGCCCGCTCATCTGCTACGATCTGCGCTTCCCGGTCTGGAGTCGTAACCGAACCGAAACGTCCACCGATTTTGCGTACGATCTGCTGCTCTACGTAGCCAACTGGCCTGCTCCCCGACGCACGGCCTGGAATACACTCCTTCAGGCGCGTGCCATCGAAAACCTGAGTTACGTGGCTGGCGTTAACCGCGTCGGCGAAGACGGAAATGGTCATGTTTACGCCGGTGACTCCGCCCTGATTGACTTCAAAGGTGATGTTCTGTTCAGGCAGACCGATCGTGAAGCGATTCATCAGCAAACGCTATCACTGGACGATTTGCGGACTTTCCGCGAAAAATTTCCGGCCAATCTGGATGCCGACGCCTTCACAATACGTCAGTAGTCGTCATCTTCGTCAATAGATCGATCAGCTCACGGGCGCTTTCCAGCGTTGTGAACGACTTTCCGACCAGATGCTCCTCGCTGACCCGCTCGTGCTCCCAGGTAACCGAGTAGGGAATGTGAATAGCCCGCCCACCAATGTGCACAACTGGCAAAATATCTGATTTCAGGGAGTTACCGATCATGACAAACTCGCTGGGCTGAACGTTGTATCGTTTCAAAATTCCCCGGTAAGCCTGCTCGTTCTTTTCACTGACGATCTCGACGTGCTTGAAATAGTGGGCCAACCCCGACCGGGCGATCTTACTCTCCTGATCGAAGAGATCCCCTTTTGTCAGCACCATCAGGTCGAACTGTTGGGAAAGCGTGTCCAGAACATCCGGAATCCCATCGAGTACGTCGATGGGGAAATCCAGCAATTGCCTGCCGACATCAATGATCTGCTGAATTTCGTGCCCCGTAATTCGTCCATCCGTCAGCTCGATCGCCGTTTCGATCATGGACAGAATAAAGCTTTTGGCTCCGTAACCAAAAAGCCGGAGATTACGTATCTGAGCATCATAAAACCGGTGCGACAGGGTTTTCTTGTCGATATGGTGCGAGAGCAGTTCGCACAGTTTGTCTTTCACATTGACGTAATTAGGCTCATTGACCCACAGCGTGTCGTCGGCGTCGAAGGCGATCAACTTCATGATAATCGTATAGAATATGGGGCAAAGGTAGAAGAACCGGACCAATCAGAAATAGCCTTATATGGGTTAACAATTTTCCCATTCGCCGGTTAAACTCAACTAGCTGGTCTCCCAGTCCCTAAATTACCGCACTTGAGCAAAAATTTGATTTGCGTGATAATCGCGAAATAGCCAATTTGCCTTTCGTTCCTAACGTTGTTATTCCCATTCCCTTTATGCAATTTACTGAGCAAGATCAGGACCAGATTCTGGCACAGGGCGTTTCCTCTGAGCAGATTGATAAGCAGATAGCGTACTTCGTCAATGGTTTCCCGTATCTGAATGTTATCAAAGCCGCTACCATCGGCGACGGTATTGTCCGCATCGATGACGATCAACTGGCAGCCTATATTCATCGGTTCGATACAGCGGCTCATGAGCGCGATCTGGTTAAATTTGTCCCCGCTTCCGGTGCCGCTACCCGCATGTTCAAGTCGTTGTTTGCCGCGCTGGATGGTAAGTCAGACAAAGCGACGGACGAGTTCTTTGCCCGGTTAACCGACTTCGCCTTCTACGATGATTTGAAAGCGGTGATGGCCGACAAAGGCGAGGATCTAGACAAAGCCGTAGCCGAAAACGACTGGCAGCCAGCCCTTCGTCAAACGGTTCTGCGGTTCTTACTGACTGACCAGGGGCTGGAATATGGTAGTCTGCCCAAAGGGCTACTCAAGTTTCACCGCTATTCCGACGGGCCACGTACGCCCGTTGAAGAACATCTGGTCGAGGGAGCGGCCTATGCCAATTCCGACGGGTTGGTGAAACTTCATTTCACCGTATCGCCCGAGCACCGTGAACGCTTTGAAACGCTCATCGACGAGCAGCGTGCTGATTATGAAGCCTGGCTTGGCGTAACCTTTGCGATCAGCTTTTCTGAGCAAAAAAAATCGACGGATACGATTTCGGTTAATCCGGACAATTCCCCCTTCCGTAATCCCGACGGCTCTCTGCTGTTCCGCCCGGCGGGGCACGGTGCGTTGATCGAGAACCTCAACGACATTGACGCGGATATCGTCTTCATCAAGAACATCGACAACGTTGTTCCGGATGATATCAAAGAGCAAACCGTTACTTATAAAAAAGTTCTAGCGGCTGTACTGCTCGATGCACAGCAGCAGATTGCCCGGTTACAGGGCTTGCTGGAAGGTGAGCATGAGGTAAGCGACGGCTATCTGGCTGAAGCCGATGAGTTGTTCCGGCGGACACTGTTCACGCTCCCCCCCGAAGGCTTTGAGAACCTTAGCAAAGAAGAAAAACTAGCGTACTTCCGCAAGAAACTAGATCGTCCGGTGCGCGCCTGCGGAATGGTTAAAAACGTGGGCGAACCCGGTGGCGGTCCTTTCTGGGCCCGAAATCAGGATGGATCGGTATCGCTTCAGGTCGTTGAATCGGCACAGATTGACCTGGACAATCCGCAACAGAAAGCCATTTTCGACGAAGCGACGCACTTCAACCCGGTAGATCTGGTTTGTGGCCTGAAAGATCATCACGGTCGTAAGTACGATCTGGTCAATTACCGCGATCCGCTAACCGGATTTATCACGGCCAAATCGAAGGACGGTAAGGAGCTCAAAGCCCAGGAGCTGCCTGGTCTATGGAATGGCGCTATGGCCGATTGGAACACAATTTTCGTGGAGGTTCCGCTGATCACATTCAATCCGGTCAAAACGGTCAACGATTTGCTTCGGAAAGAACACCAGCCCCAATAGAATAATCGACAAAAAAGGGGTTTATTCTGAGTCAGAATAAACCCCTTTTTTTATATAAAAATTGGCTAGGCTGTCATTCGGTTAGCTGACGTTTCGGCCAGTTCAGCACTGCCGGCTCCAATGGCAATTTCTTTCGTTTCGAGTGAGTCAAGATTTTGAAACGTAAGCAACGATGTGTTTTCATAAACGCCCAGATTAGCATCCCGAACGCGCTCCATAATCGGCTTCAGTGCGCAGGTTACCTCATCGATGCAGTCATCGCATTTTACGTAAAAATTGAACGATACGCAGGGCGTTGGCGCGATAGGTCCGTCGATAACCCGCAGGACCTGGGCCAGATTGACCCGCCCCGGATCGACACGCAACAGATAACCTCCTCCCTTGCCTTTCTGACTTTGAAGAATGCCGTGGTTACGAAGGTCCAGAAGGATCGCTTCCAAAAACTTTTTGGGAATATTCTCCTTCGCTGAGATGTATGAAATCAGCACGGGTCCTTTTCCATACTCTTCGGTCAATACCTTAAGCGCTTTAATAGCGTACTTGGCTTTTTTAGAAATCATCCGTTACAGTGATAGTAGGTTAGACAATAGTAGTGGTATAATCGCGAGGCTGGCAAGTGGCGGATCACTTACCAGTATACTGACGCTCAACATCAATCGATTCATGAGCGCCCAAACAAACTGACAGCCGTAATAAAAAACTACAGGGCTGTTGATGGCAGCATAATTTTTTGAACATGCGGCTACTCTCTTAAAGTTCAATAGAGTTAATCGGGTGTTAGACGCACTTCTAGTATTCAGGTAACAGAATTTGCCGATTGTGTAAAAATATCTTCTTCGTTTTTGCCAGCACGCTACCGGAATAACGAACAGCTAGTCTGACTAAAACCAAGCTCCGACTTGGCTTTGATGGCTAGATTGACAGGCCAAGCTGGAGATTAGCCTAGCCGGTAAAAGAAAAAAGCCGGAGCAAAGCTCCAGCCCTTTCGTGCGACACCAATATGAAAATATAAGAGTAGTCTACTGATCGTAGTTTGTGTTTTTTGGATCGAAATTGGTCCAGCCAGACAGCCAGTTTTCGGTATTGAACGCACCCCGGTAGGGAGCCGACACGAAGTACGCATCGGAGAGCTTACCACCTGTTATAGCGTTAGCTGACGCTAACAGTGCAGAGCCCGAACCCGGCATGAAGTTTGGCGACGTAAGGGTGAAGCTACTCGCATTCAGCAATAGCGAAGCCAGATCCGTCGATGCAATGATGGTGTTCTTACGAGCAGCCAGCGAGAAATAGGTCGTTGCCTGATCGTTCGTGATATTACCCGCGCCCCGAACAGCTGTCAACGAGTTGGCTACCGTTACCCCCTGTACTTCCAGGTTACCATTGTTCGCATTGGTCAGCGTACCCGTTGTTGTACCGTCCAGACGCAGCCCTTCGGGATAACCAACAAATACCGAGTTGATGATACTGATGGCCGTGTTCCGACGCAGGTGCATGGCCGACTGATACGAGCCGCTACCACCTGTGCTCGACGTTGATGCAGTACTTGGCGTACCGCTCGTTAGAAAGCCGCTGAAATTGGCGAAAGTTGGCTGTGTCAACGGCAGACCGTTATTAGCCGTCAGTGGTGTACCGCCTGCATTTTCACCGGAGTTGAAGTTGTCCGACTCGAAGCAGTTAGAACCCGACTGGTCAGCTACTTGTGGATCGCGCAATGATACACCGAACTGTACTTTACCGGTATAGCCCCAGTCCGTATCGAAATCATCGTCGAAACCACGGTAAGCAACCAGGTATTTGGCATTAACAGTGCCACCAAACCACTCGTAGGAGTCGTCACCGCTGTAGGAAACCTGCACGTGATCGATCGTTGTACCCGATCCAACACCGTACATCGTCAATCCGTTGATTTCGCTGTTGGCTTCGTTCGTCAGCGCGATACCGCCAAATTCAATACGCACGTAGCGCAACGTTCCCGAATTGTCCGTAGACTCGGTGAATGCGCCAAGCTGAATGCCGATACCACCTTCAGTTGCCTGGCTGGCGGGCCGGTTGTGTGGTGCTTTGCCGATCAAGACAATGCCACCCCAGTCGCCATAATTCCGGGCACCAGCCGCACGGTTCGAGGTAAAGACAATAGGCTGTTGCCCGGTACCGGATGCTTCCAGACGGGCACCTTGCTCAACGATCAGCGTACCCCCTTTTTTCGAACCGGTCGGATCTTCGTCCACGGTACCTCCTTTGATGATCGTTCCGGGTTGAATGGTTACGACCGCACCTGATTTTATGTTGACAAACCCTTTGAGCAGGTAGACGTTACCCGCTGTCCATGTTTCGCTGGCCGTGATACTACCAGCCTTTGTGATAACAGGTTTTGCACTTAACGCGAAAGTGGGCCCTTGTGCCGACTGACCGTTGGCCGTTACCGAAATGGGCGAACCGGCGCTAGCGGGAACAATAACCGATAGCTGGGTCGATGAAGCGGCAACGACTGAAGCAGAAACCGCACCGAAGGTTACTGTATTGCTGGCTGGAGTCGAGTTGAAGTTAGTACCGGTCAGGACAACAGTTGTGCCGACGGGTGCCGTTGTTGGGCTGACAGCCGTGATGCTGAGCACCGGAGCGGGTGAATCGTCGTTCTTACAGGACGAAATGAAGCCGACAAGTCCTGCTATGAGTATAAACAGACTTCCCCACCGAATGAACTGATTCATAAGTAACATTGATTTGGTTTGTAAACGGTCAATTGGTAAAAGCAAAAGCATTAAGGAACAATGGTACGCCGTCCGAAGGTGTACACACCAGTCAGGGTAACGTATTGGCCACGACGGAAACTCCGGAATACCTGATCGGCACTGACAGTCTGTGAGGTAAGGTCTTTACCAATCTTGCCATCGCCGTTGAAGTCCTGAGCATAGCGGGTTGCCTGGTTCAGAATATCCTGGATACCTAGTCGTAGTTCGATCTTCTGGTTGAAGGTCTTGCTTACGTTCAGGTCAATGGCGTGACGCGGTAGTTCGTAGATGGTCGGGTTGTTGCGCGTACCGACGGCGAAGATGCGCGGTCCGTATACATTGTACAACACGTTCCACTGTAGGCCCGAATTTGGTTCCTGATAATAGACACCGGCATTGATCAGGTAGGGCGACTGGTTAGCCAGGGGCCGTTGACGGTCGGCCAAGTCTTTCAGCGGCACATCGACAACCGTTGACGTTGCATCCGGAGCCCGGATGAAGTCACCGAGCGTAACACGGCTATTGATCAGTGACGCATTGGCCACTACCTGCATGTTCTGAAGGAATTTGCTGCCCGATTGCTGGAAACCTTTGCGCATCTCTACCTCGATACCGTAGTTACGGGCTGTCGGAGCGTTGATAAACGAGTAGCTAAACCCGTTACCGGTTGGCAGCAGGAAGCTTTCAATTGGGTTACGGAAATGTTTGTAGAAACCAGTAACCGAAATCAGCTCGTTCGGACTTGGGTAGAACTCCCACTTAAGATCGACGTTCTGAATGGTAGCCGTAGTCAGCTCGGTATTCCCCGTAACAACCGCCAGCAGGTTGAAATCGAAGTACTGGAACGGAGCCAGTTCCCGCAGTTCAGGACGGTTCACGGTTGCCGAGTAAGCCAGTCGAACGTTGTGGCGATCGTTAAGCTTGTGAGTGATGTTGATCGAGGGTAGCGGACTGAAAATGGCCCGATCTACCAACTGCCGATCAGCGCCCATCCGTTGGCTCATTAGCCCCTGAACGTTGTATTCGCCCCGCAAGCCCAGCGTTACATTTGTGCGGGCACTAATATTAATGTCCCCACTCACATAAGCGGCACCGTAGGTATTGCTGCCCCGATATGAATCAAAATCGGATGTACCATCCTGCAATGACAATCTGCCGGGTTGACCATTTACGTTTTCAGGAGCGAAGATCGATCCGATTGGTTGCTGCTGCACGATAGAGCCATCGCTAACCGCTCCCGGAATACTATTATAGCCATAAAAGCGGGCCGAGTAATCACGAACGCGACGTTCGCCATAGACACCCATTTTTAGGTGGTTGGGTTCCCGATCCGTTGGGTTCCCGAATGTGTGGTCGTAATTACCGATCAACGAGACCGTTTGCTCATTCAGTTTTGAGTAAAAACGTCCTACGTCAATTGGGTTAGGCGATAAGGGTGTCACCAACGTATACGTTCCATTCTCGCCACTGTTCAGAGGAGCCTGGTAACGAGCCCGTTTCCAGTCAGGCTCCCAGCGACCTGAATAACCGTAACCGGCAATCCAGTTCAGCTTCGTCAGTTCATTTAATTGATGATCACCCGAAACCTGGGTTGTTAAAATACTACGGTTTTCGAACCGTTGCGAGTAGCTGCGAATGTCGGCGTTTGAATCGAAGTTCTGACCCTGCCGCACAACGGTTTCCTGGTTACCCATCTGGTTGAAAAGCGTTTTCCATTCCAGCGTAAACGTTGGCGAGAAGCGCAGTGACCAGTTATGCAGCAATCCCAATCGCGACTGACGGGCGTAGCTGGCATCTTTATACGATTGGTTGATTGCATTGGCAACCGCTCCGTTTTCGTAGACGCTGAAATCAATGTCCGTTGCCTGGTTCGTCAGGCTATAGTTAATACTGGTCAGGTTACTGATCTGGACATTGCCAACATCGAACCGCCGACCCGTGTTGAGTGCGAAGCGTACGTCAGGCATGACCGAAACGTTCGTCAATCCCCATGAGTTAGGCAGCAAGCGAGCGTAGGCAGCCCGCTGTGGCGCACCAAGCGCGTTGAAATCACCGGAACGGGTTGGGAAACTGGTTGGTACGGTTTGATTGGGCGACCATAAGCCTAGTGCGCTCAAGCCACCCCGATCGTGGGATTGCACCTGCTTGCCCGTTGTGCCGGGACGGTAGCCGAAGGTTAAACCAACGTCGAAGAAATTGCTGCTCGGACGACGTTTGGTGTAGATTTTCACGATACCACCCGCAAAATCGCCGGGTAGTTCAGCCGATCCGGATTTGTAAACAATCATCCGGTCGAGAATATTGCTCGGAATAATATCGAATGAGAACGAGCGGGTTTCCACTTCGGTCGATGGGGCAATGACATCGTTGATCAGTACCGAGTTATAGCGCGAGCCTAATCCTCTGATTAAAACGAACCGGTTATCAAGAATGCTGACACCAGGCACGCGACGAATGGCGGCTGCGGCATCGCGATCCTGCGATTTTTGAATCTGAGCCGCTGAAATCCCGACGGCCAGTGCTTTGATTTGCTTGATTTCGGTGATAACCGCTACTTCTGTGTTCGTAGCCCGGCTGGCCCGAACGACAACTTCCTGAAGCGATTTACCTTCTTCGTCCAGTTCGGTTTCAATGGCGGTCGTGTTGCCCGATTCAACCCGAACGTTTGGAATTTCTTTTGTCTGATACGAAATGTAGGAGATAAGGACTTTTTGCGTCCCGGCGGGTACATTGGTAATGGTAAAGCCCCCTTCGATGTCGGTCGTACCACCAAGTTGGGTGCCATCGATTCGAACGGTGCAGCCAATGAGGGCTTCTTTCGTCTTGCTGTCTTTGATGGTGCCCCTGACAGTACCTGTCTGGGCCAGAATAGCGGTGGAGAATAAAGAGAATAAAATAAGTAGTACGTTGCGGTTCATATTGATGGTTTGGTATCGCTTATAAGCACCGCAAAGCTACCAGCCCAATATTACGCCAACGTTACCTCAATGTTACGCTTGGGTTATATTTCCAAAATGTTAACTTTCTATAAATCAATAAATTAACCATGACCACATTAAAACAAGCTTAAATTGCGCTGTGGTTACGGTGACCTCTATACTATTTGGCCGAATCGCCGTTTGACTCTTATTTATTCGGCAACCCCATTACACCGTTTGCCCTTCTTCGCCGGTTCAAACTCCCGGAAACCATTGACAAACGTATACACAATCTCGCTTTCGTTCATCAACAGGAAGGTAGGTATCTGTTCAATGGCGAGTGGCTGGGCGGGTAGCTCCCCCTCAAACAGGATATGAACGGGTTGGTCCGGCAACTTATCATTGGGTGCCTGACTGACCTTGAACACTACAATCCCCTGCTGCCGGAGCGCGGGTAAATCAAGTCTACCGATTTCCTCGACTGAATCCAGCGTATCAGCGTAAACACGGGCGGGCTGGAGCGTCAGACCCGTTGCGTCGATTTCCTGAATGCCGTAAAAAGTGGACAGGTCGCCTATATCGTCGATCACGCTTTTGTAGCGAAAACTACCATCGCCTGTATTTTTTTCGTGCTGATTGATACCAACATCGATAAGTACAGGGCGTCCTTCACGAATACTGGTTGCGTTGCGAATCAGTACGTCGAACAGCAGACGGCCATTCTCGGGTATGGTCTGATAGTCGTCCCTGTTTTCCTGTTTGTATGATCCGTCGGCAATGGCCTTCAGTGACGTCAGGATAGCCACGAAGTTTAGCCGGCGGATTGCCATTTTCTCGATATCATCGCTGTAGCCACCCGACTCGATCAACACCAGCGTTGTCCCCCATTTCTGAATGTTATCGCCGAAGGCCCGTGGTTCGAATTCATCGTCGAAACGCCCCACCTGACCGGGAATAAATTGCTGCAAGGCCCGATTCATGCCCACAATGAGCTGCATGGACCGCTCCCGCACATCGTTGATGTTCCGTTCTTCGTCGTAAGCCGTTGCCAGAAACGACATGACAGCCTGTTTCCCCGTCGTGCCAACGGTATAGCGAGGATTCTGATCGTGCAGGTTAAAACCAACAAGTGGCTGTAGCGTCTGCTGCAATGATTTCAAGAGAGCGCCTTCCGGCGTTTGGAGCCGTAGCGCATCGCGGTTCATATCGATGTCGGTTGCCGTTCGACGCTGAAACCGTTCGGCTCCGTCCGGATTGAGCATCGGCACAAAATACAGCGTCGTGTTCGTCAGAATCGACTGCCTGAATGCATCGAACCCATCGTTCGTCGCTTTCAAAAAATTGAACAGATCGAACAGCGCCATCGTGGCAGTCGCTTCATCGCCGTGCATCTGCGACCAGAGCAGTACCGTATTTTCTCCCGTTCCGGCCTTAACCTGATAAATTGCCCGCTTCTCCAGCGACTCACCAACTGGGCCAACGCTGAATGGTGGCTGGCCGTCGAGTGCAGTCAATAAAGGGACGATGTCTTTATGCTTGAATCGCCGATGGGTAAGGGCTTTTTCCTTGTACGTTTCGTGCGCATCATGCAAGAGACGCGCCATAGTCTGATCTTGTGCAGCCATTGAATTCTTGGTAGCGTGAACAACGGTATGTACCGTACGTAATGGAGCAGGCCATTACCTGCGTCTCCCCGTTTGGTTTATAATTTCTGGCCAATCAGCAAACCTCCCATCGACACAAGGAGGCATAGAATCAGATTTAGGCCGATATTGAGAAAGGCGATACCGACCCTGCCGTTTTGTAGCAGTACCACCGTATCGTAACTAAAACTCGAAAAGGTGCTGAGTCCTCCGCAAAAGCCAACACCGATCAGCAAGCGGGCTTCCTCCCCCATCGTTCGCCCGAGTCCCCAGCCTACTACCAGACCCAGCAGCGCACTAGCCACAATATTCACAATCAGGATAGCGGTCGGGAATGGTGCCCCCGATAAAGTAGCCGGAATAAATCGTCCGGTCAGATAGCGTACCAGACTACCCGTTCCACCTCCCATGAAGACCAGCACATACGGGTGAGTCAGCAAGATTCTCATAGGAGCAAACTTACAAAAAAACGCACAGGCGATCAGGACATACTTGGCAATGGACTCATTTAAGCGAGTTTTTCGCTATCATTGTAGGATAACCCACCCCGCTTCCCTGCCAACTTATGGCTCAAAATCAGCTCAAAAAACTGTTAGGCGTCGGCTTCGGCGTGGCCGTAACGATCGGTGGTACCGTTGGCACCGGCATTCTGCGAAAACCTGGTCCTATCGCACAAGACATCGGCGATGCTACATTAATTATCACGGTCTGGTTAGCGGTCGGCTTATACGCACTCGTCGGCTCACTGTCCGTTATTGAACTGGGAACGATGCTGCCCAAAGCTGGCGCCTGGTACGTGTATGCCCGCCGGGCGTTTGGCAATTACGCCGGTTTTATCATTGGTATCAGCAGCTGGCTTGGTAGCGTGTCGGCAATGGCCTTCGGAGCCGCCGTTATGAGCGAGTATATTGGCTTGCTGGCTCCGTCGATGGTCGCTCATCAAAAGGCGGTGGCCATCGGTATTCTGGTTGCTTTCGTCGCCTTTCACTCCATCGGTGTACGGCTGGCGAGTCGGGCGCAGGAGGTCATGAGCGTGTTGAAAGCGGTTGGGTTATTGGCCTTTGTGGTCGTTTGCTTCATGATCACGCCCGATAAACCGGTATCGGTACCCACCGATTCACTACGCCCGCTGGCCGAAGGGGGTATCTGGCTGGGCATTCTGGCGGCTTTACAATCTGTTTTCTACACGTATGATGGCTGGCATACCGCGGCTTATTTTACGGAAGAAGACGTTAACCCCAGCCGCAACCTGCCCCGCTCCATGATCAGTGGCGTTTTGCTGATCATCGGGATCTACATACTTGTCAATCTGGCCCTCCTCTACATTTTGCCGATAGCTACGCTGGCCGGATCGAAGCTACCAGCCGCCGATGCGGTTCAGGTCTTGTTTGGGCCAGGTAGTGCGCAGGTCGTCACGTTTCTGCTGATGATTTCGATTATGGGGATCATCAATGCGCAGATCATGTTCAACCCGCGCGTCATTTTTGCGATGGGCCGCGATGGTCTATTTTTCCCGTTCGTTACGCAGGTCAACAAAGGAGGGACCCCGCTCAACGCCACCATGTTGACAGCGTTGGCGTCCATCATCTTGATACTGACTAATACGTACAGCAAACTGTCTGATATCGCGACATTCTTCTTTGTGCTGTGTTACGCGTCGAGCTTTGCCGCTCTGATTCGACTACGCAAAACCGAACCGGATCTCGACCGACCCGTACGCGCCTGGGGTTATCCCTTCACAACCTGGACACTTCTGATCGCGTCACTAGCGTTCCTGGCTGGCGCTGTCATCGGTGACTTTTCAAGTAGTTTATACGCCATTGGTTTCATCGCCGTGAGCTATCCGGTTTATCTGCTGATTATCCGCTAGTCGGTTAAGTTTCTGGTTGACGGATCATACGCCGTATCTCAAAGATACGGCGTATGATCCGTCAACCAGAAACTTAACTAGTCTCAAAACCGGTTGTGAATCTCCTTGACTAATTCCGCTGTTCGGCGACGCATTTCGCTTACGGGTTGCGTGAAGTTATTGTTCATAATACTGAAGTAGAGCACCTTCCCACGCTTTGTCAATACGTAGCCACTCAGATTGTAGACACCGCTCATCGAACCCGATTTGGCAAAAATGTAGGGCTTATCGGCGGACGCTATGGATCGTAACGTAACCGACTGCCCGGAGGCTGGCAACAGTACGAATAATCGCTCCTGCGGAATTTTAGCCGCGATCTTTTTCAACAATTCGATTAACACGTTGGGCGTAAAGAGATTGTAGCGGGATAAGCCAGAGCCATCGACCCACTTTGCCGAAGCGGCTGGCAACTGTAAACTGTCCGCAACGCGCTGCAACTCGACGGTTGGCATGAGCTTACCAGCCATTCGTTCAGCCGAAGCCATGAAGAGCACCTGTTCCGCAAACTGGTTATCGCTCACCCGAAGCATTCGTTTGTAGAGCGAATCCGTCGATGTTCCGTGCACCAGTCGGGCATCAGGTGGCACCGGCAGATTGACGACGCTTACCGGGCGATGAAGCGTATCGGTCAGCAGCTGAGCGACTAACTCGGGCGACCACCGGAACGGCACATCCTGACGCGCTGGTCGATCGTTGGCAGGACGCGTAAATTGGTTTCTAAATTCAGCCCTTCGCAGGCCTGGCTTTGCGTCATCGGTCACCCGGACACTATCCGCAAACCGGCGAGGACTCACGTGGCCGTTCACCGATCGAACGACGTTGCCGTAGATGGGCATCGCGGCCAATTCAGGTGAATAGTCATCATTGTAATCGTCCCAGGCCCAGCCCGGTCCGAATCGGGGACCATCGTACATCGCGGGTGAGAAAAACAATCGCTCCGTTCGGTTGCGCAAAAAGGCTAGTAGGGTGGTATCGGGCAGATCGGGGTGTAGCAGCAGCGGGTTGCCCGTGCCCCAAACGATCAGCGAATCGCCCTGCGCGGCATTGGGCCGAACGGCATAGCGAAACGCGGGCAATGAATCACGCAGCGAAAGCAGACCCGCATAAAAACTGAACAGTTTCGTATTCGACGCGGGCGTAAATGGCTTATCGGCATTGTGCTGAATCAGCATCCGCTGCTTGGCAGGATCGAACAACGCGACGCCCGTAAAGTGATCGGTATATGTCGACTTCGTGTGCAGATCACGGCTGATTCGACGCGCCGGTGAGCAGTTCGTCAGGAAACCAGCCAGCAAAAGCAGGAAAGTCGTTTTCTTGAAGACATTCATCATTTTACATCGTCGGGCGATCGAATCGTACCAGCCACAACCCAAATGTTGTAAACCTACGAACTAACGTGTAATAATGACTTTCTGGGTCAGTACCGAATCACCCGCTTTGAGTTTCAGAAAATACAGGCCCGCTGGTAACTGACTGATGTCCAGTTGCTCATCTAGTTTCCGCCCGGCTACTTTTACTGTCAACTGACGCAGCGTCTGACCCGTTGTTCCGGTGATCGAGAGACCGGCTTCGGCAATCGGTTTAACCAGGTCAGCCTCTACACGAAGCGAGCCCGTACTGGCCGGATTCGGGTAGACGGAGAACGTACCGGCACTGAGTGGTTCGTTGCCCAACACGGGCGGAGGGGGTGGTACCTGTATCTGTAAATTATCAATAGCCCATCCCCAGCCGTGAGCGAACTGGTCGGAAAACAACCGAAAACGAATCAGTATCTGGTCGTTTGCTTTGAAGTTGCCGTTGCTCACCAGGGAAATCTCGTGGCGCTTATACAAAGATGGCGTTCCTGTGGCGGCTGAATTCTGCTCCTGGGCGTTTGAGCCAGCTACCAGCTTACTCGTGTAGGCTGCGTACCAATCGTATTGATTATTGGAATTATAACCCGTTACGAGCGGTTTCCAGCTCTGCCCGTTATCACCCGACCCTTCCACGGTTACGTAGTCATAAAAACCCGAGCTTCCGAACGGACTACCGGCATCACTGGGCTCGACCAGCACGATCTCATCAAATCGCATGACCGCACTGTCGGGATTGGCCTTGATTTTTATGGGGGCCAGCAGCACATATTCAGCATTACTCTGCGCCTTGAAATCCGATCCGTTCTGGTAGGGGTGTTCCGAATGAATGGCGGGATCAGAAAAGCCCGACGGCGTGGTCTGACTGAAGCGATAGCCTGCAAAATCACTGGTGGTAGCCACATCCTGAAACGTATTTCTATACTGCTCAGTGACCGGTTTCAGGCCCACTACCGTCAATTCGTAAAACCCGGTCTGTGGATTGACCGTCCGGTTTTTAGCCTTCGACGCATCCCGAACAACGATCCGATAACTGATCTTGTCGCCAACTTTCAGTGAATTGGCCGGAATTATAATTCGATTGCTGTACACGCTGTCGTACTGAATACTGCCGATGGTAAAGGCCGTCGGGCGTAACGCCAATTTAGGCTGAGCAATTCCGTTGACCTGATAATCGACATATGCCGAATCGATGTTCGCGTTAACGAAAGCGACGCTCCGGTCGTCAGCAATCCGAGCGTAAATGGGCAAGCTATCGACTACTGCCGGATTATATATAAAGTTTTTCGATGGACTGAACGCAACCGTTGGTGGCAATCGATCAGCGCCAAACCGCACGTTATGAAGTAGTTGCGTATTATCAGTGGCTCGGCCAGGATTCGTGAACGTTCGCCCGGAGGCATCCTGCGCCCGGAAATAATACCAGACATCCCCTTTGGCAACACTCGCAGGCATGGTATACGCATATACAGACGTGCTACCGGCTATGAGCGTTGGCGTGACGGCGGTAAAGGTCGTATCGGTTGCCGTGAGTGCACTTTTGCGGTAGAATAGCCTGACCGAACCGGGTGCCACGAGGGTATCACTAACCAGTTTCACCCGAAATACCACATCCGTTTCGTCTTCGCTACTAGCCAGCTGTTTATGAAGCAGCGACGTCGTTTTCCACTCAATATCAGCCAGAAGACTCAGAACCAGCGGTCCCGGTGAATGGATCGCTTCGGCATTGCCAATCCGGGGCGTCATCAGCGAATTGGTGTCGCTCTTCGGGTACGTAGTTTCATCGAGATGGTACAGGCTAGAACCTCGGTCAAACCCCTGTGGGACATACAGTTTGGCGCGTTTGCCCACTTTCCGCTGCATGGTTGGCCCATTCAGAAACAGATTATTGCCGGTAAGCTGCTGGTATAGCTTGTTCGTTTTGGGCGGAAAAGCGGTTGTTTCAACGGCCAGTTTTAACCCCTGCCCATTTTCAATGAAGTGGTCATAGATAGACAGATAGGGGTCCGTCAGGTAATTGCCCTCAGGACCAGTCGTATTGAAGTACCCGATAAACCCCAGCCCATGCGCAATTTCGTGCAGAACGACCGTCACAAGATCCGTCTGGCCAGCGGGTGTTTTCTGATCCGTCCCATAATACCAGTTGTTGTTCCGGTTGAAATCGGCGTTGATGTCCGACTCACCAGGGCTGTTCAATTCGCGACGGGCTATTTTTTCGGCCAGCGCGATCGGGTAAATTCCGTAGGCTTTCTGAGCCCCCCCCGAATCCAGTTCGGCGCCCAGTCGAATATCGGCCGGACCCGCCGACCCCAGAATACCCGCATTTTGTGCAACCCAGTTCGCTTTGATCCGAATCGGAACCGGTGACGAAATCAGGCTGGCCCAAATGTCCACGGCATACTGAAACGCCTTCTGGGCTTCTGGCGTGAAATTCGTATAGGAAACAAGAAAGGTGGCGGTAGCAGCGGTGCGTAGATTTGGATTCTGACGGGCTCGTCGGAAGGCTTCCGGTGCGGCCACTTGCGTGAAGAAATCCTGATCGGTTTTATAGCAGATCGTTTTGGGAATGGGCAGGGCCGTTCGCAACTGCTGAACAAACTGGCCATAAGCGGCTGATTCAGTCTTTTTTTGTGCAACCGCCGACTGAACTAACAACGACCCGACCAATAGCATACCAGCCGCGAAGCCGCGTACCGATGATTTCCGTAAACACATGCGAACGATAGAATTACAAACCAATGCTCAGGGGTTCTCCGGCTACCAAAGTAGCCATCAGAACGCTGGAAACAAAGATCATCTTATCTATCGTTCGCTTTACTTATTCAGCATCAGCCGTCCGTTTCAGCACTAATGACACGGAATTCAGGCAGTAGCGCAACCCGGTCGGTGCAGGACCATCGTCGAACACATGCCCAAGGTGAGCGTCGCAGATATTACAGAGCACCTCAACGCGCGACATGCCGTAGCTGAAATCCTTTTCTACGCGAATCCGGTCTTCCTTAATAGGTTCCGTAAAGCTCGGCCAGCCCGTACCCGACTCAAATTTGGTTGTCGATTCGAACAGCTCGGTGCCGCAGCAGACACAAGCATATATACCGGGGTCATGTGCTTCGCAATATTCGCCCGAAAAAGCCCGCTCCGTCCCCTTACCCCGAGCAACGCGATATTGCTCCGGCGTCAAAATGCGACGCCACTCTTCGTCGGACTTAATAACCTTTTGAATCATGTTCCTTTTTGTTTTCAGTTGATAGTACACCCACAAACGTAAACCGTCATAATTCCGATTTGTCTATTCTACGCCGTAAATTCGCCGTCAAATTGAGCGTATATCTACCCGTAGAGTTTACGGCAGCGTTGGCTGATCGATTTACCATTCGGCATCTGAACCAATCGTCCGAAACGGTAGTATTCTCTAAACCGTAACCAGCCACCTACTAAACACCAACGCATTGACGGTCCGACAGATTTTACAGCAATTTTGGGGCTATTCTACCTTCCGGCCTATGCAGGAGGATGTAGTCAATGCCGTGCTGGATCGGCAGGATACGCTCGTGTTAATGCCCACGGGTGGTGGCAAATCGATCTGCTTTCAGGTGCCAGCCTTAGCCATGAAAGGCGTTTGTATCGTCGTTACGCCCCTGATCGCACTGATGAAAGATCAGGTCGAACAGCTGCGCAGACGGGGTATTCCGGCTGCGGCCATTTATTCGGGGATGCACTATCGCGAGATCGACACCGCCCTCGATAACTGCATTTACGGCAACACCAAATTCCTGTATGTGTCACCGGAGCGGCTTCGTACCGAACTGGTGATCGAGCGGGCCAAACAGATGACGGTTTGCCTGCTCGCGGTTGACGAAGCCCACTGTATTTCGGCCTGGGGGTATGACTTCCGCCCCCCTTACCTGCAACTAGCTGAGTTTCGGGATCTGATTCCAGAAACCCCTATCATTGCGCTCACGGCCTCCGCAACACCCGATGTTCAGGTCGACATTCAGGAGAAACTGGCGTTGCGCGGCAGTAACGGCAATCCCGTTCAGGTTTTCCGGCAGACCTTCGCCCGGCCTAATCTGTCTTATTCGGCGGTGCTGGAAGAGAACAAAATATCTCGCTTGTTCAAAGTGCTGCAAAACGTGCCGGGCAGTGCCATTGTTTATGTGCGCAGCCGCAAACAGACACAGCAAATTGCCCAGTTGTTGTACAAACAGGGCATATCGGCAGATTTTTACCATGCTGGCCTCAATACGCAACAACGGGCCGATAAGCAGGACGGCTGGATTCAGAATCGTATCCGGGTTATGGTGGCGACCAATGCCTTTGGTATGGGGATCGACAAGCCCGATGTGCGGGTAGTCGTGCATCTGGATGTTCCTGATTCGATCGAGTCATACTATCAGGAAGCCGGACGCGCGGGGCGGGATGGTCAGAAAGCCTACGCCGTGATGCTGTATACAAACGGCGATGTGGAAAACCTTCGCTACCGGACCGAACAACTCTATCAGCCCGGCGATATGCTACGCCGGGTATACCAGGCTCTATCGAATTATACGGCCGTACCCGTTGGAGGTGGCCTGTTCACGAGTTACGATTTCGACCTGAGTGCGTTTACGAACACGTTTAACCTGCCCGCCCAGGAGACACATTATGCGCTGAAACAACTCCAGCTGGAAGGATTTATTCAGTTGAGCGAGAATTATTTTCACCCATCGCGCTTACTGATGGTGTTGGACAACCGGCAACTCTATGAATTTCAGGTGTTGCATTCACGGTTCGATCCGTTCCTGAAACTAATCCTGCGTATGTATGGCGGTGAAGTTTTTACCGACTTCATAACGATCTCGGAATCGGCACTAGCGCGGGCTTTTCTGTTGAACCAAAGTGAAATCGTGGCGCTTCTGGAGCAGCTTCACGAACGGAACGTCGTCATTTACGAAAAGCAGAAAGACAAACCACAACTGACCTTTCTGACGCCCCGCTTCGATGCGCCGACCTTACCGATCAACGTGCAGGAGCTGAATCGCCGGAAAGAACTGACGCTGCGAAAGGTCCAGTCGGCCATTATCTACACCGAACACCCGACCCAATGCCGAACACGGCTCATCCAGGCTTATTTTGGTGAGAAGCCCGGCGAAGCGTGTGGCATTTGCGACAATTGCATCAAAAAGAAAAAAAGCAACGAAATTAGTTCAACGGTCGTGCGGGAACAGGTACGCGAATATGTCGCGCTGGCGAACGGCCCCGGTGTATCGCCTAAACAGCTGGCGCACTATTTTTCGCAAACCGATGCTAACGCACTCGCCCAGACACTGAAACAGATGCTGGCCGAGGAAGAAATCCGGTACACGAAAAACGGAAACCTCACGCTCAACAACGGGGAGGCTGCTGGCTGACTGGTATTCGATACGCCGTACTTCCAAGATACGGCGTATCGAATACCAGTCAGCCAGCAGATTATAACAGTGAAGAATAGCCCGTAGCGCACCGCATAACGGCGAAAATAGCATCAGCAGATCGTCCCAAACTCCTTCCGTTCATCCCTGGCGTTGCTGTTCATCCCAGAATTGCGCAGTACGTCCCTATCAGTTGCAGCGCGTTTCCAGACCCGCTATGTTTGTCCTGTCGATCAACGACGGAAACGCATACCATCAATTATCATCCCACAATGAAAACGACATTCGTAACCCTCGCCCTGCTTATTGGTCTATTCACCCACTCATTTGCGCTACGCATCACGCCGGCTAAGCCCAAAGCTGATACGGCAGCCTATACCGTAACGGTTGTCATCTCCGACGTTACCAAACGAACGGGGAAATTATATATCGGGCTGGCCACCAACGAATCTACCTTCACCGGTCAATCCGCCAAAACCCAGGCGGTCGACGTTTCGGCGACGGGTGACATTACGATAACCTTCGACAAACTGCCGGCCGGTCGTTACGCCATACGCGCCTATCAGGACTTGAATGACAATCAGAAAATGGACTTTTTGGGTCAGATGCCCAGTGAGCCATTCGGCTTTTCAAATGTGACCATGCTGATGGGACCACCCAGTTTCGATCAATGTTCGTTTGAGTTATCGGCCAGTAAATTAATTCAGCTTAAGATGATCGAAATGTAGAACTGACGGCTTCCGCTTACCTAGTTCTGATCAAACTGCTTCGTTCCGCTGATTTACATCTATCAAGAGTCGCCCGATTTGTCAGGCGACTCTTTCTGTATGCTGTCAACAAAAGGGCGAAACATTCAGTTATCCAATTTCCGAATAACGTGTTCGTAAACCTACTCAACAGCACAATGAATCCATCTGAATTCCGACCTGCATCCGAAGAAATTCCGGGCCAGCAACTCCCCTACCCAGCCCGGCAGTCTGACATGGACCCGGCTCCCGACAGCGATCTGTCGAACTACAAACCGGCGGGAAAACTTACCGATAAAATAGCCATCATTACCGGTGCCGATTCGGGCATTGGGCGGGCCGTTGCCATTGCGTTTGCGATGGAAGGGGCCAATGTCGCGATCGTTTACAACGAGAACACCGACGATGCCAAATACACCCAGCGGATCGTTGAAAGCAAAGGGCGGCAGTGTCTGGTCATCAAGGCCGATGTACGTAATTCCGCAGCCTGCTTGGCTGCCGTACAGCAAACGGTCGATCACTATGGCAAGCTGAATATCCTGATCAACAATGCGGCCTACCAGATGGCACAGGAGAACATTGAAGATATCTCCGAAGAGCAATTTCGCCGGACGTTCGAAACCAATATTTTCGGCTATTTCTTCATGGTAAAGGCTGCTCTCCCGCATTTGCACGAAGGCGACGCCATTGTCAACACCGGTAGTATTGTCGGTATCGTTGGCAACCCGATTCTGGTCGATTACACAGCCTCGAAAGGAGCTATCCACGCATTCACGAAATCGTTGGCCATTCAGCTAGGAAAGCGCAACATTCGTGTTAACTGCGTTGCCCCCGGACCTGTCTGGACGCCCAATATTCCGGCAACCATGCCCGAAGACGAAGTTAAGAACTTTGGCCATGAGGTCGCACTGGCCCGCCCCGGCCAGCCCGAAGAACTGGCTCCGGCGTATGTCCTGCTGGCTTCCAGCGAAGGCAGCTTCATGACCGGCAGCATCGTTGAAGTAACCGGTGGTAAACTGGGCTAAGCCAAATCACCAGTTTGAGACTCAGCTTACGAGCTATATACACTACGTTGAATCAGTTATGACAATTAAGTATCCAGTAGGGACCGTTCGTGATTTGCTCACGACCGATCTGGTCACCGAAGCCACCCGACAGGCGTTGGTGAAACGGTTGAACACGCCCCCCCGCCAGCCAACGTTTTTCTCGACCGACGAATTTACGTTACTCCAGGCAGTCTGCGACCGACTGGTTCCGCAGGGTGAAACTGATCAGCCCATTCCCGTGGCCGATGGTATCGATGAACGACTTTCGGGGAGCGAAACAAATGGCTGGCGATATGACACCATGCCTACCGACGGCGACGCGTATAAACTTGGCTTGAAGGGTATTGACGAGAGTGCCCAAGCCCTATTCCAACAGCCCTTTCTTAGCTTGACTGGCGGTGAGCAGGATCAGGTTTTGAAAGCTATTCAGCTCATGGAAGCGCCCGGTGAAACGTGGCAAACGTTGCCAGCTGACCGTTTTTTTGAAGAACTGCTGGCCGAAGCTGTCGAAAACTATTACAGCCATCCAATAGCGCAGGAAGAGATCGGTTACGTCGGTATGGCCGATACGCCAACCTGGAAACGCGTTGGCCTGGACCAGTTGGAAGACCGCGAACCAAGAGCCGTACAAATCAACGAGTAAGTTCACCTTACCGCCAGCACGGACGTGTTAGCGGTAGGGTCAGGATCATAGTATCAAGTATTCTTTTTTCTATCAGTCAACAAATGCCTTATAAAACTTCAGAACTTGTCGATGCGGTCGTGATCGGGACGGGTGCAGGTGGCGCTCCCTTGCTGGCCCGTCTGGCCAAAGCAGGGCTGAGCGTGGTTGCCCTCGAAGCGGGTAAGAACTGGAATCCGATGCAGGATTTTCCCACCGACGAAAAAGCACAAAGCAAGCTCTTCTGGAATGACGAACGGTTAAGCGCGGGCAATGACCCACTGCCGTTCGGCAGCAACAACTCCGGAACGGGTGTTGGTGGCTCAACGCTTCATTACACGGCTTATACGCCCCGCGCTCAACCCGATGATTTACGCATCCGTACTGATTTCGGTGTGGGGGAAGACTGGCCCATTGACTTCGACCAAATAGCTCATTATTATGACGAAGTCGAACAGTTTCTAGGCGTTTCTGGTCCAGCCAATTACCCGTGGGGGCCAGCCCGAAAGCGTGCCTATGCATTGGGACCGCTTCCGATCAACGGTGCAGGCCAATTAATGGAGCGTGGCAGTAAGAAAATTGGTATCAAAACGTCCCCAGCGGCCAATGCGGCTTTGTCCGCTGGTTATTATCAGGAAGGCGTCGGTCACCGGCCCGGCTGTGCCAACCGGGGCTTCTGCCAGGCGGGTTGTAACATCGGTGCAAAGGCGAGTATGGACGTCACCTACATTCCGCTGGCCGTTCATTACGGAGCCGAAATTCGTCCGGAGTGTTTTGTGACTCAGCTGATCAAAGATGCGTCGGGAAAAATCAGCGAAGTCGTTTACATGCACAACGGGCAGGAAGAACGGCAGCGGTGCCGGTTCGTCTTTCTGTGCGCCGGAACGATTGAAACAGCCCGGTTGCTTCTCCTGAACGATCTTGCTAATAGCAGCGGTCAGGTCGGCAGAAACGTTATGGCTCATCCCGGTCTGCAAATCTGGGGCGAATTCGATGAAGACATTCGGCCTTACAAGGGTATTCCCGGTGCGATTATTTCGGAAGACATGCACCGCGCTGCCGATGCTGATTTCGTTGGTGGCTATCTGCTCCAGTCTATCGGTGTTATGCCAGTAACTTACGTTAGCCAGATGGCGCGGGGGCGGGGCTTATGGGGGCAGGATCTGAAACAGGCGGCATCGGCTTATAATCACGTGGCGGGTATCAATATTCTGGGCGATTGTTTGCCGTATGCCCATAACTACATGGAATTGTCGGACGAAAAAGACATCCGTGGCTTACCCAAACCGCGCGTCTATTTTTCGAATGGCGAAAGTGAAGAGCGGATGAATGCGCACGCCAACAAGGTTATGCGTGAAATATGGTCTGCTGCCGGTGCTAAAAATGTGTGGGCCTTTCCTCGAAATGCGCACGTCATCGGTACCTGTCGGATGGGGAATGACTCGAACACCGCCGTGGTAAACGCCGACGGGCAGTCTTTTGACATTCCAAACCTGTATATCAGCGACAACTCAACATTTCCGAGTGCACTCAGCGTCAATCCGGCTTTAACCATTATGGCTCTTGCGCTTCGAACAGCAGACCGTTTTTTAGACGCGTACAAGTAGACTGAAATCCGCATTCAGCTAGTATCAATCGCGGGTTTCTATCCGCATCACAACGTTATGGCTCAAAAGAATTTTCTAAGCATTATCAAAAAAAAGTTTGGCGACGGCGACTACGAAGGTGATCAATTCGGCGGAGCCGGAGGTCATGACGGCGGTGGCTTACCGACAAAAAGCCCCAGCAACTTCATGTTTGCCACGGGTATCGAATGTTCCTATCCAACGATCCAGAACGGCAAGGTTCGACGCGATCAACTCCGTGAATGTGGCCACTACGACCGCTGGAAGGAAGATCTGGGGTTAGTGAAGGAGATGGGACTGAATGTATTGCGGTATGGTCTTCCCTACTACAGTATTCACCTGGGGCCGGGAAAATTTGACTGGACCTTCGCCGATCTGGTCATGGCGGAGATCAAACGGCTTGGCATCACACCAATTCTGGACCTGATGCACTTTGGTGTACCGGACTGGGTTGGCGATTTCCAAAATCCCGAATTACCCATTCATTTCGCCGAGTACGCCGAAGCCGTTGCCAAGCGCTACCCGTGGGTACGCTACTATACGCCCGTCAATGAGATTTACGTCACTGCTCGCATCAGTGCTAAAGATGGCGTCTGGAACGAGCAGCTAAAGACCGACAAAGGCTTCGTTACGGCCCTTAAGCACTGTGCAGCGGCCAGTATCATGGCGAATCAGCAGATCGCCAAACACCGGAATGACTGCATCATTGTTCAGAGTGAAAGCGCGGAATACACGCACGAACTTAGCGCAACGCCCTCTTTCGAAACCAATCTGGAAAATGAGCTTCGGTTTTTGTCGCTGGATTTACTATATGCAAACCCGCCTACGGCTACCGTGGCCATGTATATGATGGACAACGGGTTGACCCGCGACGAGTACAACTGGTTTATGAAAGGGAAACCGCCGGGCTATCAAATTATGGGCAACGACTATTACGGTCGGAATGAGCGTATTAAACTTTCCGATGGCTCAATCCAAACCTCAATGGATGTGTTGGGCTGGTATGAAATTACCAAGGAGTATTACGAGCGATATCGGATGCCCGTGATGCATACCGAAACGAATGTGTTCGAAGCCGATCAGGCGCCGATCTGGCTCAATAAGCAGTGGGTCGGCATTATGCGCATGCGTCGGGATGGCGTACCCGTACTGGGTTTTACGTGGTATAGCCTGATCGATCAGATCGATTGGGATTCTCAACTGGGTGAACTCAACAATACGGTCAACGCGTGTGGCCTGTATGACCTCAACCGGAAGCCCCGGCCCGTAGCCGAAGCGTACAAGAACTTGCTGAAAGAATTCGGGCAGATCACCATCGTTCCTTATGGCGAGATGCTTGAAATAACGGATCAGCCAGCCAAGCTTAAAACGCAGGTTTAAGCGCCAACGACAACGTATTATGCGTATTTCAGTCAATGGCATTCAGCTCAACGTGCTGGATCAGGGAAGCGGGCCACGAACAATTGTATTTATGCATTACTTCGGCGGCTCTGCGCTGGAGTGGCAATCGGTCATGACGCAACTGGCAACGACATATCGATGTATTGCTATCGATTTGCGGGGTTGCGGTGACTCGGAGTCATCGCCAACGGGGTATTCCGTTGATGATATGGCCGACGATGTGGCCAGTTTGGTACAGGCGATGGAGTTAACCGACTTTGTCCTCGTTGGCCATTCGATGAGCGGGAAGATCGCGTTGGCACTGGCTGCCCGTCAACCCGTTGGCCTCAAGTCACTGTTGCTGGTGTCGCCTTCTCCGCCCGTTCCCGAACCCATCCCCGACGAGGAACGAACAAAGCTACTGGAAGGCTACGGGCTGCGCTCGGCTGCGGAACAGACGCTCAAAAACATCACAGAGGTAACTGTAGCCGAAGCCGTTCAGGAGCAGATCATTGCCGACGACCTGCGAACCTCCAGACCCGCCTGGGATGCGTGGTTACTGGAAGGGAGTAAAGAAGATATTTCAGACCGGATGCATGCCATCAACGTTCCAATTTCAATACTTGTCGGGACAGAAGATCGTGCGCTACCCCCCGATGTTCAAACCAGACTGGTTCTGCCTCACCTGAATGATGCCACTATTGACCAGGTTAAGGGAGCTGGCCATTTACTGCCTTGGGAAGTACCGGATGAGCTGATCAATTTAATGCAGAAAAAAGTACGATTGATTTGGCCATAACAAAACAAACACTTTATCTTTGTGCACTCCCTTCGGGCTGTATCGCAGCCTGGTAGCGTGTTACGTTCGGGACGTAGAGGTCGTGGCGATTCGAATCCCGCCACCCCGATACAGGAAACTAGAAATGATGAATAACTCGGTAAATAACATGATCTGGTGGTGGCACTCTTCTCATTGGGGATGAGGGTTGCCGCTATTGTTGTTTATCAGCAAATACTATAAGGCTCACCGTCATCCCGGTGGGCTTTTTTTATGCCCTTTTCCCGCGAAAACTTACGTCCGATACCACAAAACACCAAACTGACCAGTCCAATCCATGAACACAACCCTTCCTACCGCCACAACCTACCGCGTTGTTAGTCGCCATAAGCGAATGCTGGCCGACATTATTACGCCGGTGAGTATTTACCTACGCATTCGGGATCGCTTCCTCAACAGCATTCTGCTCGAAAGCTCCGACTATCACGGGAACGATAACAGCTTCTCTTACATCGCCTTCGATCCCGTTGCCCAATTTACCTACGATCATAACGGCGGACCATTAGGTAAACTAACCGTCAAGATGCCGGGTGAGGAAGAGCAGACGCGCGAGTTGCCGGAGAACAAAGACATGCTGGCTGCGCTTCAGCAATTCAAGGATAGCTTTCAACACGAAAAAGCGCCATTTTCATTTATCACGAACGGCTTATTCGGCTACTTCGGTTACCCGGCGGTGCAAACCTTTGAAGACATTAATCTACACGCCCCCGTTCCGACCGAAAATCAGATTCCAGCCGCCGTTTTCAGCGTATACCGGTACGTTCTGGCGATCAACCACTTCAAAGATGAGCTGTATCTGTTCGAGCACAGCTATTTGCGGAATGGCGATACCGAACCCGAAAGCACGCTCGACTACATCAGTGATCTGATCACGGGGCGTAACTATCCGACGTATTCGTTCAGTACAGCGGGGCCTGAACAATCGAATTTCACGGACGACGAATTCCGGGGGGTTATCCAGAAGGGCAAAGATCATTGCCAGCGGGGTGATGTGTTTCAGATCGTGCTGTCACGCCGGTTTTCGACGCCTTTCGCTGGTGACGAATTCAATGTATACCGGACATTACGATCGCTCAATCCGTCGCCTTATCTGTTCTATTTCGACTACGGCAACTACAAACTATTTGGTTCGTCGCCTGAAGCGCAGATTGTTGTTAAAGATCGCAAAGCCACGATATATCCGATTGCGGGAACGTTCCGGCGCACCGGCGACGATCTGCACGACGCGGAGCTGGCTCAGAAACTGTATGACGACCCCAAAGAATCCGCTGAACACGTTATGCTGGTCGACCTCGCCCGCAATGATCTCAGCCGTAATTGCGATGTCGTCAATGTGGAGACGTTCAAGGAAGTTCAGTATTATTCGCACGTCATTCACCTCGTTTCAAAAGTTGTCGGCAACCTGACCGAAACAGCGGACCCGTTGCAGATTGTGGCCGAAACGTTCCCCGCCGGCACACTCTCCGGTGCCCCCAAGCACATGGCGATGCAGTTGATCGATCGCTACGAAAATCTGAGCCGTAGCTTTTATTCGGGCAGTATAGGCTACATGGGCTTCGACGGTGAGTTCAATCACTGCATCATGATTCGCACGTTCATGAGCAAAGACAACACGCTGTATTACCAGGCCGGGGCCGGCGTTGTTGCCAAGTCCGTCGTCGACAGCGAGTTGCAGGAAGTACACAACAAACTGGCCGCTCTTCGGATGGCCATTGAACAGGCAAAAACATTGTAGCGCGGACATCCTGTCCGCAGTAGCAGTAACAAACTCATAACTAACAACATCAGCGGATAAGATGTCCGCGTTACTATGAAACTCTTAGTCTTAGATAATTACGATTCGTTCACCTACAACCTTGTGTATATTCTGAGGGAGCTGGGGCAACGGCCAGCAGTGATTCGGAACAACAAGATTTCGCTCGAAGCCGTCGGTCAATACGACAAAATTCTGCTCTCACCCGGACCGGGCATTCCGTCCGAAGCGGGTATCATGCAGGACCTTGTTGCCGAATATGGACCAACCAAAAGTATTCTCGGCATATGTTTAGGGCACCAGGGCATCGGCGAAGCATTTGGGGCCTCGTTAGAAAATCTCGGCGATGTGCTGCATGGCGTTGCACACCGCGCCACCGTCATTGACAAGTCCGAACAACTGTTTACGAACATCCCGGACGAACTAACCGTTGGCCGCTACCACTCCTGGACCGTTGTGCCCGACTCGATACCCGACGAACTGCGCATCACCGCCGTAGACGAACAGGGGCGCGTTATGGGCCTGGCCCACACACGCTTCGACGTACGGGGGTTGCAATTTCACCCCGAATCAGTATTAACCGAAAATGGGGTGAAGATGATCGAGAACTGGTTAACAATCTAATGTAGAGACGCAATCCCTTGGGTCTGGTATGCGTCAGCAAATTGTCTGCTGACATAGGTTAGGCGTAATCATTGCTGACGCTCAGGAGACGCATGGAAATGCGTCTCTACATAAAACCGAATTTTATGAAAGCGATTCTAAATCATCTGTTTGAATACAAATCCCTTACGAAAGACCAGTCCCGGCAAGTGCTTCTGGGAATTGGCCGGGGTGAATATAACCCGGCGCAGATTGCGTCGTTCCTGACCGTTTACATGATGCGCAGTCTGCGGCTGGAAGAACTCGAAGGCTTCCGCGACGCGATGCTTGAGCTGTGCCTACCGGTTGATCTGTCGGCTTATGATCCAATGGACCTGTGCGGCACGGGGGGCGATGGAAAAGACACGTTTAATATTTCTACGTTGTCCTCATTTGTCGTGGCCGGAGCGGGGCAATGTGTGGCCAAACACGGTAATCACGGCGTTTCGTCGCTGGTCGGTTCATCCACGATCATTGAGCGGCTCGGTTACCAGTTTACCAATGACGCGGGTGAGTTGCAGCGCAAGATGGAAACGGCTGGCATCTGTTTTCTGCACGCGCCTTTATTTCATCCGGCCATGAAGAACGTGGCCCCCATCCGGCGGGATCTGGGTGTGAAAACGTTTTTTAACGTGCTGGGTCCGATGATCAATCCGGCAAGGCCTCAAAAACAGCTTGTTGGCGTGTTCAACCTTGAATTGGCGCGATTATATGCGTACCTTTATCAGCAAACCGATAAGCGGTTTATGATCCTTCACGCGCTGGACGGGTACGATGAGATTTCGCTGACTGGCCCATTCAAGGTCATAAGCAATCAAACGGAACAGGTTCTCGAACCGGAAGATCTGGGAATGAATACGTTATCGCCGGAATCGCTGGCTGGCGGACAAACACTCGACGAGTCAGCACGAATATTTATGAATGTGCTGAATGACGAGGCAACATCAGCTCAGAAACAAGCCGTTCTGGCAAATTCTGCGATGGCGTTGCTGGCCGCCAACAAGGCAGCCAATCGGCAGGACGCAGTCGCTATGGCTCGTGAATCGCTGGAAAGCAAACGGGCACTGGCAAGCTTTAAGAAATTGATCAGCTAACTGAACGCGAGAACGAAGTCGGAAGACAATTCTTATCAATTAGTCAGCTGTCTGACGCTTACATCCTCTTACTTACTATGACGATTCTCGACGAAATTATTGCCCAAAAGCGAATCGAGGTGGAGCAACGTAAACTGGCCACACCAGCCTCCGTGCTGGAACAGATGCCAGACTTCAAACGGCAGCCTCTATCAGCGCGTGGAGCCATCCAGGATTTATATTCAACGGGTATCATCGCTGAGTTTAAGCGTAAATCGCCATCAAAAGGCATCATCAATGATCAGGCCGATGTCTCGGCAACGACACAAGGCTACGTTCAGGCCGGTGCCGCCGTGTTATCGGTATTGACCGACGAGCCTTTTTTCGGGGGTACACCCGCAGATCTGCAAGCCGCTCGACTGGCGAACCCATCGACGCCGATTCTGCGTAAAGATTTTGTCATCGATCCGTACCAACTTCTGGAAGCCAAAGCCTGGGGAGCCGATCTGGTTCTGTTGATTGCGGCCTGCCTGACGCCTGCCGACGTAGCGGAGCTTAGCCAGCAGGCCCAAAATCTGGGGATGCAGGTGCTACTCGAAGTACACGATGAAGATGAACTCGACCAGACATTGACTCATACGATCGATCTGGTAGGTGTCAATAACCGTAATCTTAAAACGTTTACGACATCGATCGATACATCGCTGCGCCTGGTCGAACGGATCCCGGATACGTTCGGCAAGGTCACCGAAAGCGGTCTGCACAATGCGGAGACGATGTATGCGTTATTCCAGGCGGGTTTCGATGGTTTTCTGATTGGCGAAGCCTTTATGAAAACCGCTGATCCAGCCACTGCCTTACGATCGATCGTAACTGACTTTACTTCACGCATGCCGACCTTTGCAAACTCGTTTACATCATGAAAATTAAAGTGTGTGGTCTGAGAGACGCTGAGAACCTCAAGGAGATTGCAGCCCTTAATCCTGACTTTATCGGATTTATTTTCTACGATCAGTCGCCCCGCTTCGTCGGTGACGATCTGGACGAGAACGTGGTTAAAGCGTTACCGAAGTCGATTCGTAAGGTCGGTGTGTTCGTGAATGCCAGCCCGGACTTTATTCTGCGCAGTGTGAAGAAGTACGATTTGCAATACGTTCAGCTTCACGGTACGGAGAACCCGGACTATTGCCGGAGCCTGCGCAATCGGGGATTGAGTCTTATCAAAGCGTTTCGGGTCGATGCCTCGTTCAATTTTTCGATGCTGAACAATTACAAAGCACACTGCGACTTTTTTCTGTTCGACGCCAAGGGCGATCAGCCGGGCGGCAATGGCATCACCTTCGACTGGAGCATCCTGAGTCGCTACGATAACGAGAAACCGTTTTTTATCAGCGGGGGTATCGGCCTCGACAACCTCGATCAACTAGCGGCATTGAAGGGTATGAAGCTTTACGGCGTCGATGTCAACAGCCACGTCGAGGTTGAACCCGGCGTGAAAGACGTGGCCAAAGTAAAAGAGCTTATCGACCGGCTTCGCCCCATTGAGGAAGAAGAAACGGTATAAGGCGCTTTTCCAGTTTATATCATCCGCCCGCAACAAAACGAAAACGATCGCTGGCGATTTGCCGTTGTGGTAGCAGTTGCGATCGCTTACCCGACTGAGAAACGATAGCGCCGGCTGAATAGGGGTTCCCGAATTCAGCATTGTACCCAGAAAGCATTGATTACCATGCAAACTACTTTTGAACCAGCAACCTCATTCGAGGTTTCAGATAAGGGCTTTTACGGCCATTTTGGCGGAGCATTCATTCCCGAGATGCTTTACCCGAATGTTGACGAATTACGCCAGAATTACCTCAAGATTATTGCCGATCCTGCATTTCAGGCCGAGTTCTGGCAGTTACTTGACGATTACGTCGGACGCCCAACTCCGCTGTTTCTGGCGAAGCGTCTTTCTGAGAAGATCGGCGCAACGATTTACCTCAAACGCGAAGATCTGTGTCACACGGGTGCGCATAAGATTAATAACACCATCGGTCAGATTCTGGTAGCGCAACGGCTCGGTAAAAAACGAATCGTTGCCGAAACCGGTGCGGGTCAGCATGGCGTGGCGACGGCGACCGTATGCGCCCTGATGGGCCTGGAGTGCATTGTCTACATGGGCAGCATCGACATGGAGCGTCAGAAACCAAACGTTGACCGGATGCGGATGCTTGGTGCGACTGTCGTTCCGGCCACGTCCGGGAGCCAGACCCTGAAAGATGCCACGAACGAAGCCATGCGCCACTGGATCAATAACCCGATCGATACGCATTACATCATTGGTTCCGTCGTTGGTCCACACCCGTATCCCGATATGGTCGCGCGCTTTCAATCGGTTATCTCGCAGGAGGTCAAGAAACAGTTGTTTGCCAAGACCGGCAGCGAAAACCCGGACTATATGGTTGCCTGCGTAGGCGGTGGGAGCAATGCCGCCGGTGCGTTTTATCATTATCTGAACGAACCATCGGTGCGACTAGTTGCGGCAGAAGCGGCTGGTCAAGGCGTTACATCGGGTCATTCAGCGGCAACGACGGCCCTCGGCAAACCGGGTGTCCTGCACGGCAGCCGTACCATTCTGATGCAGACGGAAGATGGTCAAGTCGTTGAGCCTTATTCTATTTCGGCGGGGCTGGATTATCCGGGTATCGGCCCACTCCATGCCCACCTGTTCGAATCGGGCCGGGGTGATTTCTACGCGATCACGGACGACGAAGCGCTGGCAGCCGGGTTTGAACTGAGCAAACTCGAAGGCATCATTCCGGCGCTGGAAACCGCTCACGCACTGGCCGCGCTGCCCAAAATGAACCTTCAGCCCGACGATGTTGTCGTTGTGTGTCTGTCGGGACGGGGTGACAAAGATTTAAGTACGTATTCGAAGCATTTGTAGCCTTTGTAACGTGGGCAAAAGCCCGCGATAACCAGCACTTGGCCATAATTACGGGTTCCTACCCGCATGACAATGACACAGGAATTGACCCAAAACCGCATTACAGACCTGTTCGCGACCAAAAGCGACCGATTGCTGAATGTTTATTTTACCGCCGGATTTCCTACAATAACCGATACCGTACCTATTCTGCGGGGCTTACAGGCTGCCGGGGTCGATCTCGTCGAGATTGGTATGCCCTACTCTGACCCCGTTGCCGATGGCGAAACCATTCAGAAAAGCAACGAGCGTGCATTAACTAACGGCATGTCTCTCAAAACGCTGTTCGCACAGTTGTCCGACTGCCGGAAAGATACGTCTGGCGATGCAGTAACCGTTCCGATTTTGCTCATGGGCTACATAAACCCAGTGTTGCAGTTTGGCATAGAAAACTTTTGCCAGCAGTGTCGTGAAGTAGGCGTAGACGGGGTAATCCTTCCTGACCTGCCGCTTGATCTGTATCTGGCTGAGTATGCAGCAACGTTCCGCAAGTACGGCATTGTTAATGTCAGTCTGATTACACCCCAGACAGCCGAAAGTCGCATCCGGCACATCGACGAAGAATCCGACGGATTTATTTACATGGTTTCGTCGGCCAGCATTACGGGTTCGGTCAAGGGCGTTAGCGACGCCATGCGCGCCTATTTTGAACGGATCGAGGCCATGAATCTGCGTAATCCGCTGCTGATTGGCTTTGGCATCAACAATCACGAAACCTTCGATACGGCTTCTCAGTACGCGAATGGAGCCATTGTGGGGAGCGCCTTCATCCGGCATCTGGAGGAAAACGGCACTTCGGCAGCGAGCATTCAGGCGTTTGTGCAGACGATTCGCGCCTAGCGACTTACCTTTGCGGCATGAATTCCGAAATAAACTTTGACAAATCGCCCGACGGTCTCGTTCCCGCTGTGATTCAGGATGCCAAAACCGGCACGGTGCTGATGCTGGGCTATATGAATCGCGCAGCGTACGACAAAACGGTTACCGATAATATTGTCACCTTCTTCAGCCGTAGCAAACAGCGGCTCTGGACCAAAGGCGAAACATCGAATAACTTTCTGCACGTTCACGAGATCCGGGTCGATTGCGACGGTGACACGTTACTGATCAAAGCTAATCCAGCCGGGCCGGTATGCCATACGGGCGCTGATACGTGCTTCGATGAAGTCAACCAGCGTCAGGCTAGTACAGAGCCGATTGTTTCGGGACAAGCCAACCCAGGCCGAGGCCGGGGCCAGTTTCTGAACTATCTGCAAGCCATTATTCACGATCGAAAAGTCAATCCGTCGGATAAATCGTATACGACAACGCTGTTCAACCGAGGTGTCAACAAGATCGCGCAGAAGGTGGGCGAGGAGGCCGTTGAACTGGTGATCGAAGCGAAAGATGACAACGACGACCTTTTCAAAGGCGAAGCCGCTGACCTGCTCTTTCACTTTCTGGTGCTCCTCGAACAGAAAAATATTGATCTAGACGAGATTATTGCTGTTTTACAGTCCCGCCATCAAAAACAATAGATTCGGGTTTGCGGTTTGCTTTTCGACGCTGTCATACATCAGAGGGATGGTTGATCGGTGTTGCTCACCAAACACAAGCTTTTTCTATGGGACTGATTATTCGTATCCTTATTAGCGCAGTAGCCGTTTACATTGCCAGTATGTTCATTCCGGGCATTTCGGTATCGGGCGGAGTTGGCACGTACTTAATTGTTGCGATCGTACTTGGCTTACTAAATGCGTTCGTTAAGCCAATCCTGACGGTATTGACGATTCCCATCACGATACTGACCCTGGGGCTGTTCCTTATCGTCATCAACGTTCTGATGGTGTATTTGACGTCGTATCTGGTCAGCGGCTTTCACGTCTCGGGATTCATTGCGGCTTTACTCTTCAGCTTTGTCGTCTCGATAATAACCGCGCTGATAGACGCTATTGTCTAGAAAGTATAGACGCTAGTTAACATGATGGGGGTAGATTGGTAAAAGCCAAGCTACCCCCATTGCTTTTCATGACCCTATTTATTCACAACTTCTCTATTCACGATGGTCTTTATCGATACGCCCAACGCCCCGAAACCTGGTGGCCACTATTCACAGGCGGTAGTGCATGGTGATGTAATCTATATATCAGGCATTTTGCCGATTACGCCCTCCGGTGAAAAACTGACCAACGCTACTTACACAGAGCAGACGGAGCAAATCCTGAAAAATCTGGATGCGATTCTGTTGGCGGCTGGCAGCACTCGCGAAAAAGTCCTGAAAGTGACCGTTTACATAGCCGATATGAACGCCTGGGGAACCGTCAATCAGGTTTACAGGCAATTTTTCGGCGACCACCGCCCAGCGCGTTCGGTCGTTCCTGTGTTGCCGTTACACTATGGCTTCGGTATTGAACTGGAAGCCGTAGCTATCAACTAAAACCGTAGCGTGGGTGGAAACCCGCGAGCCGCACTATACGCTGGTTAACTCGCGGATTTCCACCCGCGTTACAGGTTACTTCACTCGTACACGCTCACCAGCCGAATGGGCGGAGAATTCTGGTGCGTAGAAGCATTGAACCGTCGCGACACCCGCGGCAAAATCGCCGGTCTGGGCTACTCGCAAATCGTATTCGAATACGTGCGTTCCCACGGGTAGGTAACTCATAAAAAAGTCCGTGCTGGCATCACGTGGGGCTTCGTAATAACCTAGTCCGTTCTGGTATTTGTAGCCTGACAATGCCGCGACCGGCTCGAACCCAGAGGCTCGACTGTCTTTCAGGTGCACATACTCCATCGCGCGATCCGTTTTAAGAATCAATCGAACTTTGATCAGATCGCCCGGTTTGAGCGAGGTTTGCGCCGTTACGGGCGTGATCAGCGGACCGTTGGGTGAATCGTGTTGCACATACAGCGTTTTTTGCACCGAGAGGCCCGCACTACCCGGCATAACGCGGTCCAGGGGCTCAAAATGCTGCCAGTACAGTGCCCCCCAGGCGGGTCCATTGCCTTGCTTCGTAATCTGAACAACCCCCATCTCCGGTTTGATCTCAGCAGCCGAGTACGTCACTTTCTGGTAACCCGTAATGGCCTCCGTTTTCGTCACCCGATTCTCGATTGGCTGCCCCCCCAGACTCACCTGCGTGGTCGATTTGGTATCTAGCCAGTCACTGCCGCGTAACAAAAGGGCGTAAACGGCTTCCGTTGTTGCCTTCGTTGACGACCACGATTGTGTTTGTTTCTGACGAATCAGCCAGCGTCTCATTGCGTCAACCGCGACCTGATCCTGTTTGATCTCGTCAAACGCTTCGATCAGATACGCCTGCGTTTCGATGGGCGCCTGGTACCACGATAAACCACTGGCATTGTCGGGCCAGTACATGCCTAACTCCTCCGATTGCCGTGTCCGTTCGAGCAACGAGCGTAAAATAGCCATAGCCGTTTGCGTGTTGCCAAACCGATTCAGCGCCAGCGCCGAAAGAGCCTGGCCTTGTAAGCTTTGCTTGAGCCAATCGTCGGCTACGCGTTGTTTCAAAAAAGCCAACACCTCTTTGTCAACGGGTTTATCCAGGTAAAAGCTGCGGGCGTAGAGATACTGAACCGCTGAAAAATACCAGGTAGACGTTGCTTTGTCTTTCTTCTGCTCATCGACCCACTGCTTCATTTCAGTATCGGCATACCGAATGGCGTTTGTCTTCATCTCAGCCATTGCCGTCTGCATGTCGTCGGGGAAACGAACACCCAGTTTCTGCAAATGACCCAACCCGCTCAGAATATGCAGCGTCATCGACAGATTGGACTCCATGCCGCCAAACCAACGAAATCCACCACTTGGCGTTTGTAATTGCCGCAACTTCTCGAACGCCTGACCCTGCTCGGTAGCCATCCGGTTTTGATCGAGCAGTTGACCGAGTTGCGCCTGACGAGCCGCTTCTGACCGCGCTTCCGCCAGCCAGGGCGAATTTTCGAGCGTGACGGCCCTCAATTCCTCATTGGATTGCAATGGACTTCTCGGCGGATTTTTCTGCCAGTCGGCGATGACCTGCTTGAACGCCGGTTTGCTACCGACGATGTGAGCCGCCAGGCTATTGGCATACAACCGGCTAAACAGTTGTTCGGCGCATTCGTAGCTGTACTCCATCAGGTAAGGCAACGATTGTAGCGCGTACCAGGCCGGATTGCTCGTTACCTCCACTGTCAATCGCTCGTTCTGAACGGGGAGTTCGGGATTGAGGTTCGTCAGTTCTTTCAGCTTGAATTCTTTCGTACTTGCCGAACCCGTTCCGGTCCCGTTAACCCAGAAGGGCTGCGTGTCGATCACCAGCATCCGGTTGGGTAATACCGGCACGGTAAACTCTTCCCCGTCAGTAAATGTACCAGCTTGTGCCGTTAAGCGGCAGCGTACCGTTTCCAACCCTGCCGGTACAACCAGCGTCCAGCCAACAGCCTGCCCGAGCCCGGCTGGCACCGTAACTGATGTTTGTAAACTCGTGCGGACAAGTTTCTGATTGATCGGTTCGCCCGTTAACGCGTCGGATAAGCTGAGACTGGCCAGTACCGACATAGCCTTGTCCGTTAGATTATTGACGCGGGCCGTTACGCGGATCGTATCACCTTCGCGCAGGAACCGGGGTGCATTGGCGGTGATCATCAACTCTTTCTGCGTAATGATTTCGCGTTCCAGCGTACCGATTTTCAGATCTTTCGTGTGCGCAAACGCCAGCAAACGCCAGCGGGTCAGTGCATCGGGCATGGTAAATTTCAGGACAATGCGTCCCTGATCGTCGGTTCTGGCCTGCGAGATAAAGAAAGCCGTTTCGTTGAAATTCGTGCGGGGGTTGATTAGCACGGGTTCTTTTTTCGGCTCGCTGTCTGCACCCGACGTATTCATGGCCTTATCGGCTGCAACGCTACCAGCCGCGGACGGAGCAGCCATTGCCTGATTTGCGTTCATTTTTGCGACAGCCCCGTTAAGGGACCGCTTTTGCTGAGTCCCATAACCCAACACCACGACTTCGCTCAGTGCACGAACATCGGGCATTAGTTGTAGAGACACCGTTTTTTGTCGGATAACGACTTCATTGCTGACATAGCCAAGGGCCGACAAGATCAGCGTAACCTCCTTTTCTGACTCAGCCGTCAAGGAAAAAAGTCCTTTTGCGTCAGAAGCTGCACCCGTTGTCGTTCCCTTGATCAACACGTTAACACCCGGCATGGGCGACCCATTTTTTTGTTTGATCGTTCCGCTGATGACCTGACCAGTCCGGCGAATTGTGACACGAATCGCCTGATCGGATTCGCCAAAAGGCCCGATCGGCTTTTGCATGAATGGGCGGTTACCGTAGGGCGAAAAGCGATAGCCCATCCAGCTGAGCTGGTCATAGGTGCGGTCCGGAATCGGCGACTGCCGCCGTTCTGAATACACCAGAGCCACACTGGACTGCGCGTTGAAACTGCCCGATTGCCAGCCATAAAAGACAGGTGCGTAGGGCCAATAAAAATTCGTTGGCCAGTTAAGTGGTGCAAAGGCGTCCAATGAGGCATCATACAGTGTCGCAACCATCTCGGCGGGCATCTTGTTGAGGCCACCAATCGTCAGTGTCCACTCTTCGGGCTGACCGGGTTTTAGCTTGTTTCGGAAGGTCTCCGTTTTAATCGTAAGCTGCTTGTTGGTAAACGGAACAGTGATCGACTGCGATTTCTGATAAAGCCGACCGTTCTGCACCATCGCAAAATGGACGGCGAATCCGCCACGCTGTTTTTCGGTAACAGGGAGGGTTACCCGTTTCGGGCGGCCGTCTGTTTTCAGCCACTCTTCCCGAACGATCTTTTGTTTTTCTTCAACGGTCATCAACACCCAACCCGGCTGCGAATTACCGATCCAGAAAACAGCTTCTTCACCGGGTTCGGCGGTCGCTTTGCGAACCTGCACCCATCCATCGACACGCGCGGAGGCAACCGGTTGCTTATCGTCGACAACGGCAAAGAAGGCCCGCTCTTTCGTCGTTTCACCCGCAGAGTCCGTTACGGTTAATTCGGCCACGTACTCACCGGCTGCGTAGTTGGCCAGATCGGGTTTGATCAGCGAATCCGCTGGCGTCGTGATGGTCTGCTGCTGTACGACTTCCCCTTTGGGCCATGATCGCGGATCGTTTTCATTGGCATACAGATCGTTCGGGAATAGCCGTACAAACTCCTCCCGGCTTAAGAACTGGCGATCGGGGCGACTCCATAACCGGGTACGCAACTGGCGAACTGGCGGCTGTAACTTGTAAATCATCAACTGGCCCTTTGCTGACACATTCTCGCCCGACTGATTGGTAATTTTTACGGGGAAAGCTGCCGGTTTACCTTTTTCGACCTCCGCCGGAATCGTCAGTTCTGCCTGTAGGGCCGAGTAGCCGATCTGAAGCGTTTGGGTTGTGCTCCGGGTTTCGCCCGCTCGGTCAGTCACATCGATAGTTACCTCAAAGTCAAAGACCGGGTTGTCCTGCCGGGACTTGTCGAGGTCAGGCGTTGCCGGAAACGTAAGGCTAACGATCCCTTTCACATCCGTTTGGGCAGTTCCATTCGTGATCTCAGCCTGGTTTGTAGTTCTCGGCATATACCACCAGTACCACCGCTGCCGAAGTTTCCGCACAACCCGGTACCGGACATCGGCCCCATCGACAACGGCACCCGAGAATGTTTTGGCCTCCGCCGTAAGTGTAACCGTCTGCCCCAGTTTAAACGACTGCCTGATGGGATTAGCCTTGACTTCAAACGTTGGCCGCTTGTACTCTTCCACCTGAACGGCAATGGATTCGAAGGGAGTTTGAATGGTCATCGTACCGGTCAATTTCCCAACGGGTGCCGTGAAACTGGCCGTAAACGTGCCGAACTCGTTTGTTTTGAGCGTTTGTTGCGTCACGCGCTCGCCGTTATGATCAATGAGTTCGATCTTGATGTACCGATTGGCGCTTACCGCATACTGATTTTGTTTACCTTCATACAGCAGCCCTTTCACATAGATTAGCTGCCCAGGCCGGTAGATAGCCCGGTCGGTGAAGAGCTTGGTATACGTGCGCGACGGATCTTCGTCTTGATTATTACCGCTCATGTAGCGGTAGTGATACTGTCGCTCCGTGAGCAGCGTGTCGGTCCCATCGGTAATCCGGTACGTAAACGCCGTTTGCGTGGGCATGCCATTAAGCGCAACCCGAATCTGCCCGTTTGCATCTGTCCGAAGCGCTTTCTGCCCACTTACTTCGGTAATCGAGACTGTCACATTTGGCGAAGGAGAACCAGTCAGTCGATTGGTTACGAACAGTTTTTGGTTGATGTCCTGGTAGTTTACCGGCTGTAAGAAGTAGCTCAGTCGGGAAACCGAGAACGATGCGTACTGAACGGACTCGGTTTTCCCCTGAAATTTACCGTCTGTTGTTACCAGCACTAAATACTGACCAATGGGAAGACCCGCTATCGGTAGTTCGATCGAATGCGGATTCAGATCGCCATCATCGGGTAATGTCACCGCGTTTTCAGCGACGACCGGACGTTTCAGCCAGTTGCCAAGCCGCTTCCGCTGGCTATCGTCACCAAAATTATCGCGGTAGGTTGCCAGTTCGGCTACAGTCAACCGAACGATCCGGTACGTGATTTTACCCACGTTCTGGTAGTTCACCAGAGCGCGAAAGGGTTGATCCGGCGTGTTGATGTGTTCTACCGTAACCGAATACACCGGCAATAGCAAGCGATTCAACAGGTAAGTAGCCTGCTGTTCGGCCCGTGTCTTCGGAAAGCGCTTGATTATATCCCGGCAAATGTCGGCAGCCTGTTTATTATTCCAGCGAGAGGGACCTGGGCTAACTACCTCGTTCGATACCTCGTCGCCATTGTCGAGCGGGCGAACCGGCGTTCCGAAATTAGCCAGAAACGAGGCCAGCTGATAGGCGTAAACGGCTTCGATCGGTTGATTTTTATAGCGGGTGATCTGCTGCGTAAGGGTTTGTTTGTAAAGCGAATCCTTATTGGGAACAACGCTGTTGCGATGCACAAATTCGAGTCGCATAACGTCGGCATCGGCGAGCGCGGCCAGATTGTTGTCCGATACGTGAAAAGCCAGCAACTGCTGATACAACACCAGGGCCTGATAACGCCCGGAGAACGAATTACGGCTCTGAATGGTCAGTTTCGCAAATACATCCGATGCGGCAAAATAATCGGGCTGGTCAAGGTTGAACGTGAACGTGGGTTTCAACAGGTCAGGTTCTGTGTTCTGAAAGAAGCCAATGGCCCGGTGCGCCAGCAAATCGTACAGCGTGGGGCGGAGTGGACGCGTATCGGCATCTCCTTTGTCGAGCAACGCATCGAACTCAGCAATTGGCGTTTTCTGTAACAGCTCTTTCGCCCGAACAGAAGACAGATAGGCTGTCGTTACGGCCCCAACGAGTTGCTGGGCATCCCAGGTTCTGAAATCTGCCGTTGTATCGGTTGTTCCCGTAGGCGAATCGGTGGCCGTGTTCAATCCTTTCGGGCTGGTCTTGCCACCAGATCGACCCGTTGCGGCCCGGCCTATCGTGGCCCGGCCTACCGTGGCGCGATCATAGAATTTGTAGCGATTCTGTTGAAAATACTGCCAGTAGATATCGGCCAGAACAGATTGAAGCACCGATCGGGACGGCTCCGGTGTATCCCGAATGTCGGCCTGCATGGACTGAACGAGCTCTACGTAAGCATCTTCATCGGCGAAACTCCGAAAAATCATTCGGTGCATGGCCGCTTTGGCAACCTGCGGATAGTTACGGGTCGCTTTAGCTTCTTTGTAAATTCGACTGGCGATATCGAGCGCGGACTTAGGTAACCCTTTGGATGCCAATGAGTCAGCCCGTCTCCAGTCGCGGGCGTAATCGGGTTGCTTCGCTGGGGTGGTTGGCACTTTTTGAGCAGACGTAGCCAGGGCGATCAGGACGAAAAATAGGGTCAGAACAGGATTCATTGGTTGTTACGAAGGTATGCCGTTGGGATAGATGAATGTACAGTGGTTTTTCCACAACGACTGTAGCTATGACCCCAATTTGTGGGGGAGGGTTTAATATCCTGCCGTTCCTGCGGTATATTTAAGCGTATATAGCTCACTAACCGATAACGCAATGCCCATTTTTGTCCTGCTTCTTGCTTACCTTTTTTCGTTTTCAACGCCACCCAAGCCAGCGAAAACGTACCCCATAGGTCAAATCAAAACGAGTATGGGCGACGTGCTGTTCTGGCTCTACGACGAAACGCCTAATCACAAAGCGAGCTTCGTCAAACTGGCGAATCAGCATTACTGGGATACACTGACGTTCAACCGGGTGATCAAAAATTTTGTGGCACAGGGTGGCTGCCCGGATACACCAGCGGGGTTTGCCGATTCGCCGTATCTGCTGAAACCTGAATTCCGGCCAGCAATTCGGCACGTATACGGAGCTGTTGGTGCCGGGCGTGATGATAATCCGCAGATGCTTTCGGCAGGGTGCCAGTTCTACATCGTCCAGAACAAGAAAGGCGAACACCGGCTCGACGATAAGTATACCGTTTTTGGACAGGTCTTCAAGGGAATGGACGTAATCGATACGATCGTGTCGGTAAAAACGGACTCTACCGACACGCCACTATCGCCCATAAAACTCGATGTGAACGTTATTAACCTCACCGCTGCGGAATTAGCGAAGCTGGGGTACGTAGTTAAGTGAGTTGGTTAACGATCTGATTACCACAGTGGCTGAACTTAGGAGGTTTTTCAGATTGATGTGTCTGTCATACGCCGTATCTCCAAGATACGGCGTATGACAGACACATCAATCTGAAAAACCTCTCTCTCTCTCTACTGCTTCAATAGAAATGCGGTCAGATCGGCCAGTTGCTGATTGGTCAGGCCCAACGAACTGGGGTCAGGCATAAGACTGGTTTTGTATTGCCGACGGGAAGCGACCTGATTGGTCGGGATCGTATGCTTCTGGCCTTTGATCCCCTTTATAACCATAGTCTGCTCACCATCGCTGACCAGAAAACCGTAGTACGTCTGACCCATTTTGGTGGTGATGAGCCATGGTTCATACCCGGATGCGATACCGGCACTCGGATAAATGATCGCATTCAGCAGCGCATTTTTATCTAATTTCTGATGAATCTGGGTCAGGTCGGGGCCAACATCGGTTCCCTGCTGACCATGTTTATGGCATGTTGTGCAAATCGTCCTGAATACTGCTTTGCCCGCCTTCTGATCACCCGTCAACATCGCTACTTTAGCGACCGCAGAATTTGATGCATCGGTCGTTCTGGCGGAAGTGGGGGCAACGTCGGCGGCTCTACTATTCGTTTTAACGGAAGTGGTTTCAGCTTCCACAACTTTACCAGTCGTCTTGACGGAGGCAGGTTTCAAGTCCGTTGGCTTATCGACCGGCTTGGCCGCAGTGGCTTCAGGTTCGGCTACTTTTTCAACCGGTTTACCAGGCGTAGGTTCGATGTAAGCTGGTTTTGACATCGCTTTGGTAGAACCAGGAGCGGGTGCAAGATCAACATCGGCAGTTGCTTTTGTCGAAGCACTTTGCCGGGGAATGGTCGATGAAGATGATACGACGGCCGGACTGGTTTCTGCGGTGGTTGTGGTCGCAGCCTGTGGTTTCCAGGGAAAATACTCCTTACCCATCGTCCGGATCGTCTGGTCTTTGTTGGTACGAATGCCGGGACCAGCCGCTTTGATCAGATCAGCTGATAGTTTATTATCTGCCGCTAGTCCAATCAGCACCCTGGCCCCCTCCGAATTCCGAGACATCTCGGCAGCTATTTTCCGCTTTTCGGCGTCCGAAACGTGCTCGTCGAGCAGTTGTTGCTGTTTGGCAAGCATTTTCTGGTCCTGCGTGGCTGATTTTGTCGGCATGACCTCATCCCAGTTCAGCAGCTTGGCCCAATCATTTCCCCGTCGGAAACCTATCCAGTACGTAGCCTGATCAGCAACAGCCTTATCGGTCGATTTGGTCAAATCAATCATGGCGTTGGCCGCTTCGCGACTCTTGATAAATCCCAGTGTAACGATCGCCTGCCGACGGGCATCGGCGGTGAGTGTTTGCGCTTCGGCCCGCTTTTGCAGGGGTGATACCATGGAAGCCGGGTGGAGTTCCCAAATCAGATTAGCCGTGCGCTGATCCCACTCAACGGGGTTCTTGGGCAGCGTTGGCCGCAGATCGGCAACCAGAGCCTCTTCCTTCCCATCGGCAGCCTCACCGAGCGCGTTCAGATAGAACTTGTCCTGTCCGTCGTAGCCTTTAACCAGGTTCAGAAGCATCAACCGGCAGTCAGCATAAGGAACGTCGCGCAGCGCAACCGCCACTTCGCGTCGAACGGCCACGCTAGGATCGGTGCAAAGATTTCCCAACAGAGGGAGAAGCGCCTTTTGCGACTCAGTCAAAACTGGATTTGCCTTTGAGTTTTCGGGCGTAATGCTTCGCAAAGCGCGCAGGGCCACTAGTCGTGTTTGTGCATCAGCCGCTTTTAACAATCGCTCAACCTCGAATTGCCCTTCTGCACCGAGATGCGCCAGCAGGAAAATTGCCCGCGCCCGGTGGAACGGATTTGGCGACGACAGCAGGGCCATGACGGGTACAACCGCTTTTTCGCCCTGCTCCTGCAATGCATCAAAGCCCAGCATACGAACGTTCACCGCCGGATTCAGCAAGGCCGTGATCTGCCCCGGTGTGGTACGAAGATCGATTTTGGGTATTTTCAGGCTTTTCCCTCTTGGCGTAATCCGGTAGATACGACCGTAGCCTTTGGTATCCTGCATTTGATGCCCGCCAACGATAGGGTCATACCAGTCGGCAATGTAGATCGCGCCATCGGGACCAACGGTTACGTCGCTTGGCCGAAACCACTTACGCGTATCCTTGTCAGCATTATTCCATTTATAGGTCTCATCGGCCTTCGGTAGGGTGCTGATCAGGTCCATGCGTTGCAGTCGATAGCCCGCGCCCCAGGGTTCGGGTTTATAGCCGAAAATAACATTCCGACCCGCTTCGGCACTCAACAGCATACCCCGATACTGCGAGCCCAGTTCGTCGCCTTCGTACATGACCATGCCCGTGGGTGAGCCGGCACCGGTGATGTCGCCGACGGGCATGACACCCGGATCTTCCTGATGCCAGTGAGCGGTTGGAATCGGCTGACCGGGCCGCTGGTCGCCCTGCCAGTTGCGGGTACCGTCGTTGCTGAAATAGCCCGCATTGGCTCCTTCCATCAGCCAACTTGTTCGGCTGGCCACCGTCTGGTCGTCGTTATCGTTCTGCCACATGTTGCCATAAGAGTCGAGCGCCGTTTCGTAGCTGTTGCGAAAGTTATGCGCCATCACTTTCAGTCCGGAGCCGTCGGGGTTGATGCGCAGGGCCAGTCCACCAGTCCATACGCGCCCATCGTCGCTGACCTGGTTACCCCGATTGAGCTTGTTATACGGTGTTCCGCCAACAAACAAGCTACCCGACCGAAGCGTCCAGCCACTTTTGTCCGTAACAACATGTGGACCAGCGTTTCCGGCATTGACGTAATAGCGACCATCCGGACCAGCAGTAACGGCGTGAAGGCCGTGATCATGATCTAACCCACCAAAACCGGTCAGAAAAATTTCTTTCTTATCGGGCTTATCGTCACCATTGGCATCCGTATACACAACGATATTTGGTGAACACGACACAATGACCTTGTCGCCAATAATGGCAATACCCATCGGCGATACCAGATCGGGATCCTGCACGAAGACCTTACTATTATCGGCTTTGCCATCACCGTCCGTGTCTTCCAGAATCATGACCCGCTCACCGTCCGGATGGTCGAGCCGATCGGATGCCTTGTTGTTAAATTTACGGTAATTGACAGCCTCCGTAACCCAAACCCGCCCCTGGGCATCAATATCCATGTTCGTCGGATTGTAGAACATAGGCGATTCGGCCCACAAAGTAGCCTGAAGATCATCCGGCAGGTATAGCGTATTCGAATCGGCTTTAGCAGTGATACTGGACTGCTGTAGCGGCCTGCGGTCAGGCGACGGGAAAATAGGGGAGATGGGTTGTTGATTAACGTGTCCGGCCAGGTAAAGAAAACAAGTCGTTGTCAGGATAAAGGGGGCCGTCGAAAAAGAAAAAGTTGTTCTCATAACAGATACTCACTACGCCAATCGTGATCGCACGATCTTATTGTTGTTTATATAACTTTCCAGAAATGGTTTTCCGTGTGGTATAGCCCCTGCGATTTGCAGCTGGCTACCCATTGAACGATTTACAAATGACAAACCGATCGCGTATGGCACAACCAGCTGTTCGGGCGTTGCTACTCATGACCCAGTAGACGACACGACGCCCGACTTTCGACCCTGAGTGCTACTGCTTTCGGGCGATCAGTAACAATTTTTGTGCCTTTAAAATCAGTTCTTTGCTTATTGTCCGAAAAAGGGCCAATAAGCTATTTTTTGCCCCCAGCGACCTAGACCTAGTTACCCATTCTGCCCTCAATTCTCTCCTGAATCTCTTCACAAACGATTTCGGTCGATCGATTAACTGCCAGATGAGCAGCACACCGCCTTATAACGATTCATAACGTACTAGTGAATGTTATTCAAAGGTACATTTATTAACTTAACCAGGAAAAATTATCCCATTCTAGCGATTGCCGTATCTTTCAAAAAAATACAGCAAAAATTTTTTTCCGGTTCCAACGGTTTCAACAGCAGCGAGGTCTAGTAAGGTGTCAACAGGATATGCAGGATGAATACGCATTAGTCGAAGGATGCCGACGACAGGACAGGATTGTGCAGCGACAGCTCTACGAGCGGTTTGCCGGAAAGCTCTTTGTCGTTTGCAAGCGGTATATCCATGACTCCGATGAAGCAGAAGATGTTTTGCAGGATGCCTTTGTAAAGATTTACCGTTACATCGATTCGTTCCGATTCGAATGCCCGTTAGAAGCCTGGTTAAAACGTATAGTCATTAATACTGCGCTCAAGCAATTGCGAAAGCTGAAACCGTGGGAGAACACCGCCGATGTGCAGGACCTGGCCCCGATACTGCCTCAGGCCGATGAGAGTCTACCCTCGTTGAACTACCAGTACCTGCTCCAACTGATTCAGGAACTGCCCACCGGTTGCCGAACGGTGTTCAATTTATATGCAATCGAAGGCTACAACCATCCCGAAATTGCCGAAATGCTCGACATAGCCGAGGGAACCTCAAAGTCACAATATTCCCGAGCGCGCAGCCTATTACAACAGAAAATACAATCGGACAAACGGTTTGCTGATGGCCACCCAGCTTTGGGCCGCCAATCGTGACTACTACCAATGCGATGGATGAAATAGATAAAAACATACCGGACGATTTCTGGCGAAAGGCTTTCGACGAGGCCTCGGAAGCACCACCACCGCGCGTGTGGAAGGCTATTGAGCACCGGCTGGATGAATCAAACGGCACGAAGATAATACCCTTGTGGACAGCAGGTTTGCTGGCATCGAAACCGCTTACTTGGGGTGTTGGTCTCGCGGCTGCCTTAGCCTTACTGCTGGTAGGCTGGTGGACTATTGGCTCACAATCCCGGCAACCATCGCATCAGCAGCTTGCGCAGCAGGAAGCCAGTAAACAGACCACACAACACGCTTCAAGCAAGCCAGTTGATGGGGGGGGGGTAGCCTCGATAGAAACAAATAAGCCGGAATCAGAGGCCCTAGCAAGCGTAGACAAGAAAACGGCAAACAGTGCTGAACAGCCGGTTCCCGCTCCGACCATTCATCCGGAGGAACACGCAGTAGCTCGGCTATCGAATCGATTACCCAAACCGTCGGTAGATCAATTGGTGGCCCGGATCGCAAGTCAATCAACCGCGAACAACGAGCAGCATTCAACTGTTCAGCGGCTAGTGCGATCAACAGCAAATGCGGCTATGTCACATCAGGCCAGCGTATTCATTCAACCGAGCAATTCGTCAGCAACGGTCGCTTTTACGACGATGACACCAGTCGCTGATGTGAATCGTAGTGAATCGGATCAACTACGTCGAAACAGCATCGAACAGCTCGACCTACGGCCCATGCGGCTACGGTCTCCGGGGAAAATCCAGCGAATTGTGTGGTTCCGGCCCACTGAGTTGTCTGTGGAACCAGAAGCGACTAAATCAAGACACGAATCCCGCCAGGTCTGGGCTTCGGTGAGTATGATGCCAAGCTCTTTTAATCCAGCGGTATCGCTTCGTTCGACGCAAACGGCGGCTTTCGCCAATTCAGCCAGAACCAGTCAGCCATCGATCAACAGCCGGTCTAATTTTTCTGTAGCGTATCAGGCCGGGGCCGGTGTTCAACTCAGTGATCATTGGTCAGTAGAGTCGGGGATAGGGTATCTGGCCGCGCGTTCTACAGTCGAGAGCCCTAGTCAGGTCGCTTCGGGGGCCTTCGTAAGTCTAGCCGCCGATCAGGCATCGACATCCGGAAACCTGTACGTCAACGCCGTACGGAGTAGCTTGATTACCAGCAATATGGCCTACAGCAATACGCCGAAAGCCAGTTACGACAATGTAGCCACGGCCACTAACTATCAGGCGTACAACAGTCCGTATCAGCAGGAATTGTCCAACAACTTCGAGTACGTTCAGGTCCCTCTTCAGCTGGGCTATCAAATACGCCCACGCAAGCGTCTGAGCATGGCGGTGTTGGGTGGATTGCTAACCAATATTTTTGTTCGTAACACGATCGGTGACGATCTTGTTGTTACAGGGAAAGATGGTGTCTACCGGCCTGTTTCCTGGGCGGCAACGATGGGGGCCCGGTTCCGGTATCGTCCCTCCCGTCGCTGGTCGGCGTCATTGGCTGGTATGTATCAGCCAACGCTGGGCGAAACTACTCAGCCAACGTCGCAGGTACATAGTTCGCCTACGTCGACAGGGATGAGCTTTGGCCTTGATTATCACTTTTAACTTTAGCTGGTTATGAAACTTCGTGTCATAGGTATGCTACTCTTTGTAGCACTCGGTAGTTGTACGAGCGTTTCTCTTCAATCGGAGCCTACAACAGACACCGTAACGATCCGCACCGGAACTTCCTTTGGCATGTGTATTGGCTATTGTCTGTTCGATTATGAATTTAACGGTACGCTGGTCACGCTCACGCAGACCGAAGCCAGCAGAAATCCGCGGAATCCAGCAAAGACATGCCAGTTTACCATCAGCGATGATGTCTGGAACGCCTTGAAGACGGCGGCAGCAAATGTGAATGCGTTTACCAAACAGCCCGACCGAATCGGTTGCCCCGACTGTGCGGATGGGGGCGCCGAATACATTGAACTTCAGACAGGTGATCAGAAACATCGCGTCACGTTTGAGTATGGCAGTGGTACCATTCCCGGCTTTGAGCCGCTCGTTGAGGCATTGAGAGCTCAGCGCAAGGCGCTCAACGAGTGCAAATAGGTGCCTGACTAGATTGGTCAGTATACAATTGGCCCTTGTATACTGACCCATTCAACCCAAAACCAGCTTACCGTACTATGAAAACGAATCCCTTTTCAATGCTGGCAGCCGTTACTGCCGGTGTTTTTCTAACGGCTATCAGTTGTAACAACAGCGTCGTTTCACCAGGAACGGACACAACTACGGCCACCGGCGATCTGCGCGTTTCGGCTCCCTTCGCGACCCAGACAACCCAGTTTGCCTTCGATCTGGCCAAACGCGTCAACGCTCAGGAAGGACAGGCAAACAATGTGTTTATCTCTCCGCTGAGCCTCCATATTGCCCTTGGTATGATTTTGAACGGTGCCAATGGACAGACGGCACAGGAGATTCAGAAGGCGTTGAACCTCGATGCACAAACGCTGGCCGAAGCCAATCAAACCTATCAGAATCTGATGGAGAATCTGCCCGCTGTCGATTCAAAAGTGACATTGACACTGGCGAATTCGGTCTGGTATCGAAACACGTTTTCGGTAGCAACGTCGTTTCAGGATGTGCTGAAAAAAGAGTTCAAGGCTGAAGTGTCAGCGCAAGACTTTAACGATCCGGCTACCGTCGGAAAAATCAATAGCTGGGCCAGTCAGCAAACCAATGGCCGTATTCCGAAAGTACTCGATCAGATACAACCGGATAATATTATGTTTCTGCTGAATGCCCTGTATTTCAAAGGCGACTGGAAAGCACCATTCAATCCGGAGCTAACCGTCGATTCACCGTTTAAACTGGCTTCGGGCGTTGAGAAGACGGTACGCATGATGCGGCAGAACATGGCTGTACGGCAGGGGTTCCGATCAACGTATTCGGCCTTCGAACTGCCTTACGGGTCAGACAAATTCGCCATGACGGTTCTATTACCCGTCGAATCATTGTCGGCAGATGATCTCCTGAAAAACTTCAGCGGTTCTGACTGGACTCAGTTGCAGAAAGATATGGTCAATACCATGCTGGATCTTGGCTTGCCCAAGTTCACGCTGAATTATGAGGTCAAGCTGAACAATGTCTTAGGTGCGATGGGCATGTCCACGGCGTTCACTGACAAGGCCGACTTTACAAAGATGAATCCGCAGGGTGGATTGACCCTCAGCTTCGTCAAACAGAACACGTTTGTGGCTGTTGATGAGAAGGGTACGGAAGCGGCTGCGGTTACGACAGGGGGCGTTTCGACGACATCAATGCCGGTTGCCAAGCTCTGCAATCGGCCATTTGTGTTCGTTATTCATGAAAAGACGTCAGGAACTGTGTTATTTGTTGGAAAAATCGCTGATCCAACAAAAACGAATTCATGATAAACCGATTAGCCGTCTCGCTGCTGCTCCTGGCCATTGTGTTAGGGTGCGGAAAAAGAGAACACGAAGTAGCACCTGTATTGGCCAATTTACTTGGTACCTGGCAGCTCACGAAACCGGACTCATCTTTTGCCGTGACCATACAGTTCACGTATGACAACCGAAACCCACCGATTGACATAACGCCGTTTCTTGCCAGTGGGAAATCATCGGTGAATGACTACACAGCCCGGATGTTTGCAACGGTTGATGGAACCATGCAGATCAACGAAGTGGTCAGTACCGAAAAAGCTGGTTCCGGCGCAGCCAAACAGTTCGAACAAGAGTATCTGGCTAATTTAGCGACCGTAGTCCGATTCGAATCGCCAACGGCAACGCAGCTTTATCTCTACCACGGCGGTCCGAAGCCCGGTGTGTTAGTCTATAAAAAATTGTGAGGCCAAACTTCATGGTGAAGCAGATTTGACGTAGCGAGCCTTTCGGTTAGACGAATTTTTGTTAACTTTTTGTGTAAGATCAATATTGCCCGGCCGTAATCAAGACAGCCGGGCAATTTTATAGTAGAATACTTACAACGCTTTTATCGGACTCCGGGTCTTGCTAGTATAACCTCATCTCCTTCAGCCTATGAACGTCAATCGTTTACTTATTCTGTTTGTCATACTTGCGATTGGACAAACAAGCTGCACTGATCAATGTGAAGAAACCCGCACGTTTAAGCGCTTCACGCCAGTTACTCTCACGATTCGACAGGTTCGCGAAGGCGTTCGTGTGGAAGAATCGCGCGCGTTACAGAATCCCGGTAAGATTTACACCAAAGACGGTTATCTGTTCATTAATGAGCTCAAAGAAGGTATTCATCTCATTGATAACCGGAATCCCACAGCCCCAAATCCAGTAGCTTTTTTACGGATTCCCGGCAATGGCGATATGGCCGTCCGGAACAACATTCTCTATGCCGACAGCTACATGGATCTGGTTGCGTTCGACATCAGCGATCCGGCTCATCCGAAAGAAGTTAGCCGTGTAGAGTCGGTATTCACCAACGGACAGTTTGACGGCGGATTCTGGAGCGTAAATACGCAAACCGTCACACTAAGCGATCAGCGGGTAGATTATATAACAGAAACGATCAAAACCGACTGCGAATCGGCCGGGCAATGGCGTAACAACTGCCCAAACTGTGTCCAGTTCGATGGCGTCCTAAATTTTGCATCCTCTTCCAGTTCGCCGGCACCGGCCACCAATGGTACGTCCGGGTCTATGGCGCGATTTGCCTTGTACGATAACTTTCTGTACACCGTGAGCCAGTCAGACTTACAACTGTTTGATATTCAAGATGCGACCAAACCAACGCCACGCAACAGAGTAACGATGGGGTGGGGTATAGAAACGATTTTCCCGTACAAAGACAAATTATTCATCGGCTCCCAGACGGGTATGCTCATCTACGACAATGCTAATCCGGCGAAACCTGTTCATCTGTCCACTTTCCAGCATGCGCGGGTGTGTGATCCGGTTGTGGTGCATGACAACATCGCCTACGTAACCCTTCGAAACGGCTCTCAGTGCGGAGGATTTACGAACCAGTTAGATGTTGTCGACGTGAGCAGCCTGACCAGTCCCCGTCTGATCAAGAGTTACCCAATGCAGAATCCACATGGGTTAGGCGTCGATTTTCCTTCTCTTTTCATCTGTGAGGGTCAGCATGGTCTAAAATCGTTCAATGCCAGTTCAGCGATGGATATCAAGCAACTGGAGCATCTGTCCGGGATGAATGCCTACGATGTTATTCCGCTTGGCAAAACGCTGCTTATGGTCGGTCGCGATGGGCTCTATCAATTCGATTATACCAATCCAGCCCAGTTGCGTCAGCTCAGTAAAATTGCGGTTGATCGACCCTACTAAACCGCAATCTTCTAGCTATGAGAACGTCATTATTCATCCTGTTTAGCCTTATATCGACCGTAGGATTCGGGCAGAAGGAACGCTTCAAGCCCGTTTTTACGAACATGACCGAACTCGGCGTGTTATTTGGGCAGGTTCGATACGGGATACAATCGTCCGAATCAGTATCGAAACGGACAAACCTGACTGCGCAGACCTTCAATGGTGTTCAGCTAAGTCCGCGTTTGGCCGTTGGCGGAACGGTGGGTGTCGATTGGTACAATACCGCCTTACTCATGCCCATTTGCGCTGGTATCCGCTACGATTTGGCGCAGCCCGGCCAAAAAAACCTGCGCGTGTTCACTAGTCTGGATACCGGTTGGGGGGTTGCCTGGTTAAATGAAGATCCGACAGGCTACAAGACCACGGGCGGTTGGGTCATTTCGCCCGGCATTGGCTTCCGGATCGGTAGGCCAACCAATTCGAATTTCATTTTGTCCCTCAGCTATAAACGACAGGAAGCGGAAGCCGACAAACCTCTTTTCTGGAATGAACTTGCCAAACACGAAACGAGAGTCTACAACCGGATGACCGTTCGATTAGGAATTAGTTTTTAATAATGACCAAACGTGTATTTCACGTCTTAGTATATGCCGGTAACTCAGGAAATTTAACATTAACTGTAGTTACTACGTTATATGTACTGGGTTCTATCGCGTCGTACCGTTGAACCTCATTCTGATACTATGACAAAAACCACCTGTTCGATCAGCGAGCCTCGCCTAACGAAATTAGTATCAAGTGGTTACAACGGTTCTCCCCGTTCAATTGTCTTAAACCTTACTACATGTTCGGTATCAAACGTACAGGTTAACGAACTAAAACAAGGAAGTATGGAGTCTGAATACTGGCATCTGCAGCAAAAGGAAAACTGGAACGTACTTCCTTTTCGTGGGTCTTTACCGGAAACTGGAACGTTATCGACAGAAGCTGGTGAACAATTTCCAGATACAGCTACGACTGAACTAGCAATACTGCAACCGAGACTGTTCTCGGATGAAGATCAATTTTTGAGTGATTTTAAATACGTTATGAAGAAGACGGCTATGATTGTTGTCGGGATAACACTGTTCGTTGCAGGTTATCGCCATACCCACCGACAGAACGAGTACATTACAGCACAGGCAGCCTTATCAAATTCGACCGCTGCTATGCCCCAGTCCGGTATTCCGGATGATATTAAACAGACCGCTGCCTTTCGACTGGTACAACCATTCTAGATGACTACTAACAAGAAAAAGGTCTTCAGATTAATCTGAAGACCTTTTTCTTGTTGAAACTTATTATATAACCTAGCAATTAAGCCATTGCAAATTTGCTCTGATTCCGTTTGCGCTCGTTCTCATCCAGGAAGATTTTACGAATACGCATCGCCTTCGGTGTTACTTCCAGATACTCGTCCTTCTGGATGTACTCCATTGATTCTTCGAGAGAGAACGATATTTTCGGCGCAATCTTGACGTTGTTATCCGAACCCGAGGCCCGCATGTTGGTCAACTGTTTTGCCGTCTGTACGTTTACCACGATGTCATTCTGGCGATTATGTTCGCCAATTACCTGACCGGTGTAGATCTCATCACCGGGCTCAACGAAGAACGAACCACGATCCTGAAGTTTATCGATTGAGTAGGCCGTAGCGGAACCACTGGTCATTGAGATCAGCGAACCGTTGATCCGCTCAGGAATTGGTCCTTTGTAGGGCTGATATTCTTTGAACCGGTGACTCATAACCGCTTCACCGAACGTAGAGGTCAATACATTCGACCGAAGGCCGATAAGACCACGCGACGGAATTTCAAACTCAAGGTGTTGCAGATCGCCTTTTGGCTCCATGATCAGCAGTTCACCTTTGCGCTGAGTCGCCAGTTCGATTACCTTACCAGCTGTTTCTTCCGGTACGTCAACGACAAGTGTCTCAACGGGCTCCAGTTTATGGCCATTCTCGTCCTCTTTGTAAAGAACCTGTGGCTGACCAACCTGTAGTTCATATCCTTCCCGACGCATCGTCTCGATCAAGACCGACAAGTGGAGAATACCGCGACCGAATACCAGGAAGCGATCTTCACTGTCCGTAGCTTCTACGCGCAACGCCAGGTTTTTCTCGATCTCTTTGTAAAGACGGTCACGCAGGTGACGTGATGTCACGAATTTACCTTCTCTGCCGAAGAATGGCGAGTTATTGATCGTGAACAGCATGTTCATCGTTGGCTCATCGACCGAGATCCGATCTAGTGCTTCCGGTGTGTCGGCATCCGTTAACGTGTCACCGATCTCAAATTCTTCAAGACCCGTAACGGCGCAAATATCGCCACACTGGACTTCGGCAACTTTCAATTTACCAAGTCCCTCGAAGGTTTGTAGTTCTTTGATCTTGACTTTCTTCACCGATCCATCCGACTTCACGAGAGCCATATTGGCACCTTCGTTCAGGATACCCCGGTGTACACGACCGATAGCGATCCGACCAACGAAAGCTGAATAGTCGAGCGAAGTGATCTGCATCTGTGGCAGACCTTCCCGTTGCGGTGCAGCCGGAATGTGCTCAACAATGGTATCAAGCAGATAAGTAATGTTATCGGTTGGCGTTTTCCAATCCGGACCCATCCAGCCCTGTTTCGACGAACCGTATACGGTCGGGAAGTCAAGCTGATCTTCTGTTGCACCCAGGTTGAACATCAGGTCAAATACCTGCTCATGTACCTCGTCAGGACGGCAGTTTTCTTTGTCGACCTTGTTAACGATAACGATGGGTTTCAGCCCCAGCGAAAGTGCTTTACCTAACACGAACCGTGTTTGTGGCATAGCGCCTTCAAAAGCATCGACCAGCAGACAAACGCCATCGGCCATTTTCAGAACGCGTTCAACTTCACCGCCGAAGTCACTGTGGCCCGGTGTATCGATGATGTTGATTTTAACGTCTTTGTAGCGAACCGATACGTTTTTCGAAACGATGGTGATCCCCCGTTCCCGTTCCAGATCGTTGTTGTCTAAGATCAGGTCGCCAAATTCCTGATTATCCCTAAAGAGCTTAGACGCGTGAATAATTTTGTCGACCAGCGTAGTTTTGCCATGGTCAACGTGGGCGATGATTGCTATGTTGCGAATTGCTTGCATACTGTCCTGAACTGAAGTCTTCTGTGTATCCTGATGAACTATGATCGATCCAAATCAGCGTAATCATAACAATCACACGAATCACAGTCCAGATAGATAATTTTGCCGCAAAGATACAAAATTTTGCGCTGAAACACAGAATTTTACAACTAATAAAACGAAAAAAGCCTAAAGAAAGGCTCATCTCTGGTATAAATACAATTTCTTAACAATTGCTTAATGATTCGGGCAACCACACGGATTCTTTTTGCGAAACAATCCGGTGTTAAACAGGCCTCCGCGCTTGACTTTATACCCCTTTCGCTTACGTCCGATGGCTACTGTTTCGGTCGTATGTTCACGGGCAGAAGCCATCGTTTCAAGTGGCACTTCAAGCAGCATCAATGACACTGCAGTCAACAGAAGTAATTTCGTCTTTTTCATGCATCAACCTGTTTTGTTCATAACGCAATTTTGCCCCTGAAAGTCGCAATACTGGCTAAAAATCTCTTATTTAGCCTATTATGAGCAATTCGTCTAACTTTCTGTTCGTCTATGGTACGTTGCGGCCAACTTTTGACAATGCATTTTCTCAATATCTTCGTCAACGTGCCTTTTATACCGGCGAAGGATCGTTTCCGGGAACGCTTCTCGATTTAGGGAGTTATCCGGGTGCAGTCTATCAAAAAAACAGCCCGACAGTCGTGTGGGGGACTGTTTATGATATACGTAAAAATAGCGAAACCGTTCTCACGTATCTGGACTATTACGAAGGAGTTGGCTCTGAATTCGAGTCACCAACTGAATATGTTCGGATAATTGTTCCCGTCCGGTGTCGAGGGACCATTATCGACTGCTGGGTTTATATCTACAATTACCCGTCCGACGACAAAGCGATTATCCAATCCGGCGATTACAACCACCACCTGAACCAGCTTTAGTAAGGTAATAAAAACAATCCCCCGGCACAGTTAAATGTCGGGGGATTGTTTTACTAATGATTACATACCATTACCTTGGCCCTCGGCCACGGCTACCACCCCGGTAGCCTCCGCCATTGCCGCCAAAGCCACTACGAGCGTTCGGGCTATTGTAGTAGCGAGGAGCCGCGTTGTAACGAGGGCGCACAATTACGTTTGGTCTTGTTACAATCACCGGCGGACGATAATAGCTATATGGACGAGCATATCCGTACGAGTTATAACCATATCCATAATAGGGACGAGGAGCGTATCCAACGCCTGTGCTAACATATGAGGGACCACAACTTGCCATCAGAACGATCAACAAACCTGCGGTCAGCAAAGGAACTAGTTTTATCGTTTTCATGATTTTGTCTACTGTTTGTTTATTAAACTGTTCATTTATCGTTTGGTTTAAGAATCGTATCGATTCGAACCGCTTATAAACCAAACACTTCACAAGAAAATCTGCCTACCAGCGACGGCCTCTATACCCGCCACCCCAGCCGTGATGTCCGTAACCATAAACAGCGTATGGACGCACGACAATCGGAGGTCCATACACAACCGGCGGAGCAACAATAACCCGTGGAGGTACGATGATCACCGGCGGTTGCGCGGGCACGGGTAGATAAGGACGTCCATACTGGTCATATCGACCATATGGGTTTGGGTAGTTTTGGCCATTAGCGTATCTGTCCGGATAACGTTGATCATAGCCATTTGTGTTCGGATACGGTTGGCTCGGATAGGTCTGATCATAGCCATTTCCGTTTGGATAGTTCTGGCTGTAGCCATTGTTATTTGGATAGGGTTGCCCATAAACAGGACCGTTATTCTGTCCGAAACTAACCGAAGCTGCACTCAACAAAGCACCCGCTATAAACGCACTCCATCTTGTTGTTTTCATCGCGTTGGTGGGCTTTCACCCGATTTGTAGGTTAGAAAGATCTACAGCCTCAGCGTTTAATCAGAACGTTGGCAGTACCGTTAAAGTTTTATTAAAAGAGCCTGACCGCATCGCTGCAATCAGGCTCTTCTGGAAAACGTCCTGTACTGACTGGCTACGCCTTCAGCTTGTCCTTCAGATAGGCCAGTGCCAGTTTATAGGCATCGGCGGCTGCTTCTTTATTATAAACCGGGTTACTCGGGTTAGCAAAACCATGACCGGCATCGTACATTTTGACGGTCACTTTCTCGCCGGCTTTCTGCATGTTCTCTTCAAACGTTTTGACGGATTCCGGTGAAATGCCTTTGTCCTGACTTCCGAAGAAACCGAGCACATCCGTATTGAGCGTCTTTAGCTTCTCTACATCCTGCTCCGGACGGCCGTAGTACATCACACAGCCTTTTGCCTGCTTGCCTTCCAGCATAGCCGACTGTAACGACAGCATACCACCGAAGCACCAGCCGACACTCGCGAACTCAGCCTTCGGACCTGCGTAGGCAATGGCCCCTTTCTGAATGCTGGTCAACCGATCTTTGCTGGCAGCCTGCATCAGTTTTCCGGCTTCGGCTGGCTCAGTAGCCACTTTGCCATCATACATATCCACTGCCAGCACGTTTACATCCTTGAGATCATTGTAGAACGTTTCCGACTGCTGTTTGATATTATCGTTCAGTCCCCACCATTCCTGATAGACCAGCAACCACTTGTTGGAAGGCTTACTGGCTTTCAGTAAAAATCCGTTGGCAGACTGGCCGTCGGGGGTCGAGAACTTAATCATCTCACCGGCACCTGTGTAGGTGAAGGGTAGGGGCGCTTCGTGCAGACGCTGAAAGGCGGGATCGGCGGCCATCGCCGACATATCATTACCGCTTGTGTGGCAAACGGGGATTCTCGTTTCTTCTTTTTGATCGGGTACTAACCAGGAGAAGAGCGACATAAAGAAGGAAATCCCGGTGATGAAAACGATTTTCATGCGTGTTTGGTGATTAATTGATTGGGTAGATAAGGTAACCGAATGAGTAAGGAATTAGTTAACCCAGTAGGCAAAAATGGGTAGACTGTCCGCTACCAGCGTTCAATCTACCCATTTTTCGGCGTCATCATCTTATGCTTTTGTTAACTCGAAAATAGTTATCTCCGGCAGGATACCCACCCGCCCCGGATACCCGATGTAGCCGTAGCCCCGGTTGACATAAAGTCGCTGGTCACCTTCCTGATAAAGGCCAGCCCATTGCTTGTAGAAATACTGTGCCGGACTCCACTTCACATCGCCCAGATCGACACCGAATTGCGCCCCATGTGTATGTCCGCTAAACTGCACATCAATGTCGGGGTATTTAGGCCGAACTTCGGCATCCCAGTGCGTGGGATCGTGCGATAACAACAGTTTGACCGGGTAATCTTCGGCTCCCTGATACGCTTTGGCGAGGTTACCCGCCCGCAGTGCCGCCGGACCAAAGCCAAGGTTCTGAACCCCGATCAGGGCAATTTTATCGCCATTCTGCTCCAGAATCTTGTTCTCATCAAGCATGATATTCCAGCCCATCTGCTTGTGAGCGGCAATCACGTTCAGTACGTTTTGTCGCTCGGCCTGCGCACTTGGCCATTGTACGTACTTCCCGTAATCGTGGTTACCGAGGGTCGAATAGACACCCATCGGCGCTTTTAGTTTGTTGAATACATCGATATAGGTATTCACCTCTTCGGCGTGGCTGTTGACCAGATCACCCGTAAAAAATATAATGTCCGGTTTCTGACCAAGCAGCATCTCGACCCCCCCGCGCACCGCCGTTTTATTGAAAAAACTCCCCGAGTGAATGTCCGAGATCTGGGCAATCGTCATGCCGTTGAAGCCGGAGGGCAGATTTTTCAGCGGTAATTTGATTCGGCGGATTCGGTAGTCATGAGCCCCGGACAGAATACCCCAACTGAAGCCTACCAACGGAATCGTACCAACGACAAGGGCGGTTTTCATCAAAAATTCCGAGCGAGGAATTGAATCAGTGGACGGCATAGTTTTGGTCGTCGTGTCCACAACAGCCTCACTCACTTCGGGTTTGTAAAATAGCGACACGACCCATTGAAAGAACCGGGCAATGTCGCCAATGAAGATGACCAGTACCGCAAAAAACTTCGAGAAGTAAGGAATGGCGATGGCCGCCCACAGAAACGTGCGCGTAGTACGACTAATGGAGTCGGGCGGCAGGAACTGCATGATCACATACAGTAAAATCGATAATCCTGTAAAGCCCCAGTAAATAATAGCGATCGTTCGCTGGGTGCTTTCACTGGCCGACCGGCTTAGGGTCTTGATCGCCTGGTAGACGTAGGTATCAATGAGCAATAAAATTGCCGGGAGAATAAAAAAGAGAGCAGTACGGTTCATGAATGGATTTAATTATCCCGGTTGCCAATAAGATGAGTTCTTTGTTTGTGGGGGTTTGCGCGCACAACTAGCTGCGTTTATTTAGTAAAAGCCCTAATTACCACTAACAGATAAAACCAGTACCAGTCGCCAGTGTTTTTTGCGTGTACAGTAGCTGTCAATGATAACGTGTTTGACCCCTTCGTGCAAACAAAAAGCCGCGCCTAACAATTCAGGCGCGGCTACTCTAGTGTGGATAAAAGCGTGATTAACTTAACCGAAAGACCATTGATCATGATCAAACGATGGTACTTATTTGTCGGCAAATAGCTTGCAATCGCAAACAGCTAGGTGTATTTTTTTTGAGTTACGGTATAAACGATAAAAATCTTCTCTCATCAACAGGGGTTCGTTGTCACCTGAGTGAGCGTAAACCATGAATATAATCACCAGAATTAGCCATGAGCGCGCCGATGCTACGCGGTAAAACGATGCATGCCGATAGGAAAAAACCCCATCGGCATGCGTCATCGGTCTTTTTTAGTCTACACCAGTTCCTCTTCCAGTTGTTCTTTGTGTTCCAGCGCGGGGTCTTTTTTGCCAAACCACTTCATCCGGATTCGCTCGTTGATCCAGTACATACAGGGAACAATGACAAGCGTCAGAATGGTCGAGAACGTCAGGCCGAAAATGATCGTCCAGGCCAGAATGTTCCAGAACACAGAACTGTCACCCCCTATAATCACATGCGGATCGAAATCACGGAATAGACCTACGAAGTCGACGGTGATACCCAGTGCCAGCGGAATAAGTCCCAGTACAGCCGCCGAAGCGGTTAGGAGTACCGGTGTGAGTCGAATACCGCCCGCTTCGATGATGGCTTCCCGCAGCGGAATACCCCGACCCCGAAGCTCTTCGATAAATTCAATGAGCAGGATACCGTTTTTCACCACGATACCGGCCAGGGCAATGATACCGACCCCCGACATGATCACCGAGAAATCTTTGTTGAAGATAACAAACCCAAGCAGTACGCCGATCAGCGAGAACAGAATCGTCACAAAAATGATCAGCGGCTTCACCACCGAATTAAATTGCGTCGCCATGATCAGATAGATGAGCAGCATGGCGATACCAAACGCCGACACCAGGAAGTTCATCGACTCCGCCTGATCTTCCTGTTCACCACCCATTTTGACGGTGTACCCGTTTGGTACTTCGATGTCTTTGATCACTTCCTGAATCTGCGCCACGATCTCGTTGGCGTTGAAACCCGGTACAACATCGGAACTGAGGGTAACGAGTCGTTCCTGATTTTTCCGGTTGATCTGGCTGAACGTCGTCGAATAACTGATCTTCGTTACCGACGTGATGGGAACCTGCCGCAGCTGACCGCCCATCACCATATCGCGATACACAACATTCAGACTCAGCAGTCGATCGATCTGGCTCCGGTCATCAGGCTTCAGCCGAACCATGATCGGGTATTCATCTTTCGCATCGCGGAATTTAGACACTTCCAGGCCGAACAAGGCCGTCCGGATCGCCAGCGCTACCTGCCCCGACGATATGCCTTCGCGCTCTGCTTTTTCGCGGTCGATATCAACCACAATTTCGGGTTTGTTCGTAATCAGGTCCGATTTTAACTGGTCGATTCCCTGAATACCGGCCTGAGCGATTTTCTGCTGTACCTGTTTTTCCAGTTTCTTCAATTCGTCGAACTCTTCGCCCGCAATTTCAATGGCAATCGGCTTCCCGGTCGGTGGTCCGTTGGATTCACGTTCTACGGAAATTTCGCTACCGGGCAAACCGCGCATGGCAATCCGGACTTTAGCCAAGAGCGAATCCGTCGAAATACCGTGCCGTTCCTCGTTCGGTTTAAACGCAATCGTCACCTTCGATTTCTGCGGTGTTGCCGCCCGATCAGGGTTTTGTGCATCACCCGCATTTTTGCCAACGTTCGAGATAACTGAGTTAACGATATCGGTAGCCTTATTTTCATCAAGAATTTTGAAGACCCGCTTCTCGATCACCCGCGTCACCGAATCCGTCACACGAGCGTCCGTACCCACCGACATCACGTTATAGACGTAGATGTAATCGGGCTCACCGCTAGGGAAGAACAGCACCTTAGGCTTGGCAATATCAACGATAACGAACGTAATGATCAGCAGGGCAAAGCCAGACAGGATAGCCAGTACGGGCCGCCAACCGGTCAGTATCCACGAAATCAACCGACGATAGCCGTTCTTTAGTGCTGGTAGCAAATGGGCCTGAAACGGTACGATCAACTTCGGCGTCAGGATGTAGTGATTGAACACATACAGAATGATGAACAGCACAAAGAGGTTGCCAATCCCACGGTCGATCACGTAGCCAACACCCGCCAGAGCGGTCATGATCATGAGTGGCCGCTTGATTTCGGCGAAACTTTGTTTGTCCTCGTGGTTATCGTCTTCGTGCCGTTTCATAAACGTGACCGCAAAAACGGGGTTGATCACGTACGCTACGAACAAGGACGCAAACAGAGTCAGGATAAGCGTTAGGGGTAGAAACTTCATGAACTCACCCACGATACCCGGCCAGAACAGAAGCGGGAAGAACGGGGCAATTGTCGTTAGCGTACCCGACAATACCGGCACGAATACCTCACCGGCAGCCGCTTTCACGGCCTGTTTGATGTCCCAGTCTTTGTGATCGTTAAAGAGCCGGTGCGAGTTTTCGATAACCACAATAGCATCATCAACCACAAGGCCCAGGCCCAGCAGAAAGGCAAACAGCACCATCATGTTCAGCGTGAACGTAGCCCCAACAACGGGACCAACAACCGGCATCAGTACGAAAGCGACCAGCGCCGAAAGTGGAACCGACAAGCCTACGAAAATGGCATCCCGAACACCCATGAAGAACATCAGTACCAACACCACGAAGATGAAGCCCAGAACAACCGTGTTGATCAGGTCATTGACACTTTCGCGCGTACGCTCTGACTGGTCAGCCGTAATTTTCACGTCCAGACCCGCCGGGAAGCGCGTTTCCTTGTACTCTTCTATGGTCTTTTCGATCCGGTCGGCGGCAGAAATCAGGTTAGCACCAGCGCGTTTGATGACGTTCAGCGTGACGACCGATTTGTTGTTCAGCCGGGCGAAGTTTTGCTGTTCTTCGAAATTGTCGCGCACCTCCGCAATATCACCGAGTCGAACGGTTGCACCCGTAGCAGTACGAATTTGCAGATTCTGAAGCTGGGTAACGTCCGTAAACTCGCCTTTCACCCGTACCGTCCGGCGAATACCGTCTACGTTCAGATCACCGCCCGATACGTTGATATTTTCACCCTGGATAGCCTGCTGAATATCGCTGAATGCCAATCCGGCGGATTGCATACGTGGCAAATCGACGTTGATCTGGATTTCGCGGTCCAGCGCACCAATGATGTCGACCCGCCGAATTTCGGGCATTCCCTCGATGACGTCCTGCAAATCCTCGGCGTATTCCTTGAGCTGCTTCAGCGAGAAATTGCCCGCCATGTTCACATTCATGATCGGCAGCTCCGAAATATCCACGTCCTGCGCTGTTGGGCCAGAATCCAGTTTTTGGGGCAAATCGGGCTTCGCTTTATCGATCGCATCCCGAACGCGCTGGAGGGCTTCGGCTGACTCCACATCCGGATTAAACTCGACCAGAATGACCGATACATCCTGCAATGCATTCGACTTGATCCGCTTCACGCCCGAAACGGACTTCAACTGCTTCTCGATCTGCTTATTAATGGTATTCTCGATGTCAGCCGGGGCCGTACCAACGTAAACGGTATTGATGTATACCTGTGGTATCTTGATGTCCGGAAACTGCTCTTTCGGCAAGTTGTTGTACACAAACAACCCACCGAGTGTAATCAGGAAGGTGAATATGTAAATCGCCGTCCGGTTTTCGACGCACCAGTTCGTAAAGCCGAGGGTTTTGTATTGTTCAAATTTCATGTTGAAGGTATTTCGAGTTCATGTGCTGAACGGTTCAATTAGAAATTGATTGGTTGTCCATCAACCAGATCCTGATAACCAGCCGTCACGATCTGATCGCCCGACTGTAACCCTTGCGTAATCTCAATCTGGCCTCCGTAGGATTGGCCCGTTTTCACCGTTTTTGCCTTGGCTATTTTCTTACCGCCTTCGCTCACGGCCACATACACCAGCTTTCCGTTTTCGGTATCCTGAATCAGGTTCTGGTTGATGACAATGGCGTTCACTTTCGTGGCATCGTTGATTTTGATCTGGGCCAGCATGTTCGGTTTCAAACTATTATCCGATGGGAGGGGAGCCTCGATGGTAAATGTCCGGCTAAGCGGGTCTACGGTTGTTGACACGAATGTGATCCGTGAGCTCAACTCCCGACTTATATCCGGAAACCGAACCTGCACCGCATCACCCTTGTGTACGCTGCCCGAATAGGTGTCCGACACTTTAGCCACAACCTTCAACTGCGACAAATTCACCACTCGAACGAGCCCCACACCTGGTGCGGCTGACTGACCAATTTTTACGTTTACCTGATCAACCACACCCGAAATGGGAGCCGTTATCGTTGACTGACTCAGTTGAGCGTTCAGCGTCGACAAACGACGTTCCAGCGTTTCCTTGTTGTTTTTAGCCTGCAAATACTGAATCTCTGTGCCAATCTGCTGTTTCCAGAGCGATGCCTGTTTTTCGAAGACCGTGTTGGCCAGCGACAGTTGCGTTTTCACTTCGGATACCGATTCGCGCAAAAGCTGATCATCGACTTTTGCAATCGCTTGTCCAGCCCGGACCTGATCACCCTCTTTCACGTAGACCGCCGTAACGACGCCCCCTGACTTTGGCGATACCTGCACGTTGTTCTTCGCGTCGATCGTACCCTGTAATTCGACAAAGTGTTTGAACGTACCGATCGATAAAGGAGCCACCGTTACGTCTTTCAACCGGGATTCCTCGGTCTTCTTCGGATCGAGTTTCGTTACCTCGCCTTCCAGCGTTTTGATCTTCGAATTCAGCTCGGTCTGTTGCGATTTCAACTCGGCGAGTTCGTCCCGTTTACCTTGCAGGTCTGATTTTTTTTCCTGTGAGCAGGCTGCCAGTAAACTCACCAGGACAATAGCGTAGTATGATTTCATTCGAATGGATTACGATTTAAGGTTTCTGATTTTGCCATGACTCCTGAACTCCTTCCAATTGACCTGGCCTGACTTGTAGTGCTTAGTTCCCGACATAAAGCCGACCCAATGACCGATCCTGATCTACTTTAGCGATCAGGAAATCATATAGGGATGAAAAGTAGTTGGTCTGCGCTTCACGAAGCGATGCCTCCGCGTTCAGGACTTCAATGCTCGAACCGACACCTTCCTTGTACTTGATCTGCGACACGCGTACGATTTCCTGCGCCAGATCACGGTTACGCTGCTGCGTTTGTAGCGTCTGTAAACCATTATTTAATACGATGCTTGACTGCCGGATTTGCAGATCGATCGAGTTACGTAGCAATTCGCCACTGTTCTGCGCCTTTTGCAGAGTGATCCGTTTCTGAATGATCTGACTCTTTTTCAGGAATCCATCAAAAATGGGCACCTGCAAGCTCAAGCCCACAGTTCCAAAATTGAGCCAGGGAGCGGTAATAAGCTGACTGAAAATATTGCGTCCGCTGTTGTAGCCGTAGTTTGCAAACCCGGACACCGACGGGTAATAGCCTTTCTGGGTCAGTTCAATATCCTGCTCTGCCAGTTTGATCTGCGTTTCCAGCGTCGAATACTCAATCCGGCTGCGGTACTGAAAAGTGGGGTCAGGTGAAATTAAGGGCCGTAAATCGTCGATGGAACGATCCTGAAGCTGCTCCGATAAGGTGATCTCATCATTGACCCCTAGACCCATCTGAAACTTCAGCAGCGTGTAGCTCAACTCGATCAGGTTCTGCACGTTTTGCCGCTCGGCGCGCAGGTTATTAGCCTGAACTTCCAGCCGTTGCACATCGAGTTTTTCAACGAAACCCTGCTGGTTCATGGCCTTCGTTTCATTGAAGATCGTATCCAGTCGGCTGATGTTATAATCCAGTAGTTTCGCCCGCTCTACCGCCACCAGTACACCATAATATGCCTTGGCGACCTGTTCGGCTACAGTAACTTTACTGGATTGCAGGTTACGCTGGGCCAGTTCACGATACGTAGCGGCTGCCCGCAAACCAACGTTCAAGCTGGCACTGTAGATAACCTGATTAAGATTGATCGTTGCGTTACCAGCGTAATTCACCCCAAACTGAACCGGTACGGCTGGCGCATCAGGTGACGCATTTACGTCGAAAAAATTGGCAGGCAAAAAGGCTCGCTGTATGATCAGGTTATCGGTTAATGAAGCAGTTCCGGCAATTTGCGGTAAGGCCGAAGCTCTGATTTCTTTGATCCGTGCTTCGGAGCTTACAGCATCAAGCTGGCTGTTACGGACATTGACGTTCTTCTGGATCGCAAAATCAATCGCTTCCTGTAACGTAAACCCTTTTCCGGTACCTACCTGACCCGTAGCTGTCAACCCCGTTGGGGCAAGCCCTAATCCCGAATTAAACGTTGAAATTACGCTGGGCTGAAGGTTTACCGGTCCAGTCGAGGGGTTCAATGAAGGGACAGCACCCGACTCACTACTGCCGGGTTGACCAGGAACAGCGATACCTGTGCCCGGTGTAGTACCCGGCTGGGCTACCACGGCTCCCGTACCGGCAGGTTGTTGCGCTCCGGGTTGCTGACCGCTGGCGGCTGCTCCAGTGGGCTGCTGACCAACCGAGGGTTGCGTAGGTACCTGCGCCATCACCCTCAGCCAGCTCGTCGACAGACAAAGTGTAACAATGAGGAGTAGACTATTTTTTTTCATAAGCAGGGAGGTTGTGTTCGTCTTTAAGCGTAACATACTGATTGTAAATGGTGAATCCTTTCTCAGTTAGCATACCGCGCACGAAGTGATGAATCAACTCATGCTGTATTTCCATCATGCTGAACTCGTCAGTTGGGAAGATATCGTTGTTGAAAGCCAGCTCAATCTGCTCGACTCGCAGGCGAGCCATAATCGCGGGATTTATATCAGTCCGATACAACCCTTGCTGCATACCTTTTTGAATATTATCAAGAATAGACTGCATAATATGACGTTCTTTATATTGACGGAATAAGGCGAACGCCTGCGGATAATGACGCTTTATATCGATTAGTAGATTAGGGCTAACTCGGTCCGTATGTTTCTGCATGATGGTGAGTACATGCAGAATTTCCTCCACCGGATTATCTGTACTGATGGCCATACAATCCATCTCAGATTGATTTTTGACCAGTTTATCCTGTAAAACCTGATAGAGAATCTGTTCTTTATCGGTGAAATGCTGATAGATGGTTTTCTTCGAGATGCCAAGCTGCTTGGCTATATCTTCCATGGTCACAGACCGTACACCATATCGCCAAAATAACCGTTCAGTCTCCGCCAGAATCCGCTCTTTCATCGTAAAAAAAATAGAACTTTTACGAGATGAACTTCGGAAACTCAAATATAGTTCTCGGTTTCCACGATCTTTTTCGTTATGTGACGAACGGCTGAAATATCAGCGTGAACCAACCAAAAAACCCGACGAACTTGCGAAGCGCCGGGCCAAATTTTGTAGGGAAGTAAGTTGGGTTAAGAATCGGACTGCGACTGGATCGTTATTACCTATCCGCCAATCTCAAAAAAGCGTACATCAGTCTGTACATTGGCAAGTAGTTCACGGGTGCGCTCCGGGCGGGCGTCGCTAATGAAAAGCTGTCCGAACGTACCTTCATCCATTAGCTGGATAAGCTTACCGATGCGTCGGTCATCGAGCTTATCGAAAATATCGTCCAGCAATAAGATTGGCTTGACCTCCTTCTCGGCTTGAAGCTGATCAAACTGGGCCAGTTTCAGAGCAATTACAAATGTTTTCTGCTGCCCCTGTGACCCAAATTTTTTCAGTGCCACATCACCGATCATAAAGCCATAGTCATCCTTATGGATTCCCATGGTCGTACGCTGCAACACCGTGTCACGCCGACGGAAATGACGGAACTCTTCCGCAAAGTTCGAGTCACTTACTTCCGATTCATAAACAATATTCACCGTTTCACGCGCTTCGCTCAGGTAGGCGTAGTGGGCCCGGAAAGCAGGCAAAAACTCCTCAACGAACAATTTCCGCCGATCGTGTATCTTCTGGCCCAGGTCCAGCAAAGGAACGTCGTAAGTATCCAATAGGTCATTGTCGACCTGGTTCCGTTCGGCAAATAGTTTCAACAAGCTGTTCCGCTGCTTCAGTATCTGCTGATACATCAGGTAGTTTCGGAGGTAATCGGCATCGAGCTGCGACAATACGCCATCAAAGAAATGGCGTCGGTCTTCGCTATGCTCCCGTACGAGATCCGTATCGTTCGGTGCGACCAACACGACCGGAAAGCGGCCAATGTGCTCACTGATGCGTTCGTACGGCTTCTTATCGGCCATCAACACTTTCCGCTGTCCCCGCTGAATACTGATCGTGATCTGCACAGACCGATTGTGTTCCTCAAAAACGCCGTCAAGGATGAAGTAGTCGGCATCGTGCAGAATACTTAGCGCATCCTGACTCTGGAAGGCACTTTTGCTCAGTGCCAGAAAATAAACCGCATCCAGCAGGTTGGTTTTACCGCTCCCATTTGGTCCAACGATCACATTCACCTGCCGCCCGAACGTATACCGGCCATCTTCATAGTTCTTAAAATTGGTCAGGCTCAGCTTTTCCAGGTGCATAGGTGTATTGTATAACACTATAATGCGTAATTTCGCAGCAGTTAATTGTTCATCTAGCTCATTGGACTAAATAAGCAATTGATATTGGCAACAAAGATACGGTCGGTTTGTTAGGTAAACAGGCTCTCAATTGTCGCCAACCGACTGCTGATTTATATTGAACTCATTCCTCATGGCAAGCGTCAAAGAGAAATCCGAGCGGGCACCCGCTAAAGAGAACGGCAAAGCTCCAGCTGCTGCAAAAGCAGAGCATCCTAAAGAGCGGTACATGTACTGGTACGAATCCATGCAGCTACAGCGGAAATTCGAAGAAAAAGCCGGTCAGCTTTATGGACAACAGAAAATACGGGGTTTCTGTCACTTATATATCGGTCAGGAAGCCTGTTCGTCAGGTTCTTATTCAGCACTGACCAAAGACGATAAGTGGATTACGGCGTATCGCGACCATGGTATCCCACTCGCCCTTGGTTCTGATCCGAGTGCGATCATGGCTGAGTTATTCGGTAAACAAACGGGTTCCTCGAAAGGAAAAGGCGGTTCGATGCACATCTTCGATAAGTCCGTTAACTTCGTTGGCGGCCACGGTATTGTCGGTGCGCAAATTCCGATGGGAGCGGGTATCGCGTTCTCGGAGCAATACAACAAAACCGGAAACCTCTGCATCACCTTCATGGGTGACGGTGCTGTTCGGCAGGGTGCGTTGCACGAAGCCTTCAACATGGCCATGCTCTGGAAGCTACCTGTTATTTTCGTCGTTGAGAACAACGGATACGCCATGGGGACGTCGGTTGCCCGTACATCGAACGTTACTGATCTGTACACGCTTGCCGAAGCGTACGATATGCCTTCTGAGCCAGTCGACGCGATGAGTGTCGAAGCGGTTTATGAGTCGGTTAGCCGTGCTGCTGAACGCGCGCGTGCCGGAGAAGGGCCAACCTTTCTTGAATTCCGTACCTATCGGTACCGGGGTCACTCCATGTCCGATCCGCAGAAGTACCGTAAGAAGGAAGAGGTTGAGGAGTACAAAATGCGTGATCCTATTGAACAGGTGAAGGCTACAATCCTGTCGAAAGGGATTGCAACCGAAGAAGACCTGGCGGCCATCGATCAGAAGATCAAAGTTATTGTGGATAAAGCCGTCAAATTCGCGGAAGAGTCTCCATACCCACCCGCCGAAGAAGCTTACAAAGACGTTTACATGCAGGAAGATTATCCATTCCTGATGGAGTAACTATCGTTTGAAATTTGATCTACTACGACACAGACCGCCCGAAAGCGATCCGATAACAATAAAAAATGTCTGGCCTCTACGGGTTGGACATTTTTTATTGAACATTTTTTTTCAATTAATTGTATATACATTAAATGTAATGACATTATAATTGTAGGTGTAAATCAATCAACCCGTTAATAACACATACGCATATGGAAACCCTCATAAATGGCCTTCACCACGTTACCACGCTAGCCGGTGACACGCAAGGAAACGTTGATTACTATACAGACATCCTGGGTCTTCGGTTGGTCAAGAAAACGGTCAACTTCGATGCACCGGATGTCTATCACTTATACTATGGCAACGAGACGGGTTCGCCGGGAACGATCCTTACGTTCTTCCCCTATGGCAAACTACCCCGTGGTCGTAAAGGCGTTGGTCAGCTAACTTACACCGCCTTCTCGGCACCAGTAGCCTCGCTACAATTCTGGATGGATCGCTTGCATGAGCGTACCATAACGTACGCAGGTCCTTACAAACGCTTTGATGAAACGTATCTGCGCTTCGAGGATTTCGACGGCATGGGTATCGAACTCGTGTTCACGAACGACGATCAGCGTCCGGGTTGGGACAACGGCCGGATTCCGGCGGAATTCTCACTACGCGGATTCCATACGGTCACGCTGAACGAATTGAATCCGGATCGCACGATCAGGCTTCTAACCGACAGCATGCAGCATACGCTCGTTAGTGAAGAGGAGGGACGGTTCCGGTTTAAAGCGGGCATCGGTGGTTCCGGCAATTACGTGGATGTGCTTCATTCGCCGAAGGACGTGCATTCGTTGCAAGGCGCTGGGTCCGTACACCACGTCGCGTTCTCGACGGATTCGGACGAAACACAGCTAGTCATTCAGGAGCAATTGATGCGTGCCGGTTATCACGTAACGCCGGTTCAGGATCGCAATTACTTTAACAGTATTTACTTCCGTGAGCCCGGTGGTATTCTTTTTGAGGTAGCGACCAACCCACCGGGATTTGCCGTTGATGAGCCCGTTGCTGAGTTGGGAACATCGCTCAAATTGCCTGCCCAATATGAGGCACGCCGGGCAAAACTGGAAGCAGCATTGCCAGCGATCAGTATAAAATAGAGGAATACAGCGTCGCATAGATTAGACAATCTCTGAGACGCTGTGCTTACCCGTAAACGTTATCTCCATATCCTTATGATCCACAATCCGAACAACATCCGAACCGCTGGAAAGCCGCTCGAAGAAGCATCGAAGGTGATGATTATGGTTCATGGCCGGGGTGGTTCGGCGAACGATATCCTTTCCCTGGCAGGCCATATCAACGATACTGATTTTGCGTTTATCGCTCCCGAAGCGCAGAGCAACACCTGGTATCCCTACTCATTTCTGCGGCCAACGCAGGAAAACGAACCTTACTTATCGTCAGCGTTAGATGTTCTGGCAAGTCTCCGGGCCAGGTTACAAGCTGACTTCAATTTTAAGATGCCTCAGGTTTACTGGCTAGGATTCTCGCAGGGTGCTTGTCTATTACTTGAATACATAGCGCGCAATCCCACCCAATATGGTGGAGTCTTCGGCTTGAGTGGTGGGTTGATCGGGCCCGAAGGAACACCCCGAAACTACGAAGGCACCTTCGACAACACGCCCATTTTTCTGGGATGTAGTGATCACGATTCGCACGTACCAAAAGAGCGTGTTCTGGAATCGGAAGGGATATTTCGGGGAATGGGCGCTGAGGTTACGGCGAAATTGTATCCAAATTTTCCGCACTCGATCAACGAAGATGAGCTAAAGATTGTTAATTTGCTGATAGCCGGAAGCTAATTGTCCGGCCGACGTTTAACGACAATGCCTATGAGCCAGTATATGGTTGAATTTGACCTTCCGGCTGTGATGGATGAAGGTTTCACAAACCGCATCCCTGCCCAACGGCTCAAAGTGGAAGAATTAATGGAGAAAGGCTTCCTGCTTTCGTATTCACTTTCCGTCGATCGCCAAAAGCTGTGGTGCATCTTCAAAGCCGATTCGGAGTTGGAAGTTATGGAATCAATATCGGAGTTTCCCTTGATAAAGTATATGACACCGATGATCACCGAGTTGATGTTTCACAATATGGTGGCTGCTCGAATACCCTTATTTTCATTGAACTAATGAAGTCAAAAAACCTCCTGATTGGAGGTTTTTTCTTGCCTGCAAGAGCGGTACTTTTGCAGGCTTAATTTGCCCAAAAACGTACAAGTAACCAGGTTTAAACTGGTTACATAAGATTATAAGTAACTGATTATCAGTTCCACGTGAAAACATCTTCCAAAGCCTTCAAAACCACCAATTTTTAGCATAAGCATATGACCCCAAACATCTTAATCTGCCAGTCGGAACGTGAACTCGAAGCCCACTTTGCAGACGACTTCATTGCCCATATCGATGGTAAAAAGACAGTCACACTTCGCCAGTTCTACGAAGAGATAGCCGACTTACTGGAGATACCTGACCTGAGTTTTAACCTGGAATCGCTGAATGATTCGCTGAACGATTTGCAGTGGCTCGAAGACGAACGCATCGTTTTATATGTTACCAACACGAATGACTTTATCAGCAAAGAGCGTGATCCGGCTAAAATGGGAAGCGTCCTGAGCCTGCTGGATGCCACCGCCGAAGACTGGAAATGGATCGATGAAGACGATCAGGCTATCGACAAAAAAGAGCTAATTGTTGTGCTGGAAGACAGTCCCCGCATCCGGAAACTGCTGGATCAGGAGAGTATCGATTATAAATTATTGGCCGATCTGAAATAAGCCTGGGACGCAACAAATTTCCCAAACCTGCTGTTACATCTACGTGCCGCCGGAATGTCCTTCCAGCGGCTTTTCGCGTTTGCTCATACAACCTGAACGTCGCTTGAAACCAGAAGAATTGCTCGGTATTTACGCCGACGATAGTTTTATAAAATTGCTAGCTGAACCGTTCAGCCACAAACCGTCCAGCGATCCGCAACGCCTGCAAATCAAAGGGATGGCCGGAAGTCTAGACGCTGTACTGGCCTCGACTATTTTCAAATCGGTGGGCGGCAATCACTTATTTGTGCTGACGGAACGCGACGAAGCGGCTTACTTCTTCAATGACCTCCAGAATCTGCTGGGTCGGGAGGTTTTGCTGTTCCCGATGTCGTATAAGAAGCCGTACCAGTATGAGGAAGTTGAGAACGCAAACGTGCTGATGCGGGCGGAGGTGCTCAACAAGCTCAATCCAGCTCCCAAAAGCGGCTTGCTGATGGTTACGTATCCGGAAGCGTTATCGGAGAAAGTGATCAACAAACGGTCATTGCAGGCCAATACCTTGACAATTCGGGTAGGGGAGAAGCTGGATACAAACTTTGTAGCCGAGCTGCTTCAGAATTATGAATTCGAGAAAACGGATTTCGTCTACGAAGCGGGACAGTTTTCAGTGCGTGGTGGCATTATCGACGTGTTTTCGTTTGCCAGCGAGTTCCCATTCCGGATCGATCTGTTCGATGATGAGGTTGAAAGCATTCGCAAGTTTAGCCCGGAATCGCAGCTATCGACCGACCCTGTTGATTTTATCAACATCATACCGAATATTCAGACCAAACTCATCGAGGAAACCCGCGAACCATTCTTCGACTTCCTGCCTGATGCGACTACGATCTGGGTGAAAGATGTTGAGTTTACGCTCGAAATGATCGAGAAGTGTTACGAGAAAGCCGAGCAAAGTTTTACAACGGTATTGGCCAACAGCGGAGGTATTCAGATTGTAGCAGACCCGAATGATCTGTTTGAAACCAGACGAAGCTTTCTCAATCAATTGAAAGGCTTCAGGACGGTGGAATTTGGTCGTAAATTCTATTTCAAAACCGAGGGCCGGCAACAGTATCATTCCAAACCCCAGCCCTCGTTTAATAAAGATTTCAAGCGTCTGGTCGATGTACTGGGCGAGAATCAATCGAAAGGATATACCAACATCATTGCGGCTGAATCATTCAAACAGCTCGACCGGCTAAAAACCATTTTTGAGGAACTTGACCCATTCGTTAAGTTTCAGCCGATGACTGTTGGTTTGCGGGAAGGGTTCATTGACGACGCGCTAAAAATAGCCTGCTTCACGGATCACCAGATATTCGATCGGTATTACAAATTTCGCGTTCAGGACAAGTTTTCCAAATCGAAAGCGCTAACCTTACGCGAATTAAAAACGCTTCAACCCGGTGATTACGTGACCCACGTCGATCATGGAATCGGTCGCTTTGCCGGTCTAGAGAAAGTAGATCATGCGGGCAACGAACAGGAAGCGATTCGCTTGATTTATCGGGATAATGACATCTTGCTAGTCAGCATTCACAGCCTCCACAAGATCGCGAAATACAGCGGTCGGGAAGGTGGGCCGCCAACCATGAGCAAGCTGGGTTCGCAGGAATGGGAGCAGAAGAAGTCACGCATTCGGAAGCAGGTAAAAGACATTGCCCGCGAACTGATTGCCCTGTATGCCAAACGACGCAATGCGCCTGGCTTCGCTTACAGCCGCGATAGTTTTCTTCAGGTCGAACTCGAATCGTCTTTTCTCTACGAAGACACCCCCGATCAGGCGAAAGCAACCAACGATGTCAAGGACGATATGGAGCAGCCGCACCCAATGGACCGGCTGGTTTGTGGCGATGTTGGGTTTGGCAAGACAGAGATCGCTATTCGTGCGGCTTTTAAAGCCGTAACCGACAATAAGCAGGTAGCGGTGCTCGTGCCGACAACGATTTTGGCGATGCAGCACTTCAAGACGTTCAGCGAACGCATGGCCGACTTTCCGGTAAAAATTGAGTACATAAACCGCTTCCGGACGGCAGCCCAGACGAAAGAAATTTTGAAAGGCGTTGCTTCCGGTGAAATCGGTATTCTGATTGGAACGCACCGAATCGTCAATAAAGACATTAAATTCAAAGATTTAGGCTTGCTGGTTATTGATGAGGAGCAAAAATTTGGCGTTAAAACAAAAGATCGATTGAAAGAAATGCGGGTGGAAGTGGATGTGTTGACGCTCACGGCGACGCCTATCCCACGTACGCTGCACTTTTCGCTTATGGGTGCGCGTGACCTCTCCGTCATTGCTACCCCACCGCCAAACCGCCAGCCTGTAACCACCGAAGTTCATCCGTTCAATGAAGCAACGATCCGCGATGCAATCAGTTACGAGGTTCGGCGCGGTGGTCAGGTTTTCTTCGTTCACAACCGCGTCAACGATATTGAATCGATCGGTAACCTGATCTTGCGACTGGTTCCTGAAGCGCGGATTGGCGTTGCCCACGGCCAGATGGAAGGTGATAAGCTGGAACGCGTGATGACCCGATTCATCGAGGGCGATTTCGACGTACTCATTTCGACCAACATTATCGAATCCGGTCTTGATATCTCTAATGCCAACACGATCCTGATCAATAACGCGCACTACTTTGGCCTGTCCGATCTGCACCAGATGCGCGGTAGGGTAGGCCGTTCGAACCGAAAAGCCTTCTGTTATCTATTGACTCCACCGCCGTCGGTGATGACATCGGATGCTCGGAAACGACTCCAAACCCTTGAGGATTTTTCGGACCTGGGCGAAGGATTCAAAATCGCCATGCGCGACCTCGACATCCGTGGCGCGGGTAATCTGCTGGGAGCGGAACAGAGTGGTTTTGTGAATGATCTGGGTTTTGAGATGTACCACAAAGTACTGGACGAAGCGGTGCAGGAATTACGGGAGAATGAGTTTAAGGATTTGTTCGAGACCAAACCCGGTGATCTGAAACTGGCTTTACCGGACACGATCATTGAAACCGATCTTCAGGTGGTTATTCCCGAGCGATACGTATCTAACATTTCGGAAAGACTGGCTTTATACACCCGGTTAGACAGTATTCAGGATGTCGACGAATTGAACGCATTCAGTCAGGAAGTTTCGGATCGCTTCGGCCCAATGCCGGAAGAAGTCAAAAATCTGATCAAAATGGTGAACGTTCGGTGGAGTGCAGAACGGTTATACCTTGAAAAACTGACGCTTAAGAATAATATCCTGAAAGGATACTTCGTTTCTAACGGGAATGATGACTTCTTCAAGTCTGACCGGTTTGGCAAGGTAATTGAGTACATTAAACGAAATCCAGCCCGTTGTTCGTTGAAGGAACTGAAAAGCCGCCTAGTATTTACGCATAACGACGTATATTCCGTTGAGCAACTGACAGAAATACTGGGAGAGTTGACAAATTAATTACGATTTTTGCACCTACGTTTTTACACAAAATAGAGCAATGATTCAAAAGTATCACCTGCAACGAGTGGCTTATGTGCTACTGGCAACGGCGGCCCTTGCATCTTGTAAGTCTAAGCACCCAACCAGCGTGAAACCTGGCAAGCAAAGTACGGCTACGGGTATTGCTTACAACCAGAAAGATGGTTTTCAGGTCAAGAAATTTGCGGGACAGAAAGCTGGTCCGAACCTTGTTTTCATTGAAGGGGGCCGGTTCACGATGGGCGCGCTCGAAGAGGACGTGATGAACAGTCGCGATAACCGGGAGCGCACCGTTTCGATCCAGTCGTTCTACATGGACGAAACCGAAATGGCGAACGTCCACTACCTTGAGTATCTAAACGCCATCACGCGCGACTCGTCCGAAGAAGTAGTAAAAGCGGCTTTGCCTGATACAACCGTTTGGGCAAATCCACTTTCGTTCAATGACTCCTATGTTACTCAGTATCTTCGTTATCCGGCTTTCCGGTATTACCCCGTTGTCGGCGTATCGTGGGTACAGGCAAGTGATTACGCGGTATGGCGGTCAAATGCCGTAAACAATGAGTTGGCAAAGGGGGGTGCTCCGAAGAAAAAGGGGGGCGGTTTCTCGCTGAAACGGAAATCCAAAGCAGCTGAAGAACCTGCTCTGGCAGAAGCCTCAACGTCAACGACTCCGTCAAAACCAAGTTTGGAAAGCGGCATGATTCTACCCGACTATCGTCTTCCAACCGAAGCCGAGTGGGAATACGCGGCAAAAGCCCTGATCGGAACGCAGTACATGGATGAGAATCAGATCAACCAGCGGATTTATCCGTGGGATGGCTCGTCGGTACGGAACCCTAAGAAGGGTCGGAAACAGGGTCAGATGCTGGCCAACTTTAAACGTGGTCGTGGTGACTATGCGGGTATTGCTGGTCGCTCGAATGATGGCGCGATCATCACAGCGGAGATCTATTCGTATCCTGCCAATGATTTCGGTTTATACAACATGGCCGGAAACGTAAATGAGTGGGTATATGACGTTTATCGTCCGTTATCGTATCAGGATGTAAATGACCTGAACCCGATTCGTCGGAACGGCTACCTGGATGAAGCCAAGGATTACGATTCGAAAAATAAGCAGTCGCTGATCGATGATAAATTGCGCGTTTACAAAGGTGGTTCCTGGAATGACGTAGCGTATTGGCTGTCTCCGGGTACACGTCGATTCCTGGATCAGGATTCGGCAACGGCAATGATTGGTTTCCGTTGTGCGATGATCGGTGTTGGCCGTAATAAATAGCGTCCCTGATTAGCGAAAAATAAACGTAGAGTGCGGCCATTCATCAATGAATGGCCGCTTTTTTATTCCCCATAGTTTCTATTACCGATGCGTAGCAGCTAACGTAAGCACACCGACCGATTTACAGCCAGCCTGTAATAGCTCAATGGCGCAGGCTTCAATCGTTGCCCCTGTTGTTAGTACATCATCGACAATTACGACGGTTTTGCCCCGAATCTCTTCTGGGTTAGGCACCGCAAATACCGTGTTTACATTCTGCCAGCGTTCGATTCTATTCTTTCGCGTTTGTGATTCTTTGAACCGTTTCTGGATAAGCAAGTCTGTTCGTGCCGGAACGCCAAGCGCTTCGGCAAGTCCTTCCGCAATCCAGTCAGCCTGGTTATAACCGCGCTGTTGCTGACGGCTTTTGTGCAACGGAACGCCAATCAATACGTCTATATCCTGAATCAGATCACTTTCTGCTTTCAGCTGACTACCATACCATTCTGCGATCTCCTTTGCAGCCTCTTTTTGACCCTTGTATTTGATCTGATGGATTAGCTTTTGCACGATTCCTGCTTTTGAGAAATACATGAACGAAGCAACAAACTCAATAGGCACTTTGCCGCCAAACTTGTTGAGCAACGTTACGTCGTAGGGCTGGCGATGCTGACCTGTTTCGGGTAAGTTAATTCGACAATGCGTACACAGTAGTTTTTCGTTAATATCCAGTGATCGATTGCAACCCAGACAAAGGGTAGGAAAAAGTAGATTTATAAAGTCAACGGATAGGGTGCGGATAAACCGAAACATGGTGATTGTTCGTTAGTTAATAGAAATCATTGTAAATTACACAGAACAATAAATACCTGGATTACTGTGAATACAAAACCCATAGATGAGGCTTGGGAAGTGTTGCTTGATCAACTGGAAATGTTGGTTGGAAAACGCCCGGCTGACCTCAACGCCGTTTTATTCCTGATTGGCGTACAGGAACTGGGCAAAGGTCCCAGACGATTTTCTAAAGAGGTCAAACAGGACTTAATGCACATTGCCGTCTGCCGCGTTTTGAGCCAATCGGGGTATTATACATTTGATGGCTACGATAAAGATGGGTGGCCTCAATGGACCCTGATAAAATCAATTCCTCATGCCGATTTATTGGCTCAGGAGAATTTTCTAAAAGAACACGTTATCACTTACTTCCAGTCTGAACTCGTTCAATAGCTCAACCTGAACCCCTATGCACTCATCAAACTCGTACACGATGTTAGTGCAACGCATCGAGGAATACAAGAAGCGTTACTTTCAGAATCAATTGGTGAAAGGCGTTTTGTTCTTCATTGCCTTGCTCGGAAGTGGCTACTTACTGATCAACACGGCCGAATTTATTGGTCGGTTCGATTCTACAGGACGTGGCATTCTTTTCTTTGGTTTTTTGCTGACCGTTCTGGCTGGTTTATATCTGTTGGTCCTGCGACCACTCATGAGTCTTTATGGACTGAACAAGCCGTTATCGAATGATGAAGCGGCTAAACAGATTGGTCTCTTTTTTCCGGAGATAGGGGATAAGCTTCTGAACACGCTACAGCTCCAGCGTATCTCGACCGACCAGAGCGACCTACTGGAAGCAAGCCTGAATCAGCGTTCACAGCAGTTGCTCATCAACCGATTTTCTAATGCCATTCAGATTAGTCGCAACCGACAGTTTCTGAAATACGCAATACCGCCCCTTGCCCTTATCTTGTTGATACTAGTGTTGAATCCAGCCTTTTTCACCAGCTCATCAACGCGATTAGTAAACTATAATGAGGAATTTGTAGAAGAAGCTCCTTTTCAATTTGTCGTGCAGAACAAATCGATGAAGGCGTTTCGAAATGAGGATTTCCCACTTTCTGTTAGGCTATCAGGCGACGCATTACCTCAATCTGTTTACGTGGTTACCAACGGAACACGGTTTAAACTTGAGCAGTCGGGAGATCGGTTTACCTACAATTTTGATAACCTGCAACGGGATCTTAATTTTCATTTAGAGGCATCAGGTTTTAATTCTCCCACCTATAAAGTGACGCTCATTGATCGCCCGGCTGTACTGTCGTTCAACGTTCGGCTCGATTATCCGGCTTACCTCAACAAGCCAACCGAGCAGTTGGCGAACGTTGGTAACCTGCTTGTGCCACAGGGAACAGTAGTGAATTGGGAGTTTGCCGCCGATCACACAGATTCGCTTTTGCTTCGTTTTAACACCGACGCTAAACCCACACCAGCACGCTTAGCGGATGCCAACACGTTTACGGTCAATCGCCGGTTAATGCAGAACGCCATGTACACGGTGTCGCTGAAGAATGGTCAGATTTCAACACCGTCAACTATCCAGTACAATGTTCAGGTGATACCCGACCGCTTCCCACAGATTTCGGTTGATCGTATTCAGGACACGGTTACGTACAATTATATCGCACTTTCCGGGCTGGTTTCGGATGATTACGGTTTTTCTAAACTGCGGTTAAACTACAAGATCAATCGTAATGGGAAGCCATCACCTATGTACAGTAAGGAGATTCCTGTCAACCGATCGACCACCTCACAGAACTTTATTTATAACTGGTCGCTCGACAGTTTGAAGCTCGGCCAAGAAGACCGTCTGGAATATTTCGTTCAGGTGTGGGACAACGATGGTGTGAATGGACCCAAGTCCAGCCGATCGAATCAGTTGAATTTCGTCATCCCATCGAACGCTGAAATCCAGAAACAAGTCGATGAATCGGCGGAGAAGACCGAGCAGCAAATTGATAATGCACTTAGCAAAACACAGGCAATCAAGAAAGAGCTAAGCGCCATGGAAGACCGAATGCGCACCAAGAAATCGTCAGACTTTCAGGATAAGAAACAGCTGCAGGATATTTTGCAGAAGCGTGAAGAACTGATGAAAGAGGTTCAGAAGCTTCAGGAGCAGTTCCAGAAAACGAATGATACGCAGCAGCGCTTTGCGGAGAAAAATCAGGAGATGCAGGACAAAATGCAGCAGTTGCAGAAGCTTTTCAATGACTTGCTTGATCCTGAATCGAAACAGCTTTATGAGCAATTGAAGCAGCTACTGGAACGCAAGCAGGATGAAAAAGCATCTGAAATGCTCGATAAGTTAAGTCGAAAAGAGCGCAATCTGGAACGTGACCTAGACCGGGCGTTGAAGCTCTTCAAGCAAATGCAGCTGGAACAAAAAGTTAACAACATTGCGGAGAATCTTGAGAAACAGGCGGAGCAGTTGGACAAGCAGGCTGAAGAAAATGCCAAGAAAAATGAATCGTCTGAAGAGCAACAGAAGCAACAGGAAAAGTCACAGGAGGATTTTAAGAAGACCGAAGAGCAACTAAAAGAGTTGCAGAAGCAGGCCGAGAAAGATGAACTCAACAAGCCTGAATCCTCAGAAAAGGAACAGCAAGAAATTGAGAAGGAGATGGAAGAGGCCACGAAGCAGATGAAACAAAATCAAAGCAAAAAGGCTTCGTCGTCGCAGAGCAAATCGGCCAAATCAATGCGTTCCATGAGCAAATCGATGAAGGAATCGATGGAGTCGTCGGAGATGCAGGAAATGCAGGAGAACATGGATGACCTTCGGAATATTCTTGAGAATCTCATTACACTTTCCTTCGGACAAGAGCATGTCATGAAGGATTTTCGTGGTATGAGCCTACAGGATCCCCGCGTGACCAAGCTGTCGCAAGAGCAACTGAAACTTCAGGATGATGCTAAAATTATTGAGGACAGTCTTAATGCATTGGCCAGCCGTGTCGTGCAAATTCAGTCGTTCGTAACCCGCGAGCTGACAAACATGAAATCGTACATGGACGAAAGCGTTCAGCAATTGCGTGATCGTCGGCTGAGCATGGCAGCCTCGAAACAACAGTTTGCTATGACATCCATTAACAACCTTGCTTTGATGCTGAGCGACGTGTTAAAAAACATGCAGCAACAAATGAATGCCATGGCAATGCCCGGCAAGGGAAAAGGTAGTAAGAAAGGAAATAGTCCGGGTAGTGAGATGGGGGAGATGCAGAAGCAATTAAATGGCCGTATGCAGCAGCTTCAAAAAGGCGGGAAGACGGGCAGGGGACTTTCCGAAGAACTTTCGCAAATGGCCGCTGAGCAGGCGATGATTCGTAATCTGCTTAAGAAGCTGGAAGAGAGTGCAAAAGGGACCGAAGCCGGTAAGCAACAGGAGAAGCAGGTTAAAGAACTAATGGAGAAAATGGACGAGACGGAAACTGATTTGGTCAATAAACGTGTGAATCCGCAAACCATCAACCGTCAGAATGAAATCTTGACTCGCCTGCTTGAGTCCGAAAAAGCGCTCAAGCAGCAGGAGGAAGATCCAAAGCGCCAAGCTGAAGCAGCTAAGTCAACGAAGCGTAGTTCGCCCTCTTTCTTTGATTCTACGAACATGCAGAATAAAACGAAACAGGTTGAAGTACTTCGGTCAGTGACGCCTAACTATAATCTGTTTTACAAAAAGGAAGCCAATCAGTATTTGCAAAAAGTAAGTAAATAGAGATTGATTACCCGTTTCTTTTTTAACCGTCAGTCTGGCACAAAGGCTGACGGTTTTTTGTTGCCCTACTATTAAGTCATTCACGTTTTTTTGCTTTTCATCAACTTTTATCAATTTTGTGAAAAGTTTCCACGTGAAACATTTTTCAAAAATCATCAAAAATGTTTTCTTCTTACGATGTCATTGTAGTTGGAGCAGGGCACGCCGGTTGTGAAGCGGCTAGTGCTGCCGCCACTATGGGTTCTAAGGTATTGCTCATCACAATGAATATGCAGACCATTGCACAAATGTCGTGTAACCCGGCTATGGGCGGTGTTGCCAAAGGGCAGATTGTGCGTGAAGTCGATGCACTTGGCGGACTGTCGGGAATCATTAGTGACAAGAGTATGATTCAATTTAGAATGTTGAATCGATCGAAAGGCCCTGCCATGTGGAGTCCCCGTTGTCAAAGCGATCGGCACGTGTTTGCGTCAGAATGGCGAAAAGCGTTAGAAGAAAACAGAAATATTGATTTCTGGCAAGATACCGTTAATGAAGTACTTGTTAAAGACGGTCATATAACGGGTGTAAAAACCAGTCTGGGTGTCGATTTTTTTGCCAAAGCAGTTGTCCTCACAAACGGCACGTTCCTAAATGGTCGAATGTTTATTGGCGAAAAAATATTCGGTGGCGGACGAACAGCGGAGCGAGCGGCAACGGGTTTGACGGAACAGCTGATTACGCTCGGTTTCGAGTCGGGTCGGATGAAGACCGGAACTCCTCCCCGAGTCGATGGCCGAAGTCTCAATTATGATTTGATGGAAGAACAGCTAGGTGACGAAAAACCAGGCAAGTTTTCCTACACGAATACCCCAGCCCTGACGAAACAACGCAGCTGCTGGATAACGTACACAAATCAGGCTGTTCATGACGAACTCAAGAAAGGGTTTGAAAAATCGCCCATGTTTACGGGTCGGATCAAAGGGCTGGGTCCGCGCTACTGTCCATCGGTCGAGGATAAAATCAATCGGTTTGCGGATAAAGATCGACATCAAATTTTCGTAGAACCGGAAGGATGGGATACTGTCGAAGTCTACGTGAACGGATTCTCGACCTCGCTACCCGAAACGGTTCAGTACGATGCCTTGCGAAAAATACCTGGCTTTGAGAATATACGCATGTTCAGACCAGGCTATGCGGTTGAATATGACTTTTTTCCACCCACGCAATTAAAGCCAACACTTGAGACGCAGTTAGTCAAAAATCTCTTTTTCGCCGGTCAGATCAATGGTACAACGGGCTATGAAGAAGCGGCTTGTCAGGGTTTGATGGCCGGTATCAATGCGCACCGAAACGTGAACGAAGAAGCTGAATTTACGATCAAGCGTTCAGAAGGCTATATCGGTGTGTTGATCGACGATCTGATCACGAAAGGCACCGAAGAACCATACCGCATGTTTACCTCAAGAGCTGAATACCGTACCTTATTACGGCAGGATAATGCAGATCTGCGGCTTACTGAGAAGGGCTATGCCATTGGTCTGGCATCGCAGCAACGGTATGAAATGATGGTTACCAAACGTAGTGGTATTGCCCAACTAACCGAGGCAATACGATTAGCTAAAGTAAAACCGGAAGAGATAAATGATTGGCTGGAAGCTAAGGGTAGTTCCCCATTACGCGAGAAGAACAGTCTATACACACTCCTGAAACGGCCAGAGATAGACCAGTCTGACGTAAAAGAGTTGCTGAGTTTTCTTCCGGATATGCCTGGGGTAGGGGAGGAGACTTTGGAACAAACGGTCATTGAGATCAAGTACGAGGATTACCTCAACCGGGAAAAACAGAATGCCGAGAAACTAGATAAATGGGAAAGTTTGTCGATCAATCCAACATTCGACTATGACCGGCTCAAAGCGTTGTCGTTTGAAGGAAAAGAAAAATTAAAACGGCTTCGGCCAGCAACGATTGGTCAGGCATCCCGCATCAGCGGGGTAAGTCCTTCCGATGTTTCGATTCTTCTGGTCTATATGGGCCGTTAATTAATTAGTCAGGCCCTGGTTGCGTAACAAGTAATCAGGGCCTCCTTGTTTTCACGCAATTCACCCTCTCATCTTGGAAACCACACACTCATGTCCAGTTTGTGACAGCACTGCATTTACGCCTTTTTTGGTTTGTAAAGATTATCTCGTTAGTAGTGAAAAATTCACGATTGACCAATGCCAAACCTGTGGATTCAGATTTACAAACCCGCGACCTGATAAAACGTCGATAGGCTCTTATTACAAATCGGAGCAGTATGTTTCGCACAATGATGAGAGCAGTGGATTGATCAATACAGCGTATCGGTTAGTTCGTAATCACACGCTTCAGTCGAAGTTAACACTGATCAACAAACTCAACGGGGGCAAGGGTCAACTGCTCGACGTAGGTTGCGGGACGGGCGCTTTTCTGGATACATGTAAACAGGCTGGTTGGCAAGTGTCAGGGATGGAACCCGATCAGGACGCTCGTGCTATTGCGCAAAAAAAACTGAACGCCGATATTCAGCCAAGCCTTGAATCGCTTAGCGGGAAGCAACCCGTTGACATCATTACGCTGTGGCATGTACTCGAACACATTCCGAACCTGAACGAGACAATACCGCAACTTAATAACTTACTTGACCCAAAGGGGACGTTGCTGATTGCTGTTCCGAACTCAGACTCTTACGACGCTCAGTACTTCAAGGAGTACTGGGCCGCTTACGATGTACCTCGTCACCTGCATCATTTTACCCCATCAACCATTGAGGTACTATTCAAAAAACATGGGTTAACGCTTGTTGACAAAAAGCCTATGGTATTTGACGCATTCTATATTGCTATGCTGAGTACACGGTACATGACAGGTAAGACCGATTATCTGAAAAGTGTGCGGATAGGATTAGCCTCGAATAACCACGCCAAGCAAACAGGCAACTCGTCCAGTTTGATCTATCTCTTTCAAAAGAGCCGATAAGCCAGTTATTCACTGCCTAAGAGGACCTTTTTCAGCTTGATAGGGAAAGGTCAATTCTAAATTAAAAAAGTTAAAATTTTATGTGTATAACCATGTGTATAACTAGGGGTTAAACGTGGATAAATTGTTTATAAAGGGATAAGAGGATGTGGATGAATCGAGCAGTAATCCACATCCCTTTTTTTTCGGACGATTCTTGTGGAGAAACTACGACATATCACAAACTCACCCACACGCTGTCCCCACTCGAAAATGTGCACAAAATTTATTCACAAATCCACACTCGTTATGCAAGAAAAATGTGGATAAAATGTTATTTACCTAGCGACCAGTAGGTTAGAAGTGGATAACATTAAACTGGTACGTGGATATGTTGTGGATCTTATCCACATTATGTATCTTGAGAAGTGGACAACTTATTTATACACATATCCACACAGCTAATGGTTATAATAATGTTTCTTTAAAAAATCTTTTATATAAAATGTTAATAAGGTCAAAAGTCTTTGTTGGGCTGATGTGGCTCTTGTCAGCCGGACTTGCCTTGGGGCAGGGGGGGGCGACGTTGGCCGAAGAATATTACAAAGCAGGGGAGTTCGAAAAAGCCGCGAACGAATATGCCAAGCTGTTGAAAACCGACGTGACCTGGATTCGCCTGTCGCGGTATGTGAATAGCCTGCAAAAAAGTAACAAGACGGATGAAGCCGCCAAATACCTGCGCAAGCAGGAACGAAGCGATGAGCCGAACCGCCCATACTACCAATTGCTGATGGGCCAGTTAGCTACCCAACAGGGTGACACGGTGCTGGCGAGTAATCAATTTAATGCGGCTTTGCAATCGAGCAAGTCAGCGACCAACAAGCTCGAAAAGATAGCGAGTGCCTTCAACGAAGCAGGAGAGGCCCGCTGGGCGGTCCGGGCACTCGAGACGGCCCGAGAGGTCAGTAAGGAGCCAACGGCCTACAGCGAGGACTTAATGGGCCTCTACCGGGCGACGGGTCAAACCGAAAAAGCGATCAATGAAATCATAACAACCAGTAAACAGCCAGACAAAAAAGAAACGGTGCTGGCAGCCCTTCAGGGGTTTATCAACACCAAGGATGAGCCACTTGTGGAAAAAGCCCTGTACGCCAAAATACAGCAAGAACCGAATGAACTCGCCTACAATGAATTATTGATCTGGTATTTTGTGCAAAAGCAGAAATTTGGCCGAGCCTTGCTACAGGAGAAAGCGACTGATAAGCGCGTAAAACTGAACGGTAGCCGTGTATATGATCTCGGCATGCTGGCGATGAACAACAAAGAGTACAAAACAGCCGCTGAGTCGTTCGAATATATAACCACGACGTATCCACAGGGTCAACTCTATCCGTTTGCTCGGCGGCTGGTTATTCAGGCTCGCGAAGAGCAAGTGAAAAATACGTATCCGGTTGACAAGGTTGAAATTCGTAAATTGATTGGTGACTACCAGAAAATGCTTCAGGAAATCGGCACCAATGTTAAAACGCTCGAAGCCCTCCGGAGTACGGCCAATCTATACGGCAATTACCTCGACAGCAAAGACACAGCCTTAACGGTGCTTGATCTAGCCATTGAATTGGGTAAGACGGACAAAAATTTCGTTGACCGTTGCAAACTCGACAAAGGCGATATCTACTTGCTGAAAGGGGAACCTTGGGAATCCACACTGCTGTATTCTCAGGTTGAAAAGTCACAAAAAGAAGAGTTGCTGGGTTATGAGGCTAAGCTGAAAAATGCCAAGCTTCACTACTACCGAGGAAATCTAGTGGTAGCCAAGGATATTCTGGATGTATTGAAAATTGCTACATCGCGCGAAATAGCCAACGATGCCGAGCAGTTAAGTTTGCTGATTGTGGATAACACGGGCATGGATAGTACCGAAGCCGCCATGCGCGAATACGCAGCCATCGATCTGCTGCTGTTTCAAAATAAAACGGATGAAGCTATTGAAGCGCTCAAAGGCATGTGGACAAAGTACGCCGAACACCCACTGGCTGATGAGATCCTTTGGCTTCGCGCAAATACTTACCTTAAACAGGGGAAGAACGCAGAAGCGCTGGAAGATTTGAAAAAGATAACCGCTTCCTACCCGAAAGATATTCTGGGTGATGATGCGCTGTTTACGCAGGGAAAGATTTATGAAGATCGGCTGAAAGATAAAGCAGCCGCTATGGACGCATACCAAAAGGTTCTGACACAATACCCCGGAAGTATTTATGGTGCCGAATCCAGGAAACGATTCCGGGCGCTGCGTGGGGATACCGTTAATTAATTGTGTTACTAGTTATCCACGTGTGTTGGTAGTTATCCACAAAAAAGGCCTGCCGTTTGACTGTCAGGCCTTTTTTGTGGATAACCGTTTAGGAAACGGATTGCAGTAAAGATTCTTTGAAAACCTCGTAATCAGCAGGGATGCGGATGCTTTGCTTATCCCGATCAGCCAAAATGGCTAGCCGCTCAGGAACACGAATAGGGCGTCCTAGAACCTCTTCGACCAGCGGCTTAAATTTCGACGGATGAGCCGTAGCCAGAGCAACACCCGTGTAATCCAATTTCGTTTCTGCCAGATAAGCTTCTAGTCCCATAATGCCGATAGCCGTATGAGGACAGGCCACATAGCCGTATTGATCATCGATTCGCTGCATCCCCGCCCGGGTTTCGTCATCATCGTAAAAATAGCCAGAAACGTTTTCCTTGAAGCGATCATACCCATCGCTGTAGAGATGAGAAAGCCGAACGAAGTTACTGGGACTTCCAACATCCATCGCATTGGAGACCGTAGCAACAGATGGCTTAGTTGCATACAATCCCGTCTTTATGTAAGCGGGTACAACATTGTTCAGGTTGGTTGCTGCCACAAAATGGGCTACCGGCAGGCCCATTTGTTGGACCATGGCACCGGCACTGAGATTACCAAAGTTTCCGCTTGGGGTAGAGAAAACGACGGGCTTGCTATACTTGCGCACCTGTCCATAAGCGCGAACGTAGTAAAAGCCCTGTGGAATCAATCGAAAGATATTGATCGAATTCGCCGATGAGAGCGACAGATGCGTATTCAATTCAGGGTCAACAAAAGCCTGTTTAACGATGGCCTGACAATCGTCGAATGAGCCATCTACTTCAAACGCCTGAATATTGCCGCCAAGTGTGGTCAGTTGTTTTTCCTGAAGTTCGCTCACCCGCCCCGTGGGATATAAGATAGAAACGCGAACACCCGGAACGTTATGAAAACCCATCGCGACAGCTCCCCCAGTGTCACCTGAAGTAGCCACCAGAATATTTACTTCCTTATCATTACGGTTCGAATAATAAGACATTAAGCCTGCCATGTAACGAGCACCAACGTCTTTGAATGCTAGTGAAGGACCATGAAACAGCTCCAGTACACTCGTCTTCCCTGGTTCGAGCTCAACAATCGGTGTGTCAAACGAAAAAGCCTGATGAGTCAGATTTTCCAGATCAGCCGTACTAATCTCATCACCGAATAAAGCTTTACTGATTTCAAACCCAATGTCGGCCAACGACTGACCGGCGATCTTCTCGAAAAAATCGGCACCTAAATGCGGTAGGGGAGTCGGCATGTACAAGCCTTTATCAGCAGGTAAACTGTGAAAAAGGGCTTCCTCGGCGGAAACAGTTTGCTGAGGGCTATTTGTGCTATAAAATCGCATAAAGAAAGTCAAAGTAAAGTTACAAAGTACGGTAAATCAGTTTAATGAATCGAACTCAAGCCCCTGAAAATATGTAAAACTGATGTGGATTAGTGGATAACTAGACCAACCCGTACATTTACGGGCTAAAATGCTTCACAACACAAAAGGAGCGATTGGTCAGAAAAGCAGAGTAACCGTTGCTAACTAAGGCCATATCGTCCCATAATCATCAATTAGTTATGTCGATTGGGTTATTTAACGTTCCAAATCCAGTAAACGAACCGGTGAAAGAGTACCGGCCAGGTTCATCAGAACGCGAAGCGTTAACGAAAGCCTTGCAGGATTTCCGCGCTACAGAAACTGATATTCCAATGTACATTGGCGGTCAGAAGGTGCGAACAGAGCGCAAACTGCGGGTTTCGCCACCCCACGATCATCAGCATACGCTCGGGTATTTTCACGAGGGAGATGCACAGCATGTTGAGCAGGCAATTGACGCTGCTTTGGCCGCGAAGGAAAATTGGGCTAGTTTGACATGGGAACACCGAGCCAGCATTTTTCTGAAAGCAGCGGATTTATTAGCCGGCCCGTACCGGGCAAAAATCAACGCGGCAACAATGCTTGGTCAATCGAAGAATGCATATCAGGCTGAGATTGATGCTGCCTGCGAGTTCATTGATTTTCTTCGCTTCAATGTTCATTACGCAACAGAAATATATCGTCAGCAGCCAAATTCATCACCGGGTGTCTGGAATCGCTTAGAATACAGACCGCTGGAAGGTTTCGTTTTTGCGTTGACGCCGTTCAACTTCACGGCCATTGCCGGAAATCTGCCTACATCGGCGGCCATGATGGGAAACACGGTTGTGTGGAAGCCAGCTTATACACAGGTATTATCCGCCAAAGTCATTATGGATGTATTGACAGAAGCGGGTCTACCTGACGGCGTAATAAACCTAATTTACGTGGATGGCCCTGTGGCTGGTGACGTGATTTTTAATCATCCGGATTTTGCAGGCATTCATTTCACCGGTAGTACCGGTGTCTTTCAAACCATCTGGGGAACGATTGGAGCCAATATCCACAAATACAAATCGTATCCTCGTATCGTTGGTGAAACAGGGGGTAAAGATTTCGTCGTTGCCCACGAATCCGCAGATGCGGAAGAAGTGGCGACAGGGCTGGTGCGTGGTGCCTTCGAATACCAGGGGCAGAAATGTTCAGCTGCCTCACGCGCGTACATTCCATCAACATTGTGGCCAGCTGTTGAAGCAAAAGTGAAACAATTCCTAAGCGAGATCAAAACAGGCGCGGTCGAAGACTTTACCAATTTCGTTAATGCTGTGATCGATGAAAAATCGTTTAAAAAAATCACAGCTTATATAGATGCGGCTAAAAAAAGTGATGCGGTACGGATTGTGGCCGGTGGAAACTACGACGGCTCGAAAGGGTATTTTATAGAACCAACCGTCCTACAGGTAAACGATCCTCAATACAGAACCATGTGCGAAGAGATATTCGGACCCGTACTGTCGATCTATGTGTACGAGCCATCTGAATTTGACGCTATTCTTCAGGTTGTCGACACAACATCGCCTTATGCGCTGACAGGATCTATCTTTGCGAAGGACCGGTATGTGATCGATCAAGTATCAAAAGTGCTCCAGAATGCCGCTGGTAACTTTTATATTAACGACAAACCAACGGGGGCGGTAGTGGGACAACAGCCATTTGGCGGTGCCCGGGCGTCTGGAACGAATGATAAGGCGGGATCTGCGCTGAATTTGTACCGGTGGGTTTCCGCACGTACAATTAAGGAAACTTATGTGAGTCCCAGGCACTTTGCTTATCCATTCTTACAGGCCGATTAAATTATTTGAAAAACTTTTGTAAGAGACTTGCATTCATAAAAATAGTCTCCTACTTTTGCACTCCCAAACACGAACAGACGGTAGCTAGCAAATAGTAATCGCCTTCTTATCAAGTAGTTAAACAGGAGAAAGTTGAAAAATTTGAAAAAATAAATTTCAAATTTTTCTTGACAAGAAAGAAAAAGTGCAATACCTTTGCACTCCCAAATATAAGGAAGGCCAACAACGGTTGGCCACAATCTCGAAAGAGAGACAGTTCTTTGACGTATTGACATCAAATAGGTTAGCATCAAATAAGGCTAATGACAACGTGATTAACTAGTTTAGTCACAAATA